>NZ_JBEZGB010000011.1:0-425551 GCF_040649755.1 Nonomuraea sp. NPDC048882
CATGATCGCGATGGTTGCCTATGTCCCGAGACACACTCTGTTGAAGTTTCCTATGTCTTGCGACATGGGTTTCCTATGTCCTGAACCAGCACACTGCCGGGGGCACGCATCTCGACCAGGCTTTTCGCCTTCCGACCTGCGGTTTCTCAGCCGCAGGTCTTTTGCTTCCCAGGAGCCTCCAAGGCAGCCGAGAGCAGCCATATGCAGCCGTAGGACAGCGTTCTGGGGATATATGGGGGATGATCTTGGCGAGCTCTCCCCCGTCCCACCTGGGCATCGTCCCCTGATGACGTGGCCGACCCCGTCCGCGATACAGCGGTGCGATCGGATGCCTTCAAGGCGATGCTGGATGCCCTGAGATCGGTGGCGCGCTTGGGAGCGTAGGGAATGGCTACAACAAATCCACGGTGAAGCGCGCCTCTGCGAGGACGCCACGAGACGCCGCCCAGCGCAGCCGTCCGGCGTCACCTGCGTGACGGATGCCCCGCAACACCCAGGGCGGCAGAAGGTGCGGCCCGGTCACGAACATCAAGCTGGACGCATGGTCGCGGATGCGGCCGAGGTGTTTACCGCCAGAAGTGATACGCATCGGCCGGGAAAATGTTTGGGTGTATGCCATATGAGCAGTTCAGCTCGACGGTTCTACTACAGCCCTCTATCGTCACATTGATCCCATAGATAGTCGTCCTCAAGATCCAAGGATCCCGACTGATGGCGACCCAGGAACAGATCGCCGCCGCTCGGCGCACGATCGAACAGTTACGCGACCAGCATGCCAACGACGTGCGCAAGCTCATCGGCCTGCTGGAGAGCGGAGCGATGAAGGGCAAGGCAGCCGACAAGCTCATCAAGGACTGCCATACATGGGAAGCCGCGTATAAGAGCGCCTTTCAGCGGGCACTCGCGCTGGTCGAATCCATACCCGCGGAACCAGAGCCCGCGCGGCAACCGGGCCAGTGGCCAGGAGAGCCGTTTCTACAGCCCCCTAACGGGAACCTCCGGTGAGTCCATCTCCCAACCGGGTCGGCATCGACCCTGAGCTCATGACGCAGCTGATCGCTGAGATGAAACGCACCGAGCGGTCATGGTCTGAAGTAGACGCACAGCTCTACAACGCTCTGAGGTCGATCGGCACCAGCCTGCCCGGGCCAGGGCTGTTGCGGGATATCGGGTTCCAGATCGGCCGAGAGGTGCCCAGTCTCCAGCGCAGGCTTGACCTGATCGTCTCTACGCAGAAGATCGGGCTCGACAAGGGAGTGGTCTGGGCGGACGAGACGCTGTGGGCGTCGAGCTCGCCCGCAGGCGGCGCGGCGGCCGCCAAATCCGCCGCCGAACAGCTTCGGCAGGCGAGAAAGGACGCGGACGGCGTCAAAGGACAGAAGGTGATATCGCCGGAGACGCTGAAGCTGCTGGAAAAACATCAGCACGATCCATACTTCGCAGTCGCCTTAGCCAAGGAGATCCCACCCGCAGAGCTCAAGGCCATCCTCGGAGATCTCTACGACTCGGTTCGCAACCCCCTCGACGAGCGCCGGCCAGGGCCGCCTTCCGACAAGCTGGAACATCTGACGAAGCTGCTCAGCGTCACTCTGGGTACGGCCTCTCGGGGCGTCGGCAACATGCGACTACCCAAGGGCTACGCCGATGAGCTGATCCGCCATACCGACGGCATCGCGGGCCTGGAGGACGCCATCGTGGGCAAGCTCCTGCAGCACGGCGCCTTCGATGATGCGTTCCTTCTCGACCTCGCCAACAAGGTGTACGACAACGCTCGGAAGCCAACCTCCGAGAGACAGAACATGCTCGCGTTCGGCCCCGGCCTGGCCACCGCCCTGGCCAACAATCCCAGAGTCGCGCAGGACTTCTTCACCGATCCCGCACGCAAGCCCTTGGCCTTCCTGATACGTCAGACCTACTGGGGCGACAGAGGCGCGGCACTCGGCAAAGCGATCGAGGCAGCCAGCACGACTTACCGTGACCACGGCCAACCACCAGGAACCTCACGGGGATACAAGTCTGCTCTCATTGCGTCCTGGGCAGTCCACTTCTGGTCAGATGAAAAGGTGCAGAGGTCCCTTCCCGAAACCCGGCAAAGCTTCGCGCGGATCGTCTCCGACTACATGAGCGACGTTCACCGGGTGGCCAACAGCGACATTCTTGAGACGCCTGGCGTTGTGACGCTACCTGACACTGACCCGAACCTATCCGGCCATCAAGATCACGCCGCCAGATTCCATCGCGAGGAACTGAAAAGTGTACTGATCTGGGCAGCCAAGGAGCCGGACGCCTTCAAAACCGTTGTAGAGAGCAACGGAGAGTACAGCTTTCGCGTCCTAAACGCACGCGGGTCGGAAGTCGCGAACGAGATCAAAGCCGAGTTCGCCACTTGGCAGAAACAGAACCCCAACGCGACGGAGGCAGAGCAGAGTGCATACCGCCAAAAGTTGATCAAGGACACAATGTCTGGAAACCCAGGCGACTTCTTCAACGCGAAAGTAACCGCACTGAGCAAATCACTCTACTTCCTGGTCGACTCTGCGAATATGGCCAGCATCAACGAGGCAGACCGTAAGGACCAATGGGAGAAGGCTTTCACAGATGGTATAAAACGCACCACCAAACTTGCGCTCACCCCTGCAGGAGACGGCGTGAACGCTGTCTACGACTTTGTTGAGGCTTATGTGAGCGACAATCAGGAGCCCACCAGAGGAGAAAAGGCTCGCGATGAAGCAGCGGACAAGTTGACACAAAGCCAGAATCTGTTCAAGTTCCTGACAGCCAACGTCATGCTCCGCCATGGCCTGTTCGGCGATGAGAACGCGCCCGGTAGCAGCCACCCTCACGCTTTCGAGAACTCCGCCAAGCGTTCGACGGGAAACTTCCTCATAGACGGCCGCATAAAGCCGCCCGACCAGATGGATGCAGACGAGGCGTACGCGTACGACGAGTGGCTCAAGCATTCGACGGCCGCTGGCATCTTCAATAACACGGCCCAGGCCGTCCACGACGGCTTCAAACTGCCGTCATCTCGCTATGAAGCAGCGAAGCCATGAGAGGACCGTTCGTCACAACGCTGTTGGCAGTCGCTCTCTCTGTCGCGGCGTCATGCTCATCCTCACCTCCACCGCCTCCTGCGGATCGTCGTCCGCTGGGTAACGTGACAGCTCCTCCAGCAGAAGCAAAGTGCGGGATTCTCTCTCACCAGGCTATAGCGCGGGCGTTGGGCAGAGACGACTTCTACGCGAGCGGCTCCGCCTCGATCACCCACTTCTCGCACTGCGTCATCAGCAAGTCCCCGGCGCTTGAAGACAAGGCACTGCTGTCCGTCGAGCTGCACAACCCATTCCCCTCAACTATAGATGCCCTACAAAATTCTAAGGTTGCAGACAAAGGCACCGACCTCCCCACCGATGCCGGCCCCGGATATAGCGCTCCCATCACGGATACAGACGGAAACATCATCGGCGCGCAAGCGCGAGCCTGGACGCGAGACGTCACCAAGGTGCTCGATATCAAGATTGTCCGCGGCGGACCAGGCCGAGACCATAAGGCAGACGTCGTCGAGTTCGTCCGCCAACTGAAGCCTCTGCTTCTTGCCTAATATTCTCTATTGCCCGAATTGAACTATATGTCCCATCACCCTCGCAGAAGACCATCGCCTGCTCGCCACCCCGCGAGAAGCAGAACGGAAAAGCCAAGAAGGTAGAAGCAAACCGGCCGGAGGTGTAAAACCAAGCGGGACAGCGGCCCTCCGTGAAGGGTCCTGGGCAACAACGCCGTTGCACCACTCGTCTACCCGGGACGGGACACCACATTGCTACCCATAAACACACAGGGCTGACCCATGCCGATCTTTCCAGACGGCGCAGCCCGTTCAATAGTCGCGCACGACCGCTCGCTCGACCTCTTCGCCAACCGCTTCGAGCTGACCCGCCACGTCGTCACCCTCATCAACGACGACCCATCCCCGGAGCGGATCCTCTACCTGTACGGCCTCGGCGGCAACGGCAAGTCGCTACTCCTCCGGCACCTGGAAAAGCGCGCTTGCCTGCACACGGACCGCTGGCCGGACATCAGCGACACCCCCGACACCGGACTGCTCGACCGCCTCGCCGAGCACGGCCAACAGGTGCCGGTGGCCAGAATCGACTTCGGCGCCCGCCCGGCTGGCGAGAACCGGCCGCAGGAGGCGTTCTCGGCGCTGTTCATGCTCAAGCGCCAGCTGGCCCAGCACCGCATCGCCACCCCGCGCTTCGACTTCGCCGCCATCACATACCTGCACAAGCTGGGCTTCGACATCGCCCACCGCATCCCCGAGCTGTTCCCTCGCAACGAGGTGGACATCGCGCTCGACATCGCCGACGCCGTCCTGACGCTGCCGGTCTTGCGCGTCGGCCACCAGCTCCTACAGCTGCTCAACTCGCGGATGGACGAGACCTTCACCCGCCGCCGCATGCGACGCAGGGTCTCCCACGAGGACGCCGACCATATCCTGACCCTGGTCCCCGAGCCGGACCTCCTGGATGAGCTGCCACGGTTGTTCGCCCAAGACCTCAACGACGCCACCGCCGACCACCCCAGGATCGTGCTCCTCTTCGACACCCACGAGGCGTTCTTCGGCGAGGCCATCGGCGACGCCGACAGCCTCATTCACGCCGACAAGCTCATGCGCGACGAGTGGCTACGCTGCCTGCTCGGCCACCTCGACCTGAGCGCCGGCATCGTCGCCATCGTGGCAGGCCGCACCCGCCCGCCGTGGCCGTCGGCGCCCGTCTTCCCCATCCCCGAGCAGTACATTGATCACCGCCTGGTCGGCCACCTCACCACCGCGGACGCGACGCAGTACCTCACCCTCGCCGGCGTCACCGACCCCGCCATGCGCACGGCGCTCGTCACCTACGCCTCCACCGCACCGAACGAGGTACACCCCTACTTTCTCGGCCTATGCGCGGACGTGGCCCTGGCCGCCGGCCCCCGCCTCGACCCCGGCGGCTTCGCAGCACTGATTGACAAGGAACGCGACCTCGCCCGCCGCCTGCTCCAATGGACACCCGCCGAAGCCGAGTACGGCATCCTCGCCGTCAGCGCCTGCCGCTCCTTCACCGCCAACACCTTCCACCACCTCGGCCAAGCGCTCGACTTCCCGTCCGACCGCAGCGCCTTCGCCAAGCTGACCGCCTACTCCTTCATCTCACCGATCCGAGGCGGCACGACCAGCGGCACCGGCGCGTACACCATGCACTCCATCCTGCGACGCTCACTGCAACGCGTCCGCCCGGACGAGGTACGCAAGGCCCACGAAGTGCTGGCCAGGCACTACGGCGAACGCCAGGAGTTCACTGCCGAGCTGGAAGCCGCCTACCATCTGAGCCACCTCGACTCCGGCGAAGGAGTGGCAGCCTGGGTCGCGCTCATGGACCGCAGCCTCGCCACAGGACGCTTCGACCGCTGCCGCGCCCTGGCCAACCTCCTCAGTGACCTGCGCATCGACCGCGACGAGGACAAGGGCCGCTGCCTGTACCGGGTGGCTCGCGCCCATCTCGGCCTCGGCAACTGGGCCCAGGCCGAAGCCCTGATCGACGGTCTCCCCTTCAGTTCAGCGCACGCCGCCCTGGTACGCGCTGAGGTCGCCTTCTGCCGGGGCGACTTCGACCACGCCGAACAGCTGGCACACGCGGCCCTGGCCCTCACCGGCGAGGACGCCCGCGAGGGCTTCCTGTTCCGGCTGGCTGAGATCGAGCTGTACCGAGGGCGATTCGCGGACGGCCGCAGGAACGCCACCGAGGGCATGAGCACCTCCACCGACCAGGCACCGTGGCTCAAGCTCCTCGGCGAGATCGAATACTTCTCCGGCAACGTGGAACGAGCGGACACCCTGATCACTCAGGCCCTAAGGGACGTCGCCGCTCGTCCCATCCATCAGCGCGACCAGGCCCTGTACGCCGGCCTGCTCCAAGACGCGGCACTCGTCGCCGAAGCCACAGGCACCTGGCAGACCGCCCTAGACAGCCAGACCGAAGCCCTCGCCATCCGCAAGGCTTCAGAGGACGCCCGCGGCATCGCCCAGTCCCTGCACAGCCTCGGCAAGGCCCGATGCGGCCTCGGCCAGGTGCGGGAAGCCGCGCAAGCCCTCGCCGAAGCCGGCCGCATGGCCCGCGACCTCGGCGACGGCCTCCTCGCCGCCAAGGTCACCCACAGCGAAGCCGACGTCCGCCGCGCCGAAGGCGACGAGACGGCCGCATGGGAGCTGACCGTGCAGGCGTTGCAGGAGTTCGAACATCACGGCACTCCATACGACGTGGCGTCGGCCTGCCTCTCCCTGGCCCGCCTCGCCCCGCAGGGCCGGAAACGCGTCCAGTACGCCGACCGCGGCCGCCGCGCCATCGCCTGGGGCGGCTTCGGCGTTCTCACGCAGCTCTTCCCGGACCAGGCAGTCCCGCCCGCGCAGCGCATCCTTAACGGCCTCACCGGCTTCTGCTGCGGAGACGCCCTCGGCGTCCCTTGGGAGGGCAAATCGCCCCAGGACATCCACCTCACCGACACGATCAACGCCCGAGGAGACTGGCCGCTCGGCAGCACCTCCGACGACACGGAACAACTCATCCTGCTCGCCCGGAGCCTCATCGACACCGGCGGCTCAGAGATGGCCTTCCTCCAAGCCCTGGCCGCAGCCCTTCCGACCATGCGCGGCGCCGGCCCCACTACTCGCAGAGCGGTGGAACGCTTCACGACCACCGGAGCAGCGACAGCCGAGGGCGGAGCAACCAACGGCGCCATGATGCGAGTGCTCCCCATCGGCTGGGCCATGCCCGCCACGCAGGACGACCGCCGCCGCGACCTGACCGTACGCATGACGAGAACCACCCACGCCGACCCGCGCGCCCTCGCCACCGCCTGCGCAGTGGCGGCCATGGGATCGTGGGCGCTGGAGGGTTGCCCCGCCGAGGACCTCATCGCCGTCGCCTGCGAAGAGCTGGATCATTTCGCGATCCCCATCCCCACAGGATGGGTGCCCAGCCCAGGCGGGGTGTCGTTGGACGTCATGGACACCTTGGGCGCGATCCTCCACGTACTGCACCTTCACGACGATCCGGTACAAGCCATGCGGTACGCGGTCAGCCTCGGTGGGGACACTGACACCGTGGCTGCAATCGTCGGAGGCATTCTGAACTGTCGCCAGGACACGGCGGACATCCCCTGGACACCGCAAGTCGCGCTCCCACCACAGCTGAACACCCTCGCCGAAGGACTGCGCGCCACGCGGCAGGCCGCGCATGGCTGACTTCTGGATCATCGGTCCCATTGCCTGGGATCTGGCCCTGTACGTCGATCACATCCCACCCAGCGGCCATTTCGTCCAGGCCAGCGAGAGCGTCGAGCGGCCCGGCGGCACAGGAGCCAACGTCGCCGTCGCGCTGAGCCAAGCAGGAGGCCGCGTCCACATGGTCGGCTACGTCGGGGACGACGCCGCCGGCCGCAACATGACGACGACCCTCACGGTAGCCGGGGTCGGCATCGACCATGTCCAGGTGTTGCCAGGGCACACGTCCTCAGTCGTCCTGCTCATCGAACCGGACGGCGAACGTACGATCATCGGCATCCACCCCGACCTGTTGCACGCCATCACGATCCCCGTCGATGAGGTCGCCCCCGGAGACATCGTCTACTTCGCCGCCTGGCACGCCCCCTTCACCATCCCAGCCGAGACAATGGCAGCCGCAGGAGCCCTCGTCACCAGCGTCCCCCCGGGCACGACCCCCGCCATGCGCTACCTGATCGGGTCCCACAACGACTTCTCCACGATTCCCGAGGACACCACCGCCATCGTGACCGAGGGGGCCGAGGGCGTCACCGTCCACTCATCAGGCGAGCGCACCCACTACGCGGCCATCCCCACAGAGGCGGTGGACGTCACGGGAGCAGGCGACGCCTTCGCCGCCGGCTTCCTCTGGGAACTCGCCCAAAAACGGACCCTCGCGGAAGGCGTAAAACTGGGCCTCACCTGGGCTGCCACCACCGTTCAAACGAAATCGTCCATGCCGAACACGGGCCTATAGCTATCCCAGAAGAGCACGGCACGCCTGGTTGCGAATCCGATGCTCAGGACGGGACGGCGGGAACAGCTCATCGCACCAACCGACGTACGGCGAGACCTTCCGCGGCTCACGGTGCACGTGTCGACGCTCCTCCGCACGCTTGGGACGAGGCGCCGGTGCCTTCCGTTCGACGTGGCTGCTCGCGGGAGGCGGAACCGGACGCGGCACAACCGGTGCTGCTCGTCGGCGCTTCCTGTCGTTCTTCTCCGCCTTGTGACGCGGCTTGGGTTCCGCCGAAGACGGCGGCTTTCCAGGCGCCAAGCTGGAAGGGGAGGAGGTTGGAGACTGCGAGGAAGGAGGGACGACCGTCTCAGCACGGGGGGTCGGCATCGCGACGACCGTCGTACGAGGCGTGGAGCTGTTGGCATGCCACGAGATCGACCAGACGCCGACGCTGATGCTCCCGAGCAGCCCGGCGACGATCACGAACCGCGGCAGCCGAAGACGCCGGCCACGAGGAGCGGGCGGGATCGGGGTTGCGTACCGTCTCCAGCCGAGCGAGTCGGACGCGGCGGCGGACCGGCGCCGGTCACGTATCGGCAGACCATACGGCGGACGCCCCACTCGGCGCGGCTCTTCGGAGGGGTTCTGATCACTGTCCATGGTCCTCCTCTCGCGGCCCGTGCATGCCAGGGTGGCGCAACGTGACGGGCTCCAGCGGGAATGACTCGGGTGTCGAAGGTCAAGGCCCCGGCCAGGCCGGGGCCAAACCTGTCGAGAACGGGATCAGTCGTCCAAAGCGTCGTTGATCTTGCCGTTGATCTGGTCCTGCTGCCCGTCCATGCACTTGGCATAGACCCGCAGGAGGACATCGACGCTGTGGCCGGCACGCTTCGCGACCTCGACGGCCGGGACGCCCGCGTTGAGCCAGAGCGAGACGGCCGCATGGCGCAGGTCGTACGGGCGGGCGGCGAGCGACGAGGTGACCTGGGCCGGAGTGAGGGCGAGCTTCCGTGCCTCCTGCCAGACGTAGGAGTGCGCGGAGCTGGAGTAGGTGCCACCGGTGCTCGTACGGAAAATGCGCCCATCCTCGGCAGTGCCGTGCGTCGCGATGTGCTCCTGCAGCAGTTCGACGAGGACGGGCGGGATCGGGATCTCTCGCGTCTCCCTGTCGGCGCGGTGCTTGAGACTGCGCGACTCGTGGGTATCACCGGAGTTCGTCCACCGCTTCGTGCCCTGCGGCCGGGCCTTCTCCAGCACGATCAGCCCCCATCCCTCCTCAGGCAGCGTGCAGTTCCTCAGCCGCAGATCGGCCGCCTCCTCAGGCCGGAGCGCCGCGTAGTACATGCAGGCGAACAGCGCCTTGAGCCTCGGGCCTCGCTTGCGGCCGACCTTGGGCACGGCGTCCAGGAGGAGCCGAGCCTGAGCGGGATTGACGACCGTCCGAGGATCGACGGACGTCACCGCCTTCGGCACCAACCACTTGATGCCGTCCAGCGGGTTGGTGCCGAACACCTTCTGCTCAACCGCGTGCTCCAGCAGGTGGTGCAGGACGGCACGCTTGCGGCGCACGGTGTTCGCCCCAGCCGGAGTGCCAGCGAACGTGACCGAGATGGCATCGAGCGCCGTGCGCAGCACGTCCGCCTCCCCCAGCGCCGTCAGGGGCAGCGACGCCCCTTCCAGCCAGCGCAACGCCGCGGCCTGCGACGGGTCCAGCGCGACGCGCCTGCCTTCCGGCAGGAGAGCGTGAATGCGCAGCACCTCGCGCAATGCCTCGGCAGCGGGGCGGCGAGGAGCGTCCTTGACCAGGGCGGGGATCAATGTGAGCAGCGCGTACGCGTCCGTCTCGCGGGTCCGGGCCGCCGAGGAGTTCCAGCGCCGCAAGACATACGCCTGCCCGAACTCCAGGAACGACGGCCCCTCCGGTTCAGCCGCCACCATCGACACCGGCAGGCCGCTGGCAACATCGAACTCCTCCCCCGTTTTCGCCGCCTGCCGCAGGTCCGACAGGAAGGCGTTGGCCAGCCCTTTTGTGCGGAAGCTCTTGGACTTCCCCTTGCCGGCCACCCGCCAGCGCGCGATGAAGGCGTTGGCACGCTGCTGCACCTGGCCGAGCCTCACGTCGTACGTGGTCTTCACTTGCCCTCCCGCCGCGCGTCGAGCCAGGTCATGAGGTCGCTCCGCCAGACGCGGAGTTCGAGGTTGGGCAGTTGGACGCAGACCGGCGCGCGGCCCAGTTCGCGCCAGCGGTAGAAGGTGCGGCGGGAGACCCCGCCCAGTTCGGCGCAGACCTCCGGCACGGTCAGCAACTGGTCGTTCCTGCTCATCGAGGACCACCGCCGACGCTCGGGAGGGGGACGCCAGTCAGCGCCGCTGCGAGGAGCTGCTCGCCCAGGGACAGCCCCTGTCCCGCGTACTGCCAATGGGCGACGACCAGAACGGTGTCCTCGTCGAAGAGCGGCAGGCGCCCAGTGGTGATCTCTTCGGTACGCCGGTGCTCCTCGCGGGCGGCACGCAGGGCGCCCAGCGTGGTGGAGTAGCGGCGGCTCTTGGTGGAGAAGTGGCCGCGGAAGCCGAGCATGTGAGCCCAGTGGATGAGCCGGAGATCGGCCAGCCCGGAGCGGTTGCCCAGGCGCATGCAGGCGGCGATCAGCCGACGGGCATGCTCCCGTACCGGCAGAGCGTTCAGGTCGTCGAGGGGTTGGACGCGCCGATCCAGCGTGCCGACGCACTCGGCCGCCTTCGTGGCGTATTTAGCGATGTACGCGGCTACAGCCTGGTCGGTGAGATCTCCGTCCAGGGTGATGCGACGGCTGTCGAGTTGGGTCCCCCACCGGAAGGCACGCCCCAGAGGCTTGACCTCTGCTGTCACCGCGGCGGCGGCGTGTTGGACAGCCTGGTCGAGGTCGTCAGCGGTTGCCCAGGCCGGTGGCGGGGTGTCGGGGCCGTTCGGTCCGTCGAGGCGGATGACGGCGTGGAAGTGGACGACGCCGCGGCGCTGGTATTCCGCGACCTTGGCGAAGGCGATGCTCACCTGGCTGCGCATGGCTTTGACGGTCAGGCCGTTCAGCCTGGCGAAGCGGCGGCGTAGCGCGAGGGTGAAGCGCCGCCAAAGCTCCGGGCTGATGGCGTTGAACAGGACCGATCCGTCGTAGTCATAGCACTCGGCGCACAACGGCTCCCCGAGCCGCGGATCGTCCGAGCTGTGTCGATCGGTGCAGGACATCGCCTGCCCGTGCGGGCAGGTCTCGGCGTTGCGGCGGGCATGGCAGGGCAGGGTCTTGCCGTTCTTCTCTCGCCGCGTATGTACGGCGCCGAACGACGGGGCGGTGAGAGTGACGAACAGACACGGGTGCGACTTGACCGTCTCGGGTACGCCCTTGCCGCCGACAAGGCCGGCGCGGACGAGCTGGTACGTGTCGGCGCGGTAGACCTCGGCGCAGGCCGGGCAGCGAGTGACACGGCGGGTCTTGCACGGCACCCGCAGGACGCCGTTGGGCTCGGTGGTGGTGCTGTAGCGGTGGAGAAGTCGGCCGGTGGCCTGGTCGTAGTGTTCGACCTTGCCGCGCAGGTGGATGGGCTGTCGGCAGCCGCCGGTGCGCTTGATCTGGCAGGCCCAGCGGTCGTAGTCGGGGTCATGGAGTCGGGAGATCATCCCAGCTATGGCGTGTGGGTGGTGCAAGATGGCCGGCGAGCTGCTGCTCATCCGCCGGTCCGACAACGACAACTGGGCCCTACCCGGCGGCGCCATCGACCTCGGCGAGTCCATCCCCCAGGCAGCCATTAGGGAGACTCTCGAAGAGACCGGGATCAGTTGCGAGATCACGGGCCTGGTCGGCACCTACAGCGACCCGAACCACGTCATCCACTACACCAGCAACGACGAAGTTCGGCAGGAGTTCTCCCTCGTCCTCACGGCCCGACCCGTCGCTGGAGAGCCGACGCCGAGCAGTGAATCCCGAGAGGTCCGCTGGGTACCGCGGCACCAGGTCGGCGACTACAGCATGCACGACTCCATGCGTTTCAGGATCAGCCACTACCTCCATGGCGGCAGTCCGCACATCGGCTGAGCCAGTCCGAGCCAGTAGCGTCAAGCATCAACCGCGACGCCCGCAGCCGATCCGGCGATATATCCGCCGCTCAGACCGCCCGGTTTCTCGTTCTGATCCGAAAGCGTCGGCCCCGCCCCCTATCGTTTCCGGGCATGACCCAGCCACCCGATGTGACCGCCCTGCGCGCCCAGTTACCGAACGCGTCCCCGGCCAAGGCCTGGATGGCCGTCCGGCAACTCGTGCTGCGCTCGCGCAACGCCCAGGCGCTCGATCTGGCCGCCGACTACGCCGAGATCGCGCAGCGAACCTCGGACGACCTGCTCAATCTCTGGCACCGAGCGCTCGATCCCGATGGCTTCGCCGAGCGCGTGCTCGCCCCCGCCTTCATCGCCGAGGGCCGCACGAAGCTGAGCCTGAGCAGGCGCGACTCGCTCACTGGACTGCGCCATCTGACCATGCTCGACACCCTCGCCCTCGAAGAGTGCAAGAAGCTGACAGACCTGTCCGAGGTGGCCGCACTGACCGGGCTGCGCGAGCTGGAGCTGGACGACTGCGGAAACGTCAGCGACCTCAAACCCCTGTCCGCGCTCGCCGGGCTGACGAACCTCCGCATCGCCCACTGCCGCAGGGTCGCCGACCTCTCCCCGCTGCCCGCGCTGCGCCACCTGCGCCGGCTCGACCTGACCTACTGCCGGTCCATCAACGACGTCAGCGGGCTGTCGGGGCTGCCCGCGCTGACAGAGCTGAACCTTTCACACATTGAGATCAACAGCCTGACAGGGCTGCGCGACCTCCACTCCGTCACCAAGCTGACTCTGGACTGCCCCCGCCTCATCGACCTCGACGGCATCGCCGCCATGCCCGCACTCGAGACGCTCGGGCTCTACGGCTGCACCGGCCTGAAGAGCCTGAGCGGCCTCGGCCACCACCCCCGGCTGACGACCCTCGGCCTGCCGCACGCCCCACTGCCCGACCTGCGCCCGCTGTCACGGCTACCCGCGCTGACTTCGGTGACCATCCAGAGTCACCAGCGGCTCGCCTCGCTCGACGGGCTCGAGGGCCACCCGTCGCTGGCGAGGATCTCCCTGATCTACGCGACCGACCTGCGCGACTTCTCCGCGCTCGCCCGCATGCCCGCCCTGCGCGAGCTGACCGTCCAAGGCCTGAACCAGCTCACCGACCTCACCCCGTTCTCCGGGCTGCACCACCTGGAGGAGCTCCGCCTGGTCTACGTCCACAACCTGCGCACCCTCGGCGAAAGCAAGCTCGACCTGCCCGCCCTGCGTACGCTGGACCTCGGCTCCTGCCACCAGCTGCGCGATCTGGGCCAGGTCGCGGCCCTCCCGTCTCTCAAGGAGGTCCGGGTGCACAACTGTCCCGCGCTGCCGCACGGGCTCATCCTCAAGCTGAAGGCCCGGGGCCTGCTCGTACGGAGCTGAGGTCCCTCGGAAACTGCCGTCTTGGCCTCCCGCATGGTTCCATCACATGATCCAACCTTCAGACTCGACCGCCCTACGCGCCAGAGTTGTCCACCGCGTCCCCGGCCACCGCCTTGAAGGCGATCCGGCGACTCGCGCTGGGCGGCCGAGCAGCAACAGCCCACTCTGTAATGCATCAACCGAGACTTCCCGCGCGTCCTAACGACAGAAAAGCCCAGGTCAGAGCCATGTTTGGTCTACTGGATGAGACTTTTCTCTACGGTTTCAAGCCGCCGCCCTGCGGGCGACGGCGGCGCTGAGGGCGGCCGTCGCGGCCGGGCGTGCGGCTCTTCGGCCGGTCCCGGCTGCGCCGCCGCCTGCCGCGCCAGAGGCAGGACGACGGGCAGCGCCCTGCAGCGGTGAGACACATGCTCAGGAGCAAGAAAGGGCGGGCCGGCCCTGATGGCCGCCAAAGCGCCGACTGTTCGTGCATGACGCTTTTTTGCCTCCGGTGGGGAACTCCACCCCGAGGTGATCGGGCGCTGCAAGATCCTCGACGTCTCTAGTTGATTCCGCCCAACCTCACGACAGAGAGTACTGCCCTTGAAAAACAGAGAGGCTAGCGGTAGGGCATCCCTCCCGATCGGACACCAGTTATGGGCGTTAAATACTCCACACCTTGTCCAGCGCTTCCTCACCCAACCGGGCACCGCGAGACGCTATCTGATCGTCCAATGGGAACTCGGCTACATTAGCCGACCACGACTCAAGCTCCGGGTCAAAATATGCGCTTCCGCTACGAAGAGCGGCCAACTTGATGGGCAGCTTAGCGTTTCCGAGATCGTTATTTAGTGCGTATGTAAGTAGCGTGAGGTTTCCGATTGAGTAGACGGGATTCTTTGTGTTGTCCGTACCCAATGACTGAGGCTTTATGTGTTCAATCGACCACGTCTCAAGATTCTGCCCAGCCGGCAACAACTTGTGCGACTTGGCGAAAGTCATAAGAACGTATGCTACAAAAATCTTGCGTGATCGCAACTTCTGCGCCTGGTTAAGTCGCAGGGAGGGTGCATAGAAGATTTCTTCAAACGCCTTGGTGACCAGACTGCGGCTGGGAAGACTTGATCGCAGTTTCGCCCTCAAATCCTTGATCGCGACTGCGACTTTATCCTTGTTTTCGGCCTTTTCAAGGAGAACCGCGAATCTGTTATAGCGCCCGCGCGTTCCGCCAGTTGACCCGCTATTTGTCAGGGCCGTGAATTGGAAGTGGAAGTTCTCCAGGAGGCGCATAACCTCGATAAGCCGGGATCGGCTTAGGAGATTCGTTTCTTGGTATTTTCGGGCGGCAGCAAGCACGGCTGAGTTTGCCACCGAGACGTTGAAGATTGCAAGTGCGCGAATGCTATCAACGACCTCCGGAACGGCGAGAGCGTTGCGGCTGCCTCCGTGCTTAGCCTGCTGAACCTGGACATGCTCCTGTTCAAGCCATTCATATGTCGAAGAATCCACTTCGAGCTCTTGCAAATAAGACAGATGTTTCGTGGATTCTGATCCCACCAGACTGCTAATCTTCTTGAATAGCTCTGGCTCGGTGGCTGCGTCGCGGCGAGAGTTCCAGGACTGCCAGATAAACCGGTCGACTACATCATTACTGGTACGACCATCTTGCACTCTATTGACGATGCTCTCCCAGCGCGTAGCAATCGCCTTTCGGTCAGGAACATCCCTGGCGCCGCCCCGAATTAGCAAGTTTTTCACCAGGTCGGAGAGTAGGAGATCGGCCCCTCGCGTATTTAGGGTCTCGAAGATTAGGAACCCATCTTCCTCTGAAGCTAGTTCCACCTGGATTACCCGAGCCTTTAGGACGTTCGCCCTAATCGCTTTGAGTCGGTCAACCTGCTCCTCGGCAGATCGGCCACTGAGGACGTTTATTATTCTACCCTCGAAGAATTTCCTTGCCTCTCCGATGCGCTGCGCACTGCCATTCCATTTAACGCCGGAGGGAATCGCGCTCGGGTTCTGAATATGTTCGTAGAACATAGCCTCCGGGCGGACCAAGACCCGATGCGGGACACCATCATCGTCGGTCGCAATAATGTATTTTTGTGTGGCATTCGCCTGGCTCTTTGCGGATAGCGATACGCCTTCTGTCGCATCATTCTTTTTGCTGACATCCAGCAGTGCATCGCGAATCACCGATAGGATGATCGTGCTCGTCGTGAGGCGCTGCTGGCCATCGATGATTGAATATGTATCGTTGAACAATTCTCTTTTTTGGCTTACCCATGTTACGGTAGAACCGAAAAAGAAATCGCCTCGTGCTAGAACAACATCATCCCAAAAATCTTCTAGCTGGTCTGTAGACCAGCTGTACGGACGCTGAAAATTCGGGACCTCGTAGAGACACTGTTGAAAACAGGTCTGTATAGTTCTTGTTTGGCTCTCGACGGGAATTAGGTCAACGTTGACTACTGGCTCCGGCATTCCTACTCCCTCGACGTGATGTGGCGTCTGCTTGTATTACTCATGCTCCCGGGGCTACTCGAAGATGTTCGGAACAGGAATGCGGTTTACGCGACGGTTCGAGTTCCAAGCAGCAGCAACGGCTAGGTGGGCCGCCTTGAGCCGGCCCTTGGTGCCGTCGAGACGGGTGTTACCGTTTGTCGCGATGGTCTGAATTTTCGCCTTGAAGGAGAGGGGATCGCCCTGACGTTTGAGCTTCCGCGCTAGTTCCAGGGGTTTAACCACGTCGGGATGCCGGTTCAGCACGATAGCGATGCCACCGATGGTGACGGAGTGCCACGTGTCAGGCGTGCGACCCCAGGCCTCCTCAGCTACGGCGAGCGACTGATCCAGGATGTTGGGGCCGTACTCCTTAACAACGTCAAGGATTCCCTTGATACCTCGCACCGCGTTGGTGGTGCGGCTGCCGACCTTGAGCTGATGCTTCTCAAGAACAATGTTCGTGTCTACGAACAGCGGGTGCCCAGCTAGAACACCGATCCTGAACTCATCCGTCGGACCGACCTTCGAGGACTCCTTATTCTTGATGATGAAGAGAGACGCCTCGTTCGCCATCGACAGGCCGGAGTGGATCTCACAGGTGATCGTCTGGACGTCCTCACGGACCTTGTCCCTGACGTTGACGTTCCCCGCCAGAATGAGCTGACAGGCGTAGACGCGGTGCATTCCGTCCACCGCATACTGGCCATCATCACGCCGCGAGAGGATCGGCGTCCCGAGCGCGGTTGGGACCAACTTCTCAGCGATAGCTTGCGCACGTGCCTTGTTGAGGCTGCGCTGTGCACGTGGATCGAACTTGATGGCCCTCGGATCCACCTCGACATACTCGATCGAATGGTCTGAAATATCGTAGCTGTAGTCCCTATTGGACATAGGCCCCACTCCTTTCGTGTCAGCATCCCAGCGGGGATGACGGCGACACAGAGTCAGCTCCCGGATGCGGGAGACGGCGCTGAAGCATGACCAGGCTATAGAACAATCAGCAGCCGAAGGGGCATGTTTACCAAATCCACCTTACCCGACCGCTCCGAATGCAACGGCTACGTGGCGCACGCTTGCGCAAATGGACATCTCCTCCGAGATCATCTCAGCGAGCATGCGGATAACTCCAGTCGGCGCCCGCGATTAAGATGTGGCCGCCGTGGGCGCCATGTCAGCCTTTATCCCAATTGCACTTTTTCTTATGACATGAGGAAGTGACGATCGCCGACTCCGACGCTCACCGTGCGGGGCCGGGGCTGTTCAAGTGCGTCCTCGGGAGGAGATCGTCAGAACCCGGAAAGCCAAGCGGAGGCGCCGGGCGTTGGCTGACCATGGGAGTGGAGGAGGTCTCATGCGAAGAGTGATCGCGTGCTTATCCCTGGTGCTGCTCCTGTCTTCCTGCGGCGAGGGCCGTCAGGCCTCGCCCGGTAGGTCCCACGGCCTGTCGCCTGACGAGTTCGACGATCGCGCCCAGGAGGTGGCGGAGCACTGGCAGGGCTCGGCCCACGACTGCGCCTGGCGCAAAGGGTTCGTCGCCCTGGGAGTTCTGAACCCACAAGGATGGAACCACGTAAGCCAAATCCCGGCCTGGGTGAATAGAAGCTCGCACAACGGCGCCTGGCAACTGGCAGCCAAACTCCCCACCGACTCCCCGGATCGCGCCGACGTGCAATGGCGGACGGCGGGGTCTCATAGGTGCCGCTCATCACAGCGGCGAGCGCGTACGCGGAGTTCAGCAAACCGGATGACCTCATCGAAGACGAGTGCCCGGCCAAGGGATGCCGCCCGCTCCGGGTGCCCGGCGCCCGGCTGGGCAAGTCTCCCACTGGAGACCAGCCGCGGCACGATCCAGGTGCCGCCTGGCTGTTCACCGTCGAGGGGTTCGAGCAGAAGAAGGTCCATGTGGCGGTCGACCCCTCAGCCGTCACCGCCCGTCCCGAGCGGGTGCAGGGGGACGTCGAAGAGGTGATGGCGTTCGACCTCGTCGCCGGCAAGCCGAACGAACTGCTTCTTCGGTATGGCCATGGCGCTTGCGACACCATTCACGGGGCACGTGCGTACGAGACCGGCCGAGTGGTGGTCGTCGACGTGAACGAGAGAAGATCCAACTCCGTTGAGGTGTGCCTGGACATCCTCAAGACGGCTACGATCACCGTCATGCTGGCGCGACCACTCGGCGACCGCCTCGTGCTCGACTCCGGCACCGGGCTACCAGTGCCGCGGGGACTGCACAGGCGCTGACGGTCGGCACCGCAGAGATGCGAGGGCTGTTTGGCGGATTCTTAGAAGTCGTCGAGCTCCTCGGTGACCTTTGCGCCGATGTGGCGGGCCTTATCCGTCACGCCGCCCTGGTGCCCCTCCTGGGTGGTCAGGATGACCTTGAAATCTATGAGCTGGTGGTCAGGAATTTGCGGATTGGCAGGGTCCAGCGTCTTTGCAAGCTCCTTCAGCAGCTGCCAGATCTGGTCGCGGTTCTCCGGTGAGGTGATGCTGCGGTTGGACAGTTCGACTGCGTACCGCTTGTAGACCGTGGAGCCCTGGGTCACCTCCGGCGTAGGTGTGGGTGGGGTGACAGGTGTGGTCGTCGATGGGCCTGTCGGCTTGATCCTAACCAGTGATGGTTCGTCGTCAGTCTTCTCCGAAGGTGTCGGCGTTGGGGACTCCGGCTCGGAAGTCCTACGCCGGAGGGACTGGCTGATCGAGTTGATCTGGATTTGCCCCGGCGAGGCCACCGCAAGACGGTTGGCGTCGGAATCTACGAGCTCCCAGTCCTTTGTGACGAGGTCGAAGATGACGCGGCGGATCTCGTCGGTCGATGGCGCCAAGGGGAAGCTGGGGTTCTTATAGAAGGCCTGAACGAGCTCGCGTGGGGTCAGGGCGCGATCGAAGGTTTCCAACAGGGCGGCGACGTAGTCAGCAGCGAGGCCACCGGGCTGGGTCGCTCGGCCGTCGATGACCAGTTGTGCCCAGACGTTGTCGCCACGAAGCGCGCTGCGGGTATCTTCGTCGAAGCGCCTGAACTCGACATTGAGGCCGCCTGCACGCAGCAGGTAGGCGTAATGCTGGTAGGCCTTGGCGACGTCCTGCTTCAGCTTCCCCTCGACCTCGGAGAGCTTGGCGCCTGCCTCGGTCAGTTCATCGTCGGTGTCGTCGATCTGGCGGATGACGTAGCGCCACGCGAGGTACTCCCCTGCACGCTTGCGCGCGACGTCGCGACGTTGGGTGTTGACGCACGCCACGACGCAACTCGCGGCGTTATCGACGCGCAGTCCCTTCGGGCCCAGCCCGAGCAGTGCTTCGATGTCCGCGCGGCTGGCAGTGTCCTTGCCGTTTAGCAGCGTCCATCGCCGTGGATCCAAGATCACAAGACGGTTGGAGGTGGAGTCGACTCCTTCGAAGATGACGTCCAAGGCCGCTGAGTCGTCGGCGGGCCGGTCGACCAGCGTGACCTCGTCAAAGGGGCCTTTGCTCGCCAGTTTCTGAGCGAATTCCCACATGAGCGCGTCGCGGTCCTCGGGCTTGACCAACGCCATCGCGGCGGTGAAGTACATCCGCAGGGTCTGCTTGATGGATAGGTAGTACCGAGCCGGTGCATTTGGAGGGCTGTAGACCTCGAGCGCGCCCAAACCCTCATCGCTGGTAAGGGCATTGAAGACCTCTTCGGCCGCCGTGAAGGCTGGGGCCCCATCACGGCCGGGCTCGAAGATTGCTGCGAGCAACTCTGCTTTGGTGGCGCCGCGTCGTCCCTGGGCGCGCCCGACGAGCGAGTAGCAGAACAGTGCACTGGCCATCCGAACCGCGGGAGCGGGCTGGCCAAGTGTGATACCGCTGCTTGTGAGGATTGCGTCCACGCTGACCGCGCGTCCGCCGGTCCCGTCGGTACTGGTTACGTCGGTTCCGGCGACCGCGCGGTAGCCCTGAATGGCGCGGTCGTTGCCAAGAAGCAGACCCGAGGAGAGCAGTTGCTCGAGAGCGACGGTCAGGGGGATGTCACCGACGCTGATGAGTGCGGGCGCCCAGCGCCCAGCGCGATGCTCGGTGACCCAGTGCAGCGCGGTGCGCGCGAAGATGGCAACGGTGGACCGGACCCGCTGGAAGCCCTGCACCTGGGACCACTCGTCACGCACCACCCGCATCAGCTCGGGGTGGAACGGGTAACTGCCGCCGACACGGTCCGGCAGGCCCACCGTGCCACGGTTGGCTCCGAGTTTGTCGAACACTGAATCGCGCCAGGACCCAGCGGCGTCGGCGACGTACTGTTCACCGAGGGCTGTGGTGGGCAGCTGGCCATCGGTCGGCACTTCAAACAAGCGCCGCCGGATGATGGAAGCGAAGTCCTGCGCCTCGGTAACGGCCACCGTAGTCCCATTGCGGACCAGGCGCTGGGCAACGTAGTCCCGAAAGTCTTCGGCCTGAAAGGGGTAGCCGCGCTCGTCAAGTTCGGAACGAATCATCACGACCACAAACGCGACCCGGGGAACGTCGTCGCAGGCGTCCATGAGCGCATTGAGGAACGCCTTCTCACTGGGCATGGAAGCCACGTGCTCTGCGTCGGCAAGCGCGAGAACATAGTCCATAAGCTCGTCAAGCAGGATGAGCACGGGGCAGCCGGCGTCGGTCAGTGCCTGCTGGATGGTGGCCTTGTTGGGTCCCATGCTGACCCAGTGGTGATACCGGTCGAGGTCTCCATCAACCAGGGCATAGATAAAACGTTCGAACAGATTAGTTGCCGGGCCGAAGGTCTCAGTAGGCTTGCCGGGCGAGAAGTAGTCAGCGGTGAGTGTTATGGCCTGGGAGCCACTGAGGTTCACCTCAGTACCCGCGAACTCGGCCTCGCGCCTGATGAGCTGTCCGAAGGCTGTGGAAAAGAATTCCTCGGGCTTGTTCGCCATATGGTGAAGACCGACGAGTGCGTGTGACTTCCCCCCGCCCATGCCCTGGTCAAGGTGGAACAGCGCGGCGGCATCTGCGTTACTCCCGAGCCTCCGAGCGATCTGGCTGAAAAAGCCGATGAGATTCGGCGTGGGCTGGGTGATGTCGATGTAGTAGTCGACCTTGCGATAGGGCACATCAACGGTTTGGTAGACGGCCTTATGCAATGACATCTGCAGCTCACCAACGGAGCCGTCGGAGGCGCGGACCTCCGGACGCAGGGTTAGGACGTCCGCCCAGTGTTCGGTGGCGCGTGGCTGAGTGCTCATAGTTAGTGCGCCTCCGTCAGGTCGATGAGGGCGATCTGGGCGTCCTGAGACTGGGCCTCGGCGGCAACTCGTTGCACGAGATTCCCGATGGTGCCGGCGTTGCGCTGGACGGCGGTGAGGGCCTTGGCGACGGCGTCGCTCGGCGGCAGCTGCGCAACGATTTCGCCAACCACGGCCCAAAGGTGTACGTCGTTAGGCTGGCGGTCTGAGTGCGCCATCACCGCGGCTACTGCTTCGGTGCCACCGGCGTCCCATGCAGCGGCCATCGCACGAGCCACCTCAAACGTCGACGAACGTGCCGAGACAGTTTCGGGGGCGTTGAGCTGTAGCTTGTAGCCGCCCTTGCTCTCAGTCAGCAAGGAGCCTCGAAGTTCCTCCAGGCGCAGGTTGTCCGCCTGCGCGAGGAATCTGGCCTCACCCTTCGGTACGTTGGTGCGCCCGTAGAGCCGCTGCCAGAAGACGGCGAATCGGGTGGGTGCGTCGAAGGTATCCAGGGGCAGCTCGTCGAGCTTGAGAGCGGTGGCGTCCCGGACCGCGGTACGGGCGAGGGTCAGGTAACGGTCGAGCTCAGCCTGGATGCCGTCGGGCTTGAGGACTCTGCTGTAGCGCCCGAAGATACCCATCGCTGGGCCGTAGGCGGCCATCAGCTGGTCGGTGAGCGCAAGTCCGTCACGGTCCCACTCTCGGCACGCCGTCTTGACCGCCTCGGTCACCGCACGGTCGACCTGGGCAGCTGTTGCGACCTGCCTGTCCGGTGCGGCCACACGGCAGCCGATCGTGACGGTCACCTTAATGCTGGCGACACCGGTCGAGGCAGTCTCGGTACGGGATGGCCATGAGCTGGTCACGACGAAGCCCGCCTCGTGCAGAGCACTCAGCAGCCGATGCCAGGCGTCGGGATCGGAGTGTCCAAAGACGACTACGAGGTGTCCGTCCTGCCGCAAGACGCGCTTCGCCTCCACGAAGGCGCGGCTGAGCATCTGCTCGTAGTACTCCTTTGTGCGGTGCTCACCGGGTGCGTTCCCGCGCTTGACGATGATCTCTTCGGACTTGTCCTGGAGACCGTCGGTGTCGAACAAGTCGGGGAAGACATCGAACAGACACCGCTTGAGCCACACATAGAACACGTCGGAAGCGTCGGCGTAGTCGATCATGTTGTAATACGGCGGGTCGGTGACCACTGCGTCGACGCTCCTGTCCCGGAACGGCAGAGCAACTGCGGACGCCCGACGGAACCGTCCCGGCCGGCCGTGCTTGGACTCCTCCAGAACCTTCTTCAAGGCGTTGATGCCGCTTTCGCTGACACTTGCCCACGTTCCAGGTCCGTCGCCAGGTCCCGCTTCAAGAAAGTCGAAGCCGAAGGCCACCTTGCTCTCGTCGGAGAATATGTGGTCAATCTGAACTCTGTTTTGGCCGGTACCGCTCGTGTTCCCGTGCGACCGCAACTTTGCTCCGCGTGTGGCATGCTTCAGCATCCGCGGCACATTGGCGGCAGCATAGCCAGCAAGCGCCGCTGCGTATTCAGCGCTGTTGTGGTTCTTAATCAGCTCAGCGCGAAGCTGACGGACGACTCTGACCGTCTCGACGAACAGCAGTGTCTGGCGAGCGTTCATGAGTGACCCGTAATTATGAAACCCGTAGGCGCTGGCCCGGATGGTGTCCTGATTCCCGGGTGGAATCTGCTCATCGGGCACGGCCGTGAAACCGCCGAAGGGCTCCAGATTGTCCAGCCTGACCGCCGCCGCAGCTTTCACTTCCACGGCGTAGGGGACCCTGAAGGTCTTCCGCGGGCCGCCATCCAACTCCTCTGCAACCGCCAGCAGGGCGTCCTTGTATTCACCAGCGTTCCCCTTGGCCTTGACGACATCAAGGCTGTGCACATGGCTGCAGAAGACGCACCTCGCGCTCTTGCCCTTCTTTCCGGGCGCGGCCGCGAACGTCGGCAACTGGTGCGGCGCACCGTCGACGACTTCCGAGCGCCACTCCTCTCCGTCAGCGACGATCCGCAGCGCTTGACCGACGTCTTCGGTCCGCCTGTATGGGTGGCGCAGGGCCATCGTGCCGACCAACGGGAACCGGCGCTTGCACTGGTCACACGGAATGGTGATGGACCACAGGTACGCCCAGGGGTAATGGCCTTCCGAGTTCCTCGGGTAGTATGCATCCAGGGCTACAGCCACTCTGCGCCCCACTTCGGCAAGCACTACGCGGACGTCGGCCAATAGTCTGGGCTCCGCATCTCTGAAGAGGCCCTGCGTGGCTTCATCGACAGCAAATGGAAGAGAAGGCTCCGCCGACCAGTCGCGCAAAGCGAAATCGGCCAAGAGTCGGCCACCCAGCGTCGCGACAGAGCTGAGGTCTGTGCCAACCGCCATAACTCCCAACCGGGCAGCTTCCAACGGAATAATGCCGCGGCCAGAGAAGATATCAAGAACAACCGGATGGCGTTCGGGATAGTCAGCGGAGATGACCTTGCGCAGACGCTCGAGGGCCCCCTTGTCGCCCTTTATGATGGCAGATTCGACGTCAGGGTGCAGAGAATCGTCCTCGGGCAGCAGCGTGCTTAGCACAGCGGCACGCGCCTGAGCAATCGGTCGAGACGCGAACCATGTGAATAGAGCCTTTTCCGATCGGCCCGACCCTGTCGGGGTCCCTACGGCCGCGTCCACGGCGGCGCAGGGAAACCAGCGGTCGATCATGCGAGAGGTTACGTCGCGCGCTGTGTCCGACGGCCTGGTGGTCGCCGGGGGCTGGGCCTGGTCGGTCACTGGCCGTCTCCCATGAGCTTTCTCAAGTCGGCGAGTTTGATCTGGAATCGTTCGATGTGCCTGGGCCCATGGGCGAGCTTGCTGGCGGGGTCCTGGGCGCGAACAACGACTGTTGGGGACACGGCGCAGTTCTCAACAACGTAGAGCCAGTAGTCCTCGCCCCGCTGTTGCGCCTGTGCCCATTCGTGCTGTTCCAGCCAGACCGGGCGAAGGTGCGTAGCAAAGCCCTTGACCTCCACGAGGCGTTGCTCGCCGCGGTACTTGTGCCGGGCGAACAGGTCATAGCCAACCTTCGCGGTCTGCCGGTCGTCGACGATGAAGCCGAGCCTCTCGAGCTCTGCGAGGACGGTCGCTATGGCCAACGCCTCGCTGTCTGGGTCGTGGCCTAGTTCGGTGGCGCGGGCACCTCCGGCGATGTTGACCCAGCCGATGAGCCGTGGAGCGGTGGGGTTGACCCGCTCAATCTGGCTCAGCTGCATAAGCCGCTCCTGCTTCAGGTCGTCAAAGAGAGCCATCCGCTCGCGCCGCACACCGAACGCCAACTCCTCGAGTTCCTCGAGATAGCGGTACTCGACCTGGTCCAGCTGCTCACGCGCCTTCCGCACCCATGCCCGGCGCTCCTGCTGGTAGCGGGCGACCTCTTCACCGAGGAGCCGCTGCGCTTCGCGGAGACCTTCGCTGCGCATAGACGGTGCCAGCGAGGGGGCGCCCTCGTGCTCGGTGGTGGCCGCTCGCAGGTTCATCAGCGACTCCCAACCAGCTGAGAAACCACCCGCGCCGGAGTATCGGACCAGCAGTGGCGTTTTCCGGCGGACTCGACGGAGTCCGTCGTGTACTTCCACCTCCGCGTCGTAGAGCAAGAGGGTGTATCCGGTCAGCGATGCGGTATCGACCAGGTGTGCACCGCGCACCAGGTCGGCCTCGCCGGAACGGAGCGCAAGCTCAACGAGGTCGTTGAAAGGCTCCTCGGTAGGGCCTAGGACTACGACGTCGTCCAGGTCGGTAGCGCCGTCGTTGATGGCCTCTCGGACCGACGCGCCGTCGGCCGCAACCAGCCGCTCGTGTTCCCCGCCAAGTGCGGCTGGGAGCGGACGCCGGGAGGCCACCCGGCGCAGGCCCTTGGCCGGCCCGGGAGCAAGGCGCCAGTTCTGCGAGCGGGCGAGCTGGTCGACGAACGCATCGACGATGACGGGGTTGATAGCCTCAAGTCTGTCCGCGCGGAAGCGTTCCATCGCTGCTTCGGTATTGGCCGGTGTCCGCAGCCGGTCTTCATCGGCCACGAGTTCCCGAGCGCTTGCGATGAGGTCATCGGCGCGCGGCACATGGACGTTGGCCGTGGCGCTGGACTGCGCCTCGATGAGCGCTTTGGTGTAATCGAACCCGGTACGGTCGGCAGCCGCGTCGAGCAGGTCGAAGATGCGACCTCCCAGGGCGCCCCCGGCCGCCTCGAGGTTGGTAAGCATGACCTCTTGCACGCGACCCTCACGAGTCTCAGGCGCTACCAGGTGGTAGATGTGCACCGCCTTCTTTTGACCGATGCGGTGTAGCCGGCCCATCCTCTGCTCCAGGCGCACCAGTGACCAGGGGATGTCCCAGTTGATCATTATGTGCGCCGACTGGAGGTCGATACCCTCACCGCCAGCGTCAGTGGAGACCAAAACCTGGAAGTCCCCGTTGAGGAAACGTTGCTGAAGCTTGTCGCGGTCGGCGTGCCCGACGGCTCCCTCCAGGGTCTCGACGGTGAAGCCTTGGTCGACGAACAGCTTCGCGAGCCAGCGGGCGGTATCGGCGAACTCGGTGAAGATGAGCAACTGGCCGTCCCCGGGCCGGATGCCGTGGCGGGTAAGAACCCCCTGAGCTTGCTGCCATTTGCTCGAGGGCCCCTGTGCCTCGGCTTCGAGGATGGTGGCGAGCACGCCGTCGAGCGCGGACAACTCCTCAGCCTTATCTTTGGAGCGAGCTGCGACGAGGACATCCTCACCCCGGTCCCAGGCGTCGTTGTCTTCTATAGCGAGGGTGAAGGCACCGGTACCATCGGTGAACTCGGCCGGAACAGGGCCGCCGGTCCTCCCGGACGCTGCCCCTCGCAGCGCCTCCTGCCTGCGACCGATGGTGGCCGCCGCAGCGGTCAATGCGGAGGCAGCCCGCTTGCCATAGATGGAGCGTGCCAGGGTGGCGTTGTCGGCGTAATGCGTGTCGACGTAATCCATTACGGCCGTGTACGCGGCGTACTCATGCGGGCTCAGCGACACCGGCACAGTCTTGGCGTAGCGGGGCGGGAATAGCTTGTTCCCCTCAAGGTCCTTCAGTTCCTCCTTCATGCGCCGTAAGAAAGACAGCGCGCTGGGTCGCAAAGCGGTGTCGTACTCGGCCTGTCTGGGGTCCCACGGGTAGAGGGTGGGGTCGAGCAGGTTGAGCAGACCTCGGAAGAAGTGCTCCTTGCCACGATGCGGCGTCGCGGTCAGTAGGAGCAGGTGGTGGGTCCGCTGGGCGATTTCCCGGCCAGCGCCGAGGTATTGCGAAGTGGGGGTCAGCCTGTGTGCCTCGTCGAAGACCGTCAGAGACCAGGACGCTCGGCCGCCAGCAAGTTTGCGCCGTACGTCGTGGTTATACGTGTACAGATCAATGCTGACGACCCAGACGCTGACGCGCGGGTCGAGATCCCTCGGGTCGCGCGCTACTTCTGGAGTGAGCCGGCCCGCCTCGATGGCGAAGTAGCGGCGTAGGTCGCGGCGCCACTTCTCGATCAGGTGGGCGGGGACGATGACGACTGTACGGCCGGGAATGAGCCCGCGCCGGGTCCCCTCAGCGATGTACATACCAGTCATGATCGTTTTGCCGGTGCCTGGCTCATCGGCGAGTAGAAACCTCAAACGCGGCTGTGCCAGCATGTAGCTGAAAACGGCCTCGTCCTGGTGCGCGAACGGATTCAGCGGCCGAGTGGCAAGTACTGCGGAGCGGATGCGCGGGACGGCATGCTGCATCCAGCGTCCCCACATACCAGTAAGCGCCCTTTCCGCATTTCCTCCCGCGTCGTTGGCCGGAATCGATGCCGCGGCAAGTTCTGCCGTGGTGAGGGCGGCGTCGGTCAGAGAACCATCGGGCTTACGAATGACCAGGTCCACCCCGGTTACGGTGGGAGTGGCCATGACAACCGTGACGAGCTGACCGTCCACGGCTAATTGCGTTCCCGTAATCGGCAACTGGGCCCCATGCCCGGTCACAGTCCCCCCTTGCTACGGTCGCTCGCCCCATACGTGCTGAAGGGGCGCATCACAATCGGGGCCCTTCGCCATCCGCACCGTTCGCGTACTGACCTTATCTTCCCAGTGGAGGTGAACTAGCGCAATCCCAAGGCTAAAGGCGCTCAGCACGCCTTTCGCTGGGCGGAGCTGATGACCGGACGCTGGGTGCTTTTGATGCCACGGCGATGAGGCGCGCGCGGACTGCTATAGGGCGAGCTGTCGACTGCGGCACGAAAGCTCTGCGAACCTGCCAAGGGCACAGGAATCGGGGAGGAGCGCACATCGCTGCAGGTCACCGCTACAACTGCTTAGCATCAGACGAAGCCCTGTAAAGCCGTTGACCTTGCGAGATCGTCATGAGGCGACCGGGAATCTCTGCGACCTTCGATCGCGCCCAAGATCGTGGTGTATGAAATTTAACCCCTCTGCGATCTAAATCCCATTTAAGCAGCAATAAAACCATTCGTCACGTTGATATCACCATCGTCTTCATTCGCCTTTCTCTCAGCGGCCTTGCGGCATTCAGCGAGGATCCCTAGGCCGAGAAAGCGCGGCCCTCGGTCCACTCGTCGTGCTGCTCGGCCAGTACCGCGCCGACCAGCCGGATGATCACGTCCCGGGGTGCCGTCCACGTCAGTGCGGCAGATCTCCTTGTTCAGCCACTCCTGCGAATTGTCAGACCAGATCTGATCTGCCGCCACATCATCTTGGGGTGGGCGGTGAAAGCCTGAATGTCCTCGCGCGCCTCGTCCAGATGCTCGGCGGCCTCCAGGCACTTGTCCTCCAGCGCCTAGACGACCTGGCGGTGCTAGGCCCGCACCCAGGCGGCATCGGGCTGCTCGAAGACGGTGTCGCAGCATCGTCGACACCCACGGCTGGGCACTCTTCGGGACCCGGGTCGCCAGATTGCGGGCTTAGTGCGCTCGAAATCTGCGCCAGGAGGCTGGTTCAACCAAACCCGGGGCCGGCTCGCCGACTCATCCGCACCCGGCGCGAGCGCCGTCAGAATGGTAGAGCTTAGTGACTCTGGCGACAGTTTCTCCCCTGCTACTCCACCGCGCTACGCCTCGTCAGCTCTCCACCTGCATCATCACGCGAGGGAGAACATCTTGACCCGCAGTGCACAGATATGTCCTAGTATGATCAGGCTATGGGGCCCAAGGATGTCACCAGCCGCGATGCCGTCCTAGAAGCAATAAAGGAGTACGACCGCTTAGGGCGAGAGAAATTTCTCACCAAGTACGACTTCGATCGATCACGCAAGTTCGTTGTGGCATACGACGGTCACGAGTACGACTCGAAACCACTGCTTGCAGCTGCTCATGGATATCAATATACCGAGCTAGGGCCGCTGCCCAACAAATTCAGCGGCGGAGAGCAAACTACTAGCAGACTTAGGGCGCTAGGATTTGAAATCCGCAGCCCTAAAAAGACTGCGATCGATGTGCGTTTTGACCACAGCGACTGCTCGCTATTCGTACGCTACCAGGACGCGAATAAGTGGACTTCTGAATATCCACCATCACCCGACAGGGAGCACTACAAAGACATTTGGAACCGCCTCAAGGAGCTTGCTAGCTGGCTCAGTGAAAACACAGAGATCGACGTTCCACTCAAACCCTTCACAAGCCAATATCAAGCCAACGCAACTATACAGAAGGACATCTGGTGCTGCATATTTCCGATAGCTGCATCTAACAAGTCTTATGGGCTCCAAGTAGCGCTCATTATCTCGGGCGCTGGTGCTGAAATATGCATATGCATGGGAGCAGGGAGATCGCAGCTCACCGACCCCGAAGCGCAAAATGAAGCGGAGCAGGCACTGACTGATCTGCGAAACCAGCTGGCGTCGGTCCCGTTAGCAGTAGTTACAGCACTAGGTCGCGCCCTGCCTGCTGGCGCATATTTCCGCGATTCTTGGCGCAAGCCTCCTGGCGGATCTGAATTTGGGACGCTGGATGACTGGCTAGCGTATGCTTCAAGACCGGATGGCGTGCAGGCAAGTATCTCTTACTACCTAACCCCCGAGGAACTTCAGAAGGTTGGCAACGGTCTCGGCGCGTACATCCTGACGGTCGCAAACGCATCGGCGCCTTTGTTTGAGTACTGCTACCTCGGAGAGGTACCCGTGACGCAACCCGCCAGGCCCTTCGATGTTCCCACGCTTAAAGAACTGGCCGCAGCACCACCCGTCAAGCTGCAGATCGACCCAAACGTCTATCGCTCGGTCATGGCAGCGATTCGAAGTGGCAAGCACATCATCCTGACTGGCCCCCCGGGAACCGCCAAGACGACGCTGGCCGAGCGGATTTGCCAGCTGGCTACCGAGGCCGGTCTATGTACGGGTTACACGCTCACCACGGCGACAAGTGACTGGACAACGTATGAGACCATCGGAGGGCTCCGCCCGGGTGGCACGAACGGCGCTCTCGTCTTTCAGGACGGCTTGTTCCTCAAGGCGATCCGCGAATCCCGGTGGCTGCTCATCGACGAGCTGAACCGGTCGAACTTCGACAAGGCTTTCGGTCAGCTCTTCACCGTCCTGTCGAAGCAGACCGTCACCCTCCCCTACGAGGACAAAGACGGGCGTCCCGTGGTGCTGCTGCCGGCCGGGGGACGCGGCCAGTTCAACCCTGCGGGGTATGACATCGTCAGCATCCCGGAGTCGTGGCGGATCATCGCCACGATGAACGTCTTTGACAAGTCCCTGCTCTACCAGATGTCGTTCGCCCTTATGCGCCGCTTCGCCTTCATCGAGGTGCCTTCACCCCCGCGGGAAGTGTTCCAGGAACTATGGAAAGCCGAGCTCCAGAACACGGAAGAGCACAACGCTGAGATCATCGAAGATGTCCTTTCCGGCCTGCACAGGGTCGTCTCACTCAAGGACATCGGCCCGGCCACATTCCTAGACATGGCGCGCTTCGCGCACGAGTACGCCGATGCCAGTGCTGACCAGGCCACGTTCCGGGAGGACCTCACCTTCCAGCTCTTCTACACTTTCCTGCTTGCCCAGTTCGAAGGCGTCGATCTCCAGCAAGGCAACAAACTGTTCGGCATGGTCTCAGCACTGGTGGGAGAGCGGCACAGGGAACGGCTCCGCAGGACTATGGCGGACGTCCTGGGTCTGGAGTTGAGGCATGACTTGGCGTCGGCGCAGGCAGATTTCGACGATGAGTCACTGACGGGTATCTGATGCGCGAAATTCCTTGGGATCGCCGCGCGGGAATCGTCGAGGTCCGGGACCGCATCTGGTCGTACGTGTCGCCCGCTTCCCAGCCGGAGATCCCGGGACTGCTGACCGCTGCTGCCCTGCTGAAGTGGCCGGCGGCCGAAGCACTCCGGCTCGGAGAACTGCAATTCTTGCTGTGCGAGGAGGTCGGTGACTTCCTCTCCAGCCTGCCAACACTCCTGCGGCAGCTGCCAACTGCATCGGCTCGTGCCGAACAGCGGGCGCCAGAACGGCTCGACGGCCCAGTGGTGTGGAACCGGACACATTCGTTACGCGGCATCACAGGGAACCCCCATGTCTTCGTGACTGCGCCCGCGGAGCGCGTGTATCAGACCCCGGAAAACGAGCTCTTGGTCCACGTTCTTGACGCGGTCGTGCGGACCGCGAACAACATCGGCTGGACTGGAAAGGTCGGTAAGAAGATCGCGGCGCAGAGGGTGCGCGCGCGACGCGACACGGCCATCATGCACCAGAGCAACCAAGTTCTCTCCGGTATAACCCGCGTGGAGCCTAGTCCCCGTTCGGTCGCCCAGGTCAGGTCCGGCCGTCACCGTGATCGCTCCCGCGCCGTGCTGCGGGCTTATGACCGCCTCGTGCCTCTCGTCGAGCAGGTGGACAAGGTAGCGATTCGGGAGGCCATCGAGCAAGCAGGCCTGGTGACAAGCGTCGAATCCACGCTTTTCGAGCTCCTGGTCACCTTCCGGGTCATCGACAGCCTCCAGAAGATCGGCTGGAAAATGAAGCCGTTCTATGTATTCAAGGGGAAAGTGCAAAGCAACGGCGCTCACGACGACGGCCGGCAAATATCCCTGTGGTACCAGTCGACACCGCCAGCGCTGGGGGCCGCGTCCGCATACAAGCAAGTCCTAAGGGCCCATTCCTTCACCAACGTCCATGAGCTGAGGCCTGACCTGTCCCTCCACTGGCGAGATGCATCTGGCCAGGACAGGTGGCTGCTCATCGAGTGCAAACTGGGCGAGCAGGGGGCCACGGCCGCCCGGCGCGCGCTGGTGGACATGCTGGCCTACCGGAGAGCGTTCAATTCGGCGCTGGCAGCCGCGGGTCAACCCTTCGGGCTGGGGGTCGCCTGGGGTGCCGGTTTGACCCCGGCAGTCCAGGAGGAAGTGGTGCTATGTACCCCCGACACGCTGGGTCAGGCTGTCGAGCAGATCGTCCTATAGGAGCCCTCAATCCAAAAGTCCAACCCATTCATGAAGAGCCGATAAAAGCATGATCATGTTGCGCCACACCCGGCGCTCGAACCTGATGACACTCCATTCTGGACCAGTTTGCCACCGGACGACGTGAATTCCCCTGCGATGGACACCAGGGACATACACGGGACGGTCTTGTATGGTTCACATGCTTCGTAAGTTATTTACCCAGGTCAAGCTACATGAGGAGACGCTGTAGCCCCACTCTCCTACAGCGGGCGCTATTCACCCCGGCAGGAGTGAGTCACGAGTCACCCAGCTCGAAGATCGATCTAATGCGTCGCAGCAACGCTTCCCACTCTCCACGCAGCATCGCCTCGAGCCGATCCTCGAGCTCGAGCCGATCTTCCCCGTCGAACCATGTGCGGGTGTGGTCAAGGACCCGATCGCGATAGCCGCTTCCCCGTCCCCACTCGTTCATACACGTCCACCACAGCGCAGACTCCTGCTGAAGCTGGGACCCGTACAGATTCACACCGACCTGTTGCATTTTCCGCAACAAGTTGTCATATCCCGATGTCATCAGGCGCTCAGCCTGGGATAGGAGCTCTTCTGCCTCAGGGTGGGCCTTACAAGCTGTCTGGCAGTAATTCGTGAAGGCAGTGACCAGCTCCTGAAGAACCTCAACAGCCATCTTTCGGGCACCGAATCCGAGATGATGGGAGTAACTGAGCGAATGCCACTCCCCGTTGCGGCGAACGGCGGCATGCACAGTGCTCGCGTATGCGCGACGCATTTCGCCGATGAGCGCCTCAGGGATGTTGGTGCGGACTCTGCCCGGATCTGAACTCTGCTCGATCCAGATCGCGACGTACCGTCCAGCAGCGCGCTGGACCTCCCGAACCTGTTCCTCCTCTGCGTTGGCGAGCAAGGTGAGAGCCCGGCTCAGCACATCACTAAGCTGGCGCTGGAACCTGGCGCGCGTGTCCTGAATGCGGTCGTGCAGAAATTTCTCGAGCTCCGCCGGACCGTCCTCGAGCGCGTTGAAGAAGCACACGGGCAGTTCAGCGAGCTGGTACTGCGTCAGCGCCGTACTGATCTGATCGGCTTTGATCTCATAGCCATCTTCGCTCGATTCGACCCGCAGCCCCGATTCGTCCTTTACGGCGAGCGCCTCCCCGGGACGGGGCAGGACGAGGATGCCACAGTGGGAATCGATTTGGGAGTTGTCGATCTCACGCGCGCGTCGAAGCAAGTCCTGGACAGGCTGGTCCGGGGCTGCGTTGAAGCCTGAGCACAGGATCGACACGGTGTGGGGATTCTCAAGCTGCGCCTCGAGGTCGGCTCTGGCACCCGACCCGTCGATCCCCCGGGTGTCGACTATGCCGACGTTGAGCTCGGCCAGGTTCAGGAGTTCTGGAACAACCAACTCAATTCGCGCGGGCAAGGAGAAATCTGGGTGTCGGCCGTTGTTGATGTTCTCAAAGGTCGCCTTCAGCCAATCCAAGGGGCTTTCGCCCTTCGATGGGTCCCACCATTCGTCGCGCCGGTCCCTGCGGGGAAGGTTCATCCGTGTGAGGACTTCCACGACGAAGTCCCGCTTCTCCGGAGATTCGTTCGCGAGCACCTCGGCAGGGTCCGGGGTCTTGATGCGCTTGCCATCCGGACCCTTGACGGCTTTTGGTCGCACGAGGCCCGCCATGTTTCGGAGGGCCCGCCCGAGCTCGCGTGAGACGCCCTCGGCGAGTTCGTCGGCGTTGATAGACTGCGCTGTCTTGAAGAAGAGGTCCGCGAAATCCTCGACGCTGGCGCGGATCTCCTTGTCTGTGCGCGGCTCGACGAAGATCCCATACTCAGGGCCGACTTTGAGGTGGACCTCGCAGAGCGTGGTTCCGCCCCCAGCCGTCTCAAGGACGGTATGGCGTCCAGCATGATCCTCGATCTCGAGCCCAGTCACCCGGCAGATAGCCGTGGATTTGCCAATCCCAATAGCCCCGATAAAAGCGATCTGGTGCTCACGGCGGAGTAGGAGTCCCGCCAGGTGACGAATCTCGCCTACGTACTCCCCAAGGCGGGTCCGGAACGCTGGATGCGCCTGCGGCCCATCCGCAAGCTGTTCCAGTTCAAGCGCCCGCTGCTCGGCCTCCCAAAGGAGCTCCTGATCCGGGTGATCGAGTGCCGGCCGAGGCAGAACGACCCATCTGCGATCCAAGGCGTCCGCCAGCGCAGCCGCCTCTGACGTGCCGATGGCCGTTAGCAGCGCGTGGAGCTCTTCGCCGGAGACGCTCCTTTCGCCTGCTTCGACGCGAGATAGGACAGCTGGGCTCCAGGTGATACTCCTGGCAAGCTCAGCCTGCTTTATACCTGCCTGTTCGCGCAGTTGGGCTAGGCGGTGCCCTAGCTGCGATGCGCCTACATCATCGGAAGCCATGCCATCCCCGTTCTCAACGTTGCTACAAGCTTCTAGCAACGTTTCTGCAAGGTCAAGTGATTTCCGAGATCTCGTCCGAAGTGTGCAAGGGGCGCAGGTCTTAATCAGGAACGGCAGCGCTGACCATGACGCACCACATGCCAGCCACGACGATCGGATAGCCAGAGCCGTCCCGCCCATGACCTCACACATCAACCAACTCCGTCACCACAGGTCTCCCGCCCACCGTCGAACAACCAGCCGCCACCGTGCTCAGGACAGCGCTCACCGAACTCGTGGCCAGCCCGTCCTGCATCGCCGACGCGCCGGAGCCAGACATACTCGTGACTGGTGGACACGTGGAAGTCATCGCCCAACAGAAAAGTGCCGACAGTCGCTACCCAGTGACCACTGGCCGACCCACTTGCGGGCAGTCATCCACCGTGCCGCCGTGGTGGGGGAGGTCCTCTCAATCGCCCGAGTTCCGCAGTTGGTGGGCAGACGAGGGCTCGGATTTTGCGGATTGACCTGGGGAAACGGGCGTGAGGTGGCACCAGCGGCGTGTGCCTACGCCTCTGCGGAGCGTTTCCCCTGCTCAGGGCTTATTCGGTGGGTTCGAGACCGCTCATCTTTGGTGGCATTGCGACGTCGGAGTCCTTGAACAGCTGAGCCTGGGCGGGTGTGAGGCGGGTGGTCTGCCGGAGCCGTCCGGCGGGACCGGACAGGGTGACCTGATGCACGCGTCCCAGCTCGCGGTTGATGACGGGCCAGCTCTGCCCGGTGCGGCGCTCGGCCACGCGGATGAGCAGCAGCGCCAGCCAGCACAACAGCACATGAGCGATGATCCGCTCGTCCAGGCGATGGTAGACGGGCCGAAGGTCCAAGGTCGTCTTCACGGTGCGGAAGGCCGCCTCCGCCTGGAGCAGGTTCTTGTAACCCACGGCGATATCTCCGGGGCTCAGATCCGGGTCGCTGGTGGCGATCAGGTACTTGCCGTCGTAGTTGGCCTCGGCCTTGACCTTGGTGGCGTCGATGGACAGCCGGCCGGTCGTGGGATGCTGCTTGAGCCACCGGCCTAACGACGGGTGGTCACGTAGGGCGCACTCGGCCTTGCGGTGCGGCGCATCCATCGGCTTGGGAGCCTTCTTCTTGCCCTGCTGGGCGGCTGCGGTTTTCGCCTTGGCAGCGTCGGCGGCGCGAGCGGCGGCGATCCGGTCCAGCTCCGCTGTGATCGTCTCCAGCTGCTGTGTGCGGCGGGCCAGATCCCGCTCGGCCTCGACTGGGTTGTGGCAGATGATCCACCGCCGTCCTGGGTCTGCGGCGAGCCGGACCTCCTTGACCCGTAGGTTGTCACGGACCTGCAGGTAGCGGCCCTGGCGGGACATCGCCTCCCGGGCCTGTTGCGAGCCGTCGCGCATCTTGACGCCGCAGATGTAGTGGCCGCCGGCGCGTTGCAGGTAGGCCATGTTCTCCTTGGAGGAGAAGCCGGAGTCGACCACGGTGATCACCCGGCCCAGCCGCCAGTCCCGCAGGTCGTCCTTGATCTGCTCGATCACGGTCATGTCGCTGGTGTTGCTGGGCCAGACCCAGCAGCGCACCGGGATGCCTTCGCGGGTGACGGCCAGCCCGATGACGATTTGCGGCAGATCCTTGCGGTGGTCCTTGGAGTGTCCGAACCGGCGCAACCCCACCGCGCCGTCGTCGTCGGGGGCCGGCTCGCCGTCGCGCTCGAAGTAGGTGGAGGTGGAGTCGAACAGGATCAGGTCCACCTCCAGGTTGAGCAGGTTGGCCACCGCGAAGAACACGCTGCGCGACACCTCGCCGCGGGCATCGGCGGACACCAGCAGGTCCATCGCCCGATAGGCCTGGTCGTCGTCCATCGCCGGCAGGCCGGGTACGGCCGCCGTGTGACTCACCCAGTCGGCGGCCGCGAGCTTGGAGGACGGCGCGATGGCGCGGTTGGCCACCAGCGCGAACAGCACGCGCTCGATGTCGGTGCGGAACCGGCGCGGGCCCAGCACCTTCGCCAGCGCCGTGTCGACCTCCAACCGGTGCCACAGCTCATCCAGCAGCCAGATCGCCCCGTACGGGCGGGCTGCCTCGACCTGCAGCGGCCCGGCCTCGGCCCCGAGCGGCAGGGTGACGTCGTCCTCGTCGCCGAGGTAGCGGTTGATCGAGGCGACCAGCCGGCGCAGCGCCGCGACATCCAGCTTGTCCTCGCGGCCCAGGTTGACCAGCACCTCGGCCTGGGTGGTGCCGTTGATGCGCCGGTTGTTGGCCAGTTGCAGATACCGGACCACGCTGCCGTCGCCGTTGCGTCGCTGCGTCTTCCGCAGATACATGCCCGCATCATTCCGCACATAGCCCAGCCCGCGCAGCAGAATCGCTAACGGTCGTGTGCCCACACTTTCGCGCCCGGAAAGTTATCCACAACCCAGCCGACCAGCAGCAACACCAGACGATCAAGCCTCATGTGCCCGCGAACTGCGGAACTCGGGAATCGGAGCCGGGGATATTTGCGGGATGATCTTGCATGCCCCACACGCCTCGCACAATATTTACCCAGCTCAACCCGTCTGAACAGGCTGGGCAGCCTCCTCTCTCCTAAAGCGGGTGCTGCAGGCTCGAATCCTGCCGGGGGCACTCACCTAGATCGCCATTTATGACCCCCTGACCTGCGGTTTTACAGCCGCAGGTCTTTTGCTTTCCGGACCTTGATAGGCAGCCGACGGTGCTCGCATGCGGCCGTAAGACCATGATCAGGGGACATGCACGGGATGATCTTGGAGGCATTTCCCAGGTCAGGTGGTGAATCCGGGCGTGTCGATCAAGCTCACTCCGGCGGAAGCATGAGGTATTGATCGACCTCGACACCGGCCCGCGCCGCCGCCAGCCAGCCGATGAGGTGCGCGCCCATCGAGATGCCCTTCTCCCGGGGCTCCTCAGCGTCGCGGAACTCCTGCACCACGATCAACGTCGCCTCCCAGCCCCGGTCGCCGGCGAGATCGCGCAACGTTTGCGCACCCCGGCCGCCCCACGCCATCAGCCTGCCAAACACCTCCTCCAACTGGTCCGACCCCACCTGCCGGCCGAGTGCGAGGGTCCATGAACTGAACCCGTACGGCCTGCCCGTCCTAGGGGACGGACGGCCGTGCCGGGTGGACTCATCGGGTGCGACACCGAGCGCCCGGGTCACCGATTCCGGGTCACCGTCATCGGCGACCAGGCGCAGGTACACGTTGAACATGCGCTACTTCCACTTGTACGACGACTTGATCTTGACCTTGCCACCCTTCCGGGGCGCGCGGCGCACTGGAAGGACGACAAGCAAGAGCACAGTCGGACGGTGTTGGCCGTTGTGAAAGGTGGGGTGACAGGACGGTTCGTTCTGCTTGAGTCGCGTCGATGTCCAGCGTTTGCGGTGGTATGTCGGACCCTGGGGAGAAGTTCATTGGCCGTGGGCCGGCTCTTCGGGTGGAAACACTACGTGTTCGCCGTTTCTTTGTAGGAAACGCCATGCCTCGGCACGGCCGGAGCTGACGGGGAATGCCTCCACGGTGAATTCCTGGGCCAGTTCGACGCGGAGGTCGCCGAAGGGGGATATTCGCACCGTGGTTACGGTGGGTTGTAGTTCCGCGAAGGTGACATCGAGGCGGTCCGTTATGAAGTCGTACATGGTTCGTTCGCTGTCGGGCTTGCCGGTGTCGCGGACTTCGCTTTCGCGCCAGGCGAGATCTGCGGAGCCGAGGATCACTCGGCTCTGGTAGGTGATTCGGAAGGGGCATTGGAGGTGGAGCGCGAAGGCGCTCCACCTGTCGTCTGTCAATGCGTCCGACGGTGCGGGGTCGAATTCGATGATCCCCATGTTCAGCGCCCGCCCGACGCCGATCGCGTGCAGCCCCAGGAGAGTGCGGAGACGTTCCTCCAGACGATCATGATACTGAGGCGGATCGGAAAACAGAGTGGCCCTCCGAACGGCTCTGGCACTGGCGCTGCACTGTGGATGGGCAATCCTATGGGCTCCAGGTGGGGCGGATGGGCGCGTCTCGACGGTGGTCAGCAGTTGCCGTCGCCGAACATTCCGATGACCTCGTCCACGATCTCGTGGTAGCCGTACCCTTCTTGGTTATCGCGTTGTGCACACGCCTGCGCTCCGCCTTCGTGAGTGAACGGCCGATCTGCTGCTCGGCGTCCTTGATCGCGTCGTTGAACGCCTTGTTCTGGGTCTGGTTGTTGCGGGGGGTGCGGTATCCGTCGTCGCCGTCGCCAGGGTCCCATTAGGGGAACTCCAATTGTTGGGGTTTACCTGAGGCTGGTAGTCGCGGGTGGGGTCGGTGGTCAGCTCGGCGTCGTGGCTGCGGGCGGGCAGGGCCTTGGGCGAGGCGGCGTAGATGGCTGCCGGGGTGGCGCGGTGCGGCAGGGATCGGTGCGGGCGGTGGTGGTTGCAGACGTCGCAGAAGCGGTCGAGAAGCGCCTGCAGGTCGGCCGGGGTGGCCGGTTGGCCGGGCTGCGCGCGGAGCCGGTTCTTCGTGGTCTGCTGGAAGCGTTCGACTTTGCTGCAAGTGATGGGGTGGTTGGGGGTGAAGTTCTCCTGCCGCACGTGCAGGCGGCGTAGTTCGTTGGCGTTTCGCCCGCCCTGATCGAATCGCTCCACACATCGACTGGCCATCGACAGGCAGCTCGGCCAGGCACCTTCTTCATCTTGCGTTTGATGATCCGGACGAGGCAGGCAGGGAGCTGGCCGGCCAGTTGACCCGGCCGGAGCCCCTACCGCGAACCGTCACCGGACGGGCCCCACCGGCGCTCAGGTGCGTCCATTCGGCGGCCTCAGGCCTCGCCCGGGCTCGTCCTCGAAACACACGTAGGCGCCCAGGTCCGCCGGGGTGCTTTACCATATGCCGCACCTACTCCTTCCAAGCAACGATGGCCTCCTCATCTCGCTCCAGAGCCCGCCGCGCCGTGACCTGAACCGACCAGCCGTGACGATGCAGCAGCTCGCCCCCTCAATGGGGTAGCCGATATGGAACAGCCGGCCGATCAGCGTCTTGACTCGGGTCAGGGTCCAGCGCTGGTTCTCTTCGTATCCCCAAGGCCAGCGGGCCGCGCCGCAGCTCGGCCTCCAGCCGCTCTCACTGCTGGGCCGACAGCTTCTCCTTCGGGACCAACCCCTTGGACAGCAGCGCTTGCAGCCGTAGACGGCCGCGCCGCTCCTGTTCTGCGGGTGTGTACCCCACCTCTTTGCCCGCGCGCCGAGCGCTATCCGTCACGACTTGAAGACACTAGGCATTCAACCTATATACGTGCTTCGCGAGGCACGTAGGCGAAGGTGGGACCGGCGCCGCCGGGCAGCGCCATCAGGGCCCGCGCCTGGGCTCTGAGCGTGAACATGGTGCGGGTGGCGTCCGTGAGCCTCTTCGGGTCGCCGTTGAATGCCTGCTCCAGCAGGTTCAGCAGGGTGCTGTAGGTGGTGTCGAACAGATCCTGCGCCGCCCGTACGGCACTTCCCGGCTCGGCGGGCCGTGGGTTGGGTGTCATCGGCAGCACGCCGTCCGGGTCGACACCGACCTTCTCGCCGGTCGGGCCGGTTCTCGGGGTGTCGCCCCGCTGGTAGCGGCGGCCGAGCTTGAGCTCCTGAAAGCGGTAGTAGTGGGCGACCTCTTCCCGTTCGGGGTGGAGGACGTCCTGATCACCGTCCCAGACCTCGCCGCGGGCGTTGCCCTCCCCCTGCTCGACGATCTCCTTCAGCGCGCCGAGCGCGGACTCCAGATCCTCGACGGCGAACAACGATCCGGCGGTGTGGCGGAAGTGGGTGCCGCTCACCTGCCGGGCCGGGTCGCCGCAGAACACCTCCTTCTCGCCGAGCGTTTCGCACAAGTAGCGCAACCCCTGCTCGATCGCGGCGTAGAACTGTCCGATGGTCTCGTAATCGTCGTCCTCCGGTGGTGCGTCGAGCGGCGCGGGCTGTTCCAGGCGCAGAAACATCTCCAGCGCCTCCGCACCGAACGGCACCAGCGACACCTCCAGATCACCGTGAGGCAGCTTGCGCGGATGCGAAGGCAACATCTCCGGCATGTCCAGACGCGGCCTACCACCAACGGCGTTGAGCAGATTCGCCGCCAGCGCCAGATGCAGCATCTCCTCCACGAAGACGCCGCTCACCACCTCCACAGCCGCCGCATTACGCTCCGGATCCAGCGAATACAACGCCGTCAAGTACGGCGGCAACGTCGCATGCTCCAGCTCGATCGCCCACTGCAGATGCTCACGCAGGCTGCCAAGCGTGCCGATCCGCGGCTCAGGCAACGTCGTCACCCGGCCGCCCGCCGTCCTCCAGCACCTCGACCGCGTCGCGCAGCCCCCGCAGAGCGATCTTCTCGCGCTCGACGTCCGTCGGGTCGTACAGCCACTCGGTGATCGGCTGCCCCACCTCGTCCTCCGCGTGGCTGGCCTCGGCGATGATCAGCTCCTCCTCGATCTCGATGTGGAGCTCGTACAGGAACTCGTTCTCACCGTTCGAGGTGCTCATGTCTCCTCCATGGGATGTAGTCGGCCGGCATCGGCTCGATCAGGGCTGTCCGGACCCCGACCCGCGGGCTCCCGCGCCCTCGTGATCCGATCGCCAGCCAAGACAGGGCAGCCTCGGCTTTTGTGACAGATCCGGCTATTCAACGAGTTTTCCCTCGGTTGAGACCTCGCGCATGAGTGCCGCGAGCTCGGCTGGAATCGGCGGGATGCTCTCCCGCTCCACCGATCCGGGGCCGGACCACACGAGGTTGACCTGCAGCGCGGGGTCGAGTTCCGGGTAGTCGGAGCGGTTGTGGCAGCCGCGGGTCTCGCGGCGCTCGATCGCGGTTTCGATGGTCGCGCGCGCGGCGAGCACCGCGGACTTCAGGTCGAAGGCGTGGGCCAGGTCCTGGAAGCCGGCGATGTCCGGGTGCACGCCCATCCCGCTGATGCGCGCTTCGACCGCGGCCAGCTCGGCGAGGCCTTTGCGCAGGCCGTCCTCGTCGCGTACCACTCCGGCGTGCTCCGTCATGATGTCGCGGAGCGCTCGCTGCAGCGAGCGCACGTTCTCCGGGCCGTCGGCGGACAGGAGCTCGTCCACTTCCTCGCGCGCCGCGGCGAGCGCCTCGGCAGAGCGGCGCTGCGCGTCGAGACCCGCGGAATACTCCGCCGCCGCCTGACCGACGATGCGGCCGAAGACGAGGAGCTCGATGAGGGAGTTGCCGCCCAGGCGGTTGGCGCCGTGCAGGCCGCTGGCCGCCTCCCCGATCGCGTACAGGCCGTCGACGCCCGTGCCGTGGTCTTCGGGGCGTACCCAGACGCCGCCCATCGAGTAGTGCGCGGTCGGCGCGACCTCGATCGGCTTCTTGGTGATGTCGAGCATCTGCAATTCCAGGAGCGTCTGGTAGACGCGAGGCAGCCGCGTCATGATCGTCTCGCGCGGCAGATGTGACACGTCCAGCCACACGCCGCCGTCCGGGGTCCCGCGGCCTTCCTTGATCTCTGTGTACGCGGCCAGCGCGATCCGGTCGCGCGTCGACAACTCCATCCGCTCCGGGTCATACCGGGACATGAACCGCTCGCCGAGCCCGTTGCGCAGGACCCCGCCCTCGCCTCGTGCCGCCTCGGAGACGAGCGTGCCCGCCGCGTTCTCCGGCGCGATGAGACCAGAGGGGTGGAACTGCACCAGCTCGGGGTCGCGGATGCGACCTCCGGCCAGGACGGCCAGGCGGAAGGAGTCTCCGGTGTTCTCATCACGCCGAGAGGAGGTGCGCCGCCAGATCCGGGTGTGGCCGCCCGCGGCCAGGATCACCGCATCGGCATGGATGACGTAGTGGCTGCCGTCGGTCAGGTCGAACCCGTACGCGCCGAAGACCGCGTTGTCGCGTACGAGGATCCGCGTGATGTACACCGTGTCGAGGACGCGGACGTCGAGCTGGGCCGCCCGGTTGATCAGCGTGCGCTGGATCTCGAGTCCGGTGTAGTCCCCCGCGTACGAGGTGCGCCGGAAGGTGTGGGCGCCGAAGAAGCGCTGGGAGATCCGCCCGTCCTGCTCGCGTGCGAACGGCATGCCGTACCGCACGAGGTCCTCGATGCCACGCGCGGCCCCCTCGGTGACGATGCGCACCGTCTCGGGGTTGGCCAGCAGGTAACTCTCCTTGAGAGTGTCGGCCGCGTGCTGCTGCCAGGTGTCCTCGGGGTCCATCGTGGCGAGGGCCGCGTTGACGCCGCCTGCCGCGAGCGAGGTGTGTGCGTCCGCCTTCGGTCGTTTGCCGACCGCGAGGACGTCCACCCCGCGCTCGGCGAGTTCGATGGCCGCCCGCAGCCCGGCCCCTCCGGTCCCGATGACCAGGACGGATGTGGCGATTCTGCTCTCTGACGCGTACATGATGCTCCTTCAGTTACGTCACCTGAAAGACCGGACGGCGTCGTGATTTGTGACAGATCGCCGCAACAGCGATCGAACTCAGCGGACGATGTCGGCGGCGAGCACTTCTTCCGGCTCGGCCAGGTCGCCGGACTGGGCGGCTGTGACGGCCAGGCCCTGGCGCGGGAGGGTGATCACAATGCGGCTCTTCTCCCACTGGGTCGCGGCGGCCACCTCCGCGACGGGCGTCTCCCGCCGCTCCGACTCCTTGAGCCGGACCGGGACCTCGAAGTCGGCGGTTGATACATCAACCTGAACACATGAGGGACCGTTTCTGTGAGCGAGCAGCAGATCATCGCCGTGGTGGGCGCGACCGGAGCGCAAGGAGGCGGGCTGGTCCGCGCGATCCTCGACGGCCGCGGCGGGCGGTTCGCCGCGCGAGCCCTGACCCGGAACCCGGGTTCGGCGCGGGCCAGGGAGCTGGCCGCGCTCGGGGTCGAGGTCGTCAGGTCAGGGCCGAGCTCGACAACGAGGGCAGCCTGCGCGAGGCGTTCGACGGCGCCCGTCCCTTCCCCGCGCGTGGTCGCCTCCGGGTGAACGTCGCGGGAGGTTCGTTCGTACGCCAGGTCCGGGCGGGCAAGGTGCCGATCTTCAGTGGTGGGACCGCGGTGTTCTCCTTCACTCACGCCGACGACACGGCTATGGCCGTCGCCGCGGCGCTGGACAAGGACGCCAACGGCGTGCTCAACATCGTCGGCCACGAACCAGGCAGGATGACTTCATGCCCACGTCCTTCTTGCTCGAACGCCTGCACGCGGTGGGCTTGACCGACATCGCCGCGGTCGAGCCGGTCACCGGAGGCCTCGCCGCGACCGCGGGGCTCGCGCGCCGCGGTGACGGCACATCGGTGTTCGTCAAGGCGTTCGGCGAGCCGCCCTCGAGCGACGTCTTCGCCGCGGAGGCCGAAGGGCTCACCGTACTGCGTGACGCAGGCGGCGTCGCCACTCCCGAGATCATTCTGGCGGACCGCGACCTGCTCGTGCTGTCCACGCTGCAGCCCCGGCCGGAAACCGGGTCCTTCTGGGAGCAGCTCGCCCATGCACTCGCCCACCTGCACACCACCACGCCCAACCCCCGCTTCGGCTGGCACCGCGACAACTGGCTAGGCCGTCGCCGGCAGGTCAACACCTGGAACGACGACGGGCACGAGTTCTTCGCTCAGCATCGCCTGCTGCGCTGGCTCGGCGAACGTCGCGTCCGGGAAGCGCTCGACGCCGCGGACCGAGCGGCACTCGAGCGGCTGTGCGGCCGGCTGCCCGAGCTGCTGCCAGTCAAGCCCGCGTGCCTGACACACGGCGACCTGTGGGCGCTGAACGTCATGGCCACCCCCGACGGGCGGCCCGCGCTCATCGACCCGGCCGTGTCGTACACATGGGCCGAAGTCGACCTGGCCCACCTGTGGACGACGGCACCGCCACCCGAGGCGCACGTGTTCTTCGAGCTGTACGCCGAGCTGACCGGACTCGATCGCGACTGGCGCGAACGCATGCCGATCCTTCAACTACGCCAGCACCTGGCCGTGATCGCCCAATTTGATCCTGACTGGGGCGCCGCCGACATCGTCCGCGCCACCCTCGCCCCGTTCCGGCACCGGCCCGGAGCCACTGCCCCACCCGCAGCGCCCACCACGCCAGCCCACCGGAAAGCGCCATGAGGCCGTCACGAACCAGGCCCCGCACCCGAATTCGACACCACCACCAGCCGCCCCGGACAGCGCCCGTTGACGATGACACGCGGCCCTTGCCGGTCGGGTCCGGGCTCATGACCACCAGGGTGTGGCGCGTACCACCGCGGCCAGGTACGTGGCGGCCGGAGCGGCGTGATACACAACCGACGTGCAAAACATCTTGAAGTTCCCCGAGGTCCTGCGGCTGATCGAAGACCGTTCGGCCGCGTTCCGCGCCGCGATCGCGTCCGCCCCCGACCTCGACGTCCAGGTCCCGACCTGCCCGGGCTGGACGCTGCGCGAACTGGCGCAGCACCTCGGTGACGGCCGTCGCCGCCAGGCCGCCATCGTCGCGGCGGGCCCAGGCGCTGAGCCCCCGGCGAGGACGGACCCGAAGGGTGCCCCGACCGCGCCCCGCGATCGCGAAGCCCTGGACGCCTGGCTCGCCGAGTCGACCGAGCTCATGCTCGACGCGATGCGTGCGGCCGGCCCGGATCGCGGCTGCTGGACCTGGTGGGGCCGCTCGCAGGCCCCGGAGACCAGCGGGGCCGTGGCCCGGCACCAGATTCAGGAGATCGCCGTCCACACCTACGACGTCCAGCTCACCCAGGGGGCAGCGCAGCCGCTGCCGGCGGACGTCGCGGTCGAGGGTGTCGACGAGTTCCTGACGACCGTCGCGGCGACGTCCGTCCCCTGGCCGTTCAAGCCGGCGACCATCGACCTGCACGCGGCCGAGGGCCGCTCCTGGCGCCTGACCCTCGACGCCGACGGCGTCCGCTGCGACGACCTCGCCGCCGACGCGGAGCCGGGCGACATGGCGATGCGAGGTGCGGCGAGCGAACTGGTCCTCTACTTCTATGAGCGCCGCCCGCTCGACGGCCTGGAGACCACCGGCGACACCGAGCCGATGGAACTGCTCGCAGGCTGGGACCCGAACGCGTAGAACGCTCCGAGCCATGTCGCGCGGGTCAAGGAGCGAGGTCAGTGTTTGCGCTTCTTCCGGCGGCCCCGGGCTCCTGGTGGCCGGGTGGGGACGAGGCGGAGCGGGTGTCGAGCGGTCTTGCGGAGCGGCTCGGCCACCAGCCCACGCAGCTCCCGCAAGCCCACGACATCAGGGTGCCCCGACGCCAGGATCGCCTCCAAGAACTCGGACGCGTCCCCGCCCCCCATCCTCTTGAGCTGCTCCACCAGCCCCATCGGCCCCGCGAGCTCCAGCACCGACAGGAAGTTCTCGGTCCCCACCAGCAGGTTCTCCTGCTCACTCAACGACCCGTGGCTCATCTCTCCGGCCTCGATGAGCTGCGTCCACGCAGTGGGCCCGAGGACCGGGTCGTGGCGTAGGGCATGCGGCAGCCGCCGTTCGGGAAGGGCGTCGGCCAGCACGCGCAGCATCGCCCCCGCCCGCGTACGGAACGGGCAGTCCCGCACGGCCTGTAGCAACATCTCGACGTCCTGCCCCGGCCGGGCCAGCCACCCCTGGAGCTCCGCGACGGCGTCCTCCGGCGGATAGTGCTGGGCGAGCACCCCCAGCAGCCCGGCCGGCGGGGCGGTGGCCAGTTCGCCGATGAGGGGAGCGTCGCGGCCCTCGGTGAGGAGGCGGTCTCGGACGCCGCGCACGCCGAGCGGGGTGAGGCGGGCCAGCGCGAGCTCAGGCTCGGCGAGGGCGGCGCGCAGGCGTTCGACCGCGTCCGGCGGCAAGGGCTGGTCGTCGTGGTCGAGGTCGCTCGCGTAGAGGGGGTCGGCGGGGCCGCGGGTGAGCTCCACGGCCCCGAGGTCGGACAAGACCTCGAACATGCGCCCCAGGTCCCGGGCGGCCTCGCGACGCCAGAGATCGCGCAGGCGTTCGTCCTCCTGATCGAGAACGAAGTACTCCTGGCAGGCCAGCCACACCGTCTCTTCGAGCCGGACCATCGGCATCTCGTCCAGCCCGTACATGGTGTTGAGCACGTCCGGCAGGATCTCGTCGAAGACCTCGGCCAGGATGGGTTCTGGCCGCCGCGTCGCGACGGGCACGGTGACCTCCCGGCCCAGCTCCGGCAGCACCTCGAACGCGCGCCGCCACAGCGCCTCCGGGTCGCGCAGCAGGGGTGCCGCTTTGGCCACGCGGAGGAGCCGGCCCTTGGCGGTGCGGGTCAGGCGCAGCTTCCTGGCCCAGGCGAGCAGCAGGTTGAGCTGCGGCAGATCGGTGGCGCTGCGGACGCGCAGCCGGTCCTCGCCGGTGCCCAGCAGGGCCGACACCTCAAAGGCGTCGGCGACGCGGAGGTTGCCCGCGTCGGTGAGGGCGCGGCCGTCTTTGCCCACCCAATCGGCCAGCGTGATGAGCCGCTGGACGGTCCGGCTGCGCGCGGCGGCCTCCGTCAGCGCGGTGGCGGGTGGCAGGGAGACAGGCGGCTGGGGGAAGGCGCGTTCCTCATCGATGCCGCCGTTCACGAAGCGGTTCTGCATGATCTTGTCGAGCGCCTGCTCGTCATACGGAACGCGTCCGGCGTCGAGATCGCGCCTGAACCGCTCGAACGCCCCAGGAACGGTGAGATCGACGCCCTGATCGAGAGCCGTGTACGCCCAGAACGTCGCCACCCCCCGCAGCGTGGGATCGTCGAGCGCGGCGGCGTACTCCGCCCGCGCCCCATCAATGATCTCCTCCGCCTCCGCGAGCGTGGCGCCGCGCGGGTCGCGAAGGCCCGTCACGTCGAGATAGCGCAGGTACGTGCGCAGCACCTCCGGGGCGAGGTCGAGCTCCTCCCGCGAGGCCGTCACCTTGTACGGCACGTACCGCAGCAGGAAGAACCTGATGCCCCTACCGTCCCAGTACGCCAGCCGGCCGTCACGGCTCTCGTGCCGCGCGTCGACGGCGGCGGACAGCAGCAGGCCATCGACCGGATGCCCATGCTCCTCCGCCCAGGTGACACACCGCCGGATCAGCAGGTCCTTGGCGGCCTCGAACTCCTCGGCCTCTTCGGGCTCGAACCAGGTACGCACCGTCCAAGCCTCCCATCACTCCGGGGTCGCCGTCTCGCTCCTCGCTCGGCGAGGGTCTGGTGATCGTGGCCGCCGTGGCGTACGCGGGTCTGATCGTCCTGGTGACGTGGCAGGCGGTGCGTGGCCAGGCGCTGATTCATCCCGATGGACAGACGCTGGGTGCGCTGGCTCTGCTCGTGGGCGCCACGATGGCGGCGGGCTGGGCGGTTGTCGCCACAGGCGCCACAGAGGCCACAGGTGCCACAGGCGGTTCGCCGGGCCGCACCGAGTGAAGCGCTCGGTGACCCGGTCAACGCCGGGTCATGCCTCGCCGCCACTCTCCGTTGTCAGGGTTGGGCGCGTATGGCGGCGATGGCGATTTCGCCGCTGACGGCGTGGGCCGCGACCATGGGCGCCACGATACTGTCGACGATGACCGTGGCCTGATCGGCTGAGCCGGATCTGTAGCTCACGCTGTCGATCACCGCCTCCTCCGCGACCACTACCGGCCCGTCGGCGCCGCTCCTGCGGCCGGGGATGTGGATGAGTTGCACCCGTTCCCCTCGTTGCAGGTCGTAAGGGGCCTGATCCGGCTTGAGCGACAGCCCCAGCCTGACCGGCCTCCCCGCGACCGCTCCGCCCGCGACCATCGGCCGGATGAGCAGCGTGCCCGGCAGCACCGTGACCGTCGCCACGGCCCTCGCTACCTGATCACGCTGGGACCAGGGCCAGTACGCGGCTCCGTCGTCGGCGATCCGCGCCTCCTGCAGCACGCCGCTGGTGAAGGGCTGACCGGCGGCGACCCGCCCGGTGACGCGGATGACCGATCTACGCTCTTCCGCGCGCATCACCAGCAGAGTCGTGGCCAGCGCACCGCCGAGCACCAGCAACACGGCGAGCGCGGCGAGTCCCGGGCTGCGCTGACGCGACCACTGCGGCAGCCCGCGGGAAGCGGATCCCGTCAGCACACCGCACCTCCTCCGCGAAAAGGGGCTCAGAAAAATGCGTGCTCAGATCACGACGCCACATCGTGTCACCATGGGTAATCAATCGCAATCGGAAGGTAGTCGCAGGTCAAGTCTCGATCCGCCTGGAGCGCTGCCGGCCGGGCTACTCGGCCCAGGGGCGCGGGAAAGTGTCGCCGTCCAGGCGGTCGCCCGTGGTGAGTTCGAGGGGATCGGTCACGACGTGACCGGTTCCGCCGTAGCGGGTCGCCTCGTCCATATAGATGATGACGTGCGCGAACCGGGCCTGGTCCGTACGGTTGGGCAGCGCCATGTGGCCGGTGTAGCCGCTGTGGAAGGTGCAGTCGCCGGCCCGGAGGGGCACGGTGACGCGGGGGATCCAGCGGAGCGACGGGTCCATCTCGAACAGGTCCTCCTCCTGGTGGAGGTCCTGCGGGCGCAGGCCGGTGCGGTCCTGGGTACCGGGCAGGAAGGTCATGCAGCCCCGCTCCGGCGGGACGTCGACCAGCGCGATCCACGCCGACAGCGGGAGCCGGTCACCCGTGTGCGGCCAGTACGGGCGGTCCTGGTGGAACTCCGTGGCGGCGTTGTTGTGCGGCTCCTTGACCAGCATCTGGTCGTGCCAGAGCCGGAGCGGGAAGCCGGCGAGCTGTTCGGCGATCCGGCCGAGCCGGCGGTCGAACGTGAGCTCCCGCAGCGTGCGCTCGCGTTGCCAGACGTTGACGAGCTGGCTGAAGACGCCCTGCCGCTCCAGGCTCTCCGCGCGATGGGCCTCCAGGAACGCCGCCGCGCCGGCTCGGAAGCGCTCGATCCGGTCGGGTTCGAGGACGCCGCGTACTCGGACGAAACCGTGCTCGCGGTAGGCCGCCACCAGGTCCTCCGATACCCGGCCGTCTGCGCCGATGTCGCTGACGGGGTGCTCGTTCGTGGTCGTCGTCATCGCTGACCTCCAAGGTTGACTGAGACAAGCGTCGCCGTGGGAGGCCGTTCTGGGCTAGGCCGATCCCGGCCTGTGGTCGTACGATCCCGACATGCCTGCCACGCTGCACGAGCATGCGCTGTTCGCCGGGAGCCCCGTCCTGGCAGGCGTGCACCACCTGGACCTCGACGTCGAGCCGCACGCGCACGACTTCCTTGAGATCGCCGTGATCGGAGCCGGTGACGGGCGGCACGTGACCAGCCAGGGTGAACGGACGCTGCGGCTCGGGCAGGTCATCGTGCTGCGGCCCGGCGCCTGGCATGGGTTCCGGGACTGCGCCGGCCTGACCGTCGCCAACTGCTGCCTGTCCGCCCAGGCGTTGCGAGCAGAGCTGGCGCTGCTGTACGACATCCCGATGCTGCGCGGGCTGTTGTGGACCGATCCGGTGGCCTCCGGTACGCACGGCGTGGCGGTCACGACCGTCGGCCCGGCCGTCGCCGAGGAGGCCATCGCGGAGATCGGACTGCTCGAACGGGACCTCGGGGGCGATCAGAGCCGGCCCGGCCGGGTGCTGGGCCGGCTGGTCACCGTGCTCGGCGTCCTGGCCGACGGCCGCGACCTCGTGCGGGAGGCACCAGAACCCGCCGTCTCCCCGGCGGTCGCCGCCACCATCGCCCGCCTGGAGGCGGAGCCCGCCCATCCGTGGCGGTTGGACGATCTCGCCCGGGCGGTCAATCTGGATCCCGCCTATCTCGGCAGGTTGTTCGTCCGGCATGTCGGGCTGACGCCGCTGCGGTTCCTGGCCCGGCTGCGGGCCGAGCGCGCCGCGACGCTGCTGGCGCACTCGGCCTTGCCGGCCGCCCGGGTCGGCGCCGCCGTCGGCTGGGACGACCCGACGTACTTCGCCCGCCGCTTTCGTACGCTGGTCGGGCTGACGCCCACCGAGTACCGGCGGCGGAGCCGATCAGCGACCCATTGGAGCGGAGCCGGCCGGCCGGAAACGCAAGAGCCCGCCGGAGGCCGGCCGGAAACGCAAAGAGCCGGTCCCTAGTCCGAGCGGACGAAATTGACCCGCTCCAGATGCGGCTCGTACTCGGCCGGGTTGGCGACGAGCTTCTCCCTGATCAGGTCGAGGCCGGCTCCGCCGGAGAGATCGACCCGTTGGAAGAGCTGAGTGCGGCCACGTTCCCGCTGCACGATGACGTGCGCGTCGTCGTACCAGCCCATGAAGGCGCGGACGTCCTTGCCGCCGAACCGGTGGACGACCTTCCCCGTCGCCGCCTCCACGATGCGGATCTGGGCCCTCGAGTCGTCGTCGCGGACCACCGTGGCGAACAGCCGCCCCGAAGGCGAGAACACCTGCGCGGCCGACCACTCGTCCGGCGCACCGACCCCCGTGTAGTACCGGCGCAGCTGTCCGCGCAGGTCGTAGACGGCGATCCGGCTCTTGGGCGAGGAGTCGTCCGCCTCGTTGTGCCTGGCGAGCACCCGAGTGGACCCGCCGGCGAAGAAGAACCGGAACTCGCGCCCGATGGACCAGTTCGAGACGATGTGGCGAGGTCCTGCTTTGACCAGCCGGGCAACCCGATCGGCCACGTCTAGGGTGATGAAGCCGATGATGGTCAGGCTTCCGTCACGGTGCTCGTCGTACGCGGTCAGCAGAAGTGTGCGGCCGTCCTGCGACCACTCGGGCGACGTCACCGGCGCGGGGAGACGAACGGTGTGCTTCCGGCCGGTCCGGCGATCGATCAGGTCGATCTTCTTCTGGGCCGTCCACAACCGGTAGTCCGGGATCCCGGCCACCCACCGCTCCCCGGGCGCCACCAGCGCCGCGCGGTACGGCGTCTTGACGAACTTCCCGCCCTCGCGCAGGTAACCGTAGTGACCCTGGCCGGCGTCGAAGACGAGCGAGTACGAGGCCAGGCGCAGCTTGCCCGCCTCGTCGTTGACCTTGCCCGACGTGCCGGCCAGCTTGATCCACGGTTTCGACTCCGCGGCCCGCACGCTCCCGGCGAGCGTGCTCGACTCCTGCGCGCTCGCCGGCTGGACGCCGGTCATCGTCAGCGCCACGGCCACGAACCCGGTGATCAGCGCTCTGATGGTCATGGAGGTCCTCCCCTCGCTATGCACTGTTGGACAGGCGGTCGCGACGTTTGGTTCGTGCCGTCCACAGCCGCTCCCGGCGGGCGGACGATCCCTGATCTGGTTCCGTGCGAGTTTGTCGGTCGGTCACGCCATACTCGCCGCTGTCGATCAAAGGCTGACGGATTCAGGGTGGGGGTATCGGCATGAGCGTGGAGCGGACGCTGACGTTCGTGGGTGGGGGTTCGGCCAAGTTCTGGGAGGTGCGTCAGGACGGCTCGGAGCTGCACATCCGGTATGGGCGGATGGGTACGGCCGGGCAGACGCAGGTCAAGTCGTTCGGCTCGGCCGCCGGCGCCACGGCGGCGGCGGACAAGCTGGTGGCGGAGAAGTTACGCAAGGGCTACACGGAGGACGAAACGGTCTCCTCGCCACAAACGGCCTCCGATGAAACCACCTCCTCACCGCAGGCGGCCTCCAGGGCGAAGCCGTCGGCCGCCTCCGACGAGGAGCGGCTGACGTTTCCGGCCGCCTGGTTGCGCGCGCTCCACCCCCGCCGCGGCGGAGCGAAGGTCTCCGTGAAGCGGCCGGACCCGGGCGCGCCCGGGAAACTGGCCGCCGAGCTGGACAAACGCCGGAAAGAGCTCGCCGACATGGTGGCGAAGTGCCCGCAGCCGGAGCTCGCGTCCGCGGGCGCGGCATACCTGGCCGGGGAGCCCGGCAGCACGCCGCTGGGCGCGGCGGTGGTCGCCAAGGCGGTGGCCATGTCCCTGCCGTGGAACGAGCGCGAGACGATGTCCCTGTTCGCCGACGCCTGGCTGAGAGAACGCGGCCCGGTGTTCGCGGCGGTGGCCGTGACCGAGCTGGGCCCGCTGGATCACGCCCACGACAGGGACACCTGGGTGGTCCGCCGGCTGGGCGACGACGAGGCCCCCGACCCTTGGGCGCCGACGCGGCAGATCGGCGCCCGGGTCCGCGCCGTGCTGGCCGCCGCGTCCGACGCCGAGTACGCCGAGGTCGTCGCGGCGCTGGCGGTGAGCCGCGAACGCGGGCTGCACCACCGTGTGGCGGCCTCCTGCCTGGCGCCCACCGAGACCGGCTGGGTCGCGACCGACTGCGCCGAGGTGAGCCAGGTTCTCCCGGCTCTCGCCGTCCGCCTGATCTCGGCCGTCAGCACGCCGGAGCAGGCCGAGCTGATCATGGATCACGTTCGGGATCACTACGTCGGGGATTCCCTCGCCCTGCCCGTCACGGTGATCGACGGCGTGGGCGAGGCGGCCGTGCCGATGCTGACCGCCTGGGTGGACCGCGCCTACGACGCCGCCAGCAAGAAGCTGCTGCTGGGCGTGCTCGCCGAGCTGCCGTACGACCCGGCGATGCGGGCGCTCCTCGACCGCATCGACCAGAAGTACACCCAGCCGGCCTTCCTGCGCGCGGCCTCCCTCTTCCCCCGCCGCGCGATGCGGATGCTGGCCGAGTCCGGCGGCAAGGTCGTGGACCTGCTGCTGCGCGCCCACGTGGCGGCCCATCCCGACCTGGTGGACGAGGCGACCCGGTCCGGAATGGCCGCCGCCGAACGCATCGACAAGATCGTTAACGTCGCGACCGTCCCCGTCGCTCCGCCGGAGGCCCTGCCCGAGGTGCTGGTCAGCCCGCCCTGGAGCCGCGCGCGCAAGGCGAGCAAGGCGGTCGTGGTGGACGGCCTGGCCTGCACCGACCAGCCGGCCCTCGTGTGGGCGCCTGGCGAGCAGGACAACTGGCGTTCCCGGGCCAATGACGGTTCGTGGGATCGGTCCTGGCGCCGGAGCTGGAAGGACATCGCCGACCAGATCGCCGATGGCCGCGACGGCTACTGGTCCGACGAGATCGCCCTGTTCGTCACCGGGCCCGAGGACCTGGCCGCGCCGCTGATCGGGACGTGGCGCCCCGGCGACCTGTGGGGGGCCGGCGACTGGATGCCGAGGGTGGTGGCCAGGTTCGGGATGGCGGCGCTGCCCATGGTGCTCGACAGCGCCCGGCGCGGTCCCAGCGGGGTCGCCGCGGTGCTACTGCCGTTCGCGGCGCCGGAGGTCGCCGTGCTGATGGCCGACTGGCTGGCCCGGCTGAAGTCCGTCCGCGCCACCGCGCTGGCCTGGCTGAACCGCCACCCCGCGGCGGCCGCCAGGGCACTGATCCCGGCGGCTCTCGGCAAGCCCGGCACGGCCAGGCAACGGGCCGAGCAGGCGCTGGCGGCGCTGGTCGCGGGCGGTCACCGCGACGCCGTGGCGGCGGCCGCCGCGGGGTACGGGCCCGCCGCCGAGGCCGCGGTCGCCGGGTTGCTCGCCAACGACCCGCTCGACGCGCTGCCCGCCAGGATGCCCGCGGTGCCCGAGTGGACGGACGTCGCGATCACGACCCCGATCCTCCTGCGCGGCGACGCGGGCGCGCTGCCTCCCGAGGCGGTCCGCCACGTGACGACGATGCTGGCGATCTCCAAGCTCGGCGCCCCGTACGCCGGTCTCGACCTGGTCAAGGAGGCGTGCGACGGCCGCGGCCTCGCCGACTTCGCCTGGGCGCTGTTCCAGTGCTGGCAGCTGGCCGGCTTCCCGGCCAAGGAGAGCTGGGTGATGGACGCGCAGGCGCTGCTCGGCGACGACGAGACCGTACGCCGGCTGACCCCGCTGATCAGGACCTGGCCGGGCGAGGGCGGGCACGCGCGCGCGGTCGCCGGGCTGGACCTGCTGGCCGCCATCGGCTCCGAGGTCGCGCTGATGCACCTGCACGGCATCGCCGAGAAGGTCAAGTACAGCGGGCTGAAGCACCAGGCCAAGCTGAAGATGGAGGAGGTCGCCGCCGAGCTCGGCCTGACGCCGCAGGAGCTGGCCGACCGGCTGGTGCCCGACTTCGGCCTGTCCGCCGACGGCAGCCTGACCCTCGACTACGGCCGCAGGCAGTTCGTGGTGGGCTTCGACGAGCAGCTCAAGCCGTTCGTGGCCGATGCCTCGGGCAAGCGGCTGAAGAACCTCCCCAAACCGGGCGCCAACGACGATCCGGAGCTCGCGCCCGCCGCCCACCGGCGCTTCGCCGGGCTGAAGAAGGACGTGCGCTCGGTGGCGGGCGACGCCATCCACCGACTGGAGCAGGCGATGGTGAACCGGCGCCGCTGGAGCGCCGCCGACTTCTCAAGGTTGCTCGTCGGCCATCCGCTGCTCTGGCACATCGTACGACGGCTCGTCTGGGGCCGGTACGACCCGTCAGGCCGGCTCACCGGCACCCTGCGCGTGGCCGAGGACCGCACCTTCGCCGACGTCGAGGACGACACGCTGACGTTGCCGGAGGACGCCGTCGTGGGCGTGGTGCATCCGCTGGAGCTGGGGGAAGACCTGGCCGCCTGGTCCGAGGTGTTCGCCGACTACGAGATCCTGCAGCCGTTCCCGCAACTGGGCAGGGAGACGTACGAGCCGGATCCGGCGCTGGTGGCCGAGATCGAGGCCGCCAAGGTCCCCACCCGCGCGGTGATCGGCCTGGAGCGGCGCGGCTGGCGGCGCGGCACGCCGCAGGACGCCGGCTGGCAGGGCTGGATCGAACGGGACGTGCCCGGCGGCAGGACCTACACGATCGGCCTCGATCCGGGCATCGTGATCGGCGATCCCGACTTCGCCGACGAGCAGTCCCTGGGCGAGCTGGGGTTCGACGGCCTCGATCCGATCACCGCCTCCGAGATCCTCCGCGACCTGAAGGACATCGCCCGATGAACGCCCAGCGACCCCCCGCCGAGATCCGCTACGCCGACGAGCTGGCCAGGCTGCGGGAGCACGACACCGACGCCCGTCCGCCCGGCTGGGCGCTCAGCCTGCGGGCCGCCCGCCGGTTCGTCCTCGGGGACGAGACGCTGGGCGTCAGCCGCAAGTTCGTGGGCGATCCCTCGCTGATCGACCGGTCCCTGGTGACGCTCGCGACCAACCGCGGGCTGATGCTGGTGGGCGAGCCGGGCACGGCGAAGTCGCTGCTGTCCGAGCTGCTCGCCGCGGCCGTGAGCGGCACCTCGACGCTCACCATCCAGGGCGGCGCGGCCACCACGGAAGACCAGATCAAATACTCGTGGAACTACGCGCTGCTGGTCGCCGAGGGTCCCTCCACGCGGTCGCTGGTGGCCGCGCCGCTGCTGCGCGGCATGGCCGAGGGCAAGGTGGTGCGCTTCGAGGAGATCACCCGCTGCCCGCTGGAGGTGCAGGACTGCCTGCTGTCGCCGCTGTCGGACCGGGTGCTCGCCGTACCGGAGCTGAGTGGTCCCGAGTCGATGGTGTTCGCGCAGGAGGGGTTCACCGTCATCGCCACCGCCAACACCCGCGACCGCGGCGTCAACGAGATGAGCGCCGCGCTCAGGCGCCGCTTCAACTTCGAGACCGTCTTCCCGATCGCCGACTTCGAGACCGAGCTGGCGCTGGTGGAGGCCGAGGCGGGGGCGCTGCTCGAACGTTCGGGCGTCACCGCGCCGCCGCGCCGCGACGTGCTGGAGGTCCTGGTCACCACCTTCCGCGAGCTGCGCCAGGGGCGGACGGCGCGCGGTGACGCCACCGACCGGCTGTCGGGGGTGATGAGCACCGCGGAGGCCGTCTCGGTCGCCCATGCCGTCGGGCTGCGCGGCTGGTTCCTGCGCGGCGAGCCGGGCACCGCCGCCGACCTGGTCTCCTGCCTCGCCGGTACGGCCGCCAAGGACAACCCGGAGGACCTGGCCAAACTGCGCAGATACCTGGAACGCCGGCGGCACGGCGACCAGTGGCAGGCCCTGTACGACGCCCGCCACCTGCTGCCGGGCTGAGCGATGGCGGTCGTCTTCATCGGCGTGCGGCACCACAGTCCCGCCTGTGCCCGGCTGGTCGCCGACACCATTCATTCCGTACGGCCCGCGTACGTGCTGGTCGAAGGCCCGGCGGAGATGAACGACCGGATGGACGAGCTCCTGCTCGGCCACGAGCTGCCGATCGCCGTCCACACGAGCTACCGCGACGCACAGCGGCGCCACAGCTCCTGGACCCCGCTGTGCGACTACTCCCCCGAGTGGGCGGCGCTGAGCGCGGGCCGCGAGGCGGGCGCCGAGCTGCGCTTCATCGACCTGCCCGCCTGGCATCCCGCGCTGGCCGAACGCAGCAACCGGTACGCCGACGCCGAGGCCCGCTACGACGAGGTAACCGGACGGCTCTGCCGCGCCTTCGCCGTGGACAACGTGGACGCGCTGTGGGACCAGCTGTTCGAGATCGAACCGGCCGACGGGCTGGCCGAACGGCTGGCCACCTACTTCGACCTCGTCCGCGGAGACACCGAGACCGGTCCCGACGACGCGGCCCGCGAGGCGTACATGGCGCGGTGGGTCCGGGCGGCCGCCGGCGACGCGGGCGAGCGGCCGGTGGTCGTGGTCACGGGCGGCTTCCACCGTCCCGCGCTGATCCGGCTGGCTGAGCAGGGCGAACGGAACTGGCCGGAAGTGCCGGAGCCGCCCGAGGGAGCGGCGGTGGGCAGCTACCTGGTGCCGTACTCTTTCCGCCGGCTGGACGCCTTCGACGGCTACCAGTCGGGCATGCCGTCGCCCGGCTACTACCAGGACCTGTGGGAGCACGGCCCCGGCGGCGCCGCCCGCAGGCTCACCGAGGCGGTGACGGCCAGGCTGCGCGCCAAGCGCCAGCCGGTGTCCACCGCCGACCTGATCGCGGCGCGCGCCACCGCCGACGGGATCGCGCTGATGCGCGGCCACCCGCATCCGGCCCGGGTGGACGTGCTCGACGGCCTGGCCACCGCGCTGATCGGCGAGGCCCTTGAGACCCCGCTGCCCTGGACGTCCCGGGGAACCCTCCAGGCGGGCCACCATCCGGTCGTCGTGGAGATGATCGCGGCGCTCAGCGGTGACCGGACCGGCCGCCTGCACCCTTCGACCCCGCTGCCGCCACTGGTCCACGCGGTGCTCGCCGAGCTGGGCGGACCCGGCGACGAACGGCTCCACCTCGACGGGCAGGCCGGCCGCGAGCGCAGCCGTTTCCTGCACAGACTGCGCGTCCTGGGCATCCCGGGCGTGCTCCGCACCTCGGGACCGCGCCCCGCGGGCGGTCCCGAGCTGGTCGAGCAGTGGACGCTGACCGAGACCGACGACCGCCTGCCCGCGCTGATCGAGGCAGGCGGGTACGGCGTGGACCCGCAGGAGGCGGCGGCCTCCGTACTCGCCGAGCGGATCAGGGACGCCGACCTGGACCGGCTGGCGGACGTGCTGTTCGACGCCGCGCTGTGCGGCATCGGCGAGCTGGCGGGGCGGGTGCTCGACGACCTCGCGCGGGCCGTCGCCGCGGCGGCCGACCTGGGCGCGCTGGGCCGCACCCTCACTGTCGCGCTGGCGATGTGGCGGCACGACGACCTGTTCGGCACCAGTGGCAGCATCACCTTGGGCGCCGTGGTCCGGGCCGCCACCCTGCGGGCGTTGTGGCTGGCCGAAGGCGTGCGCGGCGGGTCCGTACCGGCCGAGCCGCGGCGCATCGGCGCCATGACCGCCGTACGCGACGCGCTCAGGCACGCCGGCCCGCCGCTCAGCCTGGACATGCACGCGGCGCTGGGCGTCGCCGACCGCATCGCCGCCTGCCAGGACGCGCCGCCCGACCTGCGCGGAGCCTCACTCGGGCTGGGCTGGTCACTGCGCGGCGCCGCCACCGTGGATCCCGCACGGGCGGTACGCGGCGCGTTCGTGCCCGCGTCGGCCGGCGACTGGCTGGCCGGGCTGTTCGCGCTCGCCCGGGAGGAGGTCCTGCACACCGGCGGCATGCTGGAGCTGCTCGACGAGCTGGTCGCGGCGATGAGCGACCACGACTTCCTGGTGGCCCTGCCGGCGCTGCGCCAGGCGTTCGGCTACTTCCCGCCGCGCGAGCGGCACCTCATCGCCACCCGCCTGGTCGAGCTGCGCTCCGGCGCCTCCGCGTGGGACCTGATGCGGCTGGAGGCGGCGCCGGAGCTGGTGGCCGCCGGCATGGCACTGGACGAACGCGTCGACGCGGCGCTGCGCCGGGAAGGACTGACATGACCGACCCCACCCTCGTACGGTGGCGGCTGCTGCTCGGCGAGGCCGGCGGCGCCTGCCTCGGCGGCGGGCAGCTCGGCGCGGAGGCCGCCGGCCGCGACGCCGCCATGGACTGGCTGTACGGACGCGACGAGGACCTGCGCAGGCGCGGCGTACGGCGGCAGGCGGGGAACGGCCCGTCGGCCCTGACCACCTTCGACTGGCTCGACGACATCACCCGCCTGTTTCCCAAGGAGACCATCGAACGCCTGCAACGCGACGCCGTCGAACGCTACGAGATCCACGACCTCGTCACCGACCCCGACGTGCTCGCCCGCATCGAGCCCAACCCCGCGCTGCTCAAGGCGGTCCTGCACACCAAACACCTGATGAACCCGCAGGTGCTGCGGCTGGCCAGGCGCATCGTGGAGAAGGTCGTCAGGGAGCTCATGGACAAGCTCGCCACCGAGGTGCGCAGCGCCTTCTCGGGCACCAAAGTACGGAGGCCGGGCCGGCTGCGGCTGGCGCGCAACTTCGACATGGCCAGGACCCTGCGCGCCAACCTCGGCCGCTACCAGCCCGACAGCGGCAAGGTCGTGATCGAGACCCCGCTGTTCTTCTCCCGCACCCGCCGCCACCTCGAACAGTGGCAGGTGATCCTGCTCGTCGACCAGTCCGGCTCGATGACCGACTCGGTGATCCACTCGGCGGTCACCGCGGCCTGCCTGTGGGGTCTGCCCGGCGTACGCACCCACCTGGTCGCCTTCGACACCGACGTGGTGGACCTGACCTCCGACGTGGACGATCCCGTCGAACTGCTGATGAAGGTCCAGCTCGGCGGCGGCACCGACATCGCCCGCGCGGCGGCGTACGGGGCCGGGCTCGTGGACCAGCCGCGGCGGGCCATCGTCGTGCTGATCTCCGACTTCTACGAGGGCGGCGATGCCCACCGGCTGGTACGCATCGTGCGCGATCTGGTCGAGCAGGGCAGCAAGGTCCTCGGCCTTGCCGCCCTCGACGAGCAGGCCAACCCCGCCTACGACCGGGAGCTCGGGCAGCGCCTGGCCGACGCCGGGGCGTACGTGGGCGCGATGACGCCCGGCGAGCTGGCGTCCTTCGTCGCGGAGCACGTGGGCCGATGAGAACGGACCTGCTCGGGCTCACCACGGACGCGCTCGCCGCGCTCACCAATCGCGGGCTGGTCAAGCGGGCCGGGAAGGAGGCGGCGCCGGAGCTGCGTACCGACGCCGACGGGACTGTGCACGGTGACTTCGCGGGTGGGCCGAGCGCGAGTCTGCCGGTCGGGGGGCTCGACGTGGCTCGGTGTACGTGCGGTGCTGCCGGGGTGTGCCGGCATGTTGTGGGGGTGGTGCTCGCGTACCAGCACCGGCATCAGCATCAGCACGCCGGACCCGCCGCCGCACCCGCCGCCGCGCTCGCCGATGGACCCGCCACTGAACCCTCCGATACACCCGCCACCGAACCCGTCGCCGGACCCGCCACCGGGCCTGTCGCTGAGACCGCCGATGGGCCGCCCGGCGATGGGCCGCCCGGCGAGCCGGGACCCTCCGCCTGGTCGCCGGGGCAGGTGAGCGACGACGAGCTGACCGCCAGGATCGGCGCCCGCCTGATGGCCGCCGCCCGCCGTACCGAAAAATCCGGATATACCGCCCGGGTGCGCCGCGCCACCGCCGCCGATCCCGCGCCGCAGGTCGAGCTGGCCACCACGACCGTGCGGTTCCTGATCCCCGGCGACCTCGGCTTCGTCCACACCGACGCCGTCGCGGGCAGCCGCGACGACGTCATCGCCCTCGCCGTGTGGGCGTTCCGGGTGGCCGACGAGCTGCATCCCGGGAGGCAGGAGGTACGGGTCGACGTCGGCGGCGAGGCCGCGACCGGTGCCGGATCCGGGCTGGAGCGGGCCCTGGGGCTGGCCGGCACGGTCCTGCGCGAGGGCGCGGCGCACCTCGGTCAGGGGCTCGATGTCACCATCGCCGACGTACAGCGCCATCTGGACGCCGCCGGATCGCGCTGGCCGCTGCTGGCCGTCGGCGACCTCGCCGAGCAACTGGCCGCCTACCGCGACCGCGGCGCCCACTACCGTCCCGAGCTGCTCGCGAGCCACCTCGCCGAGCTGCACGCCCGGCACCGTGCCGTGACCCGCCCCGACGCGACCCTCCGCAGCAGCGTGCTCGGCACCGCCGAGGCCGCCGAGACCCCGTTGCGCCGGGCCCGGCTGGAGAGCCTGGGCTGCCGGATCCGCGGTCTCGGGGACCGGCGGATCGCCGAGCTCTACCTGGCCCACAGCGACAGTGCGATGGTCCTGGTGCTGCGCCGCGAATGGGACGGCGACGACGACGGCGCCGCGCTGGCCCGGCGTCGTGTCGCCGGCTCCACGCTGGCCGCCCTGGCCACCGGCAACCTCGTCACGGAATCCGCGGTCCGCAGCGCCAGCCGTACGGTGCGGCTGGCCACCGGGCGGATCTCCAAGACGACGGTCGGCCCGTCGCGCGGCGACTGGGGTGAGCTCTCGCCGTCCCTGGTGGTGACCGACCTCGCCGCGCTCGGCCGCGAACTCGACGCCCTCCCGCTGCGGCCCGTCCGCCCGCGCGTCGAGGCGGAGCTGGTCCGCGTCGTCGCCGTCTCCGAGGTGGTGGCCATGACCTATGCCCCCGGCGACCAGCGCCTCGACGCCCTCATCGCCGATCAGGCGGGCAACACCGCCACCGTCACCGCCACCCACACCACCGCCGCCCCCGGTCGCCTCGACGCGCTGGCCGCCGTGCTCGCCGGGGAGGAAGGCGAGCTGCGTTTCGTCAGCGGGGTGGCCGGCCGGACCTTGGGCGGTGTCGTCATCGACCCCGTCGGCCTGGCCGCCGGTGATCGGGTCGTCGTACCCGATCTGCGGCCCGCCGCAGGCGGTGGCCCGCTCGCGGTCGCCGAGGATCAGCACGACCCGCTGACCGCCGTACTGATCGACGCCCGCGCACTGCTCGCGGAGGCGGCCCACCACGGCCTGTCCCACCTGCCGCCGACCTACGCCGCCCGCCTCGACACCGCCGCGCGACGACTGACCACGCTCGGGCTCCTCCGCGTCGCCCAGGCCGTCACGGCGTTCGCGACAGCGCTGTCCCAGGACTCGGGCGAGGCGACCGAACGCACCTGGATCGACGCCTACCTGCGCCTGGAGGTGGCCCTGGACCTGGCCTGACCGACATCGACCCAAACTCGGGTCAGCGCTTGTTCACCTCCACCCGGAGTATCCGGTCGTCGCCCGGGCGCGGGTCGGTGCCGCCCCAGGTCGCGCGGTCGGTGTTCGACGTGACCAGCCACAGCGCCCCGTCGGGGGCCACTTCGACGGTACGGATGCGGCCGTAGACGCCGGCGAAGTGGCCGATGGGGGCGCCCGCCGCGGCATCGCCCGCGACGGGAAGCTGCCAGAGCCGCTGCCCGCCCAGGGCGCCGATCCACAGCGACCCCTCGGCGTACGCGAGGCCGGAAGGGCTGGCCTCGTCCGGGTGGATCGTGGCGATCGGCGGCTCGCCCGTCGAGCCGGCGGTCCCCTCGGTGTCCGGCCAGCCGTAGTCCGCGCCCGCGCGCAGGACGTTGACCTCGTCCCACGTCCGGTGGCCGAGCTCCGACGCGTACGCGGTGCCGTCGGGACCGAACGCGATGCCCTGGACGTTGCGGTGACCGCTGGAGTAGATCGCCGACGATCCCGGATTGTCCTCGGGGACGGAGCCGTCCACCGCGATGCGCAGGATCTTGCCGTTGAGCGAGCCGGGGGTGGCGGCGTTCTCGGGCTCGAAGGCGTCGCCCGTGCCGATCCACAGGTGCCCGTCCGGCCCGACGGCGATGCGGCCGCCGTGGTGCCGGTCGGCGGTCTGGATGCCGTCCAGCAGCACCCGGCCGACGGCGAGGGAGCCGTAGTCGGCGGCGATGGTGAGCGCGACGATGCGGTTCCCGTCCCGCCCGGAGACGGAGACGAAGACGGTACGGTCGGCCGCGAACTCCGGGGAGGCGGCGATGCCGAGCAGGCCGCCCTCCGAGCTCACGTGCACGCCGGGGACGACGCCGACCGTTCGCGGGGTGCCGCCCTGGGCGGGGATCCGTACGATCTCGCCGGAGATGCGCTCGGAGACGAGCGCCGATCCGTCGGGGAGAAACGTGAGCCCCCAGGGTGCCTCCAGCTCGGTCACCAGCTCGACCGGCTCGCCAAGGGTCGCAACCGCGCCGGCGCTCGGGGTGGCTGTACCGACGCTCGGGCCGGCGCTTGGGGTGGCCGGCCGGGATGGTGCTATCTGCGTCTCACCCGCCGGCGCCGAGCATCCGCCGAGCGCAAGGGCGGCCAGGGCCGCCAGGGCCGCCACCTGCCGTAACTGGTGGCCGCTCATGGCTTGAGCTCCAGCGTCTCGCCGAAACCGAGCCGCCGGACGAACGCCTCCCGCGTCAGATCGCTGAAGGCCATGACGTGATCGACCCCGGCATGGGCGGCGTCCACCACGGACCGGAACGGCTTGTCCCCGACGGGCAGGGCGAGGATGCGCCGAATCTCCTCCGCCACGTCGTGCGGATCGGCGGTCGTCCCCGGCGCGACGAGCTGCTCATGCGCCTCGTGGGTCCGTTCGACCAGCGGATCGAGCACGGCGTACTGCGCGCTCACGCGCTCGTCCGTGGCCTTCGAGGCGTTCGCGAAGTGCCGCGTGCCCTGCGTGATCGCGCCGGGCATCACGATCGAGGTCTCGATGCCGAACTGCGAGACCTCGTACGACGTCACCACGGCGAGCGCGTCGAACGCCGCCTTCGAGGCCACGTACGGCCCGAGGAAGGGCGGGGTGGTCCGAGGATGTGCCGTACGGCATCCTCTGCCGAATCCTGCGACGTCACGTCGAGCGCGACGACCCGCAGGTCCGCGCCGGTGGCGCGGGCGAGGGCGGCGAGCTCGGACGCGGCGGGGGCGTCGCGGCCCTCGGGGTCGCGCATCGTGGCGTAGACGGTGTGCCCCGCCGCGGCGAGGGTCTCGGCCGTCAGGCGACCGATGCCGGTGGCCGCGCCGGTGATCATGACGATGGACATGTCCGGTTCCCCTTTCACGCTGCTCCGCCGTTGGCGTACAGGACCTGGCCGTTGACCCAGCGCGCGGGCCCGGCGAGGAAGGCGACGACCTCGGCGATGTCCTCCGGGGTGCCGAGCCGCTCCATCGGGTTCAGCGCGGCGATCCGGTCGATGCTCTCCTGGCTCTTGCCCTCGAAGAACAGCGGCGTCGCGGTCGGTCCTGGCGCCACGGCGTTGACCGTGATGTCCCTTCCGCGCAGTTCGCGGGCGAGGATCAGGGTCAGTGCCTCCGCGGCTCCCTTGGACGCGGCGTAGGCGCCGTAGCCCGGCTGCTGCAGCCGGGTGACCGAGGTGGAGATGTTGATGATCGCTCCCCCGGCGCGCAGGCGCCGGGCGGCGAGCTGGTCGACGACGAACGTCCCGCGCACGTTGGTGCGCTGGACGCGGTCGAAGGTGTCGAGGTCCATGTTCGCGACGGGCGAGAGCGGCATGATGCCCGCGGTGTGGACGAGGACGTCGAGCCCGCCGAACTCGCGTTCCGCGACGTCGAACACGGCCTCCATCGCCGTCTCGTCCGCCACGTCCCCGCCCGCGATGGCGGCGCGGCCTCCTGCGCGCGTCACCGCCTGCGCCACTTCCTCGGCGCGGTCCTTGCTGCCCCCGTAGTGCACGACGACGGAGAAGCCGTCGGCGGCCAGGCGTTCCGCGCTCGCCCTGCCGATTCCGCCGGATCCGCCGGTGACGAGTGCGACGCGTGCTGCGTTGTTCGCCATGTCAGAGCCTCCGCTAGGATATGAACGAGTCGTCCACATGCGACGGTAGCATCGAAATGAACAAGTCGTCCATAAAAAGGGGTGGCGATGTCCGAGGAGACTGCCCAGCGGCGCGGCCGGGGCCGCCGCCCGGCCGCGGAGGTGCGCGCCGCGGTGCTCGCGGCGGCCGGTCGCATCCTGCTGGAGGACGGTATGCAGGCGGTGACGTTCGACCGCGTCGCGATGGAGGCGGGTTCGAGCAAGACGACCCTGTACAAGTGGTGGCCGTCGCCGGGCGTGCTCGCGGCCGAGGCGTACTTCGCCCAGAGCCGGCGGGCGCTGGAGTTCCCCGACACCGGGGACGTACGCGCCGATCTGATCACCCAGCTCAAGGCGTTCGTCCGCTGGCTGAAGGAGGAAAGCGCGGAGAAACCCGTCAGCGAGCTCCTCGGCGCGGCGCAGCTGGACGCGAGCCTCGCGCGCGCCTGGTCGGAGAGCTACGCGCTGCCCCGGCGCGAACTCGCCCGGGAACGCCTGCGCGTGGCCGTGCGGCAGGGGCAGCTGCGCGAGGACGCGGACCTCGACATCATCGTGGACCAGCTGTGGGGAGCGTGCTATCACCGGCTGCTCGTGCTGCGGGTGCCCTTCGACGAATCACTCGCCGAACGCCTGGTCGACCAGGCCCTGTACGGCTCGGCAAAGCACGGCCGGTGAGACGGCCGCAACCTGTCGCCGCTGATGGCCGGAGCTCAATGTGGCATCGACCGGGCGTACCGCGCCGTGAGTTCCGCCCATCGCCCGGTGGCACCGTCCTCGGGCAGCCGGGTGGACGGCCCGCTCACCTGCACATCCCGCCAGCCGTCACCGCCCGACCGAGCCGGCTCGGCGCCGGCTCGCTGGACCAGCACCAGCGCCGTGGCGATGAAGCCCTCCATGAGGGCGTGCAGGATCGGATGGTTCGACCGCTCACCGCATCTCCGCGTCTACGCCCCCTCGGCCGAGGGGCGCGCGAAGCATCATCACACAGCGCCCCCTCACGCCATCGAGATCCGCACACCCAGCCAAATACGCCGAATCATGGACGACCCCGACGCCTCGTGATTGCCGGCGTCAGCCTGCCAGCCGGGCGAGGGCCAGGGCGTGAGCCTGGTCGAGCGACTTCGCGGCAGGGCAAGGGACGTCCGGCTGCACGCCGACGCCCTCCCAGTTGGTGCCTGACACGGGGTTGACGGCGCGGCCGGTGGGGACGGTGGCTTCCAGGTGGGGGTGCACGGTCCAGCCCTTGCACGGGTGCGCGCCCCCGCGGGTGGGCTCGCCGACGACCACGGCGCGGCCGAGTTGCTGCAGGTCGTAGGCCAGTTCCTCGGCGGCGGAGAAGGTGCTGTCGCTGGACAACACGTACAACGGTTTGCTGCCGCCGAAACGCGCGCCGGGGACGTGCGGCAGGCTCCAGGACTGCTCGGTGCGCTCGCCCCTGCGCCAGTACATGGTGTTGAGGTGGGTGCGCTCGTCCAGGAGGTAACTGCAGACGAAGGCGACGGTGTCCGGGTCGCCGCCCCGGTTGCCGCGCAGGTCCACGATCAGCGCCTGGGCGCGGGAGGCCAAGGTGAGCGCGGCAGCCAGTGGTTCGGCGGCCCAGTCCAGCGGAAACAGCATCGGCGCCAGCTCCACCACGGCGACTCCACCGTCGAGCAGCTCCACCCGGGGGGCACCTCCCAGCGAGGTTTCGAAGTCCCGGCGGATGGACTCCAAGGTCGCCGCGCCCTCTCCGGGGGAGACCGGGTCGGCGTGGTGCTTCAGCCTCAGGTGTTTGTCGTCGTTGATGGACTGCAGGTCCGCGGTGACCAGGCGGGCGAGCTCCTCGGCACCGTCAACGTCGTAGGCGCCCTCGGCGAGGCGTCGTCGCAGCAGGCCGGCGAGCTGTTCGGCTATCTCAGGAAAAACGTAGTGCTCGGTGAGCAGCCGGGCGGTCTCGTCGATGACAGGGGCGGGCTGAAGGTTCGTCAGGGTTGTCATGGCAGGGAGTAGAGCACTGCCCTGACGAACACGTCAAAAGCCACCTGCCGCCTCCTGGGGAGATCGGCGCGCCTGAGCAGTTTCCGGCGTTCGCCTAGACATCGGCTGGACCGGCACCGGCGCACGCAGCCTGACCAGGCCGGCCTTGGTTCGCGCGGGGCGGCCGACGTTCGCGTGCTTCAGCGCTATTTCGGATAAGCGGAACCAGGCGAATTCAGCCTGACTCGTGGTTCCTCGCCGCGTGCTCGGCGCGGACGGCCCGCCGTTGCCAGCGGCGCACCTGCTTCTGCATGTGCCGCTGAAGATGTGACAGGGCCGCCGTCGCGATGACCGCGGCGAGCCACACACCGCAGATGAATGCCGTGACGGCGATGGCCATGACCAACGGCAGTTCGGATACCGTTCCCAAAGCGCGCTGGATAAGAATAATCGGAGGGAGATCGGTGCCCATCGCGAGATCCTCCCTTGTTTTCCCGGCGACTCCGATGATTTACACTTCGAACGTTAAGCGCCTCTGCGAGCGACGTAAACGATCACTTTGTGTACAGTTCGGAGGCAGAGGACGTAAACGGGACGCGGAAGGCACGGCCGGTGGACGAAAGTACAAGAAGCGTGCTGGCGGAGTGCGAGCGAGAGCTCAGAGAACTGCGCAAGGCTATGGGCTGCACTCCCGAGCGACTTGTGGAGTGTCCAGAACTGATGAACATGCTACAAAATTTTACTGGGCCGGGCCGGTCGCGAAAAATCCAGGCTTGCATAGACGCACTCATAGACTTCGTCAAGCGCATCAGCGACACAAAGCATCGAGAACCTCTTCTTGTCGCACTCCATCTCGACCCGGCCCATGACGGTGACACACTCGCTCGACGGCGCAACAGTTACATCGCCGCGCTCCGGTCGTCCAGAAGTCCTTTCGCCGCGGACGTGCGTACGATCGAGCGGCGGGAGAACCGGGCGATCAAGGCGGCAGTGCGGCTGCTGCTGGAGAACCGCGGACCAGCCGACGACGGCGAGCTGACGCCGGCGCATCCGGCCGGACCGTCTTTCTCGAAGGATTTGGCCATCGAGGCCATCTCCCATCTCTGCCGCTTCTCCGAGACCGGTGCCATTGTCGAGCAGGAGGTCACCCGATGGGTGCGATCGGTGGTTCCGCTCGCCGATCCCCGGATCCTCGTCGCGAACAGATATCTCGCGGAAAGCCGTCCGGGGGTGCTCCGAATGGAGAATCTGTACGGGTGCCGCGTGGTCGACCAGGTCGAGGACCCGGGCGGCAGCATCCTGGCGACCGTCGAAATACTCCAGCAGCTCAGGCCGGAGGACGGGGTATACCCGTTCAGTTGCCGGCTGCTCATTGACCGCCGTATTCGTTCCCAGCCGGTCGTCCGATGGCGCCCACCCTTCCATCCCTCGAAGCGAATCGAGTTCAAACTGCTTTTCGATCCGGAGATGGTTCCGGTCCGGGCATGGTGGTTCGGCGCGACGTTGGATATCGAAGGGCAACTCGAACCCGCGCCGAGCGAACGCCGTCATCTGAAATTGCTTCAGGATGGACGATACCTCTACAAGGTGTTCGAAGAGCAGCAGCTCATGCCGAACCATTACTACGGTATAGCGTGGGTTTGGCCGTCATAACCGGCCCCGGTCCGGTCGTTGTGTAGGGTACGTCGTCACAACTCTGCCCCCATGGGGCACACCCTGTTACACGATCAGATCGGAGGAAGCAAGCGCATGGAAGGCGAAGGCTGAGGAATTTTTCGGAAAGCGGCAGGAAGCTCGGGCTTCCTGCCGCTTCTTCTATGCGGAGCCTGTACCTTCCAAGACCTAATCTCCAGTCCTGAGTATGAGGAATTCTCAGCTTGACGGCTATTTTGGGCGTGCGGCAGGGCGGTTTTGGGGTAGCCCTCATCACACCGGACACTCCTGCACCAAAAGTCCCTTACGTCACTGTAGTGGAGTCTAACTTGCATCTCAAACTGGAGTCACCACGAACGCCTGGAGGGGGGCTGGAATCGTGAGCCGACGGCCGCCAGCCGCTCGCCACAACGGAGAAGGCGCAGCTCAAGGGCAACTTCCAGGCACGTGACCACACAGACCGCGATACGCCTGCGACCGGCTTGCCGTAAGGTGCTCTCGCACCTGGAGATGATCACGACAGTCGCACCCTTTGACGGTCCGTCTCCGTTCAGGCACTGTGTGTCGTGATCGCCCTCACTTGGGCCTTATGTCCAAAGAGTGGCTGGAGTATTAGGCTCTGCCGCGTGATGAGAAGCAAGACTGCTCGGAGTGCCGGGGACGTCAAACGCGAGCGCACGCGAGCCGTTCTCCTCAGCGCGGCTCGCGCGTTGTTCACCAAGCGTGGCTGGTACCGCACACGAATCGAAGACGTGGCGACGACAGCCGGGGTGAGTGCGGCCACCGCCTACAACCATTTCAAGAGCAAACAGATTCTGATGGGATTTGTTTATCGCCCGCTCGTCGGCCGACTTTCGAAATCGGTAGAGCTGGCCATTGACGACAAGTCTGATCCGGTCGACGCCATACTCCGGCATTTTCATGATGTGGCGGCGCTGGCGCGCAGACGTCAGCGGCTGACGGAGTCACTGGTCGCCGCGATGAACGAGCAGACGGCCAGACACGGCAGGATGAGCGCGGAACCCAACGAAGCGGATGTCCGTCATCTTGTGCCGCTCTACACCATGCTCGCGAGACTGATGGAGTACGGCCAGGAATGCGGGGTTCTGCGGTCGGGTCCTTCCGTCGTCGCCGGGGCGGCCTTCTACACCGATGCGCTGTTGCACCAGGCCCTCAACCTGCACGAGGAATCCGCTCACGACACCGCGCTGAACATGCTGGACAAACTGCTCTCCACCTGGGCGGCGAACCCCGACATCTCCAGCGATCGTGCCTCCATCGCCGTCGCCTCGGACCGGATGGGCGAGGAGGATCTGTCGCTGGTCCTGCACCGGCTCATGCGGCAAGACGCGGGCGGGTCCCGGCGGGCGCTCGCCAATGACAGTCTTACCAGGGAATATCTGGAAGCCGGTCTCCGCCTGAGCACCGTCCCTGACGGCCCCGACACCTATTTAGGACTGCCGTCGGAGTACGAGATCTTCAAAGAGATCGAGCGGGCGGGACGGGCGCCGGGAAACGAAGAGGAATTCCACAGGCGATGGCCCAGCAGGGATGACTTCGCGCTCGATCTGCTGGCCTACTCGTTGTGGGTCAGGAATTGGCGGCCGGATTCCATCGTGAGATCGGCGGATCTGATCTCCAATGCCGTGGACCCGGTACGGGGCGCTCAGGACGTCAGCAGCCAGGAACTGGCGTCCATTCTGAAGAACCCGGCGATGGGCCTGTCCCTCATCGCCACGGCCATGGCGGATCGCTACCCCGAATTCAAGGCCACGACCGGCAGCGCCAGGAGTGCGGTCCGCCAGAGATGGATCCCCATCTATGAGGAGATGCTGGCGGTAAACGATTTGAGGCTGCGCCCAGACATCACCATCGAAGACCTCGCGGACATCCTTTCCGTGACCGTCGAAGGCGTCGCCTTCCGCGCGCTGTCCGGTCCGGAGGAGGACTATGAGCGGCTCAGACTGACGCTGCGCAAGGCCGTACTCGCAGTCCTGGTCTCCACGGTGAATTCCGGGGACGATCTCAGCCTCGACGAACAACTGCGGCGAATCATCCTCGCCCCCCGGAACATCTGACCTGCGTCGGGCCTGGTCAAAGCACCCGATTCAGGTCGCAATGGCGTCAGGGGTCAGCACGGAGATTCCCTGCCGGACTCCATGAGGACGGCGATCGTTTCATCCTTTCGCCCTGCCTTCTCCAGCAGCCGGGCGAGAGCATCGGCGCGCCACCCGGACGTGTCCTCAGCGGAGGCATTTGTGCCACCATGATGACGACATTCCGGCGTGGGAGGCTGATTGGTCGTTTTCGCCTGTGCGGGGTGTGGTGCCGTGGTGACTGCGAAGGTGGCGCGGGTGGCGCTTCCTGATCATGCTGGTCAGAAGTACGGTCATGATCTGCTCTCCGGGCTGCTGGAGCCGGGGACGTACGCGGTGGACCCCGGTGACGGCCGGCCTTGGCGGTCTCTGCAGCCCGAGCCGGAAGAGCAGGGCGGCGTCCGGCTACAGACCTACAGCATCACCGGACCTCCAGACAGGATCGGGGTCGCGCCGGGTGACGTTCGCGGGACCGTCTTCATCCCGGAGCAGCTGGGCGGTTGCTGTTGTGGCTGGGACGGGCAGTACGGGCCCAATCTCGCCTGTGCCGAGTGTGGCCGGCCGGTGGCGAGCCGCATCGACGACTGCGGGTTCTGGCAGGTGGTGTGGCTGGAGCCGGACGCCGTGCGGCCCGTCGCTGTGGCCGGGCCCGTTCAGCGGGTGACGGGGTGGGAGGAACTGCCGAGTACGCCGCCTGTTGGTCAGCGGGGTTACTGGAGCCCGCAGTGGGAGGCCGCCGTGGCGGTGGCATTGGCGCATCTGCTGGTGGTCTCGGGAGGTGAGCGGGTTACCGTCCCCGACGGGCCCGTCGCCGAGGTGTTTCGCCGGGCGATCGACAGCCTGCTCCCTCCGGGACCGCCGGAACGACGCCTCGGCCTCGCCGGGCCCGGCCTGCCCGCGACCACGGAGATCGCCTTGGTGCCCAGGCATCCGCAGACCGGTGAGCTTTGGCCGTGCGACGCGGGAGCGGTGGTGCCGCTGGCCGCGGACGTGTGGACCTACCTGGCGTTCCACGAGCTTCGGCAGGTGTACGGGATGCCCGCCAGTGTTCGCCGGGACGACCCGCCCCCGCTGCTGCCGAACTCACTGTTCCGCGCTGACGGGCGCGTGTTCGTCAGCACGCTGAAGCGGCTGGCGGCGCGGCAGCCGTGGGTACGCCGCGTCTATGACCGGATGACAGACCGTCCGTACGAGGATCCGTTCTGGTAGCCAGGCCTCGTAGCCTGGAAGAGCCGAACAACGCCGATCACATGTCCGCGATGAGCTTGTCCACTCGTTCGTCCACACTCCGGAACGGGTCCTTGCACAGGACGGTCCGCTGCGCCTGGTCGTTCAGCTTCAGGTGGACCCAGTCCACGGTGAAGTCGCGCCGCTTCTCCTGCGCCTTGCGGATGAACTCCCCGCGCAGCCGCGCCCGAGTCGTCTGCGGCGGCACCGATTTCGCCTCGAAGATCTTGATGTCGGCCGCCACCCGCTCCACGGCCCCGCGCCGCTGCAGCAGGTAGAACAGCCCTCGCGTGCGGTGCACGTCGTGGTAGGCCAGGTCGAGCTGCGCCACCCGCGGAGACGACAGCGGCAGGTCGTACTTCTCGCGGTAACGCTCGATCAGCTGGTGCTTGATCACCCAGTCGATCTCGCGGGACACCAGGCCCAGATCACCGGTCTCCACCGCGCGCAGCGTGCGTTCCCACAGGTCCAGCACCCGGTGGGTGATCGGGTCGCCGCCGTGCCGGTCCACGAAGTCGATCGCCTTGCTCAGGTAGTCCTGCTGGATCTCCAGCGCCGACGCCTCCCGCCCGTTCGCCAGCCGGATCCGTCGCCGGCCGGTCAGGTCGTGGGAGACCTCGCGGATCGCCCGGATCGGGTTTTCCAGGCTCAGGTCGCGCATCACCACCCCGGCCTCGACCATGCGCAGCACCAGGTCGGTCGCGCCGACCTTGAGCAACATCGTGGCCTCGCTCATGTTCGCGTCGCCGACGATCACGTGCAGGCGGCGGAACCGCTCGGCGTCGCCGTGCGGTTCGTCCCGGGTGTTGATGATCGGCCGGGAACGCGTCGTCGCCGACGACACGCTCTCCCAGATGTGCTCGGCACGCTGCGACACGCAGTAGACGGCGCCGCGCGGGGTCTGCAGCACCTTGCCCGCCCCGCAGATGAGCTGCCGGGTGACCAGGAACGGGATCAGCACCTCGGCCAGCGCCCCGAACTCGCCGTGCCGGCCCACACAGTAGTTCTCGTGGCAGCCGTAGGAGTTGCCGGCCGAGTCGGTGTTGTTCTTGAACAGGTAAACCTCGCCGGAGATGCCCTCCTCGCGCAGCCGCCGCTCGGCGTCCACGCGCAGGCCCTCCAGGATGCGCTCCCCCGCCTTGTCGTGCGTGACCAGCTCGACCAGGTTGTCGCACTCGGGCGTGGCGTACTCGGGGTGGCTGCCGACGTCCAGGTAGAGGCGGGCGCCGTTGCGCAGGAACACGTTGCTCGACCGGCCCCAGGACACGACTCCACGGAACAGGTAACGGGCCACCTCGTCCGGGGACAGCCTGCGCTGGCCCCGGAACGTGCACGTGACACCGTATTCGGTCTCCACGCCATAGATGCGGCGATCCATTACCTCACACTACTCTGCTCCTTCACGCGCCGACGGTTTCGATGATCTTGATGATGACCGTTCCCAGCCGGTGCCGCAGAACTCGCTGCCGTCGGAGACGAGCGAACTCAGCGAGCGGGCGGCCTGGGCAGCACGGCGAGAGCCGTCGAGGCGATGCCGGTCAGCGTCTCCTCACTCGCCCCGGCCTTGCCCAGCGCTTCGATACCGCGCAGTACGGCGAGCACCAGCGCGGCCAGCTCCCCTGGATCCGCGTCCGCCGCGATGTCGCCGTTGCGCTGACAGGCCGCGATGTCGTCCGCCAGTAACGTCCGCATCGCCTCGATGGTCACCTGCGCGCGCTTGGCCACCGCCTCATCGTGTTCGGCCAGCTCGGCGGTGCCCTTGGCCAGCAGGCAGCCACGGCGGGCGGTGTCCGCCGCGGTCGACGCCGCCACCGCGTGCACGTGCGCGGACAACCGCGCGTAGGCGTCCTCGTCACCGCCGCTCAACTGCCGGCTCAAACCGTCGACGGCGGCCCCGCAGAAGTCGTCGAACACGCGGCGGAACAGCTCCTGCTTCCCACCGAACGCCCCGTAAAGGCTGCCCTTGCCGAGCCCGGTCGCCTCGGCGATGTCGTCCATGCGCGTGGCGGCGTACCCGCCCGCCCAGAACCGCTCCCGAGCGGTGTCCAGCACCCGCTGTTCGTCGAACTTCCTGGGTCGTGCCATGGACACATCATAGCCATTCTTGACTCGCTCGTCCATAACGACTAGCTTTCTGGACGAATGAGTCAAGAACCATGGATCGGGGACATCATGACGGACGTACTAACAGGCAAAGTAGCGGTGATCACCGGAGCCAACAGCGGCATCGGCCTGGCCATCGCCAAGCAGTTCGCCGCGGAGGGCGCCCAGGTGTTCCTGACCGGCCGCCGCCAGGAGCAGCTCGACGCGGCCGTCGCCGAGATCGGCCCGGCCGCCACCGGCGTACGCGCCGACGTCTCCGTACAGGCCGACCTCGACCACCTCTACTCGGTCGTACGCGAGCAGGCCGGCCGCATCGATGTCCTCATCGCCAATGCCGGCAGCGCCGTCGCGCAGCGCCTCGGCGAGATCACCGAGGAAGTCGTCGACGCCACCTTCGGCACGAACGTGAAGGGCACGATCTTCACCGTCCAGAAGGCCCTGCCGTTGCTGTCGAAAGGCGCCTCGATCGTCGTGATCGGCTCGACCAACTCTCTGCGCGCCGGGCCGGGCCTGGAGATCTACGGCGCGTCGAAGGCGGCGATCCGCAACCTGGTACGCAGCTGGGCACTCAGCGCACGGGAACGGAACTTCCGGGTCAACGTCCTGAGCCCCGGCCCGACCGAAACCCCGGGCCTGGAGAGCGCCGCGGGCCCGGACTACCAGCGGCTCGCCTCGATCGTACCGCTCGGCAGAATCGCCCACCCGGACGAGATCGCCACCGTGGCGACGTTCCTCGCCTCGGACGCCTCCAGCTTCGTCAACGGCGCCGAATGGTTCGTCGACGGCGGCCAGGCCCAGGTCTGACCGCGCCGTCACCTGGCGGGGCCGGGCACGTGGAAGGCCCCGGATACCACGCTGTCCGGGGCCTTCCACGTGTGGATCGAGGCAGGTGAACATCCACTGGTCAGAAGTGTGGATCGAGAGCACTGCCCCACGTGTAATCACCGTCACCGGGTATCCGGAAATTGCATCTGATGGTGTACGCCGCGCCACCGGTCTTGTGGGTGAGATAGCTGTCGATCCGGTACCACCCGTCCCAGGGGTGCCCCGGCCAGATCTGCGAGGTCCATATATACGTTCCCTCGATGATGGGTCCGGTGTAGGTCTCGCACGGAGCACCGACATAGACCTCGGCAGGCGGATTCACGTAGGTGAACCAGCCGTAATCGCCTTTGTCTCCCTCCAGCCAGATCTCGCGCCGTACCAGCTCCATGGGCATCGTGCGCACCGCCCATTCCGCCAGCCATTGTGTCTTGACGTTGAAGGCCGTGTCGGCGGCGTACGCCGTGCCGGTCGTGATCGGTAAGGCCATCATCATGACCGCCGCCGTGGCCAGACAGAGCTTCTTCAATGCAGAGCGCATGGAGCCTCGTTCCTGGTCCGAATCTTCAGGTCACACCCGAACCGAGCAGTGACTTCGCATCACCCGTGCCGCTCGTCGCATCGCGACTTTCCTCTACTGCGGATGATGACTCGTCGATCGCGACCACCCCAGGACAACAACCGGACATATAGCGGGCATTGCGCGTTCCGTGCGTGCGAAGACCCACCCGCAGGGCGGAGCAAGGGCGCGCCCGATCACTGGGCCCGATCACTGGGCCCGATCACTGGGCCCGATCACTGGGCCCGCCGACGCGCTTCGTCCAAGCCCCTGATCTCCGTAAGATGTGTGATCCACGTATCGGATGTGACCTAAGGGGCATAAGTGACCGGCCTTTCCCGCAGAGCCCTCCTAGCGGCGGCACCGGCGACGCTGATCGCCGCACGACCGGCACAGGCGGCCCCCGCCCCTGTCGTCCGCGTGTCGGGAACCGCGCCCACACAACTGGCGGGGTTCGACAACGTGGTCAAGAAGTTCGTGCTGGACCGCAAGATCAGAGCAGCGCAGCTGGCCGTCATGAAGAACGGCAAGATCCTGCTCGCGCGCGGCTACTGCTTCGACGACTACTCCAGGACGCCGGCCATCCCCTCGCCGACGTCGCTGTTCCGGATCGCCAGCCTGAGCAAGAACATCACCTCGGCCGCCATCATGCGCCTGGTGCAGGACGGCAAGCTGAGCCTGTCGGCCAAGGTCACCCAGGTACTGGGCCTCACCCCGGCCGACGCCCGGATGGGGCAGATCACCGTACTCCGCCTCATGCAGCACCTCGGCGGCTGGGACCGCGACGCCTCCAAGGACCAGCTCTGGCTGGACCACACCATCTCGGCCGTGCTCGACGTGCCGCTGCCGATCGGGCACGACGACATCATCCGGTACGCCACCGCCCGCCAGCTCGACTTCGCCCCAGGCAGCAAGATGGTCTACAGCAACTACGGCTACATGCTCCTCGGCCGCATCATCGCGAAGGTCTCGGGGCAGCCGTACGAGACGTACATCAAGACCAAGCTGCTCCAGCCGCTCGGCATCACCCGCATGCGACTCGGCAAGAGCCTCAAGAGCGAGGCCGCGACCGGCGAGGTCAGCTACGAGTCGCAGTACACGAACAAGACAGTCCTCGACACGTCCGGCACCACCGTCCCTTACCCCTACGGCGGCTTCAACATGCCCAACCAGGACGCCAACGGCGGCTGGCTGGCCTCCGCCGTGGACCTGGTCCGCTGGACCCTCGCCTTCGACCGGCCGGGCACCGTGCTCAGCTCGGCCTCGATCGCCAAACTGGTGGCCAAGCCGGAGATCGGCGTCAACGAATACGGCTCCTGGTACGGCGGCGGCTGGTGGTGCCGCCAGGTCACCGGCCACCTCAACACCTGGCACAACGGCTCGATGCCGGGCACGTTCTCCTATCTGGCGCGACTGCAGAACGGGTTCAGCTACGCCGTGCTGTTCAACCGGCGCGAGGAGAGCGGCACCCTCGACTACGACACCATCGACGACGACATGAACAAGGTGAAGGTCTCCTCCTGGCCCACCACCGACCTGACCCCGAAATACTTCTGACCTCAGCGCCCCGGGCACGCCGCCCGTGGTGGCGCGTACCGGGGCGAGGTTGCCGGCCGACTTGAGCTGGTGGATGAACCGCGTGTCCGCCAGCTCGAACCACTCCTCCGGCACATGCTCCGGCTGTGCGCCTCACCACGCGCGTGTAGTTGGTGGCAGCTTCCTCAACGGCAGACCGACACGGGAGCAGGCAAGGACGGTGATCGTCCCGATGTGTGGGCGGGTGCAGGACCGGGGTTCGCCGTCCCACGCGCGGGATCGTCTTCCCGCGCGCCGAACCGCCACGAAAAGTGATCACATGGATACTGGATGCCATGCGCGTCGACTTCGATCCCGCGGCGGTAGGCGCAACGGCTTTCTTCCGGTTCCTGACATCGGTCGTTGTTCCCCGCCCGATCGCCTGGGTCTCCACCATCACCCCCGATGGAGCGGTGGAGAACCTCGCCCCGCATTCGTTTTTCAGCATCGCCAGCACCGACCCGCCGATCGTGCAGTTCACGTCGATCGGCCGCAAGGACTCGCTGCGCAATGTTGAGGACACCGGCGAATTCGTGGTCAACTTCTCCCCCGAGCCGATGCTGCACCTGATCCGCGACACCGCCACCGACTTTCCCCGCACCGTCAGCGAGTTCGACACCGCCGGCATCGAGCGGGAAGCCAGCCGCTGCGTGCGGCCGTCCCGCGTGGCGGCCGCTCCCGTCGTCCTGGAATGCCGTTCCCACACCACCTTGCGCATGGGAAACTCCACGCTCGTGTTCGGCCGGGTCTTTTTCGCGGCGGTGCACGAGGAGTACCTCCTCAACGGCCGCCCCGACGCCAGGCGGCTACGCCCGCTGACCAAGCTCGGCGGTGACGAGTGGGGCACGCTGGGCGAGATCCTGCACCTGAACCGCATCCCTTACGAGGAGCCTCAACCCGGCTGACCCAGGCCGGCTGTCAGTTTCCGAACCCTCCAGCCCACGCACCCAGCTCAGCCGGCCCCGTCATCATGACGAGCACCACTCCCGGCGCCGGCCGGCCGAAGGCGACCGGCCGGCAGCCGACCGAACGGGCGTAACAGACGGTCGACCGCCGCGCGCCCGGCTTCGAGCGCGGCCTTGAGCGATTCGCCGTCGCGGGTGAGGCGACCGATGCGGGGGGTGCCGGGTCCGGGGTGTACGGACAGGACCGCCGGATCCGCCGGGGCCTGGCCGCCGACGGGCAGGCGGGACACCGGCGGAGCCGGCTGGTCGTACCGCGTGAGCACCGCGTCGTCGTGCAGCAGGCGGTGGGCGCGCGTGAGGTAACTCCGGTGCAGCGCCTCGGGATAACTCCGCAGAACGGTCGCGGCGATCAGGCGGGCTCCGTAGGACGGCCGCGCCCCGCGGCGGCGGGCGGCCGTCCCGGGCGCGGCGGGACGTGACCGCAGGACCAGGACGTGGCTGGAGCCCTGCGCCAGGGCGGTGCGGTACGGGATGGACTCGGCGAGTCCCGCGTCGTAGTAGAACCGCCCGGCCAGCTCGACCGGCGGACCGGCGAGGAACGGCAGCGCAGCACTGGCCCGCAGCGCCAGCCGCAGTTCGACGGGACCGGTCAGATACGGGCGAAGATCGGTGGACCGCCCGGTGTGGGCGTCGGTGGCCAGCGGGTGGTACTCGACGGCATTGGCCAGGACTGCGTCGAAGTCCATCCGGACCACCTCGCGGTACAGGTGCTCGACCAGGTTGCGCACGTCGACCATCGGCCGGCCGCGCAGGAGGTTGGACGGACGGATCATCGCCTTGGCGTAGCCGGGTTCGGCCCAGCCGGTCAGGTGCTCGGGAGTGCCGCTGAGCAGCCAGGCCCCGGTGATGGCCCCTGCCGATGCTCCGTAGACCGCGTCGAAAGCGGGCGCCACCCCGCTCTCGTGCAGGGCCAGGGCCATGCCGGCGGAGATCGTGCCACGCATGCCGCCGCCCTCGATGGCCAGGGCCACCCGGTGGCCGTCCTGCCGCTGCCCGGGGCGGCTGCCGCGGCTGACCCGGTCGGCCAGGACGCGCAGCACCTCGTGCCCGCCGGTCACGGTGTCTTGGTCTCTTCGGACAGGTAGGCCCGGGCCTTGGCCCAGATGCCGCGGTCGGACCGGGTGGTCAGCCAAGTGGTGGACCTGAGCCGGCCCCGCCCGCGGTAGCGCCGCACGACGGCGACGTGCTCCGGCCGGCCGACGAACCGGCGCAGGGCCTGCTCGTCCAGCCAGATCGACACCGAGCCGCACCTGCCGCGCAGCGGCTCCGTCCAGAGCCACATGCCGACCGCGCCGGGCAGTTCGGGCCAGGCCCGGCGCAGGGCGAGCCCGGCCCGGTAGACGCCGGGCAGGTCGCGCAGCCGGTCGGCTTGGAAGTCGGTGATGCTGACCAGCACCGGCCCGGTGGTGTCGGCTGCCTCTCCAGGTGTCCAGCGGCTCGTCAGCATGGTGCCGCCCACGACGGGTCGCGGCCCAGCAGGCCGAGCAGCCGCTGGAAGTCAGGGGCGTCGTCGGGCACCGGAACCCTGGTGTCGAACGCGGCACCTGGACCGCGGCTCTTCGGCGTGTCCGGCCACCGGGAGGCCATCGCCAGCGCGAACGCGACCAGCTCGGGGTCGGGCCGGTAGGAGGTGTCGATGCTCGTGGCGACGTCCCATCCGTGCACGAGGCAGTCGACCAGGTGCATGCTGATCGCGACCCGTCCGGGGAAGACGCCGAACTCGCCGATCTCGACCTGGCGGTCGAAGAAGTCTGGGGCGGCGAACGCCTTCGTGACCGCGGCCGCGGAGTCGTGGAAGGCGCCGAACGGGTCGTCGCCGTCCCGGACGGACCACTGCGCCGGCGGGTCCGCGGCGGCGGCGAAGCCGTAGTTTTCGCCCACCATGTGCCGCAGCAGGTCGCCCAGGTTCCATTCCGTGCACGGCGTGGGCCGGTCGAGGTCCACGGCGGTGACCTGGGCGATCGCTCCCCCGGCGAGGTCCAGCGCGCGCCGATGCAGGTCCCGGAGGTCCACGGCTGGGAGTCCAGTCATCATCCACCCTTCTAAGTACGAACGTTCGTGCTGAGAATAGGAGCGTGCCGAGTCAAAGGTCAAGCGGCTATCGTGAACCGAACGTTCGTGCACGGAGGGGTGGAGATGCCGGGAAGGCCGCGGGACGAACGGACACGCAGCGTGATCCTGCGCAGGGCGGCGGACATCGCCTCGCGGGACGGGCTGGAAGGGCTGTCGATCGGTCGGCTGGCCACGGACCTCGGCGTGAGCAAGAGCGGCCTGTTCGGTTACTTCGGCTCCAAGGAAGAGCTGCAGCTCGCCACGATCCGCGCCGCGACGGCCGTGTACGTCGAGGAGGTCATCCAACCCGCGCTGACCGTGCCGCCGGGCCTGGACAGGGTGCGCCGGCTGTGCGAGAACTGGCTGAGCTACTCGCAGCGGCGGGTCTTCCCGGGCGGCTGCTTCTTCTTCACCGTCAACGCGGAGTTCGACGCCCGCCCGGGCCGGGTACGGGACGCCGCCGCCGCGGCGAGCCTCGACTGGACCCGCTTCGTGGCCCGCGCCGTCGACGACGCCCGCCAGCTCGGCGAACTCGCCGGCGACACGGATCCCGACCAGCTCGCGTTCGAGCTCATCGCGTTCATGGAGACGGCCAACGCCGTCTCCCTGCTGCACGACGACCCGAATGCCTACGAGCGCGCCAGAACCGCCATCCACCGACGCCTCGACACCGCGAGCACGAATCGGTGAGGACCGCGCGGTGGAGCGGCCGGGCTGAGCCGACCAGCGCAATGCCGTATTTCAGAAAGGCCCGGTCTGAACGGTTTCAGACCAGGCCTATGGATTTAGTTGTGAGTTGGTTCCTGTCTGGCCAGGTTGATGAGTTGCTGGAGTGTGATGAGCCAGTCCAGGGTTTCGTGATGTAGAGCGGTGAAATGGTCGTTCATGTGCCAGCGGAGGCCGCCGAGTTCATCGCCGAGGGCGGCGAAGTCCTGTCGTGCCTCGGTGCGCTGGTTGGCGATCTCGGCGCGGAGATCCGCGAGCTCGGTCAGCACCAGAGTGATGCCGATCGCGGTGATTTCCACGTCGGCGCGGGTGTTCGTCTCAAGCGTCTCGATGCGTTGCACCAGCTCGAGGAACAGTGCTTCTGAGTTCACGCACATCCTTCCCTTACCAGGTGAGATAGGGGATCCCGGGTCGGCCTTTTGACGACGCCGGGCCTGTTGCTGAGCACAGTGACATACGTCTAGGCGAGTGCGGACGCAGGAGACCACGGCGGGTGTGCATCTTTCCTCCACAGGGTGTGTTCTTCCGCCCGGGGATGCGCGGGCGAAATGGACCAAGTAGGGATAAAACCGGGCAATCACTGCACGTTTCTGGGAATGAAGGCTAGGCAAAATCTTCTGACGATCAGCTCGTACGGTGAGTTATCCACAGGGTGTGGCGGGCGTGTTGGTGATCGCATACGGAGAAGGTCTCCGCTTGGGTGTTCGATCGCGGCCCTACAGGGAAGCACTGACTTCAGTGTCGTGTCGAAGTTCGACATATGCTATTCAGGCAGGATTGGCAAGAAAGCCCAGCTTATAAAGTGCGTCCCTCGAATGCAGTTGAGGGATTGAGCCAACCGGGTGGAAACGTTCTGCAGCGCAGTGTAAAACGTCCGTAACGGCGGCTCGCGTGATCAGACCTGGGCCGTACGACCCCGTTGATTCAGCTCGTTTACCTGGGACGGGATACCACATTGCTACGCAGATACCTACAGAGCTGACCGTGCCCATCTCCCACGAGGACACACCCCCTTCAGCTGTCGCACTCGACCGGTTCGTCAACCGCTTCAAGCTGACCCGCCACGTCGTCACCCTCATCAACGACGACCCACCCCCAGACCGGATCCTCTACCTCCACGGCCCCGACGGCACCGGCAAGTCCCTACTCCTCCGTCACCTGGAGCACCGGGCCTGCCTCCGCACGGACCATTGGCCGAACATCAGCGACACCCCCGACACCGAGTTCCTCGACCGCCTCGCCGAGCACGGCCGCCCAGTGCCGGTGGCCAGGATCGATTTCGGCGCCCCGCCGGCGGGCGACAACCGGCCGCTGGAGGTGTACTCGGCGCTGTTCATGCTCAAACACCAGCTCGCCCCCCACCGCATCGCCACCCCACGCTTCGACTTCGCCGCCATCACGTACCTCCACAAACTGGGCTTCGACCTCGCCCACCGCATCCGCGAGCTGTTCCCAAGCAGCGAGGTCGACACCGCGCTCGACATCGCCGACGCCTTACTGACGCTGCCGATCCTGCGCGGCGGCCGGCACATGCTCACCTCCCGCATGGACGAGACCTTCACGCGTCGTCGCACGCAACGCCGCCTCTCCCACGAGGACGCCGACCACATCCTGGCCCTCGTCCCCGAGCCCGACCTTCTGTACGAGCTGCCGCAGCTGTTCGCCAAGGACCTCAACGACGCCGCCGCCGAGCATGACCGGATCGTGCTGCTCTTCGACACCCACGAGGCGTTCTTCGGCGACACGGACGACCTGTTCCACGCCGACAAGCCGATGCGCGACGAGTGGCTGCGCTGCCTGCTCGGCCAGCTCGACCTGGGCGCCGGCATCGTCGCCGTCGTGGCGGGCCGAACCCGCCCGCCGTGGCCGTCCGCTCCCCTCTTCCCCATCCCCGAGCAGTACGTCGATCACCGCCTGGTCGGCCCCCTGACCACCGCCGACGCCACCCGCTACCTCACCCTGGCCGGCATCACGGATCCAGCCGTACGGACGGCACTCGTCACCCACGCCTCCACCGCCCCCGGCGAGGTGCACCCCTACTCCCTCGGCCTCTGTACGGACGTAGCACTCGCCGCCGAGGGGCCCCTGATCGACAGGGAGCACGACCTCGCCCGCCGGCTACCTGCCGAGGCCGAGCGCGGCATCCTGGCCGTCAGCGCCTGCCGCGCCTTCACCGCCGACACCTTCCACCACCTCGGCCAAGCCCTCGGCTTTCCCGCCGACACCACCGCCTTCGCCAGGCTGACGGCCTTCTCCTTCATCTCACCGCTGCCTGGGGGTACGAGCGCGTACGCCATGCACCCCATCCTGCGCCGATCACTCCAACACCTCCGCCCCGACGAGGTACGCAAAGCCCACGAAGCCCTGGCCAGGCACTACGGCGAACGCCAGGAGTTCACCGCCGACTTAGAAGCCGCGTACCACCTGAGCCACCTAGACCCCGACCAGGGAGCGACCGCCTGGATCGCGCTCATGGACCGCAGCCTCGCCACCGGCCGCTTCGACCGCTGCCGCACCCTGACCAACCTCCTCACCGACCTGCGCATAGACGGGGACCAGGGCCCCTGCCTGTACCGGGTTGCCAGAGCCCACCTCGCCCTCGGCAACTGGCCCCAGGCCGAAGCCCTGATCGACGGCCTCCCCTTCAGCTCCGCGTATGCCGTACTCGTACGTGCCGAGATCGCCTTCTACAGAGGCGACCTCGATCAGGCCGAGCACCTGGCCCACGCCGCCCTGGCCCTCACGGACGAGGACGCCCGGGAGAGCTTCCTGTTCCGCCTGGCCGAGATCGAGCTGCACCGAGGCCGTTTCACAGCAGGCCGCGAGCACGCCACCGAGGGCCTGAACACCACCACCGACCAGGCACCCTGGCTCAAGTTCCTGGCCGAGATCGAGTATTTCTCCGGCAACGTGGAACGCGCGGACACCCTCATCAACCAAGCCCTCCAAAACGTCGCCGACCAGCCCCTGTACGCCGCCCTGCTCCAAACCGCGGCACTGATCGCCGAAGCCACCGGCGCCTGGCAAACCGCCCTGAACAACCAAACCGAAGCCCTCACCATCCGCAAAGCCGCAAAAGACGCCCGCGGAATCGCCCAGTCCCTTCACGGCCTCGGCAGAGCCCAATGCGGCCTGGGCCTGGAGCAGGAAGCCGCCCAAACCCTGGCAGAAGCCGGCCACATAGCCCGAGACCTCGGCGACGACCTGCTCGCCGCGAGAGTCACCCACAGCGAAGCCGATGTCCACCGGGCCGACGGCGACCACACGAAGGCCCAGCAGCTGACCGTCCAGGCGTTGCGGGAGTTCGAACACCACGGCACCCCGTACGACGTCGCCTCCGCCTGCCTCTCCCTGTCCCGCCTCACGCACGGACGCGAGCGCGTCCGGTACGCCGACCGCGGCCGCCGCGCCATCGCGTGGAACGGCTTCGGCATCCTCACCCGACTGTTCCCGGACCAGACGGTCCCACCGGCCCACCGCATCCTCAACGGACTCACCGGCTTCTGCTGCGGCGACGCGCTCGGCGTCCCCTGGGAGGGCAAACCACCCCAGGACATCCACCTGACCGACACGCTCACCGCGCAAAGAGGCTGGCCACCCGGCAGCACCTCGGACGACACCGAACAACTCATCCTGCTCGCCCACAACCTGCTCGAAACCGGCGGCTCAGAAGTGGCCTTCCTCCAGTCCCTGACCGCCGCCCTCCCGGCCATGCGCGGAGCCGGCCCCACCACACGCAGCGCCGTGCAGCGGTTCGCGACCACCGGATCCCCGGTCGCCGACGGCGGATCGACCAACGGCGCGATGATGCGGGTGCTCCCCATCGGCTGGGCCCTGCCTGCCATCGAAGCCGAACGCCGCCGCGACCTGGCCGTACGCCTGACCAAGACCACCCACGCCGACCCGCGCGCCATCGCCGCGGCCTGCGCCGTGGCGGCCATGGGATCGTGGGCCCTGGAAGGCTGCACCACCGAGGACCTGGTCACCGTCGCCCGGGAAGAACTGGCTCATTTCGGCGTCTCCTTCCCCACAACCTGGCAGCCCGCTCCCACCGGCGTCTCCCTGGAGGTCTCGGACACCCTGGGCGCGATCCTCCACATACTCCCCCTTCACGACGAACCGATCGAAGCCATGCGGTACGCCGTCAGCCTCGGCGGAGACACCGACACTGTGGCCGCGATCATCGGAGGCATCCTGACCTGCCACCAGGACACGGCGGACATCCCCTGGGCGCCGCAAGTCGCGTTCCCACCAGGCCTGGACACGCTCGCCGAAGGGCTCCGCGCCATGCGACAGGCAGCGTACGGCTAACTTGTGGATCATCGGCCCACGGGCGGCGCGCCGCCTGGCATGCTGAGCGGCATGCGCTTACGGGCATGCGGTCTCTTCGGCACGGCAAGCATCCTCGTCGGCGCTCTCGCGCTGATGGGATCCGGGGCGCAGACCCACTACATCGCGTTCGGAACGGCGCTTTGCCTGGGCGGCGCGCTACTGGTGTGGGTCGCGATCACCTCACGCCGTATAGGCCGGATCGGCTGGCTGGCCATCACGGCGCTGACGCTTGCCGGGCTGTTCCTCAGCATGCTGGTGGTGCGCGAGGACGTGTGCTGCATGTTCGGCTACCATCGCGGACTGGGCTATCCCTGGGGGTGGCTGGACAGTTACGCCACTGCCGACACCATGGCCGCGATCGATGCGATGAGGTCCGATCCAGCAGCGCTGGAGACGAGTGTCGACTGGTTGAAGGTGGTGCTCGACGGACTGTTCTGGTGGCACGTCGCGGTGCTCGTCGTCGTACCGGCCATGCAGGTGGGGCGCCGGTTTCAGCGCCGTTGAATGCGCAACCCGGGCACCGGCTTCGCGAGGGCGTAGTCGACACCGGCGTGGAGAACAAGGGACGACCGCGTCGCCGAGACCACTCCATCCGGTCTCCAGGACCACCCAGCCCAACAGCAGGATCAGCGGGGCGCGCGTGACCGCTCAGCTCGGTCGAGAGCGGCACGCGCCTTCACCGCGCCCTCGTCGGTCAGCAGGTAGTAGTGGCGAGCCCGGCGCCCCTCGGCCAGGTGCTCGGCCCGAGCTTCCTCGTGACGCTCCAGCCAGCCGAAGTCGCGCTCCAGCCGGGCCAGGATCGGGTAGACCGTGCCGGGGTGTTGGCGGGTCTGCTCGCACAGCTCCAGGCCGTAACGGCGCTGAGCTGGATCAGACAGCAGTACTCGCAGCACCAGCATCGTCTGCAAGGTCATCCGGGGACCATCTGCCATGTATCGAACTCTAGACATCCAGCACGGAGCGTGACATTACCTCCTCCGCCATAACAGTCTGACCCAGCTCTCCGGACACAGCCGCATGGTTTCATCGAGGGCCGATGACGAACGTCACCGGCCACTCAGCCCAGGAGCGGGTGGCCTGCCCGGTTACCGGAGCCAGTCGCCTTACTGGTCAGCCGCGCGGGCCTCGATGCTCGTCAGGTCCGCACCCGCCACTTCCGGGCACTGGGACGATCAAGCCACAGGTGGGTGCCGTCCGGATCGACTGTCAGCCCGAACCGGTCGTAGCCGGGCCTTCCGAGCGAGACCCACTCCCGATAGGCGGACGACAACTCATCCCAAAGCCGCCGCTCACCGTACTGCGTCACCTCCCCCTCGGCCGCTCCAGGCTTTCGATCGCAGGCCGCCCACGAGCCTTCGCCAGTGTGGTCGTCCAGCTCGTACAGCAGCAGCGAGTCCTCACCGTCCTCGCAGACGTCGTACCAGCCGACCCGAGGAACCAGCGCCTGGCACAGCAGTAGCGCACCCAGGTCCATGTTCCAGAAGATCCGAGGGTGGACCTTCGTCGTGGAGCGGTGGGCCGCTTCGTGGTGGTGGCCGTTCCATCGGGTGTTGAAGCGCTGCTCGCGCAGCATCATGTAGCTGGCCGTCCCGTGGAAGCGACCGACCGCCGTGGTCTCGTCCAGCACCTCCAGGCGCAGTTGGTGCCCGATCAGCCCGCCGGCGTGCCAGGGCAGCACGATGACGCCGCCCGGCCTGGTCTGCTCGATCCAGGCCATCGGGATGTCGGACACACCCACGGTCACATGCACCCGATCGAACGGCGCCCGCTCGGCCCAGCCTTTGGTTCCGTCACCGACCACCAGCTGAGCGGCGCACCCGACCTCGCCGAGATTGGCCGCGGCCCGAGCCGCCACCTCAGGATCAACCTCGATGGAGACGACACCGTTCGCTCCAGCAGCCCACGACAGCAGACCTGCCGTCCACCCGGAGCCCGTCCCGACCTCCAGAATGCGATCACCCATCTGCGGAGCCAGCAGCTCCAGGAAGGGAAACATGATGCCGGGGGCCGAGACCGACGACGAGAAGAGTCCCTTGCCGCTGAGCGGGTCGCCGGCCCCGTCGTCGGTCTGCAGGATGATGGAGGTGTCGGCGTACACGGCCGTCCACCAGCCCACCGGGTCCTCGTCGAGGGCGAACCTGCCTCGCGGCGCGCCGGCATGATTCGAGGTGAACCAGGCTGCGGCAGGCGCGAACAGGTGCCTGGGCACCGCACGAAGCGCCTCCTCCCACCTCGCCTCCGTCAGCGAGCCTCGATTGCGCAGGTGGGCGGCCAGTTTCGCGATCAGGTCATCCAACGTGAGACCGTCCGGGGGCGTCACCGTGCCCATGCCGGACCCAGCTGCAGAACGTCCGCCAGCGCCTCCGGCACGGGCAGGCCCGCCTTCTGGTTGAGCCAGCCCCACTCCCCGCTCTGGTTGGTCTCCAGGAAGTGGTAGCGGCCCTGCGGGTCGCAGATCAGGTCGGCGGCGCCGTACACCAGGTTCAGCCGTTCGTGCAACTCCACCAGCCGATCGCTGATCTCGTCGGGAAGATCGACGCGCTCGTACGTGAGGGAGTCGTAATCGCTGCGCCAGTCGATCGTGCCCTGCTCGCTGGCGCTGTCGATGCGCACCGCGAGCACCTGGGCGCCGATCACGAGCGCCCGCACCTCGTACGCCTTGTCGACCCACTCCTGGAACAGTTGCGCGGTACGAGCCAGAGCCGGATCGAGCAGCTCATCAGGGTCGTCCAGGGGCTTGGTGTAGATGACCCGCACCTGGCCCTCGTCCGCGTGCCAGATCCCACCAACCGCCTTGTAGACGAACGGCTTACCGAGCTCCTTCGCCCACGCGTGCGCTTGCTGAGGATCGTTGGTGATGATCGTCTTGGGTACGCTCAGCCCGACGCGAGCGGCCGTGACGAGCTGGATCGGCTTGTACTCGGCCCGCATCGCGGCCATCGGATCGTTGACCCACAGGCAGCCGCTCTGTCGCAATGCGGCCAGCACCCCGCCGAACCCGTAACGCGCTTCCCCATAGGCGAAGGCGCGCTCCGGGGACGACATCCGCTCGTCCATCCGGAACTGGGTCGGGCGCCTGGTGTAGATCGCGCCCACGCCGGCCAGATCGAGCTCGCCGCGTACCGTACCGACGACGCCCGACCAACCGCGGCGGCCCGTCTCGATGTGAGCCGTCATCGAGACGTGCGCCGGGAAGTCGGCGGTGTCCAGAGTGACGACGGGGACCCCGCGGCCGGCCAGCTCGGCTGCGACGCGTTCGGCCGCGGTGTCGGCGTCGTCGGTGATGATCAGGACGGTGTGCGTCATGTCAGTCCTTGACCTGCTCCTCGCTGGGGGCGGTCCCGTCGCTGCTGGTCTCACTGGTCTCGTTGCTGCGGCCGCCCCCGTGGTTACCGGCGGCGACGGGTGTCGGCGCGACGAGGTGACGCAGACCCCACGGGCGTGCTTCGCCGGCCGGGGTGCCGGCGGCCGACAGGATGTGCTCGGTCGGGGACATGGGGAAGAAGTCGCCGGCCCGGAAGGGGGTTCCGCGCGATTCCCCGTCCGGGGAGTGGGTGATGAGGTCGAGGGCCGACTGGTCGTCCTGCTTGGTGCTTGTACGCATTGAAGTGTTCCTCCTTCTGCCTGTCCGCCTTGTGCGGGCAGACCGGTATTTCCGGACAGTGCTTCTCTTCTGGTGCCAGGGGTACGGGCAGTTTTCGGCGACCGCCTGGAGCGGTGGCGACGGCTTACCTCACTTGCCCGCTGATGACCTGGCGCCACAGCGTTTCGGCCTCGCCGACCTTCACTCGTGGGCTTTCGGTGATGACGCACGGGTCGACGGACCAGTCGTACCGCCGGATGAACCCCAGCCCGCCGGCCCGACAGTCCTCGAAGACCAGCGACAGGCATTCGCAGGTGTATCCCCGGACCCGGGCCGGATCCGGACGCCGCTTGACCAGCCTCCACCGCACAGGCGCCGCGTCCGGACCCGGCGGAGCGGGGTGCGTGCTGTGGAAACCGTCATCGTCCACCACAGGAATTCACCCTCTTTCCTGACGAACGATCCCCGACGTCGCACCCACGGCGCCCCGCGGCGATCGCTATCGATGAACAGGCGTTGGTGAGCGAGGAGCCATCCTCAGTCGCTTCGTGCGCTCCCCTGGGCGGCGGCCTGGAGCGCACCGCACAAGCCTCACCCAGAGGAGCTGTGGACTGGCGCCCACCAACGCCATGCCGCTCAACCTAACTTAACCTGTCCTACCCTGTCTATAGACTTCTTAGCCATGCCTGTTCTATGTCGGAAAGTCCACTAACACGTATGGTCGTCCTGTGATCGAGTGGGACCCCAGGCTCTACAAGTGGGAGCAGATAGCCAACGTCGTCGCCGAGCGCATCGACGATGGCACCTACCCGCCGCTCACCTTGATCTCCGAGGTGAAACTTCAGGAGGAGTTCGACGTCGCCCGTGTGACCGTACGAAAGGCGATGGAGGACCTCAGGAACCGGGAACTGATCACGACCAAGCCCGGCAAGGGCTCCATAGTCGCGCCACAGTAGATCACTACGCCCATCCTCCGTGGATACCCCGCGATGCCTGCGGACACCGCTCGCGGCAACGCGGCGACACCGACACACTGCACCCCCTGAACGCCTGGGACGAGACACTGGCCGACCTCTACGCCAACAGTGGGCTCGCCTTCGATTGCCGAGTTCGCACCGGCCAGGCTCCACCGGATGAGACCGCCGGCGCCTACGACGAACAGGTCACCGGGGCAGCAGATCAACGAGCCTGACCCTGCATGATCTGCAACCACAACCGCCGCCCGGCCTGAGCCGACACCCACGGACTCTCCATCACGGTCTTGTGGCCCTTACCAGACAAGCGCCGGACGAAGCACAGACCCGCCGCAGTGCACAGCTCGTACATCGGCTGCGCACAGATGCACGAGTGCTCTCGGACGCGTACCACGGGGCAGCGCTTGGCCCAGATCAGCGGGTTCGGCCGGACCCGCAGCAGCTGCCGGGACTCCGGATCGAGGAACATCAGCGTGTTCTCCTCGATCCAGACGGTGACCCGGCGCCCGCCCAGAATCTCCGCAGCCAGCAGATACCGGCCGGCCAGGCTGACCATGCCGGACTTGGTCACCGTCCGCTCCACCTCCACCACCGCGTCGTTCTCCGCCTGCGGCAGCGGCGACGGCCCCGCCGACCGGCCACCATCGGCGAACAACCGGGCCAGATCACTGGTCGACAGATGCGAACGCAGGCTCTTCAACCGCACCCCGCCCACCAGCAGATGGATCACGTTCACATCCGCCCAGAACGTGATCACCTGACCAGCGCGGGCCGGCCCCAGCCAGAACTGCTTGCCCGCCACCCCCAGATTGCCGCTGGCCGGCACCACCCGCTCGAACTCGACCGGCCCACCCGACCAGGACGCCGCCGTACTCGTCGACCGCCCGGCCACCGGCATGTCCTCGTCGCTGCTCTTTCGCCTGGACGTTGCAGCAGCGGCGTCGGCAGCAGGAGCCGGATCCGGCGCGGCGATCAGGATCGCGGCAGGCGCAGCGGCAGCAGCTCCCGCTCCGCAGCACCCACCGGACTGAACCGGTCAGCGGGAACCGCCATGTCCAGGCTCTGATGCGGCCGGACAGTGTTGTAATGCTCCACCCACGCATCGAGTGCTGCTTGGAAGGCTGCCAGGTCCTCGAACGAGCCGGCGTCATCCAGCAGCTCGCGGCGCATCGTCTGGTGGAAACGCTCCACCTTGCCCGTCGTCGTCGGTGAACGCGGCTGCGTCAGCCGATGCACAATGGCGTTGTCCCGGCAGATCCGGTCGAACAACACCTCCCCGCCATGACCGAACCGCGCGGTGAACTGCTTGCCGTTGTCCGTCAGCACCTCACCCGGCGCCCCCGAACGCCCGCAACGCCTCGACGAAGGCTAGCAGCGGCTGGACGGGTGAGACGCCTCCGGCGCGTGCCAGCGCCTGCACAAGGTGCTGTTGGATCGGCTATGGACCGTGGACGTGCTCGACTTCTCGCGGGCGGCAGTGGACCACGTAGATCAGGGCGTTGAAGGGGGTCGCAGACCGGCCGTCGCTGGTCGATCGCGGGCGGACGGAACCAAGCACCACCTGATCAACCACGCCACCGGTATCCCGCTGGCGGTCATCATGATCGATGCCAGCCGCAACTACGTCACCCAACTCTGCCCGCTTCTGGACAAGGAATCTGCTGCTTGACAAGGGGAACCGTGCTCGACACTTTGATCGACTCCCCTTAGTAAAGGCAGACAGCCATGACACCGCGGCGGCGTCCCCGCGAGCCAGGTAGTCCTGCCCCTGGTTGAGACAGAACGGCTACCATGCCCACGCCGACCTCGCCGTCGCCTTTACCACGGTCACCGAGCTTCTGTCCCATGCAGCAGCTCGAGACGGCGAAATGCCCAGTACGTCCCCTGCGGCTTCGGAGAACGCCTCAGCTCTGAGCGATTATCCCGCCAATCATTTCCGGCCGTCCCAAAAAAGTATCAGGACAGCCGAATAGCATTTGCCCCCCCTCTCGTTGAAGCGGACATCAGTTCCAATGGAACGTAACAACAGAGTCCATACTTCTATTGACAGAGTGGCCCTAGTATGACCATCGTGTATAGGTTGGTAGCGATTAGTCACCAGTCCCGTCGCACTGTTACTGGGAGGCGATCAGATGTTGACCATGCTCGCATGACTCGATCAAAGCTCTATATCTTACTGGATGCTTTCGAGTCAGATATGCGCGCGATTCTTACCAGATACGTGCTCGATCATCAGGATGATGAAATTGCTCTCGGGACCAGTTTTACCAGCGCAAATCTGCGTCGAGAAAGCGACGCAGTTGCCGAGATAACACAACCATTAGTTTTTTATCTTGACATGCGCGAGGCCTACGATATTCTTAATCGCCATCGCGAAGTTCTTCCTACAGATGTCGGCCGAGAGTTGAAGGCTCCCGGGATGCCTACGCCGGCTCCTCCGCGCCAGCAATCCACTGATTAGGAGCGAAGCGAAAGAGTTGATCCGCTATTACCAATCCACGGTTCCGGACGATGGCGAGACAAATGACAATGAAAGTCTGCGGGCGGGCCAATTAATTTCGTGGAAAGGAACCTACGGTTTCGTGGCGAACACACAATTCCCTAACGGCATTTTCTTTCCTGCGGCTGCAGTAGTGAATCTTAGTAGGCGCGGCGAAGATGTTGACCTTACCGGCCGGAGTGTGCACTTTAAAGCTGGCCGAGAGCTGGATGGGCGCCCCCGAAGTGACTGGGTAGAGCTACTCTGACGCGTTGACAGGGAAGAGGCTCCGGTTGAGCGACCTCGCCTGGGGATGCGGTCTCGATCAAGGGAGTCCTGCTCCCGCCCGGAGGCGGACTTTGGTAGATCTTTTTTTGTTATTCGCGGTGGCTGAGTTACGACAGCGCTTCTCCTGCTTGGGCTTCGCTCCCGGCAGTGCCGTCGATCATGCCTTGTGGAGCGCTTGACCTGCAGGGACATCAGGTACGCTCGCTGCACCCACAGGCTCCCGGTTTAGACCCATCAGTCCTTCATCGTCACTTTTGTCATGGTCTGCATGGTTGAATCCGGCCTCGTCCAGGGAGGTCCCCCGCTTCCATGACGCCAGATATCCAGAAGTTCATCGACTCGGCCTTTTTCTTGACCTCGTGGTATCAGACTGCCGAGGCAGAACCTGGCGCCCTTACGCCCCTTGCGCGGGCTTCCGGCCAAACCTCCATGGCGGACTCCAGCGCGCACGTTGCCAAGGATCAGCAGGGCCACCGGCCCCCTGGCTCTCAGGATGATGCGGAGATCGCCGATTCGCAGGACCATGAGGACCACGCGGGCCCGCCGGCGGGCGGACCTCATGGTGGGCCGCGTACCGATACGGACGACTCCCAGGACACTCAGGGCAGCTACCAGAGCCCGCATGGGAAGGGCCCGAATTCTCAAGAGTTCGGGCAGGGCTTTCCGGAGGAGCCGGGCACCTTGCCGACCCCGGATCGCGACAGCAACAGTCAGAGCGGCGGGAACCCGAACGGTTCCCATCACGGCGGCTCGCATCACCACCAAGGAGGTGCCGATCCGTCGGCCGGGGTGACCCAGCCCGCGCCAGGGCCGACGAATGGCTCGGACGACTCGCCGCCGTCCGAAAGCACGCCACCGTCCGAGACACCAGAGGCCACTCCCACCTCAACGTCGGGCGGGCCTGCCACCACGACTACGCCGCAACCTACTTCGGACGCACCGACGTCCACCGAGACGCCGTCGTCTACCCCGACCTCCACGACGTCGGATTCGTCCTCCCCCACACCCACGACTTCCGAGTCCCCCACTGCCACCCCTACGACCACAGCCGAGTCGCCTTCGCCCACCCCCACGGCATCCGAGTCGGCCTCGCCCACTCCTACGGCATCCGACTCACCATCGCCAACAGAGACCGCCACAGCCTCCGAGGAGGCTCCCTCCCCCGTGGACACCGCCACGGCATCGGACTCACCGGCCGCTGCGGCAACCGACGAAGCCGAACCGTCCGCCACTTCCACTTCAGCAGCGACAGACGACGCTTCTACTTCGCCCGCGCCGGAGGTGGCAGCCGACAAGAACACGGTGACCACGCCGGAGGTTGAAGCCGACGAGGGTGCCGCTGCCTCGCCGCCGGCGTCCAGCACCACGGCTTCCAGTGCAGTCCCCGCGCACGTCAACACCGCGGCGTCCAGTCATCAGTGGGGCTTGTCCGCCACGACGACGGTCACCTCGGCTGTGGTGCTCCTGGTCGCGCTGCTGGCCGGGCTCGCGGTGCTCGTGGCCAGGTCCCGGCGGACGCAGCTGGCCACCCCCGAGCACGTCGAACCCATGCCCCTGGCTCCACCTCCCCTCCCCGCGGGGGCTGCCGGGGAGGAGAACCCGTGGACGCGGCAACTTCTCGAAGCGCTCGACAACGTCATCGCCCTCGATAAACAGGACAGCGCCCCATCCGGTGCGGACCATCCTCGTCCTGAGACCAGCTCCGCTGAGGACCCTGAGGCGACCGCCGCCTGGAGCCCGCCGTTCGAGTCGTCCGCCCCGCCTGGGCCGCTGGAAGCCTTCTTCGAGCCCGCGGACGAGTCCCCATCTGATGGTCTCGCCGAGGACGACTCCGAAGGCGAGCAGGTCAGTGAGCACTCGGCCACTGATGACGACGACACCAGGCCCGGGAGCAGCACTGGCGACTCCACTCCGTAGTCCTGGGGCCGAGGTAACCAGCCGAGGACGCCGGAGTGAACGTCCTGCTCGGGCGCCCCGCTCGCGTCGAGCTGGAGGTGGCCGGCCTCTGGACATCTCAACCCGGACGGAGCCTGGGTCAGTGGAGGGAGCCGCCGGTCTGCTTCAGGTCTGATGTCGTGGTGGCCGCCGCGGACACGATCGCGGTCAGGGCCGCCGCGATCGACTCGACGGGCATCGACGGCTTGTCTCCGTCCGGGACCTGTTCGGGCAGGTACGGCACGTGGACGAAGCCTCCGCGCACCCCCGGCCGGCCGGAGGCGATGAGGTGCATCAGGCCGTAGAAGACGTGGTTGCAGACGAATGTGCCCGCCGTGTGCGAGACGGACGCCGGCAGGCCGGCCTCGCGGACGGCGGCCACGCACGCCTTCACCGGGAGGGTGGAGAAGTACGCCGCCGGGCCGTCCGCGACGACGGGCTCGTCCACGGGCTGTACGCCCTTGTTGTCGGGGATGCGGGCGTCGTCGAGGTTGATGGCTATGCGTTCAACCGAGATGCCCGGCCTTCCGCCCGCCTGGCCGACGCAGATGACGACGTCGGCGCCGGACTCCTCGACGGCCGCGCGCAGCTGGGCGATGGCGTCGTGGAAGACCACCGGCAGCATCGCCGTCGTGATCGATAATCCGTCCGGCGGGGTGGTCGCGACGCGTTGCACCGCCTGCCACGACGGGTTGACGCCGGAGCCGTCGAAGGGCTCGAATCCGGTGAGCAGCACGTCGGTCATGAATTTCCTCTGTCAGCCGGGTCAGGCGCGGGTTACGAGAATGCCGTCGTCGTCGCTGAACAGCTCGGCTCCGGGATGGAAGGTGGCGCCGCCGAAAGTGACCGGAACGTCGCGTTCGCCGGCTCCCGTTTTGCTGCTCTTGCGGGGGTTGGAGCCCAGTGCCTTGATGCCCAGGTCCAGTTCGCGCAGGGCGGCGACGTCTCGTACCGCGCCGTTGATGATCACACCCGCCCAGCCGTTGGTGACGGCGAGGCCCGCGATGACGTCGCCCATGAGGGCGGTGTGGAGGGAGCCGCCGCCGTCGACCACCAGGACGCGTCCCTCGCCGGGCTCCTCCAGAGCCGATTTGAGCAGGACGTTGTCCTCATGGCAGCGGACGGTCGTGACCGTGCCGGAGAAGGCGCGGCGGCCGCCGTACTGGGAGAGCTGGAGGTCGCAGGAGTCGAGCTGCTCGCCTCGCTCGTCGTAGAGGTCTGCGGTCACAATGGTCATGGCGCGGCCTTTCTGCGCATCGGGCGTTCCGCTGGTCGAAGCGGCGCTCCGGTGAGCGATCCGACCGTATCGGCTCAGCCGTTCGAGGGCGGGACCGGGCAGGCCGTCGTACGTGATGCGGCAGGTGGCGCGGTGCTGCCTGAGCATCCCGGCCACCCGCCGCCCCTCACACTCCGCGCTATTCCTGCTGCTCCAGGACCGTGACGTCGTGGTAGACCCGGGTTCCCCGATGGGAGTCGTCGCCTTCCCATGCGACGGCGTAGGTGTATTCGCCTGGCCCGGTGGGGGTGTCGGTGAAGCTGAAAGACCCGTCAGGAGCGGGCGTCAGCTCGAACAGCTGGGTCAGGTCGGCGCGGGCGAGCGCGCGATGCACCTTGAGCGTGGTGGTCGGCGGGAAAACCCGGTCGCCGGCCTTCAGTACGCCACTGAACTGGAGTTGTTCGCCGACGGACCCTTCTGACGGGCCGGACAGGGTCAGTGACGAAGAGGGCAAGACAAAGGCAATGGTCTGTTGCGCCTTGCTCCATCGATGATCCGAGCTGCCGTTCCAGCGCACCTCATACGTGACTTTGGTGGGCGGCTGTGTGTCTGTGATGGTGAACGTGCCATCCGCCGCCGTCGTCACATCCGGAAGTGGTGTCACAGGACTGCCGCTCAGAGGCGCCCTTCGGGTCACGGTGAGCGTCTGTACGCCAGGGGCCGAACCATCGCTCAGCGTGAGGCGTCCCGGCAGGGTGAACTCCTCGTACGCTGTCGCCCTGGACGGCCCCGTCAAGGTCAGCTTGGACGGTGGGAGGGTCACCCCGTGCAGCCGCCACAGCCGGAGCCGCTTATCACTGTTTCCCCGCAACACGCCGAAGACGTCGGCCCCGGAGAAGGCGAGACTTCCGAGGGAATTGGCCGCCGGTGGGGTGGTGTGGTGCAGCGTCGTCGCCGTGGAAGCGCCGTACAGGGTGAATGCGCTCTTCCAGCCGCCTACGACGTGGGCGCCGTCCGGGCTGATCGCGACGGATACCGGGGAGTCTGCCGCTTCCGTGGCGTAATCCCGGACCTTGGTCAGGCTGGTGGTGTCCCAGGCGCCGAGTTGGTGGGTGTCGGCGTCCACGGAGATGACGGTTGAACCGTCGGGTGTTATGGCGAGGTCGTTCGGGAGATTCTGGTCGTTCGGGTGGCTCGCGATTGCGCCGCGCAGGGTGGCGGGGGTGCCGCTGACGTCGTACACCAGCAGGTCGGACGACTCGGTGGTGGTGTTGGCCACCACCAGCGTGTCCCCTGCGGCGGCGACCCGGGGTGCGTCGAACGTACCGGCGTCGATGGGGACGGGCATCGGCGTCGGCGCCGACAGGTCGAGACCGACGACGCCGCCTCCGGTCTCGCGGTAGCAGCCGTGGCCGACCCACAACCGGCTGCCGGAGAGCGACAGGTTCACCGGGCACGGGTAGGCGGTCAGGTCGATGCGCCGGACAATGCTGAGATCGGCGGTGTCGACTTCGGCCACCTGGTGCGAACCGCCCAGCGCGGCGTACAGGCGGGTGCCGTCCGCGCTGAGGGCCAGGCCGGCCGCGCCGGACAGGCCGGTGATGCTGCCGGAGACCACGCCCTGGGTGTCCGTGACGATGATCCTGCTGCTCGCGGAGACGAAGACCTTGCCACCGCCTGCGGCTACGGCGCCGCTTCCGGCGGTGGCGAACGTACCGAGGTCGGTCGTGGAGTCGGCGGCTGAGGCGGCCGGTGCGAGTGCGGTGAGCAGGCCGGCCGCCACGGCTAAGGCGCCGCTGAGGGCGAGCAGGCGGCGCGTTGCTGATGAGCGGGCGCCGCGGTTCGGTGAGCGCACGTGTCCTCCTCGAGGTGCATAATGGGAACGTGAGTTCGATGCAATGTGATCATGAAGGCGGGGGCTCCAGGAGTCAAGCCCTGTGGCCAGTGGTGAGCTCGGTCAGCGGAGGAGTTCGCGGGGCAGGGCTTCGGCCCACCAGTGTTCGACGCGGTCCGGGGGCCAGCCGCGTTCGGTGGTGAGGGTGGTGTAGACGTCGATGCTGCACATCGCCGCGTAGATGTCGGCGGCGGTCGGCACGTCCAGGCCCGGGCGGAGGGTGCCGGTCGGCCATGACGAGAACACCGCCACGCGGGTCTCGGCGGCACGGGCGCGGCTGTCGCGGTAGAGGGTGGCCAGTTCGGGTTCCGTACGGGCGGCTTCGCGTAGCGGGACGATGATGTCTCCGGCGTCTTCGAACAGCCGTCGGTCGAAGGCCGCCATCGCGGCGAGCTGCCGTTCGGGAGCCGCTCCCGGGGCCTCCAGTTCGGCGAGTTGACGCGCGGGGTCGGCGGACAGGCCGGCGGCGTCCGCCAGTGCCCGGGTCAGGCCGGCCTTGTTGCCGTACACCGAGTAGACCGTCGGCACGGAGACGCCCGCCTCGCGGGCGACGTCGCGTACGGTCGTCGCCGTCCACCCGCGCGCGACGAAGAGCCGGCGCGCGGCCTGGGCGATCTCGGCGCGGGTCTCCATCGCCTGCGCCGTACGGCGCAGCGAGTCGTAGCGACGACGGGTCCCCTCTGCGCTCATGCTGAGTGACGCTATCGCAGCAGCAGGGAGACGCTGTAGGCGACGATCCAGGTGATCCAGCCCAGCCAGCCGATCAGCCCGGCGAGTCCGAGACGGTTGCCACCCTCAACGTTGTACGGGGCGGCGAGCGCGGACAGCATGAGCAGGGCGGCGCTGACATATCCCAGGGCCGCCTGCCAGACGGGGACCATGCCGCCGCTGACCCCGGCGGTGGTGAAGCCGAGCAGGGCCATGGCGAGGAATGCCTGGTTGAAGCCGAACAGCACGTTGCTCATCCCCCAGAGGCCCGCCGTCTCGCCACGTCCGTGGCGGGCGGCGGTGGCCATGCCGAACCGCAGTGCCTCGATGCAGGTGAACGTCGCGTTCTGCAGCAGCACTCCGGCGAATCCCACCAGTGCCCACGCGCTCTGATCTCCGTTTCCGCGCCAGAGCACCAAGAGGAGTCCGGCGGCGAAGAGCGTGAGGCACAGCCAGGTCAGCGGTACGAGCACCGACGGTCTCTTCAGGGCGTCCGTGAGGCCGGCGTACGAGTCGACGGTCGCGTCCAGGCCCTTGCCCGAGGTCGGGAGGGGGAGGCCGGAGCGGAGGTAGATGGCGTTGATGACGACTCCGATGAGCACGAACCCGATCCCGCCGAGCCCTGCCAGAACGGTGAACTCCATGCCGGCGCTCCTCTGATGATTTAAGTTAACGCTACTTATAATCAATATATAGCATGTTAATCGGCATGGAAGGGAGACGAGCTTGTGCCCTGGCGGTGGGCGGGAGGCGAGCCGCGATGGCCGGGGGCCGTGGATCGGCGCGGGCATCGCTAAGCCTGGTGTCAGTAGCGCACCGCATCCGGCACGCCTCGGCGCCAGACCGGTTCACTCGCCCGCCTGCTGATGGTTGGATGCGCCCATGAGACGGTTACGCGACCATCCCCGGACTTTCGGCACGGCTGTGTTGGCGCTGCTGATCCCGCTGGCCGCCTGCTCTTCGCCGGACGACCGTGTATCGGCCCCGGTGCCGCCGGTTGAGCAGCCGTCCGACGTCGTGAACGACGGCGTTGACTACCTGCGGGTGGTTGGTCGCGATCCGAAGATCGTCGTCCGTAGCTCAACGCTCGACTTCCTCGTCGCTACGAAAGGTGAGCTGAGATACAACGCTGAGAACAGGTGTTTGGAGCTGATGACGACCGGCTCGACGCTTGTCGGGCTGGTTTGGCCGAAGGGGACGAGCCCGGCGCGGGTCGATGGGAAACGCGGTGTGACTGTCCCGGGCGTCGGCGATGTCTTGCAGGGGGCGTCGGTAGCTCTGGGGGGCGGGTATGAGAAATGGGGGAAGAAAATCCCGTTTGGATACAGGGTGGACAGTGATATCGACTGTCTTTCCCATGCTCCGAACGGCGATGTTTTCGTCATTGCGACGGTGGACGATGCCGACGGCTAGCCTCGATCCGCGCTTCGAGTTTCGGCGGTGATGGCCACTTAGCTCGGCGGTCCCTCGGGTGGGGTGCGGCGCATCTCTTCTTCCAGAGTCGCAAGAACGGCTTGTGCCACCGCTCTGACCCGGGTGCGATGCCCGGTCAGTTCTCTGGCGAAGTTCTGGGCGGTGCGGCCGACCCAGATGGCCTGGCCCGCGAACTGGTTGCAGGCCGGGTCGAGTGCCGTCTCCAGTCGGTCCACGTGCGCCCTGGCCTGGGCGATGAGGTGCTGTAACTCCGCATGGCGCGGATTGGGTACCGGAGCCATCGGTTTCCTAGAGGGATTCGATTGAATGGCTTGCAGGGAGCTATCGAACATTATGAGACTTGTCCGGAGGCTGGCCTGCGTTCGGAGGAAATCAATGATGAATCCGGCATGGCGCGTGCTTTCGGCGCCCCTGATCGGGCTTTTCGTGCTGGCCGGGTGTGGGGGGAACGAGGAGCCGAAGGTGCCCACGGCTGCCGAAGCCGGCGTGACGCTCAAAGAACACATCACCAGGACCTTCGAAGGAGCTCAGGCCAAGGACATCAAGGTCACAGACCCGGGCGGCAAGGACGTTCCCTGCGACGCGGGCAAGGTCAAACGCACTTACGCGGCCACCGCGAAGAATGACATCGGATCAGGGGACCCGGACTCGCTGGTCGTGGCCATGATCGGCGCTCTCGATCTCGTCGCCGAATATGAGCTGAACGCGGCCGGGCAGCCCACGGTGCAGGATGTGGTCAGCAAGGAGTTCAGGACGCATATCGTGCTGTCGTCGCCGGCTCGAAATGCGATGGTCATCCGCGGCGAGACGGACTGCCTTCTGCCCGGCTGAGTTCGTCGTATCGCTTCCATTCGTCCTCCGCCGCGTCCTTGGCTCCGCGGAACATCACGTCCAACTGGGTCGTCGCCTCTCCGATGCGGCTCTTGTCGGTCAGGCCGGAGCCGTTGGCGATCAGCCAGTTGTTGAGATTTCGGAGACCTTCCTTGCTCTGAGCTATCTTCTCGAAGGGCAGCAGCCGGCCGTTCTCGTCCACGATCGGCGGCACGTTGAACCGTTCATCGGCCGCCGACACCTCCGGTTTGAACCCTTGGGCCATCAGCATGTCGACCAGCCACCGCCCTCTCACCAGTGCGGCCAGTCGAGTCTTGTCGTCGAGAGCGTCCAGGCGCGTCTTGTCGACCTCGTTCAGGCTGTTGATCGCGGTTCCCGCGATTGTGCTCACCGCGATCCACAGTGGCTGACCTTGCAGCGGGACGGAGATCCCCGCGAGGTTGATGAAGAAGCCGAGCTTGGCGGCCTGCTGTTCGCGGAACTCCTTGTCCTTCTTGTCGAGTGAGCCTTGCACGGCTCGTTCGGCGGCGAACTGCATGCCCGCCGTGTAACCGAGCGCCCTCATCGCCCGTTCCAGGTGGTCGATGCTTCCCTTGCCGTCCGCCTGGGCCGCCGCGGCCATGAGCCGATCGGTCAGCCGGCCCATGCCCTCCTCGAACGGCGCCACAGTGGCCGGGGAGTTCGCGAACAGCTTCATGAACGCGTACGTCTCCTCCGGCGACAACCGGAAGGCGGGCTTCAACCCCGGCACCACCGTCTTCACCGGCCCGAAAGCACTCCCCTGCGTACGATTCGAGTCGCCCAGATTCGCCCCCTCCGTCACCTCCGTCGCGTAAGCGCCGGCGATCTCCGCCAGGTGCTTCCTGGTCGAGTCGTCTATTTCCACCGGCCAAATCCCGCGCCGCCGTTCCTCCGGGGTGGGATTGGCGAGACCCGGCAGCGCCCGCATGAGGTCGAAGGCGAACTTCGCCGACTCCGGCGAGTGCGCCCCGTCCTTCTCGTCATAGGCCCCCGCCGCGGCCGCGAGCATCCGCCCGAAGGCGTCCGCCGCCTCAGGGCCGGAGGACACGGACGTCCGGGTCCGCCGGAAGAGGTCCCGCAGCAGCTCCGCGAGCGGCACGCCGTCCTTGCGCACCGCGCCCAGAGCCAGCCGAGCGGCGGCGGGATTGTTGCCGAGCGCGTCGAGATACCCCTCCATCTCCTTGCCCTGCAGCCCGGCCTCTGGTGTCAGCGCGTGCGCCTTCACCACCTTGGCCAGCCATTCGGGCGGAAAGTCCCCCGCCCGCAGCAGCCAGCCCAGCGCACGATGCCCGGGCTCGGGCGGCTCCCTGGTCAGTTCGTCCTTGAGCCTGGCGAAGCCCGGCACGTCCGTACCGGTGAAGACAGCGGAGTCCTCACGGCCCGCGCGCGTGACGACGTCCCCGCCGCGGATCGCGGTGCCGAAAGCGCGGCTCACCACGTCGATCGCCTTCTCCGGGTCCCGCATGCCCTGCCGCAGCTTGCCGGCAATGTTGAGCGTCCCCTCCACGCCCAGCCGGGCGAAGAACGCCGCGGTGAAATCCGGGTCGTCGCGGTGCGCGTCCAGCTCGGCGATGAGCGCGCCGAGCTCGGCGTCGTTGGGCCGCTCCCCGAACGTTCCGAAACTCGACCTTGCGTCCCGGAACCGGTCGGCCAGCTCCGCCCCCTTCTTCCTGGCCTCGCTCTGCGACATGAGCTTGCTCTCGTCGAACGGCAGCAGGCCGGTCCGCCACGGCGTCAACGCGTTCGCCGCCCTGGCGGTCTGGGCCCGGCGGCGCAGCTCCGGCAGCTTCGTGTCCAGCCACAACAGCGTGGCGGCGAGCGGCTGCAGCTCCGCCGCGGGCAGCCGCGCCTGCTCCAGCAGCCGGCGCAACGCCCCGGCCGCCTCGCCGACCCGGTCGCCACCGGTCTTGAACGTCGTGATGAACGCGTCCATGCGCTCGGGATCGAGCCCGCTGTAGTCAGGGGAGAGCGGGCCGGTGCCCGGCGGCGTCATTTCCACGATCGCCTCCCGCCTGTTGGCAGCCGCCCTCAGCGTAGGAGCAAAGCCGATCACTTCAGCATCGATCGACCAACTCGGCATAATCTGCCGCGCATGTCGGCCCCCGGCAGGAGTGACCAACTCACTCTCGTCTGCCACTCACGCGCTGTCAGTGCCCAGACATCTCGTGATCAAGTGGCTTTCTCGCTGACGGCGGCCCGGCCGGCGGTGGCAGTCGAGTACTCATCACCCAGAAGGTAGACCCGAGCTGGATCGTGAACCGTGGCGAGTTCCCATGAGGAAACATGACCGAACACTTGACCAGATTCAGGGATTTCGTAGTCCGGATGAGTTCGCTCGCTTCCAGGAATGGCTCAGCGCCGCGATCAAGAGCGGGGACTTCGAAGAGATTCCCGTGGAGTCACGGTACGGAAATATAGAGAATTTCGAAGAGAGGTGGTTCCGGGATCTCACTGGGGTGGTGTGGCGTCTCGTCTCACCAGAGCCACCGTTCATGGGTGTCTTTGTGATCGTCGCCTAGTCCGACCCTCTGAAGCTCGCCTGTGTCACGTCCGAGGCGTCGAGGCTCATGTCCTGGGTGCCGATGACGGACAGCAGCTCCAGTTGGGCCGCTCCCCGGCTGCCGGCCGGCGCGGTGAACCAGAGCAGGCGCTGGCGGCCGTCCTCGCTGAACAGGCTGTGGCAGTCGACCTCGATGATGCCCAGTGTCGGGTGGACCAGGCGCTTGTGGTCGGCGCGGCGTAGCGCCACCGTGTGGTCGTCCCACAGGCCCGCGAACTCGGTGCTGCGCCGCCGCAGCGTGGCCACCAGCCGCAGGACGTGGGCGTCGCGGCCACGGCGGGCGGCGACCGCGCGCAGGTCGGAGACGAAGACCCGAGAGTGGTGCGGGTGCTCGTCCTGCGGGTAGAGCGTGCGGGCTGCGGGGTCGGTGAACCAGCGGTAGACGTAGCTGGCCTGCGGGCCGGTTCTCATCGGGTGGCGGCCGATCAGGGCGGCGGCCAGGTCGTTCTGGGCCAGGGTCTCGTGCAGGTCGGTGATGATCATGGCGGGGGTGGTGGCGAGCCGGTCGAGCATGGCGAGCATGGCCGGCTGGACGTGGGCGGTCGGGCCGTGTGTCGCCGGGACGGGGCGGCCCGCGAGGTGGAACAGGTGGTCGCGTTCGTCGCCCTCCAGCCGGAGCGCGCGGGCGAGCGCGGCCAGGGTCTGGGCCGACGGCTGGGCGCCGCGGCCGCGTTCCAGCTCGGTGTAGTAGTCCGCCGACAGGCTCGCGAGCTGGGCGACCTCCTCGCGGCGCAGGCCGGGGACCCGGCGCCGGGGGCCGGTGGGCAGGCCGACGTCGGCGGGGCGGACGCGGGCGCGGCGGGTCTTCAGGAACGCGGCCAGTTCGCGGAGGTTCACCCTTCCATGGTGACTCCTGGCGGCGGGGCGTAGCCAGGGGGTGGCAACCCTAGGGTCGGCTCAGCCCTGGTCGGCGGGCGCACTTCGGGCCAGCGTGAACGGGAATTCCGCTATCCCTACCAGGAGGGCTCCTCATGCGTGTCATCATTCAGCGCGCGCTCGGCGGGCCGGACGTGCTCGAACTCGCCGAGGCCGACCGGCCGGAGCCGGGCTTCGGGCAGGTGCTCATCGCGACCGGCGCGATCGGCGTCAATCCGGTCGACGTGCACGTACGCTCCGGCGCCCTGCCGCTGCTCGGCGAGCCGCCGTTCACGCTCGGCTGGGACGTCGCCGGCGTCGTCGAGGCCGTCGGCCCCGGCGTGTCCGCGTTCTCCGAAGGCGACGAGGTGCTCGGTCTGCTCGCCATGCCGGGCGCGGGCAACACTTATGCCGAGTACGTGCTCGCGTCGGTCAACGAGATCGTGACCAGGCCCGAGGGGCTGAGTGTCGAGCAGGCGGCGGGGCTGCCGATGGCCGGTCTCACCGCCTGGCAGGGTCTCGTCGGTCTGGCCCGGGTCGAGGCAGGGCAGCGGGTGCTGGTGCATCGTGCCGCCGGCGGTGTCGGGCACCTCGCTGTGCAGATCGCCAAGGCTCGGGGTGCCCATGTCGTCGCCACGGCGAGCGCGGGGAAACATGAGCTGCTGCGCCGCCTCGGTGTGGACGAGCCGGTCGACTATCGAGCCCGCGACTTCACCGAGATCGAGCCCGTCGATGTAGTGCTCGACCTGGTCGGCGGCGAATACGGGAACCGCTCCGCCCGCGTCATCCGGCCCGGCGGGCTGCTGGTCAGCGCCTATCCGCAGGACACCGGGGTCACGCCGGAGCTGGTCGCCGGGCTCGGTATCCGGCATGCCGTCCTTGTCGTGCATTCGTCCGCTCCCGATCTTGCCCGGCTGACGGCGCTCGTCGGGGAAGGGCGGCTCACCGTGCACGTCGATCAGGTGCTGCCGCTGGCGGAGGTGGCCAAGGCGCACGAGGTCGTCGAAGGCGGGGCGGTCACGGGGAAGCTCGTGCTCGTGCCCTGATGAACTGACGAAGCAAGGAGAATCATGAGACGTGGTATCGCCCTGTTCCTCGGTGCCGCCCTGGTGACGGGCCCCGTAATGCCCGCGTACGCGCACCCCAGCCACCCGACGCCCACCGCGACGACCGCGCCGGCCGATCCGGTCTACGGGAAGGGGTGGTCGCGGCGGGCGGCAATCGGTGGCGGGCCTCGGCAGGAGCACAGCGTGGCCGCCCTTGGTCACCGGGTCTTCATGCTCGGCGGCATCGTCCCGCAGCCGGCCGGGGGCGTCGTGACCACCGGGCGGGTGGAGGTGTACGACACGCGGCACGACACCTGGTCGGAGGCGGCCCCACTGCCCGTCGCGATGAACCATCCCAACGTGGCGACCGTCGGCGGCCGGATCTACGTGCTCGGCGGGCTGTCCGGCGGCGCGTCGTGGCAGGCGCTGCGGGACAGTTTCGTGTACGACCCGCGTACCGGCCGCTGGACGTCGTTGCCGTCGATGCCCGCCGGGCTGGAGCGGGGCAGCGCCGCGATGGGCGTACGCGGGACGAAGATCTATCTCGCGGGCGGCATGCGCACGCTGACGCCAGGACCCGGCGGGCTGCAGGACACGGTGGACCTCGTGTCGTCGTACGACGTCGTGACCGGCCGGTGGGAGAGCCTGCCGAGCCTGCCGCAGGCGCGCGACCACGTCGGCGGGGCCGTCGTCGGCTCGACCTTCTACGTGCTCGGCGGTCGCGACCGGGGGCAGGTCAACGTGCGCGACACCGTGTACGCGCTCGACCTGCGCTCGCGCCGCTGGTCGGAGCGGGCGCCGATGCCGACGGCCAGGGGCGGGATCGCCGCCGCGGCCGTGGGCGGCAGGATCTACACGTTCGGCGGCGAGGGTCGGCACGACGGGACGAACCCGAACACGGTCTTCGCCGAGGCGGAGGCCTACGACACGGCGCGCGACCGCTGGGTGCGCCTGGCGCCGATGCCGGTGCCCCGGCACGGGACCGCGGCCGTCGCGGTGGGCGGCACGATCCACATCCCCGGCGGAGGTACTGCCGCGGGCGCGGCCCCGGTGGACGTCAACGACGCCTACCGGCCGTAGCAGGCCGGCTCACAGCAGGCGAGAGCCGATGACTGTACAGGGTCAACGTGTCGTCATCGGCTCCGGTGCGTGGTGGGCGCGGCGGTAGGCCAGGGGTGACAGGCCCACGTACGTGTAGAAGTGCTTCCGAAGCGCGACCGGGTCGCCGAAGCCGCAAACGGTGGCGATCCGGGCGACGGGCAGGTCGGTGGACTCCAGCAGCAGCCGTGCGTGCGCCAGCCGCCGCTGCGCCAGCCACTTCAGCGGGCTGCTGCCCACCTCGCCGCGGAAGCGCCGGGTGAAGGTGCGTACGCTCATGTGCGCGTGCCGGGCCATGTCCTCCAGCGTGATCGGCTCGGCCAGCCGGTCCAGCGCCCACTGCCGGGTCGCCGAGGTGGAGCGGTCGGTGTCCTGCGGGACCGGGTGCTCGATGAACTGCGCCTGCCCGCCCTCGCGCCACGGCGCCACCACGCAGCGCCGCGCGGCGGCCGAGGCCACCGCCGCGCCGTGGTCGAGGCGGACCAGGTGCAGGCACAGGTCGATGCCGGCCGCGCCGCCCGCGGAGGTCAGGATGCGGCCGTTGTCGACGAACAGGACGTCCGGATCGACCTCGACCTCGGGGAAGAGCCGCGCCAGCGCGTCGCACAGCGCCCAGTGCGTGGTGGCCCTGCGGCCGTTCAGTAGCCCGGCCGCCGCGAGCAGGAAGGCGGAGGTGCACAGGCTGACGATGCGGGTGCGCGGCCCGATCCTGGCCAGCGCCGCGGCGACCTCCTCGGGGAGCGCGCCGGTCGCGAGCAGCCGCTCGCCGGGCTCCTGGGTGGCGAGGACGACGGTGTCCGCGTGCTCCAGCGCCGACTCGTCGTGGTCGACGACGATCCGGTAGTCCTCGTGCGTGCGTACCGGCCGGCCGCCGAGTGAGCAGGTGGTGACGGAGTAGAGGCGGGTCCCGTCGGGTTCGCAGGCCTCGTTGAAGACCCGGGCCGGGATGCCCAGGTCCAGCGGCAGGACTCCGTCGAGGGCGAGCACGGCGACACGATGCGGCATGGCTGGAATGGTACGGTAGCTGGCTTTCCGGCCACTCACGCGCCTCCATGCGTTCCCGGCACTGTTGCTTCTGCCGGGGCCGTGAGCAGCGTCCCGGCGGAGGAAAGGTGAGACGACATGATGCGAGCTGTCACCATCAAGGAGTTCGGCGGGCCGGACGTGCTGACCGTGGAGGACGTCGCGCGCCCCGAGCCGCTGCCGACCGAGGTGCTGGTACGGGTGCACGCCGCCGGGGTCAACCCGGTGGACTGGAAGACCCGCGTGGGCCACGGCATGGCCGGGCTGCAGATGTTCCCGCTCATTCTGGGCTGGGATGTCTCCGGCGTCGTCGAGGAGGTCGGCTTCGGCGTCACCACGCTCGTGCCCGGGGACGAGGTGTACGCCATGCCCTGGTTCCCGCGGGCCGCCGGCGCGTACGCCGAGTACGTGACCGCGCCGGCCCGCCAGTGGGCCCGCAAGCCGGCCACCCTTGACCACGTGCACGCGGCCGCCGTGCCGCTGGCGGCGCTGACCGCCTGGCAGGCCCTGGTCGACACCGCCCGCGTACAGGCCGGGCAGCGGGTCCTGATCACGGCCGCGGCCGGCGGGGTGGGCCACTTCGCGGTCCAGTTCGCCCGGCACCTGGGCGCCCACGTGATCGCCACCGCGAGCGCCGCCCGCCACCCCTGGCTCAGGGAGCTCGGCGCCGAGGAGGTCATCGACTACACGGCCTCCCCCTTCGAGCAGGCCGTCAAGGACGTGGACGTCGTCGTCGACCTGGTGGGCGACGGGCAGGACCGGACCGGCACCCGTTCGATCGAGGTCCTGCGTCCCGGTGGCCTGCTGGTCGCCGTTCCCGGCGGTGTCTCCCCCGAGCTGGCCGAGGCCGCCGAGGCGGCCGGCGTACGCGCCACTCCGTTCCTGGTGGAGCCGGACGGCCCCGCGCTGACCACGATCGCCGGCCTGATCGACGACGGTCAGGTGGCCGTCGAGGTGGAGGAGACCTTCCCGCTGGAGCAGGCCGGCGCGGCCCACACCCGGGGCGAGGCCGGCCGTACGCGCGGCAAGCTCGTCCTCACCGTGACCGGCTGACCGCGATCACCGCTGACACGGAGCAGTACGGGCGTCGCGCTCCCAATGTCGTGAACAGGAGGTTCGACCACCGGGCCCTCGCCGAGGCGGGTGAGGCAGGTCGTTCGTGGGGCAGTTGCCGTCCCAAGCGGCATCTCCGATTGAGTACGGGGCTACTCAGGCCCGCTCCGGTCGCCGACCTCATCGTTGGATCGTCCAACAGCTTTGGGGGGGTTTGACCATGACGTTTCCGTTCGTGCCGTACAGCCGGCGCGATGTCCTGCACGCGGCCGCCGGGCTCGGCGCGCTGCTCGGGCTCGACCTGGCGGGGCTGGGTCGCGAGGTACGGACCGCGGTGGCGGGGCCGTTCGGGTGGGTGGCGCGGCACAACCTGACCGCCGACCAGTTCCAGGCGGAATGGGACCGGCTGGCAGGGCTGGGCTACCGCCCCACGCACGTCGACGGGTACACGGTCGGCGGCCAGGCCAGGTACGCAGGGATCTGGGAGCAGGCGCCCGGCCCGCCGCTGATCGCCAAGCACGGGCTCACCTCGGCGCAGTACCAGGCGGAGTTCACCCGCGTCACCGGCCTGGGATATCGCCCGGTCGTGGTGAGCGGGTACGAGGTCGGCGGGCAGGCGCACTTCGCGGCCATCTGGGAGCAGACCGGCGGTCCGCCCTGGGTGGCCCGGCACAACCTCACCTCGGCCGAGTACCAGGCCGAGTTCGACCGCCTGCTCGGCCTCGGTTACCGGCTCGTGCTCGTGGACGGGTACCAGGTCGGCGGGCAGGCGCGGTTCGCCGCGATCTGGGAGCAGACGGCAGGGCCCGACTGGGTGGGGCGGCACAACCTCACCGCCGCCCAATACCAGGCCGAGTTCACCAACCTGACGAACCGGGGCTTCCGTCCGGTTCACGTCAGCGGGTACATGGTGGGCAGTACGGAGTTGTTCGCGGCGATCTTCGAACACGGCGACGGGCCCGCCTGGTCGGCGAGGCACGGCCTCGACTCGGCCGCCTATCAGGCCGCCGTGGACGATCATCTGCGCCGTGGCTACCGGCCGGTCAAGGTGAGCGGGTACGGTCTGCCGCGCTTCGCCGCGATCTGGGTGAGCCAGACCGCGAACGACTTCTCCCGCGTGGACGCCGCCGTCAACCGCCACCTGACCGGTTCGGGCGTGGCTGGCATCTCGCTGGCCATCGCGCGCCGCGGCGCGCTGGTCTTCGCCAAGGGGTACGGCCTGGCCAGGCGGGACACCGGCGAACGGCTCACCGAACGGCACGTCATGCGGGTGGCCAGCGTCTCCAAGCCGATCACGGCGGTCGCGGTCATGCGGCTCGTCGAGTCCGGCCGCCTGGCGCTCGACCAGCGCGTCCTCGGGACCGGCGCCATTCTGGGCACGCGGTACGGCACCCAGCCGTACAGCGCGGACCTGCGGTCGATCACGGTCAGGCACCTGCTGGAGCACACCGCAGGAGGCTGGCCCAACGACGGCACCGACCCGATGTTCACCAACCCGACGATGAACCAGACTCAACTGATCACATGGGTGCTGGACAAACGGCCGCTGCAGTTCACGCCGGGCACCAGGCACGTGTACTCGAACTTCGGCTACTGCCTGCTCGGACGGATCATCGAGCAGGTGAGCGGGCTGTCCTACGCCGACCACGTCCGGCAGAACGTGTTCGGGCCCAGCGGGATCGGCAACATGCACCTCGCCGCCGACACCCTCGCCGAGCGGCGGCCCGACGAGGTCGTCTACTACGGCTCCGGCGACCCGTACGCCCTCCCGGTGCGGCGCACGGACGCGCACGGCGGCTGGCTGGGCTCGCCGGTGGACGTCGTACGGTTCGCGGTGCGCGCCGACGGCTTCCCCACTGTCGGTGACCTGCTGCGCCGCGACACGATCAGCACCATGACCACCCCGTCGGCGGCCAGCCCGACGTACGGGCTCGGCTGGTACGTCAACAGCCTCGGCAACTGGTGGCACACCGGCCGCTACATCCCGGGCACCGAGGCCGTCATCGTGCGCACCGCGAACGAGTTCTGCTGGGCCGCCGCGGCCAACGGCAACAACGTCGACCTGGACGCGATGATGTGGGACGTCTACCGATCCGTCTCCGTCTGGCCCGCCCACGACCTGTTCTAGCCGGCGGTCAAGGGATCAGGCTCTCGGCTCTACTTGAAGCAGTCCTGCTTCTTGAGGAAGAGGCCCACGCCCAGCACCTTCGTCTTCGAGAGGTGGAAGACGAAGGTCGCCCTCCGGTTGCCGGGCACACTGGCGATGGGCCCGTCCGCGTTGATCCTGAAGTCGGGATAGGCCCGCCGGAGCTGGGCGATGGTCGAGCCTCTGCCGATTCCTTGCGGAGTGCGTACGTTGCCCGGCGCGGCGATCGCGGCGACACCGTGCCTCTTCGAGATGAAGACGCCCGCCCGGTCGTTTCCGTAGCGCTGTTGCTTCAGGTCCCACGTCGTGCAGGTCGGCAGGGAGTTGCGGACGGACTTGCGGACGATCTTCCCGGTCGCCCTGGCCTGGGCCGCGGTCATGCCGAGCTTCACGGAGCCGTAGCCCGTGGGGCCTAAAAGGAGCTTCTGCTCGGCGAGGGCCGGAGTGCCGGCGGCGAGCATGATTCCGCCGGCGAGCGCGGCCGCCAGGGCCGAACGGCCGAGGGTCAGAGTGTGATTTTTCATGATCGCAGACCCTACAGGTCTTGACTCACGGATGTCGGCAGATCACTCATAGGGGCGACGATGAGCGCCCCCGTTCCAGGCGGTGATCTCGCGGTTACGTCAAGGAGGCGGTGCGGCAGCGGACGCGGACGGAGGGTCTGACGCCGTGCGGTGGCCGCAGGGTCGAGGCGTGCGCGTGGACCAGGTCGTGCAGCCGGTAGCGGCCGGGGGCCGGCTCCTGGAGGAGATGGGCGTCCAGGAGCGGGTCCAGCAGGCGGCTCGCCCGGTCCGTGGTCGTGTTCAGCAGGGCAGCGGCGGTGCCGAGGGTGAAGGACGGGTGCGGGGCCGAGCCCAGGAGGCGGTAGGCCCGGCGCTGGTCGGGGGGCAGGCGTTCGTAGGAGCGGTTGAGTGCGCCGGTGACGCTCTGGTGGCCGGCCGCCAGCTCGGCGAGGCGGTCGGTGGTCAGGCGGTCGAGCAGGTGGCAGGCGTTCCATGACGGGTGGGCCTGGAGGCGGGCGGCGGCGAGGCGGATGGCCAGGGGAAGCAGGCCGCAGCGGCGGACGATCTCGGCCAGCACGTCAGGAGGCGCGTCCGCGCCGCCTCCCGAGGTGACGTCCGGGGCGCGGCCGGTGGTGACGTCCAGGTCGTAGCCGGCGGTGCGGACGAACAGGGCGACCGCCTCGGTCAGGGGCAGGGTGTCCAGGGAGAGGATCCGGGCGTCGCCGGGGCAGGTCAGGCGGTGGCGGCTGGTGACGATCACCCGGCAGCCGGGCGTGGCGGGCAGGAGCGGGTGGAGCTGGTGTTCGCCGGCCGCGTCGTCCAGGACGATCAGCAGCCTGCGGTCGGCCAGGACGCTGCGGTAGAGCGCGGCACGGTCGTCGAGGTGCCACGGGACGTGCTCGGCGGGCACGCCCAGGGTGCGGAGCACGCGGGCGAGCGCGTCACCGGGCTCCACCGGCGCCGCCCCCTGGGCATGGCCGTGCAGGTCCACGAAGAGCTGCCCGTCGGGGAAGAGAGGGGCCAGGCGGTGGGCGGCGTGCACGGCCAGCACCGTCTTGCCCGTCCCGGCCATGCCGGTGACGAAGACGACCGGCTGGGTGGTGCGGGCCGCCACGAAGGCCGCCTCGCACTCCCGTACGCCGGGCGCGGCGACGTCGGCGGGCAGTTGGCGCGGGACGGTCCACGGTCGCGGGTCGGCCACGACGGGCCTAACCGTGTCCGCACCACCGGCGACGGGTGCGCCGGTGGTGCTGCGGGCGGCCGTGTTGAGGGCCGCCCGTTCGGCCTCGTCCAGGTCCAGCGCCCGCGCCAGCAGCAGGACCGAGGTGGTCCTGGGCCGCAGCAGCCCGTCGTTCTCCAGCCGGCGCACCGTCCTGACGTTCAGACCGGCCCGTTCGGCGAGTTGTTCCTGCGTCAGCAGCGCCCGCCGGCGCCACGTGCGCAGCAGTTCCCCCAAGGACATCCCGGCACCGGGATACATTCCTCCGACACCCCCGTTCTCATCGTCGGCCTGTCTCACGACGCATCCCCCGTCGTTCTTGACCATCGAAACCGTGTCCCGCCTGTTCAAGCCACCGTTCGGACGGCATTGGACGGAATCGGACGGGGCGGATCACTCGGGCATCGCGCGCAAACATGATTGAGGGCGTGCGAGTGATTGGCCAGAATGAGCGCCATGGGCGAGCGAGGCGGGGGCGGCCGATCTCACGACGTGTGCCCCTACCAAGGTCTGGTCCCGTTCGAGAGCACGAAGGCGGAGCTGTTCTTCGGCCGTACGCGGGCGACCCGCAGCCTTCTGGACCGCCTGGCCGGCCGGCTGGCCGGGCACGGGTCCGTGCTGCTCGTCTCCGGCGCCTCGGGGGTGGGCAAGTCGTCGCTGCTGCGCGCGGGGCTGATGCCGGCGCTGGCGGAGGGCATGCTGCCACTGCCAGGGTCGCGGGACTGGCCGCGGCTGCTGGTGACGCCGGGCGCCGATCCGTTCGGCACGCTCGCCGCGGCGTGGGTGCGGGAGTTCGGCGGCACGGCCGAGACGACGGCCTCGCGATTACGCCACGCGCCGGGTGACGCGCTCGGCAGGCGGTTCGTGCTGGTGGTCGACCAGTTCGAGGAGCTGTTCACCCTGGTGAGCGACGAACGGGAGCGGCAGGCGTTCGTACGGACGCTGCACGCCCTGGCGCAGGGCCGGGACGGCGCCGCGGTGATCGTCGGAGTGCGGGCCGACTACTGGGACCGCTGCGCCGCCTACCCGCGGTTCGCCGTGGCGATCCAGGACGGTCAGGTCATCGTCGAGCCGATGACGGAGCCGGACCTGCGGCTGGCCATCACCGGCCCGGCGGCCACGGCGGGCCTGCGGCTCGAACCGGGGCTGGTGGAGATCATCCTGGCGGAGCTGGGGGCCGGCGACGGGTACGAGGCCGGCGCCCTGCCCCTGCTCTCCCAGGCCCTGCGCAACACCTGGGAGCGGCGCGAGAAGGACACGCTGACGGTCCGCGGGTACGAGGACTCCGGCCGGGTCCGCGACTCCGTCCGGCGTACGGCCGACGAGGTCCTCGACGCGCTGCGGCCGGACGACCGCAAGGCGGCGCTCAGGGTGTTCCGGCGGATGACGACGATCACCGCGGGCGGCCGGGTGGCCCGGCGCCGGGCGACGCTGGCCGAGTTGCACGCCGCCGCGTCCGCGCACGACGCCCAGGACCGGGAGCGGACGGCGGCGCTGCTGTCCGCGTTCGCCGGCCGGCGGCTGCTCACCCTGCACGAGGACAGCGCCGAGATCGCCCACGACGCGCTCCTGACCGCCTGGCCCGCCCTGCGGCGCTGGCTCGAACCCGATCTCTCCGCGCAGTCGGTGTACGACGGGCTGGTGGAGGCCGCCGCGCAGTGGGCGGACAACCACCGCGACCCCGCCTTCCTCTACCGGGGGCCCCGGCTGCTGGCCGTCCAGGACAGCCGGCCCCGCTGGGAGCGCGATCCGGACAGTTTCCCCCCGCCCGGCGCCACTGTGGAGAACTTCGTCGCGGCCTCCGAGCGGGAGGCGCGGCGGGTGACCCGGCGCCGCCGGCTCGTCATGTCGGGCCTGGTGGCGCTGTCGGCGATCGCCCTGGTCGCGGCCGGCACCGCCGTCAACGCGGCGGACGCGGCGAACCGGCAGCGCGGGCTGGCCAGCTCCCGCCAGCTCGCGCTGCACAGCGAGGTCACCGGCGACACCGCCCTGGCCTCGATGCTGGCCGTGGCGGCGTGGAAGATCGCGCCCACGAACGAGGCCCGCAACCGGGTGCTGACCGCGGCGACCCGTACCGGCAGAGGGACCCTGACCGGGCACGGACGCGGCGTCAAGGCGGTGGCGTTCAGCCCCGACGGCGCGCTCATCGCGACGGGCAGCGACGACGGGACGGCGCGGCTGTGGGACGCGGCGACGCGACGGCAGATGGGCGCCCCGATCACGCGGGGTCAATACGAGTGTTCGAGCGTGCGGCTGGCCCTGAGCACCGACGGCCGGACGCTGGCCACCGCGTGCCTCGACAGCGTCCTGTTCTACGACGTGCGCACCCGTCGCCAGGTGGGCTCCGAGGTGAAGGCCGGCGGGGTCGTCAGGACGCTCGCGTTCAACCCGGACGGCAGGACGCTGGCGACCGGCGACAGCAGCGGCGTGGTCCAGCAGTGGGACGTGGCCACGCACCGCCCGCACGGGGCTCCCATGGGCCGGGCGCACGAGGGGTTCGACCATAAGAAGGCCGTTTTGGGGATCGCGTACAGCAGGGACGGGAAGATCCTGGCCACCGCCGGGGAGGACAAAACCGCGCGGCTCTGGGACACCGCCACGTCCCGGCAGCTCGGCGAGCCCTTCACCGGACACGCCCAGCCCGTCATGGACGTCGCCATCAGTCCCGACGGGTCGACGCTGGCCACCGTGAGCTGGGACCGTACCGGCCGGGTGTGGGACGTGGCCACGCGGAAGCAGCGGGGCAGGCTCATCGACCGCACCGCCGGCTACTCCTCGATCGCCTTCAGCCCGGACGGCACCAGGATCGCCACCGGCGGGGACAGCGGGCGCACCGTGGTGTGGGACACGGCCAGCCGGCGGCAGGTGTTCGCGCTGGCCGACAACTACTCCGGTGTCGACGACATCACGTTCAGCCCGGACGGGACGCTGCTGGCCGCCGCCAGCGGCGACGGCGTGGTCCGGCTGGCCGACCCGTGGACGCTCCAGCAGAAGGGGACCCATGTGCCGGCGTCGGGGGCCGTCGCGCTGAGCCCGGACGGGCGGATCCTGGTCACCGGCGTCGCCGACGAGAAGAGCCCCGACCTCCAGCTCTGGGACGCGGCCCACCAGCGCCCCCTCGGCCCGCCGCTGCGTCCCGTGACCGCCCGCCCCTCGGCGGCGTACCGGCTCCAGTTCACCCCCGACGGGCGGACGCTCCTGTCGGAGAGCCTGGACGGGATCCGGCTCTGGGACGTCGCGAGCCGCCGCGAGATCGCGCACGAGAAGTCGCTGCACCACGCCCTGATCAGCTCCGACGGCCGGTTCGTCGCCGCCCAGCGGGACAAGTCGCTGGTGTTCTGGGACCTCGCGAGCCGCAGGGACTTCGGGCCGCGCATCACCGTACGCGACGCGACCGACGTCATCACGGCGATGGCGCTCAGCCCGGACGACAGGATCGTGGCGACCGCGGGCTTCGACGACCGGATCCGCTTCTTCGACGTCGCCACCGGCAGGGAGCTGCCCGGCCCGACGTTCAAGGCGCACGGCGGGCTGGTCAACGACCTGGCCTTCAGCCCCGACGGGCAGCGGCTGGCCGTGACCGCCTACGACAACAGCGTGCGGCTGTGGGACGTGCCGCGCCGCCGCCCGGTCGGCATCGGCCTGATCACCGACGACGGCATGGCGACCGCGCTCGGCTTCAGCCCCGACAGCAAGGTGCTGGCCACCGGGCTCATCGGCGGCGACGTGCAACTCTGGGATTTGCTGACCTACCGACGGCTCGGGCCCGCGATGAGAGGCCACGGCAAGAGCCCGACCGACCTCGTCTACAGCCGCGACGGGACGACGCTCGCCACCGCGTCGGGAGACAGGACGGCGCGGCTGTGGAACGTCCGCACGCCGCCTGACCTGGTGGCCGCGGCGTGCGCCAACGCGGGGCGCTCCCTCACCCGCGAGGAGTGGGAGAATCTCGTGCCCCAGGAGGAGTACCGCCAGACGTGTCCCTGACCCTGAGGACGGAGACCACGACGATGTTCCTGCGCGGCTTACGGCGGCGGACAGGCCGGCCGGTCCCGGAACTGGTCGCGTTGTTCCGTTCGATCGTCGAGGGCGGCCGCGACTTCCATCCGATCGCGTCCGACTTCCTTGAGCACTTCATGGACGGCGCGGGCGCGTCGCGGACGATGTCGCAGCGGTGGCTGCGCTCGTTCAAAGTGATCAAGAAGGCCGAGCGCAAGAACCAGCGCCGCTTCGAACGGCAGCTCGCGCGGAGCGCCCGGCAGTTGCGGGAGGGAGAGTCGAGCTGGTTGCACGACTACTGGGACGCGCGGATCAACGCCTTCATCGGCACGGAGCTGTTCTACGTCAGCAGGATGAGCCTGCTGCGCTCGCAGGGGTCGTTCGTGCTGACCAGGGACGGGCCCGAGGTGAGCGTGTCCGGCACGGTACGGCACCGCTGGTTCGACCCCTACGACTGGGACCGGGGGCGCTGGGTCTACATCCCGCGCCACGGGTTCGTGCCCATCGCGGTCGGCCGTGATCTGGTGGAGGCCGACGAGGCGCGTAACTTCCTGATGGAGTCGCGGCACGTGCAGACGTTGGAGGGCCGCTGCCGAGACGGCCGGTGGCACCGCAGGAACGAGTTCGTCTGGTCGCTGGTACGGGCGGGAGAGGGATGATCGAGGAGCGTCCCCGGCCGCCGGACCCCACCCGGGCGGGCAGCACCGAGGACTTCGTAGGGGCGCTGGTCCGGCTCAAGCAGTGGGCGGGCGAGCCGTCCCTGAGCCGGCTGCGCTCGCTCGGCGGGCAGATCACGGCCGCCGACGGGGCCACCGTCGACACGCTGCCCAAGAGCACGGTCTCGCACGTCATGCGGCAGACCGATCGGCTGCCGCGCTGGGACTTCGTCCGGGCCTTCGTGACCGCGTGCTTCCACTACTGCGAGTACCCGTCCGAGCTGATCCCCGGTGAGCTCGAACGCTGGCGGGCGGCCAGGACGGCCCTCGCGGAACCGTCCGTTCCCGTGCTCGTCGATGAACCCGCCCTCGCCACGCCCGACCCCGCTGTGGATCTGCTGATCCGCCGGGTGCTCCGCGAGGAGGACCGGGCGCGCAAGGGGCTGCTCGGCGGCTACAACCTCGCGGCGCTCTCCTTCAGCCGGTACGGCGACCCCGGCGAGACCACGCACGATCTGCACACGATCGGCCGGTTCTTCGACGGCCTCCGCCCACGCCGCCTGCTGGTCGTGGGCGAGTCGGGGGCGGGCAAGACGGTGCTGGCGATCGAGCTGGTGCTGCAACTGCTGGAGCCCCTGCTCGCCGGCCGCCTCGACCAGGGCAAACCGGTGCCGGTACGGCTGAACGCCGCTCGCTGGACCCTCGGCAGGCCGTTCGAGACCTGGCTGGCCGAGCAGCTCGCGCAGGACTTCGGGCTGGCGGCCAAGGACGCGCAGCGGCTCGTCCGTGACCGCCGGGTGCTGCCGGTGGTGGACGGGCTGGACGAGCTGGACCCCGAGCCCGGATGGGGCCGGCCGCGCCGGGCGATCGGGCTGCTGGCCGAGCTCAACCGCTACAGCGACCTGTCCGGACGGCGTCCTGGCGCGGTCGTCGTGACCTGCCGGGCCGACCGGCACGCCGAACTGCGCGAGGCGGGGGCCGGGCTCGACGACGCCGCCCAGATCCAGCTGCATTCCCTGACCGACCAGCAGATCGGCGCGTACCTGCGGGCCCGCTGGCCGGACGGGCATCCCCACGCCGCGCGGCGCGAGGCCGTCCACGAGGCGCTGTCCGGGCCGGCGGGCAAGGCCGTGCACGCCGCGCTGTCCACGCCGTGGCGGCTGGTGCTTACCGTGACCGCCGTGGAGTCGGGTGCCGATCCGGACAAACTGCTGCGGGTGGAGCCGGGGCTCGACAGCGGTGAGGGGGCGGCGCGGATCGTCAGGAGGTTGCTGGAGGCGTACGTGCCGGCGGCGACCGTGCTCACGCCTCGTGCCGCCGCGCACGGAGCCGCGTACCAGCCGGATCAAGTGCGGTCGTGGCTCGTGCTGCTGGCCGGCCACCTGCGCCGGCAGGCCGCGCGGGGAGCCGCGGCTGACCGGCCGCCGCCGGGGCTGACGGCGATCGACATCGTGCCGCACCTGCTGTGGCCGATCGGCGGCCGGCGGATCGTCCTGATCGTGCACTGCCTGGCCTGCGTGCTCTTCGCGTGCGTCGCGATGCTGGCGTTCTGGACGGGGTCGGCGGCCGACGCGGCCGGGACCGGGGCCGAGCGGGTGCTCACCCTGACGCTGATGGCGAGCTGGGTGGCCCTCGCCACCGGACTGTCGCTGTCGCCCTGGCCGGCCGCCGCCGGCGGGCGCAGCGAGGTGCCCCGGCGGCGGCGGGTGCTCGGCGGCCTGCTGGGCGCCCTGGCCGGGCTGCCCGTCGGGGTGCTCGGCGGCCTGGCCGGGCTCATGCTGACCGGCGGCAGGATCTTCGGTCCCGTCTTCGCCGTCGCCGCGGGCGGCACCGGCGGGCTGGTGCTCGGGGCGGTCATCGGGCTGACGGCGGCCGGGCGAAGGGGCGCGGAGCGGATGACCGTCTCCGAGGTGGTCCGCGCGGAGCCGTTCACGCTGCTCGGCTTCGGGTTGTGCGGCGCGCTCACCGGGCTCGCGCCGCTGCGCCTGGCCCATGCGGGCCCGCTGCCGCTGGCGGCGGGGGTCGCCGGCTCCTTCGTCCTCGCGTTCGCGCTGGGGGTCGTCTTCAAGATCGCCACCGGCGGCTGGAGCAGGGACGCCGAGCTGGCCCACCCGCGCGAGGCCCTGCACCGCAACCCCCTGATCGGCCTCGCCTTCGGCCTCACCGGCGGGGTGGCCGCGTTCCTGGTGTTCATCATGAACACCGGTGTGGTGGAGTCGCTGGTGTGCGCGCTGGTCGGCGGGGTGACGTTCGGGCTGGCCTTCGGGGCGGTCGCCTGGGCCCGCACGATGATCGGGCTGGCCGTGGCGGCCATGCGGCACCTGATGCCGCTGCGCTTGTGGGCCTTCCTCGACTGGGCCTGCGAGGCCCGGCTGCTGCGGGTCAGCGGCGCGACGTACCAGTTCCGGCACCGCGAACTGCAGGACTTCCTGACACCGCCCGACAGCGGCGGATGAGTTCACCCCATCACGGGTTTGACCTCGAACGGGTCGACGACGAAGTAGCCGTCATGGGCGGTGCACTCGCCAGGCGGCTCGGTGAACGTGGCGATCCTGGGGATGGGCGGCTTCAGAACGGGCGGAAAGTTCGAGCCGCCCGCCTCGATCAACGTACCCTCGAAAACTCCCCCGACCTGGGGAATCTCGATGCCCCGCCGGCCATCCTCGGCCCGGGCCGGCTTCGTGCCCTCGGGCCACAGCGGGATCTGCGTCCTGTGCCGCCCCTCGGGATCGTCCTGTCTCGTGAACACCAGGCATCGCTCGTCCTCCAGCCATTCCAGCCGCGCCGTCAACGGCATCAAGTTGGAGTAGAACTCTCCCCGATACACGACGATGGCCGGATCGGTGCCGATGACGGCGTGGCACACCTTGTCCGAGGGACACGGTGCAGGCTGGGCGGCCTTGGGTGTGTCCGACGTGCAGGCCACCGCACTCACGAGCACGGCGACGACCGCGGATAGTCGCCTCACGGGGGCGACCCCCTTCCGGCGGGAGTTGGCTGGACCGTACCGCAAGATCTGTCGTTCGCCGCTGCTATAGATGACGCCAGTAGCTGATCTCCACTGATCTCGACGACAGAAGGATGGCCGATGGCATCGGTGACGTTTCGCGACGAGTCCGCGACCGGGCGGGCGTTGGAGGAGTTCTCCGTGCCCGGCCTGCCGCAGTGGATCTCGGCCAGGGAGCTGGTACGGCTGCGCGTGCGCGAGGAGGTGGCCCGGCACAACGCCGCCCCCAAGGCGCTCTTCCGCGGGCTGGTCAAGCCGACCGACGCCGAGGCCGAGCTGAACGGCTACCGGTTACGCACCGCGCGCCGGCTCGACTGGGAGAAGCAGGCCGACGCCGCCGAGTCCGCGTTCGCGCGCAACGGGTTCCTGCTGCTGATCGGTGACCGGCAGATCGAGGACCTGGATGTGCGGATCGACCTGGCCGCCGATCCCGTCGTGTCGTTCGTCAAGCTCGTCCCGCTGGTGGGTGGCTGACGTGAGCGTGCTGTCCCCTCTCGCGCAGCGCCTGCTGGACCTGATCTCCGGCACCGCGAGCGATCCCACGTACTGGCCGGAGGTCTCCCGCCTGAGCGTCGGCTTCGCCGGGCTGGGCAGCGGAGCGACCGTGGCCACCGCCCCGCACGCGCTCGACGGGCCGGCCAGGGAGCGGCTGGTCGAGCCGGCCCGCGAACTGGTCGGGTTCCTGCTGGAGGAGACCAGAAGGCACGCGTACGGCCGGTCCACCGTGCTGGTGGCGGCCGGGCTGGCGGGCATGGACGCCGACGTGCGCGCCGTGCTCGCCGAAGACTGCGGGCCGATCGCCATCGCCGAGACGGACCTGCTGCTCGACTGGGACGTGGAGCTCCGGGCGCTGTTCCGCGAGGCTCCGGGTTTCTCCGAGCCGGTGCCGGGGTTGACCGAATGGCTCGCCGGGCTGCCCGGATACCTGGGCTTCACCCGTACCGTGCTGGAGATGGCGCGCGACCGCGTCGCGGCGATCCACGCGGGCGAGATCCCGTACCGGGCGGAGAAGGCGTTCGACGACAGCGAGAAGCGGGTGCTCGGCAGGGCGGTGCGGGTGGCGCTCCTCCGCGACGAGACCTGGCTGCCCGAGCTGCTGGACGAGCTCGTACGCGGCATCGCGGTGGCCCCCACCCAGGCCAAGACGCTGCCCTCGCAGGGGCTGCTGTTCGAGATCGCCCGCGCGGCGGAGCAGTTTCCGACGCCCGAGGCGATCTCCGCGCTGCGCACCGCTCGCCGCATCACCCGGCACGGCGGGGTGCCGATGCAGCTCGACCGCAAGTTCAAGCGCATGGAGCCAGCCCTGGCCGAGCGGCTGGAGGTGGCGTTCAGGATTCCCGACGGGCGCGTGCGCCAGGAGCTCGGCGAGCACACGGCGGTGATCTCGATCGACGGCGGGGTCGAGCTGTCGTGGTGGCACGGCGACAAGAAGCTCAAATCGGTCCCGGCGGCGGTTCGGCGGGAGCATCCCGACGAGGTCAAGCGGCTGCGCGAGCTGGCCAAGCTGACCCAGCAGCAGCAGGCGACCCTGGGCAGGGCGCTGGAGGCCGGCTACACCGGCGGCACGGACGCGCCGTACCGGCGGCTCGAAGGCCATCCGATCGCCGAGCGGCTGATCTGGGAGTTCGAGGTCTCCCCCGGCGTGTGGCGCGCCGAGCTGGGGCTGAACGTGCCCGACCTGCCGGTGCGGCTCTGGCATCCGGCCCGCGCGTCCGTGGAGGAGGTACGCGGCTGGCGGGAGCTGGTGCAGGGCAAGGAGCTGCGCCAGCCGTTCAAGCAGGCCTTCCGCGAGATCTACCTGCTCACCCCGGCGGAGGAGGCGGCCGGCGAGTGGTCCAGCCGGTTCGAGGGGCACGTGCTGCACTATCGGCGGCTGCGGGCGCTGTTCAAGGACCGGGGCTGGCAGTCCAAGTTCCAGGGTCACTGGGAGGACGACTCCGACGCGCACCGGGTCATGGCGGGCGGAGAATGGCGGGCGTCGCTGGAGCACTACCTGAACGACGGCGAACACGCCGAGATCGGCCGCGCCCGCTTCCAGCGGATGATCGGCGGGGCCTGGCACGACGCGCCGCTGACGGAGGTGCCGCCGCTGGTGTTCAGCGAGGCCATGCGCGACATCGACCTGTTCGTGGCCGTCGCCTCGATCGCGACCGACCCGGAGTGGATCGGTCAGGGGTCAGAGCGGATGCGCGACTACTGGCAAGCCGGCCCGTTCGCGCCCCTGCCGCCCTCCGGGGAGGTGCGCAGGGACGCACTGTCCCGCCTGATCGGCCGCACGGCCATCGCCGACCGGTGCACCCTGACCGATCGTCATCTGGTGGTACGGGGGGATCTGCGCACGTACAAGATCCACCTGGGGTCGGCGAACATCCTGATGGAGCCCAACGACGCCTACCTGTGCATCGTCTCCGCCCGCGGCCCCCATGCGGGGCTGTTCCTGCCGTTCGAGGAGGACGGGCGGCTAGCGCTCATCCTCAGCAAGGCGTTCCTACTGGCGAACGACACCACCATCACCGACCCCTCCATCACCCGCCAGCTCCAGGTCTGATCGGGCACCAGCTCAGCCCGCTCCCACCAGGCCGATTGCGGTTCGTCGCTTTCGCCCGTATGACCGCTGCGGTTCGCGATGTAGAACGCAGCGTCATGCCTCCGGGCTACCGAATTGGACACCGAGGTGCTCGGCGACTCGAGTACTGGGGAAATTCCTAGGCCAACTCTGGAGGCGTACCCTGCTGATCGCCTCTAGTGTCGCTTCATGGGCGGCAAGGATTTGCAGCCTTACGAAATGCATGCCGGCGCAGTCGCTTATGCCTGTCGGTGATCGGATACATCGATCGACGCCCTCATGGCACCGGTGATCTACCCATCGTCGGCGACCGGAGGTTCATCGCCAAAAGCATGGAGAGTGCCATGAGATTTCGGGCATGGAGAGGTCTGCCTCTTCGTTGGAGGCAAGGCCGGTCGGGCGCTGAATCAGGTTACGACGCGTTCATCTCGTACGCACGAGCCCCTGGTAGCGGACTCGCCACCGCTCTGCGAGATGGTCTGCACACTTTCGCCCGTCCGTGGTACCGGCTGCGTGCCTTGCGAGTGTTCCGGGATGAGTCCAGCCTGTCGGTCAGCCCGCAGCTGTGGCCCTCCATCCAACGTGCGCTGGCCGCTTCCCGGTTCCTGATCCTGCTGACCTCTCCCGAGGCGGCGCAGTCCAAATGGATCGCCAAGGAACTGCAGGAGTGGCTGACACGTGACGCACATGGACAGCGGCTTCTGCTCGTGCTCACGTCGGGAACACTCGCCTGGAACGAACAAGCCACCGACTTCGACCCCGCCCTTTCCACCGCACTGCCATCCGCCTTGCGGGGAGTGTTCGAACATGAGCCTCGTTACATCGACTTCAGCTGGGCACGCGAAGAAGAGCAGCTCGATCTGCGCAATCCACGCTTCCGTGCGTTGGTGGCCCAACTCGCCGGCCCCATCCATGGTCGGCACGTGGATGAGATGGAGGGCGAGGACGTACGCCAGCACCGGCGGACCAACAGAATCGTCCGTGCCACGATCGCGACCCTGACCACTCTGACGGTGGTCGCCGGCAGTGCGGCGGTCATCGCCGCCCAACAACGTCAAGAAGCCATCGCGCAGCGCCAGGAAGCGCTGCGCCAACTCGCCCTCGCGACTTCGCGAGAGCTGGCGGCGACCGCCGAGCTGAGAAGCCGGCGCGACATGCAGAGTGCGATGCTGCTCAGCACGGCCGCGTTCGCCATCGGGGACACCCAGGAGGCTCGCACCAACCTGGCACGCCAGCTCAACCAGGGAAGGCACGTGGAGAAGTTCCTCCCCGGCCCTGGACCAGGCTGGGACAAAGTGAGTCTGAGTCCCGACGGTCGCAGCCTCACCGCGATCGACCAGGGCAGTGGAGCCGTCGCCGTACAAGATCTCACTCGCACGCAGGAGCCCCTGCGGACTCTACCCGGCGTCAGCGGCGCCCTGTCCGCGGTCATCAGCCCGAACGGCGAACTCATCGCGGTCACTCAACCTGACAACATCACCGTGTGGAACGTGACAAACACCAGCCTCGTGGCGGCGTTCGACGCTCCGGACTCCGGCTCGCCCGACTTCAGCCCCGACGGACGCATCCTCGCCATCCCCGGCATGGAAACTGAAGGCCGCCCCTATCCCGTGGGTAAGACAACGCTCTGGGACATCGGACGCCACAAGCCGCTGGGTGATCTGGTGGGCGACGCGGGCCAGGTGACCTGCCACTTCAGCCCGGACGGAACGACGATCGCGACCGCCCAAGGAGCCGACATCACGCTCTGGAGCGTGTCCAGTCGCACCCCGATCCGCACCTTGACCGGTGGCCATGATCGCGGAGTATTCGACCTGGCATTCAGCCCGGACAGCACAATGCTCGCCAGCGGAGGGCACGATGCCCGACTGATCGTCTGGGATATCGCGACCGGTGACCAACTGGCTTCCCGAACCCATGACGGCGACGTCAACACCGTCGCCTTCACCCCCGACGGCCGCACCCTCGCCGCCGGCGACAATGCCGCAGGCATCACCGTCTATGACATCGCCGACCGTACCGATATGAAGGGAAAGACCAGGCTGACCGGCGGTCATACCAGCGCGGTCACCCAGCTTGTCACCACGTCCGACAGCCGAAAAGTCATCTCTTACGGTGACGACGGCAGGCTCATCGTCTGGACCCTCGCCGCACAGACCCCGCTCATCCTGGCAAGGAGTCCCGGAACCGGCAGCGAATACGCAGGTAACCCCGTTTTCAGTCCAGATAGCCGAACTCTTGCCATCCCTACCGAGGCCGGAGTCGTGCTGTGGGACATCGCCCGACGCCAACGGCTGACCACACTGCCCGAGTCGGGACATCATCCTGCCTTCAGCCCCGACGGCCGTACCCTGGTCACGATAAGCGGCGCCAACGTCCTGCTGTGGGACACGGCTCGACGGACCCAAAAGACAACCCTTCCTGGTGCCGCGTTCGGAAACGCGGCGAGCCCAGGCGCGGTTTTCAGCCCGGACGGGCGCATCCTTGCCGTTCCGTCCGGCCCATCCGTGATCCTCTGGGACTTCGGCACACTGCGCAAGCTGGGGACGCTCGATGCCCGCGACGCCGATGACGTCGTGCACGGATTGGCCTTCAGCCCCGACGGCCGCACTCTGGTCACCGGCGGATACGGCCACACCTCTATCGACTTCTGGGATGTCGCGGAGAGGACGCGACGGAGCAGCCTTCCGAGCGGCAGCGGCGACCCCGTTTCCGCGCTCAGCTTCTCCCCGAGCGGCGACCTACTCGCCTGGAACGCCCTGGAGAGTCCCAACACCGCTATCGGCGGCGACTTCAGCATTGTCATTTGGGACACCAAAGCCAATAGCAGACGGGCCACATACACCGTGCACAACGGATTGGGAAGAACGGTCGCGTTCAGTCCCGACGGGCGCATCCTCACCAGCGACGGTGCCGGTGTCCACCTCTGGTCGCTCGAACAAGGCGAACAGATCATCTCCCTCGCCGACCCGAGCGAGACCGACCCCGCTCATCCCCGCGGTCCCGTCTTCAGTCCCGACGGCCGCATGCTCGCCACCACCGGCTCCGACAACCACGTCACCCTGTGGGACATCGACCCAGCGTCGTGGAGCCGACGCCTCTGCGCCATCGCCGGTCGTGATCTGTCCCTCGCGGAATGGCAGTCCGCCCACATCGGTCAGCCACATCGCCGTATCTGCTTTTCTGAATAGGCCCGTACCGAGAGGCTCGCCACCTCTATCACCGATAGAGCTTGCGTCTGGCGCCGTAATACGCGGGCGGCGCGGGCACGTCACCCCGAGTCGATGTCGGCCTGGGCGCGTTTTTCGAGGAAGGCTCGGGTGGCTGGGTCTGGGGTGAGGGTGGATGCCTGGGCGTAGGCCGTAGCTGCTTCCTGGTGGTGGCCGAGACGGGTGAGGAGGTCGGCGCGGGCCGCGTGGTAGGGCTGGAAACGTTCGCGTTCGACGGGCAAGGACTCCAGGAGTGACAGGCCCGTTTCTGGTGAGTGGGTGCGGCCGATGACGGCGGCGTGGGCCACTCGGCTGCCCAGGCTGGGTGCGATCGCCACCAGGGCGGTGTAGAGGGTGCACAGGGCGTGGTCGTCGGTGGTGCCGGTGCGGGCGCGGTCGCAGTGGACGGACTGGATGGCGGCCTCCAGTTGGAAGCGGCCGGGTGCCTGGCCGGGGCGGGTGGCTCGGTGGAGGTAGGACTCGCCTTCGGCTATGAGGTGGTGGTCCCATTTGTCGGGGTTCTGGTCGTGGAGTGGGAGGTAGTGGTCGCTGGGGCTCGTGGCGCGGGCCGAGGCCAGGGTGAGCAGGGCGGCCAGGGCCCAGGCTTCGGGTTCGTCGCCTAGCAGGGTCGCGGTTGTGACGGCCAGGTATCGGGCCTCGCCTGCTAGCGAGGACGCTTCGCCTCGGTCGGGGAAGGCCAGCGCGTAGCAGCCGTACACCGCTTCGAGGACCGGGGGCAGGCGCTCGGGCATCGCCTGCCGCCCCGGGACGATGAACGGGATTCTGGCGTCTCTGATTCGGCGCTTGGCGCGGACCAGGCGTTGCGACATCGCGCCGGCGGGCACGGCGAAGGCGCGTGCGATCTGGGCGGAGTCGAAGCCGAGGACCGCCTGCAACATCAGCGGGGTGCGGACGTTGGCGGCGATGGCCGGGTGGGCGCAGACGAACAGCAGGGCCAGGCGGCGGTCCGGGATCCGGTCCGCGTCCAGGTCCAGGTCCAGGTCCGGGTCCGGGTCCGGGTCCGGGGCCGGGTTCGGGTTCGGGTCCGGGGCCGGGTTCGGGTTCGGGTCGGTCCATGGCTGGTCGGTGTCGGCCCCGGTGGCTGCCTCCAGGGGCTGGGTGCGGCGGTGGGCGGCGGATTTCCACAGGTCACGCTGCCGGTTGCGGGCGACCGTCAACAGCCAGCCGTCGGGATTGTCCGGTACGCCGTCACGCGGCCAGGTGGTCAGGGCCTGTTCGAAGGCGTGTGCCAGGGTGTCCTCGGCCAGTTCGACGTCGCCGGTCGGTGCGGCCAGCAGGGCGAGCAGGCGGCCGTACGACGTCCGGGCCGCGCGCTCGGCGGCATACGCGGCCGTCTCCTTATCGGTGGTGGTCATGTCGGCTCATCGGTCATTCCGGGTCGCTGGTCAGGGTGACGCCGTCCTCCGAGGCGTGGCCGTTCCCGTACGTCATGACGACGGGACCCACGTTCCGGACTCGATGTGTACGGCGCCGGGGCGGATCTCGACGGTGCCCCACGACAGCGGCGGCGCCTGGCGGGCCCACTCCAGGGCGGCGTCCAGGTCCGGGACGTCGATGACGATCACGCCCCCGAGCTGCTCCTTCGTGTCGGCGAACGGGCCGTCCTGGATGCGCGGCTCCCCGTCCACCAGCGTGAGCGTGGTCGAGTTGGATGACGGCTGCAGCACCTGGCCGCTCACCAGGATCTCGGCCTGCTCCAGCGTGGCGGCGTAGGCGGCCATCGCCCGCATGCCCTCGGCGACCGCCTCGGCCCCGATCGACTCCTCGGTCGCCTCGCCGTAATGGAACAGCAGCATGTAACGCATGTCCGTATCCTTCCTCGTCAGTTGACTCGGTAGCGAGCGATCAGCACGCAGGTCGTGGTGGTGATCGACTCCTGGAGCGTCAGGTCCGTACGTTCTCCCGCGCCGAACAGCCGCGCGCCCGAGCCGAGCACGATCGGGTGGATGAGCAGGACGTACTCCTCGACCAGGCCCGCCGCATGCAGTGAGCGCACCAGCTCGCCGCTGCCGAGCACTCTGATGACGCCGTCCGTCCGATCCTTGAGCTGTGCGACGGTGTCGGTCGCCTCCCCCGTCAGGAGGGTGGAGTTGGGGTGGGCGAGTTCGGTTTCGGGCCGGCGGGAGGTGACGTACTTGGGCGCGTTCACCAGTGTCTCGGTGAACGGGTTCGGGTCGGTCACCGAGGTCCAGTGGCCCAGTATGTCGTCGTACGAGCGATGCCCGAAGAGCATCGCGGTGGCCCGGTCCAGGCCGCTGATGTACGTGGCGATCACCTCGTCGGCGTACCCGATGCCCCAGCCGCCATGACGAAATCCGCCCCTGGTGTCCTCGTCCGCCCGGCCCGGGCCCTGGATGACGCCGTCCAGGCTGAGGTTCGCCAGAACGCTGATCGTGCCCATCTTCTCTCCTCGTGATCGTGCCGGCCGCAGGAGCGGCCGGCACAGTGATGACGAGGTCGGGACGGGCGAACAGACAGTGAGAGGTCAGCCGAGCCAGGTCGCGAGCTGGGACATGGCACTGGAGGACCAGCCGAGCTTGAGGTGGTTGAGCGGGAGGGTCGCGGTGGCGGCGCGGTTGGTGATGCCGTCGGCGGCGGTGCAGCTCGCCACGAAGACGGCGCCGTCGGACGGGCCCGTGTGCTCGTTGTGCAGCAGGGCCATGTCGGGCATGTTGCCGCAGAGCTGGTAGACCGGGACGCTCGACGCCGTGCCCGCGTTGATGAGGGGCTGGACGAGGGAGCCTCGGTCGATGGCCCACTGGATGCCGCGGCCGGCGGTGTAGAAGCCGGTGCCGCCGTAGTAGGTGGTGTACCAGTCCTGCTCGGCGGCGGGCAGCGGGTAGACGTCGTCCCAGCGGTAGAGCATGTCGTCGGAGCCGGGGTAGGCGTTGCCCTCGTAGCTCAGCTCGGGGTGGTTGCGCCACAGTGCGTAGCAGACCATCTGGGAGTGGGGCGCGGGCGCGTTCAGCGAGCCGCCGCATTCAGGAAATATCGCGAAATCGTGGGTCCAGCCGTGCCGGTAGCCCCAGTCGAACCCCTTGTTCGGCCCGCCGACGAGGATCAGCTTCCTGACGTCGCCCGCGTACGCCGTCCCCCAGGACTTGCGCAGCGACGAGACGTACATGCGCGCGTTGAACGCCCCCTTCGACCAGCCGATCACGTCCACCTGCGCGGCCCCGGTCTTCGCCCGGATCCTGGCGACGGCGTCGTGGATCTGCTCGGCCCAGTAGTGGCCGTCCCCGGTGATGTGCGGGAAGCCGATCGCGAAGACCTTGTAGCCCCGGCCGTTGAGGTGCTGCATGAGTCCGGTGGTGGGGCAGCTGGCCTGGCCGCAGCCGTACGCGCCGCTCGCGTTGGGGTTGGCCCAGGCCAGGTCGGCGGTCTGGTTGGCGCCGTGCACGAGCAGCACGGGCGTGGTCTTGGTGCCCGTCTGCCAGCCCGGCGCGTGGTAGAGCAGGAACCGCGAGGAGTGTGGACGGGCGACGTCGCCGAACAGGCGCCTGGTCTGTCCCTTCTGGTCGCCTCGTCCGTCGGATGGGTAGGTCTCGGTCTGGAACCCGGTGGAATTGTCCTTGTAGCGCTCGACGAGCGCCCAGCCGTTCTCCAGGCCCGAGGTGTAGGTGGCCTCCAGCGTCACCGATCCCGTCGCGGTCGCCGCCGCGGGTGTCGTGACCAGCACACCGGCCGCTAACGCGAGGGCCGCGACCAGCTGTGTGAACGAACGCCGTCCCATCAGACCTCCTATGAAGCCGAAGTTGAGCCATGCTCACCCGGCCCCGGGAACCGGTCAATGTGAGCCGGACCCATAGCCCGGTGTCGGCCGGCGCCCCAAGCAATCCTCAGCTGGCGCTGAGCGCCTCCTCCGTGGTTCCGGTGATGGCGTACGCGCGTTCGGGGCGGACCGACCCCGTGGCGACGTCGATGCCGTAGACCTGCACCCGGACCCGCTTGAACCCGATCTTCCGCACCATCCGCAGCGTGGCGTCGCCGGTCCAGACGAGCTCGACGGCCGTGTCGGCCTCCGTGAGCCTGTTCTCCGCGGGGTCCCGCTGGACCTTCTGGCCTGAGGCCGGCAGTGGGTACGTGGCGGTGATCAGCTCGCTCTCCAGGTCGTACAGGGCGATCTTGGGGGTGGGGCCGATGAGGTAGACGGCCACGGTGTGCCCGTCGGCGTGCAGGGCGGCGGTGGTGGCGTTGTCGCCGATGAGCCGGGGTGGCACGACGGTGGTGGTCCGCTCGCCGTTCGGGTCGTGGACGCTGATTTTGACGGATTTTTCGTCATCCGTGCTGACCAGGACCTGGTCGCTGTCGGCACTGAAGCTCAACGCGTCATCGTTCACGGAGACCCCCGCCACCTTGCCCAGCAGCGCACCGGTGCCGCCGTCGTACACCCGCGCGGGCTGCTCGGTGTAGCCGGCGTCGCAGCAGTGCACCGCCACGCGGGAGCCGTCGTACGACATCGTCACGCGGGTGACGTCGAGCTCCGACGTCGACGGCCACGCCTTGGCCCGCGAGACCCGGGTGCGGCCGTCGAGGTCACGGATGACGAGCCGGGCGTCCTTGGCCCTGACGTAGGCCAGGCGGCGGCCGTCACCGCTGACCGCGACCGCGCCCGCCCACCGGCCCGCCCCGCTGATCACGTGGCGCTTGCCGTCGGTCGTCCGATACCACCATGGACCACACCATTCGGCGTTGCGCGGGTCCTTGGCGCAGTCGGAGACGGCGGCGTACCGGATCGGGGCGGCCTCGGGAACGGCCGCGTGAGCACTGCCGGGGACGGCCACGAGCGCCGAGCAGGCGGCGAGCGCCGCACAAAGGATCTTCATACGGGCTTGGACCCCTCATCGCCGCACAAGGTTGATCGCGGTCTGATAACGGACCTTAGTCGGTGAGAACGGTCAGGTCGCCCCAGTGGGCGGGCCAGGCGACGCGCCGGTCGATCGTCCAGGCGAGCAGGCGGGAGAGGTCGTCTTCCCGGCCGGGCGGGACGATCACGGTGCCGTCCTCGAACGCGGCGGCCCAGGTGTCAGCGTCCAGGGCCAGCGTCGCCTCGAGGGTCGCCCCGGGGGTCGCCTCGGGAAGGGAGTCCCCGCCGTCCCGTTCGTCCGGGCGGGGTGCGTCGGGTTCGTGGTCGAAGGCGAAGTCTCCGATGATCTCTCCGGTCGCGGCGCGGACGAAGCGCAGCGATTCGCCGCCCACCATCACGAGCACGTCGTCCGGCGTCCATTCGAGGCCGAAGAGCGGCAGCTGCTCGCCGGTCTCTCGGTAGAGGCCGTCGATGACGCGCAGGCGTTCCGGCCGCCCGCCCAGCTCCCAGAGCTCGACGCGGCCCGCGTCGTCGACGAGTGCGGCGCGACGGCCGTCAGGGGACCAGGCCCAGGGCAGCGGGTCCCAGCCGCGCGGATGGGCACGGTGTACGCGGACATCCAGGTCGTGCAGGCGTTCGCCGGTCGTCCCTTCGAAGATCGTGACCCGGTCGGACGTGACGACGGCGAGGCGGTCGTCCGGTCCCCAGCGCAGGAACTCGGCCTCGTCGGGGGTGGGATGCTCGGACAGCGTCCGGCCGGTGGCGGCGTCGGCGATGATCAGCTTGCCGTCACGCTGGTAGGCGAGCAGGCGCTCGCCGAGGCTCCATTCGGGCGGATCGCCGTCGTGGTCGGCTCCCGTCTCCAGGATCCAGTCGACCTTGCGTTCTTCGGCGTCGAGGCAGACGATCCAGCCGCCGCGCAGCTCGCCGTGGATGCGGCGACCGTCGCGCGACCAGTGGATACGCCTGAGCAGGAGCTCGGGTTCCTCGCCCCAGTCGTCCTCGTAGCCGCCGGGCAGGGGGCCGGTGAACTTCAGCGGCTCTGGGCCGAGTTCCTCGCCGTCCGGCGGCCCGGACACCTGCCCCTGTTCCATCGAGACGATGACCTGCCACATGAAGGGGGACCCGCCGCCGTAGACGAGCGCGCGCCTGCCGTCGGGCGCGAGCGCCATCCCGGCCGGTCTGCCGCCGGCGAAGAAGAACGCCTGGGCGATCGGCTCGCGATCGGCGCCGAACGGGTCCCACACGCCGGTCGCGTTGGTGCTGAACTCCAGCGCGATGCGGGCGCCGTCCGCGGACCACTGCAGGCTGCGCGTGTAGTCGGGGAAGCCGACGCCGCCCGCGATGCCGTCGATGACGTTGACGCAGCGGCCGGCGGGGACCTCGAAGATCTGCAGGACGCCGCCGGCGTCGTAGTCTTCACCGGTGTGGCTGCCGATGGCGAGATAGCGGCCGCACGGGCTGAGCGCGTAGCCGTTCACCTCGCCGCGGTGCACGTCGGGATGGCGCAGCACGGCGCCCGCCGCCCGGACGCGGGTGGTCGCGAAGCGGTGCGCCTCGGTGACGCCGTGGGCGCGTTCGAGTGCGGCGAGGGTGTCACGCAGGGGCGCGGTGTCGCGCGCGGGATCGTAGCGGGACCAGTCGGCGGCCCGCAGAACGGCGAGCGCGGCGGCGGGGCCGCCCGCCGGGTCCAGGGAGTCGATCATGCCAGCCGACGATAACGCGGAGCTCCGACAATCGCGTGAGGCCGAGCGGTCAGTGCGTCGGGACGAATAGGATCAATCGCGTGGATCTGCACGAAACCGCAGCCCGGCTCGGGGTGCCCGTCAAGGATGTCGAGCGGGTGCACCGGCTCGCCGGTGACCGGCCGTCGGCGCCGCTGCCCGCCAAGGACGATGTGCCCGCGTTGCTCGACCGGCTCGCGGTGCTGCCGGACGACGCCGCCGAGATCATGGAGGGCTGGCCCGACCCAGGCTCCCCGTTGTGGACGCCCGAGCTGCGCTGGCTGCTCGACCGTTCGATCGCGCTCGTCCGGGCCGACGTCGGTGGTCACGAGTGGCTGTCGCCCGGCCCGTCGCTGCCGCGCGGGCGGGGGCCCGCCTGGCGGCATCTCTACGTGTACGCGTACCTGGCCCTGGTCGACGTCGCCATGGGATACCACCGCGACCACGGCATCACCGAGGACGTGTCGTGGGCGAGCCTCGCGGACCTCGGCCGCAACCTCGCGGTCGACCGGCGCATGCGCCGCGAGGGCTGGCCGGTGATGCAGAGCTGGCTGACCCTGCACTCGCGCGGCACCATCTACGAGCTGGGCCGGCTGCAGCACCAGCACAACGACACGGCCATCGAGCTGCACATCCCCGAGTCGGGGCCGATGACCCCCGAGACGGTGGACGCCTCGCTCGACGAGGCGCGCGCCTTCTTCCCGCGCCACTTCCCCAACGTGCGTTACACCGCGTTCTCGTGCGGCTCGTGGCTGCTCGATCCGCAGTTGCTGGAGTATCTGCCGGCGGACTCCAACATCGTCAGGTTCCAGCACAGGTTCGAGCTGGAGCCGTACGAGGAGCAGGAGGGGCAGGACGCCGACGTCGAGGTGCTGCGGTTCGTCTTCCGTACGCTGACCACGCCGCTCGACGAGCTGCCGCGCCGTACGGTGCTCCAGCGTGCGATCGTCGATCACCTGAAGGCGGGCCGCCACTGGCGCATCCGCCGGGGCCACATCCCTATATAGCCGGACGACCAGCGGCCGCATCTCCCTATAGCCGGTCAGCGGTTCGTGAGACGGCGCAGCAGGATCTCGGCAGGGCCGCGGTGGCCCGCCCGGCGCATCAGGTCGGCCAGCAGGACCGACGCGCCCCAGACCGCGACCGCTGCCCGAGCGCCGACAGCGCCAGCGTGACGGGCCCGTGGTCGCCGCCGATCCGGTACGCGGCCAGGGTGAGCGGCGAGGCCAGGCCGATGCCGCCGGCGTAGCCGGTCAGGTCGTGCGCGAAGGCGGCGAGCCAGGCCACGGGGGCGGAGGTGACCGGCCAAGCCCCGGCCAGCATCAGCGCGGCGGGGATCCGGGCGCAGACGGCGACGCCCAGGCAGGTCAGCGCGACGCGGCGGAGCAGCGGCAGGTGCCGCTCCGGCTCGTCGAGGATCCGGCGCCGGGCGGCCCAGAGACCGGCCAGCATGCCCGGCACGACCATGATCGTGCACAGCGCGGTCTCGACCGGCCAGGTCGGGATGGCGGCGACCAGGTGCTTGGCCAGGGTGGGCTCCCTGTAGACGGCCAGGGTGGGCGGGGTGCCGGCCGTCGCCACGATCAGGGTGTTCGCGCTCTGCCAGGTCAGCAGCAGGGTCGCGGGGAGCAGGGTCGCGCCGGCCGTCCACAGGAGCACTGAATCCCTGGCTCGGATGATCGGCGCGAGGGCGAGCAGCGTCAGCCCGTACACCGCGACGATGTCGATCGGCACCAGAACGACGGTGTTCGCGAACCCGATGACGGTCAGCCAGAAGCCTCTGCGCCGCAGCAGCCCCCTGAACGAGGTCCACTCGGTCTGCCGCCTGGCCAGTTGCCCCAGCCCGTAGCCGAACAGGAAGACGAACATCGCCCGCGCCTGGTTGTCCGCGACCAGCGACTTGACGAACTTGGCGGCGCCGTTCAGCCAGGCCGGCCCGGCGTCCCAGTCGGCGACGAGGGCCGGCGCGTGCGCCAGCGCGATGAGCAGCAGCATGAAGCCGCGGGCGAGGTCCGGTGCCAGTGACCGGGTGGTCACGTTCATGGTGGCGGTCATGGGTGTCCTTCCAGGGAGGAGGCCACCCACGATGTCCGCGCCACCTGACGGCGACCTGACAGGCCGCCCGCGCGTCCGTCAGGCCAGCCGGCTCAGCGCCTCCCGCCTGCGCACCTCCGCATCCGCCGACAGACGCTGTCAGGTCAGCCCGGCCAGCCGGTTCAGCGCCTCCGGCCTGGGCATTTCCGCGCCGCGCCGGTAGGCCGCGTGGTACTCCCGCTCGCCGAGGCGTGCGGTGAGGTCAGACACCAGGGCGCGCAGCTCCGGCTCGCCCCGGTCGAACACGCCGCGGATGGCCCGGCTCGTCCCGAGGGCGGTCGCCGCGCCGGCCGGGTCGCCCTCCAGCAGGAGCAGCCGGGCCAGTTACTCGGCCGCCGAGGCCGGGTCCCGTGCGGCGAAGGCCGCCTGGACGGAGCCCGTACCGGTCGCCCACGTCTTCGAACAGGCTCAGTGTGACGGCCAGCCGTTCGGCCCCGCCGCGCCAGTCGCCGCGGTCGGTCAGGGCGAAGGCGTCCACCCAGTGGGCCGCCGCCCTGGCCCACGGGTGCGGGTGCGCCATCGCGCGGGGCAGCTCGCGTTCGAGCAGGTCGTCGATGAGCGCGTCGGAGGGCACCGCCCGGCCGGCGTCCAGTGCCAGCCGGGCCACAAGCGCCCGCGACCGCGCTCCGCCCAGCGTGACCTGGCGCGCGTCGTCGTCGAGGACTCGCACCGGTCCGAGCAGCGCAATCCGCACCGAGCCACCCTCTCAGACCTCGGCCCGCAGTGCCCACGGCCCGCCACCGGTGGCGGGCGAGGAGGTGGCGCCGGTGCACCGCCGGCGGCCAGGCACTGGGCGAGCACATCCCTGGCGGCGGCGATGGAAAGGCCACCGGCCGGAACCTGGTGATTCCGGCCGGTGGGTCAAGGTGACGGGGGCAAGGTGAGTGTCAGTCCATGGGTCAGACTCTGGCGAGAAGCGCTCATCTACATCATCACTGTCAGTCCAGCCAGCGGCCCACCCCGCGCACCGTGACTTCGAGGAGTTCGGCCGGATTGTCCGGGTCCGGATAGTAGATGATCATGGTCGTTCCGGCCGGGAGCAACATCTTGACGGCCTGCACGCACCCGGCCACCGCCTGCCGCTCCCGGTCGGGCCCGGTGCCCTCGATCGGCACCGCGTCGCAGACGCCGCCCGGATTGTTCATGACGAGCCGGAGCGTGTTGTCCCGCAGCTCCACGTCCCGGGTGGCGACGCGATAGGCGAGCTGCGTCTCAAGGTGCCAGGCCGGAGGCGCCATCGGCAGCCCGAACGCCTGCCCGTACAGCAGGGCGAGGCGCTTCTCCAGGGCCGCCAGGTCGTCGTGCAGCCCGCTCTCGACCGTGTAGCGCGCCCACTTGTCGAGGTCGTCGATCGGCGGCAGGCTCGCGATGGGCAGGCCGCTCGCGTCGAGCAGCCGGCCTGACCCGTCCACGATGTAGCCCTGGTTGTTCGTCTGCTTGAGCGACTCGCTCACGTTCTTGAGCTGCTGCGCGGTGTCCGCGAACGGGCACTCCCCGCCCTCCAGGACGCACCCGACCGGCACCGTACGGTGCAGCGCGGTCGCCAGGCCCGACTCGTAGATGGCCGACAGGATGGTCCGGTCGGACATGTGCCCGTGCAGGTACATCGTGCCCAGGATCGAGTTGTACTCGGTGAACCGGAGCTCCTCGGGAACGAGGGACTCGATGAAGGTCCCCTTCCACTGGCCCGAGTACTGGTTCCAGTCGGGATCCTCGGTCAGGTCGAGAACCCCGGTGAAGCAGTCCGTGAAGTTCCACGGCTTGCCCTTCCAGTGGCTGCCGAAGGCGTTCTTGCACGCGCCGATCACGGTCAGCTGGGAGGTGGCGTTGATCAGGTCCAGCGCGGTCAGGGCCATGTACTCCTCGCCGAGCCGGTGGGCCTCGCTCTCCTGGTCGGCGATCCCCCGTGCGGCGAAGTAGAACAAAGGGCTCATGACCACGGACATGCAGGCGTCCTGCGCCTTGCCCACGAACTGCCTCTTGCAGTACTCGACGCGTTCCTTCGCGTAGCCGTCCGGGTCGTGCAGCGGGCCCTTGGGGTCGTTGAGGATCTCCTCCACGTACGCGTTGCAGTCGTTGTAGCCGGGCAGGCCGTCCTCGGGACCCCACTTGCAGTGCCCGTACCACTCGCCCTTGAGCGTGCTCAGATACTTCTCGGCCTCCTCCCGGTAGTGCTCGAACACCGCGGCGGCGATGGCGGCCGCCTCCGACGCGCTCTTGTTCGCCCTGATCGCCGAGGCGAACGCGGCGTCGTAGGCGGCGAAGGCGCTGCTCGCGTCCTTGGCCGCCGCGACGGCCGAGGCGCGGGCCCAGCGCGCCGAGAGAGACGCCTCCCTGGCCGACCGCTGGGCCTGCTTGGTCGCGGCGGCGGCGGTGCGGACCGCCTGCGCCGCTCGTTCGGCGGACGCGGCGGCGTCACGGGCGTGGGCGACGGCCTGGGTGGCGAACGTCCGTGCCTGGTCGGCGGCCCTGCCGGCGTCGTTGGCGTACCCGATGGCCGCCTCCGCCGCGCCGCGTGCCTCCGCCGCCGCGGCCTGCGCGGTGCGCGCGAATTCGACGGCCTGCTGCGCGATCTGCGAGGTCTCGATCATCAGCGAGGTGGCGATGTAGTTGTGCGTGGCGGTCGCGTAGTCGCGTTCCGCCGCGCGGTGCCGCTCCACCTCCAGGAACTCCGCCTGCGTCGCCGTCGTGCCGGCCAGGGCCACCCGGGCGCCGTTGCGGACCTCCGTCCCGTACTGGTCGTCCCCGGCTATCGCGGTGACCTTCGCCCTGACGTCGATCGCGTACGCGGTGTTGTGCGTCACCTCCAGGAACTCCGTCAGCTTGGCCGGGTCGTCGGAGCGCAGGGCGAGGTTCGCCGCCTCCTCGGTCTCCGTGTGGCCGGCCTGGCGGGCCGCGGCCAGGATCCGCCCGACCTCCTCGCGCTCCTCACCGGCTCGTTCCGGATAGACCGGGTTGTCGAGGAACGCGATGACGTCCTGCCACGAGCCGTCCAGAGCCCTCTGTCCTGCGGCTCTCCTGGCCGGGCTGCCGGTGACCAGGAGCGCCGTCAGCGTCGTACGGTCGTCCTGCTCCTCGGCGGCGGCGAGCCCGCTCTTGACGAACTCGACGGCGAGAACCCGGTCGTCCTCACCCAGCGCGGCCATGGCGGCTGAGCTGGTCCACGTGCCGGGCACGGTCGCGAAGTAGCGGGCCACCTGCCGCACCTTGCCGGCCGCCACGGCCGGATCGGCCTGCGGGTGGGCGGCCTGGGCGATCAGCGCGTCGATCTCCGGGGTGTGGTAGCGCCGCATCGGGACGCCGAAGCCGCGGGCCTCCCCCAGCCGGGACTCGGTGGCCTTCTGACTGATGTGCTGGGCGAAGGAGAGTTCCAGCTCGAACTCGTTCTTGAGCCGTTCGGCGTCCGCCTCGCGCGCCGCCGTGTAGACGGCCTGCGCCGTCTCGGCCGCCTTCAACGCGTCCTCGGCCGCGCGGTAGGCGTTGTTCGCGTGCTCCGTCGCCAGTTCGGCGGCGTTGACGGCGCCGCCCGCGTGACTGGCCGCGCTGGCGGCGGCGCTCGCCGCCTGCTCGGCGTAGGACACCGCGCGGGTGGCGGCGTCGCGTGCCTTGCCGGCCGCGTCCTTGGCGATGTCCGCGTGCCGCACCGTCTCCTCGGTGGCGCGCCTGGCCCGGTCCGCGCTCGCCTTCGCCCGCCCGGCCGCGGCGAAGGCCGCCCGCGCCTCGGCGCTGGACACCCCCGCGTAGTGGCCGGCCGCCTCGGCGGCACGGCCCGCGGCCTCGGTGTTCGCCCGCGCCGAGTTGGCGGCGGCGATCGCGGCGTACGCCTTCTGGGTCACGTCGTTGATCTGGTTGATGGGCGAGAACCAGGCGGTGATCTGCGGGCCGATCTGCTGCATGGTCCGGTTGTGCGCCGCCGCCTCGTCGGCGGCGTTCGCGTCCAGCTCCGCCCTGGCCGCCGCCGCCCACGCCTCGTCGGACTTCGTGTGCGCCCGCGCCGCCGCGGTCGCCGCGCGTCCTGCCGCCCCGGCGGCGGCCCGTGCGGCGTCCGCCGCCGCCCGCGCGGCCTGTACGGCGACGCGCGACGCCGCCGCGGCCCGATCGGCGGCCTCGGCGGCACGCTGGGCCTGCCGCCTGGCCTCGGCCGACTCCTGCCCGGCCAGCCCGGCCAAGCGCTGCGCCTCCTGCGCGTCCCGCATGGCGGCCTCGGACTCCGCCTTCGCCCGCTCGGACTGCGCCACCGCGGAGATCGACTCCAAGGCCGCGCGGCGCGTCGCCTCCGCGGCGCTGGCCCGCAGGTCGTTCAGCGTCTGGTTCTCGTTGTCGCGGGCCTGGGCCACCCCCCAGTCGATCGCGACGAACCGCTCCTGCATCTCCAGGCTGCCGTCCTGGAGCGCCCGGTTCGCCGCGGCCTGCACCTCGGGGCCGCCGTCCGCCATCGCGCGGTTGACGACCGCGCGCAGATCCAGCCGGTACGGCACCCGCCAGCCCGACTCGATGAACGCCCCCAGCTCCGCGGCGTCCCCGTCGCGCAGCACCGCGTTCGCGGCGGCCTTGACCTCGGGCCCACCGGCCGCCTTCATCTCGTTCACGCTGGCGCGCAGGTCGATCTCCCTGGCCCGCGCCCAGCCGCCGTCCAGGAACTTCGCCACGGCGCCGGGGTCGTCCGAGATCAGGGCGGCGTTGGCGGCGGCGGACACGTCGGGTCCCCCGCGCGCCTTGATCCGGCCGGCCTGCTCGCGCTCGTCCTGCGCCGTGAGGCGGGGCAACTGGGTGAGGAAGGCGCAGATCGCCGCCTCGTCCCCGAGCAGCGCCTGCTCGGCGGCCGGGCGGACGTTCACGCCGCCCGTGACCCAGGCTTCCAGGACCACCTGGCGTTCGCAGGCCGGCGCGGCGGGGGGATCGGCCGCCGTCGCGGCCCGTACCTCGCCGATCGGGGCGCCCATGAGGAGCAGCGAGAGCACGGCTCCGACGACTCCGGCCGTCTTCCAGGGAGCCCTGTCACATAACGCACGCATCGCATTTCCACCGTTTCGGTCGATGCTTCAGAGAGGAACAGGCCGGTCGGCCAGGAAGGCCGACCGGCCGGTGATCAGTTGACGACCCGCAGCTCCAGCAGGGTCTCCCGGCAGTTGTCGGGATAATCCGGATGACCCTCATCGCAGGTCGTATCCGTACGTCCGAACTGCTCGCTCTCGTCGCGCTCGACGCGCTTGGTCCGCTCCGTGCCGGAGGACACGTTCACCACCGTCGCGTCCACGTCGTGACCGGCTCCCGGCGAACGGCTGTCGCCCTGGACCTCGTAGACGTTCGGGATGCGGAGCTTCACGTACCCCGTGGGCGCGAGGACCTTGAAGCACACCGCCGTCACGCCGAGATGCGGCTCGCCGATCTCGGTCTGGCCGTTCAGCAGGCCGGGGAAGACCTTGATCACGCCGACCCCGTTCTCCGCGGACGCGGTGCACGAGACCCAGATGAGCCCGCCGTTCCCGGAGACCAGCTCGAAGTTCTTCGCCTCGGCCGCTTCCGTGCCCCAGTCGGCCTGCCCTGAGGTGCCGGCGAACTCGTGCCGGTAGTGCACGGGGTAGGCGAACCTCTCCAGGATGGAGTCCGGGCGGACGACGGGCTGCACGGTGACGTTGGCCGGCACCGCGGGCCCGTAGGCGCGGCCCAGGATCCACGCGATCTGGCTGCCCGGCCGGTAGAGGAACAGGTAGCCCGGCCCGCCGGAATGCCGGTGGTCCCAGGCGATGACGCGGTCGGCCCCGCTCTTCAGGTCGTAGCCGCCGATGCCGGCCGAGCTGTGGAACACCGCGCTGAACGCGTTCCCCGCGCCGTGCTTGAGAATCCAGGCGGTCTGCGCGCCAGGACGGTACAGCACGAGATGATCGAGTTTGCCCGTGTGCTCGTAGTCGTAGGCCACCACCTGATCCCGTACGTCCGCCAGGTTGTAGCCGCCGATGCCGGTCGAGCTGTGATACACCGCGCTGAACGCGTCTCCCGCGCCGTGCTTGAGAATCCAGAGGGTTCCCGTGCCCGGACGGTAGGCCACCAGATGATCGAGCTTGCCCGAGCCCTCGTAGTCGAAGGCGATGATCCGGTCCGCCGCGCTCTTCAGGTCATAGCCGCCGATCCCGGTCGTCCTGTTCAGCACCGCGCTGAACGAGTTCCCCGCGCCGTGCCTGAGGATCGAGACCGTCTCCGCGCCAGGACGGTACAGCAGCAGGTGATCGAGCTTGCCCGTGTGCTCGTAGTCGAACGCCACCACCTGATCCCTGGCGTCCTTCATGGTGTAGCCGCCGATCCCGGCGTCGGTCGAGGCGTAGACCGGGGTGAACGTGTTTCCGCTGCCGTGCTTGAGGATGTGCACCGTCCCGACCCCCGGCCGGTACAGCAGCAGGTGGTCCAGCTTGCCGGAACTCTCGTAGTCGAAGGCGATGATCCGGTCGGCCGCCCGCTTCAGGTCGTAGCCGCCGATCCCGGTGGTCGAGGAGAAGACCGGGGTGTAGGCGCCGTCCGCGCCCTGCTTGACGATGGAGACGCGCTCCCCGCCCGGGCGGTACAGCAGCAGATGATCGAGCTTGCCCGTGTGCTCGTAGTCGAACGCCACCACCTGGTCCCTGGCGTCCGCCAGGTCGTAGCCGCCGATCCCGGTGGAGTGGTTCCCGTACGCGCGGAAGTTCTCCGTGGGCTCGCCCGCGACCAGGCGGACCCAGTTCGCCAGGTCGTCCACGCGCACCGCGTCGGCGCCGCGCGGCCCGTCGTCGGCCGCGCCGAGGCAGCCGCCCTGGCCTGCGCCGATGCCGAGCCCGACGAGCTCGGGGGCACTGCCGCCGGTGCGGAAGACCGGTGCGCCCGCGTCGCCCTGGCAGGCGCTCACGTCGCCCGCGTCGGCGCCGGTCCAGCCGAACGAGTCCGCCGTCACCGCCCCGGCCACGACCGGCGCGGCGTGCAGCCGGCGCGGCGCCCACTCCTGCGCCGTCCTGCCGAAGCCGGCGACCTGCAACGCGTCCCCTTCGGCGGGGGCGGTCGCGCTGACAGCGACGGGGGCGACGCCGAGCACCCGCAACGCCAGCCGGACCAGCACCACGTCCCGGTCGCGGTGCGGGTGGATCCACTCCACGGGCAGCACTCGGCCGCCCGTGCCGAGCAGGTCCGTCCTGCCGACGGTGACCGTCGTCGCCACCTTCGGCCTGCCGGTCGTGACGGACTGCCCCGCGGCGGCCAGACAACTCGTGGCGGTGATCACGTACTGCGAGCTGACCAGGGCGCCGGTGCACCCGTGCAACTCACCGACGTTCACCTTCGCCACGAAACCCCAGGTGCCGTCGGCGACCTGGCCGCCGCCTCGCACCGCCTGGGCCGGGATCGTCCCGGCCCAGAGCAGTAATAAAGACAGGAGAGTGAGGGATAAGAAGCGGAATGTTCGCTGGAGGTTCACGGCATGATTGTGGGAGCCGGGCTCCGAGCCGAACCAGGACAGTAACCGGACACTCAGCGGGCACTTCGCGCGGTGGGCTCGGGCCGCGTGTGGTCAGGGCTTGAGCAGGGTCTTGATGGCGCGGCGCTCGTCCATGGCCCGGTAGCCCTCGGCGACCCGCTCCAGCGGCAGCGTGAGGTCGAAGACCCGGCCGGGGTCGATCCGGCCGCTCAGCACGCGCTCGATCAGGTCGGGCAGGTAGCGGCGCACGGGGGCGGGGCCGCCGCGCAGGCCCGCCTGGGAGAGGAACAGCTCCCATCCGTCGACGGCGACCCCGTGGGGAGGCCGACGAAGCCGATGCTCCCGCCGGGGCGTGCCGCGTGCACGGCCTGCCGCATGGCCTGGTCGGTGCCCACGCACTCCAGGATCGCGTCGGCGCCGATGCCGCCGGTGCCCATGACGTCGGAGACGGCCAGCAGGCTCGGCCACAGGTTCTCGTCCGGCACCCCGGCGGTGGCGACGAGGGTGCGCGCGCCGACGCCGGCCGCAACCCCCACGACAAGGAGCTGCACGACCTCGTCGGCGAGCTGTGGACCCGCAGCGAGGAGTTCCGCACCTCAGGGCCAGGTTTTGGCCTCCGCGTCGAACAGCGCGGCGTCGCTCTCCACGGGCAGCACGCACATGACGTGGCCGCCGGGCGTACGCAGCGTGCGGCACTCCTGCCACCGCCCCACCTCGCTCGCGCCCAGCTCGATCAGGCGCCTGGTCTCCGCCTCGACGTCGTCGGTCTCGATGTCCACGTGCACGCGCGGCGCGCCGTCGTCGATCGACTGCACGGCCACGTGCGGGGCGACCTCGGGCAGGGCGCCGTGCAGGGAGATGAACTGCTCCGCGTCAGGCAGCGGGCGGGCGGTCGCCCCCAGCGCCGCGGCCCAGAAGGCGACGGCCGCCTCGGCCTCGGGTGCGGGGGTGTCGATCAGGAGGGCGTACACACGGGTGCGATGCATGGGAATCATGCTAGGTGTGCGGAACGTCCCGATCCGTATGCGGCCCCCGCGACGCGACCCGTCCTAGACCATTTCTGTCAGGTGAACGGCGGGCCTGAACGGACATTTGTCACAGTCGGCCCGTGGAACACGACGAGCTCATGGAACGGCTGGCGCGCTTCGGCGTGCTGCGCCGGAGCTACGGCGACGCCGCCCGCCACCTGGTGCCCCTGCTGGCGCCGAGCGCGCTCGTGCTCGTGCCGCTGAGCCTGCTCGCCACGCTCGTCCTGGTCATCGCGGTGAACGACGGGCTCATCGTGGTCAACGGGGAGCCGGAGCTGACGGACGTACCCGCCGGGGCGTCATGGGTGTGGGCGGCGGCGGTGCCGGTCGTCTGGCTCGTCCTGGCGGTGCTGGTCTTCCCCGCGATCGTGACCGTGGCCGCGGGACGGCTGCTCGGCCGGCGGGTGCCGCCGGTCGCCGCGCTGCGGGCGGCGGCGCGGCGGGCGCCGGCCCTGCTCGCCCTGGCCCTGCTCGCTCTGGCCTGGCTCGCCGCCGTCGTGGCCGTCGCGTTCTGGGTGCTGCTGGTCCTCGGGCAGGGGTGGATGTGGATCATCGGGACGGTGCTGCTCCTGGCCGCCCTGCCGGCGCTGCTTGCCGTGCCGGGCGTCGTGCTGGAGCGCCGCTCGGCGCCGGCCGCCGTCGTGCGCGCGTACCGGCTGAGCGCCCGGTGGCTGCACGTCACCGCGTTCACGCTGCTGATCGGCACGGTCGCGCTGCCGCTGGCGGCCGCGTGGGCGCTCGACCGGGGTGTGGACGGGCTGTCAGGACCGGCGCTGACGATCGTGTCCGGCACGGCGGGAGTCGCCCTGTCGTTGCTGGTCACGCCGTTCCAGGCCATGGTGGTCACCCGTCAGTTCCTCTACCACGTGGCCAGGTTCCCGGACGCCGGCGCGCTCGGCGACATCGTCGAACGGCTGCCCGCCGGGCCCTCCGGTCCGGCCAGGCCCGTGCCCGTGCTGGCGTCGCTGCTCCTGCCGGGGCTGGCGTTCGGCGCCATCGTGCTGGTCAACCCGCTGGGCCTGCCGGAGATCGCCGAGACATACGCGCAACAGACGCTCGCCCGCGATCCCGCCTACTTCGACGAAGGCTCGGCGCGCTTGTCCCCGGGAGAGTTGCGGGCCGTGTTCGCGGGGCCCGGCGAGGGCGTGACGGTACTGACCGACTCCGGCTTCGACTCCGCCTCTCAGCTGCTGACCTGCTCCGATGTCCGGTGCACGCGCCTTTCCAACCGCTGGGGCGGCAGGAACGAGCAGATGCGCGAGGCCATCCATCCTCCGTCCGCGTCCACCAGGCTGCCCGACGGGCGGCTCCTGGTGGTGCGGTGGGAGCGGACGGAGGACAGGTGGCGGGCCCGGCTGCTGACCTGCGACGGGCGCGGCTGCCTCGACGCGCCCGGCGGCACGTACGTCACCCAGGTGCGGGACCTCCATCCGCGCCCGAACCTGGCGCTGGCCGCACGGCCCGGCGGCGGCGTGGTGCTCGTCCAGGCCGCCGAGGTGCCGGCGGGCGACTTCGAGCCGTCGGTGGCGGAGACGTTCTCGCTGATCGTCTGCGACGACGTCGCCTGCTCCCGGCCGCGGACGAAACCGGTCGCGCGGGTGAATTCCCGGGCGTTCGTCCGGGCTCCGCACAGCCTCGCCGTCGCCATGGGGCCGGGCGGACGCGCGGTCGCGGCGCGGCTGGACAGCCTGACCGGCGCCCTGCACGTGATCTCCTGCGCGGACCCGGCCTGCGAGCGGGTACGGGTGCGCCGGCCGGTCGCCCCGATCTGGGAGGACCTTCGCGAAGCGGGACCCACGGCCGAGGTCAACCGGCGCTTCGACGAGTCCGGCGACTACGGTCACCTGGCCGGAGTGTCGCTGGCCGTGCGGGCGGACGGCCGCCCGCTGATCGCCTATCGCAGCGCGGTCGGCGGCGCGGTGCACCTGCTGGACTGCCGCACCCCGGACTGCGCGGCGGGCGATTCGCTCATGCTGGCCCCATCGGGGGTGGAGCACGCCGCCCCCGCGCTGGTCCTGGACCGGTCCGGGCGGGCGCTGGTCGCCTACCAGGACCTCGAAGGCCGCCGGATCATGCTCGCCACCTGCTCAGGACTCGACTGCGCCGTCGTCCCCGTACGGAACATGCGCCACGGCCCCGGCCCCGCCTTGGCCATGACCCTGGACGGCGCGGGACGGCCGTACATCGTGTGGACGGACGTCGGCTACGCCGACGCGGAAGTGGTCATCACCGTCCCGCTCAACCTGCCCTGGCCACACCAGACCCGATCGCCGCGCGCCGTGCGGTGATTCCGGCGAACAGCCCGAGAGGGACGATGAGGGAGAGCCTCGCCATCACGGCGGACCAGCACCTGGACACCTGGGACGAGCTGCGGCGGGACTTCGTGCTCTGGCGCGCCTACGGCTCCGCGGGGCGGCACCTGGTGCGGCTGCTGCCGCCGGCGCTGCTGGTGTTCCCGCCGATCGGCCTGCTCGCCGTGGCCGCGTTCTTCGTCGTCCTGGACCCGTCCTCGACGGCGATCGTCAACGAGAGTTACGACCTGATCGGCCCGCCCGGCACGCCGCTGCTGGTGTGGTCGGCGGCGGTGCTCGTCGTCTCGGTGGCCGGGCAGGCGCTGGTGCTGCCCGCCACGGTCCTGCTCGCCGCCGCCCGGCTGGCCGGCCGGCACGTCTCCACCTCGGACGCGATGCGAGCCGCGGCCCGGCGCCTGCCCGCGACGTCGATGCTCGTCCTGCGCGGCGCGATCGTGGTCGCGGCGATCCTGGTGGCCGGGTACGTGCTCATCGTCGGGCTGGACGAGCAGGTCGCGGGCTACCTCGTGATGGTGGTGCTGCTCCTGCTGGCGATGCCGTGCCTGCTGGGGGTGGCGGTCGTGGTGCTGGAGGATCCGGCGGGTGCGCGCATTCGGACGGACCGGCCGGCGGACCCGGTGGGTTCGCTCGGCCGGACGAACTGGCCGATGGGACCGGTGGACCCGTTCGTCGGGACGGACCGGCCGGTGGGGCCGCTGGGCCGGGCGTACCGGCTGGCGACGGGCGCCACCTGGGGGAGCGCGCTCACGCTGGCGTTCGGCGTCGTGTTCTTCCCCGCGCTGATCACGCAGGTGGTGAACGGGGTGGCGTCCGGGACGCCGCTGCTGCGGGCCGGAGCGGTCACCGTCGTGACGCTCGTCCTCGTGCCGTTCCAGGCGATGGTGATCGCGCGCCTGTTCCTGCACCGCCTGGCCGCCAAGGACAGGATCGCCGCGTTCGACGCGGTCATCGACGGCCTGCCGGCGAGTGCGCCGCGCCCGACCAGGCCGGTGCCGCTCCTCGCGGGGCTGCTCCTCGCGGGGCTGCTCCTGCCCGGCCTGCTGTACGGCGCCGTACTGGTCAATCCGCGGGGCCTGCTGGAGGTCTCCGAGACCATCATGAACGTCAGCAGAGCGGGCGATCCCGGCGTCGAGACGGTCACGGAGGGCACGCGCTCGAAACCTTCGATCGACTGGCCGGACCTGCGTGCCCTCTACGCGGGCCAGGACGGGCGCATGGTCATGCTCATGGACGGCTCCGCTCAGGCGAAGCTGCTGACCTGCGCGGACAGCGCCTGCACCCGGGGCCGGCTCACCTGGGCCGAGCCTGAGGCCGCGGCCGGCGAGTACCCGGCGACCGGCGCCCGGCTGGCGGACGGCCGCATCGCCGTGACGAGCTGGGCGATCGACGAGATGTACGTATCGGTGTGGGACGAGAACTGGACCGCCCGGCTCGGGCTGCGGCTCTGCGATGCCAAGGCGTGCGTCACGGCGGCCGGGGGCGAACCGCTCGCGGAGGCGACGGAGGCCACCAAGAGCAGGGTGCTCGCCCTGGCGGCACGGCCCGGCGGCGGCCTGGCGCTCGCCCAGCTCCGTGCGATCCCCCTCTGGAAAGAGGACGACGGCTTCACCGAAGTGCTCTCGATCACGACATGTGATGATCCGTCCTGCGCGCGGCGGCGTACCAAGGAGGTGGCTCGGCTGCCCGGCAACGAGGAGACGGAGATCATGCGCGAGCTCGTCGCCGGGGTGGGACCTGACGACCGGCCTGTCGTCCTCGGCGTCGATCGCCACACCGGCTCGATGGTCGTGATCTCCTGCGACGACCCCGCCTGCGCCCGAACCCGGACCGAACGGCCCCTCAAGGACGAGTCGCCTTATTTCGATCGGGATCGCCGGGCTCGCGCCGCCATGGCGATCCGTGCCGACGGCCGCCCGCTGATCGTCTATCGGGACGTGACGGACGGCGCGATCAAGCTGCTCGACTGCCGCGATCACGCGTGCGCGCAGGCCGGCACGGCGACCCTGACCGAGCCGGGCGAACGCCACTCGATGCCGGCGCTGGCGCTGAGCCGGGACGGGCGCGCGTACGTGGCCTACCAGGACGTCGACCGGGCCCAGGTCGTCATCGCCACCTGCACGGGAACGCGCTGCGCGCGGACCCCGGTCGCACGGATCCGGCAGGGCGGCGACCACGGTCTGGCCATGGCCTTGGACGGCCGCGACCGTCCGGTGCTGAGCTGGGTCGACTTCGCCGGCGAGGACGATCTGCCGACCGGCGACGAGTGGTCCCTGGTCGTGACCGCGCCCCTCACGTTGCGGTAGACCACGAACGCCGGACCGGCCTTATGCGTCGGCGACGCCGAGCCGGCCGCCTTCACGTCGGCCAGACCATTTTCGGCAAGTCGCGAGAAAGCCGACGACACGTCCTGCCACTGTTCCACCTGTGACCTCGATGCAGCACGTCGAACGGCTCCGCGCCTCCCCCGTGCCGTTTCTGAGTTACCTGGACGCCGCGCGGCGCCTGATGCGGCTCGCTCTGCCCGGCGTGCTCGTACACGTGCCACTCGCCACGCTGACTCTGACGGCGCTGACGGCGACGGCCGGCGACGCGGCGGCGGTGGTCGATCAGCGGCTCCAGCTGATCGGAAACTCCGATACCGCGCTGACGATCTGGACCGTCGTCGTGGCGGTGGTCGCGGTGGCGGGGCAGCTCGTGGTGTTCCCCGCCACCGTGCTCATCGCCGCGGGTCACCTGGTGGACCGGCCGGTGCCGCCGGTGGAGGCGCTGCGGGCGGTGGTGCGGCGGCTGCCGTCTCTGCTCGTGCTGCTCCTGGTCGGCGTGCTCGCCTTTGGGGCGATCTGGGCCGCACGGGCGGGCGTGCGGGTGGTGACCGATCGGCGCCGGATGGGCGATGTGCTGCCGGTGCTGGCCGGTCAGGGCTGGCTGGGTGACGTGCTGCTGGTGGCGGCCGTTTTCGCGGCGCTGCCTGGGCTGCTGGCCGTGCCCGCTGTGCTGCTGCACGGCTGTGGCGGGCTGGGGTCGATCCGGCGCGCGTACCGGCTGACCAAGCTGCGGTTCCTGTCCACCGCGGCGACGCTGGCCTTTGGTGTGGTGCTCGTTCCCGGCGCGGCGGCGTGGACGGTGGCGGCCGGGCTCGATCTGCTGCCCGGCGCGCTCGCATCCCTCGGCTGGGGGCCGGCTGGAACCGTGCTGGTGCTGGCCGTCACGCCCTTCCAGGCCGCGGTGGTCACGCGCCAGTTCCTGCATGGCATGGCCTGGCGTACCGAGGTGGACGACACGGACCTGACGCACGGCCTGCCCGACGGCGCTTCGCCGGGTCCGGTCAGGGTGGGTCTCGTGCCGGTGGCGCTGGTGCCGGGACTGCTGTTCGGCGGGGTCGTCCTGGTCAACCCGTTCGGCCGGCCCGAGATCACCGAGACGAACGTGACGGAGTCGTGGGTGCCGCAGAAGTTCCCCTTCCTCGCCCACGAGCGGCGGCCGGTAGTGCGTCCGTTCGATCTGCGCGCCCTGCACACCGGACGCGGCCCGCGCCTGATCGCCGTGATGGACGGCGCCGACGACGACGCCGGCCTGCTGGCCTGCGCCGACCCCTCGTGCGGGACGGCGAGTTTCGAGTGGGCCGAGCCACGCGACTCCGGCACCCGGTGGGAGCCCGGCGCGGCCAGCGCCCGCCTGCCCGACGGGCGTCTCCTGCTGACCACCTGGGCCTCCTCCCGGCTGGAACTGCTCACGTGCGAGGCGACCGGATGCGTACGCAGCAGCGGAGCCGTCGCGACGACCCGCTCCTCACGGCCGGACACGGTCGGGGTGGCGCTGGCCGTGCGGCGCGGCGGCGGCCCGGTCGTGGCCCACGCCGAGGCGGATCCGGCGGACGGTGACCGGCCGGAACACGACGTGCTCGCGTTCGTCCTCTGCGCGGACCCGAGCTGCGCGCGCCCTGAGCGCAGGCAGGTCGCGCGGCTGGAGCGGACCTTGTACTGGCCGACGTTCGCCAACCTGGCCGTCGCCGTCGGCCCCGACGACCGTCCAGTGGCCGCCCGGTACGCCCCCGCCACCGGCCACATCCAGGTGATCTCCTGCCAGGACGCCGCCTGCCACCGTCCGATCACCACCAGCCCCGTGCCGCCCGCGCCGCCGGGCCTCGACACTCTGCCCTGGACGGCCGGTCTGGCCCTGGCGGTACGCCCCGACGGCCGTCCCGTCATCGCCTACCGGGACCCGCGTGACCAGATGAACAAGCTGCTCGACTGCCGCACCCCCGACTGCGCCCAGGCCGACGCGCGCGTGCTGGGCGCCGGCGGCGAGCACGACGCGGCCCCGGCGTTGGTCCTGGACCACTCGGGGCGGCCGCTCGTGGCGTACGAGAGCAGCGAGCACCGCCGGCTCATGCTCGCCGTCTGCACCGGTGCCCGCTGCGAGCAGATCGCCGTGTCGAAGAACGAGAACGGCTTCGGCGAACGGCTGGCCATGACCCTCAACGCCGACGGGAACCCCGCGATCGCCTGGATCGATCACAACTCCGCGCAGACCGGCCTCGACTGGAACCTGCACGTCACCACTCCGCTCAACCTCACCCCGTCCACGCCCCCAGCTTCTCGGGGTTGCGCACCGCCCAGATGCGGGTGACGCGGCCGCCTGCGACCTCGAACGAGGCCACGGTCGTGACGACGCCCGCGACCTCGGCCACCAGGCCAGGAATACCGTTGACCGACCGCTCCACGAGCTCGATCCCTGGACTCCGCTCGGCGATGGCGAGCAGATAGCGGGCGACCCGCGTGCCGCCCTCGATCGGGTGCAGGACGGTGCCGGCCAGGCCGCCGCCGTCGGCGGTCATCACGGCGGCCGGGTCGAGGAGGTCGATCAGGGCCGCGATGTCCTTCGCCTCCCATGCCCGCTTCACCCGCCGGATCGTCTCGGCCCGCGTGGCCGGCGGCACCGGGGTCCGCGCGACGCCCACCCGCCTGCGGGCGGAGGACGCCAGTTGCTTGCAGGAGGCCGGGGTGCGGTCGAGGATGCCGGCGATCTCGGCGAAGGGGTAGCGGAACACGTCGTGCAGGACGAACGCCACCCGTTCCGCGGGCGTCATCGACTCCAGGACGACGAGGAAGGCCATCGACACCGATTCGTTCATGACCAGCTGGTCGGCGGGGTCGGCCCCGTGGCCGTGGTCCCGCTCGGCGGGGTCGGGCAGCGGCTCGGGCAACCACGCGCCGACATAGCGTTCCCGCCGGGCCCGCGCCGAGCCGAGCACGTCCAGGCAGATGCGGCTGGTCACCGTCGTCAGCCAGGCGCCGGGGGACACGATCTCCTGCCGCCGGCCCGGCGGCAGCGCGTACCAGCGGGTGTACGCCTCCTGTACGGCATCCTCGGCCTCGGCCGCCGAACCGAGCAGCCGGTAGGCGACGTTGATCAGGTGGCGCCGCGCATCGACCGTCTCGTCGGCGCCGGTCCCAGCCGTCCCCATGCCGTCGCCTTACCTTTCGCGGGCCCACGTCGTCAACCTGGTGAGACCCTATCCACCGACGACCCCACGGGGCGGAACAGGGGGACCCTGACATGGCCACCCGCACGACGGCACAACGTCGCTTCTCTTTCCTGCGGATCGCGATGGCGCTGCAGACTCTGACCATCTTCCTGCAAGCGGTCTCCGCCGGGCTGCTGCTGACCACCCCCTACGCGGAGGCCTACGGGGAGGCGCTGCACAGCGCCGGAGCTCGCGTGATGTGGGGGTCGTCGCTGCTGTACGTGCTCGCCGCGGTGCTGGCGTGGAAGCCGGGCGGCGGCCCGCTCCGGCCGGTCTGGTACGCGGCCGGATTCCTCGTCCTCGCCTCCGCCCAGGTCGCGCTCGGCATCGCGCACGTGCCGGCGGTCCATCTTCCCCTGGGCGTGTTGATGTTCGGGCTGAGTGTGCTGGCACTGGCCAGGCAGCGTCGTACGGGCTGATCAGTAGATGCGGTACTTCTTGCCGCAGTTGTCGAACTTCCCGGCCCAGCAGGTGAAGGTGTAGACCTTCTTGATGCCCTTGCCGCTCCACGCGCCGACGACCTCGCCGTCCCAGGACTTGTTGAACTTCTTCCAGTGACCGCCCTGGTAGACCTCGAACCAGACCCAGCCCTTCTTACCGCCGACCTTGTCCACCCCGTACCACTTCGTGAACACCTTGCCGTGCGACTTCCACGTCTTGCCGAACGTGTACGCCTTGTGGTCACTGGAGAAGAACTTCCCCCAGCTCACCGTCGTGGTGGCCGAGTGAGTGGTGGTGCTGGCCTGAGCCGCGGCCGGGCTCACCGCCAGACCCGTCAGAGCCGAACCGACCAGTGCCGCGATCGCAAGAGCCTTACGCATTTCGGGTTCCTCCCCTGTCTTTCGTTCCGCCGGGGTGCTCCGGCAAGAGAGACATTACGGAGACGGCAACGGATCATCTGTGGACGAATCCACACACCGAATGTGATCGCCGCCACACACCCGCGACCTGAGCGTCAGCGACTGCCGGACACGGCGTCGCGGCCGTGGGCCTGTGCCGGGTCGGCTCCCGGGTCGGCTCCCGGGTCGGCGCGGAAACGGCCTGGTGAGACGCCGTACTCGCGGCTGAAGGCGCCCGAGAAGGCGAACTCGTTCGCGTAGCCGACCTGCCGCGCGATCGACGACAGCGGCGCGTCGGTCTCGCGCAGGAGCCGGGCGCCGCGGCTCAGCCGCCAGCCGATCAGATAGCTCATCGGTGGCCGACCGGCCACCGCGGTGAAACGCCTGGTGAACGCCGTTTTGGGCAGGCCCGCAACCTGGCTGAGGCGATCGACCGTCCACGGCTGCTCCGGGTGCTCGTGGATCTCCCGCAGGGCGGCGGCGATGGCCGGGTCGTGGGTGTCCGGCCATCCGTCGGCGCCGCGCTGCTCGTGCCACTGGCGCAGTACGTGGACCAACATGAGGTCGAGCAGCGCGGGCAGGGTCGCCTCGCTGCCCATCTGGGCGCCCGACACGTCCTCCTTGAAGAGGTCGACCAGCACCCGCAGCTCGGGACGGGCGGCGTAATCGGGTGACACCGCGATGAGGTCGGGCAGCACGCGGAGGTACTGCGGCGTGTGGCCGGGATGGAGCTGGTAGGAGCCGCACAGGAACTCGAAGTCGAACGGCCCGGGCGCCGGCGGGATCGGCCCCATCTCGACGAGCGGCAGGCCGGCGAGCGGATGCGGCACGCGGCTCAGCCCGTGCGCGGCGCCGGAAGCGGCGAGCACGACATCGCCGGGCCGCAGTGCGACGGGCTCCTCGTCCTCGGTGATCAGCCAGCAGGAGCCGCGCAGCAGGATGTGGATCCCGCTGCCGTCGAAGGCGGAAAAGCGGATCCCCGTGGGGCCCGACTGTCTGATCACGCGGCCGGTCGCGCTACCGACGCGAACGGTGCGAATCACCTCGCTGAGCAGGTCCACCCTGTCGATGCTAGCCGCACAAACGCGTATGACCCGGCACGGTTCACGTATGTCCCGCTCAACAGGGGCGATGGTGGGATGGATACCGTGATCAGTGACTTCTCGCAGAGTGAGACCCATGACATCCTGCGCGCCCATGCCGGGAAGACGGAGCAGGACGGCCGTCCCGCCGCGGAGAGCCTCGACGCGGTGCGCCGGCTCGGAGCCCTCCGTCTGCGGACACCACGGGAGTACGGCGGCACCTGGGCGGGCGCGCAGGCCATCGCCCGCGCCCTGAGCGATCTGGGCCGGGCCTGTCCGTCCACGGCCTGGGTCGCCGGCACAAGTGCGACGGCGAAGAACATCATCGCCGGATGCTTCTCCGACGACGCGGTGCTGCGCGAGGTCTTCGCCGATCCGGACGCGCTGTTCTGCGGGAACGGCGTTCCCGCCGCCGGCGGCGAGCGGGTGCCCGAGGGCGTCCGCGTCAACGGCCGCTGGGCGAACCTCTCCGGGTGCGAGGACGCGGCGTGGGCCACGCTCGCCCTCATGGTGGACGGCCGGTACTCCTTCGCCGTCATACCGGTGGCCGACCTGGTCATCGAGCGGACCTGGCACATGGCCGGCATGCGCGGCACGGGCAGCCACACCCTCGTCGCCGAGAACGTCTTGGTGCCGGCCGAGCGGGTGGCGGCGACGAGCCCGTTCGGGAGCGGCGACCTGATCCTCTACACCATGGCGGTGCTGGGGCCGGTCGTGGGCGCCGCGCGGGGCGCGCTCGACACGATCGACGCGATGTTCGCCTCGGACCGCAAGCCGTTCATGAGCGCGTACGCCGGCATGGGCGAATCTCCCGGGGCTCGGCACTGGCTGGCGGAGGCGACCCTCTTGGTGAACCGCGCGGAGCGGGCCATGCTCGCGGTGGCCGCGGCAGTGGACGCGAACGGGGTGCCCGACGGCGACCTCCCCCGCCTGCACATGGAGTTGGCCGACGCCGCCCAGGACTGCCGCGCCGCGCTCGACCGGATGCTCGACCTGCACGGTGCGAGCGGCTTCAACACGGCGAACCCGCTGCAGCGGTACTGGCGGGACGTCTCCGTGGGCAGCCGCCACCCGCATCTGAACCCGTACCTGGGGATGGAGAACTACGGAACGGCGCTGGCCGGACCACAGAAGTCCGCCGGCTGAAGCCCGCGACTCAGGCCGAGGTCCGCTCGCCTTCGGCCATGTGGGCGAGCAGACTGTGCGGCGCGTCGTCGCCGAGCATGACCGCGTACATGTCGTCCCCCGAGTCCGCGGCGGCGGCGCGGGCGAACATGTCCTCCTCGTACGCGGCGAGCGCGGCCTCCACATCGCCGGGGTGCGCGGCGATGGCCTGGCCGAGCAGGGCGCCGTCCTGCATGGCCAGGTTGGCGCCTTCGCCGTCCGGCGGCCTGAGGTGGGCGGCGTCGCCGAGCAGGGTCACCCCCGGCACGCGGTCCCAGCGATGCCCGGCCGGCAGCGTGTGGAGACGGCGCAGGATCGGCGGGGTGTCGCTCTCCGAGATCAGCGCGGTGAGCTCGGGAGCCCAGCCGTCGTACTCGGCGACGACCCGCGCGGCCACGGCCGCGGCGTCGGTGAGGTCGAGGCCGGCCGGCCAGTCCTGCGGCTTGCTGAGCTGCGCGTAGACGTGCAGGGCGCCGCCTCCCTCCCGGTGGGCCAGCAGCCCCCTGCCCGGCGCGAGCGCGAACAACGATCCGGCGCCGACCGCCTTCGCGGCGGCGGGATGGCGGGTGTCGCCGTCGAACAGGAACGTCTCCACGACGCAGACGCCGATGTACTGCGGGACGGCGGGCGACAGAACCGGCCGCACGCGCGACCAGGCGCCGTCCGCGCCGACGAGCAGGGACGTGACGAGCGTGGCCCCGCCGGCGAAGGTGACCTCGTACCGGCCGCCGCCGATGGCCCGCACGCCCGTGACCTTGTGCCCCCAGCGAACGGCGCCTTCGGGCAGCGCGTCGAGCAGCGTCTGCCGTAGCGCGCCACGCGGCACCTCGGGGCGCGTGCCGGTGCCGTCGTCGGGCTGGTCGAGCAGCACGCTCCCGGTCCTGTCCATGATCCGGTACGACTCGCGGCCGGGCAGGACGAGCCGGCGGAACTCCTCGGCGAGGCCGGCCACCGCCAGCGCCGGCTCGCCGTTCCACGGATGGATGTCGAGCAGCCCGCCCTGGCGGCGCGCGGCCGGCGAGGGCTCGGCCTCGTAGACCGTGGCCGGGATGCCGTGCAGGTGCAGCACGCGGGCCAGCACCAGGCCGCCCAGCCCTGCTCCGATGATCGTGATCGGTGTTGTCATGATTGCGCTCCCAAGATTGGATCGTCAATCCAAAACGCTAGCACGACTTTGGATCGACAATCCATTCATGCCAGACTGGGCCCATGGCGAAGCGAACGGCGAAGCGGGCCCCGCGGCGGACCGACGGGCTGTCCAGGGAGGTGATCGTCCAGGCCGCGATCGACCTGCTGGACGAAGGCGGCGTGAGCGCGCTGACGCTGCGTGCGCTCACCATCCGCCTGAGCACCGGCTACGGGGCCGTCTACCACCACGTCACCGACAAGAACGACCTGCTCGCGGCGGCAGCCGACGACGTGATCGCCCGCGTGCTGTCCGGCGCGGTCGTCGGCGCCGACCCTCCGGAGGCGCTGCGGGGCGTCGCGCTGGGCCTGTTCGACGCGATCGACGCCCACCCGTGGGTCGGCGCCGAGCTGTCCCGGCAACCGTGGCGGCCCGCGCTGCTCGACTTCTACGAGAGCGTCGGCAGGCTGCTGCACGCGCTCGCCGTTCCCGAGCGAGCCCGCTTCGACGCGGCCGGCGCCCTGGTCAACTACGTCCTCGGCGTCGCCGCCCAGAACGCCGCACAGAACGCCGCCCGCACAGGCCGGCGCCCAGCGCGGGACCCAGACCAGGGCCCAGACCGGGACACAGACCGGGACACAGACCGGGACCCAGACCAGGGCCCAGACCGGGACACAGACCGGGACACAGACCGGGGCCCAGACCAGGAGACGGGCCGGGCGGACTTCCTGGCCGGCGTCGCCGAGCAGTGGTCGGAGCTGGACCCCGGCCGGTACCCGTTCGTGCACGAGGCGGCGACGCGCCTGCGCGAGCACGACGACCGCGACCAGTTCCTCGCCGGCGTCGACATCTTCCTGGCCGGCATCGCCACCCTGCGCCGGCCGTGAGCCGAACGGACCGTCGTCGTCCTGGCACCACCGCGACCGGCCCCGCTCCGCCGCCCGCTCAGGTTACCGAGCGTCTCACCGTTCGAACACAGGGTTGATCATCAGGCGCATCCTCCCCAGGGTTCGAGGCCGACCAGGCCGTCTCTCGCTGGAGGACTTTTGTTGAAGACCCGCATTCTGGGCGCCGCGTTGGCCATCGCCACGTTGAGTGCGTTGCTGGTGGCGAGCCCGGCGCAGGCGAATGACGGAGTGTCTTCCGGAACTTGAAGGTACGGGACCTCTGCCCCCAGGACGATCTTCCGGTGAAAGCCCGGACCGTATGGAAATACACCAACGGCAGCTGGCACACAGGCGCCTGGAGGAAGGACACCAACGGCTGCCGCGACAAGGGCACCAGGTCAGAGCATGTTCCCGATCGGCCCGGGCATCTCGGGGACGGGCTGATCGAGCAGGTCGTCCACCTCCGCGCGGGTCAGGAGGCGGGCCTCCAGCAGGGTCGTGAAGCAGTCGTGCCAGACCCGGCGCGCCTCGGCGGCCCGGCCCAGCTCGTGCAGGGTCCGGCCGCACCACCAGGCGGCCACGGCATGGCCGATGCGGTATCCGGCTTCGCGGAGGAGGGTCAGCGCGACCTGGAAGGTGTCGGCCGCCTCGACGAGGCGTCCCGCGTGCAGGTAGGCGCGGGCCAGCGTCTCGTGGGACGTGCCCTCCACGTACAGGCTGCCGCTCCACTCCACGACCGCGATCTTCGCCTGGGCGATGGCCTCGTCGAAACGGCCCTGCCGGTAGAGCAGGTGCACGCCGTTGTTGTGGATGGTGCCGCGCGCGTAGGCGTCGTCCGTCTCCTCGGCGATCTCCATGGCGCGGGCGAAGTTGATCCGGGCCAGGTCGAGTTGCCCGAGCAGGGTGTGGATGATGCCGAGGTTGTTGAAGGCGCCGATCCTCCGGTGCGGCAGACCGGCCTTCCCCCAGCACACGACGGCCTCCTTCAGCTGCTCGATCGCCTGCTCGTGACGTCCCTGGTCGCGATGGACCCAGCCGAGAAAGCTCGCCGCCTGCGCCTGCCCGGCCCAGTCGCCGCGCCGCGCCGCCACCGTGATCGCGTTCAGGTGCACGTCCGCCAGGTGGGTGACCCAGCCGCGGTAGTTGAACGGCCAGTGCAGGCCCAGCGCCAGCCCGACGGCGGCCTGCGGATCGGCGGAGTCGGCCGCCTGGTGCGCCACGGCGAGCAGGTTGTCGCGCTCGGCCTCGGTCCACTCCTCGACCTCGCGCGCGCTCGTCAGGGCGACGCCTGGCTGCTCCGCCGCGTAGTAGGGGTCCTGGATCTGGGCGTGCACCCGCCGTGTGGCGGTGTTGGCCGAGGCCAGGTAGTGGTGCAGCCCGCGGCGGAGTGCGGCGGCGCCGTCCTGGCCGGGCAGTTCGGCGGCGGCCTGTTCGCGGGCGTACAGGCGGATGAGGTCGTGGAACCGGTACCGGCCGGGTCCCGCGGGCTCCAGGAGCCGGACGCCGTGCAGCCGTTCGAGCGCCGCCGCGGCGCGTGCCTCCGGCCAGCCGGCCAGGGCGGCCGTGGCGGCGGGCGTGTGGGTGGGCGTGTCGAGCAGGCCCAGGAGCGGGAGTACGCGCGCGGCGTCGTGGCCGCCGTTCTCCTCGCGCAGGTGCTGGTGACTCACCGCGATGCTGGCGCGTACGGCCAGGTCGGCGTACTGCAGGGTGTCCAGGCGGTGGGTGGCGTCGGCGAGGCGGCCGGCGAGGTCGGCCAGCCGCCGGCCGGGCCGCGCCGCCAGCCGGGCGCCGGCGATCCTGATGGCCAGGGGGAAGCCGCCGCACAGCTCGGCGATCTTGGCGGCGGCCTCAGGCTCGCGTTCGACGGGCTCCCGGCCCGCGACCCTGGCCAGCAGCGTGACGGCGTCGCGGTCGCCGAGCCCGGCCAGGTGCAGGTGACCGGCCCGGTCGAGAGTGCTCAGGGCGTCGCGGGAGGTGACCAGGGCCCGGCAGGCGGCGCCCGCCGGGATGAGCGGCCGCACCTGGCCGGCGTCGAGCGCGTTGTCGAGGATGACGAGCAGGTTGCTCGCCGCGGTGAGCGATCGGTAGCGGGCGATCGCCCCCTCCAGATCGGCCGGTACGGCGGAGCCGTCCAGCCCCAGTGACCGCAGCAGGTGCCCCAGGGCGTCGAGCACGGAGAGCGGCTGAACGCCCGGGGTGGCGCCGTTGAGGTCGACGTAGACGACGCCGTCGCAGAACCGCCCGGCCAGCGCGTGCGCGACGTGCACGGCGAGCGCCGACTTGCCCACGCCGCCTGGCCCGTCCACGACCGCAACGCCCGTGCTCAGCAGCGTCTTCCGCAACCACTCCGCCTCCTCCTGCCGGGCGGTGAAGGCGTGGATGCCGGCGGGCAGCTCGGCGGGGACGATCGTGGCGGACTGCTCAGGTGTGCCGAGTTCGAGCACCGGGTCCTCGTCGAGGACGGCCTGCCGCAGCCGGCGCAGCCGCGCGCCCGGTTCGAGGCCGAGCTCCTCCACCATGGCGGCGTGCCCCTCCTGGTACACCGCCAGCGCCTCGGACGGCCGGTCCGCCCGGTAGAGCGCGAGCATCAGCTGGGCACGCGGCCCCTCCCGCAGCGGATGAGCCAGGACGTACGGGGTCAGATCGGTCACCACCCCGTGCTGGTCTCCCCTGGCCAGCCGCAGGTCGATGTGGTCCTCGAAGGCGGCCATGCGCTCCTCCTCCAGGCGCTTGGCCTCGATTCGCGCCCACGGATCGGCCAGTTCGGCCAGGGCGGTCCCCCGCCACAGGGCCAGCGCCCGCCGGAACAGCTCGTCGGCCGTGCCAGGATCGCGCCGCTCGCGCGCCGACCGCGCCTGGGCGGCCAGCCGGGTGAAGTGGTGCGCGTCGACCTGGTCGCGGGGCAGGTCCAGCAGGTAGCCGCCGGGCACGGTCGCGATCGTCGCTGGGGCGAGCGTGTCGCGCAGCTTCGACACCACGATGTGCAGCTGCTTGCCGGCCGTGGCGGTCGAGGTCTGTCCCCAGACGTCGGTGACGAGCTGCTGCATGGTGACGGGACGGCCGGCGTCCAGCGCCAGGCGCGTCAGTACGGCGACGCGGCGGCGGCCCACCAGCCCCACCCGTCGCCCGCCCAGCGTGACCTGCCAGGGCCCGAGGTACCCGATCTCCGTTGTCATCAGCACAGGAGCCTAGGAAGGGGCGGTATATCGCCGGTATGCCCACCGGCAGCCGGTCTGCGCCCGTCGCGGCCTGGGCTCGTCGCGCGACGAAGGAACCGGCGACCTTCTCGGCCATTGACTTTCCAAGACGGAAAGTGATTGACTTTCCACCATGGAAAGTCATGACGGCCTCACCGCCATCGCCGAGGTGCGCGCGGCCCTGGCCGACCGGCTGACCCCTCCCTGGTGGTACCACCCGAGCTTCGGGCTGCTGCTGGCGTGCTGCGTTCTCACCGTCGGGCTCGGCGACACCGCGGTCAGGCTCGGCGGCGTGGTGCTGCTCCTCGCCGGTTGCGCCGCGATCGTCGCCGCCTATCGCCGCCGGACCGGTTTCTGGGTGTCCGGCTTCGACGCGGGCCCCGCCGGGCGGTGGATCGGCGCGACCGGCCTGGTGGCGATCCTGGGGCTCGTCGCGGCCTTCGGCGTCGGCTCCTTCACCGGCCTGCGGTGGCCGGTGTGGTGCCTGGCCGTGGTGGCGTTCGCGGCCGCCACCTCCCTGGGGCGGCGGTTCGACGTCGCCCTGCGGGCCCAGTTGCGGGCAGGCGCATGAGCGGGCGGTTCGGCACGGCCGTACGGGCGGGCGCATGAACGCCGGGTTCGACGAGGTGATCCACGCGCCGAACCGGTTGCGCATCTGCGCGCTGCTCGCCGCCTCCTCCGTCGCCGAGTTCGCCGCGCTGCGTGAGGTGCTCGGCGTGGCCGACTCCGTACTGAGCAAACACGTGAAGGTGCTGCAGGACGCCGGCTATGTCACGGTCTCCAAGCCGACCGGGCGGGGCCGGGTGAAGACCTGGGTGAGCCTGACCGCCGAGGGGCGGCGCGCCTACGCCGGGCACGTCCAGGCACTCAAGGCCCTGCTCGACACTCCCGGCCTGCCCGCGGGCGCGCCGCATGAGTGAGAACGCACCCGTACGGGTCCGCGCGAACGTGAGCCGGCGCGGATCCGGGCTCTCCCCTGTCCCGATTCCGCGCTTCGAGAGGCTTCAAGACCATGCACACAGCACCCCGACCCTCGCCGTCGCCCTCGCCCTCATCCCCGCCCTCACCTTCGCCCGCGCCGTCGTCCCCGCCCTCACCTTCGCCCTCGCCGAGCGGATCCGGCCCGCGCGCGAGCGTCGCCGCTCACCACCGGATCACGACCGCGTCCCAGCTCGAAACGATCATCGGACGCCCGGCGCCACTCGTGCTGATGAAGGAGCTGGCGGAGTTGGACGACGCCGCCCGGCGCATGCTCGACCTCGCGTCACTGGCGGGCTTCGGCTACCGCGACGCCGACGGGCGGCCCCGTTCGACGGTGATCGGCGGTGCGCCGGGCTTCGCCGTGGTCGAGTCGCCGACACGGTTCGCCTTCGCCTGCGACGCCGACGCGTCCGGCCCGGTCTCCTTCGTCTTCCTGCTGCCCGGCGTCGGTGAGACGCTCCGGGTCAACGGCTCGGTCGCGGAACGCTCCGACGGCCGCATCGTCGTCGCCGTCAGCCAGGTCTACGTCCATTGCGCACGAGCGATCCTCCGTTCCCGGCTGTGGAACCCGTCCGTCGCCACAGAACCGCCGGCTCACGCCGACCTCACAGAAGGGCCGCTGTCCGGTACGGGGATCGCCGGGTTCCTGGCGGCCTCGCCGTTCGCGGTCGTGTCCTCGTGGGACGGCGACGGCGGCGACACGAGCCCGCGCGGCGATCTGCCCGGCTTCGTCCGGGTGATCGACGGGCACACGCTGGTCATCCCGGACCGGCGCGGCAACAAGCGCGCGGACACCTTCCACAACCTGCTGGCCGATGACGGGTTCGCCGCGGCGATGCTCGTTCCCGGCCGAACCGACGTCCTGCACGTGAGCGGCACCGCCCTGGTCACCGACGACCCCGAACTGCTGGCCGGGATGGCGCTGGGCAGTACCGTTCCGCAGGCCGCGCTGGTCGTCACGGTCGAGCGGGCCGAGGTGACGCCCAGCCGGGCCGTCGCCGCCGCGGACCTCTGGGACGACGCCGTACGCGCCGACGCCGCCACCCGGTCGGAGCTGATGGCGCTGACGACCAGGCAGCTCGGCCAGGCGAAGCCGGCATTGCGCCGGCCGGCCCGCGTGCTGGCCGTGTTCTCCGGGCTGATCCGGCGGATCATGGACGCCTCCTACCGCCGCGCGCTCAGAAAGGAAGGCTACGACGACCGAGCTTCCTAAGCACTAGACCTAATTGCCTAAACTTGTTAGGAAATACGTACCGAACGACAGGTTGAGGCGATGAGCACCGAACCCGGCTGGACCACCACCCCCGTCACCACCGACCTCCTGCGCGGCCAGCTCGACGTGGAGCCGACCGCGCACGGCCTGCTGCCGCACCGGCTGCCCGCACGGGCGCGCAGGCAGATCCCCGACGAGCAGACGGCCATGGCACAGGCCCAGCCCTCCGGCGTGCGGCTGATCTTCCGCACCGCGGCCACCACCGTCGAGCTGGACACCCTGCCCACCAAGCGGGCCTACCGCGGCTTCCCCGCCCCGGCGGACGGCGTCTACGACCTGCTGGTCGACGGCGAGCTCGCGGCCCAGGCCACGGTGAGCGGCGGCCGGCTCCGTACGGTCACCGACATGTTCACCGGGGCCACCGAGCTGACCGAGGGCCCGCCTGGAACGGCGCGGTTCACCGGGCTGCCGGCCGGTGACAAGGACGTCGAGGTCTGGCTCCCGCACACCGAGATCACCGAGCTGATCGCCCTGCGCACCGACGCCCCGATCGAGCCGGCCCGCGACAACGGACGCCGGGTGTGGCTGCACCACGGCAGCTCCATCAGCCACGGCTCGAACGCCACCCACCCCACCGCGATCTGGCCGGCCCTGGCCGCCGCACTGGGCGGGGTGGAGCTGGTCAACCTGGGGTTCGGCGGCAGCGCGCTGCTCGACCCGTTCACCGCCCGCGCGATCAGGGACGCCCCCGCCGACCTGATCAGCCTCAAGCTCGGCATCAACATCGTCAACGGCGACGTGATGCGCCTGCGTGCCTTCACCCCGGCGGTGCACGGCTTCCTCGACACCGTCCGCGAGGGGCATCCGGACACTCCGCTGCTGGTCGTGTCACCCATCCTGTGCCCGGTGCAGGAGGACACCCCCGGCCCGCTGGCGCCCGACTACGACGGCCGGACGCTGCGGTTCAAGGCCACGGGCGATCCGGCCGAGCGCGCGGCCGGGCGGCTGACCCTGAACGTCATCCGCGACGAGCTCGCCCGCATTGTCGAGCAGCGGGCGGCCGACGACCCGAACCTGCACTACCTCGACGGCCGCGACCTCTACGGCGAGAGCGACTACGCCGAGTTCCCGCTGCCCGACGAGGTCCACCCCGACCCCGCCGGCCACCGCCGCATCGGCGAGAACTTCGCCCGCCTCGTCTTCACCGGCAAAGGCCCCTTCACCCCCGAAACCGCCTGATCCACCCGAGCCACCCGAGCCACCCGACCGCCGACACCGGCCGGGTGTGGCTCAACCGTGCTCTTTCCAGATGCGGATGAGCACGTCGAGCTGGGCCGGGTTGTAGAGGTCGCGGATCGCGTCGAACAGCGCCTCGGCCGCCGCCTGCCGCCCCTGATCCGCCTGGTCGATGGTGCGCGGCGGCCCCGGATGCTGCTCGCTCAGCGCGATCATTCTCGGGGTGAGGTGCCGGGCGAGCCGTTCGCGCGTCTCCTCGTCGGCATCCGGCGCGAGCGTGTCGAACTCGTCGGCCACCTCGTCCCGCTCGTAGTCGCGCAGCAACGCCTGCCAGTGCTCCGTGTTGTCCTCCCCCACCACGTGGGAGATCACCGCGAACAGCGACCGGTCGGCGGGCGAGAGCCGCGCGTCGGTGGCCGCGGCCGAGATGGCGAAGGGCAGGTCGGTGGGCACCGGCCGGTGCCGCAGTTTCGCGATCTCCCGCCTGGCCTCCTCCAGCCGGGCGATCGTGGCGGCCAGTTCGGCGTCCACGGCGCTCAGGGTCTCGTCGAGGTCGTCGGAACCGTCCTGCATCGCCCCGATCGCGGCGAGCGAGAAGCCGAGCCCGGTCAGGCGGCGGATCTGCAGCAGCCGGACGAGATGCTCGGTGCGGTAGACCTTGTAGCCGTTCGGCAGCCGTTCCGGCTCGTCGAGCAGGCCGATCTCGTGGTAGTGCCGGACGGTGCGCAGGGTCGTCCCGGCGAGCCGCGCGACCTCCCGCGTGCTCCACCCCATGCCGGCCCCCTCACCGCGCGCCCAAGCCCGTGCCCAGCCCCGCACCACGCGCTCCGCCGCAGGCCGGGCCCTGTCCGTGGCCGGTCGATTTGAGTATGCCGTAACGGCACGGTGTCTCCTTCAACCGGCGGCCCGCACCCCCGCGGGCGCCGGAAGGAGACGAGGAACCACGATGCGAACATCGACGAGCCCGGCGCGCGGCCGGGCATGGGTGCTCTGGCCCGTCGTGGCGGGTGCCACCTGGCTCAGCTCCATCTTCTGGGTGGGCACGCAGATCGGCCTGGACGGGGTGGCGGTCGGCCTGCCGCTGTCGGCTCTCGTCACGTGCGCGGTGGGGGGCGCGTTCCTCTGGCTCGGCCGCCGGCGACACGGACGTCCGCGCCACCTGACCGTCTCGGCGTTCGTGTGGGGCGCCTCGATCGCCGCCTTCTGCTCGCTCTGGTCGCAGCAGGGGCTGCAGGCCCTGGTCGACACCGCCGTGAGCACCGAGTTCGGCGCCTGGTTCCGCCCGCTGGTGATCACCCCGGTCACCGAGGAGGTCTTCAAGGGGCTGTTCCTGGTGTGGCTGCTGGCGCGCCGCCGCGACCAGCTCACCGGCCTGCCCACCGGCCTGCCCACCGGCCTGCTCGACGGCATCGTGTACGCCGGGCTCGTCGGCGCGGGCTTCTCCTTCACGGAGAACGTGCTCTACTTCGGCCGCGCCGTCACCACCTTCACCGAGTCCGACACGTCCGACGTGAACGCCGTCGCCCTGCTCGGCGCCAGCCTCATCCTGCGCGCGGTGCTGGTGCCGTTCTTCCACCCGCTCATGGTCGCCCTGTTCGGCCTCGGCGTCGCCGCTGCCGCCGGCCGGTCCGGCAGGGGCGCGCGTACGGGGCTCGTCGTCGGGGGCCTGGCCGTCGCGATCGTGCTGCACGGCGTGTGGGACTGGGCGGGGCTCGCCGGGGACGATCCGCTGCTCATCTACAAGATCTACGGGGCCGTGATGGTCCCGGTCTTCTTCGCGATGCTGGTGCTCGCCCTGGTTCTGCGCCGACGAGAGCGCCGCGCCGCACAACTGCGGGCGTGAGCGGCGCGCTGCGGGGCGTGAGCAGGCGCGCCCGTGATCGTCCGGCGGGCGTGTCCGGATCCGGCCATTTTTCACAGGTGCCTTGACTGGCAGCGGGCTTGACTCCGCTGGTCAAAAGCCCTGCCGGTTATGTAAGACGACGAACATGAGAAATATGCGTCTCTGGACAGCGGAATGCACCCGATGTTATCGATGAGGCGCGGCACTGATCACCTAATGCCGCTCATTCGCCAAACCAAGAACCAGCACCCCCCTCAGTGCCATTGTCCCTGCTTGGAGTGGTTGTGATCAGTGTACGTTCGCGCATCTTATGCGTGCTCACAGTTCTGGCATTAACGATAAGCGGATTGTCACCGGCGGCCCGGGAAGCGGCCGCGGAAACGGTGTCGCCGGAATGCATTCCCGGCTCGCCGGCCCCGAGCGGGCAAACTCAGTCCTTGACTGCTCCGACGAGCCCGCCCTTCAAGGCCACCGCGGAGAGCGGGACGCCCGAGACCCTCACGTACGACGACGTCCGGCTGGACGTCGGCTCGGCGGCGCTGGACGAGCCGACGGAGATCGGCATCACCCCGCTGACCGAGGGCGAACTGCCGGTGCTGGGCGCCGGGATGGAGAACGTGACCGAGGGGCCGCGGGCCGGCTACCGGTTCACGCCGACGCCGTTCGAGTTCGAGACGGACATCACGATCAGCATGCCGTACGACGCAGCGAAGCTGACGGCGGCCGGGCTGACCCCGCAGGACGTGCGGACGTTCTACTTCGACGAGCAGGGCGCCTGCTGGCGGCCGCTGGTGCGGGTCACGGTGGACACCGAGCAGCAGCTCATCCTGTCGAAGACCGACCACTTCACCGACATGGTGAACGCCACGGTGACCGCCCCAGAGGGCCCGGACCAGATCTCGTTCGACCCGACGACGATGACCGGCATCCAGGCCGCGGACCCGTCGGCGGGCGTGAACCAGATCGCCGCGCCGGTGGCCGACAATCATGGTGACGCGCGGCTGTCGTACCCGATCGAGCTGCCCCCGGGCCGTGGCGGCGTGGAGCCGTCGCTCGACGTGAAATACGCGTCGTTGAGCGGCAACGGCTGGATGGGCGTGGGCTGGGACCTGTCGGTGCCGTCGATCGCGATCGACACGCGCTGGGGCGTGCCCCGGTACGACGCCGCGAACGAGACCGAGACGTACGTGTTCGGCGGCCAGCAGCTGACCCCTGTGGCGCATCGCGGCGCGGCCCGGCCGCGTACCGCCGACAAGGTGTTCCACCAGCGGGTGGAGGGCTCATTCTCGCGCATCCTGCGCAGGGGCGACTCGCCGAAGAGCTACACCTGGGAGATAACCGATAAATCCGGCATGAGGTGGCGGTTCGGCGGCGAAGGCGCCGTGCTGGCCGACGACGCCGGCAACATCTTCTCCTGGGCGCTGCGCGAGGTCCGCGACCCCAACGGCAACGCCATGCGTTACCAGCACGCCCTCGTCGAGGACGCCGGGGTGACCGGCGGCACGGTCGAAGGACGCGCGCTCTACCCGAAGAAGATCAGCTACACCGGCCGCGACGACGCCGACGGCCCCTACTCCGTGACGTTCCTGCGGGACAGGGAGCTCGGCGAGCCGCGCCGCCAGGACGTGCTGATCGACGCGGCGGGCGGGTTCAAGCGCGTCGTGGCCGACCTGCTGCGCCGCGTCGAGGTGCGGCTGGACGACGACCTGATCCGCCGCTACGACTTCGTCTACGCCCAGGGCGCGTTCAACAAGACGCTGCTGAAGACGATCCAGCAGTACGACGCCGCGGGCAAGCTGTTCAACAGCCACGAGCTGGGCTACTTCGACGACATCCGCGACGCCGCCGGCAAGTACGCCGCCTTCAAGCAGGTGACCTGGGCCTCCCCCGACGACAACGTGAGCAACGGGCTGGTCAACGGCATCCGTTCGGGCGCGGGCGAGGCGGGCGCGCTGAACGGCAACACCTCCACCAGCGCCGGCGGCCACCTCTACACCGGCTGGGGCCCGCTGCCGAGCAAGACGAACTCGGTCGGCGTGAAGACCGGCTTCAGCCGCGGCTCGGACGAGGGTCTGCTGGCCCTGATCGACGTGGACGGCGACAGCCTGCCGGACAAGGTGTTCAGGAGCGGCGGCGGCTTCGTCTTCCGCAAGAACCTGTCGCGCCCCGGCGGCGAGCCCCGCTTCGCCGCGGAGACCAAGCCCGTACGCGACCTGCCCGGCCTCTTCGCGCAGGAGTTCAGCTCCCGCACGGTCGGCGTCGAGGCCTACCCGGGCGGCGGCGCGGTGCAGCTCGACTACGTGGACACGATCAGCACCACCGACAGGTACTTCAGCGACGTCAACGCCGACGGCCTGACCGACCTGGTGAACGGCGAGAGCGTGCTGTTCGGCCGGGTCGGGGCCGACGGGGTGCCGGTGTTCGGGTCGGCGGCGGACACGCCGGTGCCGATCGGCGGCAGCGAGGTGGACGCCGACGGCCTGCTGCCCGACTACTCGGAAGACCGGGAGCGGCGTGAGCAGTCGTTCCCGCTGGTCGACACCCTGCGCCGGTGGACGGCCCCGTACGACGGCACGATCGCCGTCACCGGCGCGGTCAAGCTGGCCGAGGTCACGGACGAGCTGCCGGCCTTCGCCGACCCCGACGGGGTCCGGGTCGCCGTCCAGCGCGAGGACGACGAGCTGTGGTCGGCCCGGATCACCGACCACGCCGAGCACACCCCGGAAGGGGTGGACGCGATCCAGGTCCGCAAGGGCCAGCACGTGTACTTCCGGGTCGGGTCGGTCAAGGACGGCGCCGCCGACCGGGTGACCTGGGACCCGACGATCACCTACACGGACCTGTCTGAAGCGGCCGACGCCAACGGGCTGTCGCTGACCTCGTACACCGCGTCGGAGGACTTCACCCTGGCGGGGCGGGCGGCCACGGTGTCGGCCCCCAGGGACGGCACGCTGACGCTGGGCGGCGCGGTCACCAAGAGCGCGGTCACCACCGACGACGTCACCATCCGGATCAGCCGCGCGGGCACGCCCGTCTTCGAGAAGCAGGTGGAGGCCGGGTTCACCGGCGAGGTGCCGGTGGCGGCGGAGATCGCGGTGGCGAAGGGTCAGGCGCTGTCGTGGCGGATCGACGCGGACTCGCCGATCGACGTGACCGCGCTGAAGTGGACGCCCACGGCGGCCTACGCCGAGACCTCGCCGGTGCCGGACGAGTTCGGGCAGGTCTTCTCGGCGCCGTACGACATCAGCACCTACGCGATCACCGGCGAGGCGGCGCGGCCGTTCGAGGTGACGGCCGGCGGGACGCTCACCGTCACGCCGCAGCCGGTCGCCGCCGGCGGTGCCACCGGCCAGGTGGTCTTCACCGTGAAGAAGCAGGGCGCGCGGCTGGTCAAGCAGGCCGTCACCCTGGGCGCGGAGCCGGTGCCCGTGCAGGTCGAGGCGGCCGTCGGCGACAAGCTGTTCTTCGAGTTCAGCACCACCCAGCCGCGCCTGCTCGCCTCCGCGTCGGTGCTGGTGGACGGGGTCGAGACGGCGGCGACCGCGTACGGCCCCGAGCCCGAGGGCGTGTACGGCCGCTCCTACCGGGGCTGGGCGTACGCCGGCTACAACGGCAACGGCGACCGGGCCACCCAGCCGATCAGGCAGGGCGACCTGGAGAAGGTGGAGGACGTCCAGGAGCAGTTGCCCGAGGACGTGGACGTGGACCGCGACCGGCCGGACTTCGAGCGGGACCCGAAGGTCACGCCGCCGAACGCGATCCTGTTCGTGCCGCAGCCGGACCGGGACCGCTGGGGCTCCGGCGAGGACCTGTGGGTCTCCCGAGGGACGGTGAACAGCTCACGGCTGGGCGGCCAGGCGATCGGCCTGCCCACGGCCGCCGACGTCTCCGGCGTACGAGCCGTGCCTAGAATGTCGCGTTCTGAGCAGATCTCGGTGACCGGCGGCGTCGGCGGCGGGGTCGGCAGCGTCGGCGGCAGCATCGCCAGGGGCAGCGCCAGCGGCGAGCTGGACTACCTCGACATGAACGGCGACGGCTTCCCCGACGTGGTGGGCACGGGCGGCATCCAGTACACCGACCCGAGCGGCGTACTGGGCGACAAGCGCGGCGCCACGCCCGACGGGACCGTCCGCTCCTCGGAGAACGCGGCCGGCAACGCCAACGCGGGCAGCGCGGCCAGGACGATCACGACCGGCCGCGGCAACGGCGCCCCCAGCGGATCGACCACCGAGAACACCTCCTCGGCCGGCAACGACATGCCGCCGCTGGGCATCGGCGGCAGCCTCGGCACCGGCACCTCGGACGCCGAGTCCGACCTGATCGACATCAACGGCGACGGCCTGCCCGACCGGGTGTACGAGGACGGGCGCGCCGCGCTCAACCTCGGCTACCGCTTCGCCGCGCCGGAGCCGTGGCCGGGCGGGCCGCTGAACGACGGCGAGACCGACAACGCCGGCCTGAACATCGGCTTCAACACCGACTTCTACGGCTTCGCCGGCGGCGCGTCGTTCAACCAGGGCGACAGCACCACCTCGGCGACCCTGGCGGACGTCAACGGCGACGGCCTGGCCGACCGGGTGTTCGCCGGCTCGCCAATCAGGGTGGCGATCAACACCGGTGGCGGGTTCGCCGCGCCGGTCGAGTTCGGCGGCAGCCTGTCCGGGGTGAGCGGCGACGTCAACGCCCGGCTGGGGGCGGGGGCGTACTTCACGGTCTCGATCCCGATCGCGTTCGGGCTCGGCGGGTTCGTCATCATCAACCCCGGCGCCGACACCTCCACCGGGGCCTCGCGTGCCGCGCAGATGATCCGTGACATCAACGGCGACGGCTTCGCCGACCACCTCGCCTCCGGCGCGGACAGCCAGCTGACGGTGGCGGCCAACCAGACCGGCCGCACCAACCTGCTCAAGACGGTCAAACGCCCACTGGGCTCGACCATCGAGCTCGACTACACCCGCGACGGCAACACCTACGACCAGCCGGGCTCCCGCTTCGTGCTCAGCTCGGTCAAGACCGACGACGGCCTGGCCGGGGACGGCGAGGACGTCCAGCACACCACGTACGCCTACGCCGGCGGCGTGTACGACCGGCTGGAGCGGGAGTTCCGCGGCTACGGCACGCTGACGACCCAGATCCGCGACCGGAACGGCGAGGTCTACCGGGCCATCACTTCCGAGTACGACACCCGCGGCCACTACAGCAGCGGCCTGCTCACCCGCACGCTCACGGCCGACGGCCAGGGCCGGCCGTTCATCGAGATGCTGACCACCTACGAGTTCCGCGACGTCGGCACCGGCGAGGCGGGCGACGTCCGCAGCACCACCGCGACGATCTTCCCCATGCCGGTGCGCACGGACAAGCGCTGGTACGAGGGCCAGAGCGAGCCGGGCAAGCAGACCAGGAACGAGACGGTCTTCGACGACCTCGGCAACCCGGTCAAGATCACCGACTATGGCGAGAGCGGCGGCGCCGACGACGTGGTCACCACCACCGGCCACACCGACTGCGCGGACACCTACATCGTCGGCGTCCCCAACAAGTCGGAGGTGCGGGGCGGCGGCAAGGTCATGCGCTACAGCGAGGCCGACATCGACTGCGCCACCGGGAACATGACCAGGCACCGGGCCAAGCTGGGCGACGGGTCGGTCGCGGTGACCGACGCGACGTACAACGCGAACGGCACGCTGGCCACGCTGACCGGACCGGCCAACCACCGGGGCCAGCGGACCAAGCACACCTACACCTACGACGACGTGATCGGCGCGCACGTCGTCTCGACCGAGGACCAGTTCGGCTACGTCTCCTCGTCCACGTACGACCTGCGCTTCGGCGAGGTGGCGACCTCGGTCGACATCAACGGCCAGCGGCTGGTCCACACCCGCGACGACGCCGGCCGCATCGCCACCGTGACCGGCCCGCACGACCACGAGGCCGGCAAGCCGACCATCGCCTTCGAATACCACCCCGAGGCGAGGGTCCCGTACGCGGTCACCCGCCACCTGGACCGAGCCTCGGACGGAACGGTCAAGCCCGACACCGTCGACACCGTCACCTTCAGCGACGGCCTGGCCAGGGTCGTGCAGACCAAGAAGGACGCCAGGATCGGCGGCGCCGACGGGATGACGGTCTCAGGCCGGTCGACCTACGACGAGTTCGGGCGCGTGGTCGAGCAGTACTACCCGCTCAGCGAGCCGAAGGGCGCGGGCAACACCGCGTACAACCCGGCGGTGGACCGGGTCTACCCGACGGTCAACGAGTACGACGTGCTCGACCGGACGGTGCGGACCGTCCTGCCTGACGACACCAGCAGCAGCACGGTCTACGGCTTCGGCGCCGACCGCTCAGGCACCCGGCAGTTCACCGCCGCCGTGACCGACGCCGAGGGCAACACCAAGGCGACCTTCTCCGACGTACGCGAGAACACCACCTCCGTACGCGAGCCGAACGCGGTCAATGGCGGCCCGCCCACCTGGACGAGCTACACCTACGACCCGCTGAGCCAGCTCGCCAAGGTCACCGACGGCCAGAACAACGTCACGACCAGCACCTACGATGACTTCGGCCGGCGCACCACGATCGACAGCCCCGACCAGGGCAAGGTCACCACCAGGTACGACCTGGCCGGCAACGTGACCAGCAAGGTCACCGCCAGTCTGGACGCCAAGGACAAGAAGATCGGCTACTCGTACGACTTCGATCGGCTGGTCGCGATCGACTACCCGATCTTCAAGCACAACGACGTCCGCTACACCTACGGCGGCCCCGGTGCCGAGTACAACGGCGCCGGCCGGCTGACCAAGATCGAGGACGCCGGCGGCGTCACCACCCGCCAGTACGGGCCGCTCGGCGAGATCGTGGCGGAGACCAAGGTGCTGCCCGGTTCCGGCCACCACCACAAGATCTTCACCACGAGTTACCGCTACGACAGCTTCGGCCGGGTGCTCCAGCTCATGTACCCCGACGGTGAGCTGCTGTCCTACGGCTACGACTCCGGCGGGCAGGTGATCTCGGCCACCGGGGTCAAGGGCGCGCACACGTATCCGTACCTGCGCGACATGCACTACGACAAGTTCGAGCAGCGCACGCGGGTGGTGCTGGGCAACGGCACGACGACCACCTTCAGCTACGACGCCGCCGACCGCAGCCTCGCGCTGCTCAGCTCGACTCTGCCGAGCGGGTACGAGTTCCAGCGCTACCGCTACGGCTACGACGACGTCGGCAACATCACCCGGCTGCAGAACGACACGAACATCCCCGACGGGTCCACCACCCCCAAGCTCGGCGGACCGTCCACACAGACCTACATCTACGACAACCTCTACCGGCTGACGCAGGCGAGCGGCCAGTACACGCCGGACATCCGCACGACCGACACGTACGCGTTCCGGCTCACGTACGACACCGTGCACAACATCGTCGGCAAGCACCAGCGGCACGCCGTCGTGGACGCCGAGGGCGTGGAGAAGGTGCGGCAGGACACCAGCTACACCCACGTCTACTCCTACGACGGCTCACGCCCGCACGCGCCGACCCAGGTCGGACCGGACCGGATGCGGTACGACGCCAACGGCAACCTCATCGACCAGGACCCCAGCTCGTCCGGCAAGCCGCGGCGGCAGCTGATCTGGGACGAGGACAGCCGGCTGGCCTGCGTGCACGACACCACCAGGCACGACACTCAGCCGCAGGACCCGTCGGCCTGCGACGACCACCGCAAGCCGCCCACGGTCCGCTTCACCTACGACAGCCAGGGCCAGCGGGTGGTCAAGGACGGTCACCAGACCAGCCTGTACCCGAACCAGAACTACACGACTCGCAACGACACCGAGTACAAGCACGTCTTCGTCGGCACCACCCGGATCGCCACGAAGACCACCAAACCGCCGTCCGTCTTCGAGAAGGACCAGTTCTTCTACCACGGCGACCAGATCGGCTCCACCACCTTCGGCACCGACGGCAACGGCCGGCTGGCCGAACATGTCAACTACTTCCCCGGCGGCGAGACCTGGGTGGACGAGACGCCGGGGCAGGCGACGCCGTACCAGTTCACCGGCAAGGAGCTGGACCCGGAGACCGGCTACTACTACCACGGCGCCCGCTACTACGACCCGCGCATGGGCCAGTGGAAGTCCGCCGATCCCGTCATCGGGGACTACCTGAACGGCGACGGCAACAACGGCGTCTACAACCCCGGCAACCTCAACTCCTACGGCTACGGCTACAACAACCCCGTCCAGAACACCGACCCCGACGGCAACCTCGTCTTCCTCGTCCCCGCGGCCATCCTGGTCGGCAAGGGCGTCATGTGGGGCATGACCGCCTACAGCGCCTACCAGGGCGCGCGGACGATCGCCAACACGGTCACCGACATCTCCGAAGGCCGCAAGACCTGGCAGGAAGGCGCCACGGAGGCCGGCTGGGCGCTGGCCGAGACGGGCGCCGAGGCCACCATCGGCAGGCTCAGGATCGTCGAGCGCACCGCGGAATGGGTCGGCAACACCCAGGCGGGCCGGCGCGTCACGAACTGGGCCGCCGAGAAGGCCGGCGACCTCTACGACGCGGCCCGCCAGCGGATGGGCCGGTCGGGCGGCTGCCTCAACAGCTTCACCCCCGGCACCGACGTGCTCATGGCCGACGGCACCACCAAGCCGATCGAAGACGTCGAGGTCGGCGACCAGGTCCTCGCCACCGACCCCGAGACCGGCGAGACCGGGGCCAAGACCGTCACCCACCTCATCACCGGCGAGGGCGACAAGAACCTCGTCAAGATCTCCGTCGACATCGACGGGGACCGCGGTGACGAGACCGCCGACATCACCGCGACGGACGGCCATCCGTTCTGGGTGGAGAAGCTGGATCGCTGGGTCGACGCCGGGGATCTTGAGGTCGGCATGTGGCTGCGCACGTCGGCGGGGGCGTACGTGCAGGTGGACGCGATCAGTGAGTGGACCGCGCAGCAGCGGGTGCACAACCTGACCGTGGACGACCTGCACACGTACTACGTCTCAGCCGGAGAGACGCCGGTCCTCGTCCACAACACCCACCCGTGCTTCCCCGGGGTCGAGGTCCGCGTCAACAGCGGCGGTCTGGCCACCGACGCCTTCAACCACCGCAAGAACTCAAAACTCGGGCCGTTCGGCCGAAACGTGGCGGTGGCCATCGTCGCGCCTTCGGGGCGGCCCGTATACGGCATCAGCCAGGGCGACCCCCGGCACTCAGAAGACATGATCCTCGCGCAGTTGAGGAAGGGTGAAACGATCACGGCGCTCTACTCCGAGCGCCAGGTATGCCCGCGATGCATGAGCCGGCTCGGCCCTCGCATGGCACCTGACGCGCAAGTCAGCTGGTCCGTCCCCTGGGGTGATCCCGACACGGAACTGGGAGACCTGATCAACAAACAGTCGAACGAGAGACTGACCGAGATGCTCAGCAAACACTTCGGTATGCCGTAGAAACGCCTGTCAGCTGCGGGGCCGACGTCCACGAGAACGCCGGCCCCGCTTGCTAGAGTGACCCGGTCTCGCGGCGGCCATCCGGAGGACGACCTTGATCGAGCACCAGATCTTCGCCGAGAAGGTCAAATCCGCCCTGGCCAGGACCGGTCTGCCGATCGCGGGCACCTTCGACTCCTCGCTTACCTCCGGCGTCTACGTGGAGATCGCGGACGACCAGCGTCTTCCGCCGGAGCTGTACCTGAAATGGCGGGTCAACCCCGTCCTGACCCAGCATTTCGTCCAGGTGGACATCGCCCGCCTCACCAGCGACCCCGTCGTGGCCGAACTGAAGAACGCGCAGCAGGCGATGAACACCGCGATCATCTCCATCCTCGAGTTCGCCGGCTACGTGGCGCGGGTGAACAAGGATCTGCGCCCCGGCGAGATCCACGTCGTCGAGCCCGCCACGAGCCCGGGACTTTAGCTCCTTCGGCAGGTGCGGAGCATGTTGAGCAGGGCGCGGCGCTCGTTCCTGGTCACGAAGAGCCGGTAGTGGTGTTTCACGCTGATCCAGGAGGTCGCGTAGCGGCACCAATAGGCGCGGCGGGACGGGCGCCAGCTCTGCGGGCCCTGGCCGCCCTTGGCGATGTTGGCCGAGTGGCTGACGGTCAGCAACTCGGCGCGGGTGAGGTCGTTCGCGAAGGCGCGCCGTTTGGCCTGGCTCCAGCGTTTCGCCCCGGAACGCCAGGCGTACGCGAGCGGCACCACGTGATCGACGTCCACCAGCCGCTCGCTCTTCAGCCGCCGGCCGTCGTACGGGCTGTACCAGATCCCCTTGACCGGGTGGCAGGCCGCGTTCTTGCGGACGCGCCGGCCGTCGCGGGCCAGGACCAGCTCGCGGGTGCTGCACGTGCCCTTGCGGCGCGGCCAGTGCGGGCGGAACTTCTTGCGGTGGTAACCCCGGATGGACAGGGCTCTGGCCACCTTGAGCTGGCCGAGCATGCGTTTGGCGTGGGCCGCCGACACCGTTTTGGGGCGTTTGCGGGGCTCCGCGCCCGCCGGCGGCGCGATGAAGGCGGCGACGAGCAGGACGAAGACCACAGCGAGCATGGGGGCGTGGAACGCCCGCCTCAGGGGGACCATGACGGGACCCATCCCCCGCGCGGGGCGGCGCTATTCCGGCCGGGTTACGCCGTGCGCTGATCGACAGCAGCGCCCCGGCCGGCTTAGAGGCGATCGACGGCGTGTGACGCCGGTCAGTACAGTGGCGGGGTGGCAGAGGAGCAGGTGAGCGCACGGGTCGACAGCTGGATCTGGTCGGTCCGGCTGACGAAGACCCGTTCCGTCGCGTCCGACGCCTGCCGGGGCGGTCACGTCCGGGTCAACGGGGTGCGGATCAAGCCCGCGCACGCCGTCCGGGTGGGTGACGAGATCCGGCTGCGGCACGACGGGCGCGAACGCATCGTGGTCGTCTCCCGGATCATCGCCAAGCGGGTCGGCGCCGCCGTGGCCGCCGAGTGCTACGTGGACAAGAGCCCGCCGCCTCCGCCGCGCGAGGAGGTCGTGACGGTGGCCGTACGCGCCCGGGGCGCGGGCCGTCCCACCAAACGCGAGCGGCGCAGCCTCGACAAGCTGTTCGGGCGGCCCGGCGGGGAAGGGCGCGGGTCCCGGGAGTGATCCCGCCGGGTGCACCGATGAGTTTCGCGGCCGCGCCTGGTCTACCTCTTCGTCCGGACGACACGTACGAGGAGTGAGAACTCATGAGCACCAACGCACTACCGCCGATCGTCGACGCCGAGACCTGGCAGAAGCAGCTCGACGAGCTGCGGGTCAGGGAGAAGGCGGCGACCCGCGAGCTCGACGCCGTCGCCGCCCAGCGCCGCCGCCTGCCCATGGTGCGGATGCCCGACTACGTCCTCGACGGCGAGGAGGGGCCGGTCCGGCTCGCGGACGTCTTCGCGGGCAAGCGGCAGCTGATCGTCTACAACCACATGTGGTTCGAGGGCAAGGAGTGGCAGTGCCCCGGCTGCACCGGGTTCACCTCGCAGTTCACCCGGCTGGAGTTCCTCGACGACTACGACGCCCGCTTCGTCATCGTCACCCAGGGCCCGATCGACGAGGCGCTCGCCTACAAGCGGCGGGTCGGCAACAAGATGACCTGGTACTCCACCGCGAACAGCCCGTTCGGCTCCGACGTCGGGGCGCCGCCCGGAGGGGGTTTCGCGGTCAACGTGTTCCTGCGTGACGGCGACGCCGTCTACCGCACCTGGCACACCAACGGCCGCGGCACCGAGCAGCTCAGCCACACGTTCGGGCTGATCGACCTGCTGCCGTACGGGCGGCAGGAGGAGTGGCAGGACTCCCCCGACGGCTGGCCGAAGGCACCCACCTACAGCAAGTGGACCGGCTCGAAGGAGATCGCGGCCGCCTACGGCCCTGACCCCGCCTGACCTGCCGCCCCTGTCGCGGGCGTCATCCGAGGGGGCGTTAGGCTCGCCCGCATGCGGATCGTGGAACGCCCCCTCACGGACGCCGGTCTAGCCGCCCTGATCGACGCGGCCTTCGGCGAGCTGGTCGCCAAGTACGGGCCAGAAGGCCGCTCGGCCGTGCACGCCGACGCGAGGTTCCTGGTGGCGGTGGTCGACGACCTCGCCGCCGGGTGCGGCGCCGTCCAGCCGGCCGAGGGCACGACCGGCGAGCTCAAACGCATGTACGTCGCCCCCGGCCACAGGGGGCGCGGCATCGCCCGGTCGCTGCTGAAGGCGCTGGAGGGCCTGGCGGCCGAGATGGGCTACGACCGGCTGCGGCTGGCCACCGGCCACCTCCAGCCGGAGGCCATCGCCCTCTACGAGAGCGCGGGCTACCAGGCGACCGCGCCCTACGGCAAGTACGTGGGCGAACCACTGGTCTACTGCTACGCCAAGGACCTGCGCTGAGCTCAGTCGAGCCTGGCCTCACGTCCGTGGACGATGAGCGCGTACAGGACGAGCACGTCGATCGCGATGACGGCGAGTGACCACCAGGGGTTCACCGCGATCCAGGTCAGCTGGGTGAGCGCGTTCAGCATCACCAGTACGACGCCGACGACCCTGGCCCAGTTCTGGCCGACCATGACGGCGACGCCGGTGGCCAGGACGAGCACGCCCAGGACGAAATGTACCCAGCCCCAGGTGGTGACGTCGAAGATGAGCAGGCGGGCGGCCGTCTGTACGTAGACGCGCTCGGCGAACACGGCGGCCAGGCCGGTGATGACGTTGAACAGCCCGGCCATGATCATCATGGCGCCGCCGAACCAGACCCAGCCGACCCAGCCGGTCATCCGGGGTGCGTGATGGTAGGTCATCGGAGAGTCCCCCTTATCCGGTTCCGCCTCGTGGAGGCGTCGTCCTTTACCTTGTCTGCCCGGACGGGAAGCACGGAAATCGACATATGCCCATAAATAGGACGAGAGTGGTCCATCTTTTGAAAAATGGGATCTGTCGGCGCGGGGGGCTGCTGATCACGGAGGCTTGCGGATCACTAGGGTGGTCGACAAGGAGGCATCCCACATGTCAGATCTGCACGTGGTTCTGGGCGCGACCGGCGCGATCGGCTCGGCCGTCGTCGCCGCGCTCACCGCCCGCGGCCACCGCGTCCGCGCCGTCAGCCGCCACGCCACCTCGGGGGCCGACCAGTCGCGAGCCGGCGGCACCGCCGGTGAAACCACCGCCACCGCCGACGGATCCGGCGTCGCCGCCGGCGAGTCCGGTGCCGCCTCCAGTGAGCCCTCGGCGGTGACGGCCTTCGCCGCCGATGTCGCCACCGCCGAGGGCGCCGTGGCCGCCTGCCGGGACGCCGCCGTCGTCTACCAGTGCGCGCAGCCGAAGTACGAGCGCTGGGCCGAGGAGTTCCCCGCCTTCACCCGTACGGTGCTCGCCGGGGTCGAGGCCACGGGGGCCAAGCTGGTCATGGCCGACAACCTTTACGTCTACGGACCCGTCACAGGCCCCATGACGGAGGACCTGCCCCACGCCGCCACCAACCCCCAGGGCCGGGCCCGCGCCGAGGTGGACGCGCTGATCCTCGACGCCCACCGCGCCGGCCGCGTCCGCGCCACCCTGGGCCGCGCCTCCGACTACTACGGCCCCGGCGGCACCAACACCACCATCGGCCCGACGATCTTCGCCGCCGCGCTGGCCGGCAAGACCGCCCGCTGGGTCGGCGACCTCGACCAGCCCCACACCGTCGCCTACCTGCCCGACATCGCCGCCGCCCTGGTCACCCTCGGCGAGAACGACGGCGCCGACGGCCGCGCCTGGCACCTGCCCGCCGCCGAACCCGTCACCGGCCGCGCGTTCCTCGACCTGGTCTGGGCCGCGGCCGGCGGCACCCCCAAGATCGCCGGGCTCGGGCGCGGCACGCAGCGCCTCCTCGGCCTGCTCAACCCGACCGTGCGCGCGCTCGGCGAGACGTGGTACCAGCGCGACCGCCCGTTCGTCGCCGACGATTCGGCCTTCCGCGCGGCGTTCGGCCAGGTCGAGGTCACCCCGCACGCGACGGGCGTGGCCGCCACGCTCGACTGGTACCGCGCACACTGAGCCCACCCGCTGATCACCCAAGAACGCCCTTTTTATTGGGCGAAAATCGCTTTTGTTGCGTGAATGGCAGCTGATACGTGAATGCGGCACATCGATGAGCGAACCATCGTCGATGCGTTACTCCACGTAGACATTCCGGGGTCGCCGCGGACTCAATGGGGTATCGGGACGAGGTCGTCCTGAGGCCACCTGACCGCGGAGGGGTAGCGCCCCGCACGCAATCACGCTTGGAGCGAGTGATTTGGCGGAAACAAGCGACGATGCGACGAGCGACGACGTGGCGCCCGTCCTGCTGGCCACCCCTCCCAGGAACACCGGTGGCCCGCGCCGGTCCGACGAGCTCGACCTGCCGCAGACCTGGGGCGCGTCGGATTCACCCGGCGCCCATATGAGTTGCCTGCTGGACGACTTCTCCGAATTCTTCAAGGAAACCTATCCGGCCCTGCTGGCGATCATGCGGCTGCGCACGCAGGACGACAACCTGGCCGCCGACATCTCCCAGGAGACGATGGTGCTCGCGCTCCGCCACTGGCAGAAGGTCTGCGGTGCCGAACAGCCCACGGCGTACGTGATCAGGATCGCGATCAACGTCTGGAGGCGACTCCAGACGAGCAAGCTGACACGAGAACGGGCCACCGATCTGACCAGGGAGGACGAGGCTCCCGGAGCGCAACTCGCCCACGAACCCCCCGACGAACAGGTGATCGGCGCCGCGATGGTCCGCTGGGCGCTGGACCGGCTGCCGCCGCGCCAGGCGGAGGTGGCGATCCGCCACTACATCCTGGACCACGACGTCAAGAGCATCGCCACGGAGCTGCGGATCAGCCCGTCGCAGTCTCCGCGGAAAGGTCACTGACCCGTGAGATGGCGAAATCGCCGTAAGGTGTTCCTCGCGCACGGGCGCTGGCACGAAGCCGTCGAGGCGATGAAAGCCTTCCTCGGCTCCCTGGGCGTCGAGGTGGTCGACTGGGACGCGGCCCGGCTGCGGGCGCGCCGGGAGGGGCAGCACGCCACGGACATCGCGGGCGTCGATCACGTGCTCTTCGACGGCTCGGCGAAGTCGCGCAGGCAGTTCGTGGACCGGCTGAAGAACATCGGCGTGCGCGCCGACACCTCGGGGGCCGCGTGGCTCTCCGCCGGCCGTTTCCCGCGCCCCCTGCCCGAGGTCGGCGCCGCGCGGCTCCGCACCAGGAGAAGCCGCTCTTGAGCCGGCCCCCGCCGGGAGGCGGGGAGCCGGAAGAAGCAGGTCAGCAGCTGCTGGCGCCGTCGAACGTCCTGACGCCGCGGGCGACCTTGGACCAGATGGTGCCGCCCGAGCCGACGGTACGGCACTCGCCGTCGGTGCCGTGCGCCCAGATGATCTTCAGCCGGAGGGTCCGGCCGCAGTTGTTGCGCGCGTATCCGGTCTTGGTGATGGTGCCGGTGGTCTGCCAGACGACCACGCAGGAGGGCGCGTTACCGGCCGGGACGGCGGCGTGGACCGGGAGCGCCGGGGCGAGGGCGCAACAAGCGAGGGCGAGGCCGGTGAGAGCACGTCGCACGGGGTGGATCCTTCCTGCCGCGAACATTGACTCCACGATTAGTAATCGATTGACTACATAAAGTCAACAGTGGAGGCGGCGAGGGCGGGCGGGCGAAAGGAACGTGATGCGAAACCTATACAAACCGGACGATCGGCCATTAATCTGGCATCGCTCCAGTGGGGGCAACTGGAGCACCAAAACTTCCCCACAGCAGGTGGCGGGGCTGACGGCGCGGCTCAGGCGGCGCAGCTCAGGTGACCGGGCTAGGTGACGGGCTCAGGTGGCCGGCTCGGCGGCGGGCTCAGGCAGCGGGCTCGGCGGCCAGCTCGTCGGCGGGGTTCTCGTCGGCGGGGTCGGCTTTGAGGTCGAGGCCGCCCAGGCGGTGGACCGCCTGGTAGTAGGACCAGGCGAGCCGGTCGCAGGCGAGCTTGCGCGCGCCCCCGTAACCGGCGCACACCTGGTTCATGTCGTACAGGAACGCCTCGTCCACGTGGGCCTTGTTGGCCGGGAAGTGCTTGACGGCCTTGTAGTTGCGGTAGCCGAAGTCGTGGCGCGCGCACGGCATCCGGAAGTCGTACCCGAGCGGCCGGTCGGGGCTGCGCGAGCACAGGTCGGTGGACCAGTCGAAGCCGTAGTCGGTCCACGAGCCCGGGTCGGCCCAGGCGCCGTACCAGGCCGCGGCGCTGGACGCGGTGGGCTGGGTGAACGCGGACAGCGCGGCGAGCCGCTGCTCCAATGTCACCGCGTGCGCCGGAGCGGGCCACGCCAGGACGCCGATCAACGCGAGGGCGGCGGCGGATCGTCCAACCATGAGAACCTGCCTGTCTTGCCCGAGGCCGGAACCTGTCACGGCAAGCTTGGCCCGCGCCACCCGGCCACGAGCCGTCCTGCGGGGCAAGGTCGCCGCAGGATTTGATCAAGGTTCGGCCTGCTGATCACCAATGATCAGGCGGCGTTCCAGCGGCCGTCCGCCTGGGCGCGCTCGACCTCGGCCAGGCCGGCCGGCGCCATCCGGCCCTCCTGCCGCAGCCGGGCCACCCGTTCGACGTTCGACCTCGACCAGGCGCTGCGCCGGCGGCGCGGGGTGTAGCGCTGGAGGTACGTGGCGGCGTCACGCCTGCGGGTCAGGCCGTCGATCCAGCCGAAGCAGAGCGCCTCTTGCAGCGCCTGCTCGTAGCCGAGGCTGGTCGGCTCCGTCGTGCCCTTCTTCGCCAGCACCACCCACGCCTCCGTCTCCGAGTCGTGGTGGTCGGCCAGCCAGGATCGCCAGGCGGCGGCGTCGGTGAAGATGTGCATGACTCCATCTTGCGCGGATAAGTGCTCACCAAATGACCACTTATCCCGCGAAGTCCCGCGAAGTCCCGCAAAGTCCTCCCGAAGGCCGTGCGAAGGCCTCGAAGTCCTGGATCGTCAGCGCAGGTTCGCGGTGAAGGTGCGGCCGTAGGCGTGGCGGGTCGTCACCTGGATCAAGGTGCCGCCGGGCACCCGCTTGGCCGTCATCCCCTCGTCCGCGCCGTCAAGCCTGAGCGACGCCCCCAGCAACATCACCGTGACGCGGTCGCGCTTCATCGTGGGGTCGGACACGGCGACGGTCGTACGCCCGCCTGACCTGCGCGAATCGGACCGGACGATCACCGACGCGGGGCCGTCGATGAGCAGGCGGCCGGCGGGCCGGGGGCCGCCGGTGAAGACATTGGCGGCGACGATGCCGAGCCCTTCGTGCCGGATCGCCTGCACGTGCCGGTCGTTGGCCAGGACGGTCAGCGGCCCCCGGGCGTAGGCACGCAGGCGGGCCCCGCCGGCGTTCGGCACCAGGGCGTACGCGAGCGAGGTGAGGCCGCCCTTGGCGGGATGCGTGATCGAGGCGGTGAAGACGTTCTTGGTCACGCTGGTGTCGGGGTTGGCCGTGCGGACGACCCTGCGGCTGCGGGTCACCGTCTCCAGCCCGGCGCTGACCGGCTGCCGGCTGAGGAAGGCGTAGCCGACGGCGGTGCCGCGGGTGCCGTTGGCGTAGCGGAGCCAGCGGGGCGGCGCGCTGTCGCCGGGCCGCCAGTCCCGGCCGGTCCACGACTCGCCGGTGACCGTGACCGCGTCGCCGGGGGCGGCGATGCGGCTGTCCACGGTGGTGACCGCGTCGCGCCCGCCCTGGCCTGAGACGTCGGCCGCCAGCACCACGATCTCGTCGTCGAGCAGGAACCACGACTTGGTGGCGCGGGCGTTGCGGTAGACGACGAAGTCGTCCGGCAGGATGCCCGCCTGCTTGGCGGTGTAGGCGGCGTCGTCGGTCTGGATCATGCCGCTGACGCCGTACGCGCCGAGCGTGGCGCCGCCGGAGAAGGAGTTGCCCGAGACGGGGAAGTAGACGTAGGTGTTCTGGGACTCCGACGAGGAGGTGAAGTTGAGCGGATGTCCCGGGTTCTCGTACCAGAGGCGGCCGCCGTACGACTCGGGGACCGTCCGCCGCTCCTCGACCGGCGCGGTCACCCCGGCCAGCCGGTACGGCGAGACGGTCGTGTAGTAGTCGACGCCGAAGACCTCGCGCTGGTCCTCGCCCGAGAGGTAGAGGTAGTAGGCCCCGTCGCCCTGGAACCAGGGCATGAGGTTCTCGCCGCTCATGTACTCGTACTTGCTGATCCGGTCGGAGCTGCGCGCCAGCGCGAAGGCGTAGCCGGGACGGCGGTGCACGCTCCTGTCCATGGCGTTGAACGCCACGCTGCGCTCGGCCGGGTTGAGGTCGGCGGCCGGGACGGAGGAATCGGCGCGGATCGCCGCGTAACGGGCGATGCTGCCGGGAGAGACGAAGGCGGCCTGGTCGGCGGCCGGCAGGAACTTCAGGTACTTCTTCAGCGCCAGCGCGCCGGCGTCGTCCACGTGCTCGGTCAGGTCGGCGACGGCCTCGGCGATCACGCCGACGTCGGTGTAGCCCGTGGCGGGGCGCACGACCGCCCTGCCCTTGACGATCTCCATCATCCAGCCCTCGAAGATCAGCGGAGCGAAGCCGTCGGCGACCCAGCGGTAGACCACCGCGGGCAGGTCGGCCGAGGCGCCGCCGCCCACGCCTTCGAGCATCTTGAGCGTCTGCACCACGCGGCTGAGCAGGGCGCGGCCGTAGGAGCCTGTGTAGGCGACGCGGTGGTGCTGGATGAAGGAGCCGTCGCGGTAGTAGCCGTCGGTGACGCCGTGCTGGAGGTCGTACGGGTCGATCGTGGCGAAGACGGTGGCCTGGTCGGAGATGGCCTTGTCGACCCTGGCGTCGTCGCCGGTGAGCGCGCCCTGGAGGATCCGGTTGGCGGTGATGTCGGCCAGGTTGGCGCCGGTGTGGAAGCGGGAGTCGAGGTCGACGTCGCCGTTCTTGCCGTTGCGCAGGTAGGCGTCCATCGTGGCGAGGTAGGTGGCCGTCAGACCTTCTGGCACCTGGTCGCCGAGCAGGGCGAGGGTCCTGCTCACGTGGGTGGGGATGGCGATCTCCCAGTTGTGCCAGTTGCCGTAGTAGCCGGCGGACTGGTCGCCGAAGTAACGCTCGTGCAGCCACACCAGGCCGTCGGCGGCCCGTCGCCGCGCCGCCTCGTCGCCTTCGAGCGCGCTGCCGGGGGTGCGGGTGGCGAGCGCGATCTCGTAGAGGTACTGGAAGGCTTGACGCAGTTGCACGTCGTCGGTGCCGAGCCGCAGGCCCGCGAACAGCTCGCCGTCGCCCGCCTGGTCCATGGCGGTCAGGCGCTGCCTGGCGGTGGCGAGGATCGAGGCGAGTTTGCCGGCGAGCTCGGGACGGGCGTTGACCTCGGGGGTGCCCGCGAGCATCGCCACGGTGTTGGCGAGCACGCGTGGATGGTCGACGGCCGCGGCGGCGCGCGCGGAGGCGGGGGTGGCCGCGGCGAGCAGGCCGGCGGCGGGGAGAAGGGAGAGAACCTGGCGGCGGGACATGTGCGGCACGGCGTGACTCCAGGCCGGTGGGGGGCTGCCCGGCTCACCTTACATGATCCCTTTCGTCCCGGTCAGCAACCGCTTTCCAACGAGTCGGCCGCAGTCGGCAACCGCTTTCCACGCGGCTCAGTCGCCGGCGTACGACAGGATCACTGCCTCCGTCACCAGCGTCACCTGGTTCTCCGTGTAACAGTCGGCCTGGTGCACGGCCAGCTCGGCGCCGCAACCTTCGCAGACGAGGTTGGGCAGCCCGCCCCGCATGTTGATCCCGCAGCAGCCCATTCGCCGGACGAGGTCCGGGTGCAGGCACATGCCCATGGCGTCGTCGGGATGGATGACCAGGCCGGGCGGTTCGCCGGAGAACTCGCCCGGGCGGTGGTTGGCCGCGTACGTGCCGCGCGGCATCAGCGGCTCCTTGATCCGCTCGTACCACTCGGTCGCCCCTCAGGGGACTCCTTCCACGGCGGCAGCGGGATCTTCCTGACGGATGCGGTGATCGGCCGGCGGCAGGCGAAGCACAGGAAACGCGCCACGCCGCGAGACTACTCCGGGGATGTGACGTACGCGCGCCTTGCCAACGGCGGGGAGGCCGGGAGAACGTGACCTTGTGCGCGAGATCCCTGGACCCCCTGACGGCAGCGACGACATCGGGGCCGCGGGCGGCCTGCACACCTACCAGCTCCGGCTGCACGAGCAGTACGGCCCCATGGTGCGCTTCCAGTTGCCGGGCGGGCTGACGGCGGTATCGGTGGCCGACCCCGTGCTGCTGGAGGCCACGGCCGCGGTCAACGAACGGCCGGACCAACTGTTCGAGTTCCTGACCCCGCTGTGCGAGGCGGGCAACCTGCAGACCCTGCCCGCCGCCGAGCACCGGCCGCTGCGCCGCGCCCTGCTGTCGGCGCTGGCCGGGCGGCGCTCGCACGAGGCCCACTTCGCCGGCTTCACCGCCCTGGCCGTCGACCTGGCCGACCGGTGGGCGCGGCGCGCCGCCGACGGGCCCGTGGAGCTGCAGCAGGACCTGAGCGAGCTGTCGTTGCGGATGATCTGCCAGTACGCGCTCGGCGGCGGCATCGACGAGCCGGCGCGGGTGGTGAGCGCGTTCGAGACCGTGCTGACCGGCTATCTGGGCCGCCAGTACGAGCGCGGTGACGACCTGGCGCGGGCGGAGCGGGCGCTGGCGTACCTGCGCGAGGTCGTGGACGGCGTGCTGGACCGGGCGGGGACGGACGGGCCGGCCGACGGGGGCAGTGATCTGGTCGCCGCGCTGGTCAAGGAGGGCCTGAGCCCCGCCAGGGTGCGGGACACCGTACTGATGATCATGCTGGCCGCGCACCACACGACCGGCGTCGCGGTCTCCTGGACCCTGCACCTGCTGGCCGGGCATCCGGGCCCGGCCGCCCGGGTGGCGGCTGAGCTGGACGAGGTCCTGGGCGACCGGCCCGCGCCCGACTACGCCGACCTGCGCAAGCTGAGCCGGCTCGACATGGCGCTCAAGGAGTCGATGCGGCTCTACCCACCCGGCCCGTACGGCGCCCGCGAGACCACCGAGGACCTCACGCTCGGCGACCACCACATCCCGGCCGGCACGACGATCTTCTACCCGTTCTGGGCCGTGCACCTGAACCCGCGCTACTGGCCGGACCCGCGGGCCTTCATCCCTGAGCGGTTCACCGCCGCCGAGCAGGCCAGGCGCCCCCGCTACGCGTTCATCCCCTTCGGACTGGGCCCGCGCAGCTGCGAGGGGGCCGGCCTGGCCATGGTCGAGGCCGAGCTGGTGCTGGCGGTGCTGCTCAAACGCTTCCGCTTCGAACCGGTCGAGGGGCATCCCGTGGTGCCGGTCGAGCGATTCGTCCTGTGGGCCGAGAACGACATCCGCCTGCACCTGACCGAGCGGCCGGACGGGGTCACTCCCGGGCAGTGAGACGTTCGGCCTGAGCCCGGCCGACCTCGGACGCGCGGCGCAGGTAGTCGGCGATCAGCTCCAGCTCCGCGTCGTCGTAACGGGCCAGCACCTCGCCGAAGGCCGTGCCCGGGACCTCCCAGGCGTCGCTGATCCGCGTCCTGGCCTCGGGAGCCAGGGCGACCAGGGCCCGCCTGCGGTCGTCGGGGTCGGGCCGGCGGACGACGAGACCGGCCTTCTCCAGGCGGTCGACCAGGCGGGTGGCCGAACCAGGGGTCAGGCCCGTCAAACGGGCGACGGCACCGGAGCTCACCGGGCCGGGCTCCAGCTCCAGCAGGGCAACGCACTGCAGGTCGGTGGGGTGGAGGCCGAGCCGGTCGGCCATGGCCTGGTTGAACAGCGTGTAGGCCGCGTAGTGGCGCTGGCTCTCCGCGATGACTCGCTGCAACGTCTCGGCTCGGTTTGACATGGGCGGCTCCGTGCTCCACATTTATTTGCGTCACACAATCTTTGCGTGGCGCAACCTTTGTGCGACGCTCTCATTCTATCCGGAGACCTCATGCTCATCCGCGCGCCCCCCGAGGCGCCGGCCCGGCCGTGGGCCGTGCTGGTGGTCGTCATCGCCGCCGCGGCCCTCGACCTGCTCGACGGCACCATCACCAACCTCGCCGCCCCCGCCATCGTCGCCGACCTCGGCGGCGGGCAGGCGCTCGTCCAGTGGCTCGGCGCCGGTTACGCGCTCGCCATGGGCGTCCTGCTGGTCACCGGCGGGCGCCTCGGCGACCGGGGCGCCCCCGTGGCCGCCGCGGGGGCCGCGCTGCTCGGCGCGGCCATGCTCGGCCTGCTCTACGGCCTGATCGACGGCTCGGCCGCCGGCTGGTCGGCGCGCCCGCTGCTGTGCCTGACCGGCGGGCTGGCCTTCGCCGCGCTGTTCTGCCTGCGCCAGGTCACGGCCCGGGCGCCACTGATCGAGCCGTCGCTGCTGCTCCGGCGCGGGTTCACCGCCGGACTCGTGCTGAGCGTCGTCTTCCACGCCGCCGTCGCGGGCCTGCTGAACGTACTGGCCCTCTACCTCCAGGCCGAGGCTGGGCCCTCGTGCCGCCCGTACTGGTCGTCGGCCTCGGCCTCGGCACCTGCTGCGCCCTGGTCTGGCTGCTGCCACGCCGGGCGCACGCCCACCACTGAAAGGGACCTCAGAAAGATGACCACCCTCGTCACCGGCGCCCGCGGCGCCGTCGCCACCGCGCTCATCGGGCTGCTGCGCGAGCGCGGCCTGCCCGTCCGCCCCGCCTCCTCCACCCCCGCCGACCCGTCGATCGTCAGGTGCGACCTGCGCGACCCGTCCACCTTCGCCGCCGCGCTCGCGGGCGTGACCTCGGTCTTCCTGTACGCCGAGCCCGCGTACGCCGCGGAGTTCGCCCAGGTGGCGTCCGACGCCGGGGTCGAGCACATCGTGCTGCTGTCGTCGTCGTCCGTGCTCACCCCGGAACCCGACGCCGACCCGCTGGCCAGATCCCACGTCGAGGTGGAGCGGGCCCTGACCTCGGCACCGGTGCGCAGCACGCTGCTGCGGCCCGGTGCCTTCTGCGGCAACGCCTTCGCCTGGGCCCGGACGATCAAGGCGGGGACGCCGGTCGCGCTGCCCTATCCGGAGGCGCATGTGGACGCCGTCCACGAGGCCGACCTCGCCGCAGTGGCCGCCGCCGTGCTCGCCTACCCCGGCGCGCTCGGGGGCCGGGCGTACAACCGGGCGTACACCCGGGCGTACACAGTGACGGGGCCGCAGTCGCTCACGTTCGCCGACCAGATCGCGGCGCTGTCCCGCGCGATCGGGCGCGAGATCGTGATCAAGCGGGTCAGCAGGCAGGAGTGGAAGGAGCAGGCGGGCCCGTACGTGGACGGCCCGGTCGGCGACGCGCTGCTCGACTACTGGGAGAGCCGCGACGGGCGGCCGGCCGAGCTGACGCCGGTGGTGGAGGAGCTGACCGGACGGCCCGCGCGCACCTTCGCCTCGTGGGCGGAGGAGCACCGGAGCGCCTTCATCGACGGCACCCGCTGACATAGGTAGCGGTCCCCCCGGGACTCTCGGGGTGCCGTGTGGACGCTCACGTATGGGGTTGAGCGGGACGACCATGGACCGTCCCGGCCAGCGCGGTCACGATATGACCATGCTCGCACTCGCGCTCATCACCCTCGTGCTGCACGGCGCCCTGACCGGCCTCTTCTACACCTTCTCCATGTCCGTCATGCCCGGCCTGAACACCCTCGACCCCGCCAGGGCCGAGGAGGCGATGCGCGGCATCAACAGGAAGATCCTCAACCCGTGGCTGTATCTCGTGTTCCTCGGCTCGCCGGTGGCGGCGCTGGTGGCCGGGTTCGTCGCGTCGTCCGTCTGGTTCTTCGCCGCGGCGGCGGTCAACTTCGTCGGCTCGTTCCTGGTCACGATGGTGATCAACGTGCCGATGAACAACGCCATCGACGCCGGGACCATGTCCTGGAAGGAGTACTCGCCGCGCTGGACCGCGTTCAACACGCTGCGGACGGTGGCCTGCGCGGCCGGACTCGTGCTGGTCGGCATCGGCCTGACCGGTCTTCAGTAGATGCGGTACTTCTTGCCGCAGTTGTCGAACTTCCCGGCCCAGCAGGTGAAGGTGTAGACCTTCTTGATGCCCTTGCCGCTCCAGGCGCCGACGACCTCGCCGTCCCAGGACTTGTTGAACTTCTTCCAGTGACCGCCCTGGTACACCTCGAACCAGACCCAGCCCTTCTTACCGCCGACCTTGTCCACCCCGTACCACTTCGTGAACACCTTGCCGTGCGACTTCCACGTCTTACCGAACGTGTACGCCTTGTGGTCACTGGAGAAGAACTTCCCCCAGCTCACCGTGGTCGTCGTGGTGCTCGCCTGAGCCGCGGCCGGGCTGAGAGCCAGACCGGTGATGGCCATCGAACCAGCCAGTGCCGCGATCGCGAAGGTCTTACGCATTTCGGGTTCCTCCCCTTGTCTCTTCCACCGGGGTGCTCCGGCAAGAGAGACATTACGGAGACGGCAACGGATCATCTGTGGACGAATCCACACACCGAATGTGATCGCCGCCACATCACGTAGACCCTGCTCAGAAGTGCTCCTTGCGGATGAGACCGTGCACGCCGGTGGTCCGATCCACCACCTGGGAGATCTCGAAGTCGGTCGCGGCCGACAGGTAGGCGTAGGCGACGGCGCGATCCATCCCCTGGTCGTGCTCCAGGAAGTCGAGCGCGTTGACGACTGCGCGGCGCATGGCCACGTCCAGGTCGTTCACCTGACCGTTCCTGGAGCCGTCCGGGTCGGACAGGCCGATCGGCAGCCAGGCGTCCTCCGTCTCGCCGAAGGGGTAGCGGAAGGCGACGGATGGGGCGTCCCCCGAGCCCTTCTTGCACACCGTCAGTCGGAACGTGGCCCGCAGCGAGCCCTCCATCGCCGTCAGCGCCACCTCGCCGCCGCCCATCGCGTGGTGGGGGTCGCCGGTGTAGAAGAGCGCGCCTTCGGCGAAGACCGGCAGGTAGAAGGTGGCGCCCGCGCCGAGGTGGGCGATGTCGATGTTGCCGCCGCCCAGGGTGGGCGGGATGCTGTTGAGCAGCGGGTCGGTCGGCCGGCCCGCCTCGGCGAACGCGACGCCCATCACCCCCATGAACGGGTTCAGCGGAAACGTCACCTCCCCCTTCCTGCCGCGCTTGAGCACGCCGCTGGCCACGCCCTTGCGTCCGTGCCGGACCGGGGTGAACACCGAGACGTTGCCGTATCTGAGCGGATCTCCTGTGGGGCGGCCGTCGGTGGCCACGGGCGGCATGACCTCCTCCAGCGTGATGCCGTCGGGGGCGCCGCCGTTCGCCTGCCGGGCCAGCGCCCCCTTGCCGTGGCGGCTGGACACCACCCCGTACGGGACGCGGGGCAGCATGGAGAGCATCTCGACCTTGAGCACGTCGCCGGGCCGCGCGCCGGCCACGTGGATCGGGCCCGTCACGACATGGGGGCCGTCGAGGTCGAAGTCCCTGGGCGTGCGGTCGTAGTCGCGAGCGATGGCGATGGCGTCCTGGAGCACGTCCGACCGGGGCACGCCGTGCCGGGCGAAGTAGGCGACGGGGTCACGGCCCTGGTCCTCCAGGATGCCCTCGTGCGAGACCGTGTCGACGGTGACCGTGTCGCCGGACCTGATCCGCAGCACCGGCTCGCTGCCCAGCGCGGGCACGTACCCCCACGTGACCTGCTCGGTCGTGGACGGGAGGTAGTGCCTGCCGTGGATCGGCCCCTTGCGGGGCTGCAGGATCTCCTTCGGCAGCGTCGGACTGGCTGCGGCACGATGAGCGCCGGCCAGCACCGCGCCGCCCGCGCTGGTCAGGGCCGCCGCCACACGCAGGAAGTTCCGTCGTCCGTACGTCTGCGACACGCTCATGATTCTCCTAACGGAGGCGGAGGGTGATACCGAGCATGTAGGACGTCTGTTACGTCCCCGTTTCGGATCGGGTGTTCCTCGCGTCAGGAGTGGAAGGATCTGAGCCACGTCCTTAAGGAAAGGCAAGTGTCATGGCTCCCAGCATCGCGACCGCCCGCCGCGTCGAACTGCCCGAACTGCTCGACTTCCTCCGTCCTCGCCACCACGGCCTGCTGTCCACCACGCGCGCGGACGGCCGGCCGCAGCTCTCGCCGGTCTCCTGCGGCGTCGACCAGGAGGGCAGGATCGTCGTCTCGACCTATCCCGACCGCGCCAAGGCCGTGAACGCCCGCCGTGACGACCGCGCGTCGATCTGCGTCATGTCCGACGACTGGAACGGGCCGTACGTGCAGGTGGACGGTCGCGCGGAGGTTCTGGACATGCCCGAGGCGCTCGAACCGCTCGTGGACTACTACCGCTGCATCGCCGGCGAGCACCCCGACTGGGACGAGTACCGCGAGGCCATGCGCCGCCAGGACAAGTCCCTGATCCGGCTGCACATCGACCGCTGGGGCCCGATCGCGACCGGCGGCTTCCCGGCCCGCCTGGTCTCCGGCGACTGACCCCCCAATCAACGAGCAGGCGTACGGGGGCGGTTCCACCAGAGGGAGAGCGACAGGGCGGTGACGATGAAGATCGCGCCGCCGGCCGCGAAGGCGGCGGCCGTGTCGACCCGCTGCCTGATGACGCTGAAACTGCCCGGCAGGGCTTCGAGCGCGGTCTTGAGCTGGTCGGCGTTCTCGGCGCGGTGGTAGGCGCCGCCGGTGGTCTGGGCGATCTGCTTGAGCGCGGGCTCGTCGATCATGCGGATGTTGCGTCCGCCCCGGTCGAAGCCGCCGCCACCGCCCCAGCCGCCGCCCCACCCGCCGAAGCCGCGGCCGTCGAACTGGGAGTTCTCGCAGACCATGGGGGCCGGAGTCGTGGTGCCGAAGCCGATGGGGTAGACGCGGACCCGGCGCAGGGCCGCCTCCTGGGCGGCGGTCTGCGGGTCCACACCCTGGGTGTTGGCGCCGTCGGTGAGGACGATGATCGCGGCGGCGGCGTGGCCCTCACCGGCTCCGGTGCCGGGGTCAGCGCCAGTGGGGGCGACCGACGGGTCCACCTCCGCGATGGCGTCGAGCGAGGTCAGCATGGCCTGTCCGATCGCGGTGCCACGGGCGACGGTGAGGTTCTCCAGCGCCTCGGTCAGCGCGTCGGTGTCGTCGGTCGGCGGGACGAGCAGGCCGGCGCTGCCCGCGAACGTGACCAGGCCGATGCGCGGCCCGCCCTCCAGCGACTCGATGAAGTCGGCGGCGGCCTTCTTGGCGGCGGTCAGGCGGTTGGGGTCCACGTCCGTCGAGCACATGGAGCCCGAGGTGTCGAGCGCGAGCAGGATCGTCGCCGCCGTCTGCGGCACGGGCACCGACGCCTGCGGCCGCGCGGCCCCGACCGCGAGCAGGGCGAGCCCGGTGACGAACAGCGCGGGCGGGATCTTGCGGATCCACCGCGTCCGGCCGGGCAGCGCGCTGCGGACGAGGGCGATCGAGGTGACGCGGACGGCGGCCCGCCGCCGGCGGCGCAGCGCCCACCAGCGGATGCCCAGGATCAGCGGGATGATCAGGATGGACAGCAGCGCCCACGGCCATGAGAACGTCATTTCAGATCACCCGTCCTGATCGGAGCACGGTGAGCGCCGCTCCTGCGGTGAGCAGTACGAGGGCGAGCCCGATCAGCCCGCCGGCGAGAGGCAGCGGCTCGTCGGAGACGGTGAGCCGCAGGTCGATCGTGCCGGCGACCCCGTCGAGCCGCGCGGTGTCGGTGGCGGGGTGGTACTCGCCGCCGGTGGTCTGCGCGATCAGCGTGAGGGTGTCCTCGTCGAGCGAGGTCTGCAGGTTGTACCCGTCCACCTTGACCGCCGCGCCCGCCGTGGTGCCGACGCCGACGGTGTGGATGTGCACGCCCGCCTGCTGGGCCAGGGCCGCGACGTCCTCGACGTCGTTGCCCTGGTTCTGGCCGTCGGAGAAGATCACGATCGTGGCCGACGGCCAGTAGCCGAGGTCGGGCGGCGGGGCGCCGTCGCGGCCGAGGGCCGCCTGCTTGCCGGTGATCGCCGTCAGCGAGGCCGTGATGGCCGCTCCCAGCGAGGTGCCGCCGGCGACCTTCAGCCGGTCGATGGCCTTCAGCGCCACGGAGTGGTCGGCGTCGGGCCTGGCGGTGGTGAGCGCACCCCGTTCGAACGCGACGACCCCGATGTCCACGCTGTCCGGCTGCGCCGCCACGAACGCGCGGGCCGCCCGCTGCGCGCCCGCCAGCCGGGTGGGCGCGACGTCGTCCGCGCTCATGCTGTTGGAGACGTCGATGGCCAGGATGACGGTGCCCGCGGCCCGCGGGACCGGCACCATGGCCGCCGGCCCGGCGGTGGCGATGGCGAGCACGGCGATGCCGGCGATCGTCAGGCCGACTCCCAGGTACGCCCGGCGTCCGCCCGGCACGGCGAGGCCGGCCGCGGCGAGCGCGGCCTTCCTGCGGCGGGCCGAGACGACGGCCGCGTAGGCGAGCGCCGCCGTGACCAGCAGCCCGACGGCCAGCAGCAACGGAGCGGACCACGTCATGGAGCCTCCCCCGCGAACCCGATCGGCCCAGTGATCGGCCCCGTCATGATCAGCGCCGTCATGACGTCCGCTTCCCGGTTCTGGCGACGACCTCGACGAGCGCCTCTCCGAGGTCGCGGTCGGTGTCGATGCGGTGCACCGGCACCCCGGCCCGGCGCATGCCCGCCGTGAGCCGGGCGTCGCGCTCGTCCACGGCGGCGCGGAACCGTACCTGGAGCAGCGGGTCGGCGGAGTCCACGACGAGTTGCTCCCCCGTCTCGGCGTCCTCGACCACGATCAGCCCGGCCTCGGGCAGCACGTCGTCGGCGGTGTCCACGATGCGCAGCGCGACCACCTCGTGCCGGCGGGCCAGCCGCCGCAGGGAGCGCTCCCAGTCGCCCTCGCCGATGAAGTCCGACAGCACGACGACGAGCGCGCGGCGGCGCGCGAGCCGTCCGGCCGCGTCGATCATCTCCGCCAGGTCGGTGGTGCTGCCGCCGCGCGTCCCCGACGTCCTCTGGAGCTCGGCGGCGATCCGCAGCGCGTGCCGCCGGGAGGTGCCGGGCGGCACGACGCGCAACATCCCCGTGTCGAACAGCACGGCTCCGACGCGGTTGCCGCCCCGCCCGAACAGCCGGGTCAGGACGAGCGCGAGCTCGGCGAGCACGTCGTGCTTGCCGCGCCCCGGCCGGCCCGCCCCCATGGAGGCCGAGCGGTCGAGCACCAGCCACACGGTCAGCTCGCGGTCCTCGGTGAACACGCGCAGGTGCGGCTCGTCCAGCCGGGCGGTCACGTTCCAGTCGATGTGGCGGGCGTCGTCGCCTTCGGTGTACGGCCGCAGCCCGGTGAAGTCGATCCCCGAGCCGCGGTACGTCGTCCTGTGGGCCCCCTGGAGCCGGCCGTCGAGCCTGCGGACGACCTTCCACTCCAGGCGGAGCAGCAGTTTCTCTGGGGCGGTTGCCATGGCGGCTCAGCGGTTCTGCAGGACGACGTCGGGCGCCCTGACGGCCCCGAGCACCCTGGTGATGATCGTGTCGGGATCGACGTCGTCGGCCAGGGCCTCGTACGACAGCACCAGGCGATGCCGCAGGACGTCGAGCGCGAGCTCGGCCAGGTCGTGCGGCAGCACGTAGTCGCGCCCGCGCAGGAACGCCAGCGCGCGGGCCCCGGTGACGAGCGCGATGGAGGCCCGGGGACTCGCCCCGTAGGTGACGTACCGCTCCAGGTCGCCGAGCCCGGCGGTCGCGGGCGAGCGGGTCACGCCGACCAGCCGTACCGCGTAGTCGACGATGGCCGGATCGACGTACACCTGCTGGGCGCGCGCCCGCATCGCGATCAGGCCCTCGGGCGTCACCATCGGCTGCGGCGGCTCGGGTGGGCGCAGCGCCCTGGCGACGATCGCCTGCTCCTCGGCCTGCGCCGGGTAGTCGACGATCACCTTCATCATGAACCGGTCGACCTGCGCCTCGGGCAGCGGATAGGTGCCCTCCGACTCGATCGGGTTCTCCGTCGCCATGACCAGGAACGGCTCCGGCACCTTGAACGTCTCGCGGCCGATCGTCACCTGGTGCTCCTGCATCACCTCCAGCAGGGCGCTCTGCACCTTGGCGGGGGCGCGGTTGATCTCGTCGGCCAGCAGCAGGTTCGCGAACACCGGGCCCAGCTCGGTCCTGAACTCCCCCGAGTGCTGGTGGTAGACCCGGGTGCCGACGAGGTCGGCGGGCACCAGGTCGGGGGTGAACTGGACCCGCTGGAAGCTGCCGGACATCGCGGCGGCCAGCGACCTGACCGCGAGCGTCTTGGCCAGGCCCGGCACGCCCTCGACCAGCAGGTGGCCGTCCGCGATCAGGGCGACGGCCATGCGCTCCAGCAGTACGTCCTGTCCGACGATGGTGCGTTTGACCTCGAACAGCACCTGTTCGAGCGGGTGGTCTGACGGGTTGGTCGAGGTCATGCGGTGTTCCCTCTCGTCGGTCAAATCAGCGGCCCGTCGCCGGGCGGGCCGTCGCCTTCGGTGCCCCCGCCCAGGGCCAGGCCGATCGGCACGGCGAACGCGATGCCGGCGAACGCCTCGTCGCCGCCCGGGTCGGCGATGGAGACGACGATGCCGACGACCAGGCCGCGGGCGTCCAGGAGCGGGCCGCCCGAGCTGCCCGGGTTGACGGAGGCGTCGAACTGGATGAGCCCCCTCAGGTCGCCGTCCTCCTTGCTCCGGTCGGCGGTGCGGTTGAGTCCCGAGACGACGCCGGTGGAGACGCTGTAGGTGAGGCCGAGTGGGTTGCCGATCGCGACGACGGGCGCGCCCACGCTCACGCCGCCGCCGAGCGTCGCGGGGACGACGATCTCGGGGAGCTTGGCGGGCTTGAGGGTGGCGACGTCGAGCTTGGGGTTCGAGGACGAGACCGCGGCCTTCGCCTTGGTGCCGTCGGCGAACGTCAGGTTCACGTCCTTGGCGCCGTCGATGACGTGGTGCGCGGTCAGGATCGTGCCGTCGTCGGCCGCGATCACCCCGGTCCCGAGCGACCGGCCGGCCTGGATGACCACCACCGACGGCCCGACCAGCTTGAAGACGTCCGGCACCGTGAGCGTCGTGGTGGGCGTCGGCGTGGGGCTCGGCCTGGGCGCGGCCCCTTCGATCTGCCCGCCGCGGCCTCCCAGCCAGTACGCCAGCACCGCCACGACGACGAGCGCGGCGAGTGCGGCGCCCCCGACGGCGAAGCGCCGGGCTCGCCCGGCCACGGCTCCCCGATCCGCCAGAGCCTCGGCCGCACCGGTTTCCTGCGGCGCGTGCCCCATCGCCCCATAGTCATAAATTTATGTTGAAAGTGCTACAAACTTCGCCTGAGAACTTCATGAGAACCGCTTCCCCGCAGCTCACCGGGGTCGGCGTTATACGACCATGGCCAGATAACCAGCGAGATCATCCGCCGAAGAAGTCGAGATACCGACATAACCGTCAGGCCGGATCAGCGTGTACCGCTCCCCTCCGTACGGCTCCGCCACCCGGTACGCCCGCACCTCAGGCCCGCCCCCGCTCCACGGCTCGGCCGCCAGCAGCGTGAAGTGCGGGCCCCTGAGCAGGTCGAACATGCGCGCCTCCGTCCCGTCCGCCAGCCGGACCCCGCCGTCGGGGACGCGGTCGCCGCCGTGCCCGGCCAGGGAGCCGCCCCGGTAGGAGAGCGAGAGCTGGTAGGTCTCCTCGTCGCGTTTGACTGACTTCCTGTCGTGCAGGTCCGTGCTGAGGCCGAGCATCCCGGCGGCGACGGGCCGCCGCTCCTCCTCGTACGTGTCCAGCAGCCCCTCCGGCGCCCCCGCCAGCACCCGGGCCAGCTTCCACCCCAGGTTGTACGCGTCCTGCACCCCGGTGTTGAGCCCCTGGCCGCCCGCCGGCGAGTGCACGTGGGCCGCGTCGCCGGCCAGGAAGACGCGCCCGGCGCGGTAGCGGTCGGCGAGACGGATGTTCACCCGGTAGAGGGACGACCACAGCAGCTCGGTCAGCCGGACCCCGCGCAGCATCGACCGCTCGGCGAACAGCCGCTGGTACCAGGCCGGCGTGTCCTCCGGCTCCACCCCTGGTTTGAGCGGGGCGAGGAGCTGGAAGGCATCGGTGCCGGCCATCGGGTAGAGGGCCACGAAGCCCTTTCCCGGCCGCGCCCACGCGTGGATGTGATCCCGGCCGAGCCCCTCCACACGCACGTCGGCCAGGGCGGCGCGTTCCTCCTCGCGGGTCTCGCCGGTGAAGCCGATGCCGAGCGACTTGCGTACCGGACTCTTGCCGCCGTCCGCCGCGACCAGGTAGCGCGCTCTGACCGTCTCCCCCGTGCCCAGCGTGGCGCGCACCCCGTGGGCGTCCTGGTCCAGGCCGGTCAGCGCGGTGCCGTACTCCACCTTCCCGCCCAGCTCCGCCAGGCGTTCGCGCAGCACCGCCTCCGTACGCCACTGTGGGTGCATCAGCACGGTCGGGTACGGGACCGCGTCCGTCGCCCTGGCGGGCCTGTGCATGCGGGTCTGCCACACGGGCACCCGCCCCAGCCTGACCCGCACCGGCGGGTACGGCGTCGCGACGCCCAGAACGCGGCCGATCACGCCGAGGTCGTCGAAGACCTCCTGCGTCCGCGGCTGCAGGCCCTTGCCCTTGGAGCCTCCTGCGGGCTGCTCGGCCTGCTCGACGACGCGGCAGGAGACGCCGCGGCGGGCCAGGTCCACGGCGAGGGTGAGGCCGGTGGGACCGGCGCCGGCGACGATGACGTCCGTAGTGGGTTCGTTCATGGAAAGGGACGGTGTCAGGCCGCTCTGCCGGATCGCTGTCAGCCGCTGCCGGGCACTGTCAGCTGCCGTTTCTCCCCCGGCGGCGACGGGCCTCCGGCAACCGGCTCGGGACCGCCCCGGAGCGTGTTAGAAAGGCTCATTGTCCGATGATGAGGTGTGCCGAGTGATTGACGATGTTCTCCGTGCCATGGCTGAGAAGATCACCGATGCGGCACCTGCGGGTTGGCGGCGTGCCGAGGTGCGGGGATACGCCACCGGCGACGGCGGGTCCGGCCACCACGGCTTCCGGTTCGACCCGGCGGGAGACGGCGACGGCATCGACCTGCATCCGCAGTTGTGCGCCGTCCACACCCACTACGGAGCGAGCGGCGACCATCTCTCGATCGAGCTGACCGTCGAGGCCAGGGGCCGGTTCGAGGCGGTGGTCAGCGAGTCGCTGGTGCGCGAGGACGACCGCGGCTTCCTGTACGTACTGCGCCCCGGCGTCCTGCCGCCCGACCCCGGCACGTACCAGCCGGGCCCGTCGATGGCCACCCCGGCGGGCAACCCGCAGGAGGCCGTCGCCCTGCTCGGCGCGTACCTGCGCGGACGCGACCGCGCGCTGCGCGGCAAGGACACCTACGCGCCCCCACCCGCGCTGCCCGAGCACCATCGCCGGTGGCTGGAGGCGCGGCTGCAGGTCCCGCTCCCCGAGGACCTCCAGGCCCTCTACGCCCACGTGGACGGCGACGGCGGCGAGGGGCTGCTGGCCGGCCACCACTGGTTCGGCCTGGAACACCTGGAGAAGATCAGCCGCCCGGAGAACCGCACGTGGGCGGCGAGCCGCGCCTGGCGGCACCACCTGCGCCGGCCGCTGGTCACCAGCACCGGCGGCCCCCCGCTGGCGGTCCGCCGCGCCTCGGACCATCCGCACTGGATCCCGTTCGCCACCGACCCCCACGGCGACTACCTGGCCGTGGACCTGGCCCCGGGCCCCGGCGGGCGTCCCGGCCAGGTCATCCGCATGGGCAGGCACCACGACGACGGCCCCGTCTACGTCGCCGACTCGGTGACCGGCCTGCTGCGCCGGCACGTCAACGCGTTGCGGGCGGGCTCGTACGAGGTGGGGCAGGGCCGGCGGATCCGGATCGACATCGACGGCCAGGACGAGCACGAGCCCGACAAACCAGACGAACTCACGATCGCCGGCACCGACGCCGCCTCCATGCGGGGCCTGCACCAACATGTGCAGAAACTCTCCATCCGCAACGCCCCCTGGGCCGACTTCGCCCCCGTGCGCGGCGCGCCGATGTTGTGGCAGGTGAATGTCGAGAACTGCCCGGGCGCCGACCTCGCGCCGCTCCAGGACACCCCCGTGGAGCTGCTCGACCTGGCCATGGACCGGATCGACCTGGCGCCGCTGGCCGAGCACGCCACGCTGCGCTTCCTGACGCTGCGCACCGTCCGTCCCGTGGACCTGTCGCCGCTGCTGTCGTGTCCGCGCCTGTACGCGCTCGACCTGTCCGAGGCCACCTCGATCCGCGACCTCAGCGTGCTCTCCGAGCTGAAGGATCTGCTCTACCTGCGTCTGCGGCGCGGCCAGTGGGAGGAGCTGTGGGAGCGGTCCGGGCACCCGCCGGGCCTGGCGGCGGCGGGGCTGGCCGCCGAGCCGCCACGGGAGAGGGGCTGGTGGTGGTCGGGCGAGCAGGCCGTCGAGCCGTCGTTGCGGACGGTGGCCGGGTGGGTGGCCGATCTGGCGGGCGACTCGACGGACGTACGACTCATCAAGGGCAGACTCTCCCGGAGGCGCCGGCGCGCGTTTTGACCGGGCGTATGCTGGTGGCGGTGCTTCAGGGCGCCCCCGGTCCGCGGGAAGGGCCAAGCCCACCTGATGTCCTTCGGTAAGACCCGGCCCGACCTCTTTTCCGGCCTGAGCATGCGGACGGCAGGCCAGACGGAAAGGAGGCCATCGTGCCCGTCCATCGGCTGCCCGACAACCCCAGCCTCGAACGGCTCCGCAAGCAGGCCAAGACGCTCCTGCGCCAGGTGGAGGCCGGCGTCCCCGAGGCGCGCGGGCTGGTCGCCGAGTTCCATCCCCGGCCGCCGCGCACGTTCAAACTGGCGGACGCGCAGCTCGTCACGGCCCGGATGTACGGGTTCGCGAGCTGGCCCCGGCTGAAGGAGCACCTCGGCACCGTCGAGCGTTACACCCGTTCGCCGCACCGCGTCCCTGTGCGAGCGGAGCCGCCGGAGGAGTTCCTGCGGCTGGCCTGCCTCACGTACGGGGCCGACCATCCCGGGCGTACCGGTGAGGCGGCGCAGCTGCTGGCCCGGCAGCCGGAGCTCGCCACCGCGAACGTCTTCACCATGGCCGCCACCGGCTCGGCCGACGCCCTGGCCGCGACGCTGGACGGGGATCCGGGACTGGCGCGGGCGCAGGGCGGGCCGTTCGGCTGGGAGCCGTTGCTGTACCTGACCTACGCCCGTCTGCCCGGCGCTTCGGGACGTTATGTGGAGACTGCCCAGGTCCTGCTCAGCCACGGCGCGGACCCGAACGCCGGATTCCTGTGGGACGGTCTGGTCTCCCCCTTCACCGCACTGACCGGCGCGTTCGGCGGCGGAGAGCAGGACCAGCCGCCGCACCCCGAAGCGCTCGCCCTGGCCAGGCTGCTGCTGGAAGCCGGCGCCGACCCCAACGACAGCCAGACCCTCTACAACCTGGGCCTCGGCGGCTCCTTCACCGACGACACCACGCACCTGCGGCTGCTGCTGGAGTTCGGGCTGGGCCGGGGCGGGGACGGGCCGTGGTACGCCCGGCTGGGGCCTGTCCTGCAGTCGCCGCGCCTGCTGCTGCGGGAGGAACTGGTCACGGCGGCGCTGCGCGGGGGGCCGCGGCGGGTCCGGCTGCTGCTCGCGCACGGGGTCGAGGTGGACGGGATCGGCGGGCATCCGGTGTTCGGGGGTCGGACTCCGTACGAGCTGGCGCTGCTGAACGGGCACACGGAGGTGGCGGAACTCCTCGCCGCGGCGGGCGCCTCCGCCGTCCTGGAGGAGATGGACGCGTTCACCGCCGCCTGCATGCGCGCCGACGCCGGCGCGGTGGCCGCGCTGGGGCCGGACGTGCGGGCGCGGGCGCTCGCCCGGCATCCCGAGCTGATCAACCGCGCCGCCGAGCAGCGCAAACCGGCCGCCGTACGGCTGCTGGCCGGCCTCGGCTTCGACGTCGACCACCCGCACGGGGGCACCCCGCTGCACGCGGCCGCATGGAGCGACGACGTGGAAACGGCCAGAACCCTGATCGAACTGGGCGCCGACGTCACGATCAAGGACAGCCGGTACGACGCCACCCCGCTCGGCTGGGCGGAGTACGGCGGCAAGGAACGCGTGGCCGCCTACCTGCGCGAGTCGACCTCGCCATCCGACGAAACGCCCTGAGGGAACCGCGGTCCGGAGGCGGAGCCGGTCCGGCGGACGGACACCACAGACAACCACGGCTACTTCCCGCTCGACCCCGGCGAACTGGGCGACCGACGGGATCATCTTCCTCAAGAACGTGCGCGGGCCAGAGCCGGAAGCACCCTGATCCAGAACGCGCGCGCAGGCTCCGAAGGGCACCGGCCGGGGGCGGTCAGGGCAGGAGGGTGTGGGCTGCGGCGAGCCAGCCCTCGCGGGCGCTCGGGTAGCGCGGCGCCCAACCGGTGGCCCTACGGAAGCGGGCGTTACGGACGCGTAGCGAGCGGGTGAGTGAGGTGAGCCGGTCGCCGAACGCGTAGGCCAGCCGTCCGGGCCCACGCACCCACGGGGCGGCACCGGCGGCGCGGGCGAGTGCGTCCGCGTACGCCCGCTTGGTCAGCGGCTCGTCGTCCACGACGTTGTACGTGCCGCCGGGCGCCGCCAGCGCGGCCACCACGGCGGTAGCGGCGTCGGCCAGGTGGATGGAGGAGACGTAGCCGCCGAGACGGCCGAGGACGACGGCGACGTGGTGGCGGGCCTGGGCGAACAGTTGCTCGCTGTGCGAGGCGCCCGGCCCGTAGAACCAGCCGAGGCGCAGCACGACGGCCGCTCCCCCGCCGGTCTCGGCAAAGTGGTGGGCGCTGGCTTCGGCGGCGAAGTTTCCCCTGGTGAGGGGGTAGTGGTCGACGGGGGCGTCCTCATCGAGCCAGCGGTCGCCGCCGTCGCGGTAGAGCATGCTGACCGACTCCTGCACGAAGCGGGCGGCCCCGGCGTCGAGGGCGGCGGCCGCGACGGCGGCGGAGCCCTCCGCGCGTACCCGGTGGTTGGCGCGCAGGGCCTTGGTGCTCATGAAGCGGCTCATCGAGGGGATGGCGGTGGCCAGATTGATCACGGCGTCGTGCCCCTCGAACACCTCCGCCAGGCCCGCCCGGTCGAACAGCGACACCCGTACGGGCCGGGCACCCTGCCGTTCGAGCGTGGCGGCCTTGTCTGGGGTGCGGGCCAGCGCGGTGACCTCGTGGCCGGCCGCGACCAGCGCCGGGACGGCGTGGCGGCCGAGCGCGCCAGTGCCGCCCGCGATGAAGACTCGCATAGTGAGAGAGTACTCTCTTACCATGGCGAGATCCACACCGGGCGTCACCCGGCAGCGCCTCATCGACGAGGCCGTCAGGTTGATCTGCACGCGCGGCTACGCCGCCACCTCGGTCGCCGACATCCAGGCCGCCTGCGGGCTGACGACCGGCTCGGGCGCGCTCTACAAGCACTTCCCCTCCAAGCAGGCGCTGCTGGAGGCCGCGGTGCGGCGCAACCTGGAGCGGATCGTCGAGCGGGGCGGCGAGACGGCCGTCGCGACCGGCGATCCGCGGGCCGACCTGGAGCGGATGGCGCGGGCCGTGTGGGAGGTGATCGAGCGGGATCGGGAGCTGATCCGGATCATGCTGCGGGAGTTCGACGGGTTCGGCGAGCTGTTCGAGGGCATGTGGCAGGGGGTGATGGCCGGCGTGTACGCCCAGGGCGCCCGGTGGATCGAGGAGCAGCGGGAGCTGGGCAACGTCGAATGCGCCGATCCGGAGGCCACCGCGGCCGTACTGCTGGCCTCCCTCACGTACTATCCGCTGCTCCGCCTCATGATCGGCCACACGCCCGGCGACCTCGGCCCTGAGCGGTTCCTGGCGGCCTGGGCCGAGCACGCGGCCGTCACACTACGGGTGCGGCCTCACCTGTCCTGACCTCGCCCGCTCCAGGCGTGCGACAGTGTCAAACCTGCTCGGCATGCTCGCCACCGACCCCGACCTGCCGGCCCGCCACCGCGGCCAGGACCTGATCGCCGACATGCAGTACTACGGCCGCGACTTCGAGCACGCCCTGGCCGGCGAAGGCATCATCGACTCACTGATCGGTTCTCCCCGAGCCGGACAGAGAGTCCTTCCTCGGCCGCCAGCACCTCACCGCCGAACTCCTCCCGGGCGGCGGCCACGGAGGCGGCCCGGTCGTTGCCCGGCCAGAAGTGGGTGAGCATCAACCGGCGTGCGCACGCGCGGCGGGCCCAGTGACCGGCCTCCGTGGAGGCCAGCAGATTGCGGATGGGGCGACCGGCCTCGCCGTCGCGGTCGGTGGCCTCGACGATGAACAGGTCGGCGTCGCGCCCGAGTTCGGCGAGCGCGGGAGCCGGACCGGTGTCACCGGTGTAGGCCAGAGCGACACCGTCGGCCTCCAGGCGGATGCCGGCGTTGAGCACATAGTGCGGCAGCGACAATCCGGTCAGGGCGAATGGCCCCACCCGGTGACTGCCAGGCAGCGGATGCACGTCGAAGACCGCGTGGAGGTCCACATCGGGCTCCAGGCCGCTGATCCGGTCGAGCACGCCCGGCGGGCAGTACAACGGCAGCCGTGGGCCACCGGGGTCGCCGTAGAACCGCATCCGGAACAACCCGTGCAGGTCAATGCAGTGGTCGGGATGCTCGTGAGTAATAACGACAGCGTCCACCGCGCCGTCCGGCCAGTGCGCGAGCAACCGCGGCAGCGTGGCGTAACCCAGGTCGAGCAGCAGCCGGTAACCGTCCCAGTCCACCGCGAACCCGCTGCAGGCACGGCCCGGCTCGGGAAACGCACCACAACTGCCGAGGACGGTCACTTGGCGCATCCGTACAGGATGCCAGTTCCTCAGGCAGTCCTGGACGGCTCGGACGTGCGCCCCTTCGCTTCCGTGAGGCAAGCCGTGCCGTGGATCTGCCGATTCCTAGCGAACGGCCCGATCAGGGGCCGCGCGGTCGGCCGCGCGGCGCGATCTGAGGTCGGCGAGCACGGCGTCGGCGGCGCGGCGGCCGGAGACCAGGGCGCCCTGGAGCGAACCGGTGTCGCGGTGGTCGCCGCACACGTACATCCCGCTGCGCAGCCGCACGGGCCTGCGCAGCGGGTACGGCGGCGGCATCGCGGGCAGCGCCGCCGCGACCGGGTACGTGGCCACGTGCTCCCAGCCGGAGGTGTCGCCGTAGATCTCGCCCAGCCGCCGCCGGACCGGCTCCTCGTCGGTGATCAGCCCCAGCACGGACGTGGACACCAGCGCCCGCCCGTCGGAGGAGTACTCGGGGGCCGCGTCGGTGAGGACCAGGGTGTCGGTGATGGCGCCGGTCGCGTCGATGATCTGGATCGGCTCGCCCAGGGGTGAGCGCGGGGCGGCGTGGTAGAAGGTGGTCACCGCCCGCATCGGCGGCGCCTCGATCTCCCTCAGCAGCTCACCCGCCACCTTGGGGTCGGTCGCCACGACCACGGCCCGGCCATGGATCACGGAACCGTCCGCGTGCCGTACGCCGTCATGCGCGGCGTCGCCCGCGAGCCGGACACCGTCGGCCGTGACCTCGCTCACGCGGGCGCCCAAGGTGACGGTGCCCGGCGGCAGGCGGTCGGCGAGCTGGCGCGGGATCTGTCCCATGCCGAGCGCGGGCAGGCCGATGGTGCCGCGCGCGAACGACCGCCAGAACAGGTGGAAGACCCGGCTGGAGGTCTCCAGGTCACGTTCGAGCAGCACGCCGGCGAGGAAGGGCCGCATCAGGCAGTCGATCATCTTCTCCGACATGCCCCACGCGCGCAGCTCCTCGTCGGTACGCCGTTCGCGCCCGCCACGCAGCCGGGAGGCCGGCGCGGCGAGGTCGCGTGCCGTGACCGCGCCGAGCACGGCGGTGTCACGCAACGTGCCGACGCCGGACAGCGGCCCGCTCAGCGCGTGCCGGGGATGCCGCCACGGCAGCATCACCCTGGCCCGGGCCGTGCTCCCCTGCACGATCATCCCCGAGGCGAACGGCCGCACGTCGAGCGCGTCGATGTCGAGGACGCGGCGGGCCTCGGGGTAGGCGGTGTTGAACACCTGGTAACCCCGGTCGAGCCGGAACCCGTCCACGATGTCCGTACGCACCCGGCCGCCGACGCCGTCGGACGCCTCCAGCACGCGTACCGGCACACCGGCCTCGTGCAGCCGTACGGCGCAGGCCAGTCCCGCCATGCCCGCGCCGACGACGATGACGGGCGCGCGTTTTCCCCGATCCCTGTCCATGCCTGCGCCCTACCCGCGTCCGCCCAGCTCAGACCTACACCCGAGGAGCTGCGAGCCGGACAGACGGCGGCAGCAGGCGACGGGCGGCGACCGGAGAGCAACCGTTCTCTCACAGGAGACCGACCGGCTGCGAACCGTCGTCGCGTACCGGCGAATCTGGGGGGCCAGATTGTCGGTGCCGAGCGACATCATGGACCCATGACCGAGACACCCCCCATCACCATCCTGGCCGACGACACGGCCTACGCCGAGGCCGTCCAGCTGGCCGTGGACTCGGCCGCCGCCTACTACGCGGACGGCACCTCGACCCTCGACGACGACGCCTACGACCGGCTGGTCCGCGGCATCCAGGCGTACGAGGACGAGCACCCCGAGTCGGTGCTGCCGTCGTCACCGACCGGCAAGGTGGCCGGCGGGGCCGTGGTGGGCGACGTGCCGCACACCGTGCCCATGCTGAGCCTGGACAACGTGTTCGGCGCCGAGCAGCTCGCCGACTGGGCGGCGGGGCTGGAGCGCCGGCTCGGCAGACCCGTCACGGCGTGGAGCGTGGAGCCCAAGCTCGACGGCCTGGCGATCTCGGCCCGCTACCGCAACGGCCGCCTGGCCCAGCTGGTCACGCGCGGTGACGGCACCGCCGGCGAGGACGTCTCCCACGCCATCGGCACCATCATCGGTCTCCCCGACCGGCTGGCCGAGGCGGTCACGGTGGAGCTACGCGGCGAGGTGATGATGACCGCGTCGCAGTTCGAGGCGGCGTGCGCCAAGCGGCAGGCACACGACGGCACGACGTTCGCCAATCCGCGCAGCGCCGCCGCCGGCACGCTGCGCGCGCAGGACCGGCCCTACGTGTGCGAGCTGACGTTCTTCGGCTACGGCGTGGTGCCGTCCCCCGGCGACGACTCCGAGCTGGCCACGCGCCTGCGCGAGCTGCCGCACAGCCAGATCATGGAGTGGGTGGCCACGCAGGGCGTGCAGACGACCGCCGCCACGCCGGTGGCGGGCATCACGGCCGAGACGCTGGAACGGGTGCAGGAACGCGTCGGGGAGATCGCCGGCCTGCGGGCCCAGCTGCCGTTCGGCATCGACGGCATCGTGATCAAGTGTGACCTGGCCGCCGACCAGGCCGAGGCCGGGTTCAGCTCCCGCGCGCCCCGCTGGGCCATCGCCTACAAGCTGCCCGCCACCGAGAAGATCACCAAGCTGCTCCGCGTGGAGTGGAACACCGGCCGCACCGGCATCATCGCGCCACGCGCGGTGCTGGAGCCGGTCGAGCTCGACGGCAGCACCGTCACCTACGCCACCCTCCACAACGTCGCCGACATCGCCAGGCGCGGCCTGATGCTCGGCGACAGCGTGACCGTCTACAAGGCCGGCGACGTGATCCCGCGGGTCGAGGCGCCGGTGGTCCACCTGCGCACGGGCGACGAGCAGCCGATCGCGATCCCGCAGGTCTGCCCGTCCTGCGGCGACGCCATCGACACCTCCCAGGAGCGGTGGCGGTGCGTGCGCGGGCGCGGCTGCCGGGCGATCGCGTCCATCACGTACGCGGTCGGGCGCGACACCCTCGACATCGAGGGCCTGGCCGAGAACCGCATCCAGCAGATGCTCGACACCGGCCTGATCGCCGACTTCGCCGACCTGTTCTTCCTCACCAAGGAGCAGCTGCTCGGGCTGGAACGCATGGGCGAGACCAGCAGCGACAACCTGATCGCGGCCATCGAGCAGGCGAAGTCGCGCCCGCTCAGCAGGGTGTTCGCGGCACTCGGGGTGCGCGGCACGGGCCGCTCGATGAGCCGCCGCGTCGCCCGCCACTTCGCCACCATGGACGCCATCCGGGCCGCCGACACCGAGGCGATCCAGCAGGTGGAGGGCATGGGCCCGGAGAAGGCCCCGGTCGTGGTGGACGAGCTGATCGAGCTCGCCCCCCTCATCGACAAGCTGATCCGCGCCGGCGTCAACATGACCGAGCCCGGCGCCACCCCACCCTCGGCCGAGCCCAAGGAGCCGTCGGCCGACCTCCCCCTGGTCTCGATGTCGGTCGTCGTCACCGGCACCATGACCGGCCCCCTGGCCCAGCTCTCCCGCAACGAGGTCAACGAGCTGATCGAGCGAGCCGGCGGCAAGGCCAGCTCCAGCGTCTCGGCCAAGACGTCGTTGCTGGTGGCCGGCGAGAAGGCCGGCTCCAAGCGAACGAAGGCGGAGAGCCTGGGGGTGCGCATCGTCACCCCGGAGGAGTTCGCGCAGCAGGTGAACGCCTTCCTGTCGACCGACAACGTCAGCGCGTAATCCCGGCATTGCGCTATGCGGAGAAGAGCGTCCCAGGCAGCCTGGCGATTCTCAATGGATCAGTGGTGACCGACGGCTGATGTGCTCGCGGGTGCTGAAGGTGGGCGGACTCTCCCTTGGACTACGCTGACACCGCGTAGCGCCGATAGTGACGATCCTCGGTCGCTGCGCTTCCGGATCCAGCCAATGAGCGTGCGCCAATTTCAGGAGCCGCCGGCAACACCGGTCCGCTGGTCGTGGCACTGCACACAAGGCCGCCCACTAGCGCTGTCTGGACTGTCCAGGCACACTTTGGGCCGTGGAACGTCACGAGTTCGGCACCGCGGTGCGCCAATTGCGGGAGAGTACGGCCCCTGCGGCTGTCGGGCTACCGGTCGGCCGTCGGCGAGTGCAAGGGTTGCGGCGGGAGGAGCTCGGCGAGCTCGCGGGGATGTCTGCGGATTACGTACGCCGGTTGGAGCAGGGGCGCAGCCATCCGTCGGCCGGGGTGGTGAACGCCATCGCCCGTGCGTTGCGGATCGGGCGCGCGGAGTACGAGCGGCTCTGCGCGCTGGCCGGGTACGCCGCCGCGGATGGGCAGGTGCCGAACGAAGTCGGTCCGGGTGCGATGCGGCTGCTGGAGCGGTTCACCGACACTCCGATGTTCGTCTCCGATGCGGCGATGAATCTGGTCGCCGTGAACAGTGCGTTCATGGCCCTGGGTCACTGGGATCTCACCGGGGACCCGTGGGAGTGGAACATCGCCTGGCGCAGCTTCTGCGATCCGTTCAGTCGTTTCCAGCAGCCTACGGCTGACGCAACCGATCATCAGGCGATCCTCGCTGCCCGCCTGGGAAGCGCGCTGTTGCGCTACCCCGCCGACGCGTCGCTCGCCGCGCTGGTGGACGAGATGCGGAGCCGAAGCCGCCTGTTCGACACCTTGTGGCGCACGCCGCGACCGGTGGCGGCCTACGAGAGCAGTGCCGCGTTCATTCATCCGGACGGCGGCTCCGTGACGCTCGTCGGCAGCCTGCTCGCCATCCCGGGCGACGATTTGGCGGCTCTGATGCTCACCCCGGCGCCGGGCTCGGCCGATGCGGCGCGTCTCGCTGAGATCGTCGCAGACGCCGGGGAACCGACCATCATCAAGGTGGGCCAGCCTGGCCCAGGCTAACCGCGCCGGATCCTGCGAAGTTGAGTCACGTCTCCAGCAACCGCGGATCCAGTGGCTGCCTCCGGGCGGCCCTGGTGACGCGGGGCTGGACGCCTTCGTAACTCGAAGCAATGAGGCATTGCTTCACGTTCGAAGCACAGTGGCGGCACTCACGAAAGCAGGTTCAGCAATGAAGGCAGTGCGTTTTCACGAGTTCGGCGGTCCCGAGGTCCTGCGCTACGAGGACGTCGCGCAGCCCACCCCCGGCCCCGGTCAGGTCCGGATCCGCGTAGCTGCGACGTCGTTCAACGGCGTCGACGGCAACATCCGCGCGGGCTACATGCAGGGCCCGATCCCGGTCGAGCTGCCACACACTCCCGGCATCGACGTCGCCGGCACGGTTGACGCGCTCGGTGACGGCGTGGACGACGTCGCGGTCGGCGACCGGGTCATCGGCTTCCTGCCGATGACGGGGGCCGGGGCGGCCGCGGAGTATGTGATCGCGCCGGCGGAGATCCTGACGGGGGCACCCAAGAACATCCCGTTGACCGACTCGGCGGCGTTGCCACTAGTGGGCCTGACCGCGTGGCAGGCGCTGTTCGACCACGGCAACCTGACCGCCGGCCAGCGGGTGCTGATCAACGGCGCCGGCGGAGCGGTCGGCGGATACGCCGTGCAGCTGGCCAAGGAGGTCCGTGCCCGCGTGATCGCCACGGCCGGCCCACGCAACGCCGAACGTGTCAAAGCCGCAGGCGCCGACGAAGTGCTCGACCACACCACCACGGATGTGATCGCGGCGGTGACCGAGCCGGTCGACCTCGTCCTCAACCTCGCGCCGGTCACTCCGGAGCAGCTGGCCGCACTGGTCACGCTGATCCGTGACGGCGGCACCCTCGTCAATACCACCGTCTGGATGCCGGCCCCTTCCGACGAGGAGCGCGGTGTGCGGGGGATCGACCTGTTCGTCCGCAGCGACGCCGACCAACTCGCCGACCTGGCCGCTCGCGTCAGCACCGGTGAGTTGCGCGTCGAGGTCGCCCAGCGAATCCCCCTCGCGGAGCTGCCGGCCGTGCACGCCCAGGCCGCCGCGGGTGCGCTGCCCGGCAAGACCGTCATCGTCGCCCCCACCGCCTGATCCGCACCAACAAGGAGGAACGTCGATGTCTCACGACAAAGTGATCACCGTGCTGGGCGCGACCGGCACGCAGGGCGGCGCGGTCGCCCGGGCGCTGCTGGCCGACGGAGAGCTCTCCGTACGGGCGGTGACCCGCGACGCGGCCTCACCCAAGGCGCAGGCGCTGGCCGGGCTGGGTGCCCGGGTGGTGGAGGCGACCCTCACCGACGAGGGCAGCCTGCGCCGGGCGTTCGACGGGGCCTACGGCGCGTTCCTGGTCACGCCGTACTGGGAGCACCGTTCACCGGCCCGGGAATTGGCCGAGGTGAAGAACCTCATCAGCGCGGCCCAGGCAGCCGGCCTGCGGCACGTCGTGTGGTCGACGCTCGAGGACACCCGGGAGGTGATCGTGGCCGACGACGACCGCATGCCGGTCCTCGGTGACGGCTATCGGGTGCCGCACTTCGACGTGAAGGGCGGGGCCGCCGACGCCCTGTTCGCCAAGTCGGGCCTCCCTGTCACGTACCTGTTGATGTCGTTCTACTGGGACAATCTGCTCGGCCTCGCCAGACCGCAACGCGACCCGGACGGGACACTCGCCGTGCACCTCCCGCTCGGCGACACGGCGATCGCGGGCGTCGCCTCCGACGACATCGGCAAGGTGGTGCTATGGGTGCTGCGACAGCCGGCGGAGACGATCGGCCTCACGGTTCCCGTGGTCGGCGAGTACCTGACCGGTGAGCAGATGACGGCGGTGCTCGGCGAGCTGCTCGGCGAGCCGGTGGCCTACCGCCCGCCCACCCACGAGCAGTTCCGCGGCTTCGGTTTCCCCGGCGCGGACGAACTGGGAAACATGTTCCAGTACTACGCCGAGTTCCCCGAGTCCTACCTCGGCCGCCGCGACCTCGGGGCCGCGCGCGCGTTCAACCCCGATCCGCTCAGCCTGACCGACTTCCTGACCGCGCATCGGGCCGAGCTCGGCGATGCGGAGGAACTCCGGTGACCACCGGTCACGCGATGGGCCGCCCCGGCCCGCTGACCGATTCCCTGCTGTTGCGTCTGTTGCTCGACGGTCTGTCCACGTCGACCCGGCCACCCGGACCACCCGGATCCCGGCATTCTCCCCGAGAGTGAGCCGGAATCGCCCGCTCAACCACGCCCGTAGCAAGAGGTCAGACCGCGACAGGGGGACCGATGGCGCGGTCGCAAGCAGTCCTTCGACACGTCACCGGGCCGGGGCGTCGGCGGCGTCGTAGCGTTGCTGGGCGGCCTCCAGCGCCGGGGTGTTGGCGCTGAACCAGCTCAGTAGCGCGCACAGCTGCTGCGCCAGGCTCTGCCCCAGTGGCGTCAGGCTGTAGGTGACCTGCGGTGGGACGGTCGGCTCCACCTGGCGTTCGACCAGCCCGTACCGCACCACCGACTTGAGGTACTGCGACAGCATCTTCTGGCTGATGCCGTCGATGTGCCGGTGAAGGCCGGAGAAGCGCATCGGCCCAGGAGCCAGCGCAGCGATGATCAACGCGCCCCACCGGCCGGTCACCTGGGCCATCAGCGGCCGCGTCGGGCAGTCCTTGTCGAAAGACTCTGCCGGAAGCTGGGGGAGAACGTCCTTGAACTGCTCACTCACCGCCATGCCATCAGCTTACAAAAAGGTACGTACTTACAAAAAGACACCGATGCTCCTAGAGTCGATCCGCGGAACCGGCGGACAAACAAGACGAAGGGCTTCGAAGTGCTCACAAGCCGCATATCCCCGACCTTCCTGGGCTGGGACCTCGGAGGCGTCGTTGTGCGCCGAGTCGACGAGATCGACATGTCACCGGCAACCAGTCAATGGCTGCTGCCCGATGCCACACCGGAGCACTTGCGCCACCCCTGGCTGCAACCCGACTTCACCGACGGCACAGCCTTCGCGATGCACGTACACATCTTCGCGATCGAGGCGAACGGCAAGCGCATCCTGGTCGACACCGGCATCGGCAACGACAAGCCCCGGCAGATACCCGACGCCGACAACCTGCGGACCCCGCTGCTGCACGCGCTGACCGCCGCCGGGTTCGCCCCGGACACCGTCGACCTGGTGATCACCACGCACATGCACGTCGACCACGTCGGCTGGAACACTCACCTGGTCGACAACCGCTGGACACCGACCTTCCCGAACGCCCGCTACCTCACCGACCGCAGGGAATGGGACTACTGGACCGCCGCCGCCGAAAGCGACGAGGAAGTCGCCCGGACGCACCGCGACTCCCTGCGACCCATCCGCGACAACGGCCTGTACGACCTGCTCGACATCCCCGCCTCAGGCCTTGAGGTGGCCGACGGCGTCCGCCTGGTACCGACGCGCGGCCACACGCCCGGCCACCTGTCGGTGAAGCTGACCGGCACCGGCCGCAACGCGCTGATCAGCGGCGACAGCCTGCATCATCCCGTGCAACTGGCCTACCCCGACATGGGCAGCGTCGGCGACGTCGATCCCGCCGAGGCGCGAACCACCCGCCACCGCCTGCTCACCGACCTGGCCGGCACCGATGACCTGCTGCTGGGCACCCACTTCACGCACCCCACCGGCGGCCGCGTCCAGCAGCGGGACGACCGATTCCGGCTGCTGGCCGATTCCCCTGCCCTTCTCTCGCCCGCCTCGTTCTGAGGATCGATCCGAACGCCAACGCGTGACCCTTTACGACATTTCCTTCCTCATCGAAATACCCGAAATTTCCTCACAAAAAAGCCGGACTGAAATACCGCCGCCCGTGTGCTCTTCGGCACCGATTCTGTCGGTGCCATCGTTCATAATCGCCAGCGAGACCGACCTCCAGGGAGGGATTGATGGCGAGGCGACCGGGACGCTCAGGCCGATCGGGGCGATCAGGGCACCGCAGACGCCGGCGAAAGACCGGCGGAAACGAAGGGTTGTGGCTGCTCGGCATCGGGGTGATGGCCATAGCGATCACCGCCGTGGTCAAATACGTCGCGGAAAACCCGGGCTGGGCCACGACCATCGCCCTCCTTACCGTCGCAGCCCTCTGCGGCGCCCTTTTCCTCCGATATCGGGTCATCCAATCCCGTCGCATGAAATTCCTGGCAGCCAACACCGAATTGGCCAAGGTCGACCTCATGACCGGTCCCCAATTCGAGCACCTGATAGCCGAACGCATGACCGCCGACGGCTTCCGCCGCGTCCAGCAACGGGGAGGCAAGGGCGACCGCGGCGTCGACATCACGGCGACCGCACCCGGCGGAAAACCGTACGCCATCCAGTGCAAGCGCTACAGCGGCAACGTCGGAGCCCCCGAAGTCCGCAACTTCCTGGGCGCCCTCGCCAACACCTTCGCCGGCCATACGGGCGTCCTCGTCACCTCAGGCCACCTCACCAGACAGGCCCGCGAGGAAGCACTCAACGCCCGCCAACCCCTGCTGCTCGTCGAACGCGACCGCCTGGCCGACTGGCTCCTCGGCACCCTCACCCTCCTCCCCCGCCGCCCCCTGCCTCTGGTCGAAGGCGAGGAACCAGCCGGCTGACGTGCGCAAGCAGCCTGCCGCGCAGCCCCACGGCTTCCATGCACCCGACCAGCCGAGCACCACCTTCGTCATATGTGGATCCCGACCGAACGATGATCGACTTGGCAAGGGCGGCTCCGTTAATCTCGGGCGTTTCGATCTTCCCCCGCTCCTCCCCTGCCTCAGGAACCGCCCGTGCCTCGCCACGCCTTATCTCGGATCGCCGTCGCCGTCTTCGCCGTTCTGGTCGTCACGACAGGTGTGGTGGCCGTGGCGTACGGCGATGGCCGACCCCTCGTCCTGCTCGTGTACCGGATGTTCGTCGATCGTGCGCTGGCACTCGACGCGGACCTGCTGGTGATGCTGGTCGGGGTGGGGTTGGCGCAGGTCTGGGGGCTGGTGCAGATCCTGCCCGGGCGAAGGAACGGCGGGACGGCGAGCAGGCACACGCCGCCTGTCACCGCTGCCCAGTCACCCGGCACTGGCCAGAGCGACGAAACCCGCCAAACCCGCGATCAGTTCCTGCTACGAGTGGCCCTGTACGTCCTGATGGCGATCGAGCTGACCGACCGGCTGCCCTGGCCCGAGGACATACCCGAGACCGTCGCGCACTTCGCGGTCGTCGTGCTCTTCTACCGGGTGATGGGCACCGTCTCCCGGACGCTGCGGCTGGTCGTGCTGGTGGCGGGGCTGTACTGGCCGATCCTGGCGCTCGGGGCGACGGCGCTGGACCTGTTCGGGGTCGAGTTCGACACCCTTCCGCCGGGCAGCACCCTGGCTTGGGCGGTGTGGACGGTACTGATCGTGGTGGCGCAGGCCAAGGACGGCCGGTGGGGGCGGACCACGCTGTGGGCGGGGGCGGTGGTGGCCGCCGGGCCGTTCCTCATTCCGCTGGTCGCCTACCCGATCAGCCAGACCTTCGTCCTGTTTGAGGCGAGCCGACTGCTCCTGGACGTCTTCACCGTGGTGTGGCTCGGCCGATCCGCGCTCGAGGTCGGATGCCCGCCCAGGGCTCCGCGCGTGCGGGGTACCTTTCGGTGGTGGCCGTGGGAAGTGATCGCGGTCGGGCTGCCGTTGGTCCCGGCCATGGTCAACTGGACGGACGGCGTGTTCCGGTGGATCGGACCGCGAGGGGCGATCGTGTCGTGGCTCTCGGACACCGGGTGGAGCCTGCGAGAGCCCTGGCTGCTGATCGACCTTCTCATGGGATGCGGCGGAGGAGCGGCCCTGGTGCTGGCCGTCGTACTCAGGCACAGAAACGCGAGCGGAGATCGGGGGAGACTACGCCAGGGGGTCATCAGCGCGCTGCTGCTGGCAGCGGTGGCCGGGGTGGTCACTGCGGTCACCGGGGAGGGCAAGCTGGACGACGCTGTCCCGACACTTCTGGAAAATCTGATCGACTCCAGACCAGGCATCTCCCCGCTCTGGCACAGCGCCGCCTTCACCGGCTCCGCCCTCATCCTGCTGTTCCTGCACGGCGAACGGCCACGCCCCCGAAAGCCGTACCAGGTGGCCCTGGCGAGCCTGGCCACGGTCGCGTTGCTGGCCCTCGTACCCGCGTCGGACCACACACCCGGCCCGGCCACCACGAGAAGCGAGTGCGAGAACAACTCGGCGGCGACCGGTGAGCGGGCCTTCGTCTGCGCCGTACGGAAGCTGGACGCCCCACCGTTCCGTCCGAGCATGCCCGACCAGCGGCTGATCGCGTACGGGCACCGCATGTGCGGCATCTACACCCGCGGCGACGCCCGCGAGGCGGCGGCCTTCGAGCAGGCGCACAGCATCAACCTGCGCCAGCAGAAGTACCTCCTGGAGGACATCTGCCCGAAGGTCGCGGCGGAGTTCGACGCGGCGGTGGCCGAGGAGGAGGCCGAGATAGCGGCATGGGAGGCCGAGGAGCAGGCCTTGTGCGACCAGGCTCCCCGCCACCGGCCGAGGATCAAGCCGGTGCGAGCCATCAGGGAGAAGAAGCCGGTGTGGACGGAGTTGTCGCTGGAGGCGTTAGACGAGGAGGCTGACTACGACGATGATCCCTCTCGGCGGGCCGAGGAGGGTGACCTTGTCGTCACCGCGCCTGGCCGCCTCATCATCCTCATCAACACCGAGTTACGCATGTGCGTCACCACCGAGACCTACGACCGCCGCCCGCCCGTCGAGACGAAGGGCTGGGATCACGTCGTGGAGGCCGGGTACGAGAGCCGCGACGGCACACTCATACTCGGCGACTACCTCTCCGGCGTCGCGCTCCCCGACCTGGCCTCACGCGGCAAGGGCCACTACCGCGTCCGCGTCCACTACGCCTGGCTGTCCAAGAAGGGGCAGCAGCGGGCCAGCCAGCGACTGCTCATCATGGCCTATCCGGGACGCGGCGACGAGGTGATCGTCCACCGCAAGCCATGAGCGCTTCCTGGACTTGCGGGGGCCGAAAGCTTGTCGAAATCGTCGGAGCACAGTCTCATGGACCGCGTACGAGGGGTGTCGCCGAGGCGAGCGGAGCAGCTGTGGAAGGACCGATCGAGAGGGCCAAGCTGTTCTACGAGCGCGCTGTCTTCGCCGGCGAGGTCGGTGAGCTGGCGGCGGCGGAGCGGGAGCTGGACAAGGTGGAAGCCGATCTCGCCGTAGCCCGGGGACGGATCCTGCACGCGCGGTTCCTCGACGACCGGCGCGAGGATCCGCGCGAGCTGGAGCTGTTCGAGCGGGCCACCCACCTCTACCGGACCCTGGGCGACGCGACGGGCGAGGCGGAGTCCGTGTTCTGGGAGGGGTGCTTCCACCAGGTCGTACGGAGCGACCCCGGCCGCGCCGTCCCCCTCCTCCAGCAGGCGTACGAGCTGGCCACGGCCGCGGGCGACCCGTACACCCGATCGGAGGCCCTGCGGCACCTGGGGATCGCCGACCATGCCGCAGGCCGGCTGGACTCCGCACGGGAGCGTCTGGAGGCGGCGGCACGGCTGCGCCGGAAGATCGGGCTGCCGGCCGGTGTCGCCGCCGACCAGGTAGGACTGATCTACATCGCCACCGCGCAGGGCCGGCGGGACGACGCGGTGGCGCTGGCCGAGGAGGCGTACGCCACCGCCGAGGCGTGCGGGGCCCACCGCATCATGCGCCAGGTCGAGGAGGCGCGTACCCAGCTCATCGCACAGAACCTCGATCAGGGCGCACCGTGAGCCGCTGAGACTTCGCTGTCACCGGCTCACGGCTCAGGTCGCCGGCTCAGGACTGACTGCAGAGGGCCGCGTCGAGGGCGGATTCGACGTGGTCGCGGGCCTCCTGGGTCTCCGGGAGGTGGGTGACGGCGATGGCGGCGGCGCGGCCGCCGTCGGTGGCGGCGTTCGTCGTGTAGTAGCCCGGAATGGCGCCCCCGTGCCCCCAAGCCGTGCCCCCGCAGGACAGCTTGACGGCGCTGAGACCGAGGCCGTATCGGCCGCCGGGGCCCAGCTCGGGCGCCTTGACCGTGGTGCGCATCTGCTTGAGCTGCGCGGGCTTGAGGAGCTTGCCGTCGAGCAGGGCGGAGAAGAAGCGGTTGAGGTCGCTGGGCGTGGAGATCATCTGTCCAGCGGTCCAGGCCTGGGACGGCTCGAACATGGTGACGTCCGTACGCGGCTTGGCCGGGTCGTCGCGGTGGTAGCCCTTGGCGTGCGGACTGCGCAGGGTCTGGTCGCCGACGTTCGGGAAGTAGGTGTGGGCGAGGCCGATCCGGTCGATGGTCCGCTTGGTGATCTCCTCGATCGCGGGCCGCCCGGTGACCTTCTCGATGAGCAGGCCGGCGACGATGTAGTTGGTGTTGGTGTAGACCCATTTGTCGCCCGGCTCGAACTGGGCCTTCTTCTTCAGCGCCAGGTCGAGCAGGTCGCGCGGCTGGAAGTAGCTGTGCTGGTACGGCAGGGCGCCCTTGGCCAGGAAGTCGGTGTACTCGGGCAGGCCGCTGGTGTGCTGGAGGAGCTGGCGCACGGTGATGCGGCGGCCGTCGACGCCCTTGCCACGCAGCAGGCCGGGCAGGTACGTGTCGACGGACCCGTCCAGCTTGATCTTGCCCGCCCCCACCAGCTGCAGCACGGTCACGGCGGTGAAGGTCTTGGTGTTGCTGCCGATGCGCACGTACCCGTCGGCCGGCACGTCGTCGCCCGCCGTGTAATCGGTCAGCTTGCCGTGACGATCCTGGACCGAGGCCTGGACGGCGGGGAACTTGTCCTTGCCGACCAGGTCATCCAGCACGTCCTGGAGCGGGGCGGGGGCGGTGTCGGCCTGCGCCGGGGCGATGGACGGGCCGTAGAGGACGGCGAGGGCAAGGGCGGAGGCGCCGGTCCACCGGCGAGTACGTACGGGGATCATGTGGTCAAACTTACGGAAACTCCCGGAAGGTCATCGATCCCGCAGCCGGGAGATCCGTGGTAGTGCCAGCTATACCAGCAGCGCCAGAACGGCCTGGGTGAACTCGTCCGTGCCGGCCGTCCCGCCCAGGTCACGCGTCCGTACGTCACCCTTGGCCAGCACGGTCGCGATGGCGGCCACGATCTGCTCGGCCGCCTCGGCGTGACCCAGATGGTCCAGCATCATGGCGGCCGACCAGATGGCCCCGATCGGGTTGGCCACCCCGCGACCCGCGATGTCGGGAGCCGAGCCGTGCACGGGCTCGAACATCGACGGGAACTCGCGTTCCGGATTGAGGTTGGCCGACGGCGCGATGCCGATGCTGCCCGTCACGGCCGCCGCCAGGTCGCTGAGGATGTCGCCGAACAGGTTGGAGCCCACGATCACGTCGAAGCGGGACGGCTCCAGCACCAGCTTTGCGCAGAGCGCGTCGATGTGCTCCTGGTCCCAGCGCACGCCGGGGTGCTCGGCCGCGCGCTCCTTGACCAGTTCATCCCAGAACGGGAGCGTGTGCACGATGCCGTTGGACTTGGTGGCGGAGGTCAGGTATCCGCCGCGACGACCGGCGAGCCCGAAGGCGTAGTCGAGCACCCGCGTCACCCCCTTCCTGGTGAACACCGCCTCCTGGACGGCCATCTCGTCGGGGAAGCCGCGGTTCATCCGGCCGCCGATCTCGCTGTATTCGCCCTCGGTGTTCTCCCTGACGACCACGAAATCGATGTCAGTCGCGCGTACGGGGGCCTCGATGCCGTCGAACAGGCGTACCGGGCGGAGGTTCACGTACTGCTGGAAAGCACGGCGGATCGGGATGAGCAGCCCCCACAGAGAGACGTGATCGGGCACGCCGGGGAAGCCGACCGCGCCGAGGAAGACGGCGTCGAAGCCGCGCAGCCGCTCCAGTCCGTCGGCGGGCATCATCGTGCCCTCGCGCAGGTAGCGCTCGCACGACCAGTCGAACTCGGTGAGCCGGAGCTCGAATCCGTGCCGCCGGCCCGCGGCTCGCGCCACCTCCAGGGCCGCCGGGGTGACTTCGAGCCCGATGCCGTCTCCGGGAATCACGGCGATGTCATGCGTCGTCATGGGTCGATTCAAGCGGCGGGCGACGCAAACGTCCAAGATGAGCCACCGATCCGATCTATAGGCCGCGCCTATAAGCGCGAGCCGTCTCCAGGAACGCGGTGGCGGCCGGGGTGAGCCAGCTCTGCCTGCTGACCATGGCCAGGTGCAGCGAGGCCGGCGGGTCGAGGTCGAAGACCAGCGCGCCCGCCTGCTCCGCCAGCGTCCGCCACGCCTCGGCCAGCACGCCGACGCCCACCCCCTTGAGCACCAACGGCAGGAACGACTCCCGGTGCTCCGACTCGACCGCGATCGACACCTCCACGCCCGACGCGCGGATCTCCTCCACCAGGCGGCGCAGGCCGGTGCCGTGCTCGCCGACGATCAGACGCTGACCGGCCAGGCGTTCCCGGGGCAGCGTACGGGCCGGCGCGAAGGGGCCGCCGGGCGCGGCGACGAGCACGAAGCGCTGCTCCTCCACGGGGTGCAGGCGCACGTCGGAGACCGTGGGCAGTTCCCAGGCCGACAGCAGGCCCAATTCCGTCACGCCCGTACGTACCAACTCGATCACCGCCTGCGGCACCGGCGCGTCCCTGACGACGACCCGCACGTCCGGGTGCAGGCGGCGGAAGTCGTCGATCATGCTGCTCAGCGGCTCCACGGCCGGCGACGGCATCGCGGCGATCGCGACGCTGCCGCGCACCATCCCCTGGACGGCGGCCACACTCGCCCTGGCCACCTCCATGCTGCGCACGACCTGCCTGGCCGGCTCGATCAGCGCCCGCCCCGCGTCGGTGAGCACCACGCGGCGGCCGACGCGGTGGAAGAGCTGGCTGCCCAGGTCCTTCTCCAGCGCCTTGATCGCCTGCGAGAGCGAGGGCTGCGCCATGAACAGCGCCCGCGCGCCCTTGCTGAACCCTCCGTGATCGACGACGGCGAGGAAGTATTCGAGCTGCCGGACGTCCACACACTGCTCCGCTCCCATAGGCCGGACCTATCGATGACCCTAGCCTGGCGCACTCACACCCGGATCCGCAGCCGCCGCCGTGACGGTCACGACTCCCGTGAGCGTAGGAACGCCTCCAGGGCCGCGCGAACGGCCGCCCGCGTCGGCTCCAGGTCGATCCCGTGGTCGCGCAGGAACGTGCTGGACCGGTCGCGCAGCAGGCCCAGGAGCATGTGCTCGGTGCCGACGTAGTTGTGCCGCAACTCGGCCGTCTCGGCCAGCGTCGCCGTCAGGACGCGCCGGGCCTCGGACCCGATGGGAATCGCCGCCGACGCCCCGGTGGGGCTCGTCTCCGAAGCCCCGGGCCCGGCGGGGCTCGTCGCCGACGCCTCCGAACCGGCAGTCAGGCTGCGGGCGAGGTCGGCGCGCATCACGGACGGATCCACGCCCTGGGCTGCGATGGCGCGTACGGCCAGAGTGTCGGGATCGTCCAGGATGGCGAGCAGCAGGTGATCCGCGCCGACGGCGGACTGCCGCAGGCGGCGGGCGTGGGCCTCGGCGCGTTCGAGCGTCTGCTTGGCACGGGCCGTGTAGCGGTCGAACGCCCCCGACTGCGCCAGGTCGGCGACGGTGAGGCTGGACCAGCGGCGACCGTAACGCTGCTGGGCGGCCTGACGGCTGATGCCGAGATGGTCGCCGATGTCGGACCACGAGCAGCCTTCGGCCCTGGCCAGCTCGACCAGGTAGCCGAGCAGCCGGTCACCGATGCCCTGCAGATCGGACAGCACCCCTTCGGCCACGGTGAGGCGGGTGAGGGGGTCGGCGTCGGGGTCGCGCTCTTCGACGATCGACAGCAGGGCGGTGAGGTCGGGTAGCTCGGGCACCGTACCATTATGCCGTCAAGGCTTGCCTTGACATTGTTCGAGCGTCAAGGCAAGCATTGACGCATGAACATCGATGGCTTGGCCGAGGCGCTGGACGCGTTCGTGCCGGAGATCATGGATCACTGCGGCACGCCGGGGCTCTCGATCGCGGTAGGCGTCGGCACGGAGGTGGCGCTGAGCAGGGCGTACGGGCTCGCCGACCTGGCCACCGGCCGCCCCATGACCACGGACACGATCGGCCCCACGGGCTCGGACGCGAAGGCGTACACCGGCGTCGCGGCCCTGCAGCTCGTGGAGCGGGGCCTGATCGGACTCGACGACCCGATCGACAAGCACCTGCCGATCGTCAACCCGCACGGGCCGCGGCCGATCACGCTGCGCGACCTGCTCACCCACCGCAGCGGGCTCGGCATCAACCTGGGCAATTTCCACCGCGAGCCGCCTCCGCCGCTGGAGAAGCACCTGCGGCGGGTGTTCGCGGCCGGGCGCTCGGACGCGTACGGGGGCGCGCTGACGCCGTTCTGGGCCGGGCCGGTGGGGGCCGCGTACCAGTACAGCAACGTCGGGATAGCCGTGGTCGGGCGGCTCGTGGAGCTGCTGAACCCTGACGGCGTCACGTTCTCGGAGTGGGTGGGCGAGCACGTGTTCGCGCCGCTGGGGATGTCGTCGAGCGTCTTCCCCAGGGCGCAACATCCCGACTTCGTCCCGGCGGAGCTGCTCGCGCGCCGTTCGACCGGGTACGCGACCCTGCCGGGCCTGCGCCTGCCGCTCCCCCAGCTCTACGTGGGCGACTACCCGGCGGGGTCCGCGCTGAGCACGCCGTCCGACCACGCCAGGTTCGTCTTCGCCCTGCTCGGCGGGGGCGGCGGCGTGCTGTCACCCGGCACCGCCCGGCAGATGATCACGGCCCAGGCGTCCGGCGGCACCCTCCTCGGGCCGAGCCAGGACGTCTCGATCGGGTTCGTGTTCAACGTCTTCGGCGGCGAACACCCCTATATCGGGCACGGCGGCGAGTATCCGTGGGGCTGGAGCCACTTCACCCGCGGCTGGACCGAGGACCGGGTGGCGCTGGTGATCTCCGCGAACCAGCTGGATCTCGGCGATTTCGGAACGTCCGACCGTCCCAGCCACGCGGCGGCCCGGCTGGTCGCCGAGATCGTCACCGCCTGGGTCCACGGCGCCGATCCGCGCCGCCGCCGCGCCCGGGACGGCCTCAGCTACCTGGCCGGGCTACTGGTCGGCGACCGGCTGACCACCAGGCTTGGCATCACCACGCGGCCCACCGCCGAGGAGTTGGCCGGGATCGCGGACGGGACGGTCGTGGACCCTGGCGTTCCTTGGGATGTGGGGGCGTTCTGTGCGGCTGCCGGGCAGGTGCGGATGACTGATCATCCGTTGCGGGACAACGCCGAGCTCGTCCTTCGCGAGTTGCCCGCGTACGAGCTGGAGCTGCTCAAACGGCAGCTCGGCGTGCCTGGGCTCGGGGCGTTCTGGCAGAGGGAAGGCATGGGACGTGGCGCCTGACGAGCACGGCGAGCCGGCGCCTGAGGAGCGAGACCGGCCGACCGCCGAGGAGCACGGCGGGACGGCGGCTGAGGCGTTGTCGATCGCGGTGTCGGCCGGGGTGCCCGTCCTGCTGTGGGGCAGTCCCGGCACCGGCAAGACGTCCGCCGTCCTGGCCCTGGCCGAGTCGCTGAACTGGCCGGTCGAGGTCGTCATCGGATCGATCCGCGAGCCGAGCGACTTCGCCGGCCTGCCGGTGATCGCCGACGGCACGGTACGGCTCGCCCCTCCCGCCTGGGCCCGGCGCCTCGCCGCCGCCGGACACGGCCTGCTCTTCCTGGACGAACTCACCACCGCTCCCCCAGCCGTACAGGCGGCGATGCTCCGGGTCGTGCTGGAACGGGCGGTCGGCGACGTACGACTGCCCGACAAAGTACGTATAGTCGCCGCGGCGAACCCACCCGAGGAGGCCGCCGACGGCTGGGACCTGGCCGCACCGCTGGCCAACCGCCTCGTACACCTCGACTGGCCGGTGGACGGCAGGCGAATCGCACGCGGCCTGGCCATCGGGTTCCCCCGTCCGCCGCTGTCCGGCTTCGAGCGACCGGCCTCACCTGAGGAGGTCGCGCGGGCGCGGGCGATCGTGGCGGCCTTCCTGGAGGTACGGCCCACGCTGGCGTTACACGTGCCCTCGGGCGACGCCGCCGGCAAGGGCTGGCCCAGCCCCCGATCCTGGGAGGCCGCCGCCCGCCTGCTCGCCGCCTGCCAGGCCATCGCCGCCTCGCCCGACGTGCTGGCCGTGCTCGTGGCAGGCGCCGTCGGGGAGGGGGCGGCGCTGGAGTTCCTGTCCTGGCTGGAACGCCTCGACCTGCCGGACCCGATGGCGGTGCTCGCCGACCCGGACGCGTTCGAACTGCCCAGACGCGGCGACCGGGCCTTCGCCGTACTGACGTCGGTGGTGGCGGTAGCGGTGGCCGACGGCAGCGGCGAACTGTGGGACGCCGCCTGGCGGGTGATCGCCAAGGCCGCCGGCACCGCACCCGACGTCGCCACCCTGGCCGCCCGCGCCCTCGCCCACCGCCGCCCACCCGGGGCACGGCTCCCCGTGGCACTGCTGGAGCTGACGCCGATCCTGCGCGCGGCCGGGCTGCTCCATGAGTGAGTCGCTGTCCCCAGAGCTGTGGAAGAAGTGGGCCGCGGCTCGGGTCTGGGCCGTGGCGCAAGCGCCGTACCTGAGCGGAGCGCTGCTGGCGCTGGACCCGATCGTGGTGCCCGGCGGGCTCGCCCGCTTCCCCGTCGACACGGCCTGGCACGTCTACGTCGGGGTGCAGGAACTGGACCGTCGGAGCGTGCCCGAGGTCGGCTTCTGGCTCATTCACCAGACCGGCCACCTGCTACGGGACCACGCCCGCCGCTACCCGGGCTCGGACGGACGCCTGGAGCGCCGGAACTGGAACCTGGCCGCCGACGCGGAGATCAACGACGACCTCACGGATCTACCGCTACCACCGGACGCGATCACACCAGCACGGCTGCGGCTCCCGGAAGGCTGGCCCGCCGAGCAGTACCACCGCGCACTATTCGACCGAACGGACACCGTACGGCCGCAGGAAGGCAGCTGCGGAAGCGGATGCGACGGACAGTCCCGGCCATGGGAGACCGACAGACCCGGGTTGTCCGCCACCGGCGCCCGGCTCACCGCGCTCGACACCGCCCGCCGCATCCGCGAACGCCTCGACGCCCACGACGACGTCCCGGCCGGCTGGCTCCGCTGGGCCGACGAGATGCTCGAACCCACCATCAACTGGCGGCGTCACCTGTCCACCACCATCCGCCACGGCCTGGCCCAGGCAGCGGGCCGGGTGGACTACACCTACCGCACCCCGTCACGCAGAGCCGCCGCCCTCCCCGGCGTCGTACTGCCGAGCCTGCGCCGCCCGACCCCATCGGTCACCGTGCTGATCGACACGTCAGGCTCGGTCACCGAGAGCATGCTCGGCCAGGCGCTGGCCGAGGTGACGGGCATCCTGCGAGCCGTCGGCGTCGGGCGACGCAACGTAACGGTGATCTCCTGCGACGCGCAGGCGTACCGCCCCCAGCCCCTCGCCCGGATCTCCGACCTGCGACTCGGCGGAGGCGGAGGAACCGACCTCCGCGCCGGGTTCACCGCCGCACTCACGTCGGGGCCGCCGGACCTGATCATCGCACTCACCGACGGACGCACCCCGTGGCCCGACCGCCCTCCCGCCCGAAGCCGCGTCCTCGTCGGGCTGCTCGACACAGGCGGGCAGGCCCCTTCGTGGGCGCGAACCGTACAGATCGGAGAAGCATGACCCACCACTTCGACCCTGCGCCCTACCGCGCGGCCGGGATCCCCGACGACGAGGCCCGCCGCTGGTGGGAATGGCGGCTGACGGCGGCGCAGGCCTCCGCCTGGCGGCACGCGGGGATCACCGACCCCGCACTCGCCACGCAGTGGTCAACCGCCCGAATCTCCCCCGAAGCCGTCGCCACCTGCCGCGCCGCCGGGCTCGGCGCAGCGGAGGCACTGCTCTGGCACGAGTACGAGTTCACCCTGGATGAAGCACTGACGTACCGGGAGAAAGGGTTCACCCCGGACCAGGCGTTCGACATCAAACACGGCCGTGAGCCACGCCGAACAGAGGACCCCACCGCCCCCGGCGACGCCTTCACCAGCCTCATGTCCTTCGGCACCGACGACCCACGCGACCGTGCCCAACGCTTCATCCGCCGCGCGGGCAACGCCGGCGCCCTGGTCATGTACAGCTACCTCGACGCCGACTGGGTGGACGACGAGGCCATCGCCTGGGCCGGCTACGGCATCGACGCCTCCACCGCACGCATGTGGCAGGAACTCGGCCTCAAACCCGCCGAGGCGCGCCGCTACATCCAGCGCGGCCTCACCCCGATGGCGGTGGCCCGCGAGTGGTGGCAGGCCGGGATCCCGTTCGAGGAGACCGCGTCCTGGGCAGGCGCCGGCCTCACCGCTCAGGAAGCCGTCGACCAGCGCGCCAGAGGCGTCACCGCCGAACAGGCCGAAACCCTCCGCGCCCTACGCGACGACCCCTGACCATGATGCGTCAATCCGCTGGGGACGGCTCGTCAGGGTGGACCTGCTCAACGGCCTGGTGCAGTGCGTCGATGAAGGCCGCGGTCGCCGGCGGATCCGGCGGATCACCATAAGAAGCGAGATAAACCCGCCGCCGAAAGTCACTCAGGACACTGACCTCGATCCCAGGCGCATGGTGGGTACGCAACGTCAGCCCCGGCATGGTCGTCACCCCCATCCCCGCCGCGACCAGCGCCTGCTGAACGATGGTGTCGTCGGTGATGTACGCGATGGCCGGAACGAACCCCACCGTGGCGCACGCCTCCAGAAAGTCGCGCCGGCAGTTCTCGCAACCCGCGATCCAGTCGGCGTCGCGATTGCCGCCCAACGTCTGGCCGGGTTCCAGGCTGAGCAGGTACATCGGGTCGTCGAACAGATGCGTCGCGCGGATGTCATCCGGGGTCGCATCGTCGTAACGGAAGACGACCGCGACATCGACCTCCCCGGCCCGCAGCAGATCGAGCGCCACCCGCGGATGGGCCTCGACCAGGTGCAGCTCGATGCCGGGATGCTCACGACGCAGAGTGCCCGCCGCGTGCGGCACCAGCGCCGCGAGCGCCGACTGGAACCCGGCGACCCGCACCCGGCCGGTACGCAAGCCCACCATCGCGGACAGTTCCGAGGCAGCGGCGTCGACCCGGCCGACGATCTCGGCAGCGCGACGGGCGAGGTGTTCACCCTCCGGAGTGAGCCGGATGCCCCGGCCGACCCGCTGGACGAGCTTGGCCCCGGTCTCAGCTTCCAACCGGGCCAGATGACGGCTGACCGCGGGCTGGGAGTAGTTCAGTTGCTTGGCGGCCTTGGTGACCGAGCCCTGCGCGGCGATCGCCGCGAGCACCCTCAACCTCGGGATATCCAGCATGCATCCACAATACGCATGGGTTACTCCCAACATTGTCATTAGACGTATAAGTCGCCACTTGGGACCCTTGAACAGGACGAACCCACTCCGCAAAGGAGAACGTGGCCATGACCCGCACCCTGGCGCCCCTCACCGATCTCGCCGCCGCCATCCGCCAAGCGGTGGCCGTACGGACCGACTGGACGGATACCGCGGAACTGGTCGCAGAAAGGCTCCGCACACACCTCCCCGGCCCCGAGATCCTGACCCCCGGCCAGCGCCTCGGCGAGCCCGACCGGGTCGCGGGCCACCTGCTGCACGTCGAACCCGACGGAGCGTTCTCCATCCTCGGCCTGGTCTGGCGCCCCGGGCAGACCACCCGCATCCACGACCACATCACCTGGTGCGTCGTGGGCGTGCTGTCGGGCGTCGAGCACGAGGAACTGTTCGACGAAGCCCTCACCCCCATCGGCACGCGGGACAACCCGCCCGGCGAGGTCAGCGGCTTCGCGCCGCCCGGCGACATTCACCGCATCCGCAACATCGGCGACGAGATCGCCATCAGCCTGCACATCTACGGCACCGACATCTCCCGCGTGGGCTCCAGCGCCCGCCGCTACTACAACTGAGAGGTTCCACCCATGGACCAGCACGCCATCGACGAGGTACTGAACCGCCCGCTCAGCCAGGAACTGCTCGCGCGCGACCTGGCCAGGCTGGCGTTCGTCGCACTGGACGGCACCCCCCGGGCGATCCCGATCGGCATCGTCTGGAACGGCACGGAGATCGTCATGTGCACCGCGACCAACGCCCGCAAACTGCCGGCGCTGCGCCGCAACCCCGCGGTCGCGCTGACGATCGACACGGAGTCACACCCGCCGAGGGTCCTGCTCCTTCGCGGCAACGCGGAGCTGGACGTCGTCGAGGGCATCCCGGACGAGTACTTCCAGTGGAACGGCACGTACGAGATGACGCCGGAGCAGCGGGCCGAGTGGGAGGTGGGGGTGAAGGCGCTCTACGACGGCATGGTCCGGATCGTGGTGAAGCCGACCTGGGCCAAACTGATCGACTTCGAGACCACACTGCCCACCGCCATCGCGGAACTCATGCAACGGCAGCAGGAACGCCAGAACACCTGAACCCGACCCCCGCCACCCCCGGAAGGACCATCATGGAGAACACTGACCCCCGCACTGGGCGCGGGACGGTCCAGCGGTTGGACAATGTCGCCATGGTCGTCGACGACCTCCCGGCCGCCAAGGCGTTCTTCGCCGAGCTCGGGCTGGAGCTGGAAGGCGAGGCGACACTCGAGGACAGCGCGGTGGATCGCATCGTAGGACTGAAGGGGGTTCGAACGGACGTAGCGATGATGCGCACCCCGGATGGCCACGGCCGGCTCGAACTGACCAAGTACCACACGCCGTCCAGCCCGGCCGGCGACCCGCACGCTCCGGTGAACACGCTCGGCACCCAGCGCGTCATGTTCGCCGTCGAGGACATGGACGACATCCTCGACCGCCTGCGGCCGCACGGGGCCGAACTCGTCGGCGAGCTTGTGCAATTCGGGACCAGCCACCGCCTCTGCTACCTCCGCGGCCCAGCGGGCATCATCGTCGCCCTCGCCGAACAGACCGGGTGATCCCGCTCAAACAATGAGTGGCTCGCCCCTGCGGACCGGCAGGCGCACGTCCACCAGTCGAAAGACGTCATGAGGTACACTGAAGGTACCGAGGCTTTTTCGAACGTTGGCATTCAGGTCTGCGTCGCCCCCGGCGAACCACCACCGGCTCCTTCGGGGGCCCGGACAGGTCAGGCGACCATGACGCCGACGCTCCTTTCTCAACTCGCACCGCTCAGCGGCGCCTCGCCCGCGATTCCTCGGGTCGACTCCGCGCTCCGGCTCAGTCTCCGCCCAGTGCCGAACCGGCTGACTGTGGTGGACGGGGCCTGGTGGCCCTTCTCCAATGACGCGACCGCCGAACTGCCCGGCCTCATCGCCGCCGTGGACCGGCTGCTGGATCGGGTCACGCTCCGCATCGGCCTGCACAGCGATGTGTGGCAGAACATCCCGCGCCGCATCCCGGCGCGCGGGCGTCGGGTCCGCGTCGGCTGGTTCCGCCACGCCGACCCGCGGGTGATCACTCTCAGCTTCGGCACCGGCGAGCCGGTCGTCCTGCTGATCGTCCCTTCGGGCACCGCCGCCGACGCCGCCGAGGCCACACTCAAGCTCACCACCCAGGACATCGCCGGTATGAGCATCGACGCCATCCTCACCCTCGCCCGTCTGCCCGCCGGCCCCCCTCCGCGTGCCGCGGCCGACAGCTCGGCCCGCTGGGAGGACGAGGGCGGGTCGGTCATCGGGCAGGCGACGCAGCCATCCATGGGACGGCCGACGACGTCGCCATGACCCCGGTGCCGCCTGCCGGCCGGATTGAGCGGCTCTGGTACCGCCCGTACTGGCGGCGGGCCGATCTTCGGCCGGCAGGCATCTCATCACTTTTCGGCTTCTCCCGTGAGGAGAACTTCCATGACCGTCATCGACACAGTCCCGCCCGCCGAGGTGACCGCCTCAGCGCCGACCCTCGTGCATCTGTCGGGGGACATCGACATCTTCACCACAGCCCGGCTGCGCCAGCGGCTGATCGACGCCCTCGGTGACAGCACCGGCCTGCTCGTCCTGGATCTGTCCCAGATCACCTTCTGCGGGGCGGGAGGGCTGGGCGTGCTGGTCGGCGTGCAAAACCGTGCCAAGGCCCGAGGCATCACGCTGGCCTTGACCGGCGTTCCCCCGCGCGTAGCCCGGCTGCTGCTCATCACCGGGCTGGACCGCCGCTTCCTGGTCATGGAATGAGCGGCCTGCCGACCCGCATTCCCCCTGGCCCGAACCCGACCGGCTCGCCGCTCACCCCGAACTGACCGGAACGAAGCCGGCCCCCGCCCGGTAGTTGGGCGACTGGTGCCGGAAGTAGGTGTTGTAGACCTGGCAGTAACGACCGCCCTTAGCCAGCAACGTGGCGTGATCACCCTCCTCCACGATCTGCCCATGGTCCAGCACGATGATCCGATCGACATGTTCGATCGTGGACAACCGGTGGGCGATGACAATGGACGTCCGCCCGGCCAGCACCACGTCCAGCCCTTCCTGAATCTGCGCCTCGGTCAGCGGATCGACACTCGCCGTAGCCTCGTCCAGCACCACGATCGCCGGATCCTGAATGAGCAGCCGAGCCAGCGCGACGAGCTGCCGCTGCCCCATCGACAGCGCACGCCCGTGCTCGCCGACATCAGTGGACAGACCGTTGGGTAGCGCCTCGATCCAGTCACCCCCGCCGACCGCCGACGCGGCGGCCAGCACCTCGTCATCGGTGGCCTCCGGCCGCGGATAGCGGATGTTGTCCGCGACCGTGCCGCTGAACAGGAACGGAGCCTGTGGCACCGCGCCGATCTGCCGCCGGTAGGAGGTCAGGTCGAGGGTACGGATGTCGCGGCCGTCGATCAGCAGGCGACCTTCCTGGAACTCGTAGAACCGGGTGATCAGCTTGCTCAGCGTCGACTTACCCGCTCCGGTATGCCCGACGAGCGCGACACTCTCCCCCGCCTCGATCCGCAGATCGAAGTCACGCAACACAGGATGCGCGGCGTCGTAGCCGAATGTGACCCCCTCGAACTCGATCCGCCCGGCCAGCTCCCCGGCCGGCCGCGCGTCGCTCTGCACCACCCGGGGCGGAGCGTCGATCAGTGCGAAGACCCGTTCCGACGCCGACAGCCCCTGCTGGAACTGCGACCAGAACGCGGCGATGGACGTCAGCGGCATCCAGAAGAGCGCGACCCCTTGCAGGAACAGGTACCAGTCGCCAGCGGACAGCCCACGGGTGAGCACCGCCGAACCCCCGAGATAGACGAGGGCGACCGTCGCCAGCCCGGCCACGAAGAACAGCACGGGAAAGATCCCGGAGAAGACGAACCCCTGCCGCAGCGTCACCTGGTAACTCTGCTGGTTGATCGGCCGGAACTCGTCGTAGACCTGCTGCTCCTGGCGGAAGTTCTTGGCCACGGCGATGCCGCCCATGGTCTCCTGCAGATTGGCGTTGACCCGGCTCAGGGAGCGCTGCGCACGCCGGGTGCTCGCTCTGGCCAGCCGCCGGAACAACAGCGCCAGGCCCACCACGATCGGCACCACGAGCAGCGTGAGCAGAGCCAGCTCCACGCTGCGCACGAACAGCAGCACCGTCACGAACGCCACCATCAGCACCTGGCTGATCAGGTCCATGGTGAGGGTGGAGACGGTGGCGAAGTCGTCGGTGTCGGAGGTCACCCGGCTGACGATCCGGCCTGACGGCGTCTCGTCATAGAACGACATGTCACGCTCAAGCACGGCGTCGAACGCGTCCTCGCGCAACTGCAGCACCACGTCACCGGTGACCCTGGAGCTGAACCACTGGCGGACGAAGTTGAACACCCACCCGAGCCCGCCCGCGAGCAGCACCCCCACCACGAACATCCAGCCGACCTGGCCGATCGTGCCGTCGGCGACGGCGTCGACGACGTAGCTGACCAGTAGCGGCATCGCCGCGTTGCTCAGCGAGGCGGCCACGATCATGCCGGCGACCAGAACCATCGCCCCGGCCTTGGGCCGGAAGTAGGTGACGATCCGGCGCAGCAGGTCGCGGTCGTTGTAGGTGCGGTCGTAGTCCTCGGCGTCGAGGCCGTCCATGATGAACCCCATCAGCGAGCACCTCCCTGCTCATTCGCCAGAATCGGGGCCGCGTCCTCAGGCGGTGCGCCGTTCTGCGACCCGACACCCGCTGGCCGCCCCGCGCCGACCTCCGCCTTCACCTCGTCCGACCGTCCGGCACCGCCATCCGCCCCCACCTCGTCCGACCGTCCGGTGCCGCCGTCCGCCCCCACGCCGGCCTCGTCGTAATGGGCGAAGATCCGCCGATAGAGTCGGCTCCGTTCGATCAGCTCGTCATGCGTCCCGCAGTCGACCAGCTCGCCCCGCCGCAGCAACAGCACCTTGTCGGCCCACCGGATCTGGGAGAGTCGATGGGTGATCAGCAAGGTGGTCCGCCCGTCGAGGATGCGCCCGATGGCCTGCTGAATCTTGTCTTCGGTAGCCGAGTCGATGGCGCTGGTGGAGTCGTCGAGCACGAGGATCGCCGGATCGGTCAGCAGCGCCCGCGCGATGGCCAGCCGCTGCCGCTGCCCGCCGGACAACGTCACGCCCCGCTCACCGATCACCGTGTCGTAGCCGTCGTCGAGCTCGGCCACGAACTCGGCGGCCTGCGCGTCCTCCGCGGCCCTGATCACCGCCTCCCGGTCGGCCCGCTGGCCAAGGCTGAAGGCGATGTTCTCGGCGACCGAGCGGGAGAAGAGCACGATGTCCTGCTCGATCGTGGAGATCTGGGAACGCAGCGAGTCGAGGTCCCAGTCGCGTACGTCGACGCCGTCGACCAGGATGCGCCCCGAGGTGACGTCGTAGATGCGCGGCACCAGTTTCGTCAGCGTGCTCTTGCCCGATCCCGTCTCCCCCACGATCGCCACCGTCTCGCCCGGTTTGACGGTGAACGACAGCCCGCGCACCGCCGGCTCGCCGCCGTCGTCGTAGCCGAACGTGACGTCGTCGAAGACGATCTCGCCGGTGATCGGCGCGGCGTGTCCGTCGTCGCGCTGCTGCAGCTCGGTGTCGGAGGTGACGATGTCGAGGATCCGCCGCGCGGAAGCGATGCCGATCTGCACCAGGGAGAAGGTGAAGATGGACATCTGGGTGGGGAAGCCCAGCATGACCACCAGCCCCATGAACGCCACCAGGTCACCGACCGAGATCGCGCCCGTGCTCTGCAGGTAGAGGCCATGCCAAAGGGCCCCGGCGACCGCACCCGCGAACAGCAACGTAGGCAGATAACGAGCCTGCACCAGGCCGTTGCGGACAAATGAATCACGGTAGAGGCGCGCGTACGAGCGGAACCGTCCGCGTTCCTGCCCCTCCTGCGCCATCACCTTGATCACCTCGATGCCCCGCACGGCCTGACTGAGCCCGGCGTTGAGGTCGCCGAACTGCTCGCGCATACGGGTCGCCACCGGGTTGAGCTGACGCATGTAGTGCCACAGCGCGAAGGCGAAGCAGACCGCGAAGATGCCGGGCACCAGCAGCAGCCTCGGATCGATCGCGGCGATGAAGAACAGCGGCACGATCCCGGTCAGCCCCGAGTCGGCGATGAGGTCGATGCCCGGCGTGACCATGATCGACAACTGCCTGATGTCGTTGGCGGCCCGCGCCATCAGATCGCCGACCCGCTGCCGGTTGTGGAACGTCTGACTCTTGCCGAGCAGGCTCACGTACAGCTCGTCGCGCGCGTCTCGTTCGAGCCGCTTGGCCAGCACCTCGCTCGACATCCGCGCGACGCCGTCGGTCAGACCGCGCGCCACGATGACGACCAGCAGGATCAGCGCGATGAACCCCAGCGCGGACGCTGCACCCCCGCCCCCGCCGAGCACGGCGTCGAAGGCCGCGCCGGTGAAGTGCGGCACGGAGGCGTTCAGCACGGTGTTGACCAGGGTGCCGCCGAGAAACCCCAGCAGGACGAGCGGATGGCCGCGCATGTGGGACCAGATCCAGCGCACCGGCCCACGCCGGTCGTAGCGCCGACCGGAGACGGAGAACTCCGAGCTGTTACCGGTCACGACCGTGGCCTCCCCGATGCAGGCGGTGAGCGGGCTTCGAAACTGTTTTCTATCACCGGGCTACGACAGTTTCCCACCGCATTTCCCACGACCGGACCGCACACCGCCAGGACGCCGAGCCCTCAGACCGACCCGGAAGCACCTCAGACCGACCTGAAACACACCCTCAAACCGACCTGAAACGCACCCCTCAAACCGACCTGGAACGTGCCCCTCAAACCGACCTGGAACGTGCCCCTCAAACCGACCTGGAACGTGCCCTCAAACCACCCTCAACCAACCGATCCCACCGCCCCGACCCCCAGCCGGCGCACGCTACTCCCACCCCGCCGCACCCACGATTACCGTACGCCACCACGCAGTCTCTGCACGCACCCGCAGATCACTTACCGCGACCCGCCACCCCCCAAACCCGACCGGCGGCGTCAGGCGCCCTCCTTCCATCCCACCGGCACCAGATTCACATCGAACTCGATCTCCTCGTACGGCACCTCCATCCCCCACCCCTCCGTACGCGCCCGCGGACTACGGACGAGCTCCTCCTTCACCGCGTACGCCGCATCAGACCCCAGATAGGGATCCCCCGCCAGAAACACATGCGTGATCAGCGGCCGATGCCCTTCGGCAGCGACCCGATAGTGCAGGTGAGCAGGCCGCATCGGATGCCGCCCGATCGCCCGCAACAACACACCCCCCGTGCCATCAGTAGGAACGGGATAACTACTCGGCCGAATAGTCCGGAACCAGTAACGCCCATCGCCATCGGCCCTGAACACCCCACGCAGATTCCCAAGATCCTGCGCGTCATCCTGACTGTCATACAGACCGGCATCACTGGCCTGCCACACCTCCACGGTCGCCCCCGCGAGCGGCGTCCCGTCACAGTCGAACACCCGCCCGTGCACGACGGTAGGCACCCCACGCTCCCGCTCAGGCCCGTCACTCACCCAATCGCCCAGCTCCCGCACGGGAGCAGGCGAGTGGAACGGCCCCTCCACAGACGACGGCGTCATGTTCGCCGGCCCGACATTGTTGACGTCATCCACGGCACTGGTCAGCCCGAGCATGTCGGACACCAGAATGAACTCGTTGCGCTCGGGCGTGCACATCTTCCCCGTCTCAACGAGGAACGAAAGCCCCGCCAGCCACTCCTCGGGCGTCGGCCGCACCTCCTCGACGAAGGCGTGCAGATGACGGACGAGCGCGGAGACGAGCTCGTTGACTCGGGGATCGTCCCCATCGATCTGATCCAGAACCTGACGCACCAGCGGGTTCGCATCCATACCCGGAGTCTCCCGCCGTCCACTCCCAGAGGAAACCCGCACGCTCAAGAAACGAGAGACACCACGGAACGGAATCACTCAATAACGCACAGCCATAATCTGAGATAGCAACAACCCGTATCGCCCTTTCACCGCGTCTCCATGCCCTTTTCGGTGTACAACCCGCCGAACTCCCGCTGCACGCCCCCTGACCTCGTTACGCTTCGTATGGTCAACTCGCCCGTCGGCAGCCGCAGGGGACCAGGATGGCGACGCAGGAGCAGATCGACGCCGCTCGCCGGCAGATCGAACGGTTGCGCGATCAACATGACGGCGACATCCGCGGCCTCCTCCATCTCCTCGACGCCGGCGCGATGAAAGGCCCAGCCGCCGACAAACTGGCCCGCGAGGCCCAGACCTGGGACCAGACGTACAAGGGCATGTTCACCCGCGCCCTCGGCCTGCTGGACACCCTCCGCCCGGACGGTGCCTCATGATGAGCCCAGAACCGACACCACTCGGCATCGACCCGGCCCTGATGACGCAGCTCATCTCGTTGATGAAGCGGCTGAGCAGAACCGTCCCCGAGGTGGGCGCCCAGGTGGACAAGGCGTTGAACACTGTTCAGCTCACCCTGTACGGCCCGGGCACGGCCCGCGACGTCGGCCACCAGATCGGCGCGAAGGTCCCCGACCTGCAACGCCGGCTCGATCTCATGCTGGCCGCACAGAAGGTCGCGCTCGACGCGTCGAGGTCACTCTGGGCGGACGAGTCGAAATGGCTCTCCGACACCCCTGCCGCCGGCGCCGCCACGGCCAAGCGGCTCGCGGACGCCCTGCGCACCGGCATGAAGAACGGCACCATCGACCAGAAAACCCTTGACGAGCTGCGCAAACACCAGGACGACCCGTACTTCGCGGTCGCGTTCGCCACCCAGATGCCGCCGCATGAGCTCAAGCAGCTGCTCTCGTCGCTCTACCGCCGCCAGAACACGGCCTCGGGCGCCGACCCGGAAGTGCTCGCCGAGCTGGACAAACTGTCCGCCGCCCTCAGCACCATCCTCGGCACCGCCTCGCGGGGCGCCAGCGACATGAAGCTCCCCAAGGGGTACGTCGACCAGTTGCTCAAGCATCTCGACACGCCGGAGACCACGTTCGCCCTCAACAAGCTCCTGCGCACCGGCAAGTTCGACGACGCCTTCCTGCGCGAGGTCGCCACCAAGGTCTACGACCACGAGCGCGCGCAGCCGCAGGACTCCCTCTACTGGCGCAACATCATGCCCGCCACCCAACCGGCGAACCACCTCCCGGCCGCCTACAAGGACCCGATGGCCGCCGTCGCCGCCGCACTGGCCAACAACCCGCGGGCCGCCCAGGACTTCTTCACCGACCCGAAGCGCAAGCCGCTCGACTACCTCATGCGCGAACGCGTCTGGTACGAGGCCACCGACAGCGACCTCGGCCACGCCCTCGAAGCCGCAACGACCACGTTCCGCGACCATGACCTGCCACCGGGACAGTCCCGCGGCTACACCTCAGCCCTGATCGCCTCCTGGACCATGCGCTTCTGGTCCAACCCCGCCGTCCAATCCAACCTCCGCAACACCCGCCAGAGCGTGGGCAACATCCTCAGTTCCTACATGAGCGACGTCAATCGCACCTCGGGGGACCGAGTGGCACACAAACCGGGTGTCGTCACCCGCGACCCCGACACGAACCTCGCGGGCACGCAACCCTTCGGCGCCCTGTTCGACCGCGACGGCCTCAAGGGCGTGATGAAGTGGGCCTTCGCGGACCTCGGCGTGCTCAAGACGGTGGTGACGGCGCAAGGGCAGTACAGCATCGAAGTGCTCGACGAGCGGGCCGCCAAGATCGCCGAGCAGAACCGTGCCGATTTCGAGAAGTGGCGCAGGACCCATCCGGAGGCAACGACCGCCGAAATCAACGAGCAGCGTCAGGAGATTCTCGAGAAGCGAATGACCAGCTCGGATGGAGCGATTTTCGGCCAGACGATCGACCGGCTCAGCCGCACCTTCTATGTGATCACCGACGCGGGGAACATCGCCAACATCACGAAGGCGGATCAGCATGACAAGGCGTTCGGCGCCTTCAAGGAGGCCGTGACCAGTGTGGCCGATCTGGTTCCCGGCCCTCAGGGGGCGATCGCCGGAATGCTCTTCGACAAGGGCAAGGCTCAGGTGTACGGCCAGTTCACCGGCAAGCAGGGAGCTGCGGCGCGCAGTCAGGCCGCCTCGACCATCGGCCAGACCATTGACATGTTCACCGACATCACGGCGGACGTGATGACGCGACACGGGCTCTTCGGCGACAAAGAGGTGCCCGCGAGAACACACCCGCATGCTTCCGTGAATTTCCCGCGCGGCTCGGCAGGCGACTTCATGGACGGCGACAAAATCATCCCATGGGGCAAGATGACCGAGGAGCAACGCGAGGCGTACACGGAATGGATCACCCATCCGGACACCGGAGCCGTCTTCCGCGATCCTTCCAACGCCGTGCAAGAGGGCTTCGCCCAAGCGGCCCGCACGGGAGGACAAGGTTGATGAGAACAGCAATCCCCGCGCTGCTCGCAGCAGTGGCCCTTTCGATCTCGGGTTGTTCCTCTCCGCCACCTCCCGACACGCGCCCTCTGGGAGACGTGACGGCGCAACCGCTGGAGTGCGGTCTGATCTCCAGACAGGCCATCGCGCGAGTCACCGGCCTCGATGACTTCCTCGCCACAGGAAGCCGTCCGGGAGAACGTTTCGACCGCTGCGTCGTCCGCAAGCAGGGGGGTGACGACATCGGAGCGGAGCTGTCGATCACCCTCGACGACCCGTCGGCCTTGACTTTGGAGGAGCTGGAAGGCACGAAACAACACGATCGCGGGGTGGACCTGCCGGCCGACCTCGGCCCCGGCTACACCGCGCAGATCGAGGGCGACAACGGATTGCGCACGTACGCCTACGCCTGGACCCCCGACACCCGCCGCCGCCTCTCCATCTGGATCACACCCGGCGCCCCCGGACGCGACCACCGCGCGGACGCCATCGAGTTCGTCCGCCACCTCAAACCGATCTTGCTGACAACCGGCGAGCAATAACCCGATCAGCCCTTCCAATCCACCGCCGAGAAAACAGTCTGCGACGACCGCCTTGTGATGAGCCGGCAGCGCCCACAGACCGCCTCCAGCAGCGGAACCTCTCCCCACAGCACGCCACCGCCCTGAGCACCACCGCATGACAGATCCGCCCACACCACCCGTCCATCCTCATCCCTCGCGACCCCGAGCCTGTCGGCAAGCGCGACGACGATAGCCAGCCCTCGCCCTCCCTCCGCCAGAAGCTCCTCCCCACCCGACCGAACCACAGGCTCATCCCAACCCCCGGCATCCTGCACCGCGACCCGCGCCACACCCTCGGCCGACCAAATGCCGACAGTGAAGACACCCCGCGCCGACCTGCTGTGCAGAATCGCGTTGCCGGCCAGCTCGACCAGACACGCGATCGCATCATCGCGAACTTGCGAGTGTTCAAGCAGCGCGCCGGCAATCCGCCGCACGTTCGCCAACTGCTCGCACTCGCCGGGAAAGTCGCCCCGCCACGTCATCCCGTTCATCGCCCGCCCCTTCCACCGTCACACGGCAGCACCCATCCACCAGTCCGCAGGCGTCCTGTCACGCAGAGCAACCAGCTCGATATTGACATGCGCTGTGCAAACTTGCACAGCGAAAACCTGCACACCTCTGAGATGCATGGTGCAGGTGTAACCTTCGGGACAGCCGATCAAGGTGGTGAGCATGAGCGGGAAGCGCGGGGTGACGCTTCGGGCCCAGTGGCTCGGTAAGCATCTGCGAGAACTACGCGAACACGCGGGCCTCACGCTCAAGGAGACCGGGGAGTACCTCCAACGCGACGGCTCAACGGTCAGTCGCTTCGAGGCCGGCCTGTACCCGGCCCGCACCTCCGACGTGCTCGCCCTCCTCGACCTGTACGGCGTCACTGCACCCCAGGAACGCGACGGCCTGGTCCGCCTGAGCCGCGACGTATGGCAGAACGGCTGGTGGGACGACTACTCGGGAGACGTGTCCCATGGCATCGTGGACTACGCCTGGCTGGAGGCCCGCGCCGAGAGCATCACGTCCTTCGACGCCCTGGTGCTCCCCGGCCTACTCCAGACACCCGCCTACATGGAAGCCATCATTCGCGCGGAGGACCCGGACGCGACCGACGAGCAGGTCGAGCGCTGGCTGGAGTTCCGCCGCACCAGACAGGAGATCCTGACCGACGACGGCCCACACCTCTCCACGATCCTGGACGAATACGTACTCCGCCGCTCGATCGGCGGGCCGGAGATCATGCGCGACCAGCTGACATACCTCGCGCAGTACGCCTTGACCGCCGACGTCGAGATACGCGTCCTACCGCTCGCCGCGGGAGCCCACGCCAGCCCGGACGGCGCCTTCCGCATCTTCCAACTCGCCCACCCCTTCCCTGCGGTCGCGTACGTCCCAACCCCGGCCGGCGCGATCTACGTCGAGGGAGATGCCGCCGACAGGCTTAAGCTGAAATACGACCGCATACGACGCAAAGCTCTCAGCACCGAGGACTCGCTGAAGCTGATCGCAACGGTCACGGAGAGCCTCGCCAACGTCTAGGGACGGAGCCACTCGATCATGACCACCCCCGAGATCGCCTGGCACATCAGCACATTCAGCGCCGACGGCGGCGGAAACTGCGTCGAGGCCGGTCCGCTTCAGGACGGCTCGGGCAGGGTGGCCGTCCGACACAGCAAGCACCAGGACGCCGTCATCATCTACACCCAGGCCGAGTGGCAGGCCTTCCTGGCCGGCGTCCACGCGGGGGAATTCAACTTCACCGATTAGCCACCCAAAGAACAACGGCGCCCACATGGCAGTATGCGGAGGAGGCAGTGGCGCTACTGTCGACCCCGCTCCTGCGGATGAAAAGGGGAACTGCATCCGTGAAGCGGTGTTTCGCCCTGTAGCGCAGCGGCTCTCGCACTATTGGCGGCAAATGCGATCGCCATACCGATACCACAATCATCCTCGGCTCAATACCGGGCTGAGGTTAGGCTGATCAGCGGTCCGGACTTGTTCCCCGAAGATGCTGGAAATCCCCATGACGCAGCCGAGCGATCTATCGCCGAAGCCGTTCGGCGAGAAGCTCTCCAGGATCCGCCCGTCTTGATAGACCAGTTCGAGAAAGCGATGGGCCGTGCTGGAGAATTGCTCCGCAGGAACGAGCCGCTGCCCCGGCCTGCGATGGAGAAAGTTGGACTGGACGCCTCAGCCCTGAACGCCATGCGAAAGGTCGAAGGCTGGATCCGTTCGAGAAGTCATGAACCCCTCGCACGGATGGCTGGCCTCCTCGCCTGCGCACTGATCTTGATAGCGGCATGCCAGCAGGGCAGGCCGCTGGCCGTGGACACAGCTCCTCTGCCGTCAGTGGCCGGCCCTCCTTACCTTTGCAACCACGTACCGCAGGCTGCGGCCAGGTTGATGACAGGTGTGCGCGATCCCATCGTGGTTGGCGCTCTCACGGAGCCGCGCGACGAGGCCGGCCACGGCACCTGCGGCCTGTACCAGCCGGCAGGTGAACGGGTACAGCTACTGCGTATCACCCTCGATACCGGGGGGATCCGCGGCCAGGTCGATGAGTACCTCAAAGACGGCGGGAAGCCGCTACCTGCGATCGTGCCCGACGGCTACGGGGTCTACATCAAGGACCCCGAGCAGGAAACGCACATCGCCGCGATTCTCGTCAGGGGAAAGGCGCGCCTCTTGGTCGACCTCGGTCAAGGATCCACCGGCAGGGATAGCGCCGGCGACATGGTGGCGTTCCTGAAGCTGATAGCTCCGAAACTCCTCGCCGTCACCGGCACGCCGTCCTCCAACCCCTCCCAGAAGACGTGGAGCTGAGCCGATGCCCGAGATGGTGCCAAATCCGCTGCGTGAGGTGCTGCAGGACACGCTGAAGACGATCGAGCCCCTACTCCATGAGATGAGAAACGCGCTCGATACGCCCTTCAAGAACTTCCACACCGGCAAGGTCTGGACGGGGCCGGTTGCGAAAGCCTTCGACGGCGAGCTTGATCGCCACAAGGGGCGGGTCATGCATGCGAGCGAAACCATGCCGAACGATCTCCGATGGCTGATCACACGCACCCCAGCCGAGGTACCTGAGCAGCAGGCGCTGGAGATCACCCGCCGGTACAACCTGTAGCCGCCTCGGCACTAAGCAGGCAGTGATCACCGAGAGCCACAGGACCGGGACTGTCTACGCGGCCTGATCTCCGAAGAAGCCATCGTGCACGCCACCGACCTCAAAGAAATTCGGCGCGATTGGCAGTGAGCCAGGTGAACCGTTCTCGTATTTCCTGGTCACAGATCCCCTTCAGTTTCATGTTCACGGGATCACCTGCAGCGCTAGCGTCGACCAGCCTGCCAGAATACAACCTTGTCACAGACATACGTAGTTGCATTTGGGAGGATGTTAGGGCCATCGCGCCTGCGTCGTGGACGCTCGAAGACGCCGTCACGCAGCCTGTCTGACTGCCGGGTTGCGCGAGGTGCCCGTTTTTCTCGTTTTGATGCTCATGTGAGGTGGGTGCCGGTAGTATCCCGGATGAGGATTCGTCGTGGATTGGTGGGGATTGTGATGGATGAAACGGTGAAGCTTCGGATGAGCGGAGATTTTGCCGAGCAGGAACTCCGGTCGCTCTACAATTGGCTGACGAGGGACCTCGATGCTCTTGACTATATGGATGTGCGCCTGCAGTCTAAGGATCCGGAGCCTGGTGAGATGGGTGACACTCTCGATCTCATCGCACTGGCCGTGACAAGCGCATTGCAATGGCCCGCCTTCATCGAGGCGCTATCGCAGTGGCGTGGAACGCGGCAGCATCGCCCACAGGTGACCATTGAACGTGGGGGGACCACTGTCGTGGTATCTGAAGCGGAGTCGGAACTCGTGGTTCAGATTCTCAAGGCGTTGGAGGAGAACGATTGAATCTCCCCGATCCCTTAACTTCGCGTGCCGTGCTGATTGGCACGAGCAAGTACACCTATCTAGCGTCTCTCCCTGCCGTTGAAAACAACCTGACGACATTGGGCGGTCTCCTTCAAAGATCCGACCTGTGGGGACTGCCGGCGGAACACTGCACGATTGTCCATAATCCCACCACGGTAGATGCCATGATGGATCCACTGTGGCAGGCTCGAGAAGAGGCGAAAGATACTCTTATCGTGTACTTCGCCGGCCATGGATTGATGCATTCCGTGGAGAGTGATCTGTATCTCACTCTAGTAGACTCGCATAAGGACCGCATGTACAGTGCGGTGGCCTATGACACGGTACGAAACGAGCTGCGAGCGAGTCGCGCACGGCGCAAAATCGTCATCCTAGACTGTTGCTACAGTGGTCTTGCTCTATCGCTAATGGGCGCCGAAGATAGCACGGAGCGTGTCGCTAATAATGCCCGTGTTACCGGCACATACTTGATGACGGCGACGGCCGAAAATAAGACAGCGCTCGGCGGTCTCGACACCTATACAGCCTTCACTGGTGAGCTCATACATCTCATTAGCAATGGAATCCCGGAACAGCCTGAGTTTCTAGAGCTGGATACAATTTTCCAACATGCGCGCGAGTCGTTGCGGGATAAGGGCCTTCCTATCCCGCAGAAGCGCGAGTCGAACTTTGCAGCGCAACTCGCCTTGGTGCGTAACTGCGCACATAAAAGCCAGCAACGTATCACGACAAAAGAGTTTTACGGTGTCATCGAAGGGATCCGACCGGGGACCATTTTCGAGAGCCGTCGAGCTCTGCACGACGCAGGTGTTCACCGCCCGTTGCAGGCAGGCATCTGCGGCACTGCTGAGCGAGGCGGCGCCGAGTCCATCGTCGTTTCGGGCGGCTACAAGGACGATGAGGATTACGGGGATGTGATCATCTACACCGGACATGGTGGGCGTGATCCTAATACTGGCGTGCAGGTCAAAGACCAGTCGGCAGACGACTCGGGCAATGCTGCTCTCATCAAGAGCATTATGACTGGACTGCCAGTTCGGGTCGTTCGTGGTGCTGGGGGCCACAAGAATTTCTCGCCGCCAGCTGGCTATAGTTACGACGGGATCTTCACGGTAGCCGATTACTGGACCAAACGCGGCGTCGATGGGCCTACCGTCCTCCAGTTCCGGCTTGAGCAGATAGATGACGGGTCGCCCAAAAAGACTAAGGCACGCCATCTGAGTCGCAAACTTTCCCCCGGGCGTAGGGAAGAGGTCGCTCCAGGAGTCTATGCGGACAGGCTGATCGCGACGGAACTAAAGCAAGTTTACGACCATGCATGTCAGGTATGCGGCACCGTGCTAGAAGTACCAGGCGGCCTACGCATTGCCGCCACCGTGCATATCCGTGGGCGAGAGCAGCCTCACTTGGGGCCTGATAGCAAAGACAATATGCTTTGCCTGTGCCCCAACCATCGAGACCTTTTTAAATATGGGGCGATCACCATTGAGGATGATTACAGCGTAATTGATCGGACGGATGGCGAGACAATCGGTAAGCTTGTGCTGAAGCATGATGTTGATCGTGAGCATCTTCGCTATCATCGCCAGCATCACACTCTCGGTTCCGGCGGCTCGGCGGGGAGTTGAATACTCCATGCTTCGACCATCCTGGAACCTATTTCAGGCTCACACGGCTTGAGTGACGCAATGGTTTGAAGGACGGCGATGGCCTTGCAGAGGTCGCCGGCCTTTGACGGGCTACAGCGGAGCTTTCGGAGGATCTTCCAGCTTTTGAGCTGGGCGTTTGCGCGTTCGCCGGATCCGCGAAGCTTGGCGTGGGAGCAATTGGCCTGCTTCTGGGACTCGGGCTTTCCCCTGCCCTTGTACGGGGTGAGCACCGAGCCCTCGGCTCCCTGATACGCCTTGTCGGCCAGGGTGATGATCCCGGCTTGTTCCAGCGCGCGCAGGATGCCCCAGATGCGGGCGGCGGTCAGATCGTGGGCCTTGCCGGGCAGAGCGCCGGAGGTCCGCAGGATCGCCCCATCTGGTGAGGCGATGACCTGGATGTTCATGCCGTGCACGCGGTGCTTGCCGGAGAAGTACGGCCGGTCGGGCCTTGATCTGCTCGGTGCAGATCAGGGTGCCGTCCAGCACCAGGTAGTGCAGCCCGTCCCGCTTCGCCTGGCGCAGTGCTTGGCCGAGCTTGGGCGAGCGGGCCGACATCAGTGTCACCGTCTCCTCCACCGCGCCCAAATGGCATGATCATGCAGTGGCATATATCAGGACATTCGGCGAGATCCCCGGCAACCCCGAAGGCACGCCTTACGTCAGCCGAAAAGCTCTGCGTCTTGCCGGGCTCCACGCACACAACCAGAACGGGATCTCCGGCACGGAAGATGAAGGCGCTGATGCCATCGTGCTAAACGGCGGATACTCGGATGATCGAGATGAAGGGGATATTATAATCTATACAGGACATGGCGGGCAAGAGGACAGACGCCAGGTAGCCGACCAGGAGTTGATCGAGGGCAACGCAGGCCTCGCCAGAAGCCAAATGGAGCGACTGCCGGTACGAGTGATCCGCGGATACAAGGCGAAATCCAAATTCTCCCCCACTAAAGGCTATCGATACGACGGTTTATACCGTGTAGTGCGACACTGGTTCAAAAAACGCGATGACGGATTTCGCGTGCTTCAGTTTCGCTTAGAGAAAATCACCGACGCAGAGACCCTACTTGATAGGCCACAAGACATCGGCGCCGACGATCCGGAGTTGAAATCCGCCACTGCGGATCCCGTGAGTCGCACCGAGCGAGTCACGAGGCAGCTGAATCGGAAAGCAAGCGTGGTGAGAAATATCAAGAAGTGGCACAACAATGTTTGCCAGGTCTGCCACACAACAATCGAGTTGCCCGGTGGCCCTGCCAGCGAAGTCGCCCATATCCAGGGTCTAGGCGAGCCGCACAACGGCCCGGACCGCGAGGAGAACGCGCTCTGTCTCTGCCCCAACGACCACCTACGATTCGATTACGGCGCAATCTACCTGACCGATGATCTGAAGGTCATAGATGCCAAAACCGGGCAAGCCATCGGTGCGCTGAGAACTCACCCGAAGCACTCCATCGACCTCCGATACGTTCGGCAGCACCGAAGCTATTGGACCAAATGACTGCTCAGGACGGGTGCCGCCTCCCTGCGGGACGGGGCAGTTCGGAAGCGGCATCTCTCAGCGTGGCCACTTGGCGTAACCTGCGGCCATACAAGAAGCACTCGGCGACGGCCTCGATGCCACTCGCGACAAAGCTGCCGGCGGAGTAGGGCGACTCAAAGCATTCACTGTCACTATCGCCGGCTCTGAGCGTGAGGATGGTGAGGAACCTTACACGTGGGTCGTGGAGGCTTCCGATATGACCAGCGCGATCAGCAAGGCAACGGCTTACCATGCACGTTCCCAGGAGGAACGAGTGTGCGATCTGGAGCTCGTCCCTCGTTACACCTTCGAAGGTGTTCCTTGCGCCGATTGTGGCTATGACTGGAACGACCTGCGAACCGAGGAGCCGCTGCATGGCGCCGGCGAGGAAGAGGGCACGAAGACGCAGCTGTAGGGCAGCTTCTCGATAAGTGAGAAACCAACTGGACGAGGGCTCCTACAATGCACGGCAGTAGACCGGCTCAAACATCCTGCGTTGCAGCTTTGACCAAGGCATCCGTGGGGACAGACTAGTCAGCCCATTGGCTGGACTCCGCCACAAAGCTGCCCATACCGCGCACGGTGAAGATGAGCCCTCGTCCCCGAAGAATCATCGTGGCCTTACGGGCGGTCTCACGCGCCACCCCGAACTCCTGCACGAGGCGCACCTCGTAAATGGGATGCTTCGGCGGATACTCTCCTGCCCGTATGCGCCTCTCCACTTCCTCAGCTATCTGCGCTGATTTGGGGCTCGTGGGATCAAACTGCCACTCATCCTCCATACCCAGAACTGTAGGAGCCCGCCCTTACCCCCTAACGTTTGCCTCTGCCTATGGACAAGGGTAGACATGCGAGCCTGCTTCGTAGTTCCCCTTCATCCCTGGCAAGGGCCAGGCCTTCCGCGTCACGACGACGAGCCCGCTCTATGCGGCTCTGATGCTTGCCAGGGCCTGCCGCTGCGCTCGAAGCAGGAGGTCAACCCTTGAGGAAGGTCATCACAGAAGTTCGGTTCACACCTCTGCTGGTGGCCGCAGTGCAGTCCGATGTCGAACCTACGAGCAAGCCGTGGCTAAGTGAGTCCCAGGCTTTGCCTTGCCACAGCCTGCTGCTGGCGGGGCGCCATCACCTCTCCGGCCAAGCCACCTTCGGGGCTACGAACGTGCCGCGGCCCTGGATCGTAACAACCCAGCCTTCCTCCCGGAGCACTTCCATCGCGCGCCGTACGGACCCGCGGGCGATGCCGTGCTCCTGCTGCAGGGAGCTCTCCGAGGGCACCACGTGCCGCTCCTCCAGGTCGCCGGCTTTTATACGTTCCCTGATGATCTGCGCGAGTTGCTCGTAGATCGGTATGGGATCGAGCTGATCAATCGTCACGCGACACACAGTAAGGACGTTCTGCCAGGACCGCACGTTGGATACGGGACGTACGTGCTGGTAAAAGGACGTTTTCATCAAAGTCAACGGGCCCGCCTCAGCGATGCGACCGTCGAGACGGGCCCTTGATCGGACGTAGGAGGTCCGACCCATGGGAAACACAACCACAGAAGTTCGGTTCACGCCCCTGCTGGTGGCGGAAGTGCGGGCTGTGTTGGAGAGGCACGGATATCGGCTGCCGGATGAAGGCGATCACGTGCGCAGGCTCGTCGTGGCGCGGGTCGACTTGGCGCTCAGGAACCTCGTCGAGATCTTCGAGGGGAGGACCTGGTGAGCGCTTCCGACGAGATTCCGGACTATCACGGCTGGCACGTCCAGCCGCCCCGACCTGATCACGCCCAGGTGGCCTGGTACACGCCGACTCGGCGGGTGCCGCGGATCCGGGTTTCCGTGCACACCTGCGGCTGCCAGGCGGTGGTGTACGAGCTGTGTGCTGCCGGTGGACAGGGCTTTGTCCGGCGTACAGATCGCGCGGAGAAGACCGTGCACGAGACCGCCTGGATGGCGGCCGCTGCCGCGAGGCGGGTCTTCGAGCTGATTCTGAGCGGGAGAATCGCGTGACAGTGCGCGGCGGGCGGGCCCCTCGCTTGTCCGCCGCGCCCATGTCGCTTGGGTCGTTCCTGCCGGCCGTGACTCTGCGGTTCCTCCTCGTCGGGCCTGACGGCTGCTGGTCACCAGGTCAGGAGGTCCTCCTCTTGGGCGGGGACGACGCCGGAGAGGTAGGTGGCCTGTTCCAGGAGGCTCGGGGTCAGGTTGATGCCGGTGAGGTGTTCGGCCAGGACGAACATCGGGCCTTCATGGGGGTCGGGGAAGCTGGGGTAGCGGGTGTCGATCTCGCGCATTAGCGGTACGAGTTCGTCGGGCACGGGCTGCATGTAGCCCTCCTGGGCGATGAAGCAGAAGCGGAGGTCGCCGTCCTCCAGCCAGTAGAAGTAGTCGAGGGCTTTGGTGTCGAGGCAGTAGTGGGAGACGAGGCGGGTGCCGGCGGATAAGCGGGTGATGACGCTGCCGGTGAGGCCGAACTCCGAGTTCATCTCGACGATCATTGACCAGTCGCCGATGGATGTGATGCCGAGGCGCGCTCCGGACGAGCCGGGGACGGTGTCGTACAGATCGTGGAACGACGCCGAGGTGAAAGTCTCGGGGTGGCCGCCGAGTCTGAGGATGACCTGCTTCGGTGTGAGGCCTCGGACATAGGTGATGCAACCGCCTGTTTCGGCGAGGGCTTCGTAGTCGTTGTCTGGTGTCATCTCGGCATGGTGGCAGGTGGGACTGACAGAAGCGGCGCTGGTCAGGGCGCCTGGATGAGGTCGTTCAGGGGTGTGGTGGGCAGGGCGATCCAGCCTTCGGCGGCTGCGGTTTCCGAGTGTTCCGGGGGTGGGGTGGTGGCGAGGCCGAGGGCGCCGGCGCGGGCGGCCAGGGCGCAGATGACGGCGTCGGTGGCGTCGGCGGAGGTGCGGCAGAGGGCTTCGTGGCCGGCCAGGTCCAGCCAGGGGGCCTCTCTCTTGAGGCGGTCTACGAGCACGTTCAGTTCGGTGGGGCGTTTGTAGCTTTGGTGTGGGAGGTTCCAGAGTCTGAGGGTGGCGGCCGGGTAGACCTCCACGGCCGCGCCGGTTCCGCGGCGGTCCACCGGGTGGCCTTGGGCGGCGAGGGTGGAGAGAAGGGCGGCGCAGCGCATCGTGGTGTGGCCTATGCGGTCGGCCGAGGCGCTCAGGGGGCGGCGGCCGGTTCGGGCCTCCACTGCCTGGTCCGTGACGCGGTGGGTCAGGTCGTGGCGCCAGATCAGGGCGGGTACGTCCTGGGGCACTGTGACGTGGCCTGTTCGGTGGGCGGTGATGAAGTCGATGAACTTGACCGGCCAGCCGAAGGGGCAGTCGATGCCGGTCTTGGTGGCTGCGGTGATGGCTTCGATGAGGAGGTCATCTTTTGCCCCGAGTTCGAGGCGGGTGACTTGGGCGCCGTTGGATGACCAGGTAAGCCAGGCCACGGCTGTGCGTGGGGGTTCTGCGGCGAGGTCGATGCCTGCTGTCAGCACTTCTCAACTGTAGAGAAGGCGGTCTGCTGGAGAAGCCCGGGCTGAGGGGCCGTGAGGCTTCGAGGGCTCTGGTTCCGGTGTAGGGAAGATCGGGAGTGGCATGCTGAGGTGATGGACATCGCCGACTTCTGGTTCGATCCCTCCTGCCCCTACACCTGGCTGACCTCGCGCTGGTTGCTGCAGGTGCGGGAGGTGCGGGAGGTCGAGGTGCGCTGGCATCTGATGAGCCTGTCGGTGCTCAACGAGGGCCGCGACGACGATCCGGAAGGGGATCCGGAGGGCTATCTCTGGGTCCCCGTACGCGTCTGCGCGGCCACCCTGCGCGAGCACGGCCAGGAAGCGCTCGGCCGGCTGTACACAGCCCTGTGGACGACCGGCGCCGGCGACTGGCTCGGCGACCTGCGGACGGCGCTGGCCACGGCCGGGCTGCCGGTCGAGCTGGCCGAGGCGGGGATGAGCGCCGCGTACGACGGCGACGTGCGGGCTTCGCACGCCGAGGGCATGGCTCTGATCGGCGGTGACCACGTGGGCACCCCGATCGTGGCGGTCACCCGTGGCGGCGGCGAGCGGGTGGTGTTCTTCGGGCCGGTCGTCTCGCGTCTCCCGACCGGGGAACAGGCGGGCCGGCTGTGGGACGGGACGCTGCTGGTGGCGGGCACTCCGGGGTTCCATGAGCTGAAGGGCAGGCCGCACGAGGAGCCGCAGCTCGATCGTGCTCACCGAGGGTGACGGGTTTGTGCGAATGGGTGATCCGGCGTGGTGGGGCGGGCTATCTTGGGTGCCTCGTGGCATCCGTACCGCCGGAAACGAGAGCGCTGACACCCCTTATGGACGAGCACGTCATCAGCATCGGGTGGGTTGACGCACCCGACGAGATCGCCTTTCACGACTATGCCGAAGGGACCTACAACTCCTTCTCCTGTAGTTGCGGGCTGCCGCTGGCCGATCGGGACGCCGCCGCGAGGCACGCCGCCGAGTACGGCCGGTGCGTGATGTGTCTCGGCACCGGGGAGATCTCCATCAATCCTCGCGACACGGGTGGCTGTGGGAGTTGTGGCGGGTCGGGGCAGGCCGGGGCGGAGGCGGAGAAGGGGACGGTCATGGTGCACGCTCGGGTGACCGAGGGCTTCATCCGGGAGGTGGCGGAGTTGCTGCCTGAGGAGTTCGGGCTCACTGATGTGGTGGGGGTGCTGGAAGGGCGTATGCCGCAAGGGAGTGGCGGGGTCGAGGCGGTGCTGTCGGTGGCGGCGGGGCTGATTCGGTATCTGGAGGTTCGGGAGGAGATCGTGTTGTGTACGGCGCCCGATTTTCTGCCGGGGGATGGGGTGGAGCAGCGTTATGACGATCCCCGGTGGATTCGCGTCCCCCGATAGAGCTCGACCCCGGTAGGGGTTCCGGTGACGCTTACGCGGTGATCCACGGCGCCGTGCGGGTGGTGTGCGGGTCGTCGGCTGGTGGTTGATAGGTTGCGCGCGTGACGATCACGGCGTGGGTGGCGGTGGCCGTCTTTCTGGGCGCGTACACGCTGATCGCCACCGAAACGGTGCACCGCGTGGCAGCGGCGCTGGGCGGGGCGGGGATCATGTTGCTGATCCACGCCACCGACGCCGGCGCCGCGTTCTTCGACGAGCGGGCCGGCATCGACTGGAACGTGATCTTCCTGCTGCTCGGCATGATGGTCATCGTCGGCGTGCTGAAACAGACCGGAGTGTTCGAGTTCCTGGCGATCTGGGCGGCCAAGCGGGCCCGGGGGCGGCCGTACCGGCTGATGGTGCTGCTCGTGGTGATCACGGCGAGCGCGTCGGCGCTGCTGGACAACGTGACGACCGTGCTGCTGATCGCGCCCGTGACGTTCCTGGTGTGTGAACGGCTGGCGTTGCCGGTGGCGCCGTACCTGATCGCCGAGGCGATGGCGTCGAACATCGGCGGCGCGTCCACGCTGATCGGCGATCCGCCGAACATCATCATCGCCAGCCGCGGCGGCCTGACCTTCAACGACTTCCTCGTACACCTGGCGCCGCTGATCGTGGTGCTGGTGGCGGTGTTCGCGGTGTTGTGCAGGTGGTTGTTCAGGAAGTCGTTCAGGTACGACCCCGAGCTCGCGGCCGAGATCATGTCGCTGAACGAGCGTGAGGCCGTCTCCGACCGGCGGCTGCTGTGGCAGTCGCTGGTCGTGCTGGCGCTGGTGATGGCGGCGTTCGTGCTGCATCCCGTGCTGCACTACGAGCCGAGCGTGGTCGCGTTGCTGGGAGCCGGCGTGCTGGTGGCGGCGACGAGGGTGACGACCGAGGACGCCATTCGCGAGGTGGAGTGGCCGACGCTGGTGTTCTTCGCGGGGCTGTTCGTGATGGTGGGGGCACTGGTGGAGACCGGCGTCATCGGCGAGATCTCGAAGGCGGCGGCGCAGGCCACGCAGGGGCAGCTCGGGCTGGCGACGATGTCGCTGCTGTGGGCCTCGACGGGGCTGTCGGCGGTGATCGACAACATCCCGTACGTGGCCACCATGAGCCCCATCGTCGCCGACCTCGTCCAGGCCAACGGCGGGAACGAGCACGCCCAGGTGCTCTGGTGGGCCCTGGCGATCGGAGCCGACCTGGGCGGTAACGCGACGGCGGTGGGGGCGGCGGCCAATGTGGTGATCATCGGCATCGCCGCCCGAAACGCCACGCCCATCTCCTTCTGGCAGTTCACCCGGTATGGGCTGGTCGTCACGTTCGTCACCGTGGCGTTGTCGACGCCCTACCTCTGGCTGCGCTATCTCACCTGAGCGGTAGTACGTCCACGCCGTGCTCCAACTCCGGGCGGGTGCCGAAGATGCGGCGCTCCGACTCCGTGATCCGCACGTCGTTGATGCTGGCCTCCCTGCGCCGCATCAACCCCGCCTCGTCGAACTCCCACTGCTCGTTCCCGTAGCTGCGCCACCACTGCCCGGAAGCGTCGTGGCACTCGTACTGGAACCGCACCGCGATGCGGTTCCCGAGCACGCCCCACAACTCCTTCCGCAGCGCGTAGTCCAGCTCCCTGTCCCACTTGCGCCGCAGGAACGCCCTCACCTCGTCGCGCCCGGTCACGAACTCGGCGCGGTTGCGCCAGACCGTGTCCTCCGTGTACGCCATCGCGACCCGGTCGGGGTCGCACGTGTTCCAGGCGTCCTCGGCGGCCTGGACCTTGAGCCGGGCGCTCTCCTCGGTGAACGGCGGGAACGGCGGACGTGACATGGCGGATGCCTCCTCAAAGATCCTCGACACAGCAGCCTAGAGTCACAGCAGCTTGTCGAGGGTGATCGGCAGGTCCGCCACGCGCTTGCCCGTCGCGTGCCGGACGGCGTTGGCCACGGCCGCGGCGACCCCGGTGATGCCCACCTCCCCGATCCCGCGCAGGCCCAGCGGCATGGTCGGGTCCGGTTCGTTCAGCCATTCCACGTCGATGTGCGGGACATCGGCGTGCACCGGCATGTGGTACTCCGACAAGCTCGGGTTGACCACACGGCCGTTGCGCGGGTCGATCAGGGTGTGCTCCGACAGCGCCATGCCGATGCCCATCACGATCCCGCCGCGCAGCTGGCTGGCCGCCGTCCTGGCGTTGATGATCGTGCCGGCGTCGAAGACGCCGAGCCAGCGCGACACCCGTACCTCCATGGTGTCGGGGTCGACCCGCACCTCGCAGAAGTGCGCCCCGGTCGCCGCCTTCACCCACTTCCTGCGCTCGCGCAGGAACTTGGTCATGAACGTCAGCGTGTTCGCCTTGACCCCGGCCTCCACGTGGTCGCGGCCGGCGGCGGAGAGGATCTCCTTGTAGGTGAGGCCGCGGTCCCCGGCGTAGAGTCCTCCGTCTCGGGCCTGTACGTCGGCGGGGCGGGTGCCGCGCAGGGGTGAGCCGGGTGCGCGGCGGGCCAGGCCGGTCAGCGTGCGCTTGAGCTTGGCGCAGGCGGCTGTCACGCCCGCCGCGGCGGTCGCGGTCTGCATCGAGCCGCCTGCCCCCGGGCCCGGCGGCAGGTCGGAATCGCCGTACTCCACGCGTACCCTGTCCAGCGGCACGCCCATCTCGTCGGCGGCGATCTGAGCCTGTACGGTCGCCGTCCCCATGCCCATCTCGTGCAGGCCGCAGCGCACCACGAGCGTACCGTCGGCCTCCAGCCGCACGGTCACGCTCGCCATCATCTGCAGCGACGGGTGGTAGGCCGTGGCCACCCCCATGCCGACCAGCCATTTCCCGTCGCGCATGGCCCCGGCCTGAGGATCGCGCCGACTCCAGCCGAAGCGTTCGGCGCCCAGCGCGTACGCCTCCCGCAGCCGCCGCCCCGAGAACTCCTGCCCGCCCAGCGGATCACGCTCGGGCTCGTTGCGCATGCGCAGCTCGATCGGGTCCATGCCCAGCTTCCAGGCCAGCTCGTCCACGGCCGACTCCATGGCGAAGGTGCCGATGGACTCGCCGGGGGCCCGCATGAACGTGTTGGCCAGCAGGTCGAGCTGGACCACGTTCTGCTGCAGGTGGATGTTGGGCGCGGCGTAGAGGTGCCGGGAGCCGGCGGTGATCTGCTCCCCCGAGCCGCCGGTGCGGCCGGTCCTGGACACGCTGGTGTGGATCAGCGCGGTCAGCCGGCCGTCCGCGTCCGCGCCCAGGGCGACCCGCTGGGTGCTGGCGGTGCGCCCGCCGACCGTGTGGTAGACGCTCTCGCGGGTGAGCGCCAGCCGTACCGCCCGGCCGGTCACCCGTGCGGCCAGGACGGCGAGCAGGGTGCCCGCCCAGACCGAGCCTTTCCCCCCGAAACCGCCGCCGACGTGGGGCGACAGGATCCTGATCGACTTCTCCGGCACGCCGAACCGCAGGGCCAGGTGCCGGCGCGTCCAGGCGATGTTCTGGGTGCCCTCGTGCAGGGTCAGCCGGTCACCGTCCCAGACCGCGGTGGTGGCGTGCGGCTCGATCGCGTTGTGGTTGTGCGGCGGCGTCGAGAAGGTCAGGTCCACCGCGTACGGCGCTGCGGCCAGCGCGGCCGGCGCGTCCCCCTTGTTCGCCGACGCCTCGGCGATCAGGCTGCTCTTCTGCGGGACGGCATTGTGCTTCTCCGCCTCGAAGGAGGTCGCGGCGGGCAGCTCCTGGTACAAGGGCCGCACCAGCGACGCCGCGTACCGGGCGATCTCCAGCGTCTCGGCGACCACGACGGCGATCGGCTGGCCGTTCCAGTGCACCTCGTCGGTGCCCAGGTAGTTGACCGTGGTGCCGGAGACCATCGAGCTGAGGTCGAGGACGCTGGGCTTGGGCGGCGGTTTCATGGCCGGGACGTTCTCGTGGGTGAGCACGTCGATCACGCCCCGCACCGCGCGCGCCGCCTCCGTGTCGATGGCGGTGACGCGGCCGCGTGGGATCGTGGCATGCACGAGCGCGGCGTAGGCCAGGTCGGGGTAGGAGTGCTCGGCGGCGTAGCGGGCCTCGCCCGTGGTCTTGGCGGGGCCGTCGATCCGGTCGACCGCGCGGCCGACGTACTTCGTCGCGTCCGTCGTCGCCGGCTCGGCCTCGGCGTACTTGATGCTCATCGCACGGCCCCTTCCTTGCTCAGCTCGCGCAGCGTGGCCACGATCGTGGAGGTGGCGAGTGCGGTCTTGAACGCGTTTCCGTCGCGGACACTCGCCGCGGCCAGTTCGGCCTCGGCCGCGCGCCGGAACGCCGCCTCGTCGGCCGGGCCTCCGGTCAGCAGCCGCTCGGCCTCGCGGGCGCGCCAGGGTTTGGGGGCGACGCCGCCGAGCGCCAGCCGGGCCAGTGTCACCGTTCCGTCGCTCACCTCCAGCGCGGCGGCCACTGAGACCAGGGCGAACGCGTACGAAGCCCGGTCGCGGACCTTGCGGTAGCGGGAGTTCGCCGGGGCCGGCGGCAGCTCGACCGCGGTGATGAGCTCGCCGGGGGCCAGGTGGGTCTCGATCTCGGGGGTGTCGCCGGGGAGCCGGTGCAGGTCGGTCACCGGGATGCGGCGGGTGCCGCCGGTGCCGCGTACCTCGACGACGGCGTCCAGGGCGGCCAGCGCCACGCACATGTCGGAGGGGTGGGTGGCGATGCAGCTCTCGCTGACGCCCAGGATCGCGCAGCTCCGGTTGAACCCGTCGAGCGCGTCGCAGCCGCTGCCGGGCTCGCGCTTGTTGCAGGCGGAGGTGGTGTCGTAGAAGTAGAGGCAGCGGGTGCGCTGGAGCAGGTTGCCGCCCACGGTGGCCATGTTGCGCAGTTGGCCGGAGGCGCCCGACAGCAGCGCCTGCGACAGCGCCGGATAGCGGTCGCGCACGCGCGGGTCGGCGGCCAAAGTGCTGTTGCGGACGAGTGCGCCGATGCGCAGCCCGCCGTCCGGCAGGTCCTCCACGGTGTCGAGGGGCAGCCCGGTGACGTCCACGACGGTCTGCGGCTGCTCGATGCCCTCGCGCATCAGGTCGACCAAATTGGTGCCGCCGCCGAGGAACTTGGCGCCGGGCTCGGTGGCGACGGCCCGCAGGGCGGCCTCGACGTCCACCGGCTTGACGTACGCGAACGGCTTCACCTGGTCTCCCCCGCCACTTCCATGATCGCGTCCACGATGCCGTTGTAGGCGCCGCAGCGGCACAGGTTGCCGCTCATCCGCTCCCTGACCTCGTCCTGGCTGAGCTCACCCGAGCCGCCGGCCGCGCTGGGCATGCCGGCCGCGTGCTCGGCCAGCATGCCGATGGCCGAGCAGATCTGACCGGAGGTGCAGTAGCCGCACTGGAGGCCGTCGTTGCGGACGAACGCCTCCTGCAGCGGATGGTCCACGCCCTCGATCGTGGTGATCTCGCGGCCGTCGTACTGGACGGCCAGGGCCAGGCAGGAGTTGATCCGCACGCCGTCGGCCAGCACCGTGCAGGCGCCGCAGGCGCCCTGGTCGCAGCCCTTCTTCGGCCCGGTCACGCCGAGGCGTTCGCGCAGCGCGTCGAGCAGGCTCACCCATGGCTCGACGTCGAGCGCGGCGACGTCGCCGTTCACCTTCATCCTGATCTCGGTCACTCGCCATCTCTTTTCTGTGCCGGTGTAGTCGGGACGCTAACAGAACACCGTACCCTTAACAAGTGAACGGCGTTCCCTTAAGTAGGACCAGTATGCTGAGACGGACATGACGAGGGCGGCATTTCGCCGGGCCAGGCGGCCCGAGCACAAACAGCAGCGGCGCGAGGCGATCCTCGACGCCGCCCGCGAGCTGGCCCGCACCTCCGGCGTACGCAACGTCACCCTGGGCGCGGTCGCCGAGGCCGTCGGGCTGGTGAAGTCCAACATCGTGCGCTATTTCGGCACCCGCGAGGAGATCTACCTGGAGCTGGCCGGCGAAGAATGGCGGCAGTGGGCCGACAGCGCCACTCCGCGCCTGCGCGCGGCCACCGGCGCGGGCGAGGCGGCGACCGTGCTGGCCGAGACGATCACGGACCGGCCGCTGCTCTGCGACCTGCTCGGGCACACCTCCACCAGCCTCGAACACAACGTCTCCGTCGAGGCCGCCCGTACGTTCAAGCGCGCGGTCATCACCATCGCCACCGAGCTGGGCGCCGAGGTCGCGGCCGTCACCGACCTGACCGAGCGCGAGGGCATGGAGCTGGTCGCCGCCGCGAGCAGCCTGGCCGGCACGCTCTATCCGGCGGCCAACCCGCCGCCCACGGTGATCCAGGTCTACGCCGAGGACCCCGAGCTGGCCGCCCTCTGCCCGGTGCTGCTGCCCACGCTCGTCCGCGGGCTCAAGGCTCTGGCGGCGGGCCTGCCGACGCTCAGGGGCGAGCCGTCGGCCCTCGGAGGCGAGCCGCCGGCCCGCACCGACGAGCCGGCGAAGTGAAACTTTCACCCCGGTCCAGGCGTTCCTGACCGTCCTCGGGTGACTTTCTGGACGTCGCTGCTGATTCCGCAGAGCATGTGCCCGTGCAGGACCTAACCGGTTAACGGCAGTAGAAGGGCACCTCATGACCCACCGACTCGGGCTCGCCACGGCGGCGCTCCTGTCGCTCCTGATCTCGATGCTCATCTCCCCGGCTCCCGCGCACGCCGCGGTCGGGTTACGGGTCAGCGGCACGAGAATCCTGGAGGCCAACGGGAACGCGTTCGTCATGCGCGGCGTCAGCCACGCGCACACCTGGTACACCGGCCAGACCGGCTCCTTCGCCGACATCAAGGCCCTGCGCGCCAACACCGTGCGCGTGGTGCTGAGCGGCGGCCGGTGGCCCGCCAACGGGGCGTCCGACGTGGCGAACGTCGTCTCCCTGTGCCGGCAGAACCGGTTAATATGCGTGCTCGAAAACCACGACACCACCGGGTACGGCGAGCAGAGCGGGGCGTACACGCTGGACCAGGCCGTCGACTACTGGAGCAGCGTCAAGAGTGCCCTCACCGGCACCGAGGACTTCATCGTGGTCAACATCGGCAACGAGCCCATCGGCAACAACAACGCCTCCTCCTGGACCGCCGCGACCACCAGCGCGATCGGCCGGATGCGCGCGCTCGGCTTCCAGCACCTGCTGATGGTGGACGCGCCCAACTGGGGCCAGGACTGGCAGTTCACCATGCGCGACAACGCCCAGGCCGTCGCCGCCGCCGACCCGCAGCGCAACACCGTCTTCTCCATCCACATGTACGGCGTCTTCGACACGGCCGCCGAGATCAACGCCTACCTGAACGCCTTCCAGAGCGCCGGCCTGCCGCTGGTCGTCGGGGAGTTCGGGCACAACCACTCCGACGGCGACCCCGACGAGGACACGATCATGGCTCAGGCGCAGTCACGCGGCCTCGGCTACATCGGCTGGTCATGGAGCGGGAACGGCGGCGGCGTCGAATACCTCGACATGGTCACCGACTTCAACGCCGCCGGCCTGACCTCATGGGGGCAGCGCATCTTCAACGGCACGAACGGCATCGCCGCGACCTCGCGCGAGGCCACGTTCTTCGGCGGCGGCGGCGGGGGCGGCGGCTGCACGGCCGCCGGGTCGGTGCAGAGCCAGTGGGGCGGCGGGTACGTGGTGCAGGCCACGGTCACCAACACCGGCACCGCGCCGGTCACCGGCTGGACGGTCACCTTCACGCTGCCGTCCGGGCACACGATCGCCGGCTCCTGGAACGCCACGCTCACGTCCAGCGGGCAGACGGTGACGGCGCGTAACGCCGGCTACAACGGCAACCTGGGGGCGGGCGGCTCGACCGGCTTCGGCTTCCAGGTCACCCGCCCCGGCGGCACCGCCACCGTGAGCTCGTACACCTGCGCCGCCTCCTGACGCACACCTGACCCGCCCCACCGCGATGGGCTGAGGTCCAGCCCCGGACGCGGCCCCACCACCCCCCGGAAGTGTCAGGACACCCCGGGGGGTGAGGTGGAGTCGCGGATGACGAGCTGGCACGGCAAGGTGTGCACGCCGGGCGTCGCCTTGCCGTCGATCGCCGCGAACAAGTGCTGCGCCGCCGTCCGCCCCAGCACCTCCAGGTTCATGTCCACGGTCGTCAGCGCGGGCCGCGTCTCGGTGGACAGCACCTCCCAGTTGTCGTAGCCCACCACGGCCACGTCGTCCGGCACCCGCCGCCCCCGCTCCCGCACCGCCTCGACGAACCCAGCCGCGATCTGGTCGCTGCCGCAGAACACGGCGTCGATCTCCGGCTCGGCCATGAGCAGCATCTCCGCCGCGTGCCGCCCCCACCGCTGCGACCACACCCCGGACAGCGTCCGCCCCGCCTGGGCGACGCCGGCCTCGGCCAGCGCCTGGCGGAACCCCTCCTCGCGGTCGCGGGCCGCCTTGTAGTGTGCGGGCCCGGTGACGTGGGCGATCCGCCGCCGGCCGAGTGCCAGCAGGTGGTTGACGGCCATCGCCGCCGCCCCGACGTCGTTGGGGACGAACGACACGTCGGCGGGGTCCTCCGACGGCCCGTACGCGTAGACGACCGGCACCGGCAGGTCCTTGCTGATCGACGGCCGCGGGTTGGTGCTCTCGCCCACCACGATCAGCCCGTCGACCCGTCGCGACAGCAGCGCCCTGATGTGGTGCTGCTCCCTGATCGCGTCGCCGCGCGCGTCGCAGAGCAGCACGGCCATCTCCCCGGCCCCGAACGCGTCCTCGGCGCCGAGGAGCACGGGGATGCCGAACCGGCCGACGCTGTCGGAGGTGAGCAGCCCCACGGTCCGCGTCTGCCCGGACAGCAGCCCTCTGGCCAGGGCGTTCGGCTGGAAGGAGAGCTCGGCCGCGGCGGCGAGCACCCGCTCGCGCGTGGCCGCCCGCACGTCCTGGCGCCCGTTGAGCGCCTTGGAGGCCGTGGCGATCGATACCCCCGCCAGCGAGGCCACATCGTTGATGGTCGCCCGCTTAACCGCCATACGTCGAAACCCTTTTCGGTGAATGGTGAACCACTGTGCACCTTAGCACCCATTGACAGGGCCCCACGTTTCTTCTACGTTTCCGAAAACCTTTAAGTCCAGGAGCACATCATGAGACGAAGGCTGGCCGGGATCTCCCTCCTAGGTGTGTTAGCGCTCACAGCCGCGGCCTGCGGCAGCCCCGGTGGCGGAGGAGGCGACGGCGCCACGCCCGCGGACGGTCCCGTGACGATCACCATGTGGACCCGCGCGGCCACCCAGACGCAGACCGAGCGCCTGGTCAAGGCCTACAACAGCAGCCACAAGAACCAGGTCAAGCTCACCGTCATCCCGACCGACAACTACCAGCCGCGCATCGCGGCGGCGGCCGGGGCCAAGCAGTTGCCCGACGTCTTCGCGGCCGACGTCATCTTCGTCCCGAACTACACCTCCCAGGGCCTGTTCATGGACGTCACCGACCGCATCGCGGCGCTGCCGTACAAGGACAAGCTCGCCCCCTCGCACATGAAGCTCGGCACGCTCGACAACCGGCAGTACACGCTCCCGCACACCCTGGACCTGTCGGTCTGGTTCTGGAACAAGGACCTGTACGAGAAGGCCGGCCTCGACCCCGAGCAGGGGCCGAAGACGCTCAAGGAGTTCGCCCAGCACGCCACCACGATCCAGGAGAAGCTGGGCAAGGACGGCAAGGTGCACGGCACCTTCTTCGGCGGCAACTGCGGCGGCTGCTACGTCTTCACCTTCTGGCCGTCGGTCTGGGCCGCGGGCGCGCAGGTCATGAACGACGACGGCACGGCCTCGCTCAACGACCAGCCCGCCATGACCGAGGTGTTCAAGATCTGGCGCGAGCTGTACGAGAAGAAGGCCACGGGCCCGACCGCCAAGGAGGAGCAGGGCCCGACCTGGACCGGCTTCTTCCCCAAGGGCGAGATCGGCGTCATGCCGATGCCCTCGACCACGCTCGGCCTGATGCCGAAGGAGATGAAGATCGGCGTCACCCCGATCGCGGGCCCCGACGGCGGCGAGTCCACGTTCGTCGGCGGCGACTCGGTGGGCATCTCCGCCACCAGCGAGCACGCCGACGCGGCCTGGGAGTTCCTGTCCTGGACGGTCTCCGACGACGCCCAGGTCGAGGTCATGGCCAAGAACAAGGACGTGCTCGCGCGCACCGACCTGGCCGACAACAAGTACTCCTCGGAGGACCCGCGGGTGGTGCTGATCAACTCGCTGGTGGCCAAGGGCCAGACCCCCTTCGCGCTGCGCTTCGGCCAGACCTACAACGACCCGCAGGGCCCGTGGCTGCGCCTGGCCCGTGAGGCGGTGTTCGGCGACGCCTCGAAGGTCGCGCAGCTGAACGCCGAGATCACGAAGTCCCTGCAGCAATGACGCTGACGGTCACGAGATCCGGGCGGGCGGCACACGCGGCGCCGCCCGCCCGGTGGCGCGGCAGGAAGGTGCAGGGCTGGCTGTACGCGGCCCCGACGGCGGTCATCGTGGGCGTGCTGTTCATCGCGCCGCTCGTGCTGGTCGTCTGGATGTCGCTCAACCGCTGGCCACTGCTCGGCCCGGCCACCTTCAACGCCCCGGACAACTACCTCAAGATCGCCGACAACCCGCTGTTCATCGACGCGGTCGTGTTCACGCTGAAGTACACGGTGATCACCACGGTCCTGCTGTCGGGCGTGGCGCTCGGGCTGGCGCTGCTGGTGCAGGAGCGCAGGCCCGGCATCGCCTTCTTCAGGACCGCGTTCTTCCTGCCCGGCGCGGTCGGCTTCGCCGCGGCCGGCCTGCTCTTCTACGGGATGCTGAACAACGACTTCGGCCCCATCGACCCCATGCTCCAGGCGCTCGGCATCACGAGCGAGCCGGTGAAGTGGATCGGCACCCCGAACATGGCGCTGTTCTCCACGATCACGCTGGTGTTGTGGCGTTTCGCCGGGTTCAACATGCTCATCCTGCTGACCGGCCTCCAGGCGATCCCCACCGAGGTGTACGAGGCCGCGAGGAGCGACGGCGCCAACCGGTGGCAGATCCTCACCAAGATCACGCTGCCGCTGCTGCGCCCGACGCTGGCGCTGATGCTGATCCTCAGCGTCACCGGCTCGCTGCTGGCCTTCGACCAGTTCTTCGTCTTCACCAACGGCGGCCCGGACAACAGCACGGTCTCGATGGTCATGGTCGTCTATCGCGACGCCTTCTTCCGCTTCGACCTCGGCGGCGCGGCGGCCCTGTCGGTCGTGCTGCTCGCGGCCCTGGTCGGGCTCAACACGCTGATGATGAGGAGGCTGCGGTGAGCCGCTACCTCACGCTGTCCGCGCTGGCGGTGCTGTTCCTGTTCCCGCTGGTGTGGAGCGGCTACGCCTCGCTGGAGGAGCCGTCCAACTACCTGGAGATGGCCGGGTTCGGCGAGGGCCTGGACACGTACGCGACCAACAGCGTGCTGGTGTCCGGCATGACGGTGGCCGGCACGCTCGTCGTCTCGGCGCTCGGCGGCTACGGGTTCGCCCGCTTCGACTTCCCGGGCAAGAACCTGCTGTTCCTGGCCACGCTGGCGATCCTCATGGTGCCGTACGCGACGATCCTGATCCCGCTCTACGTCCTGCTCGGTTATCTCGGCCTGCAGAACTCCCTGGTCGGGCTGTCGCTGGTGTTCGTGATGTTCCAGCTCCCGTTCGCGCTGTTCATGATGCGCAACGCGTTCGAGGCGCTGCCGCGCGAGCTGGAGGAGGCGGCGCTGGTGGACGGGTGCGGCACGTTCCGGGCCTTCTCCAGGGTGCTGCTGCACGCCGTGCGGCCGGCGCTGATCACGGTGGGGCTGTTCGCCTTCCTCGCCTCGTGGAACGACTTCTTCGCCCCGCTCATCCTGCTCAACGACGGCTCGTCGTTCACGCTGCCGGTGGCCGTGGTCAGCATGACGCAGCACACGTTCGGAGCCGTCGACTACGGCATGCTCCAGGCCGGCGTCATGGTCATGGCCCTCCCCTGCCTCATCCTCTTCATCGTGCTGCAGCGCCACTACGTGCGCGGATTCATGTCAGGAGCTCTGCGTGGCTAATCCCGTCCTGCCCTCATCGGGCGTCCTGTCCCCCCTCGGCCTCGACGCGGTACGCCTCTCGCCCGGCTTCTGGGGCGACCGGGCCGCGCTGAACCGCGAGGTCACGATCGACCACTGCCGGGAGTGGGAGGAACGAGAAGGCTGGATCGGCAACTTCAGAGGCGAGCGGCCCCGCAGGGGGCGGGAGTTCAGCGACTCGGAGATCTACAAGCTGCTCGAAGCCATGGCCTGGGCCGGCCATCCGGGGCTGCCCGCGCTGGCCGAGACGGTGGCGCAGGCCCAGGAGGGCGACGGCTACCTCAACACGCGCTGGTCCGGCAGCCGCTACACCGACTTCGAGTGGGGCCACGAGCTCTACTGCTACGGCCACCTCATCCAGGCCGGCGTGGCCAGGCTGCGCACGCACGGCCAGGACCTGCTGACGGAGGTCGTCGTCAAGGCCGCCGACCACGTGTGCCGCCGCTTCATGAACGGCACCGAGACCTGCGGCCACCCCGTGATCGAGATGGCGCTGGTCGAGCTCTACCGGGCCACCGGCACCGAGCGCTACCTGGAGATGGCCCGCCGTTTCGTCGAGCGGCGTGGGCTGCCCGCGCTGGCCGACATCCCCTTCGGCCGCGGCTACTACCAGGACGACGTGCCGGTCAGGCAGGCGCAGGTGTTCCGCGGGCACGTCGTCCGCGCGCTCTACCTGGCCTCCGGCGTGGTGGACGTGGCGGTCGAGACCGGGGACCAGGAGCTGCTGAAGGCGGTCGAGGCCCAGTGGGAGCGGACGGTCGCGCGGCGTACCCATCTGACCGGCGGCATGGGCTCGAGGCATGCCGACGAGTCGTACGGCGAGGACTACGAGCTGCCGCCCGACCGGGCCTACAACGAAACCTGCGCGAGCATCGCCTCGGTCATGCTGGCGCACCGGCTGCTGCTGGCCACCGGCGACGTCCGCTACGCCGACCTGACCGAGCGCACGCTCTACAACATGCTCGCGACCGGCGTGGCGCTGGACGGCCGCTCGTTCTTCTACGCCAATCCGCTGCAGGTACGGGTGCCGGCGGTGCCGCACGACGGTGTCAACCACGCGGCGGAGGGCGGGCTGCGCTCGCCCTGGTTCGACGTGTCCTGCTGCCCGAACAACATCGCCCGCACGCTGGCCTCCCTGCCCGCCTACCTGGCCGCCGGGACCGGCGACGGGATCGTGCTGCACCACTTCACTCCGTCGGAGATCCGGCACGGGCGGCTGGCGGTGCGGGTGGAGACCGGCTACCCGTGGACCGGCTCGGTGCGGGTGCGGGTGCTGGAGGACGGCGCGGGCCGCATCGGCCTGCGGGTGCCCGCCTGGGCGGCGGACGCGACGCTGGCCCGCGTGCCCGTCTCCGCGCAGGACGCGCCGCTGCCCGACGGGCCGGTCGTGCGGCCGGTGAGTCCCGGGTACGTGCACGTCGAGGGGCCGTGGCGAGCCGGCGACGAGCTCCGGCTCGAACTGCCGATGCGGCCGAGGTGGACGTTCCCCGACCGGCGGATCGACGCGCTGCGGGGCAGTGCGGCGGTCGAGCGGGGGCCGCTGGTGTACTGCGCGGAGTCGGTGGCCGACGAGCCGCCGCTGGGCGATCTGACCGTACGCACCGAGCCGCCGGTGGAGCGGCCTGCGGGTGACGGGGCCGAGGGTGTGGTCGAGCTGGAGGTGACCGCCTCGATCGGCGGCGGCTCGGGAGTCTCGGGCGGCTCCGGCGGCTCCGGCGATGGCGGTGGCTGGCCGTACGGGGCTGCGGGTGCTCCCGAGGACGGCGCCGACGTGCGGTTGCGGCTGGTTCCCTACCACCGGTGGGGGAACCGGGGGCCCGCGACCATGCGGGTCTGGCTTCCGACGATCCCCCCGGCGAAATAGGAGGAGCACGTGCGCGGAGATCCGGCCGGCACGGGGCTGATGCCGACCGGTCCGCGGCCGGCCTTCGCGCGCACCGACATCCCCGCGCGCGAGTCCCGGCGGATCGCCGCGAAGCTTATGGGCGAGGGTCGGGCATCAGGGTGACCTGGTGTTTGGCGAGTTCGGGGATGAGGGCGGCCAGTTCCTCGGGGCCCCAGATCGGTGCGGGCTCGCCGGGTACGGGATCGACGCCGTTGTCGAGCCAGAATTGTTCGTGACCGGCGGGGAGCATGAAGGTGAGCAGTCGGCCGGGCAGCCTTCCGGTGTTGGTGAAGCCGTGGCGGTTGCCGCGTGGGACGAAGAGGAAGTCTCCGGGGCCGGCGGCGATGGCTTCGTCGCCGTTGATGAAGGAGAAGTCGCCGTCGAGGACGTAGAACGCCTCCTCCTCGCGTCCGTGGGCGTGGGCGATCGCGCCTCCGCCGGGCGGAACAGAGCTTTCGAGTACGCCTAGTGCGCCCCCCGTCTGCTTTCCGCTGATCTTGACGGTGGTCGTGTCTCCGATCACCCATGTGGTGACGCCGCCGCCGCGGGGGACGAAGATGGCGTCTTTACGGGTCCAGCGCGGGTCGTCCTGGTCGGGAATGGGAAGCGGGGTGAACGTCATGCCATCTCCTCGGTGGTGTCGAGCAGCCGGCGTAGCCAGGTGAGGCGTGCGTCGAGCATGCGGGCGGTGAGCGCCGCATCGGGCGCCATGGTGTCGAAGGTGTGGAAACCACCCGGCCAGACGTGCAGTTCGGCTTGGACGCCGGCTGCCCACAGTGCGGAGGCATACGCGACGTCCTCGTCTCGGAAGACTTCGGCCGAGCCGCAGTCGAGATAGGTGACCGGCAGGCCGCCCAGGTGCTCGGCGCGGGCCGGGGCGGCGTAGATGGAGACGTCGTCGGTGCCGCGGCGCTCGCCGAGCAGTGCGGTCCATCCGGTGAGGTTGCTGCCGCGATCCCAGATGCCGATGCCCTCGTACTGATGGGTTGAGGTCGTGGCGTCGCGGTCGTCGAGCATGGGGTAGAACAGCATCTGGCCGAGCACCGACGGCCCCTGCCGGTCTCGGGCGAGCAGGACCGTGCCGGCCGCGATGCCTCCGCCGGCGCTGGCTCCGGCGACGATGATGCGATCCGGGTCGATGCCCAGCTCGTCGGCGTGTGCGGCCATCCAGGTCAGTCCGGCATAGGAGTCTTCCACCGGGTAGGGATCGGGGAACTCGGGCGCGAGCCGGTATTCGACGCTCACCCCGACGACGTCGAACTCCTCGACCCAGCCGGCCAACTGGCCCAGGTCGGTGAAACGGTTACCGAGGATCATGCCGCCGCCGTGCACGTAGTAGACACCGGCTGTGGCGGTGGTGTGGTCGCGGCGCCGCAGTACCGAGACCTCGATCTCGGCGCCGTCGTAGCCGTCGATGACCATGGTCTGGTGCTCGATGGGTCGATCACCGATGGCCGGCTCGGCCGTGGAACGGCCGGCGGTCATCGTGCGTAGCGCTGGAATCATGTCCGCGGTGACCGTCACGGGCAGCATTTCTTTGAGCGCGTCGAGTGTTTGAGCCAGCTCCGGGTCGTACGGCGGGCGAGCGATGGTCGCGGTCATGGTTGCTCCTTCGGTGTGAGGAAGATGAGTCGCCTGCTCAGAGGGTGGCGATGGACAGAGTGAGGATGGCGCCGCCGGCGAGCAGCAGAACGGCGGGCGCGGTGACGTTGAAGTCCTTGACGCGCAGGTGGGAACCGACCGCGCCGATGAAGTAGGCGACGACGCCGGCCGCCGCGGCGATGCCGATCGGTGTCCAGAACAGTCCGGCCAGCAGGCCGAGCGCCCCCGCGATCTCCAGCGCCGCCAGCACCGGGATGAGCTGCTGTGCCACGCCGACTCGGGTCAAGGTCTGCACCTGATTGGGCGCATGGCGCAGCTTGCCGTACGCCGAGACGAGCAGCACGAGCGCGAGCAGAACGGAGGCGATACCCGTGACGAAAGCCATGACCACGTGTCCTTTCATTTTTTCGTAGTCACTTGTTTTTTACTAGCTCCTTGGAAAGGTAGCACACCCGGGTAGGCTTGAGGAGTGATCGAGGTGAGTGATTCCCAGCACCAGGAGCGCGCGTGCAGCGCCGCACTCGTCCGCGCCTTCTCGTTCCTGGGCAAGCGCTGGAACGGCATGATCCTGGCCACCTTGCTCGACGGCCCGGCCGGCTTCGCCGAGCTGCGCCGCGCCGTCGGCAAGATTCATGACTCGGTGCTCTCCGAACGGCTGGCCGAACTGTCCTCGGCGGAACTCGTCGAGCGAACGGTCGACCCCGGGCCGCCGGTCACGGTCAGCTACCAGCTCACGAAGAAGGGCCAGGCATTGCTGCCCGCTCTGCGTGAACTGTCCGCTTGGGCCGAGGCCAACCTGCCCGAATGACCGGAGCTCGGGCGGGGAAGGCGGAGTGCAGCACGATGGCCGAACTCGCCGACACGACAGACGACCCCGGACCCGGCCCGGGGACCGACCCGGACACCGACCCGAAAGCCGAAACGGACACCGGCGTCGAGGCCGGGCGTGCGCGGCGGATGAGTGGTGCGGCCGTCGTGGCCACCGCGATGGCCGTGGCCTCGCCGCTCCTGGGGCTGGCCACGATCCTGATCTGGCTCGGCCTGCCCGCCGAGTGGACCCCGGCCAAGACGGTCAGCCCGCAGTCCGCCGTCGTCTTCACCTTCCCGGCGGTCGGCGCGTTCCTCATCCATCACAGGCCCCGGCTGAACATGGCCTGGCTCATGTGCGCGGGCGGCCTGGCCGCCGGGATCAGCGACGTGTCCGGCGCGCTGATGTTCCGCGCCGCCGCCGGCGGTGAGCTCGCCCTGGCCGGCTGGTTCCGGGTGCCGATGCAGCTCGGCTGGGCGGTGTGCGGGCTGGCGCTGACGATGGTGCTGCCGCTGTACTCGCCGGACGGCCGGCTGCCCTCCCGGCACTGGCGGCCCGCGCTCTGGCTGGGCTGCCTGTCGATCACGGCCGCGACGGTGCACAACCTGTTCCGGATGACGGCCCCCCGCGCGGGGTACCCGTACCCGGAGGTCATCCCCAGCCCGCTGGGGATTCCCGCGCTGGCGCCGTACCTGGAGGTCGTGGACGTCGTCGGCTGGGCGGGCATCTACACGGCGATGGCGCTGGCGGCGCTGTCGCTGCTGGCCCGGATCCGGCGGGCCGACCCGGTCACGCGCCGGCAGATCGGCTGGCCGCTGTTCGCCTTCGCCGGCTACATCGTCTTCCTGGTCCTGGCCGCGATCTGGCCGGTGTTCATGTGGCCGTCGATCGTGTGGGCGGCGGCGATCCCGTTCGCGGTGGCGTTCTCGGTCATGCGTTACCGGCTCTACGGGATCGACACCGTCGTCAGCCGGGCCCTCGTCGCGGCGGGCCTGGTGGTCGTGGTCAGCGCCGTCTACTTCGGCGCCGGCGCCCTGTCCGGGCTGGTGGTCTCCGGATACGACCAGGTGGCCGGGATCACCGCCGCGCTGTTCGCCGGCGCGTTCTTCCAGCCGCTGCGCCGCGCCCTGCAACGGGCCGTGGACCTGCTCCTGTACGGCGCGGTGGGCGACCCGGGCGTGCTCGCCGGGCGGCTGACCCAGGCCGTGCGCCGCGGCGACCCGGCCGAGGCGCTGACCTCGGTGGTCAGCGTGCTGCGTGACGGGCTCGCGGTCGAGGGGGTGGCCGTGGAGGTGGCCGACGGCGAGCCCCGCTACGTCGAGAGCGGGCGCGTCGGGCCCGCCGCGCGCGAGGTGCCACTGGTCTGGCACGGCACCCGCGTCGGCCGCCTGCTCGTCGGGCCGCCGGGGCCGCGCCGCTTCCCCGCCGCGCACAACGAGCGCGTCCTGGCCACGCTCACCCCGTACGCGGCCGACGTGGCGCACGCCGTACGCATGGCCGCCGACCTGCAACGTTCGCGAGAACGCATCCTGACGGCCAGGGAGGAGGAGCGCCGCCGCCTGCGCCGCGACCTGCACGACGGACTCGGCCAGACCCTGTCGGCGATGGCCATGACCATCACCATGGCCCGGCTCAGCCTCAAGCGCTCCCCCGACGCCGCCGACGAGCTGCTGCGCGAGCTGCACGCCGGCATGGGCGCCGTGACGAGCGACATCCGCGAGCTCGTGTACGGCCTGCGCCCGCCCGCGCTCGACGACCTGGGCCTGGCCGGCGCGGTGCGGGACCTGGCCGGCCGGTCGTCCTCCGGTGCCGGAGCCGATGTCGAGGTGCCCGATGTCGAGGTGCCCGATGTCGAGGTGGAGGTGGAGATCGGCGGCGACCTGTCCGACCTGCCGGCGGCGGTGGAGGTGGCGGTCTACCGCATCGTCCAGGAGGCCCTGACCAACGTCCGCAGGCACGCGGGCGCGTCGCGGGCCACGATCGCCGTGCACCGGGAGGAGGGGGTGCTGCGGATGCTGATCGCCGACGACGGCCGGGGGCTGCCCGAGTCGCACCGGGCGGGCGTGGGGCTCGGCTCGATGCGCGAGCGGGCGGCCGAGCTCGGCGGCAGCTGCGTGGTGACCGGCGAGCCGGGCACGGGCACCCGGGTCGAGGTCGCGCTCCCCCTCACGACGACGCCGACGACCGGGCCCCGAAATCCGGCGGAAATTCGCTAATCCGAATTAGCACTGCGGCAACTCTTGACACCACGATGCCGCGCGGCGAACAATTCCAGGCATCACCCCGCGCTAATGCGCATTAGCTAGGATCGCCGCATGCCTCCCCCTGCCCCTTCACGCCGCCTGACCCAGCGCGACATCGCCCGGCTGGCCGGCGTCAGCCAGACCACCGTCTCCCTGGTGCTCAACAACCGCGCCGACGCCGAGTCCCGGATTCCCGCCGAGACCCGCGACCGCGTGCTGCGGGTGATCAAGGAGACCGGCTACGTCGCCGACCCGGCGGCCCGCAGGCTGGCGGCCGGGCGCAACCGCATCCTCGGTGTCTTCACCTACGAACCCGTCTTCCCCAGCGCGACCGGCGACTTCTTCCACCCGTTCCTGATCGGCATCGAGGAGTGCGCCGAGCAGCGCGGCTGCGACCTGCTGCTGTTCACCAGCGCCCCCACGGTCGACGGGCGCAAGCGGGTCTACCACCAGGACCACCGGCTCCGGCTGGCCGACGGGTGCGTGCTGCTGGGCCGCGAGCTGGACCGCGAGGACCTGGCCAGGCTGGTGGCCGAGGGCTACCCGTTCGTGTCGGTCGGCCGCCGCGACGACGCGGGCGGCACGGTTCCGTACGTCGGCGCCGACTATCCGGCCGCCGTCGGTGAGCTGGTCGCGCGGACGCGGGCGATGGGCCACGAGCGCATCGCCTATCTCGGCCACGGCCGCGGCCCCGAGTCCTACGTCGACCGCTACCGCGGCTACGCCGGGTCCGTGCCCGAGCCGCTGCGGCTCGACCCGGGCGAGCCCGCGGAGATGGCCGAGCGGGTGCTGGCCGCGGGGGCGACGGCGGTGCTGGCCGAGGAGTACGCCGACGGCGTCGCGCTGACCGACGTGCTGGCCAGGCGCGGCGTCTCCGTCCCCGGCGACCTGTCGGTGATCACGCTGGGCGATCCGACGCGGCCCGCGCCCACCGACGTCGACTTCACCGGCTTCCGCATCCCCCGCAGGGAGATGGGGCGCCAGGCGGTGGAGGACCTGACCGAGTTGGTCGAGGGCGGTTCGCCCGCCCAGCGGCTGCTGCCGTGCCAGTACACCGAGGGCGTCACGCTGGCGCCCGTACGCAAGTGAAAGCCCGTACGCCAGTGAAACCCCGTACCCAGATGAATGCCCGTACACAGAGGAAAGGACCGGATTTGCGCGAGTCGAGCACCGAGGTGCTGATCGTCGGGGGTGGCCTCGGAGGGGTCGCCGCGGCGCTGGCCGCCCTGCGGGCCGGGCGGAAGGTGGTGCTGACCGAGGAGTACGACTGGCTCGGCGGCCAGCTGACCAGCCAGGCCGTCCCGCCCGACGAGCACACGTGGGTCGAGCGCTTCGGCGTGACCGCGAGCTACCGGGCGCTGCGCGACGGCATCCGCGACTACTACCGCCGTCACTACCCGCTGACCGAGGCCGCCCGCGCCTGGAAGGAGCTCAATCCCGGCGCGGGCCACGTGAGCCCGCTCTGTCACGAGCCGCGGGTGGCGGTGGCGGTGATCGAGGCCATGCTGGCCCCCTACCGGGGCGGCGGTCGGCTGACCGTGCTGCAGCCGTACCGGCCGGTCGGGGCGGAGGTGGACGGCGACCGGGTGACGGCCGTGCGGCTCGCGCACCGCGACGATCCCGGCGACGAGATCTGGGTCGCCGCGCCGTACGTGCTGGACGCCACCGAGACCGGCGAGCTGCTGCCGCTCACCGGCACCGAGTACGTCACCGGCTTCGAGTCGCAGGCCGACACCGGCGAGCCCAGCGCCCCCTCCGCCGCCCAGCCGATGAACATGCAGGCCGTGTCCGTCTGCTTCGCCATCGACCACGTGGACGGCGACCACACGATCGACCGGCCGGAGCGCTACGACTTCTGGCGGGCGTACGAGCCGGAGTTCTGGGGCGGGCCGCTGCTCGGCTGGCGCAGCCCCAACCCGCGCACGCTGGAGATCTCCGAGCGTTCCTTCACCCCCAACCCCGGCGACGACGCGCTGCGGGTCCGGGCCGACCAGCGGCGCAATCCCGGCGACGGGAACCTGTGGACCTTCCGCAGGATCGCCGCCCGCGACCTGTTCGCGCCGGGCGCGTACGCCAGCGACATCACCCTGGTCAACTGGCCGATGATCGACTACATGGAGGGCCCGGTCATCGACGTGCCCGACGCCGCCGAGCACCTCGCGGCGGCGCGCGAGCTGTCCAGGTCGGTGCTCTACTGGCTGCAGACCGAGGCGCCCCGCCCCGACGGGGGCACCGGATGGCCGGGGCTGCGGCTGCGCGGCGACGTGACGGGCTCGGCCGACGGCCTGGCCCAGGCGCCGTACGTACGGGAGTCGCGCCGCATCCTGGGCGAGTACACGATCGTCGAGCAGGACCTGTCCATGGCCGTGCGCGGCGACAAGGGCGCCGCGCGCTACCCCGACTCGGTCGGCGTCGGCATGTACCGGATCGACCTGCACCCCTCGACCGGCGGCGACAACTACCTGGACGTGCCGAGCAGCCCGTTCGAGCTGCCGCTCGGCGCGCTGCTCCCCCGCCGCGTGCACAACCTGCTGCCCGCCGGCAAGAACCTGGCCACCACCCACATCACCAACGGCTGCTACCGCCTGCACCCGGTCGAGTGGAACATCGGGGAGGCCGCGGGCGCGCTGGCCGCGTTCTGCCTCGACCGGTCCACGGCCCCGCACGCCGTGCGGGCCGACCCCACCCTGCTCGCCGCCTTCCAGGAGCGCCTGGATGAGCAGGGCGTCGAACTCCACTGGCCGGACGTGTCCGGCTACTGATCCCCCCATTGTTAGGAGCGCCGATGCGCATCACCATGGCCGCCGCCGGGCTGGCTGGACTGCTCGTCCTGACCGCCTGTGGCTCGGGTTCCGAGCCCGCCGCCACCGGCCCCGCCACGCTGCGGATGACGATCTGGACCGGCAACGCCGAACACCTCTCCCTGCTCAACTCGATCGCCGACGAATACCGGAAGACCCACCAGGACGTGGCGGCGATCAAGTTCGACACGCTGCCGATCGAGAACTACACGACGACCCTGACCACGCAGATCGCCGGCGGGAACGCTCCCGACCTGGCCTGGATCCTGGAGAACTCCGCGCCCGACTTCGTCGGCTCAGGCGCGCTCGCGCCACTGGACAACCTGGTCCAGCCGGAGCAGCTCGCGCCCGCGACGACGAAGCTGTGGCAGCAGGAGGGCAAGCTGTACGCCTACCCGTTCTCCACCTCGCCCTTCGGCGTGTTCGTCAACCTCGACCTGCTCAAGCAGGCCGGGCAGAAGCCGCCCAAGGCGGGCTGGACGTGGGATCAGGCCGTCGAGGCGGCCGCCGCCGTGAACAAGGAGAGCGGCAAGGCCGGCCTGGTGGTGCGCGACTTCGACTACAAGGGCTGGGACAACCTGGCCACCGTGTGGGGCGGCTGGGGCGCCGAGGCGTGGAGCGAGGACGGCAAGACCTGCGGCTTCGCCAAGCCGGAGATGGTCGAGGCGATGACCTTCCTGCACAAGGCGATCTTCACCGACAAGGCGCTGCCCGCCCCCGGCACCACGGCCGACTTCTTCGCCGGTGAGGCGGGGATGACGATCACCCAGATCTCCCGCGCCTCGCTGCTCAAGGACGCCACCTTCAAGTGGGACCTGATCCCGCTGCCCACCGGCCCGAAGGGCGCCTACAGCGTCATCGGCCAGGCCGGCATCGGCGTCATCAAGAAGAGCCCGAACGCCGCCAAGGCCGCCGACTTCCTGTCGTTCCTCTCCAACCCCGACAACTCCGCCAAGCTCGGCCAGTACTTCCCGCCGCCGCGCACCCAGCTGCTCACCGCCGAGAGCCTGGCCAAGAGCAACCCGCTGCTCAAGCCCGAGCAGCTCCAGCAGGTCGTCATCGACGGCATCTCCACCGGCCGGGTCAAGCCCAGCCACGCCGGGCAGGCCGAGCTGGCGCAGACCGTGCGCGCCCAGCTCGACCAGCTCTGGCAGCCGGGCGCCGACGTGGCGAAGACGCTGGCCGGGGTGTGCACCGCCATCCAGCCGATGCTGGCCAAGTGATGCCCGCTCGTACGACGTGGTGGACGGCGAGCCGCAGGGACCACCTGGTGGGGTACGCCTTCGTGGCCCCCCAGCTGCTCGGGAGCCTGCTGTTCGTCTTCCTCCCGCTCGGCCTGGTGCTCTACTACAGCCTGCACGAGTGGAACGTGCTGGCCGACACGTTCGAGTTCGTCGGCGGCGACAACTACCGGCAACTGCTCGCCGACCCCAACGTGCCCAAGGTGCTGAGCGCCACCGCGCTGTTCTCCGTCGGCCTGGTGGTGTTCAACCTGTCGCTGGCCATGCTGCTGGCGGTGCTGCTCAACCAGCGGCTGCGCGGCACGGTGGTGTTCAGGACGCTGTTCTTCTCGCCGGTGGTGGTCTCGCTGGTCGCCTGGACGATCGTGTGGGGCTTCCTGCTCCAGTCGAACGGCGGCGTCAACGCCCTGCTCCAGACCGTGGGCGTCGAGGGGCCCAACTGGCTGCGTACGGGGACGGGCGCGATGGTGTCGGTGATCGGCGTGCAGGTGTTCAAGAACGTCGGGCTCAACATGGTGCTGTTCCTGGCCGCGCTGCAGGGCGTGCCCAAGGAGCTGTACGAGGCCGCCAGGATGGACGGCGCCGGGGCGTGGACCAGGTTCGCCCGGATCACGCTGCCCATGATCAGCCCGACCGTGCTGCTCACCTCGATCATCACGGTGGCCGGGTCGCTGCAGGTGTTCGCCCAGATCGCGGTGCTCACCCAGGGCGGCCCCGGCACCTCCACGACCGTGCTGGTCTACTACCTCTACCAGCAGGCCTTCCAGTTCCACCACTTCGGCTACGGCGCCACGCTGTCGGTGCTGCTCTTCGTGATCGTGCTCGCCCTCACCGTGCTGCAGTGGCGGATGCGCAGGAGGTGGGTGTTCCTTGAGGCGTAAGACCCTCCTGTACGGCGTGCTGTGCGTCCTTTGTGTGCCGTTCGTCTTTCCGACCTGGTGGATGGTCACCTCGTCGCTGAAGCCGGTGAGCGAGATCTTCGCGTTCCCGCCCTCGCTGCTGCCAGGCCGGCCGCAGCTGGAGGCGTACCGGCAGGTGTTCGAGCTGCAGCCGTTCGCCCAGCAGTACTGGAACAGCCTCTACATCGCCGCGGTCGTCACCGTCGGCACGCTGGCGGTGTCGTCGCTGGCCGGGTGGGCGTTCGCGCGCATCCGCTTCCGCGGCTCGAACGCGCTGTTCCTGGTCATCCTGGTCGGCCTGCTGATCCCCAGCGAGGTGACGATCGTGCCGCTGTTCCGGCTGTTCCACTCGGCCGGGCTGACCGACACGCACTGGCCGCTGATCCTCATCCCGATCCTGGGCGCGCCGAGCGTGCTGGCCACGTTCATCATGCGGCAGTTCTTCCTGGCGCTGCCGAAGGAGCTGGACGAGGCGGCGGCGGTCGACGGGCTGGGGCGGCTGGCCACGTTCTGGCGGATCGGGCTGCCGCTGGCCAGGCCGGCGGTCGGCGCGGTGGCCATCTTCACGTTCCTGCACAGCTGGAACCTCTACCTGGAGCCGATCGTGTTCCTGTCCACGCCGGAACGGTTCACGCTGCCGCAGGCGCTGACCCAGTTCGTGGACGCCTACGGCGGGCCCATGTGGAACGTGCAGCTGGCCGCGGCCTCGCTGACCGCGCTGCCGGTGCTGGTGGTGTTCGTGGTGGCGCAGAAGCAGTTCGTCGAAGGTTTGGCACATACGGGACTTAAGGGGTGATTTCCTAGAAGCATGCCTGATCTCGTAGTCGACGGCGGCGACAAGCTCTGCGTGCAGCTGCTCCTCGAACTCCGCGCCCACGTGCGCGCGGCAGGTCCCGGCGCGGTGATCCACCTGATCGCCGCCGATCCGGCCGCGCCCGTGGACCTGCCCGCGTGGTGTCACCTGACCGGGCACACCTATCTCGGGCCCGTCGAAGGGGCGGAACGGGCCACGTACGCCCTGCGCGTGGCGGAGGCCGCCAAGGAGACGCGGGAATCGAAACCCTGGCACGCGGCTTGACCGGTTAATATCAAACGGTGAAACGCCCCACCATCGCCGACATCGCCAGCAGGGCGGGAGTGTCCAAGGTCGCGGTCTCCTACGCGCTCAACGGGCAGCCCGGTGTGTCGGAGGCGACGCGGGCCAGGATCGTCGCCATCGCCGACGAGATCGGCTGGCGTCCCAACAGCGCGGCCAGGGCGCTCAACGGCGCCCGCGCCAACTGCGTCGGCCTCGCGCTGTGCCGGCCCGCCCGCATCCTGGGCGTCGAGCCGTTCTTCATGGAGCTGATCAGCGGCATCGAGGGCGTGCTCGCCGACCGCTCCTACGCGCTGCTGCTCCAGGTGGTCACCAGCCACCAGCAGGAGAGCGAGGTCTACCGGCACTGGTGGGGCGAGAGCCGCATCGACGGAGTCTTCCTCGTGGACCTGCACTACTCCGACTCCCGGGTGAGCGAGCTGGAGCGGCTCGGCATGCCGGTCGTGGTCATCGGCCATCCGTCGGAGTCGGGCTCGCTGTCGGCCGTCTGGTCCGACGACGGCGAGGCCGTCCGCGAGACCGTCGGCTACCTGGTGGCGCTCGGCCACCGGCGCATCGCCCGAGTGGCCGGGCTGCCCGAGCTGGTCCACACGACCGTCCGCGACCAGGCGTTCGAGCGGGCGTGCCAGGACGCCGGCGAGCACGCGGTCGAGCACGTCATCGTGCACACCGACTACACCGGCGAGGAGGGCGCGCGGGCCACCAGGCGGCTGCTCAGCTCGCCCGACCGGCCCACGGCCATCGTCTACGACAACGACATCATGGCCGTGGCGGGCCTTTCCGTGGCCCAGGAGATGCGGGTGGACGTGCCGCGTGACCTGTCCATCGTGGCCTGGGACGACTCGCCGCTGGCCCAGGTCGTCCGGCCGCCGCTGACCGCGCTCACCCGTGACATCCCGGCGTACGGGGCGCATGCGGCGCAGCGCCTGCTGGCGCTGATCGCCGGGGAGAGCGTGCCGCCGTTCGAGGACCAGGCCGCCATCCTCACCCCGCGCGGCAGCACCGGCCCCGCCCACATGGGCGCGTAGCCCGCCCTTCCAACGGCGGGCGCGTCGCCTGCCCTCGCACGGGAACCCGCGGCGCGTGCCCGGGGCGGGAGCCGCGGCTGGCAGACCGCCGGCTCCGGTCCCGGACACGCGCCGCCCCCTCCTTCGCGGCGTGAAGCCTCGGGAGCCGTCCCGGCTTCCCCCGCGCGAGACGGCTCCAGATGTACCCGAGTGCGGCACACCCGTTCTGCGTACGCCCGTACCTAAATGAGATGGGAAATCCGACGAATCGTGACCTGGCGGCCAGGTGTTGACAAATTTTTTTGTCGGAGCTTATCGTCATCCCCATGAACAACGTCACGTCCGCGGACGGCACCCGCATCGCCTGCACCCGCGCCGGCTCCGGCCCACCGGTCGTCCTCGTGGACGGCGCGCTCAGCCACCGCGCGCGGAGCATCAACGCCGGCCTGGCCACCGCGCTGGCCTCGCGCTTCACGGTCTACACCTACGACCGGCGCGGCCGGGGCGAGAGCGGCGACATCGCACCCTTCTCGCCGGACCGCGAGGTCGAGGATCTGGCCGCGGTCGTCGCCGAGACCGGTGGCCCCGTGCGCCTCTACGGCACGTCGTCCGGCGCCGCCGTCGCCCTGGCCGCCGCCCACAGCGGGGTCCCGGTCGAGCGGCTGGCGCTGTACGAGCCGCCGTTCATCGTGGACGCCACCCGGCCGCCCGTCCCCGGCGACTACCTGCGCACGCTGGGCGACCTGGTGGCCGCCGACCGGCGCGCCGAGGCGGTGCGTTACTTCATGCGCGTCGGCGTCGGGCTGCCGGGGATCGTCGTGGCCATGATGCGCTTCATGCCCGCCTGGTCCTCGCTCAAGGCGCTGGCGCACACGCTGCCCTACGACGCGGCGTTCGTGGCGCCGTACGAGTTCGGCACGCCCTACCCCGCGTCGAGCTGGGCCTCGGTCAAGGCGCCCACGCTGGTCATGGACGGCGGCAAGAGCCCGTCCTGGATCAGGAACGCGGCCGCGGCGCTGGCGGAGCACCTGCCCGAGGCCACGTATCGCACGCTCGAAGGGCAGACCCACATCGTCAAGCCGGCGGCGCTGGCGCCCGTACTGGAGGGGTTCTTCCGATGAGATTCTGCGCCACGATCGAGCTGAACGGCAAGACCGCCACGGGGATGGAGGTGCCGGCCGCCGTCGTCGAGCAGTTCGGCGCGGGCAAGCGGCCGGCCGTGACCGTCACGATCAACGATCACACCTACCGCAGCACGGTGGCCACGATGGGCGGCCGGTTCATGCTTCCGCTCAGCGCGGAGAACCGGCAGGCCGCCGGGGTGGCGGCGGGCGACGAGGTCGAGGTGGAGCTGGCCGCCGACACCGCGCCGCGACAGGTCGAGGTGCCCGCCGACCTGGCGGACGCGCTCGACCGGGCGCCGGAGGCCAGGGCGTTCTTCGAGAGCCTGTCGTACTCGGGGAAGCGGCGTTACGTGCTGGCCGTCGAGGCCGCCAAGAAGCCGGAGACCAGGCAGCGGCGCATAGCCGACACGGTCGCCAAATTGACCGCCGGCATCCGCTGAGACCCGCGGCTGGGGCGGGTTTCAGGTGCGTAAGGCCCGGCCAGAGGGGTAGGCGGCCGGGTATGAGTGCAGGGTTGGAGGGTTTCGACACCGACATGTTGTGGGACGAGTTCCATCGTGTGGTCGACATGAACTCCGAGGAACTTCGTACCCACCTGCTCGCCGACGCGTCCGACGAGGAGGGGTTCCCTCCTGACCCGGATCCGGGCATCGACGAGCCGGGGCGCGCGGTTCCGCATGTCCTGCGCAGGCGGAAGGGCGACCTGAGCAAGGTCGACCTCGACGTGATGCGGCAGGTCGTGGAGCTCGTCGAGACCATGGGCGGACGTACGGACGACGACTCGCGACGCGAGCCGATGTCCGTCGGACACGATCCGCTGAGAGGTTAGACCGATGGTCGAGCCTCATTCGTGGATCGAGGGATACGTGCGGGCGTGGAACTCCAACCATCCCGACGACATCTCCGCCCTGTTCACCGAGAATGCGGTCTATTACACCGAGCCGTACAGTTCGCCCTGGCAGGGGCGTGACGAGATCGTCGCGCAGTGGCTGGGACGGCAGGACAAACCTGGCGAGGCCACTTTCGAGTGGCATCCGGTGTGCGTGACGGACGACCTGAGCGTCATCCAAGGAGTCACGACATATCCGGACAAAACGTACAGCAACCTCTGGGTGATCCGCTTCGCTTCCGATGGGCGATGCCGGGAATTCACCGAATGGTGGATGCGGCACGATGCCAAGTGATGCAATGGGCCGAACCGTCTTCACCCGAGGAGATCCGTTGAGAGACAACCTCGACCTCGCCGCGAGCGCCCAGGAACTGGCCGACGCCGCCCCGACGGGATCGATCGACCGCGCCGCCGCTTCGTCGGTGGCGATCACGCTCGCCACCACCCGTGACATCTCCGACGCCAGGAAGACCCTGGACGGGCTCTCGCCCGAGGAGGTCAGGCAGGCGGCGCTGCAACTGTTCGACCGGCTCTCCTCGGACTGACCCGCCCGACCGCTTCTCCTCGGACCGGCACCACCGGCACAGATGGGTTCTCGGGCCGGCCGGGCGCTTGATGCTGCCCATTTTTCGCGTTCCTGTACGTCTTTCAGGGCCAGGCCAGGAAGGTCCGGACATCGGAGGCCAAGGTGGTCAGTTGCTGCCCGGCCTCGATCCAGGTTGTCGCGGAGACCTCCCACGTCGCTCCCCGGTAGAAATCGGGGCGCATCTTCCAGGTCAGCTCGATGTGACCGCCGGAGTGGAAGCCGGCTTCGAGCGTGAGCTGGTCGGTGTGCCGGGTACGCCTTCCTGACCAGCCGCGGTTCACGCGAGCAGGATAGTCGGGGCCCATCGGCTCACCGGACGTCGCCGGTGAGGGGCTCCTCAGGGCGCCGGGGTCTGGTGCGGACGAACTCCTGCGTGAGTGCCCAACCAGGCGGTGGCTCAACTCAGGCGGGCCCGCATGGCGTGGCGGGCGTACGTGGCGGCTTGGGGGTCGCGGTGGAGTTGGACGGCGTGGTTGAGTCCCATGGCCAGGCCCAGGAGTTCGAAGGCGAGGAGGCCGGGGTCCGTGTCCTGGGGGAGTTCTCCCGTGGCCACCGCTCTGCGGATCTCCTTGCCGAGACGGTCGCGCCAGGCGTCGAACCGTGACTCGACCGCGTCCCGCACCGGCCCCGGGCGGCCGTCGAACTCGTGCGCGGCGGCCGTGAAGAAACAACCGCCGGGGAAGACCTGACGTTCCAGGTAGGAGATCCACGCCTCGCAGAGCACCCGCAACCGGGTCAGTCCTGGCGCGGCGGAGCGGGCGGGCTCCCAGACCTCGGCGCGGAAGATCTCGTCGGCGCGGCCCAGGACCGCGAGCTGGAGCGCCTCTTTGGAGCCGAAGTGGCCGAGTACGCCTGACTTGCTCATGGCCAGTTCGGCGGCGAGGCGGCCGATGGTCAGCCCTTCGAGCCCGTCCCTGGAGGCGATGGCCACCGAACGGTCGAGGATGGCCGCACGCGTGCCGAGCGCCTCGGCCACGGACCTGCGCGGGCTCATCCGATCCCCCTTCCGGCGGACGTGGGCAGCACTCTTCCCCAGGTGTCGCGGGTGGCGTGCCGGTGGGTGGGTGGGGTCATGGGCTCAGGGTAGCGGGCCGTTCGGGAAATAGCGTCCGAACGTTCGCTTGCTATAGTCCGCCGCATGAATGGATCACGACTTGTCGCGACAGGCCACTATCAACCCGCAAAAGTCCTGACGAATGATGATCTGGCGGCGATGGTGGACACGAGCGACGAGTGGATCACCAGACGGGTCGGGATCCGTACCAGGCATGTGGCCGCGGACGGCGAGAGCGTGGCGGACCTGGCCACGCATGCCGCCGCCAAAGCGCTGGCCGGCAGCGGGTTGGAGCCGTCCGACATCGATCTCGTGCTGATCGCCACCTGCACCCAGACCGAGCGCGCCCCCAACGTCGCCTCCCACGTCGCGGGCCGGCTCGGCGTGCCGGAGGCCGCGCTGATGGACCTCGGCGTCTCCTGCTCGGGCTTCACCCACGCCCTGGCCCAGGCCGACCACGCCATCCGGGCGGGGGCGGCGACGAACGCGCTGGTCGTGGGGGCGGACAAGATGACCGCCGTGACCGACTGGACCGACCGGACGACGTGCGTGCTGACGGGTGACGGCGCCGGAGCGGCCGTGGTAAGCGCGGTGAGCGCGGCCGAGGAGCCGGGGATCGGGCCCGTCGTGTGGGGTTCGGCGCCGGAGCTGGGCTCCGCCGTACGGATCGAGGGGACGCCCACGCGCTTCTCCCAGGACGGCCAGTCGGTCTACCGCTGGGCCACCACGCGGCTGCCCGAGCTCGCCCGGCGGGCGTGCGAGCGCGGCGGCGTACGGCCGGAGGAGCTGGCGGCGGTGGTACTGCACCAGGCGAACCTGCGCATCATCGAGCCCATCGCCCAGAAACTCGGCGCGGTGAACGCGATCGTCGCCCGTGACGTGGTCGAATCGGGCAACACCTCGGCCGCGAGCGTGCCGCTGGCGCTGGCCAAGCTGCTGGAGCGGGGCGAGGTGGCGGAGGGTGCGCCGATGTTGCTGTTCGGCTTCGGCGGGAATCTGTCGTACGCGGGGATGGTCGTGCGCTGCCCCTGACCACCGGCTCAGGCCGGCGGGCGTGCCTGCCCCAGATGGCCGACCAGTTTCTCGATCTGCTGGGCGTAGTGCTCGGTGAGCTCGGGCGAGGCCGGGTCCTGGTCCCACACCGCCCGGACGAGCTGGGGGAAGGAGACGCCCGCCGCCGCCATCGCGAAGAGCGCCACCAGGAGCGCGCCCGGGTCGAGGTCGGCGGGGAACTCGCCGGCCTCCTGGCGGCGGCGTAGCTGCTCCAGGTCGCGCCGCACGTCGGCCACGAACGCCGGGTCGGAAGCCGTGTCGTCGGTGAGGCCCTGCCAGAGCATCAGCCTGCCGTAGTCGCGGCGCTCGGCGTTGGCGCGGACGTAGGAGGCGGCCAGCTCGCCGAGCGAGGCCGAGGGGTCGGCGAAGGCGCTCTCCTCGGCCTGCCAGCGGGTGTTCAGCGCCTGGTAGAGGCCCTCCTTGCCGCCGAAATAGTACGAAATAAGCTGCTTGTTCACCCCGGCCCTGGTCGCGATCTCGCTGACCCGCGCCCCCGCGAACCCCTTCGCCGCGAACTCCTCCAGCGCCGCCTGAAGAATCCGCGCCTTCGTGCGCTCGGGATCGCGCTGCCTCTCCTCCGGTGCTCGCCTCATATGCGACAGCTTATCATCCATACGTTTGGTTGACAGTTTCATCCGATTGGTTGATAGTCGGAGACATGACGACGCAGAAGAAGCGCATCGCGATCATCGGCGGCGGGGTCGGCGGGCTCTGCCTGGCCCAGGGGCTGCTCAAGGCCGGGCTCGACGTGACCGTCTACGAGCGCGACCGCACCCCGGCCGACCGGCTGCAGGGCTACCGCGTGCACATCGACCCCCACGGCGCCCGCGCCCTGCACGACTGCCTGCCCGCCCCTCTGTGGCAGGCCTTCCTCGACACGACCGGACGAGGCGGCCAGGACTTCGGCTTCCTCACCGAGCGGCTGCGCACGCTGGCGCTGATCGAGACCCCCGCCGCCGCCGACCCGGCCGACGACCACCACTCCGTCAGCCGCATCACGCTCAGGCAGGTGCTGCTGTCCGGCCTGGACGACGTCGTACGGTTCGGGAAGACGTTCGAGCGCTACGAGCGGCTGTCCGGCGGGCGGGTGCGGCTCTTCTTCGCCGACGGCACGAACGAGACGGCCGACATCGTGGTCGGCGCGGACGGCGGCAACTCCCGGGTGCGCAAGCAGTACCTGCCGCACGCCGAGCGAGTGGACACCGGGATCACCACCCTGGCGGGCAAGTTCCCGCTGACGGAGGCGAGCAGGAAGCTGCTCGCGCCCCGGCTGGTCGAGGGCCCCAACAGCGTGATCCCGCCCCAGGGGATGGGGTTCTTCACCGCTCCGCACGACCTGGGCGCGGGCCCCGTGCGCGAGGACGGGATCGGCGAGACCGAGCAGGAGGGCGCGCTGATGGACAACACCGGCAGCTACATCCTGTGGGCGTTCGGCGCGACGTCCAAGCGCTTTCCCGCCGGCCTCTCCGGGATGACGGGAGAGCAGCTCAAGGAGACCGTGGCGAGCATGATCGCGTCCTGGCATCCCGACCTGCGCAGGCTGGTCGAGCTGTCGCATCCGGGCACGGTCTCGCTGCTGCCGATCCGTACCTCGATCCCGATCGACCCCTGGCCGGCCAGCACGGTCACCCTGCTCGGCGACGCCATCCACAGCATGACGCCGATGCGCGGCATCGGCGCCAACACCGCGCTGCGCGACGCGCGTCTGCTCCGCGCCGCACTCACCACCGGACTCACCGCCGGCGGCGACCCGGTCGCGGCCATCGCTCGCTACGAGACGGAGATGCGGGAGTACGGCTTCGCCGCCGTACGCGACTCGCGGCGCGCGGCCGAGCAGTTCGTCGGGGACAACCGGACGGCGCGGATCGGGTTCAAGACGTTCCTGCGGGTGGTGGGGCACGTTCCCACGCTCAAGGCCAAGGTGTTCTCCTGACTCACCTGTTGCGCGGAGGGGGCCTGGCGAAGAATGTGGAGGCATGCCAGGCGTCGACACGCTGGACGGTCTGCTCAAGGCCGTCGCCGAATTCCGTACGGACGACTACGAACTGCGGGCCGAACAGGGCGCGCTCGACCGCGCCAGGCGCTCGATCGAGGAGTCGGGGCTGCTGCTGCTCGGCGAGGTGCACGGCGTCAGGGAGAACCCGCTGATCATCCACGGGCTCATGCGCGCGCTCGGGCTGACCCACCTGGCCCTCGAATGGCCGGGAGACCTCAAGCACCAGCTCGACGTCTATCTGAGCGAGGGGACGGGGCTGGACCACCCGCTGTGGTGGCTCGGCGACGGGCGCGTCACGGCCGGGCACCTCGCGATGCTCAAGGCCGTTCCCGGGCTGACGGTCACGCTGTTCGACGGGGGCATGTTCACCGGCGACTGGTCCCAGCGGGACGCCCTGATGGCCGAACGGGTGCTGACGGCGCGCGTGGAACCGGCGCTGGTCGTGGCCGGTCACGCCCACGCGCTCACCTCGCCGACGGAGCTGGGCCTGCCGATGGGGGCCTGCCTGGCCAGCGCGCGGCCGTCGCTGGAGAGCGTGCGGATCGACTACGGCACCGGCGGCTACTACGCCATCGAGCCACGGCAGACCAGGGGGTACTCCGCGCCCGACGGGCTGCGGGTGGTGGACGGGGAGCTGATCGTGGGGCTGCCCGTGTTCCACGAGGCCACGGTGCCGCACCTGCCGGTCGAGCTGCTGCGGGAGCGGCTCGGGCTGTGACCGCCCGCGCTCGCCGGGTCGGTCGGGGTCGGGGCGGTGGGGTGGCGGTTAGTGTGGACTCGGCGTGCGGTCGTGGAGGGCGGATGCGGGTCGGGATCCTGGGGCCCCTGCGGGTGGCGGGCGGCGAGATCGGCGGCGCCCGGGTACGGGCGCTGCTGGTACGGCTCGCGCTCGACCCCGGCCGGGTGGTGACCGCCGATCGCCTGATCGACGACCTGTGGCCGGACGACCCGCCCGCGCATCCGACGGCGGCGCTGCAGTCGCTGGTGTCCAGGGCGCGCAGGGAGGCTCCTGGGCTGATCGCCTCCCATCCGGCCGGTTACCTGCTCGACGTGCCGGCCGGCGAGGTGGACGCGTGGGCGTTCGAACGACTGGCCCGCGACGGCGATGCTGGGCGGGCGCTGGCGCTGTGGCGGGGCCCCGCGCTGGCCGACGCGGCGGAGCTGCCGTTCGCGGCGGGTCCTGCGGCGCGGCTGGAGGAATTGCGGCTGACGACCCTGGCCGCCCGCATCTCCGCTGACCTCGACGCCCTCCCGAACGCCCTCCCGAACGCCGACCCGATCGCCGGCTTCGGCCCTGTCGGTGGTCGGGGTGTGGGCGGGCCGGTGAGTGGGCCGGTGAGCGGGCTCGATGGGCTGGTGGCCGAGTTGGAGGGGCTGGTGGTGGCGCATCCGTTGCGGGAGCCGTTCCATGCCCTGCTCATGCGGGCCCTGACCGCCGGCGGGAGGCGGGCCGGGGCGCTGACCGTCTTCGAGCGGATCAGGACGGCGCTGGCGACGGAGCTGGGCGTCGATCCCGGGCCCGAGCTGCGGGAGGCGCACCTGGCGGCACTGCGCGACGACGAGCCGGCCGCCGGGGGCAACCTGCCCGCCAGGCTCACAAGCTTCGTCGGCCGCTCGGAGGACATCGATCTGGTGACCCGGCAGCTCGGCGAGTCCAGGCTGGTCACGCTGGTGGGTCCCGGCGGAGCCGGAAAGACACGGCTGGCCGTGGAGGTGGCCGCAGGGTTGGAGACGGGCGCAGGGCTGGGAACGGGTGCGGGGCTGGGCGTGGCCGGTGGTGTGTGGCTGGTCGAGTTGGCCGCTGTCACCGGGGTGCGGGCGGCGCTGGAGGCCGTGTTCTGGACCACCGACCTGGTGACGACGCTGCGCGGGCGCGCGCCCCTGATCGTGCTGGACAACTGCGAGCACCTGATCGACGAGGCCGCACGGGTGGCCCGGTGGCTGCTGTCCCAGGTGGCGGGGCTGCGGATCCTGGCCACCAGCAGGGAGCCGCTGGACGTCCCCGGCGAACGCCTGCACCAGGTCCTTCCGCTGCCCGACGGGCCGGCGCGGGAGCTGCTCAGGGATCGGGCCGCCGCCGCCAGGCCCGATCTGCGCGTGGACGACGCGGACGCGGCGCGGATCTGCCGCGAGCTGGACGGCATCCCGCTGGCCATCGAGCTGGCCGCCGCCCGGCTGCGCACGATGCCGGTGCCGGTGCTGGTGGCGCAGCTCGGCGACCGGCTGGCCTTCCGTGGCGGGCGCACGTCGGAGCCGCGTCACCGCACGCTGCGCGCGGTCATCGACTGGAGCTGGAACCTGCTCTCGGAGCGCGAACGCGAGCTGCTGCGGGGCCTGACGGTCTTCTCCGGCGGCGCCACGTACGAGGCCATCGCCAAGATCTGCGGCGGCGACCTCGACCTGCTCTCCTCGCTGGTGGACAAGTCGCTCATCGCGTTCGACGGCGACCGCTACACGATGCTGGAGACGATCAGGCAGTACGCCGCCGCCGACCTCCCCGGCCTGCGCCGGGCCCACGCCCGCTACTACACCGAGCTGGCCGAGACCGCAGAGCCGTACCTGCGGACCGGCGAGCAGCTCACCTGGCTGGCCGTGCTGGACGCGGAGCGCGGCAACCTGGACGCGGCACTGCGCCACACCGACGACCCGCTGCGGGCCGTCCTGCCGCGCTTCTGGCCGTGGATCATGCGGGGCCGGCGCCGCGAGATCACCGAGCGGAGTGCCGAGGTGCTGGAGCGGGCGGGCGACATAGTGCCGCCGGGGCGGGAGCTGGCGTACGGGCTGTGCCTGGCGGCGACGGGCGGCGGGCTGAACGAGGCGGTGCGCGCGTCCGATCATCCGGCCGCGCTGAACGCGTGGGCGCTGGCCACCGTGATGGAGCCGCCGGAGGACGTGGTGGAGCTGGCCGAACGCGGCGTGGCCGAGCTGCGCGGGCATCCCGACCCGTGGACGCGGTCGGCGGCGCTGCTGGTCGGGGGCATCGTCAGGTTCGAGTACGGGACGGTGGCCGGGGCGGAGGACCTGCTGGAGCCGGCGCTGGCCGGGTTCAGGAGCACCGGCGACCGGTGGGGGCAGTGGGCGGCGCTCTACTGGCTTTCGCTGGTGGCGGAGAACCGGGGCGACTTCGCCGCGGCCGTCACCCTGGGCGAGGAGCCCGAGCGGCTGGCGACCGAGCTGTCGGGGCTGGAGACGCCGCTGGGGCCGATGACGTTCCTGCTGCGGCTCGGGCAGCTCAAGGCCAGGGCGGGCGACCACGAGGGGGCGGCCGAGGCGCTGGAGCGGGCCTGGGCGGCGGCCGTGCGCTCGGAGGACCAGGGCGTCGTGGCCCGGGTCAGGCACGCCAGGGGCGAGCTGGCCCGGCGCACCGGTGACCTCGCTGAGGCGGCGCGGCTGCTGGAGGCGGCGCTGGCGATGGAGGCGGAGGTGTCCACGCAGTGCAGGGCGTTCATGCACGTCGAGCTGGCCAAGGTGAGCCGTGGGCCGGCCGGGCCGCTGCGGCGGGCGCTGGAGCTGATGGCCGGCTGCTCCGACCGGACGGCGCGGGCGACCGTGCTGGAGGGCGTGGCCGAGCACCTGGAGCCCCGGCCGGCGGCCATGCTGCTGGGCTCCGCGCGGGCGCTGCGCGGGATCGGCGCGTCCGCCGATCCGTACGTCGCCCGGCTGACCGGAGCGTGCGAACGGGCACTGGGTCCCGACGGCTGCCGGGCGGCGCTGCGGGAGGGCGCGGCGCTTCCCGAGCCGGAGAAATACGCTCTCAGCGCACTCGGGCCCCCGGCGGCCCCGCCCTGAGCACACCCGGCCCCGCGCCGCACGCACTTGCGACCCCGGCGGCCCCGCGCCACGTTCCCGATCGAAACGCTGGGGTAGCTCACGCCGTCACCCGATGTTCTTCCCGTTTGGCGGTTGATACGCCATGGTTAGGGCAACTTGCACCGCGAGGTAAGGAGAGCAGTGGCCAGTCCAGGCACGATCGACACTCGAGGCAGTGACTTCGCCCGACTAGCCCATCGCATCACGGAGGCCGGTCTGCTCGACCGGCGTCCCGTCTACTACGCCGTACGCATGAGCATCGCGGCCCTCGTCTACCTCGGCTGCTGGGCGTTGTTCGCCTGGGTGGGCGACTCCTGGCTGCAACTTCTCGTCGCGGTCGTGATGGCCGTGGTGTTCACGCAACTCGGCTTCCTCGCCCACGACCTGGGGCACCGGCAGGTCTTCAGGACCAGGCGGCCGAGCGACATCGCCGGCCTGATCATCGGGAACTTCGGCGTGGGGCTCGGCTGGGGCTGGTGGAACACCAAGCACAACCGCCACCACGCCAATCCCAACCACGAGGACCACGATCCCGACGTCTCCCCCGCCGTGATCGTCTGGTCCCAGGAGCAGGCGGCGAACAGCAATGGCCTGCCACGATTTATCGCAAAATATCAGGCTTTCTGGTTCTTTCCGCTGCTCACGCTCGAAGCCTGGCACCTGCACATCGCCAGCTTCAAGGCACTGCTCAACCCGGCCGCCAAGCGGCGCCGCCTGGAGCTGACGCTCCTGGTCACCCACTTCGTCCTCTACTTCGGCCTGATCTTCACCATCCTGCCGGTCGGCAAGGCGCTGCTCTTCCTGCTCGTGCACCAGGGGCTCTTCGGGCTCTACCTCGGCTGCACGTTCGCCCCCAACCACAAGGGCATGCCGGTGCTGACCAAGGAGGACAAGCTCGACTTCCTCCGCAAGCAGGTGCTGACCTCCCGCAACGTGCGCGGCAACCTGTTCACGGACGTGGCGCTCGGCCAGCTCAACTACCAGATCGAGCACCATCTGTTCCCGCACATGCCGGCGCCGAACCTGCGCCGGGCCCAGCCGATCGTCGAGCGCTACTGCGCCGAGATCGGCGTCGACTACCTCCAGACCCGGCTGCTCACGTCGTACGGTCAGGCGTTGAGCCATCTGCACGAGGTCGGCGCCGAGCTCCGGCGACGCTGAACGCCGGAACTCCGGCGAGGCCGAACCACGCGGGGCGCCCCTACCGGGCGCCCTCTTCCTCCAGGCGCTGGATCAGGGCGTCGCGGCGGCGTTCGAGCCCGGCGATCAGCTCGACCTGCTCGTCCGCCTGGCTGATCATCGTCGCGATCTCCACCTGGTCGGTGGCGCCGATGTCGCGGATCTGGTCGCGGACTTCCTGGTTCTCGGCACGCAGCCGGGCCAGATCCTCTTCGACCTGCCGGAGTTCGTCCTTGGTGCTCATGCACCGGCTCTACCCAGGATGCGCGCCGCCAATTACCCCGCCATATGCGGATATGTAGACAATAGGAGTCATGAGCAGGCCGTCGACCAGCACGATCGTGACATCCGTGACGATTGCCGTCGCGCTGATCGGCACCCTGGCGTCCTACGCCTTCCTCCCGCGCGTCAACCCGGTGAACGCGCTCGACCTCGTCCTGCCGCTGACCGCCGCCTGCGGGCTGCTGGTGCGGGAGCGCTTTCCCGTCGCGGCGCTGATCGTCGTGGCGGTGTCGGTGGCCGTCTACTACCCGTGGGCCACGGTCGACGGGCCGATCATCGTGCTGCTGTTCGTCTGCCTGTACTCCGCTGCCGACCTGGGGCACCTGACCGCGGCCATCGCCACCGGCGGCGCCTCGCTGCTGGCCATGGGGATCGGCGAGAGCGGCGGCGTGCGGCACGTGGACGACAGCCTGTTCGTGATGATCGCCGGGTGGGTGGTGGCCGCCATCGCGTTCGGCGGCGTCACCCGCAACCGCCGCGCGTACCTGGAGGAGGCCAGGCAGCACGCGCTGGACGCCGTACGCAGCAAGGAGGAGGAGGCCAGGCGGCGGGCCGGCGAGGAGCGGCTGCGGATCGCCAGGGAGCTGCACGACGTCCTGGGGCACAACATCTCCATGATCAACGTGCAGGCCGCCGCGGCGCTGCACGGACTCAAGAAACGGCCCGAGGAGGCCGAGACGGCGCTGCGGACGATCAAGGACACCAGCAAGGAGACGCTGCGCGAGCTGCGTACCACGCTGGGAGTGCTGCGCCAGGTGGACGAGGACGCGCCGACCGCTCCCCACGACAGCCTGGCCCGGGTGGAGGCGCTGGTGCGGGCCTCCGGCCTGGACGTGCGTACCGAGCTGTCCGGGCCGCTCGACGCGCTGCCCACCGAGGTGGACCTGGCCGCCGCCCGCATCGTCAGGGAGGCGCTGACGAACGTCTCCCGCCACTCCGGCACCGACCGGGCCACGCTCCGCCTCACCAGCGCGTCCGGGCACGTCGAGATCGAAGTCGATGACGAAGGCCCCGGCGCCGTCTACGACGAGGGCAGCGGCTTCGGCGTGCAGGGCATGCGCGAGCGGGCCGCCGCGCTCGGCGGCACCCTGGACGCGGGCCCGCGACCCGAGGGCGGCTGGCGCGTCGCCGCCCGCCTGCCACTGAACCAGCCGACGAACGGGACTCGATGATCCGCGTACTCCTCGCCGACGACCAGACTCTGGTCCGGGCCGGCTTCCGCTCCATCCTCAGCGACGAGGAGGACGTCGACGTGGTGGCCGAGGCCGCCAACGGCGCGCAGGCCGTCGCCGGGGCCCGCGAGCACCGGCCCGACGTGGTCCTCATGGACATCCGCATGCCCGAGCTCGACGGCCTGGAGGCCACCCGCCGCATCGCCGGGGACCCCGCGCTCGACGGCGTCAGGGTGATCATCCTGACCACGTTCGACCTGGACGACTACGTGTACGGGGCGCTGCGCGCGGGCGCGGCCGGGTTCCTGGTCAAGGACACCGAGCCGGCCGAGCTGATCCACGCGGTCAGGGTCGTGGCCAGGGGCGACGCGCTGATCGCCCCCTCGATCACGCGCCGGCTGATCGCCGAGTTCGCCGGCCGGGTCAAGCGCCCCGAGCCGGGACCGCGGCTGAACGCGCTCACCGACCGGGAGCGCGAGGTCATGACGCTGGTGGCCGCGGGCCTGTCCAACGACGAGATCGCGGCCAGGCTGGTGCTCAGCCCGGCCACCGCGAAGACGCACGTCAGCCGGATCATGACCAAGCTGGCCGTGCGCGATCGGGCGCAGCTCGTGGTCATCGCGTACGAGGCCGGCATGATCACCCCGGGCTGGCTTACCCCCTGAGTCGTACGCCGACCCGGCCCATGCCACCTGGGGTGTACGCCGGGTGCCCGCCCGGGCATGACGCGGCGCGCGGTGTCCTGCCCGGAGGCTCGGGGCATGGACACCGTGGACCTCGCCCGCCTGCAGTTCGCCCTCACCGCGGGCGCGCACTTCCTGTTCGTGGCGCTCACGCTCGGCCTGGCCACGATCGTGGCGGTCATCCAGACCTGGGCCACCGTCGGCGGCAACCCCGTGCACCTGCGGATGACGCGGTTCTGGGGCCAGCTCTACCTGATCAACTACGCGATGGGCATCGTCACCGGGCTCGTGATGGAATTCCAGCTCGGGCTGTCGTGGAGCGGGCTGACGAACTACGCCGGCGACGTGTTCGGCTCGGCGCTGGCGATCGAGACGCTGGCGGCGTTCTTCGTCGAGTCCACGTTCCTGGGCCTGTGGATCTTCGGCTGGAACCGGCTGAACCGGTGGGCGCACCTGGCGGTGATCTGGGTGGTGACGCTGACGGCGTACGCGTCGGCATTCTTCATCATGACCGCCAACGGCTTCCTGCAGAATCCCGTGGGCCATGTGCTGGACGGCGAGCGGCTGCGGCTGACGGACTTCGGCGCGATGGTGGCCAACCCGGCGGCCCAGCTCGCGTTCTGGCACGTGCTGGTCGGCGGGCTGATCACGGGGGCGTTCTTCGTGGCCGGGGTGAGCGCGTACCACCTGTTCAGGCGCACGCCCGAGCAGGACGTCTTCCGCAAGTCGCTGCGGATCGGGGTCGGCGTGGCGCTGCCCGCCGTCTTCATGAACGCGGTGTTCGGCGGGATCTCGTTCCAAACCCTGCAGCCCGCCAAGGCTGCCGCCTGGACGAACGACGCCGGCCGGCTGGCCGAGGCGCAGGCCGAGATGGTGGCCGCATTCGGGCCGGGTGACTATCTGCCGCCCGTGGCGTGGGTGCAGGCGGGCGGGATCACGATGCTGACGTTGTTCGCGGTCATGCTGGGTGTGGCCGGGCTGAGTTTTCTGCTCATGCTGTTCCGGCCGGTGGTGCGCGGGTTCCGGCTGTGGCACGGGCTGCTCGTGCTGATGATCCCGGTGCCGTTCGTGACCATGCTGAGCGGCTGGATCTTCAGGGAGATGGGGCGCCAGCCATGGGCCGTGTACGGGCTGCTGCGCACCTCGGAGGCCATGTCCCCGGTCACCGCGGGGCAGCTGCAGTTCTCCCTGATCGCGTTCTGCACGGTGTTCGGCGTGCTCATCGCGGTCAACACCTGGCTGCTGGCCAGGCACGCCCGGCGCGGACCCGCTGCGGTGGCGCTGGGCGACCGGCCGATCGACGCCCCCGTCCCCGTCCCCTCGTTCTGAAAAGGAGCCGATCGTGGAGATCCTCATCCTGGCCTTCTTCGTCCTGGGTTACCTGGTGCTGGCCGGGGCGGACATCGGGGTGGGCATGGCGCTGCCGTACCTCGGGCGTTCGTCCGCCGAGCGGCGCGAGGTGATCGCCGCCATCGCGCCGTTCTTCCTGGGCAACGAGGTCTGGCTGGTCGCCGCGGCCGGAGTGCTGGCCGGGCTGTTCCCCCAGTCGGAGGGCGAGCTGCTGCACGGCAACTACACCGTCGTGGTGACGCTGCTGGTGGCGTGGGTGGTGCGCGACATGGGGCTCTGGCTGCGCGGGCGGGTGCCGGGGGCGCGCTGGCAGGCGTTCTGGGACGGCGCGATCGTGGCCGGGAGCTGGGGGCTGGCGCTGAGCTGGGGCACGCTGCTGTCCCACGTGCTGCTCGGCATCGAGGGGCCGGCGGCGGCGCTGCCCGCGCTGGTGCTGACCGCTCTGTTCGGCACGCACGGGCTGACGTTCGCGGCGCTGCGGCTGCGCGGAACCCTGCGCGAGCGGGCCGCCGTGCTGTCGGGCGGGGCCGGGGAGTGGCGCGCGTACGCGCTGACGGCGGCGGCGCTCGTGGTGGTGGGGGTGCTGGCCGGGCTCCGGCTGCCGCTGGAGCCCGGCACGTCGGGGCCGCTGCTGGTGCCGGTCGTCCTCACCTTGATCCCGTTCCTGGTGGCCTCCCAGGCGTGGGTGTGGTGGACGTTCCGGCACCGGGTGAGCGGGCCCTCCTACCTCTAGAACAGCGGCTGGCCGTCCCTGGTGAGCTTCCAGTTGGGGGCGGCGAAGTCGGCCGGGTCGATGGTGCCCTGCGCGGTGGCGTACTCGATCAGCGCCTGCCTGATCTCCACCTGGGCGTTGTAGAGGACCGGGGCCGTGGTCACGTGCGGGAAGCCGCCGCCGCCCGACTGGCGGTAATTGTTGATCGCGACGACGAACTCCTTGTCGGCCGGGAGCGGCGCGCCGTCGTAGCTCAGGTTGGCGATGCGCTGCCCGACCGGCTTGGCCACGTCGATGTCGTACGACACTCCGGAGAGCTGGTCGTAGTTGTAGTCGGGGGTGTTGCCGGCGTTCGTCAGCGTGGCCGGGTCCACGGGGGCGCCGGGGGCGAGCTGGTTGAAGTACTTGGCGGAGTACTCCAGGTAGTCCTTGATCTGCGCGCCGGTCAGCTTCACCGCCAGCAGCGTGTTGTCGTAGACGTACAGACCGGCCACGTCCCTGACCCGGATGTCGCCGGCGGGGAAGACGGCGCTGCGGCTGAACGGCGCGGCGATCGAGAGCACCGGCAGCGTGTTGTCCGGCAGCGCCTTCTTGACCGTCTCGACCTGGACGTGCTGGATGTAGTCGAGGATCGGCGTGTCCTTGTACGGCGACTCCGTGGCGACCAGCTCCTGGGCCGACTGGGCGACGACCTTGTTGACGTAGCCGATCGTGGTGTCGTGCTGCGGCTTGAGCAGCCGGACGATCTTCGGGTCCTCCTCGACCGTGTTCGTGTTCAGCGTGGTGGAGGACTTGCCGGTGACCGTCCACTTGCCGCGCTGCTTGGCGAGCTGGAAGTCGAGCACCGACAGGCGCTGGCCCCACCTGCCCGGCTCGGTCAGCAGCACCTGCTTGCCGGTCGCCTTGTTGGTCACGAACCGCTGCGCGACCTCGTTGTGGGCGTGCCCGAACAGCACCGCGTCGATGCCCGGCACCTGCTCGGCCACCAGCGCGGAGGCGTTCTCGACGGGCAGGTCGCCGCCGTAGGAGGACAGGCCGTTGTCGCCCGCGTGCGCGGTCACGACGACCACGTCCGCGCCGAGGCCGCGGATGACCGGCACCCACTTCCTGGCCGTCTCGACCAGGTCGGTGAAGCGCAGCTTGCCCTCGACGTTGGCCTTGTCCCAGATGGCCACGCCCGGGTTGGTCAGACCGAGCACGCCCACCTTGACCGGCTTGTCGCCCTTGACCTTCATCGTCTTGATGACGAACGGCTGGTACGCCGGCAGCCCCGACCGGTCGCGGACGGCGTTCGCGCCGAGCACGGGGGCCTTCATCTGCTTGATCCAGGTGGCCAGCAGCGGCAGCCCGTAGTTGAACTCGTGGTTGCCCAGCGTCACGGCGTCGTAGCCGATGGCGTTCATGGCCTTGGCCATCGGGTGGGTCTTACCGGTCTCGGTGATCGGCTCGACCTTGGCGTAGTAGTACGCCAGCGGGGTGCCCTGAATGGTGTCACCCGAGTCGAACAGCAGCGTACGATCCGCTCCGCGCTCGGCCCTGATCCGGTTGACCAGCGAGGACACCTTGGCCAGGCCGACGGCGTTGCCCTGGCTGTCGGTGTAGGCGCCGTCCTTGAAGTAGTCCCAGTTGAGCACGTTGGCGTGGAGGTCGGACGTGCCCATGACCGTGACCATGACCGTTCTGGCCGGTTTGCCGGCCTGCGCGGGGGGCGCCACCAGGGCCAGCGCGCACAGCGCGGCGGCTCCGGTGAGGGCGAGCTTCTTGGTCTGCATGCTGCTGGAGATTAATCTCGACAAATTACTCATTGATTACGAAAATGCCGATCAAGCTCGCCCTGGAGCTTTCAGCGGCCCGGAGCTCTCCGCGACCACGATTCACCGTGACTTCACCGAGGCGTCCTCGGGCGCGACGTCCGGACGTGAGGCGCGCAACCAGCGGCAGCCGTGCGGCTCCATCGTGATCCGCACCACGCCTCCGTCCGGCACCTCGGTGGTCCCGTCCACCAGCAGATCCGTGAGCCGGCAGCCGCCGAGCCCGTCCAGCCGCAGCTCCGCCTCCCGCGCCGTGTCGCTGAGATTGTGCGCGACCACCACCGTGGCCCCGTCGGCGTCGCAGCGGTGCGCGAAGACGGCCGGCTCGCCCGTGTCCAGCACCGTGGACTCGCCCCACGCCAGCTCGGGGCACTCGCGGTAGCGCTCGATCAGCAACTGGAACCAGCGCAGCAGCGAGTCGGTGTCGCGCTTCTGGTCGGCCACGTTCACCCGCTCGGGGCCGAACGCGCCCTCGGGCACGGCCCGGACCGGCTCCACCCGGCTGAACCCGCCGTCGCGCGACCACTGCATGGGGACGCGGACCGCCATCCGGCCCTCCGCCTTCAGATTCTCCCCCAGCCCGATCTCCTCGCCGTAGAAGATCACCGGCGTGCCGGGCAACGAGAACAGCAGGCTGTAGGCCATCTTGACGCGCCGCGGGTCGCCTCCGAGCATGGGCGGCAGGCGGCGGCGCAGCCCGCGCCCGAAGATCTGCATGTCCTCGCTCGGCCCGAACGCCGCGAAGACCTCCTGCCGCTCGTCCTCGGTCAGCTTGTCCAGCGTCAGCTCGTCGTGGTTACGCAGGAACACGGCCCACTGGGAGTCCTTGGGCGGCTTCGGCCGCTCGCGCAGCGCCTCCGACAGCGGCCCCGCGTCGCAGCGGGCCAGCGACAGCCACGCCTTCTGCATCCCGATGAAGTCGAAGCACATCGTGATCTGGTCGCCGAGCCCGTCGCCGAAGTAGGAGACCAGGTCCTTGTAAGCGACGTTCACCTCGCCGAGCAGAATCGATCCGCCCATCCGCCGGGTCATGAACGCCCGCAGGTCGGCCAGGAACTCGTGCGGCTCGGCCAGCTTCGGATCGACGTTCTCGATCAGGTACGGCACCGCGTCCACCCGGAAGCCGGACAGCCCCAGCTCCATCCAGAAGCCCAGCACGCGGGCGATCTCGTCCCTGACCTCGGGGTTGGCCACGTTCAGGTCCGGCTGGTGCCGGTAGAAGCTGTGCAGGTAGTACTGGCCCGAGCCCTCGTCGTACTCCCAGACGCTGTTCTCCTTGTCGGGGAAGACGACCTGGTCGGGGTTGTCCGGTTCCGGGGTGTCGGACCAGACGTACCAGTCGCGGAGCGGCGAGTCCTTGCTCGACCGGGCCTCCTTGAACCACGGATGCCGGTCGGACGTGTGGTTGACCACGAGGTCGGCGATGACCCGTAGGCCGCGGTCGTGGGCGGTGCGCATGAACTCCACGAAGTCGCCCAGCGTGCCGAGCCTCGGATCGACGGTGTAGAAGTCGGTGATGTCGTAGCCGTCGTCCTTGTTGGGGGTGGGGAAGAACGGCATGAGCCACAGGCAGGTCACGCCGAGCCCGGCGAGATAGTCGATCTGCTGCGTCAGGCCGCGGAAGTCGCCCACGCCGTCGTCGTTGCCGTCCTTGAACGTCTCCACGTCCAGGCAGTAGACGACGGCGTTCTTCCACCAGACGTCGGAGGTGTACGTCAGTCGCATCCGCTTCCGCTACCCCCGGCGGGGCAGGTCATGACAGCGTACGGATCGCCGCTTCGACCAGTTCCCAGAACCCCTCGACGTCCACGCCGGTGGCCACGCGCGCGTTGGGCTCGCGGCCGAGCTTGCCGAGCAGGTCGACGCTGGTCGCGCCGGCCGTCTCGGTGCCGTGCAGCTCGACGTCGATCCTGGTGCCGACCGTGGTCACCAGGCCCGGGCGGGCGACCAGGGCCATCGCGACGGGGTCGTGCAGCGGGCCGGCCGGCATGCCCTGGTCGCGCTCGTACGTGGCGTTGAAGAAGGCGAGCAGCTCGACGCCGAAGGCGGCCGTCCTGTTGCCGATCGCGCCGATCCTCGCCATCACCTCGGGCGTGACGAGGACCTGGTGGGTGACGTTCAGGCCGATCATGGTGAACGGCACTCCCGAGCCGAGCACGACGGCGACCGCCTCGGGGTCGGTCCAGGAGTTGAACTCCGCGTACGGGGTGATGTTGCCGCGCCCGGTCGACCCGCCCATCCAGACCACCTCCCTGATCAGGGGCAGCCGTTCCGGGTGGGCCCGGACGAACAGGGCGATGTTCGTCAGCGGGCCGGTGGCCACGATCGTCACCGGTTCGCCGGCCGTGTCGAGGACGTCCCCGATCAGCTCGATCGCGGTGCGCGGGTCGGCGGTCACGACCGGCTCGGGCAGTTCGGGGCCGCCGAGCGCGTTGGCGCCGTGGATCGACTCGGCCGGGGTCAGCACCCGCACCAGGGGGCTGGCGGCTCCTGGCGAGATCGGCACGCCCGTGATCCCGGCCAGGCCGGTCACCACCCTGGCGTTGTAGGTGGTGTGGGTGAGCAGGCCGTTGCCGCCGACGGTGGTGATGGCGCGCAGGTCGATCTCCGGGTCGCCGGCCGCCAGCCAGATCGCGAAGACGTCGTCGTGTCCGGGGTCGCAGTCCAATATGACCGGTTTCGGCATCCGCCCATGGTATAGACCGGACTGCGGTGGAACGCGGCCGGTCGGCGGCGTGGGGCCGAGCCCGGTCAGCGGGTCATGACCGCCTGTCTGGCGCGCAGGGCGATCTCCAGCTCGAACCGGATGTCGGGGTCGGCGAGCTGGTCGCCGTACAGCTCCTCAAGCTGACGCAGCCGGTAACGCACGGTCTGCGGATGCACGTGCAGCTTGGCCGCCACCTCGCCCGCGCCCCTGCCGTGCCGCAGCCAGGCCAGCAGCGTCTCCGCCAGCCGGTCCTGCTGCGTGGGCCGCAGGTGGGCGAGGGGCGCCAGCCGTACCTCGGCCAGGGCGCTGACCAGCTCCTCGTCCTTGAACACGACCAGCGTGGCCATGTGGTCCTCGCACCGCAGCAGCCCCCTGGGCAGCACGCCGCGCCGCGACAGCTCCAGCGCCTCGCCCGCCCACCGCAGCGAGGTCGCGGCCGAGGTCAGGGGGACGGCGGGGCCGATGGCCGCGCGGTGGCCGCGCAGCGCGTGCTCCAGTGTCTGGGCCTGGCCGGGGCCGGCCGGGTCGGGCACCAGCAGGCACGGCGCGGGCCGCTCGTGGCCGGTCAGCACGTCGGGCGGCAGCGGGGGCACGCGGCGGGCGCCGTGCTGCTCGTCGAGCGCCACGCAGGCGACGGTCCTCGGCAGCCGCCAGCCGGCGGCCTTGGCCAGGTCGGCGATGGCCTCCTGGCCGGCGGGCGGCCGGCTGAGCAGCAGGTCGAGCAGGCGGTTACGGCGGCGGTCCATCTCGCCCGCCTCGTGCGCCCTGGCGTACTCGAAGCCCTCGGCGGCGGCGTCGGCCAGCTCGTCGAGGTAGACGAAGATGGCGTCGCCCAGGCCGTACAGGCACTGCGGCGACAGCCCGAGCGGGCCGGCGATCTCGGTGAGCCGCCGCCAGCCGACCCGGGCGCCGAGCCGCATCGCCGCCTGGAGCGGCTCCAGGTTGCGTCCTTCCGCCGCCTCCCCCTTGCCGATCATGCGGAACGGCTCGGGGTCCCAGGGGGCGCCGGGGTCTTCGACGCGGTCGAGGAAACCTTCGATGGCCTGCTCGACCGCCATTCGTACGACTTTGATGTAGATCTCGTCCGAGGGCCGGGCGTATTCGGGGATGCGGGTCTGGATCTCCTCGATCACCTCTTCCGAGACCCGGCCGATGCCCGACCTGAGCGTTCTGACGATCTCCGCGGGGATGCGGCTTTCGCTGACGTCACTCCTGATGGCCATCGTCCCTCCTGTCGCCATTGTGACCCAGGCAACAGAAGAATGTGAAGCAAGTGCTTGTTTATTGTCAATTCTGGAGGAAGGCGCCGAACTCCTCGACGTCGATCAGCCCGTCACCGTCCTTGTCGAGCCGCTGCACACCCGCCTGCGCCGCCTCCAGCGTCACGGGCTGGCCCATCACCTCCATCAGCCGGACGAGCTCGACGGCCGAGATGCGGCCGTCCTTGTCGGCGTCGATCAGTTCGAAGGTGGTCGCGTAGTCGCTCATGGTCACCCTTCCCGCTTGGTCCGATATCGCGTCAGACCTTAGTCGTGACTTGTCGTAGCGCGTCGATGAATGCCAGGACTTGTGGGGTGGCATTCCCTTCGCGCCAGGCAATGGCGAGTTCCCCAGGAGGCAGCCCCTTAACGGGCCGGTACGTCATTCCCGGCCGGTCGTACAGCCTCGCGTTCCCCTCCGCCACCAGAACGACGCCGAGTCCGCTGGTCACAGCCTCGAAGACCTCCTCCGCCGTGTTGGCGGTCACCCCGATCACCGGTTCGTCCTCCCGCACGTCGAGCCCGAGCCAGAAGTCCCGCAGCGCCCCCGCGGCCGGGGGCAGCGCGATGAACGGCTCGTCCCGCAGCTCCGCGAACGGGATCTCCGCCAGCCCGGCCAGCCGGTGATCGGCCGGCATCGCCACGCCTCGCTCCTCCCTGGCCAGCACGTACGTCCGCAGCCCCGCCGGCACCGGCAGCCAGATGAAGGCCACGTCGGAGGACCCGTCGGCCAGCCCGCCACTGGGGTCGTCCCAGCCGACCAGCCGCAGCGACACCTCCCACCCCGGCATCGCCGTACGGAAGCGCCGCAGCGCCTCCTGCTGCAGCCCTCTGCCCACGGCGGTCTGCATCCCGATCACCAGCGTGCCGGCCGGCGCCGCCGCCCGCGCCCGCTCCACCCCAGCGCCCCAGCGTTCCAGCAGGTCGCGGGCGGCCGGCAGCAGGGCCGCACCCTGCCTGGTGAGCACCACCCCGCTCGGCACCCGGTCGAACAGCCGGAAGCCCAGCTGCCGCTCCAGCACCCTGAGCTGCTTGGACAGCGCGGGCTGGGAGACGAACAGCCGCTCGGCGGCCCGCGTCACGTTCAGCTCGTCGGCCACCGCCACGAAGTACCGCAACTCCCGCAGATGCACGTCCATAGCCATCGGTTATAGCAAAAGGTCTTGGACGCTCCGGCGGTCCCGGCCGCAGGATCGAGCGCATGAAGACCCGCGTACTCGGAAACCTCCAGGTCCCCGCCATCGGTTACGGCGCGATGGTGCTCTCGCCCGGTGTGTACGGCGAGATCGACGACACCCGCGCCGAGGCCGCGCTCAAGTCGGCGCTGGACGCCGGCGCCACCCTCGTGGACACCAGCGACGCCTACGGCTCGGACGGTCACAACGAACGCCTGGTCGGCCGGGCGATCAAGGGCCGCAGGGACGAGGTGGTCGTGGCGACCAAGTTCGGCCTGGCGATCCCGGAGGGCGAGCCGAGCCGGTCGTATCCCGTCGGTTACGCCTTCGGCGAGCTGCGGGTGAACGCCGAGCCCCGCCTGGTCCGCCGCTACGCCGAGCGCAGCCTGCGCAACCTGGACACCGACGTGATCGACCTCTACTACGCTCACTACCCCGACCCCGGCGTCCCCATCGAGGAGACGGCCGGTGCGATGGCGGAGCTGGTCCGCGACGGGCTGGTCAGGCACCTGGGCCTGTCCAACGTCACCGCCGCGCAACTGCGGGCGGCGCACGCCGTGCACCCCGTGGCGGCCGTGCAGAACGAGTGGTCGATGTGGCGGCCCGTGGACGCCGACCTGCTGGCCACGGCACGCGAACTGGGTGTCGGGATCGTGGCCTGGAGCCCGCTCGGCAACGGCTTCCTCACCGGTACGGTGCGGGCGCTCGGCGAGGGCGACTTCCGGCACAACGCGCCCCGCTTCTCGGCCGAGAACCTGGCGGGCAACAACGACCGTTACGCCCCGATCCGGACCCTGGCCACGCATCTCGGGCTCACCCCGGCCCAGCTCGCCCTTTCCTGGCTGCTGCACCAGGACGAGCACGTGGTGGCCATCCCGGGCAGCCGCACTCCCGCGCACATCGAGGAGAACCTGGCCGCCGCCGACCTGACCCTGCACCCGGACACGCTCGCCAGGATCGACAAGGCACTGAACGGGTTCGAGGTGAGCGGCGGGACGCTGCTCTGACACCCGTTGTGCGTGGTCAGAGGCTGCCGGCCGGGCGGCCGCGGACGAGGGTGGCGAGCCAGACCGTGGCGAGGGCGGCGTACACGGCGAGCAGGGCCACCACCGGCTGGGTGACGATCACGGCCACGGCGGCGGCCAGGGCGAGCAGGCCCGTCCAGCCGTACAGGATCGTCCGCCCGCGCGGCGAGCCGGTGTGCGCGGCCTCCTGCAGCGGCGTGACCAGGGCCATCACCGTCACGCCCGCCGTGCCGACCGGCTCGGCGCCGAGCCCGATGCCCAGCCCGAGCAGCAGCCCGCCGGTCGCCAGCAGGCCCCAGCACGCCAGCGCCACCCGGGTCTCGGCGCCCTCGAACAGCAGCCTGGTCGCCTTGGCGCGGGCCAGCCGCAACGTGGTCCACGCCTCGGCTATCCAGGCCACCCAGTGCAGCACGGCGACGAGAACGAAGACCACGATGACAGGCGGGACGGCGGGCAGCAGGAAGATCAGCCGCCAGCCGCCGGTGAACCGGCCGCGCAGCCGCGAGAGCACCCGATAAAGCGGGTTGCGCTGCTTCAGCGCCGCCACCAGGTAGTCCCTGGCGGCCCCGAAGCCGGGGTCGAGCCTGAGCACCTCACGGAACGACTCCGCCGCCCGCCGGGGCTCGCCGAACCTGAGCGCCGCGCGTCCCCGCACGAAGTGCGCGGTGGGGTTCTCCGGGTCGAGCTGTACGGCGTGCGCGGCGGCGGCCATCGCCTGACCGCCGTCGCCCAGGTTCGTGCAGGCCAGCGAGAGCAGGCTGACCAGGTCGCGGTCCTCAGGATCGATGGCGAGCCCTTGCCTGGCCGCGCCGGCCATCAGCGCCCACTCGCCCCGCAGCATGTGCACGCGGGCCAGCACCTCCCAGTTCGGGACGTGCTGGGGTTCGAGCCGCAGGGCCTCGCGGACTGCGGTCATCGCCTGCTCGGGCCGCCGGGCGCGGTAGTACACCTGGGCGGCGGCGTACTGGGGGAACCACTGGTCGGGCGCGAGCCGTACCGCCTCCTGGGCCTCCTCGACGGCCTCGCCCTCCTGCCCCTGGAGGATCAGGGCGAGCCCCAGGAGGGCGTGCCCGGAGACGCGCTCGGGCTCCTGGGCGAGCAGGCCGCGCAGCTCGCGCTCGGCGTCGGCGGGGCGGCGCAGCTGGATCAGCGTACGCGCCCGCTCGACCGGATCGGCGGCCTTCACCACGTGCTCCACTCGACCGGGCCGGCGACCGTCACCACTTGCCCTTCACCCAGGGCATCAGCTCGTCCCAGGCGCCCGAGTCGTTGGCGTGCAGCACGTAGTTGCGGGCGGTCGCCATCCACTCGCGCACCGCCGTCGGGCGCAGCGTCTGGGCCGCGGCCAGCAGGTCCTGCGTGGACAGCGGGATCGGCCGGCCCGCGCTGATCGACTGCTGCAGCTTGGCCTCCACCGCCCGGTCCACCAGGCCCTTGAGGTCGGCGCCGACGAAGTGCTCGGTCACCCGCGCCACGGCGTCGAAGTCCATCTCGGCCAGCGGCTTGTCCCGGCACAGGATGCGCAGGATGGCCGCGCGGGCGGCGGCGTCCGGTGGCGGCACGAACACCGGCTGGTCGAGGCGGCCGGGGCGGCGGAAGGCGGCGTCCACGTACCAGGGGACGTTCGTGGCGGCCAGCACCAGGACGCCCTCGTTGGCGCTCTGGTCCACGCCGTCGAGCTCCGACAGGAACTGGTTGACCAGCTGCCTGGTCTGCGCGTGACGCATGTCGGAGCGGCGGCCGGCCAGCGCGTCCACCTCGTCGAAGAACAGCACGCAGGGGCGGTTGCGGCGGGCCAGGTCGAATGTGGCGTGCAGGTTGCGCTCGCTGGAGCCGACGTACATGTCGAGAATGTCCGACAGGCCGACGTTGACGAACGCCGCGCCCAGCTCACCGGCGGCCGCTCTGGCCAGGTGCGTCTTTCCCGCTCCCGGCGGGCCGTAGAGCAGGACGCCGCCGCCGGCGCGCTTGCCGTACGCGGCGTAGAGCTCGGGCTGCTGGAGCGGGAGCAGGAGCTTGATCCGCAGCGCCTCCTTGACCGTCTCCATGCCGGCGACGTCGGCGAACGTCACGCCGGAGCGCTCGACCTCGGCGGTGGCGCTGTTCGCGGGTGCGACATGCGGCGTGGAGGGTCCGGGGCCGCTCGGATATGCGTGCGGAGGGGGCGGCGGCGGGGAGCCGGACGGGGTGGCGGGCATGGGGGGCGGCGCGGCGGCCGGGGGCGGCCACGGGCTGCCGGGGCCGCCCGGGGTCAGGCGGCCGGCCAGGTCGGGATCGGCCAGGGAGGCGTCCCTGTTGATCGCCTCGAAGTACCGGTAGGCGGCCCGGCCCATGTCGCCCTCGCCCATGAGGGCCCTGGCCGCGAGGATGCCCAGCCTGGGCGGGTAGCCGGGCTCGGCCAGCAGGGGTTCGAGCGCGGCCAGCGCGGGTCCGTACGCGCTCTGCCGGACGAACGCCTCGGCCAGGCCGGCGATGATGTCAGGGTTCTTGGGCGCGAGCACGAGCGCGGCGCGGAATTCGGCCTCGGCCTCGGCGAGGTACCCCTTGGCCAGGAGTTGCCCGGCGAGGTGCTGGCGCAGGGGGAGGTTGTCCGGAGAAAGGCGCGCCGCCTCGCGGAGGGCCTGAAGGCCGGCATCGTCCGACACGTGCCGTTCCCTTCTGTCGCGGTTTCGGTCTTGTCGAGTTACGCAAGATACCGAAATATCGCCCTACCTGCCGTTCTTCCGAATCACGACGTGCGGAACAGCGGCAGACCGTGCGAGCCGCTTCGCGACGTACGGAAGAGCGGCGAATGTGCGAGTCGCTTCACGGCGCCGTGCGGAAGAGGCGGAGGCGGTCCTCGCCGATCCGCTCGCGCAGTGCGTGATCCTCCACGCCGAGCCCCTCCCCGGGCGCCAGAGCGAGCACGCCCACCTTCCCCACGTGCCGGTTGAGCTGCACCGCGCGGGCCGCCTCGCCCGTCCGCTCCAGCGGGTAGACGGCCGAGAGCGTGGGATGGATCAGGCCGAGCGAGATCAGCCGGTTGACCTCGTGGCATTCCTGGTAGTTCGCGCCGTGGGAGCCGATGATCCGCTTGAGCTTCATCCACAGGTGCCGGTTGTCGTACGTGTGGTCGTACCCACTGGACGACCCGCACGTCACCACCGAGCCGCCGCGCCTGGCCACGTACACGGAGGCGCCGAACGTCTCCCTGCCCGTGTGCTCGAACACGATCGCCGGATCCTCCCCCACCAGCCGCCGCACCTCCGCGCCCAGCCGCCGCCACCCCTTCTCGTCCGACAGGTCCTCGAACTGCGAGCGGTCGATCACGTACGGGCAGCCCATGCGGCGCAGCAGGTCCGCCTTCTCCCGCGAGCTGACGACGCCGACGGGGATGCCGCCTCCGTTGCGTACGAGCTGCACGCCGTACCCGCCGAGGCCGCCCGTCGCGCCCCACAGCAGCACCACGTCCCCCTGCTTCATCCGCGCGCCGCGCTCGCCGACCAGCATCCGGTACGCGGTCGAGGCGCACAACATGTTGCAGGCCGCCTCCTCCCAGGTCAGGTGGCGCGGCTTCGGGAGCAGCTGGGTCGCCTTGACCACGGCGAAGTCGGCCAGGCCGCCGAAGTTCGTCTCGAAGCCCCAGGCCCGCAGGTCGGCCGCGAGCATGCCGTCCTGCTGGCCGGCCGGGTCCTCGCCGTCCACGTACGCGGGGCTGGTGACCACGCGGTCGCCGGCCCGCCAGCGGCGTACCGCCCGGCCGGTCCTGACGATCACCCCCGCCGCGTCCGAGCCGAGCACGTGGGTCGGCAGGTCGTGCCTCGGATCCGTACGCCCGAAGCGCTCAAGGAACGCGAACGTCGGGACCGGCTCGAACGTCGCCGACCACACGGTGTTGTAGTTGATCGCGCTGGCCATCACCGCGATCAGGACCTCGTCCTCGGCCGGCTCCGGCATGGGCACCTCGCCGACGTGCAGCGTCCTGCGCACGTCCTTGTCCTGGTCGTGCTGGTCGAACGTGCCCACGTCGTCCTTACGCAGGTGCGCGGCCCGGTAGACCGTGGGCAGCTCCAGGCGCTCCAGCTCAGCGCTCTCCGCCCCGGCCACCGCCGCCTGCGCCAGCTCTTGCCCTGTTACCTGTGCTTGTGCTCGCGTCACAGCAGTCCTCCCAGGTGCTTGGCCACGATCTCGACGTGCGGCGGGTCGAGCAGGTTGAGGTGGTGCGACCCGGGGATCTCGACGATCTCCAGGTCGGTCGCGTACGGGCCGAAGCCCCTGGCCGGATCCGCCTCGTGCGCGTACCGGAAGTCACGCACCGCCCAGGGCGCGGGCTCCGTGGACCGATAGAGGACGACCCTGCCGTGGTACGGGGCCGGGCGGTAGCGCTCGATGGCCCTCGTGTCCTGGTGCGAGGCGAGCTGGTGACGCAGGATCGACGGGGGCAGCGCCGCCGGCGCCCCCGACTCGGCCATCCTGGTCCTGACCAGCTCCATGCGCTCCTCCTCCGTCGCCAGGCCCAGCAGCTCGGCCGCTTCGAGGCGGACGTGCACGTTGTAGGTCCGTCGCAGGTAGGCCGCGAAGTCCACGTACCGCCGCGCCTCCGCCTCCCGCCGCACCGCCTCGGGCACCGGCTCGGGCAGCCCCGAATCGATCATGACCACCAGCTCCGCCTCACCGCCGAGCCGGTGCGCGATCTCGAACGCCAGGATCCCGCCGAACGACCATCCACCCAGCCGGTACGGGCCCTGGCAGGTGTCCTTGATCGCTTGGGCGTAGTGGGCGGCGCGCTCGGGGATGCCCATGACGCCGCCGCCGTCCATTCGTTCCAGCCCTTCTGGACCCTCCGGGCGTTCCAGGCGTTCCAGACCCAGGACCGGGGCGGGGAGACGGTCGGCCAGCAACGCGTACACGCCGGTGGTGCCTCCGGCGGGGTGAGCCAGAAAGAGCGGCCGTCCCGTGCGGGCGGGGCCGTTCAGCGGGCGGATCAGCTCGCGGCCCGCCACGGCCTCGTCCATCTCCCGTACGACGTCGGCCAGCGCCTCCACACTCAGCGTGGGCGCGGTGGCGGGCCGCTCGGCCGGCAGAGGGAGCGGCCTGCCGAGCTCCCGACCGAGAGCGTCGAGCACCTGAGGCAGGACACCGGACGTGACGACCTCCGCCAGAGCCGGCTCCCGCCCAAGCAGGCTACCCAGCACCCGCACCACCTGCCGCTCCGCCGCATCCCGCGCCCCACTCCCGACCCCGAACGACACTGGGTGACCGGCTGCCTTTGGTACCGATTCCCGGTCGGTGGTGAGCATGCGGGCCAGCGTTCCGAGGGTGGCGCCCGTGAGCAGCGGGGCGGTGGCGACTGTGACGCCGAAGTCGTGCTCGATGATGCCGCGAAGCCGGGTGGCCGACAGCGAGTCCAGGCCCAGGTCTGTCAGCACCACGTCCGCGCCCAGCCGCCCCGTCTCCACTCCCAGCACCGTCGCCACCCGTTTCCCGAGCGCGTCCAGAACCTCGGCCGGTGTGAGCCCGGCGGGGTCCAGAGCAGGACGCTGGGTGAGGAGCCGAGCGGGGTGCTGGGCCAGGTGCCGAGCAGAGTCATGGGTGAGGTGCCGAGCAGAGTGATGGGCGGGATCGCGGGCTGGGTCTTGGGCGATGAGGGCCGGCCCGCGTGATGCCGAAGAGTGCGAGAACTGCGGGAACTGGGAGAACTGCGAGAAATACGGCATGTGGGTTATGGCGGGGAACAACTCGGTTGCCCGTTCAACATCGATCTTGACCACCCCGGCCGACAACCCCCGCTGGATCAACGCCTCCAGCGCCTCGATGCCCTCCTCCGCCGTCAGCGAGTCCACGGCGGGCAGCGCACCGGCAGCCGTGCCCGCCCACGGCCCCCACGCGATGCTGATCCCCGGCAACCCCTGCGCCCTGCGCAGCTCGCAAAGCCCGTCCAGCCAGGCGTTCGCGGTCGCGTACGCCGCCTGCCCAGGAGACCCGAGCAGCCCGGCCGCCGACGAGAACGCCACCCACCAGTCCAGGTCCAGCGCCGCCGTCGCCTCGTGCAGCCGCAGGGCGCCGTCGACCTTGGCGGCCCATACCCGTTCCAGGCTCTCCGGGTCGAGGTCGGACACCAGGCGGTCGTCCAGGACCCCGGCCGCGTGGATCACCCCGCGCAGCCGTACCCCATTTGCCGTGGCCGCCGCCACCAGCCGCTCCGCCGTCCCCGGCGCGGCCAGGTCGCCCGTCACCACAAGGTGTTCGCAGGACGCCTCGGAACGGCCGTTCAACACGATCCGGGTGGCACCGCGCCCGGCCAGCCACCGAGCGACGAGCCGTCCGAGCCGTCCGGTGCCGCCGGTGATGATGTACGCACCCGGCCCGGCGACGCGCGTCACCCGGCCGGCCGGCAACGGAACACGGCACAACCGAGCCACGTAACGAACCCCACCACGCCATGCCACTTCGTCATCGGCCCGGAGCGCCGGCCCACGCAGGACCGGCTCGGCATCCGACTCAGTACCCAGCTCGACGACCGCACGGCCACGAAGGTCGGCGGCGAGGTCGGTGAGGTCGTCGAAGTCCACGAGTCGGGCGCGGGCTTCAGGGCGTTCCAGGGCGAGCACTCTGATCAGGCCGCGCAGCGCCGCCGGTCCCGGGTCGGGCTGCTCGCCCTCCCGCACCGCCTGCGCCCGTTCGGTCGCGATCACCACCCGGGCTCCCGCGTCGACCAGGGCGGCGACCCGAAGCATGACCCGTCGCACCCCTGCCGGGTCCAGTTCGCGCGACGTCAACACGACCACCGCCCGACCACGCAACCCCTCAGCCCCGCCGAACGCCTGGAGGGGGTCAGCGGACCGACTGAGATCCCCGGACTCGCCGCCGAGCAGCGAGCGGAGCCGGTCCGCCCGTGCGTCCCCCTCATCGGCCGCGACGATCCACCCACCGACCGAGCCGACCTCAGAGCGACCAACCGAACCGACCGGGTTCAGGGGTGCGGGGGTCCAGGTGCGCGTGGTCAGCTTGGTGGCGAGTTTGGTGGGCGCAGGGGATGGGGTTGTGGTCTCGATGCCCGACAAGGTGCCGTTTGCCGCCACATGTGCGATCCTCGCCAACCCGGGCGTCCGCTCCGCCGTACCAGGGGTGTCCTCCGCCGTACCGGGGGTGAGGTGGGCGGTGGCGTGGAGGTGCCAGGAGCCGGCGGCGTTCTTGGTGGAGAGTTCGATCGCGTCGCCCGTCAGCGTGATCGTGACCCGCGCGGGCAGGGGCAGCACGGCGTGCAGGACGACGTCGTGCAGTTCCGCCTCCCCGTACGCCTCCAGGGCGGCGGTGTGGAGCAGGGCCGCCATGGCCTCGACGCGGAGTACGCCGGTGCCGTCCGCGTGGAGGGTCCACACGTGGCCGTCGGGGGTTTCGAGGTGCCGGCGGCGGCCGGGGGTCCAGTGGCGGGTGTGGTGCCAGGGTGGGGGCGGTACGTCCACTACGCGGCCGCGGGTGCGTGGGGTGATGGCGGTGGCGGCATGGGCCACCTGGGTCCGGAAGTCGCCCGTGGTGATCAGCGCGTCCGCCGGGAGGGTGTCGCGGAGCGCGTCGGTCAGCAACGGGCGGGGGCTGAGCTCGGTGAAGAGGGTGTGACCGTCCTCGGCCGCGGCGCGTACGGCCTGCATGAGGCGGACGGGGCGGCGCACCCCGGCGGCCCAGTACGCGGCCTCGAACGTGGGCGTCTCCCTCGGATCGGCGAAGACCACCGAATAGTACGGAAGCACCGGTTTGCCCCCGGCGATGCCCGCCAGCTCCTCCCTGAGCACCGGAAGCAGCGGCTTGACCTGCGGCGAGTGCCCGGCTCCCTCGGCCGTGAGCGTCCTGGCGAACCCGCCCCGCGCCACCACCTCGGCCGCGAACTCCGCCACCCGGTCCCGTTCCCCTGTCACCACGCTCTGGCCGGGCGCGGTGTACACGGCGACGTGCAGGTCGTCCGGCACCTCGGCCGCGCTCACGCCCACGACGGCCATGGCCCCGCCGCCGGCCAGGCCGCCGAGGAGGCGGGCCCGCGTACAGATGACCCTGACCGCGTCCCGCACCGGAAGCCCGCCGGCCACCACGGCCGCCGCCACCTCGCCCATGGAGTGACCGATCACGGCGTCGGGCTCGAACCCGTAGGCCCGCCACAGCCGCGCGAGGGCGATCTGGGCGGCGAAGGTGATCGGCTGGATCGTGGCGACGCCTTGGGGGTTTTGGTCGTATACGTCCACCCCGGCTTCGGCGAGGAGCGGGGCGAGGGTGTCGATCGTGTGGCGGTAGGCGGGCTCGGTGTCGTACAGGTCGAGGGCGGGAGGGCGGGGGTGGTAGCCGCCGAAGACCCACACCGGTCCCTTGGCCCTCGCTGTCGGGACGGGGTGCACGTCACGCAGCCGTTCGGCCAGTTCTGCCGTGTTCGCGGCCACCACGGCCGCGCGGAATCGGCCCGGGTCCGCCCGCCTGGCCAGGGTGTGGGCGACGTCCCCGAGGGGGGCTGAGGGCCGCCAGGTGGCGAGGGTGCGGGCGTGCTCGCGGACCCTGTCCTCGGTGGGGCCGGTGAGCAGGAAGACATGTGAAGCGGCGGCTGTCTCGGTGGCGGTCGTCCCGGTGTCCGGAGTCTCGGTGGTGGAAGTCTCGGTTTCCGGCTCCCTTTCGACGTACGCGTGTACGACCACGTGGGCGTTCGTACCGCCGAAGCCGAACGCCGACACCCCCGCCCGGGCGTCCCGTCTGGGCCAGGGGGTGGGCTCGGTGACCACCCGGAGCGTGTCCCAGGGGATGTGCGGGTTGGGGCGGTGGAAGTGCAGGCTGGGCGGGATCAGGCCGTGGTGCAGGGCGAGGACGGTCTTGATGAGGCCGGCGATCCCGGCGGCGGCCTCCAGGTGGCCGAGGTTCGTCTTCGCCGAGCCGAGCAGCACCGGCGTCCGGACGGCGGCGGCGATGGCGCGGGCCTCGATCGGGTCCCCGAGGTACGTGCCGGTGCCGTGGGCCTCGATGTAGTCGGGGCCGCGGTCCGCGTACACCTGCCGTAACAGCGTCTCCTGCGCCTCGGGGTTGGGGGCGACCAGGCCGTTGGAGCGGCCGTCCTGGTTGACGGCGGTGGCCCCGACGAGGGCCAGCACGCGGTCTCCATCCCGTACGGCGTCCGCCAGCCGTTTGAGCACCACCACCCCGCACCCCTCGGCCCTGACCATCCCGTCCGCCGAGGCGTCGAACGCCTTGCACCGGCCGTCCGGAGCGGTGCCGCCGCCCCGGTCGAAGGCGACGGTGATCACGGGGGACAGCAGCAGGTTCACGCCTGACGCGAGCGCCAGGTCGCATTCGCCCGAGCGCAGTCCGGACACGGCCAGGTGGGTCGCGACGAGGGAGGAGGAGCAGGCGGTGTCCACGGCCAGGGAGGGCCCGCGCAGGTCGAGGAGGTAGGACAGACGGTTGGGGGCGATGCCGGGTGAGGCTCCCGTGGCCGTCCAGGCGTCCACGGAGGCCAGGTCGGAGGCGGTCAGGTGTGCGTACTCGTTGCCGGAGATCCCGGTGAACACCCCGGTGCGCGTGCCGGCCAGCGATCCGGGGGCGATGCCCGCGTGCTGGAGGGCCTCCCAGGCGGTCTCCAGGAGCAGCCGCTGCTGCGGGTCCATGGCCGCCGCCTCACCCGGTGCGATGCCGAAGAACTCGGCGTCGAACCCGGCCACGTCGTCGAGAAACCCGCCGTGCCTGGTGACGCCGTCCAGAGCCGCCCCGGTACGGGCCGTACCGTCGTCGAACGCCTCCCATCGCCCGTCCGGCACCTCACCGACCGCGTCCAGCCCGCCGATCAGCAGTTCCCAGTACGCGGCCGGCCCGTGCGCACCGGGAAAGCGACAGCCAACCCCAATCACGGCAACCGGCTCGGCGGGAGTGGTGGAGGCCGGTACGGCGACAGCGGCAGTGCCGGGGGTGGGAGGGTTGGTGGCGGTGAGGGCGGGGATCAAGCGGTTGATCGTCGGGTGGTCCCACAGGAGGGTCGGGCTCAGGTCCCGGCCCACCAGCTCACCCAACTCCCCCGCCACCGCCACCGCCTCGCGCGACGACAGCCCGTACTCGCCCAGCGGCCGATCGGGATCCACGTGCTCGCCGAGCCGCGACACGAGGAAGCGGCGGAGCTCGCCCTCGCCGGGTACGTCCATGGACCACTCCCATGCCTCAGGGGGGATCGGCCAAGATACCCACCTGTCCGGGGCGAGGGTCAGGTCCGCGCGGAACAATCCTCGGTCGTGATTTATCACGCGAGTGATGATTTATCCGGTACGGCGTAACGAGGGCGGTAATTTCGTTACCAGGGGTCATAGAACGCTCGCCGCCCACCGCCTAGCCTCGCCTGCACCCACCGGTGAAGGGGCTCCGACCATGCGCGGCATGCTGGCTCTGGCGACGACGACGCTGCTCCTCCTCGCATCCGGAACCGCCCCGGCCCACGCCGCACCCGCTCTCACCCCGGCCCACGCCGGCCCCGCCCTCACCGCGGCACACGCCGGAACCGCACACGCCGACCCCGACTGGTCGCTCGTTCCCGACCACCCCGCAGACCCGCGACCCACCGCGAAACCGACAAAGGCCGCAGGCCCCCTCCCCTGGCAGCCGGCACTCCCAGGCCCCGCCCGCGTCGTCCGCGAGCGCCGTCTCGACCCCCGCACCCTGGACGTCCTCATCTCCTCCCGAGCGGTCGGCCGCATGCTCCCCGTCCGCCTCCTCCTGCCCCGCGGCTGGTCGAGGAGCGCGAAACGGACGTGGCCCGTCCTCTACCTGCTGCACGGCGGAGCCGACGACTACACCTCATGGACGCGAATGACCGACGTCGCCAAGCTCACGGCCACCCTGGACGCCATCGTCGTCATGCCGGAGGCGGGCCGGGCCGGCAACTACAGCAACTGGCACAACGGCGGCAGAGGCGGCGCGCCGGCGTGGGAGACGTTCCACACCGACGAGGTGCGCCGGCTGCTGGAGCTCGGCTACCGGGCCGGGACCCGCCGCGCCGTCGCGGGTCTGTCGATGGGCGCGTACGGAGCCGTCAAGTACGCCGCCCGCCACCCCGGCATGTTCCGCTTCGCCGGCGCCTACAGCGGCATCCTGGCCACCCGCCTGCCAGGCATTCCCGCACTCATCATGAACGCCCAGGCCAGCGAGAAGCAGGACCCGCTGGCGCTGTGGGGCGACCCGAGGCGCGACAAGCGGGTCTGGGCCGCGAACGACCCCATGGCCCTGGCCGGCAACCTGAGAGGCGTGCGCCTCTACCTGTCCAGCGGCACCAACAGCTTCAACGGCCCGCTGGACAAGCCGGGCTCACCCTGGCATCCGGCGCACCTGGGCGAGCCGGTGTCGGCGTACACGGGCAGGGCTCTGAGCGAGCGGCTCAAGCGGCTCGGCATCCCGCACACCCTGCACCTGTACGGCAACGGCACGCACACCTGGCCGTACTGGATCAGGGAGTTCAAGACCTCGTACCCGATGATCCGCACGGCGCTCGGCGCATGAGCGGACGGGCCGGCGCCGCACAGCGACCCCGGCCCGCGTCATTCCGTTCGGCAAAGCGAAGAAGACGTCTCCTACGGGACGTCGAACGTCTTGCGGTTGTTCGCCCCGATGACCTCGATCCCCTTGGTGCCGAGGATGCCGTCGAGCGGCAGCGACACCGTGTAGGGAGCCGTGGCGGGCAGGCCGATGCCCGACAGCGAGCCGACGACCTCGATCCCCCAGTACTCCGGCTGCTTGATGTAGATCAGCGGAGAGAGCGAGACCTTCATGTTGAGGTAGGGCTTGGTGCCGCTGACGATCAGGATGAACGTCCTGGGCACGATGCCCGGCACGACCCTCGCCTCCTCGAAGTCGACCAGCCGCACGGACGCCGCCTGCGGGTTCTCGATGAAGCTCTCGGACTCGGTCATGGTGGATCCCCCTTCGTGAGATGGACATGTACCCCCGAAGGTCACGGCCGGCAGCTCCCCGCTCCCGTCCGTGGCCTCGCGGGTTCGAAACTCTCACGCACCGTGGGGGCGGGCAACGACCACTCCGGACGGTTACGGGACCCTGACCGTAAGGCCAGGCCAGGGTGGGTTACACCCTCCTGAACACCACCAGTTCGCTGCGATAGTCAGGTCCGATCGGCTCCCACGCGGCGGGCCTGATGCCGGAGGCCATGAGGGTGGAGCCGTACCAGCGGGAGCCGTCCCGCTCCAGCTCGTACTGGGCGTCCGGGTCGAGCCCGGTCAGCCGCAGCCGGCGCGGGCCGCGCTTGGCGTTGCCGAGCGGGTTGTAGACGAGCACCGCGACCTGGTCGTCGTGCACGTACTGGACGGCCGAGCGCTCCGCTCCCGGCGTGCCGGCCAGGCGGTACTGCCGGCCGTGCTGCACGGTCGCGCGCACGTGCTTGTACTGGGCGATCAGCTCGGCGGCCGCCTCCAGCTCGCCGGAGGTCCACTCGTCCAGGTTGCCGCCGATGCCGAGCACGCCCGCCATGGCCACGTGGAAGCGGTAGCGCAGCGGCATCGAGCGCCGGGTGGTCGGGTTGGGCGTGTCGGTGACCCAGGCGGACATGGCGCTGGCCGGGTAGAGCTGGGAGAAGCCGTGCTGGATGTTCTGCCGGTCGCGGGCGTCGGTGTTGTCGGACGGCCACACCTCGTCGGTGTAGCGCAGGATCCCGAGGTCGACCCGGCCGCCGCCACCCGAGCAGGACTCGATCCGCAGGCCGGGGTGGCGTTCGCGCAACCGGGCCATGACCTCGTAGACGCCGCGCGTGTGCTCGATCCAGATCCGGTCCTGCGACTGCTCCTTCTCCGGCCAGCCCGCCTGGGTGAACGGGCGGTTCATGTCCCACTTGAGGTAGTCGAGATCGAGTTCGGTGACGAGCCCGTCGAGCCAGCCGACCGCCCACTCGCGTACGTCCTCGCGGGCGAAGTTGAGCACGAGCTGCTGGCGCTTCTCGTCCCGGCGGCGGTGCTCCAGGTGCAGGGCCCAGTCGGGGTGGGCGCGGTAGAGCTCGCTCTCCTTGCTGAGCCCCTCGGGCTCGACCCACAGCCCGGTGCTCATGCCCAGGTCGCGGATGCCGTCGAACATGGAGCGCAGCCCCTCGGGGAAGCGCTCGCGGTGCGGGAACCAGTCCCCCAGCGAGGTGGTGTCGTCGTCGCGCCGGCCGAACCAGCCGTCGTCCATCACGAACAGCTCGACGCCGATCGAGGCGGCCGTCTTGGCCAGCGCGAGCTGGTGCGCCTCGGTGACGGCGAACGTGGTCGCCTCCCACGAGTTGTAGAGCACCGGCCGTTCCTCGGCGGGGGTGGGCAGCACGTGCCGGCGGGCGTACTCGTGCCAGGCCCTGCTGGCCGCGCCGAATCCGCCGTCGCTGTAGAGGCCCAGGACGGGCGGCGTGACCAGCTCCTCGCCCGGCGCGAGCGTCCAGCGCACGCCGTCGTGGCCGAAGCCGCCCGTGACGCTCACCCCGCCCTCGGGGCGGTGCGTGGTGGTCAGCCGCCAGCTTCCGCTCCAGGCCAGGGCCAGGCCCCAGACCTCGCCGTGCTCCTCGGTCGTCTCGCCCGCGTCGATCATGATCCACGGGTTCGCGATGTGGCTGGTGATGCCCTGGCGGCTGGTGAAGACCAGCTCGCCGACCGGCAGCGGGCCGCGCTGGAGCTGCGACTCCTCGGCCCACGCGCCGAAGACGCCGCTGTAACGGTAGGCGTCGGCGTCCGGGATGAACCAGTTGCCCGAGTCGAGCCGGGTGACGGCGGCGTCGGTGCCGGTCCGCACGGTGGTCCAGCGTTCGATGACGTCGGTGTCGCTGCGCACCCGTACGGACAGCACGACCTCGAACGGATGGTGGGCGTCGGCCAGCACCAGGTCCAGCCGCTCGGCCCCGTCGCCCTCGTCGCGCACCTCGGACCCGACGAAGCGCAGCTCCACCGAGCGCACGTGACCGAAGGCGACCTGGAGGGACGGCGCCCCCCAGCGCTTGCCACCGTCCACCGGCAGCAGTTCCTCGACCTCCGACGGCGTGGAGAAGCTGGAGACGTGCCGCCGCGGCAGGTCGGTCACCTGGCGGGCGGCCTCAGGTCCGAGCCGCGGCCCCCAATAGGTCTGCCGCGGCGCGGCCTCACCGGTTTCCGGGTCGATCACCACGCCTATGACGTACGTGGAGCCGGGCGTGGTGAGCGCCCAGTGTTGGTCGTCGAGCGGGATTACAGGCATCGGCGTCCCCCGGGACTGCTGGATCGATCAGGCCGCTGGAGACTAACTCGCATTAGTGCACGAGGTCAATGAAAGCCTGGAGGAGTCGCCGGTCCATACCTCTTGTTAGTGATCTGTGCCACCCATTTACTTGACAGCATGAACATATAAGCCCAACCATGGGGCCCGTGTTCTCACACACCGAGACCGAGTCTGTGCGGCTCACCGACGCCATGCGATCGGTGTTCGTCGAGCTGCTCGTGCACGGCCCCCTGTCGAGGGCGGAGGCGGCACGGCGGCTCGCCCTGTCGCCGTCCGCGCTCACCAAGCTGACCAAGCCGTTACTCGAGGCGGGCTACCTGCTGGAGGCGACCGGCGAAGGTCCGGCGACCGTCGGGCGGCCCTCCCAGCCGCTGCAGGTGGACGCCTCGCGCATGTCGTTCGTCGGCGTCAAGCTGACCTCCGACGAGTTGTTCGCCGTACGCACCGATCTGGCCGCCACCGTCCAGGCGGAGACGTCGAGGCCGCTCGCGGACCATGAGAGCGACCACGTGCTCGGCCAGATCGTCGAGGTGGTCGAGGAGCTGGCCGAGCCCGGCCGGCCCCTGTCGGCCGTCGGGATAAGCCTGGCCGGTATCGCCGCCCCCAGCGACCCCGTCGTGCACACCTCCCCCTTCCTCGGCTGGAGCAAGCTACCGCTGGCCACGCTGGTGGAGGAGGCCGTGTCCGTGCCCACGGTGCTCGACAACGATGTCAGGGCGCTGACGGCCGTGCAGCAGTGGTTCGGCGAGGGCGTGGGCCACTCGTCGTTCGCGCTGGTCACGGTCGGCGCCGGGATCGGCTGCGGGCTCGTGGTCGGCGACCGGCTGGTCACCGGGCAGTCCGGCGCCACCGGGCTGGTCGGCCACCTCCAGATCGACGACCGCGGGCCCATGTGCGAGCGCGGCCACCGGGGCTGCGCCCGCGCGTACGCCACCTCCCACTCCATCCGCCGCTCGATCGCCACCACCCTCGACCGGCCCGAGCTCACCTTCGACGACTGCCTGAGCCTGGCCGCCGACGGCCACCCCGTCGCACGCCGCGTGCTCGACGAGGCCGGGGCCGCCCTGGGCCAGGTCGTCGCCACCGTCGCCAACCTCACGGGCCCCGAGCTGGTCGTCCTGTCCGGCGAATCCGTCCACATGTACGACGTCTGCGCCGGCGCGTTCCACTCCGCGCTGGCCCAGCACACCCACTGGACGGCCACCCCCGTACGGGTGGCCGTCAAGCCCTTCGCCTTCAACGAATGGGCCAGGGGAGCGGCCGTCACCGCTCTCCAGCATCTGCTGCTGCACCGCTGATCTACCGCCGGCGGGCACCTGGAGGTCTGATGACCAGTGATACCGTCCGCGCCGCCCCCCGCACCACGCCCGGGACAGTGCTCCACCCTCCGCCTTCCTCATTCCGACAACGCCTGGGCGATCTGCCCGTCGCGCTCATGTTCGTCCTGCCCGCGACCATCGGTTTCGCCCTGTTCTACCTCTGGCCCGCGCTCCGCGGCGCGTACCTGAGCCTGACCAAGTTCAACGTCCTCACCCCGCCGACCTTCATCGGGCTGGACAACTACGAGCGGCTCTTCGGCGACCGCCTGTTCTGGAACGCGCTGAAGGTCACCGCCGAGTACGTGGTGCTCAACATCGCCGGCCAGACCGTGGCCGCGATGGTGCTGGCCGTGCTGATGTACCGGCTGACCAAGTCGATGATCGTCCGCGGGGTCGTGCTGCTGCCGTACCTGGTCGCCAACGTGGTCGTCGCCCTCGTCTGGTACTGGATGCTCGACTTCCAGATCGGCGTGGTCAACAACGTGATCGAGTGGTTCGGGCTCGACCGGGTGGCCTTCTTCGGCTCCGACTGGGCGATCCCGACCATCGCCGGGATCAACACCTGGCGGCACACCGGCTACACGGCGCTGCTCATCTTCGCCGGCCTGCAGACGATCCCGCCCAGCGTGTACGAGGCCGCCGCCATCGACGGGGCCTCGGAGTGGAAGACGTTCTGGCGGGTCACGCTGCCGCTGCTGCGCCCGGTCATGGCGCTGGTCATGGTGCTCAGCGTCATCGGCTCGTTCCAGGTCTTCGACACCATCGCCGTCACCACGGCGGGCGGGCCGATCAACGCCACCCGCGTCATCTACTTCTACATCTACGACATGGCGTTCACCCGGTTCAACTTCGGTTACGCCGCCGCTCTGTCGTCCGTGCTGTTCGTGCTGCTCGCCGGGATCGCCTATCTCCAGATGCGTCTGTCGCGGGCGGGCGAGTCGGATCTGAGGGGGTCGTGATGGGCTCGATCCGCTGGGGGCGAGTGGCCGGTTGGGCCGTGCTCGTCGTGACCATGCTGGTGACGCTGTTCCCGTTCTACTGGATGTTGCGTACGTCCTTCTCCAACACCCGCGCGCTGGCCGGCGGCGCCTCCGACCTGCTGCCCGTGGACTTCACGCTCGGCGCCTACCGCCGGGTGCTGGGCCTGTCGAGCACGGCCGAGGCCATCGCCGAGGGCGGGTCGAGCGGCACGGTCAACTTCTGGCTCTACCTGCGCAACTCGCTCGTCGTCTCCACCCTGACCACGTTCGGCCAGGTCTTCTTCAGCTCGATGGCCGCCTACGCCTTCGCCCGGCTGCGCTGGCCCGGCAGGAACGTCCTGTTCTCCGTCTTCGTCACCGCGCTCATGGTGCCGCCGATCTTCACCACGCTGCCCAACTTCATCCTGATCAAAGAGCTGGGGCTGCTCAACACCTATCTCGGCATCGTCCTGCCGCACCTGCTCATGACGCCGTTCGCGGTGTTCTTCCTGCGCCAGTTCTTCCTCGGGATCAACGCCAGCGTCGAGGAGGCCGCCCGCATCGACGGGGCCGGGCACGTGCGCACGTTCTTCCGCATCGTGCTGCCCATGAGCCAGGGGCCCATCGCCACGCTGGCCATCCTCACCTACATCACCAGCTGGAACGACTACTTCTGGCCGCTGCTGGTGGGCAAGGCGGACAACGTCCGGGTGCTCACCGTCGCGCTGGGCATCTTCCGCTCCCAGACGCCGCAGGGCAGCCCCGACTGGGCCGGGCTCATGGCCGCCACCCTCTTCGCCGCGCTGCCGATCATGGTGATGTTCGCCCTGCTCGGCCGCCGGGTCATCGACTCCATCGGCTACACCGGCGTCAAGTGAGCGCCGTCCCCCCACTCCACGGAAGGTTGTTGTTGTGATGAAGCGTTCTCTCGCCGTCGCCGGAGCGGCGGTGCTGCTGCTGGCCGGCTGCGGCACCTCGGGATCGTCGGAGCCGGAGGCCGCCGGCGGCGACTCCGCAACGATCGACTACTGGCTCTGGGACACCGCCCAGCAGCCCCAGTACCAGGCCTGCGCCGACGCCTTCCACAAGGCCAACCCGCAGTACAACGTCAAGATCACCCAGTACGGCTGGGACGACTACTGGAGCACGCTGACCACCGCGTTCGTCTCCGGCACCGCCCCCGACGTCTTCACCGGCCACCTGTCGCGCTACCCGGAGTTCGCCGCCCAGGGCCAGCTCATGCCCATCGACGACTTCGTCGCCAAGGACAAGGTGGACCTGTCGATCTACCAGGACGGCCTGGCCGACCTGTGGGTCACCAAGGAGGGCAAGCGCTACGGGCTGCCGAAGGACTTCGACACCGTGGCCGTCATCTACAACACGAAAATGCTCAAGGACGCCGGCATCAAGCCGGAGGAGATGTCCAAGCTCTCCTGGAACCCGCAGGACGGCGGCACGTACGAGAAGGTCATCGCCCGCCTCACCGTGGACAAGAACGGCAAGCGCGGCGACGAGCCCGGCTTCGACAAGACGAAGGTCGCCACCTACGGCATCGGCTCGAACGGCAGCGGCGGCGGCTTCGGGCAGACCGAGTGGAGCATGTACACGATGAGCAACGGCTGGCAGTACGGGGACCAGAACCCGTGGCCGACCAAGTTCAACTACGCCGACCCGAAGTTCAAGGAGACCATCAAGTGGTTCACCGGGCTCATCGAGAAGGGCTACATGCCGAGCCTGGACATCGTGAACTCGGGCGTCGGGATGATCGACTCGTACGGGGCCGGCAAGTACGCCATGGTCACCGAGGGCAGCTGGAACACCAAAACCTTCTTCTCCCTCAAGGACGTCAAGTCGGGCATCGCGCCCACGCCGATCGGGCCGACGGGTAAGCGGGCCAGCCTGTTCAACGGCCTGGCCGACAACATCACGGCGAGCACCGACAACCCGGAGGCGTCCTGGGCGTGGGTGAAGTTCCTCGCCTCGCCCGCCTGCCAGGAGGAGATCGTGGCCAAGCAGGCCACCGTCTTCCCGGCCATCAAGACCGCGACCGCCAAGGCGGAGCAGGCCTTCGCCGACGCCGGCATCGACGTCAAGGCGTTCACCGTGCACGTGGACGAGGGAACCACCCACCTGGCGCCGATCGCCGAGCACTGGGCCGACATCACCGCCACCATGACCGAGACCATGGAGGCGATCTTCTCCTTCAAGAGCGACGTCAACGCTCTCGACCTGGCCAACGAAACCGTCAACGGCCTGTTCGGCTGACCTTCGTCCCATGCGAAAGGGGCCGGGCGCCGCTCTTCGAGCGGTTCCCGGCCCCTTGCCGTAGGTCGGATCAGGCGGCGTGCAGGTACACCTGGCCGAAGACCTCCGAGAGGTTCTTCAGGTCGGTGGCCAGGTCCACCTCGGGGTTGGCCGGGTCGTAGACGGTGGCCAGGCGGGCGCGGATCGAGCCGAGCTTCTTGAGCTGGTCCCAGGTGGGGGTGGCGGCCCACTTCTCGCCGTACACCCGGTTGACCTGGCCCTGGTCGTTCTGCCAGCGGCTCCACAGGGTGACCGTCTCGGCCGCGTCGTCCTGCAGCGGGGCGGCGATCCGCTCGGTGATGGTCTTGGTCGCCTGCTCCTCGGTGAGCTGCCCGGCGGTGAAGGCGGCGTCCTCGGCGGCGATCTGAGCGTAGGCGTCCCAGGCGCGGGCCCGGACCTGGATCCACTGGTTGCGCTGGGCCTCGGCGGCGTCGATCTTCCAGGTGGCGTACTCGGTGGCCAGGTGGCCGTTGTCCAGGGCGAGCTGGTCGATGGAGCCCTTGCTCAGCCAGGCGCCGATGCGCTCGGGGTCGAGCAGCGGGTACTTCTTGGTCAGCTCGGCCTTGCAGGCGTCGTTCGAGCCGCAGCCGAGCACCGGCACCACCGTGTGCGCGCTCAGCTTCTTGCCCGGCAGCAGCGTGCGCAGCGCGGCCGTGGCCTCGGCGACGAACGTGTCCAGCTCGTCGGCGGTGGCGAACGTCTGGTTGTAGCCGAGCTGGGAGGTGAACCTGACCCCCACGACGCCCGGCTGCGCGACGGCCAGCGCGGCGACCTTCCTGGCGGCCTCGTCGAGCTTGCCGGCCTTGTAGTCGTCGGCCAGCTCGGTCTCGATCCAGATCCGCATGCCCGCCGGCGCGACCGTCTTCGCGGTCTTCGCGGCCTTGCCGGCCGGCGTCTCCAGAGCCGACTCCCTCTCGGCGGCGCTGAGGCCGTTGGGGTCGACGAAGCACTGCTCGCCGTTCTGGCACTCGGGCGTGCCACCGTCCTCGGCGCCGGGCACGTCGGGGTCGCCGACCTCGTGGGCCTCGCCGTCGCCCTCCATACCCTCGGTCGGGCACTCGTTGCCCGGAGCGCTGCAGTCGATCGTGATCGGGTCCTGCGGGCCGGCGCCCTTCAGGTTCTCACCGTCGTTGTCGAGCCAGAAGTGGGCGATCTCCAGGGCCTCTTCAGGAGTGGCCATCCAGGTGCAGACGACGTAGGCCGGGGTGTCGGCCGCCATGAGGTCGTTGCAGCTCCTGTCGTCGTCCTCCGACCACGCGGGAACGCCGATGCCGAGGAGCGAGAGGGTGAGTCCGATGATGAAGACCTGCCGTAGCCGCCGTCTCATGGCACCTTACTTCCAGGGGGTGATCGTGGGCATATGCACACTATCCGCACGATCAACAACGTTCAATGAGATCCACCGCATTCTTCACGCCGTCCTCGACGCGGAGTAGCCGCCCCAGTTGCGCTGCTTTTTCTTGATATTTCGGTACTGAACGCAGCCGCGCGGCCAGAACGTCGCTGCTCAGCGCCCTGATCGGCAACGGCGGCGGCCCTGCGTCCAGCGCCGCCACCCGGCGGCCCCAGAACGGCTGGTCGGAGAAATAGGAACACACGACATTCGGAATCCCCGCCGTCAGCGCCGTTCCCGTGGTTCCCGCGCCGCCATGATGAACAACTGCCGCCATTTCGGCGAACAACAGATCGTGCGCCACCTCGCCCACCACCCGTACGTCGTCGTCCGGCGGCACGGGCAGCCCCTGCACGACGCCGCGCACCCGCGCCCGGCGCAGGGCGGCGACCACCTCGGCGGCCACCCGTTCGGGCTCGGACGGCACCATGCTGCCGAACCCGACGAACACGGGCCGCGGCCCCGCCGCCAGGAAGTCCCTGAGCCCGCTGAGATCTTCCGCATGCTCTGGACGGGCGGCGCTCCGGCCGGAGGGGAGGCGCCAGTAGCCGGTCACGTGCACGTGCGCCGGCCAGTCCGCGGGCCTGGGCACCACCAGCGGGCTGAACCCGCACAACACCGGCACCCGCGCCCGCCGATCGGCCGCGAACGGGCTCCCGCGCAGCGGCCCCAGCCCCAGCACCCGGGACCGCAGCCGGTTCACCATGCGTGCCAGCACCAGCCAGCCGAGCCGCTCGACCAGGGCGTAGCTGGCCCGGTTCGCCGGTGGGCCCAGGGTCGTCATGGGGATCAGCGGGTTGGGGAAGGCGCGGGTCGGCTCGCCGGGCTGGAAGTGCAGGAGCCGGTACGGGGTGCCGTAGCGGTCGTACAGGTGCCGGCCGAGTGCGCCCAGGGCGGGGGCGAGCACCAGGTCCGCGCCGGCGCAGGCGGCGTCCACCTCGCCGACCAGCGTGGCGGCCAGGGGCTCCACCACGGTCCTGAACCCGCGGACGAACCCCAGCGGCCCGCTCGCCAGCCAGCGCTGCCCCTCCTCGCTCCCGGCCACGGCGAGGGGGTCCACGCTCAGCGGCGCGAACGTCACCCCCGGCCCGGCCAGCGCCGCGTACCGCCGGGCGGCCACCAGCGTGACGCCGTACCCACGCCCGGCCAGCCCCTCGGCCAGCGCCGCACAGGGCTGCACGTCCCCCCTCGACCCGATCCCGAGCACCGTCACCTGTCCCCCGCCACGCCCGGCCCACCTCACCCTGGTCCCGCCCATTCCTCGCCAGCCCCCCGGCCAGGCCGGCCGGCGCTCCGGCTCACGGGAGGGTCGCCAGGCTGACCAGGGCGCCGGTCAGGACCAGGGCGGCGGCGACCAGGAGACCGGTCGCGTAGCCGAGGGCGAAGTCGCCGGCGGCGTGCACGACGACGCCGACCACAGCGATCCCGAAAAGCCCCGAAATTTCACGACTCACCGAGAAGATGCCGCCGGCCACGCCCGCCCTCGACTCCGGCACGGCCCCCAGCACCGCCGACCCCAGCGGCATGGTCAGCGCCGACCCCACCCCGATCGCGCACACGGCGGGCAGCAGCCGCCCCCACCCGTCCCCCGCCTCCAGCATCGCCGCCAAAGCCATCCCCCCGGCCACCAGCACCAGCCCGGCGGCCACCGTCCGTCCGGCGCCCAGCCGCCGCTCCACCGCCGGCGCCAGCGGCGTGACCAGCACCACCAGCAGCGCCAGCGGCACGAACGCCAGCCCCGACGCCGTCGGGGTGAACCCGAGCACCCCTTGCAGGAAGATCGCCGTGTAGAAGAAGACGCCGTTCACGCCGAGCCCCCACAGCACCTGCGCGACCACCCCGCCCGCGAAACTGCGCACCTTGAACAGGCCCTGATCCACCATCGGCGCGCGGGCCCGCCGCTCGGCGAGCACGAACGCGATCCCCCCGATCGCGCACACGACCAGCGCCGCCACCACGACCGGCGACGACCACCCGTACTCGCCGCCGTGGGTCAGCGCGAACGTCCCCGCCGCCAGGAACGCCACCGACGCCGCCACCCCCGGCAGATCCAGATCTCGCCCGCCCGCACGACTCGCAGTAGCGGCGGGACCACCGGCGGGAACAGCTATCGCGGCCAGCCCCATAATCGCCACGCCCATCGGCACGTTGACCAGGAACACCCAGCTCCAGTGCGCGTGCTGACTCAGGTAGCCGCCCGCGACCGGCCCGAGCGCCAGCGCCGCCGCTCCCGAGGCCATCCAGACGGCCACCCCCATCGACCGCTCCCGCTCCTCCCGCCCGGCCAGTACGGCCAGCGTCGCGGGCAGGATCAGCGCGGCCCCCGCCCCCTGGACCAGGCGGGCGGCGACCAGGACCGGCACGGATCCGGCCAGCCCCGCCCCGAGCGAGGCGGCCGTGAAGACGCCCAGCCCCGCCAGCAGCACCCGCCGGTGCCCGTGCACGTCGGCCAGCCGGCCGCCGGCGAGCATGAGGCCGGCGAAGGTGAGGATGTAGCCGGTGGCCACCCATTCCAGGGCGCTCAGGCGGGCGCCGAGGTCGCGCTGGATGCTGGGGAGCGCGACGGTGACGACCGTGTTGTCCAGCGTGGTCATGAACCCGGCCAGGCCGGTGACGAGGAACAGCGGCCAGGCGCGCCGCTGGGCCAGGGTCGCGGTCAGGCTCACTCGTCGACCTCCGCCCACGTCCATCCGCCGTGCGGATCGGCCCGTACCACGCGTGCCGGGCTCGCCCTGATCCGCACCCATCCGGGACGGTCGGGCTCGGCGGGCAGCGGCACGGGATCGGTGTCCGCCCCGAACACGGCCGGCCGCCCGTTCACCGTCACCCCGGCCGACGGCACAGTCGGCGGACGCGCGGGCCGGGACGCGGGCGCGGACTCGATCGCGGGCGGGGCCGGCGGACGTGCGGGCCGACGCATGGGTGGGCGCGCGGGTTTCGGGGGTGCGGGTGGCGGGGTGGGCTCGCGGAGCTCGACCCGCCGGTGGAAGCGGCGCCACGACCGCGGCAACCACCAGTTCGCCCCGCCGAGCAGCCGCATCGACGCGGGCACGAGCAGCGCCCTGACCAGGGTGGCGTCCACCACGATGGCCACGAACATGCCCACCCCGAGCAGCTTCACGATCGTGATCCCGGCGGTGGAGAAGGCCCCGATCACGACGAGCAGCAGCAGCGCCGCGCTGGTGATGACGCCGCCGGTCTGCTGCAGCCCGGCCGCCACGGCTGCCGTGTTGTCCCCGGTACGCAGCCACTCGGCCCGCACCCGGGACAGCAGGAACAGCTCGTAGTCCATCGACAGCCCGAACACCACGGCCAGGATGAGCACGGTCACGGTCGCCTCGATGGACCCGGTGGCGGTGAACCCGAGCGCCGAGGCCAGGTTCCCGTCCTGGAAGGCCCACACGATCACCCCGAACGAGGCCCCGATGGACAGCACGTTCATCAGCAGCGCCTTGACCGGCAGCACCAGCGACCCGAACGCGGCGAACAGCAGCACCATCGTGACCGACCCGACCACCAGCGCCATCCACGGCAGCCGGGCCAGCAGGCTGTCCTGGAGGTCGAGTTGCGCCGCCGTGGCGCCGCCGACCACCACCCGCCGGGTGTTCGGCTCAGGCGACAAGGCCCTGATCGTCCGGACGAGGGCCCTGGCCTCCTCCGACATGGGATCCAGGTCGTGCCGTACGGCCAGCCGCACCGCGCCGTTCGCCTGCGACATCCCGGCCACCTCGACCGCCGTGACGTGCGGCAGCCGCTTCAACCGGGCGGCGAGGGGCCGCGCGTCCACGGGGCTGACCGGCGTGACGGCGCTGATCGGCGTGTGCCCCTGCCCGAGCGGCCCCGGCAGGGCGGGCTCGCCGGTGAAGGTGCGTTCGACCAGGACGTGCACGTCGATCGGCGCCATCGCGTTCCTGGCGAAGTCCCGGTCGAGGGTCTCGGCGACCCGGCGTCCCTCGGAGCCGGCGGGCAGCACGCGATGGTCCACGTTCCCGAACCTGACGTGCAGGAACGGCAGCGCCAGCGCGACCAGCACAACGCTCACCGCCACCAGGTAGACCACCGGCCGCCGCATCACGCTCGACGCCACGGCGTGCCACAGCCCGCCCTCGCGCCTGCCGAGGTCGGGGGTCAGGCGCAGCGCGTTCACCCGTGGCCCGAGCACGCCCAGCAGGGCCGGCAGCACGACCAGCGCCGCCGCCATCGCGACCAGCACCACGGCCGCCGCCCCGAGCCCGATCGAACGCAGGAACATCTGCGGGAACACCAGCAGCCCGAGCAGCGCCGTGGCCACCGTCAGCCCGGAGAACGCGACGGTGCGCCCGGCCGTGGCCATCGTGCGCACGACGGCCTGCTCGGTGCTCGCGCCGTCCGCGACGGCCTCCCTGAACGCCTTGAGCACGAACAGCGAGTAGTCGACGGCCAGGCCGAGCCCGAGCATGGTGACGACGTTCAGCGAGAAGACGGAGACCTCGGTGACCTCGGTGAGCAGCCGGAGCAGCACCAGGGCGCCGAGCACCGCGAGCAGCCCCACGACCAGCGGCAGCCCGGCCGCCACCAGGCTGCCGAACACGACCACGAGCAGCACCAGCAGCACCGGCATGGAGATGGCCTCGGCGCGGGCGAGGTCGGCGGCGGTCTGGTCGTTGAGCTCCTTCAGCAGCGGCACCGCGCCGCCGACGGAGACGCGCAGGTTGTCGACGTCCCTGAGCCGGGCGGCGACGGCGGCGTAGGCGCGCTGCTCGTCGCCCTTTAGGGTGATCACCGCGTACGTGGCGTGCCCGTCCTCGGAGACCATCTTCTTCGACCGGCTCGTCCAGTACGTGACCATCGCGCGCACGTGCCGGCCGGGCAGCGCCCGCAGCGAGTCGTGCACCGCCCGCTTGTACCGGGGGTCGCGGACCTTGACGGTGGGGTGCCGGTAGAGGACCACCACGTTGGGGGCGTGGCCGCCGTACCAGTCGTCGTTCCAGCGGGCGGAGGTGGTGGAGTCGGCGCGCGGGTCCTCGAACCCGCCGTCCGCCATCCGCCCGAACAGCTCCAGCCCCAGCGGCACGACGAGCACGGTCAGCGCCAGGGTGAGCGCGAGCAGCGTCCAGCGGCCCCGGTAGACGAAGTGGCCCGCCGACTCAAACAAGCGCGCCCTCCAGGTAGGCCCGCAGGCACGACCGGCGGGCGACCTTCCCGCTGGACGTCCGCGGCACTCCGCCGGGCCCGGTCAGCACGAAGTCGTGCACGGCCAGCCCGTGCTGCTCCTGGACGGCGGCACGTACGGCCCGCGCCACCTCCACGGGGTCGGCGGCCGGCGCGTGCCGCGACCGCTCGGCCACCACCACGAGCCGCTCACCCGCCGGCGCGTGCCACCCGTCCGCCTGCAGCGGCCCCTCGCCCGCCACCAGCCGCTCGGCGGTCTCTCCCAGGTCCTCGGCGGGCAGGGCGAAGGCGGCCACCCGGTCGCGGCGCACCGCCGGGTGCGCCTCCTGCGTGGTCGCCTCGATGTCCTGCGGGTAGTGGTTGCGCCCGTCCACGATGATCAGGTCCTTGACCCGGCCGGTGAGGTAGAGCCGGCCGTCGTGCAGCACGCCGAGGTCGCCGGTGCGCAGCCAGGTGCCGTCCGCGCCCTCCAGCACCGCGCCGAACACCTCCGCGCTGCGGCCGGGGTCGCGCCAGTAGGCGCGGGCCACGTTCGGGCCCTGCACCCAGACCTCGCCCACCTCCCCGGCAGAACGTTCCCGCCGGTCGGGGCCGACCACGCGCACCTGCTGGCCGTGCGGCCGTCCACAGGAGACGAGCGGGCTGCCGGCACCCCGCTCGGCCAGGGGCTTCGCGTGTCCGTGCCGTAGGGCGTCGCGGTCGAAGGCGGTCACGACCGGCCGCTCGTCCCGCCCGGTCGCGGTGACGAAGACGGTCGCCTCGGCCAGCCCGTACGCGGGCGTGTGCGCCTCCGGCCGCAGCCCGCAGCCGCCGAACGCGGCGTCGAACGCCTCGATCGCGCCGGGCCGCACCGGCTCGGCCCCGTTCAGCATGACCCGCACCCCGGACAGGTCCAGCCCTTCCTTCTCCCGGGCTGTGACGCGGGCGGCGGTGTACTCGTAGGCGAAGTTGGGCCCGCCGGTGAACACGTCGCCGAACTCCGACAGCAGCCGCAGCCAGCGCACCGGCCGCATGACGAACGCCACCGGGTCCATGAACACCGCCCGGTTGCCGCCCACCATCGGCATCGCGACCGTGGCGACCAGCCCCATGTCGTGGAAGAGCGGCAGCCACAGCGCCGCCACCGAGGTCCTGGGCTCGGCCCGGAAGACCTCCCAGAGCTGGGCGGCGTTGGCGGTGAGGTTGGCGTGGGTGATCTCGACGCCGGTCGGCGCGCGGGTGGAGCCCGAGGTGTACTGCAGGTAGGCGAGATCGTCGGGGCCGGGCGGCTCCTGGTCCCACTCGTCGGCCAGCAGGTCGGAGACGGTGTCCACGGCGAGCACGTGCTTGGGCGTCTGGGCGGTGGCCAGGAAGCCGGTGACGGCGGGCAGCGCGGCCGTGGTGGTCAGCACGACGGCGGGATCGGCGTCGGCGTACGCCCCGGCCAGCCGTTCGGCGTGCCCCGGCAGCCCGGGGGCGAACAGCGGCACCGCGACGAGCCTGGCGTACATCGTGCCCAGCATCGCGACCACGTAGTCCAGCCCCTGCGGCGCGAGCACGGCCGCCCGGTCGCCCGGCCCGGCCAGCTCACGCAGGCGCACCGCCAGCGCCCTCGCCCGCAGGTCCACCCGACCCCAGCCGAGCGTCTCGCGCCGGCCCTCCTGTCCCAGGTGGTCGATGAACGTGTACGCGGGCGCCTGCGGGATCTCGCGGGCCCACCGGGCCACCTGAGCGATCAGCATCTCGCGCATGCCTGGTCCCCTCGCCGTCAGCAGGGACCTAGCAAATTACGGGAGATGCAGGTTCGATTCTTGCGAAACCCCGCGCACATTCCGCGATCGGTCTTGTTGCCCGGGTGACAATAAATATGCGCACGACAAAGGGCCGGACTATGCGGCAAGATGGCGGAGTTTGGCCACTTTCAGGGGGTTTGCGCAGATGCATGACATTATCGGCGATCTCGGACTGCTCCGGGACCGGCGGTTCGCCCTGCTGCTGACGGCGCGGACGATCTCCGTACTCGGGTCGGCCTTCGCCCCGGTGGCGCTCGCCTTCGGCATCCTCGACCTGCCCGGAGCCACCGCCTCGACCCTGTCCGTGGTGCTCACCGCCGAGGCGGTGCCAATGATCGCGTTCATGCTGGTCGGCGGTGTGATCGCGGATCGGCTGCCGCGCCAGCGGGTGATGACGGCCGGCGAGTTCATCATGGCGGCGGGCTTCTTCGCGCTGGCCGTGATGCTGCTCACCGGCTGGACCCCGCTGCCCGCGCTGGCCACGGCGGCGGCGATCACGGGTGTGGCCACGGCGGTCACGTTCCCCGCGCTGACCGGGATCATCCCCGAGGTCGTCCCGCGCGACCGGCTGCAGACCGGCAACGCGCTGCTCGGCCTGGGCGCGAACGCCTCACGGGTGGCCGGCGCGGTGCTGGGCGGCGCCACGGTGGTGCTGTTCGGCGGCGGCTGGGCGCTGATGATCAGCGGCGCGTTGTTCGCGGTGGCGGGCGTGCTGATCGCGCTGCTGCGGCTCCAGCCGGGCGAGCAGCCCCGCGCCGAGTCCCACTCCGTGCTGGCCGACCTGCGTGACGGCTGGCGCGAGTTCAGCTCGCGGCAGTGGATCTGGGTGGTGGTCGCGCAGTTCTCGGTGATGGTCATGGCCATCCAGGCCGGGCACGGCGTGCTCGGGCCGCTGATGGCGAAGGAGAGCCTGGGCGGCCCCGCGGCCTGGTCGGCGTTCCTGACCGGCGAGGCCGTCGGCACGATCGTCGGCGTGCTGGTGTCGCTGCGGGTGCGGCCGCGCCGGCCGATCCTGGTGGCGGTGCTGCTCTGCCTGCCGGCCGCGATCCCGTACGTGCTGCTCGGGGTGGACGCGCCGCTCTGGGCGATCGTCGGCGGGGCGTTCGTGCTCGGTGTCTGCTTCGACGTGTTCGGCGTGCTGTGGCAGACCACGATGCAGCGGGAGATCCCGGCGGAGGCGCTGTCGCGGGTCAGCTCGTACGACGTGCTGGGCTCGATGATGTTCGGCCCGATCGGGCTGCTGCTGGCCGGGCCGGCCGCGACGCTGTTCGGCACCGAGGAGGCGCTGCTCGGCTGCGCCGTCATCGTCGTGGTGTCCACGCTGGCCGCGCTGCTCTCCCCTGGGGTGCGGAACCTGCGCGCGCCCCAGCCAGGAGCACCCGCTCAGGCCGACCTGAAGTAGGCGCCGGCCCTGGGCTGGAACATCAGGGTCAGCGCCCCCAGCACGGCCAGGACGTGCAGGATCCTGCTCGTCGCGAAGATCCAGCCCATCGCGTCGGCCCCAGCCACAGCCGCGGCGATAGAGCCGCCGTCCAGCAGCCACTGCACGGGCTCGATCACCAGCGAGAGCGTGCCGAACACGCCGAGCGTGCCAGCCAGTGCCCAGCGGGCCCAGTTCGCCCCCGCCTTCAGCCGCAGCGCCAGGAAGATCGCCCCGGCGAACACGGCCAGCCGGAACCCGGCCTCCGGCAGCAGCTCCGCCACCGCCGCGCCCTCGTACAGCCGCCCGCCGATCATCAGCGCGGCCTCGAACGCGCCGAACGCGACCGCCGAGAGCCAGAGTATGGCGGCGGCGTACACGACAGGTGGCGGCGCGGTCTTGGTCTCGGGCGCAGTGTCGGTTGCGGGGGCTTCGGTGACGGTGGTCATGGGGTGCTTCATGGGACAAGTCTCCGCCGGGGACCTGGTCCGGATCATGCCCGCCGTCCCCCCGGTTCAGGTGGGGCAGGCACTACCGGCGGTCACACGATGATGAGGCGGACGACGACGCCCGCGCAGTTGCCCGCCACGCAGATCCGTACCGGCACCTCGCTGATGCCCGCCGCCACCGGGACGCCGCCCACGTGGCCGTCGGGGCCGATGCTCACGCCGCCCGGCACCTTCTCGACGTCGGTCACCGTGAAGGTGGGCACCACGCCGGACGGCCCGCCGTCGATGCCGATCTCGCCGCCGAGCGGCGTGCCCACCTTGCCGGGGAAGGTCAGCTCGCGCGGCTCCCACGGCTCGTTGGCCAGCACCACGAGCGTCAGCTCCTGCGCCTGGCACGACCGGCCCGAGCAGAGCTGGACCGGCGCGACGAACGTGCCTGGACGCTGCGGCCTGCCGGAGAGGCGGCCGCCGGCATCGACCCTGACCCCGACCGCGAGGTAGCCGGCGCGGAAGGTGATGCCCTTGGCGATCGGCAGCAACTGCTGCCGCACCTCGATGCCCTGGGTGAAGTAGAAGGTGTCCTCGACCAGACTGCGCTCGGCCCGCGCGAGCGGCGTCTGGTACGCCATGGGCGTGGTGATGGACGACATGGCCGGAGAAAAGGCACATATTGCCACTCCGGCCAGCAGGAGTACCCACCAATGCCGCATCGTCACCCCCCGGCGGTTCTACGCCCATACGTACCCCCCTAACCGCGCGGCGTCACTCCATAATCGGTCGCATGGCCGCCGAATCCGCTCAGACCCTCGAACGCGGGCTCCGCCTGCTCCGCCTGCTCGCCGACGGCAAGGGCGGCCGCACACCGACGGAGCTGAGCGCCGAGCTGTCGCTGAGCCGGCCCGTCGTGTACCGGCTGCTGACGACGCTGCTCGCCGCCGGCTTCGTCCGCAGGGACGCCGAGGGCCGGGTGCACCTCGGTTTCGGCGTGCTGGCACTGGCCCAGGCCGTGCAGCCGCTGCTGCGGGCGGCGGCGGTGCCGACGCTGCGGCGGCTGGCCGAGCGGGTGGGGGCGACCGCGCACCTGACCGTGGCCGAGGGCGACGACGGGCTGGCCGTGGCGGTGGTGGAGCCGTCGTGGACCGACATGCACGTGGCCTACCGGGAGGGCTCGCGCCATCCGCTGGCCAGAGGCGCGGCGGGGCGGGCGATCCTGGCCCTGCGCGAGGGCAGGCACGATTACTTCGCCACGGAGGGGCAGTTGCAGGAGGGTGCGCGTGGCGTCGCCGCGCCGGTCACCGGGCTGCCGTGGCTGGAGGCGTCGGTGGGGGTGGTGACGTTCGGGCCGCTGGAGGAGTCCACGGGCCCGGCGGTGGTGGCCGCCGCCGCCGAGCTGGCCGCCGTGCTGGGTTGACATCTCCTGGCGGATGGCGGACGGTGGCTCACATATAGAGGACACTTCCGTCCGATAACCGGACAGATGTGGAGGGGCCGGATGCCGTACTACCGGGTCGTGGGAGAGGTGCCGCGCAAGCGGCACGTGCAGTTCAGACGGCCGGACGGCGGTCTCTACGCCGAGGAGCTGATGGGCGAGGAGGGCTTCTCCTCCGACTCCTCGCTGCTCTACCACCGGCACCTGCCCACGGCGATCGTCAAGGCCGAAGCGGTGACCCCTGCCGGGGAGACCCGCCTGGAGCCCAACCTGCCGCTCTCCCCCCGCCACTTCCGCACCCAGGAGCTCTCCAGCGCCGGCGACCTGGTCTCCGGCCGCATGCCGCTGGCGGGCAACGCCGACGTCCGGTTGTCGTACGCCACGAGCGATCGGCCGAGCGAGCTCTACCGCAACTCCATGGGCGACGAATGCGTCTACGTCCAGCGCGGGCGGGTGCGCTTCGAGTCCACCTACGGCGTGATCGAGGCCGGTGAGGGCGACTACGTCGTCGTCCCGACCGGCACCATCCACCGGTGGGTGCCCGACGGGACCGTCAACGTGCTGGCCATCGAGGCGGCCGGGCACATCAGGCCGCCCAAGCGCTACCTGTCGCAGCACGGGCAGTTCCTGGAGCACGCCCCCTACTGCGAGCGCGACCTGCGGGCGCCGGCCGAGCCGTTCACGGCCGAGGGCGAGGAGGTGCCGGTCCTGGTCCGCACGCGCGGCGGCCTGACCAGGCTCGTCTACCGTCACCATCCGTTCGACGTGGTGGGCTGGGACGGCTACCTCTATCCGTTCGCGTTCAACATCGACGACTTCGAACCGATCGTGAAGCGCACGCACGCGCCGCCGCCGGTGCACCAGACGTTCGAGGGGCCCGGGTTCGTGGTGTGCTCCTTCTGCCCCCGGCCGCTCGACTACCATCCGGAGGCCGTTCCGATCCCGTACAACCATCACAACGTCGACTCCGACGAGTTCATGTTCTACGTGGGCGGCGACTACTCGGCCCGCCAGGGCTCCGGCATCGGCGTCGGCTCGATCTCGCTGCATCCGGCCGGGTTCACGCACGGGCCGCAGCCGGGGGCGGTGGAGGCGGTGATCGAGGCGGTCGCGCGCGGCGTCACGACGACGAGCGAGGTGGCCGTCATGGTCGACACGTTCCGCCCGCTCGACCTCGGCAGCAGCGCGCTGGCCTGCGAGGACGCCGGCTACGCGTGGACGTGGGCGCGGTCATGACGCTCTTCGCCGCTCTGGTGGACGACGCGGGCCTGTTCCCGCCGACGTCCCTGCACATGGACGAGGCCCTGACCCGCAACCAGCGCGACCTGGAGCAGGGCCACCACGTGCTCACGCATCGCTTCCTCTGCCCGGCCAGCCGGCTCGACCGGCTGCGCGGCATGGACTACCGGCCGCGGCGCATCGGGCTGATCTGCGACATGGACGAGCTGCCCGACTTCAGCGACCTGCCCGTGGACTACGTCGAGACGAAGCTGCCACCCGACATGTCGGTCGAGGAACTGGCCGCGCGGCTGGACCTGCCGGACGGCGTGCGGCTCTGGGCCGAGGTGCCCGCGCGCAAGACGTCCATGGAGGTGCCCGAGGGCGCCGGGCTGAAGGTGCGCTGCGGCGGCGCGACGGGCGAGGAGTTCCCGCCGGTGGAACACCTCGGGCAGTTCATCAGGTCCTGCGCCGAGAACGGCGTCCCGTTCAAGGCCTCGGCCGGGCTGCACCACGCCGTACGCCACTTCGACCCCTCGCTCGGCGTGGACCGGCACGGCTTCCTCAACCTGCTGCTGGCCGTCTGCGAGGCCGTCGAGGGCCGCGATCCCGCGCCCGTCCTGCGCACCACCGACGTCGGCAACCTCGTCCGGCTGTGCGCGTCCGTCCGGGAGGAGACGGCCGGGCGGGCCAGGCGGCTGCTGGTGAGCTACGGCTCGTGCAACACCACCGCACCCCTGGACGACCTGCGCGCGCTCGGACTGGTCGAGGAGGACTCATGAGCTGGGGAGTGGACAACCTGCCCTACGGCGTCTTCTCCCGCCCAGGGCAGCGCCCCAGGGTCGGCGTGCGCTACGGCGACAGGGTGCTCGACCTGGCCCCCGCGCTGCACGACGAGGTCTTCGCCGCGCCCTCGCTCAACCCGTTCATGGCGCGGGGCCGGGCGGCCTGGCACGACACCAGGACCCTGATCAGGAACAAGCTCACCGGCGACCTGCCGATCACCGAGCGGCACCTGATCCCGCTCGACCAGGTGAGCCTGCACCTGCCGTTCGAGGTGGCCGACTACGTCGACTTCTACTGCTCACTCGATCACGCGAGCAACATCGGCCGGATCCTGCGCCCCGGCTCGGAGCCGCTGCAGCCGAACTGGCGCCACCTGCCCGTCGGCTACCACGGCAGGGCGGGCACGGTCGTGGTGTCGGGCACGCCGGTCAGGCGCCCGCACGGGCAACTCGGGCCTGGCTCCTTCGGGCCGAGTCAGAAGCTCGACATCGAGGCCGAGCTGGGGTTCGTGGTGGGCGTGCCGTCCGCCATGGGGTCGCCTGCGGGGGCGTTCGAGGACCACGTGTTCGGGGTGACGCTGCTCAACGACTGGAGCGCGCGCGACATCCAGGCGTTCGAGTACGTGCCGCTGGGGCCGTTCCTCGGCAAGTCGTTCGCCACCTCGATCTCGCCGTGGATCACGCCGCTGGAGGCGCTGCCGCGCGTTCCCGGCCCGGCCCAGGACCCCGCGCCGGCCGCCTACCTGCGCAGGCGGGCGGACTGGGGGCTGGACATCTCGGTGGAGGTGCTGCTCAACGGGGAGGTGGTCGCGCGGCCCCCGTACGCGGCCATGTACTGGACGCCGGACCAGATGCTCGCCCACCTGACGGTGAACGGGGCCTCGCTGCGTACGGGAGACCTGTTCGCGAGCGGCACGATCTCCGGCTCCGAGCCGGGCGAGCGCGGCTCGCTCATGGAGCTGACCTGGAACGGGACCGAGCCGGTGAAGCTGGCGGGCGGCGAGACCCGCGCCTTCCTGGAGGACGGCGACACGGTCGTCATCCGCGCCACCGCCGGTGACCTGACATTGGGCGAGGTGTCGGGAACCGTCGGATAGGTGACTCGACGTGCTTGCTGGATGACTCACCGCTACCCTGGGACCTCCCCTTCCCTCGGAAAGCAGGAGTCACATGCGCCGCGCCGTGATGTTCTGTGTCGCCTTCGTCCTGGTTTGCAGCGGTTGTAGCTCTGTCACGGCCGCGACCCCGTCGGCGCCTCCCGTCGTGCGGGTGTGGCCGCCGTTCGGCAGCAAGCACGCGCGGCCCGACCGGGGCCTACTCGTCAGGGCCGAGGGCGGCACGCTCAGCCAGGTCCTGGTCTACCAGGGTGGCGAGCCGGTGCCGGGGCGGCTCGACGAGTCGCGTACGACATGGCGTACCGACTGGACGCTCAGGCCCGCCACCGAATACACGATCACCGCCACCGCCGGGCGCGAAGGGGCGCCCGCCACCGTGGCCATGGGCCGGGTCCGCACCCGCGCCGCCGTCAGGACGTTCCAGGTGGCCGCGACCGCGCCGCTGCCAGGCGAGACCGTCGGCGCCGGCATGCCGATCGTGATCGACTTCGACACGCCCGTCGAGGACCGCGCGGCCGTCGAGCGCGCGCTGGAGGTCACCACGCCGACGCCGGTCGAAGGCGCCTGGCGGTGGATCAGCGACACGCAGGTGGTCTACCGCACCCGGCGGTTCTGGCCGCCCAGGCAGCGGGTCACGGTCAGCGCCCACCTGGCCGGCGTGCGCGCGGGCGACGGGCTCTTCGGCGCCGCCGACTCCACCTTCACCTTCACCGTCGGACGCCGGCAGACCAGCCTGATCGACGCGAAGTCCCACCAGATGACCGTCACCCGCGACGGGCAGATCGTGCAGCGCATGGCCATCAGCGCCGGCATGGCCACCACCCACGAATACACCACGACCAGCGGCGTCCACCTGACCATGGACAAGGGAAACCCGGTCCGCATGGTCTCCCCCGGCCGGGAGAAAGGCGACCCCGGCTATTACGACATGATGATCGACCACGCGGTGCGCATTTCCAACAGCGGCGAATACGTGCACGCCAAGGACAACGTGTGGGCCCAGGGGCGGGCCAACGTCAGCCACGGCTGCATCAATTCCCGGCCCGACCAGGCGGCCTGGTTCTACGCCTCGTCAGTGCGCGGCGACCCCGTCATCATCACCGGCACCGACCGGCCGCTCGAATGGAACAACGGATGGGGTTTCTGGCAACTGCCGTGGGAGAAATGGCGGCTGGGCAGCGCGCTGACGCAAACAAGGCCCGCGGCCGGCGGGGTGCCGAAGCGTTGAAAACGGCATTACGGTAGAGGAGGGGGGAACCTCTGGCGAGCTCAGGCCCGTTATCCCTTATAGGAGGGCCGGATATGGATGAATGGATCATCTGGGTAATCCTCGCAGTCGTCCTGGGCGTGGCCGAGATATTCACGCTGACGGCCTCGCTCGGCCTCCTGGGGGCCGCGGCCCTGCTGACCGCCGCGACCGCGGCCATCGGATTGCCCGTCCCCCTGCAACTGATCTTCTTCGCCGCCTCCTCGGCGGCCGGGCTGCTGGTGTTGCGGCCGATCGCGATGCGCCACATCAAACAGCCGCAGCTGCAGCGGTTCGGCGTCGAAGCACTTGTGGGCAAACCCGCTTACGTCGTGGCGGAAGTGACGGGCCGCGACGGCCGCGTGCGCATCGGGGGAGAGGAATGGTCGGCGCGCGCCTACGACGAGACCCTCGTGATCCCCACAGGGGCGACCGTCGACGTCATCGAGATCGAGGGCGCTACCGCCCTCGTATATCCCCGGGAGTGACCCATGGATCCGCTGTTGCTGGTCGGACTGTTCGTCATACTTTTCGCCGTCATGACCCTGCTGAAGGCCGTACGGATCGTGCCGCAGGCCCGTGCCCGCAACGTCGAGCGCCTCGGCCGCTACCACCGCACGCTCAAGCCGGGCCTCAACTTCGTCATCCCCTACATCGACCGTGTCCACTCCATGATGGATCTGCGTGAGCAGGTCGTCTCCTTCCGTCCCCAGCCGGTCATCACCGAGGACAACCTGGTCGTCGAGATCGACACCGTCCTCTACTTCCAGGTCACCGACCCGCGGGCGGCGGCGTACGAGATCGCCAACTACATCACCGGTGTCGAGCAGCTGACCGTCACCACGCTGCGCAACGTGGTGGGCTCCATGGACCTGGAGAAGACGCTGACCTCCCGCGACACCATCAACAGCCAGCTGCGCGGCGTCCTCGACGAGGCCACCGGCAAGTGGGGGCTGCGCGTCAACCGCGTCGAGATCAAGGCCATCGACCCCCCGAAGACCATCAAAGACGCCATGGAGAAGCAGATGAGGGCCGAGCGTGACAAGCGAGCGGCCATCCTGAACGCCGAAGGCCAGCGGCAGTCGCAGATCCTCACCGCCGAAGGTGACAAGCAGAGCCGCATCCTGCGCGCCGAGGGCCAGCGCACGGCCGCCATCCTGGAGGCCGAGGGCCAGTCACGGGCCATCGACCAGGTCTTCCAGGCGGTCCACCGCAACGATCCCGACCCGAAGCTGCTCGCCTACCAGTACCTCCAGGTGCTGCCGCAGCTCGCGCAGGGCGACGGCAACACGTTCTGGGTGATCCCCAGCGAGGTCACCTCCGCGCTGCAGGGCGTCTCGAAGGCGTTCACCGAGGCGCTGCCGCGCTCGGCGGCCACGCGGGACGAGATGCCCGAGACGTCCGCGGCGGACGAGGAGGTGGCCAGGGCCTCCGAGGCGGCGGCCGAGGCGGTCGCCGACGCCCAGGAGGCGGAGAGCCCTAACGGGCCGCGGCAGCTCACGCAGAAGAACGAGGAGCCGTCGCCGTTCCCCGGCCTGGACCGGGAGCCGACGGAGGCCGAGCGCTGACATCTCTGGCTGTTTCCGGCGGGTCCTGATCCCTCAGGACCCGCCGGAACGTTTTCCCGCCGCCTTCCCGCCTGGTTCTCCCGCCGCGCGGAGGCGCGGTCGCCTGCCGCGTGAAGCGGAGCTGTGGGGGCACTTAAGAACTCCTCGATGGACACGTCCCGGGTCCTGCGGGCATGGTGCGTTAGGTTCTTAAGGGGGAAGTGAGGCCATGAAAGCGCTGGTCAAGGAGCGGGCCGAACCCGGGTTGTGGCTGGTCGACGTGCCGGAGCCCGAGCTGGGTCCCGGCGAGGTGAAGATCCGGGTGCTGCGCACCGGCATCTGCGGCACCGACCTGCACATCCGCAAGTTCGACGACTGGGCCCGGCACACGCTGGAGCTGCCGCTCGTCGTCGGGCACGAGTTCTCCGGGCACGTGGTCGAGGTGGCACCGGGCGTCGAGGACGTCTCCGTCGGCGACCTCGTCAGCGGCGAGGGCCACCTCGTGTGCGGCAAGTGCCGCAACTGCATGGCCGGCCGCCGGCACCTGTGCCGCAACACGATCGGGCTCGGCGTCAACAGGAACGGCGCCTTCGCCGAATACGTCACGCTGCCCGCCTCCAACGTCTGGGTGCACCGCGTGCCCGTCCACCCCGACATCGCCGCCATCTTCGACCCGTTCGGCAACGCCGTGCACACCGCGCTGTCGTTCCCGCTGGTCGGCGAGGACGTGCTGATCACCGGCGCGGGCCCGATCGGCCTGATGGCGGCGGCCGTGGCCACCCACGTCGGCGCGCGCAACGTGATGATCACCGACGTCAGCGACGAACGGCTCGACCTGGCCGGCAAGCTCGGCGTCTCCCTGGCCGTCAACGTCTCCAGGTCCTCGATCGCCGACGGCATGCGCCGGCTCCACCTGCGCGAGGGCTTCGACGTGGGGCTGGAGATGTCCGGCAACCCGACGGCCGTACGCGACATGATCGCCAGCATGACCCACGGCGGGAAGATCGCCATGCTGGGGCTGCCGGCCGAGGAGTTCGCCGTCGACTGGTCGACCGTGGTCACCTCCATGCTCACCATCAAGGGGGTCTACGGCCGCGAGATGTACGAGACCTGGTACAACATGTCCGTCCTGCTGGAGAAGGGCCTCGACCTCTCCCCCGTGATCACCGACCGGTTCTCGTACCAGGACTTCGACGCCGCCTTCGACACGGCGGCCGGCGGCAGGACGGGCAAGGTCATCCTCGACTGGAGCGACGCGTCCAGCTCGGGGGAAACCGGCGCCAAGCCGGCCGGAGCCACCACGAACAGGAGCGCCTGATGTTCACGAACGTGCGCCAGCAGCTGCGTACGACGCTCGACGAGATCACCGAGGCCGGGCTGCTCAAGCCCGAGCGCGTCATCTCCACCCCGCAGAGCTCCCAGGTGAGCGTGGCCGGCCGCGAGGTGCTCAACTTCTGCGCCAACAACTACCTGGGCCTGGCCGACGACCCGACGGTGGTCGAGGCGGCCAAGCAGGCGCTCGACCGGTGGGGCTTCGGCATGGCCTCCGTCCGCTTCATCTGCGGCACCCAGGAGGTGCACAAGGAGCTGGAGTCGCGCCTGTCGGACTTCCTCGGCATGGAGGACACCGTCCTCTACAGCTCCTGCTTCGACGCCAACGGCGGCGTGTTCGAGACCCTGCTCGACTCCCAGGACGCGGTCATCTCCGACGCGCTCAACCACGCCAGCATCATCGACGGCATCCGCCTGTCCAAGGCCCAGCGGTTCCGGTACGCCAACCGCGACATGGCCGAGCTGGAGGCCAGGCTGAAGGAGGCGTCGGAGGCGCGGCGGCGGCTGATCGTGACCGACGGCGTGTTCTCCATGGACGGATATCTGGCGCCGTTGCGGGAGATCTGCGACCTGGCCGACCAGTACGACGCCATGGTCATGGTCGACGACTCCCACGCCGTCGGCTTCGTCGGCCCGACCGGCCGCGGCACGCCCGAGCTGCACGGCGTCACCGACCGGATCGACATCATCACCGGCACGCTGGGCAAGGCGCTGGGCGGGGCCAGCGGCGGCTACGTCGCCGCCCGCAAGGAGATCTGCGAGCTGCTGCGCCAGCGCTCGCGCCCCTACCTGTTCTCCAACTCGCTGGCCCCCGTCATCGCCTCCGCGTCGCTGCGCATCCTCGACCTGCTGGAGACCTCCAGCGAGGCCAGGGAGCGCCTGCGGGCCAACACCGCCCGCTTCCGCGCCGGGATGACCGAGGCCGGCTTCGACATCCTGCCCGGCGACCACCCGATCGTGCCGGTCATGATCGGCGACGCCGCCGAGGCCGGGGCCATGGCCGAACGCCTGCTCGACCTGGGCATCTACGTGATCGGCTTCTCGTATCCGGTCGTACCGCACGGCCAGGCCAGGATCAGGGTGCAACTGTCGGCCGCACACTCCGAGGCGGACGTCGAGGGGGCGCTCCAGGCGTTCGTCCAAGCACGGGGCTGAGTATCCTCGCTGCGTGATAGACACGCGGCGACTGCGCACGCTGCGCGCGGTGGCCGACCACGGCACGGTCACCGCCGCCGCCGCTGCGCTGCATCTGACGCCCTCCGCCGTGTCCCAGCAGCTCGCCGCGCTGGAGCACGAGGTGGGCCACCGGCTGCTCACCCGTGACGGGCGCGGCGTGCATCTCACGGCGGTGGGCAAGATCATGGTGGCGCACGCCAACGAGGTCCTGGCCCAGCTCGAACGCGCCGAGGCCGAGGTGGCCGCGTACACGACCGGCGCCGCGGGCGAGGTGACCGTGGCCTGCTTCGCCACCGCGATCAGCGCCGTGCTCTCCCCCGCCATCGCCGCGCTGCGCACCACCGCGCCCGGCGTGCGCGTCCGTGTCCACGACGCGGAGGGCGACCACGGTCTGCTCATGCTGCTGGACGAGCGCGCCGATCTGACCATCGCGGTCGAATACCGCGGCGCCCCCGATGCCGCCGACCGCCGCCTGTCCCGCCATCCCCTGTACGCCGAGCCGTTCGACCTGGTGCTCCCCCGCGAGCATCCGCTGGCCGACTCGGCGACCCTCGTCTCGCTGGCCACCGAGACCTGGATCGGCCCCTATCCGGGCAATCCGGTGCACGACGTGATCACGTTCGCCTGCCAGCAGGCCGGTTTCACGCCCGACCTGGTCCACTGCTCCGACGACTTCCGCGCCGTGGTCGCCCTGGTCGGGGCGGGTGCCGGGGTGGCGCTGGTGCCACGGCTGGCGTTGCGTGACATGGCGCTGCCCGGGGTCGTGGTGCGGCACACACCGGGTCCTGAACGCCGCGTCTTCGCCGCCGTACGACGGGGCTCCGACGCCCATCCCCTCCTGCGCCCGCTCCTCGCGGCCCTCCGCGACGTGGCCGGATCCCTCGGAACGGGCTGAAACACTCCCCCCGCACCTGGATGACCCGCACCGCACCCGCAAGCCGCTGGCCAAGGAGCTGCCCGATCGCGTGACCTTCGGAGGCAGCCTCCGGCCACGACCCGCCACCCGAACGCGTGACCTTCGAAGGCAACCTCCGGCCATTACCGGGGGCCCGATCCTGCGATCTTCGGAGGTAGCCTGCGGCCATGACCAGCGACGGGCCGGGCGGTCTTCCCCATCGGAGGCTGCTCGGCCTGCCCGGGGTGGCGGCGCAGGCCGTGCTCGGGTTCCTGGCGCAGCTCACGCAGCAGGTGGCGCCGGTCGGCCTGGTGCTCGTCTCGCAGCGGGCGACCGGCTCCCTCGCCCTCGCCGGCCTGACGGCGGCGGCGTTCTCCCTCGGGGCGGGCATGGGCCGGCCGGTGCTCGGACGTCTCATGGACCGCCACGGTCCCAGGCCGGTGCTGGCCACCACGGCCCTCCTGCACGTGGCGGCGCTGCTCGCACTGGTCGGCTACGCCCAGCCCGACCGGCCGCAGTGGCCGATGGTGGCGCTGGCCTGGATCATCGGGGTCGCGCTGCCGCCGATCTCCGTCAGCATGCGGCTCGAATGGGGCCGCAGAACGCCCGCCGAGGGTCGTACCGCCGCCTACAGCCTCGTCTTCCTGGTCCAGGAGCTGGCCATGCTGACCGGGCCGCTGCTGTTCGGCCTGCTGATCGCGGTGGCCTCGGCCTCACTGGCCCTGGGCACGGTCGCGGCGGCGGCCGGGGCGGGCACGCTGGCCTTCTCCCTGGCACTGCGCTCCGGCTCTTATGCCGGGTCGCGAGGCCGGGGGCGGGTGTTCGCCGACCGCCGGATGTTCGTCCTGCTACCGGTGGTGCTGCTGCTGGGCGGTTTCATCGGAGCGGTGCAGGTGGGGGTGCCCGCCCTGGCCACCGCCCGCGAGGTACCCGCCGCGACCGGACCCCTGGTGGCGGCGCTGTCCGTAGGCGGCATCGCGGGCGCCATCGCCTACGGCTCCCGTCGGTGGCGCTCGGGGATCCCGGCGCGCCTCGCCGCCCTGATGCTCGCCCTCGGCCTCCCGCTGACCCCCTTGGCCCTTTTCGACGCCTTGCCCTCCTTCTCCGGCCCGTCCTTATCAACGCCATCCACCTCCGGACCGCCCATCCCTGGGCCGCTTGCATCGGCGTCGCTCGCTCCTGAGTCGCCGTCATCGGAGTCGCTGTGGTGGATGGCGGTGTTCTGGGCGGCTCTGTTTCTCGCCGGGCTGGCGTTGACTCCGGCGCTGACGACGTCCTCCCTGCTGGTGGACGAGTACGCGCCGCACGCACAGGCGGAGGCGTTCGGCTGGGTCTCGACGGCCATCGGCACGGGCGGCGCGGCCGGCGCGGCGGTCGCCGGAGTGGCAGGTGACCGGTTCGGCCCCGCGGCCCCCTTCCTGACCGCCGCCATCTTCGCCCTCGCCGGAGCCGCCCTGGCCCTGGCGCTCCTCAGACGCCCACGAACGCCCTCACCGGGGCGGCCCTGACCCTGACCAGCTCCTCAGACGCCGTTGAGTGCCCTCACGTCTTTCCGCGGGCCAGGCCCACGGCCTCCACGAAGCGGTCGTACGCCGCCAGCTCCGTCTCCACAGGCTCCAGCACGTACTCCCGCCCGACCTGGCCGATGGCCGCGCGTAGGGCCTTGGCAGTACGGCGGGCCCGGCGCCGACCGCCCGCCCAGGCCGCCAGCCGCGACAGCAGGGCGATCACGACGCCCGCCAGCGCCCCGCCCACCAGCAGCGCCGTCGGCCACGGCACCACGCCCAAGGTCGGCAGCGGCGGCTGGGGCAGACGCAGGTAGTCCATCGCGAACAGCCCGCCCAGCCACAGAACGCCGGCCAGCATGGTCGCGAACACCAGCCATTGCAGTACGTTCACGGCCCGCCACCACCTGGGCCGCCTCGTGGCTCCCGCCGAGGTCGTGGCCACCGCCCGGTCCACCGCGTCCGTCAGCTCGCCGGAGCGCGACCTGCCCGCCTCCCGCACCGACGCCGCCCACGCCCCCGGCAGCCCGGCCGCGGCCACCTCGCCGACGTCCCTGATCGCGGTCTCGACCTGCGCCCGCTGCACGGCCGAAGCCGCCGGTACGGAGGTACGCCCGACGATCTCCCTGCCCTGCCGCCCAGACTCCCTGTCCAGCCGCCCGCGTCCCTTGTCCTGCCGGTCGTGCACCCTGTCCTGCCGCCCGAGCTTCCTGTCCTGCCGGTCGAGCTTCCAGTCCTGCCCGTCGTACTTTCTGTCCAGCCGGTCGCGCGGGATGCCGCCGATGCGCAGTCTGCGCAGTGGGTCGGGTCGCAGTCTCCTGATCCACCTGGTGAGCGGCCATCCGGTGGCGACCACGGCCCGGTGCCGGTGCCCCTTGGCGACGGCCTCTACCACCAGCGGCACCCCGGCCGCCGTGCTGAGTGCGCCGGTGAGCGCCCGTTCCGCGCCCTGCATCCGTTTGGCGGAGACCACAGGCTCGTCCTGCCCGTCGGCCGAGGCGAGGTGGTCGGCAGCGGAGGTGATGTCGGCGGACAGGCGGGCCGACCAGGACGCGCGTTCCGCGACCCGCTCCCGCAGCAGCGAGCGCAACTCCCGCAAGCCCTGCCCCGTACGGGCCGAGACGGCGAGGACGGGGACGCCCGCCAGCCCGTCCTCGTCCAGCAGGCGGCGCAGGTCGGCCAGGCATCGCTCCACGGCCTGGGCGGGCAGGCGATCCACCTGGTTGAGCACGACCAGCATCACGTCCCGATGCCCGGCCAGCGGGCGCAGGTAGCGCTCGTGCAGCGCGGCGTCGGCATACTTCTGCGGGTCCACCACCCAGATCAGCAGATCGACCTGCTCCACCAGGCGATCCACCTCCAGCCGGTGCGACAGGCGGATGGAGTCGTGGTCGGGCAGATCGAGCAGCACCAACCCGTCCAGATCGGCCCCGGCGTCGGTGCCGGCCGCGTGGCGTTTCGGTACGTCCAGCCAGTCGAGCAGTGGGCCCGCGCCGTCGCCGTCCCACAGCGCTGCCTGGGCGGTCGAGGTCGTGGGTCTGGTGACGCCCACGTCGGCCAGGTCCTGTCCTGCCAGCGCGTTGTAGAGCGAGGACTTGCCGCTGCCCGTGGCACCGGCCAGCGCGGCCACGGTGTGGTCGATGGACAGCTCACGTCGTACGCCGGCCCGGTCGGCGACGGCTCGCGCGCCGGACACGACCTGCTCGGGCAGCCGCCCCTCCGCCAGCGCGGCGGCCTCCCGCAACGCGGCCAGCCGGGAATCGAGCGACGGCCCCTCCTTCCGCCGCAGCAACTTCACGACCTCTCCCCCCGCGTATCAGGCCCCAGGACGTCCGACCCGGGCACGGTGGGCGGCTCCGTTCCGGACGGGTCCGTTCCAAGAGCGTCCGGGTGCGGTGCGGGCAGTTCGGCCGTCGGATCCGCACCCGCAGCAGGCAGTTCGGCGCGGTGGTCGCGGATGCGCTGAGCCGCCGCGCGCAGCCCCTCCGCCGTCCCCCTGGGCGGCTCCACACTCTCCAACTGGGTCAGGAACCGCCCGGACTCCTCCTCCATCAACCCCCGCACCCGTTCCCGCAGATCCTCCCGAGCCCGCGCCGTCAGCGTCCGTACGGCCTGGTCACCGAAGACCGCCTCCAAGAGCTTCTGCGACAGCACGCTGGTCCCGCCCGCGATCCCCACCTCGATCCCGGTCAGCCCGCCGGTGGACGCGAAGACGGCCAGCATGAGCAGCAGCCCGGCCCCGTTCACCCCGAAGGAGGCCACCCTGGCGGCGGTGCGCCGTTCGGCTCCCTCCTCACGTACGAGGTCGAGCACGTATTCCTGCCACCCCCGCACCGCAGCCTCGGCCCGTTTGCCCAGGTCGGCAGAGGCCCGGCCGAGGCGGGCGGACTCGACGGCGCCCAGCCGGTCGAGCAGCCCGGGCCCGCCGGGCGCGGCCGACCAGCCCTCCAGCGCACGCTCGGCGGCCCCGTCGGCGGCGCCCCTGATCAGCGCCTCGACCCCGCTCTCCAAGGCGTCCCGAAGCTGCACCTCCGGCACGCGCCCGGTGAAGAACCCGACGATGCGGTCACGCAGCCATCCGACGCGGCTCTCCAGGGAACGCATGAGGTCGCCGGTGCCGATGAAGTCCTGCCAGCGCGCCAGCACCTCGCCGCGCAGCAGCGAGCCGTCGCGCATGCCCTCGTCGAAGTCGGCCATCCCGCCCGCGTACGCGCCCGCCACGATCGAGCGCAGCCCGTCGAACGCGGCCTGCTGGCGTTCGACGGCGCCGGCCAGCGACGGCACCCTGACGGCCAGGCTGTCGAGCGCCCCCGAGAGCGTCTGGCGGACGACGCGCGACCGCTCGGCGGCGTCGGAGGCCAGCCCGGTCAGCCACGTGGCGATGGGCTCGACATAAGCAACAGGCAGGCGGGCCTTCTCGTCGGGCAGCGCGGCCTCGGGCACGGTGAACAGGCGGGTGCCTTCGAGGCCGTTCTCGGCGAGCAGCCTGGCCAGGTCGCGCGAGACGGGCTCGACGGCCTCGGGCGGAGCACGGTCGAGGACGACGGCCAGCGCGGTGCTGCGTTCGCGGGCCGAGCGCAGGAAGCCCCATGGCACCTCGTCGGCATAACGGGCGGCGGTCGTGACGAACAGCCACAGATCGGCGGCGGCCAGCAGTTGCGCGGCCAGTTCCCGGTTGGCGGTCACCACGGAGTCGATGTCGGGCGCGTCGAGCAGGGCGAGCCCCGCGCCCAGCGCCGGTGAGTCCACCACGCGTAGCGCGCCGGGGCCGCCGCCGGTGGCGCGGGACAGGCCCGGCAGCACGTTCTGGCCCAGGAACCAGGCGCGGTCGGCGGGGCTGACCACGAGGGTGGGCACCAGGGTGGTGGGCCGCAGCACGCCGGGCTCGGCCACGTCGGCCCCGACCAGCGAGTTGACCAGGGTGGACTTGCCCGCCCCCGTCGAACCGCCGACGACGGCCAGCAGCGGCGCGTCCAGCGCCCGCAGCCTGGGCAGCAGGTAGTCGTCGAGCTGACCGGTCAGCTCGCGCAGCGTGCGCCTGTCGGCCTCCGCCTCGCCGACGGCCAGCGGGAACAGCTCCCGATCCAGCGGTCGCCGCAGCGACTCCAGCGCGCCCAGCAGGTCCATGCTGTCAAACTAACCGGGCGGCGGCTCTCTAAGCACGTAACCGACGCTGCGCAGGGTGTGGATGAGCCGCGGCTCGACGTCGTCCACCTTGCGTCTGAGGTAGGAGACGTACGACTCGACCACGCCCGCGTCGCCGCCGAAGTCGTAGTTCCACACGTGGTCGAGGATCTGCGCCTTCGACAGCACGCGCCCGGCGTTGACCATGAAGTAGTGCAGCAGCTTGAACTCGGTCGGCGACAGGCGCACCTGACGGCCGCCGCGCCAGACCTCGCGGGCGTCCTCGTCCAGCTCCAGGTCGGCCACCTTGAGCCGGCTGGCGGGCGCGGACTCACCGCGCGTACGCCGCAGCACCGCCCTGATCCTGGCCTGGACCTCCTCCAGGCTGAACGGCTTGGTCACGTAGTCGTCCCCGACCCGCAGCCCCGTGATCTTGTCCTCGGTGGCCTCGCGGGCGGTCAGGAAGAGCACGGGCGCGTCAATCCGCCTGGCCACCTCGAACCCGTCCAGATCGGGCAGCATCACGTCCAGCACCACCAGGTCGGGGGAGGCCCGCACGGCCACCTCGACGGCTTCCTCGCCGTCGGCGGCGGTCAGGACCTCGAACCCGGAGAAGCGCAGGCTGGCGGAGAGCAGATCCCTGATGCTGGGCTCGTCGTCCACCACCATGATCAACGCCTCGGGTTTCGTCACCTACTTAGAGTGACGCAGCAGCCTGAGGGTTAGCTGAAGGCTCACTCCAAGGCGAGTGGGAGTTCGACCCGGAAGGTCGAGCCGGCCTCCGGCGAGCTGTCCACGGTGACCGTGCCGTCGTGGGCCTGGACGAGGGCCTGCACGATGGCCAGGCCGAGCCCGCTGCCCCGGTCCTCGGCGGAGCGACGGCGCGAGCGGGCGGAGTCGGCCCGGTAGAAGCGCTCGAAGACGTGCTCGATCTGCTCGGGAGTGAGTCCTGGGCCCTGGTCGACGACCTCGATGAACAGTTTGTCCCCGCTCGTCCCCGTACGCACGATGATCGGGGAGCCGGGGTCGGTGTGCACGAGGGCGTTGGTGACGAGGTTGCTGACGACCTGGCGCAGGCGTACCTCGTCGCCGGAGACGATCAGCGCCGTGCCGCCGACCACGTCCAGCTTGATCACCCGGTCGGGCGCGATGATCCGGGCATCCTGTACGGCGTCCGCCGCCAGCGCCAGCATGTCCACCGGCTGCATCCGCAGCGGCCGCTGCTGGTCCACCCTGGCCAGCAGCAGCAGGTCGTCCACCAGCACGCTCATCCGGCCCGCGGCCTGCTCCACGCGCTGCATCAGCTCGGCGGGGTCGGCGCCCGGGTTCTGCCTGGCGTACTCGGCGAAGCCGCGGATGGAGGTCAGCGGGGTGCGCAGCTCGTGCGAGGCGTCGCCGACGAACTGGCGCATACGGTCCTCGGAGCGCCGGGCCGCCTCCTCGGAGTCCGACCTGGCCACGAACGCGGCCTCGATCTGGGCCAGCATCCCGTTCAGCGACCTGGCCAGGCCGCCCACCTCGGTGCGCGGGTCGCCGTCCGGCACCCGCCGGCCCAGCTCGCCGGCGGCGATGGCCTCGGCCGTACGCTCGATCTCGCCGAGCGGCCGCATGCTGTGCCGGACGATCGTGACGCCGGCCACGGCCAGGATGAGCAGGATGCCGCCGCCGCCCAGCAGCTCGATGAGCACCAGCCGCCGGGTGATCGCGTCGACCTCCTCTAGGTCCACCGCGACCACCAGCGTGCGCCACCTGTCCACGGTCTCCAGCACCCGCCACTCGCCGGGCCCGTTCCGGGCGGGCGCGGTGTAGGGCTCGCGGCCGGGCGACGCCGACAGGACGGGCTTGGGCTTGGCGTCCACGTCCCGGTCGGTCAGCATCGGCACGAAGTCGCTGTTCGGCTCCTTGACCAGAGCGATGGCGTCGGACTCGATGAGGATCGGCCGTTCGGCCGTCTCCCTGTCCTTCCTCCAGTCGCTCCTGACCTTCTTCTCCATGCGCGCGCTGAGCAGGTGGAGCTGGCTGTCCACCCGGTCGATCAGGTAGCCGTGCAGTACGGACACGCTCACCAGGCCGATGAAGAACATGCCGAAGCCGAGCAGGGTCAGCATCGACGCGATCAGCTTGATCCTCAGCGGCAGGCCGCGCATCAGGGACTCGGTGGCAGACGCAGGACGTAGCCGACACCCCGCAGGGTGTGGATGAGCCGCGGGCTGCGGTTGTCGATCTTCCGGCGGAGCACGGACACGTACGACTCGACGATGCCCACCTCGCCGCGGAAGTCGTAGTCCCACACGTGGTCGAGGATCTGCGGCTTGGACAGGACGCGGCCGGCGTTCGTCATGAAGTAACGCAGCAGCTTGAACTCGGTCGGCGACAGCGCGACGGCGTTGCCGCCGCGCCACACCTCGTGGCTCTCCTCGTCCAGCTCGATGTCGGCGAACGTGAGCCGGGGCGGCGCCGCCGGTGAGTCCCCGCTCGTACGGCGCAGCACGGCGTGGATCCTGGCGACCACCTCCTCCAGGCTGAACGGCTTGGTCACGTAGTCGTCGCCGCCGAGCGTCAGCCCGCGGATCTTGTCCTCGGTCCCGTCACGGGCGGTGAGGAAGACCACGGGGGTGTGCACCCCGCCGCCGCGCAACCGTCTGACGATCTCGAAACCGTCGAGGTCGGGCAGCATGACATCGAGCACGACGAGGTCGGGGCGGTGCCGTTGCACCGAGGCCACGGCGTCGAGGCCGCTCTTCGCCGTGCACACGTCGAAACCCGCGAACCTGAGGCTCGCGGCGAGGAGTTCGAGGATGTTCGGGTCGTCCTCGACTATCAGCAGGCGTGATTCCATCACCTCCAAGGATGCCCTCATCGGACGAGTGCTGGGACAATTCCGGTGATATGCCGGGCAATAGCCAGGCTTGAGGTCGCCGCGGGCGAGGGCGCGTTGCGGACGAGGACGACCCTGCCGTGCACGTCCACGACGAAGTCGTCGAGCAGGCGGCCGTCGCGGGCCACGGCCTGCGCTCGTACGCCGCCCGGGGCCCGTTCCAGGTCATTCGCGGTGAGCTCGGGGACGTAGCGGCGGGCGTCGGCGACGAACGCGCTCTTGAGGAGCGAGCCGCGGACCTCCCTCAGGCCCGTGCGCCAGTGGGCGCGGGCCATGCGCAGGGTGCCCGGCCAGCTCAGAATTTGCCCGAAATTACGGATATTTCGCCATCTGTAGCCTTCGTACGCGAGCGCGAGCACCGCGTTCGGCCCCACCAGCACCCGTCCGTCGACCTGCCGCGTCAGATGCACGCCGAGGAACGGGTACCGCGGATCCGGCACCGGATAGACCAGCCCCCGCACGAGGTCCCGCGCAGCCCCTTTGAGCGCGTAGAACTCCCCCCTGAACGGGACGATCCGCACGTCCCCCGGCGCCCCCGCCATCCTGGCCACCGCGTCGGTACCCAGCCCGCCACACACCACGAGCTGGTCGAAGACGTGCCTGCGCCTGCCCGCCAGCACCTCGACCCGGCCCGCCCGCTCCCTGATCGCCCTGACCGGCTGCCCCAGCCGTACGGACCCTCCCAGCTCGGCCACGTCCAGCGCGAGCCGGCGCGCGACGCCGGGAAAGTCGCAGATCGCGGTGTACGGCGAGTGCACGGCGCCGACACCGACCGCGTGCGGCTCGATCTCACGCAACGCCAGCGCGTCCAGCTCGGCGATGCCCGGCACGCCGTTGGCCCGCGCCCGCTCGGCCAGCGCGCTCAGCCGGGGCCGCTCGGCCCGCGTGCTCGCGATCACCAGCTTGCCGACCTCCTGGTAGGCCACCTTGCGCGCGGCGCAGTACTCCTTCAGCAGCGCCACACCCTCCCGGCACAACCTGGCCTTCAGCGAGCCCGGCGGGTAGTAGATCCCCGCGTGCACGACACCGCTGTTGTGCCCGGTCTGGTGGGCGCCGACGCGCCCCTCCTTCTCCAGCACGGTGACCTCGGCACCCCTGACGGCGGCCAGCTCCCGCGCCACGGCCAGGCCGACGATGCCCGCGCCCACGACTCCGATCTTCTCCCTCACACCTCCGATTTTCCGACCATCCACGCAGGACCGCCATATCCCGGCGAGCCGGACAAGCGGGCTCAGCCGCCGTCGCCGGACGGTCGTCGCCCGTCCATCGGTGCCGAGCGGATGGCGGCGACCAGCTCCGGCATCGTCCTGACGCTGCGGTACGGGTCTCGTTCGGCGGCGGGTTCGGGGTGGGCGGCGGTGTCGTCGCTGTGGAAGAGGATCGTCCGCATCCCCAGTGAACGCGCGGGAGCGAGATTGCCCGGCCGGTCGTCCACGAACACCACCTCCTCAGGAACGGCGCCCAGCGCGCTGAGCGCCGCCCGGTAGGCGGCCGCGTCGGGCTTGCGGGCCCGCAGATCGGAGCTGATGAACCACCGCCGGATGTGCCTTTCCAGGCCGAAACGCCGGCGGACGAGCGCGGACCAGACCGCCGTGTCGTTGCTCAGGCAGGCGAGCTCCAGACCGTCGCCCGCCAGCTCGGCGAGCGCCTCCAGAGCACCCTCGGCGAGTCGATGCTCCTGGCAGTAGTCCGCGTCACGGCCTTCCTCAGGCAGCCCGGCCACCGCCCAGAACTGGCCGGTCGTGATGCGTCCGAGCGTGACGGAACGGTAGGCGGCACGGATCTCGGCCTCGCTCCGCCCGCATCCCTGCACACGCAGGTACGGGATCAGGACACGGCCTTGCACATCGCCGTACCGGTACAGAACTCCCATCGCGTCAAAGACGATCACCCTTGGTCGCGGCATCACTCCATCATGGCCCGGCAGTCTCACAGCCGGGAATCGAACGTGAGTACGATGGCCTCATGTATCTGCCGCCGGAGTGGCCGCCCGAGGTTCGGCCGCCCAGTGTGCCCGACTGGGAGGGCACGGCCGTGGCGTGGCTGCTCGACGCGGTCCCGCCCGACTACCGGGCGTACGAGGTGCTCAGGCGGCACCCCGTGGCGCTGGCCGCCATGGCCCGCCACCACGTCAACTCCGCCGTCGAGGCCGCGCGGGCCGGATACCGGGCGGCGGCCGTCGACCTCAAGGGGCACCTGCCGCCGCACGCCATCGAGGCGGTGCTCGACACCTACCGGCAGGAGGGGCCGCGGCTGGTGCGGCTGGCGCGGTCGATCGAGGTGGTCGAGCGCGCGCTGAGAGGCGACCTGTTCACCGCGACCATGCGCCGCCCCTGACCGGCGTGCCCTCTCGCGTCGGTGCAGGTGTCAGCGGGTCCTGCGGGCCAGGAAGGTGATCACTCCGATGGCGGCCGCGGCGGCGGCCAGCCAGATGAGGACGTCCGTGGCGGTCAGCCCGCCCCCGGACGAGTCCGCCTGCTGCGCGGTCACCGGCGGGTCGCGCTCCTCCGCCCTGGCCGGGCTGGGCGTGGCGGTGGGCCGCACGGTATCGGGGAGCGGCACGCGGTAGACCGGGCTGCCGGGCCCCTCCGTGCCGGTGAGCAGCGCCTTCCCGTCGGCCGTGTACGCGATCGACTCCGCCTGCTTCAGCTCCGGCATCGTCACCTTGGTGATCGTCTCGCCCGTGGGCTTGAACAGGGTGGCGGAGAAGTAGGTGCGCACGACGTAGGACGAGCCGTCGGGGGCGTAGGCGGCGTCCGTGGCCATGATGGGCGCGCCGCTGATCTTGCGCAGCACGTTGACCTTGTCACTGCGCAGTTTCCTCGGCGCCGCGTAGACCGAGCCGGAGAACTCCTTGGAGACCACGTAGAGCCGCCCCGTCACCGGGTTGATCATGACGCCTTCGGCGTTGCGGGCGCCGTCGGCGTACCTGAAGCGGTAGCGGACGGCGGGCAGCGTGGCGTCTCTGAGCGTACGCGGCTCCGTCACCTTGTAGACCGAGACGTTCGGCCACGCGCCGTCCAGATTGTCGCCGATGTCGGCAAACCAGAGCACGCCCCTGCCGGTCTCCGCGTCCTTGGTGGCGGCCATCGCCTCCCAGTCGCGCGCCTCGGCCCCGCGTACCTGGAAGGTGGCCCGCGTACGCCCCCGGCCGTCCACGGCATAGAAGGTGGGCGCGGCGGCGCTGTCGTTGTGGGTGTAATAGACGCCGTCGTACGTCGGCGACACCGCCAGCCCGCTCGACTCCGTGATCCGCGGATCCTTGAACGCGAACAGCTTCTCCGTGCCGTCGTCGTCCGCCGCGAAGGCGGGCGCGGCGGGCAGCAGAAGAAGAGCCGCGACGGCGGCGAGCACCCTGGTCACGAAGTCCCCCACGCCGCCATCATGCCCCACGCACCGCCGCGAGCCCGCCTTCCAAGGGCGTGGCGCCCGCCCGCGTCTGTAACCGAAGAGGGCTTCGGAGCGTTCGTCCGCGGCCGTCGGCGTTCGCTGGAGACGGGGTGCGCGGTGAACGTCATGAGCGGCCGGGTGCGGCAGGTGGCTTCGTACACGTATCAGGCGTGGGCGGGTGAACTGTCTCTGCCGAGGTTCCAGGCGCGCCCAGCTTGGCGCTGTGGCGGTGGAAACCGGTGCCCTGCATGACGACCAGGAGCCCGTTGGCCACCGCCATGGCCGTCCACAGGCCGGTGATGCCCCAGGTCCCGGCCACGGGCACGGCGGCCAGGAGCAGCAGGCCGTACCCGATCGCGAGGAACATCAGGCTGAACGACGAGCGCTTGAGCGCGGTGAGGCCCATGCCCTGCACCGCCTGCGCCGCGTCGAGCGCGGACGCCAGCAGCATCAGCGGCAGCAGCCCGAGCACCCGGTCCCGGACGGCGGCGTCGTCGCTGAACAGCACCAGCAGATTTTCCCCGAACCCGAGCAGCAGACCGGCCACCACAAACGTCCCTGTTATGGCGAGCAGAACCGCGCCGCGATGGGCCCGCCGGGCTCCGGCGGCGTCGGTGGCGCGCGCCACGTCGGGCAACGCGGCCGAGGCGATGGACAGGGAGGTCACCATCATGAAGCCGGTGAGCGTGGTCAGCACCGCGTGGGCGGCGGTGTCACGGGTGCCGGTGGTGCTCGCGGCGAGGGTGACCACGCCCAGCACGGCAAACTTGATCAGCACGGTGCCGGCCAGCGGGATGCTGACCTTCGCCAGGGTGATGATCTCGCGGATCCTGGGCCTGGCCTGGCCGATCGCCCGGCCGAGCGCCCGGCGCAGGCTGAGGTCGGCCACCACCGCCGACACCACGCCCGCGATCACCCAGGCCACGCCGACCCCGGTCAGCCCCAGCGCGGGCACCAGCACGGCGCTCAGCCCGCCCAGCAGCGCCGCGAACGACAGAGTCGGCCACATCACGCTCCCGCTGCGCCCGAGCGCGACCAGGATAGTGGTGGCGCCGCCGGTGGAGGCGAAGACGAGCAGATACACCGCCAGCAGATACGGCAGCGCCCCCATCTCCGCCACCACCTCGCCGGGCACCCCGGTGGCCCCCGCGAGCAGCGGCACGCAGGCGACGGCCGTGGCGCCGACCAGCCCGGTGGTCATGCTCAGCCAGCGGGCGTCCCTGATCACGGGCACCGCCGCCGCCGGATCGTCCCGGTACGGCGCGACGAACGGCCCGAGACCGCGCAGCGAGCCCTGCACGGCCGTGCTGGCAGGATTGAGCACGGCGGTCACCACCGCGAAGGCCGCCAGCGTGACCGTGGCATGGTTACCGAGCACCGAGGTGACCACGAGCGAGCCGAGCTGACCGGTGATCATGGCGAGGAAGAGCGGCACAGCGGCGCGAAGCAGGGCGATCATCGCGAACGATGATGCGCCCGCCAGGCGCCCGTGTCGACCGAGTTCATGGATCCACCCCCTGGCCTGGAGTGCACTCCAGCTATCTAGGGTGAAGTCATGGACTACGTCAATCTCGGACGCAGCGGTCTCCTGGTGAGCCCGCTCAGCCTCGGCACCATGAACTTCGGCCCGCGTACCACGGAGGAAGACTCCTTCGCGATCATGGACCGGGCTCACGAGCTGGGGCTGAACTTCTTCGACACGGCGAACGTCTATGGGGGCCAGAAGGGCGCGGGGATCACCGAGAACATCCTCGGCCGGTGGTTCGCCCAGGGCGGCGGGCGCCGGGAGAAGACGGTCCTCGCGACCAAGGTCTACGGCGACATGGGCGACTGGCCCAACGAACGCCGGCTGTCCGCCCTCAACATCCGCCGGGCCTGCGACGCTTCGCTGAAGCGGATGCAGACCGACTACATCGACATCTACCAGGCACATCACGTCGACCGGGACACCCCGTTCGAGGAGTTCTGGGAGGCCATGGAGGTCCTGCGCCAGCAGGGCAAGATCATTTACGTGGGTTCGTCCAACTTCGCGGGCTGGCACATCGCCAAGGCCCAGGAGACGGCGGCCCGCCGCAACTTCACCGGCCTGATCAGCGAGCAGTCCCACTACAACCTGCTCACCCGGGCCCCCGAGCTCGAAGTGCTGCCCGCGTGCGAGGACTACGGCCTCGGCGTCATCCCGTGGAGCCCGCTGGCCGGCGGCCTGCTCGGCGGCGTGCTGCGCAAGATCGACAAGGGCCGCTCGGCCGCCGACAACATGGTCAAGCAGCTCGAACGGCACCGCGACAAGATCGAGCAGTGGGAGAAGTTCTGCGACGAGCTCAACGAGGACCCGGCCAACGTGGCTCTGGCCTGGTTGCTCAAGCAGCGCGCCGTCGCCGCGCCGATCATCGGGCCGCGCACGATGGAACAGCTCGAAGGCAGCCTGCGCGCCCTGGAGATCGACCTCGACGAGGCCGCCCTGGCCCGCATCGACGAGATCTTCCCCGGGCACCGCACGGCGCCTGAGGACTACGCCTGGTAGGACCGCGTATGGGTCGTGGCCCGGCGGCGCAACGCTCCGCCGGGCTCCGGCTTGCCAGGGCGACGCGTGCGGCCCGACAAGGGCGACGTGGCCGTAGCGGAGCGGTGTGTGCGGTTCTGCGAGCGTGACGGCGCGGCCGTGCCCGTTCGGTGAGGCGGAGGGGTGGAGCGGGCGGTCGGGTGGCGGCCGGGACCGGGGACCCGCAACTGGGACCGGCAACCGGGGGCCACGACTGGGGACCCTTACGTCAGCCGGGCGCCTCAGCTCAGCCAGGCGCCGATGATCACGATCAGCAGAAGAAGGCCGAGCACGATGGGCAGCAGCCAGGGGCGAGGACGATCCACGACCTGGAGCCTAGCCCCGCTCGGCGGGTGCCAGCGCCCATTCGGCGAGTGACTCGTACCTCACCTGCGCTCCGCCATGGCTCTGGACCAGGTGGACGCGCTCGGCCCGCCACACGGTGCCGCTGAAGCCGGCCAGCGACTCGACCAAATCGCTGAGGTCGAGCTCCGTCTTGGCCCTGGCCAGGGTGAGGTGCGGGTGGAAACGCTTGTCGTCCGTCTGGGACGCCCCGGCCCGGCGGGCGCCCGCTTTGACGGAGTCGGCGAGCCTGGTCATGGGGTCGCCGGTGACGCCCGCCCAGAAGACCCGCGCCCGGCGTACGGAGGAGAAGGCGCCGAACCGGTCGAACGAAAGCTCCGGCACGGGGTGGCGAGCCACGGCCCGGGCCAGGCGCGTCTCCAGCTCGGGCAGCACCCGCTCGGGCACCTCGCCGAAGAAGCCCAGCGTGATGTGCCAGGTGGCACGATCAGGCCAGCGCAGGCCGGGCACCTGACCGACGTGCGGGGCGATGGCACGGGAGATCTCGTCCAGCACCTCATCGGGCGGCACCAGGGCCGCGAACAGCCTCATGCCGGCGGTGCGGGAAGTGCCGTGAAGAGCTTCATGTCATGCGATTCTGCCCCGGCCTCGCCTCACCCGTCACACCGGCCCAGGGCCGCCGACCTGCGGTCAAAGGCTCACAGGCGTCGCCGAGTTTCCAGGGTTCTCGCTCGCGGCGTACGAATGACTCATGCCACCGCGAGCGCCGGCCGGCCAACCCGTGAGCTGATCAGCCGGGTGACCACCACGGCAAGACCCGTGCCCACCAGCACCAGCGCACCGGAGAGGATCACGCCCATGCGTGGCCCGCCCATTTCGGACAGCCAGCCGATCAGCGGTGCCCCGAGAGGAGCTCCGCCGGTGAAGACCAGCATGTAGATGCCCATGACCCGGCCCCTCATCTCAGGGGACGTGGCGATCTGGACGCTGGCGTTGGCCGCCGTGTTGATGGTGATCAGCGCGATCCCGGTGGGGACCAGCAGCAGCAGATAAACGGGGTAGAACGGCGCGATCCCAGTCAGGATCTGGAACAGGCCGAACCCGATCGCCCCCGCGAAGAGCACCTTCCGCGACAGCCGCGCCCGCCGCGCCGCGAGCAGCGCGCCGCCGAACGCTCCCACCGCGAACATGCTGGACGCCAGCCCGAACGAGGATGCCCCGGCCGCGAACACCTCGCGGGCCATGAGCGCGATCGACATCGAGAACGACTGCGAGAACATCGACACGAACGCGATCAGCAGCACCGGCATCAGCAGCTCCTCGTGCTGGAGCACGTACCGGAGCCCTTCGCGCAGTTGTCCCTTGGCCCTGGGCACCGGCTCGGAGAGGTTCAGCTCGGCCTTGCGCATGAAGACCAGGCTGGAGATCACGCCGCCGAAGGTCAGGGCGTTGATCAGGAACAGCGGCCCCGTGCCGCCGAGCACGTAGATCAGCACGCCGGCGAGCGCCGGGCCGAGCACGCGGGCGAGGTTGAAGATGGAGCTGTTCAGGGCGATGGCGTTGGGCAGGTCCTCACGGCCGACCATCTCGACCACGAACGCCTGCCGCGTCGGCACCTCCACGCAGGAGATCATGCCGAGCAGGAACGCCATGACGTACACGTGCCAGACCTGGGCGGTGCCCGTCATCGTCAGCACGCCGATGGTGAGCGCGAGGCCGGCCATGAGCGTCTGGGCGGTGATGAGGATCGGGCGCTTGGGGTAGCGGTCGGCGAGCACGCCGCCGAACATCCCGAAGAGCAGCATCGGCAGGAACTGCAGCGCGGTCGCCGTACCGAGGGCGCTCGCGCTGCCGTGGGTGAGATCGAGGATCAGCCAGTCCTGAGCGGTGCGCTGCAGCCAGGTGCCGACGTTGGACACCGCGCCGCCCGCGCTGAACATGCGGTAATTACGTATCCTGAGCGACCGGAACATCCCGGTCTTGGGTTCTTCAGGCTCTATATCCTGCTGAGCTTCTCCAGCAGCGGCGCCGCCTGCCTGAGGATCGCTCTCTCTTCCGGAGACAGCTCCTTCAGTCGTTGCGTCAGCCACGCTTCCTTGCGGCGTCGTTCCTCCTTCAGCAGCTTCTCGGCGGCCTCGGTCACCGAGACGGTCACCTGCCGCCGGTCGGTCGGATGCGGGCTGCGGGCGACCAGGCCACGCTCCTCTAGCGCGGCGATCACGCGGGTCATCGAGGGCGGCTGCACCTTCTCGAGCTCGGCCAATTCGCCGGGGGTTATCCCGGAATGCCGTTCCACCGCGGCGAGCGTCGCGAACTGGGTGGGAGTCAGTGTGTGCACTGCCGCCTGTCGTCGTAGGCGTCGGTTCAGCCTTGCGAGTGAAACGCGCAGGGCTGAAGCGAGACCCGCGTCGCTGCGCAGGTTCGTCTTGGGCTGGGGTTTGGTTAGCATGAGTCATTACCTTTGCTAACTATACGGCATGGTGGGATATTTCCGTACAGAACGTTCGTCTGATCCCTTGATACCTCGAAGCCGCCCCGCCTGCGCGGAGCGGCTTCGATCGGTTTCGAAGGGTTTCTAGGGGTTTCTAGGGGTTTCTAGGGGTTTCGGCCAGCTCGACCCGGCTCGACCCGCCGTGACGTGCTCAACGTACACAACGTGCTCGACGTGCCGGCCGAATCGAGCGGGTGGTCAGATGCCGAGCAGCGCCCTGATCGGGCCGATCGCGAAGTAGAGCGCGAAGAGGAAGGCCACGCCCCACAGCAGCGGGTGGATCTCCCGCGCCTTGCCGCGCACCACCTTGATCAGCACGTACGTGATGAAGCCGGCGCCGATGCCGTTGGAGATCGAGTACGTGAACGGCATGAGCACCACGGTGAGGAACGCCGGGATGGCGATCTCGAAGTCGTTCCAGTCGATGTCCCGTACCGCGGTCATCATCATGAACCCGACCAGCACCAGCGCGGGGGCGGCGGCCTCGTACGGCACCACCTGGACCAGCGGCGCGAAGAAGATGGCCACCAGGAACAGCAGCCCCGTGACCACGCTGGCGAGGCCAGTGCGAGCGCCCTCGCCGACGCCGGCGGCCGACTCGATGTAGGTGGTGTTCGAGGAGACCGAGCCCGCGCCGCCCACCGCCGCGCCCAGCGAGTCGACGAGCAGGATCTGCTTGGTACGCGGCAGCGTCCCGTCCTCCTGCACCAGGTCCGCCTGCCGCCCGACGCCCACGATGGTGCCCATGGTGTCGAAGAAGTCCGTGATCAGCAGCGTGAACACGAACAACCCGGCGAGCAGCACGTCCACACGGACGAACCCGCCGAACGGGTCGAACTCGGTGAAGAGCACGAGCGGGTTGTGGAAGCCGAGGATCTGGTCGGGCACGGCGGGCAGGTTGAGCTGGAAGCCGCCCGGGTTGTCGGCCGAGGCGCGGCCCACCTTGGCCAGCAGTTCGACGATGACGGCCAGGACCGTGGTGCCGACGATGCCGATGAGGATGGCGCCCTTGACCTTGCGCGCCACCATCGCGGCCGTGGCCAGCAACCCGACGATGAACACGAAGATCGGCCACGACGTGAGGTTGCCGCCGATGCCCAGCTCCAGCGGCGTGCCGGCGCCCTTGCGGACGAATCCGGCGTCCACGAAGCCGATCAACGCGATGAACAACCCGATGCCCACGCTGATGGCGGTCTTGAGCTGGGCCGGGATGGCGTGGAACACGGCCGTCCGCAACCCGGTCAGCACCAGGATCGTGATGAGGACGCCTTCGAGGAAGACCAGGCCCATGGCCTCTTCCCAGGTCATCACGGAGGCGATGCTGAAGGTGACGAAGGCGTTCAGGCCGAGCCCGGCCGCCATCGCGAAGGGCACCTTGCCGACGACCCCCATGAGGATCGACAGCACACCGGCCACGAAGGCCGTGCCCGCGGCGACGAGCGGCACGTTCGGGGTCGTGCCGTCACCGATGAACTCGCCGGTCACATCTTTGCCGTTGGCCAGGATCAGGGGATTGAGTACCACGATGTAGGCCATCGTGAAGAACGTGGCCAAGCCTCCCCGTACCTCACGGGAGACGGTCGAACCTCGTGCGGAGATCGCGAAGAAACGATCGATTGCATTACGTGTGTCGCTCACGACGCGAAGGGTGACAGTAGGTGGTGAACTGCGAAAAGAGCCAGTGATGAGATCGAGACCCTATTGGAAGCTAGGCTGGACAACGTGAAGCAGCAGTGGCATCCCGATCCGGAGCCCATCAAGACCAACGACACCGCCGCCGTCGCCATCGGCACGGCCGCCTGGGCCGTCGCGCTGGTCGCCCTGCTGATCTTCCGCCCGGCCCCGGAGAACTCGTGGTGGATCTGGACCTGCGTGACCGGCATCGCCTTCGGCCTGCTCGGCCTCTGGTTCGTCCGCCGCCCCAGAAACGGCTGACCGCCCAGGTCGCGGCGCCCCGGATCCGGCAGGTCGTTCCCTACGGGAGCTGACATTCGTCATGTCCGGCTGTTCGCCGAAGTCATCTGCAAGTGGTGTTTCCACCCACTACATCGGCATATGCCTGCCATCCCATCCTTGATGCATGAAGAAGCCCATAGTGACCCTTCTCCTGGGAGCCGCGGTCCTCACCGCCTGCGGCACCGGCGGCACTTCAGCACCCGCGGGCGACAGCACCAAGCCGGCGGCCACCAGCACAGGCACGGGCACAGGCACAGGCACGGTGGCCTGGGGCGCGTGCACCGACCTCATCGGACCCGACGGCAAGCCGGCCACCCCGGCCGCCAACGTCGAGTGCGGCAAGCTCCCTGTCCCCCTCGACCACGCCAAGCCGGACGGCGAGAAGATCGACCTCGCGCTCATCCGCATCAAGGCCACCGGCGACCGCGCCGGCTCGCTGGTCTTCAACTTCGGCGGCCCCGGCGGCTCGGGCGTGGACACCCTGGCCATGGCCGCCACGGCGTTCGCCGGCCTGGGCAAGAGCTACGACCTGGTCAGCTTCGACCCGCGCGGCGTGGACCGCAGCTCGGGCGTCACGTGCGGCGACGAGACCGAGGATCTGCTCACCTCCAACCCGGACGCCGACCAGGACGCGCTGGTGAAGGAGTACGCCGCCGCCTGTGCGAAGGAATCCGGCAAGATCCTCCCGCACGTCGGCACCGTCAACGCCGCCAAGGACCTCGACCTCCTGCGCGGCGCGCTCGGGGACGAACAGCTCAACTACTTCGGCTTCTCGTACGGCACCCATCTCGGCGCCGTCTACGCCACCCAGTTCCCCAAGAAGGTCGGCCGCTTCGTCCTGGACGGCGCCTTCGACCCGACCGTGACGTTCGAGGAGCGGGCCGTCATCCAGGCGTCCGGCTTCGCCCAGGCGTTCGCGGCGTTCGCCAAGGACTGCGTGGCCAAGAGCTGCGAGCTGGGCGCCGATCCGGCGGCGGTGGAGAAGACGGTCGCGGACTTCGTCGAGGGGCTCAAGACCAAGCCGCTCAAGGTCGGGGACCGCGAGCTCACCAACGGCCTGGGCCAACTGGCCATCATCACGCCGCTGTACTCGCAGCAGACCTGGCCGGTGCTGGAGCAGGCGACCGCCGCCGCGATCAAGGGCAACGGCACCATCCTGCTCGCCCTGGCCGACTCCTACACCGGGCGCAGGGCGGACGGGACGTACTCGACGATGATGGCGAGTCTGGCGGCGATCAACTGCGCGGACAACACCGAGCGGCCGAACGCCGCGGAGACCGCCCGGGTCAACGAGAAGGTGAAGAAGATCTTCCCGATCCTCTCCTTCGACGGGGCCACCGGAGCGTGCGCCTACTGGCAGGTGTTCGGGGACGACGCGGCCAAGCGCATCGACGCCACCGGCTCGGCGCCCATCGTGGTCATCGGCGGCAAGGGCGACCCCGCCACGCCGTACCAGTGGGCCGGCAAGCTGATGGACCAGCTCAAGACGGGCGTCCTGGTGACCTACGAGGGCGAGGGCCACGGCGCCTACCTGACCGGCAACGGCTGTGTCATGAAGACGGTGAACGCCTATCTGCTGGACGGCAAGCTCCCGTCGAACGGCACCACCTGCGCCGCCTGACCGGCGCCGCACGACGCACCGGGGAGGCCGTATGGGGGCGCCTCCCCGGCTCTTGCCTGTCAAAGAGCACAAATCACCGGACCCTCGCGCTCAGGTCGGCGCTCAGGACAGGTCGGCCTCCGCGAGCAGGAGTGGCACCGAGCCCGGGTCGCGCAGCAGCGCCGCCACCGCGAGCCGGTCGTTCCACTGCCCGGTGGCCCAGGCGAGCCCCCTGGCCAGCCCGTCGACCCCGGTGCAGTGCACGTCCCCCTCGAAGAACCGCCAAGCGCACTCCACCCCGTCGACCAGCAGCTTCTCGTGCTCCACATACGTGGCCGGCGTGGTGGGCAGCAGGGACCTGACCTCGGCGGGCACGTCACGCCTGACCCCTTCGGAGGTGACCTCGCCCGAGGTGAGCTCACCGGCGAGCGGCAGGTCGAGCAGCTCGGACAGCGACTCGGCCAGGTCGTAGGAGGCCAGCACCAGCGGCCGCTCTCTGACCAGTTGCAGCAGGTCGGGCGCCTCCACCACGACGGCGTCGTCCGCCGAGGCGACCACGATGGCCCCTTCGAGCACGGCCCGCACCCGCGACGGCGGCGCGACCCGCGACGGGTCCACGGCGGCCAGCGCGGTCCACAGGGCCCGCAACTGGGCCCGGTCGACCTCGATGGACTCGTCGGCCATCAGGTCGAGCAGCTCTTCCGGGCCGCCGTGGGAGGCCAGCAGCTCGGCCAGCGTCGTACGGACCCCGAGCATCGACAGCGCGGCCTCGTCGAGCCCGGTGGGCGCGTCGGCGTAGAGGCCCTGCAGCAGCGGGTCGGCCCCGGGCAGGCGCAGCTCCAGCGGCTTGCGCCCGTCCAGCACGGCGTGATTGGCCAGCCACCAGGCCGTGTAGGACGGCACCTCCACGCCCTCGACGCGCAGCGGGTGGAGCGCGGCCCGCAGCGGCGGCGTGGTGAGCAGCCGGAGCGCGGCCGGCCAGTCGGCCACCAGCTCCAGGTCGCGCACCGCCAGGAACTCGGGCACCAGCGGCGGCACGTCGAGCTCGGGCAGCAGGTCGAGCACGTGGTCGAGCCAGTCGGCCTCACCGTCGAGGTCGTGGTCGCAGTCGTCGGGGTCGAGCAGCACGTCGGGCTCGTGCACGACGGCGAACCCGTCGAGCACCCCCGCCGCCGCCAGCACCCGCGCGCCGTAGGTCTCCTCCAGCTCGGACGCGGCCACCCCGAGATGCGTGTCGGACTCCAGCAGCCCGGCCAGCGCCCCCTCGGCCAGCATGAGCTCACCGGCAGGGTAGAGCTCGCCGTCGCTGCCGCGCAGGGCCAGCTCGGCCAGCCACGGCGCCTCGCCGGGCGCCAGCCCGGACGCCTCCACCAACGACAGCACGGCCCGCGCCACCGGCTCGGGATCGGGGCTGTCGAGCGACTGCGCGACGGCGGCCTTGGTCAGCGGGTCGTCGAGCACGGTCCTGGGCGTGGCCTCGGCGGCGCCGAGCCGCAGCAGCGCGGGATGGGCCGCCTCGGGGTGCACGATGCGCAGCCCGAGCGGCGACAGGTCGAGCTCGGCCCCGCCGTCGGTCAGGATCAGCGTGCCGCGCGGGCCGCGGACGAGCCTGCCGTCGCTCAGCGGCACCGGCAGCGCGCCCAGCGACTCGGGGTCGTCGGCGGGCAGGACCTCGTAGAGCGCGCGCCACCAGGACGGCTCGCGCGCCTCGGCGGCCTCGCCGGACAGCAGGTCGACGACGTCGGCCAGCTCGACCCTGCGCACGCCGAGCGCGGTCATGGCGGGATGGCGGGCGGGCCAGCCGGCGGGCAGCAGGCCCGGCACGAAGCCGGCGACCGTGTCGAGCAGCTCGGCCGAGGCGGAGGCCACGACGGCCGCCTCGCGGCCCGGCACCACCCAGCCGTCGCCCTCGGGCTCGGGCGCGGGCTGCTCGACCTGCCACTCCGCGTCGGGCTCGTAGACCCGCGCGTCGGCGAAGGAAGGCGTCTGCACGACGGGCGCGGGCGCGGACAGGGCGGGCAGCAGCGGCGTGTCGGGCAGGCGCCGCAGCACCGCCCTGCGCACCCGGGCGTCGAGCTCGCCCTTGCCCATCAGCGAGGGCACCAGATCGAGCAGCTTGGACGTGCGGGGCAGCTCGCGCAGCAGGCGGACGTAGGCGTCGGCGGCCCGCTCGACCAGGAAGTCGGTCAGCGGCCCCTTGGCCACGTGGCGCCGGTCGGTGGCCATCGGGAACGAGGCGATGAGCAGCGCGGGCAGGTCGATGGGCTCGTCGCTGGGCGTCGGGGCGTGCACCACGGGCGGCACGGAGGCGGGCAGGGCGCCCGGCTCGCCGGTGCCGGTCACGGGAACGGCCCAGCGCAGCGACCAGAAGGGGCGGGCGCGCTCTTCCGTGGGCCGGTCGGCGAAGAGCCTGGCGACCTCCTCGGGGGTGAACACCCCGGAGTCGGACACCACGTGCCAGCCGTCGGCGACCACCGCGCGGGTGGACCCGTCGACGTCGATCTCGATGCTCTCCAGCGCGGGCAGGCCGAGCAGCAGCGCGGGACCGGCCTCGGCCAGCATGCGCCGCACCGCCTCCACGCTCGTCTGGTCGCGCAGCGGCAGCCGGACGAGGGTGTCGAAGCCGTCGGGGATGTCGATGAGGGGCGGCTCGTCGAAGGGCAGCCGCAGCAGCGGCACGTGCCCGCCCCGGTCGGCCAGCTCGCCCGAAAGCGCGGGCAGCTCGGCCACGATGGCCGCGGTCTCCGTACGGGACCAGCGCACGGCAGGAGCCCCGCGCGAGCCGATCGAGGGCGAGTCGCAGACCGACACGACCGCCGCGAATCCGACGCCGAACCTGCCCGCCGCGCCGGCCTCGTCACGCTTGCCCGAGGCGCGCAGCGTGGACAGGCTCTCCACGCCGGTGGCGTCGAGCGGGGCGCCGGTGTTGGCGGCCGTCAGCACGTCACCGCGCAACGTCAGCCGCAACACCCCCGGCACGCCCGCCCGCAGCGCCGCGTCGGCGGCATTCTGCGCCAGCTCGACGATCAGCCGGTCGCGGTAGCCGCCGAGCGCGAAGTCCTCCTCCGCGTTGGCGTCTTCGCGGAACCGGGCGGGCGAGGCCGTCCACGCAGACAGGACGGCTGCGCGCAGCCGGTCAGTGCCGTAGGTGTCGCTCATCGATCACGATCCTGGTCGAGGGTAGGGGGCCACCGTAGGTTAGCGGCCCGCACCGACACTCAGGCTCAGGAATGCCCGAGCTCCTCCGATGCGGATTCGTCGACCGAGCCGGCCTCCTCCTCCATGAGGTCGTAGCCCAGGTCGTCGAGGATCGGGATGGCCTGCTCGACCGGCGGCGGCAGCACCGCGGCCTCGGAATGGGCACCGCAGCCGTGGTCGGCGGCGACGACCTTGCCGTCGTCCGGCGCGTACTCGTTGGTGCAGACCCCGAACGACAGCCGGAGCTCACCCGAGAGCAACCAGTAAAAGCCGCAGGTGGAGCACTGCGCGGGAGCGGCGTGTGCGATCGGTGTGTGTGGCCCGTGCTCGCCCGCGTGCCAGCGTCTGGCAGCCCGGTCTCTGCCAATGGCCGAGAGCACACGGGCCCGGCCCAGGCCGTACTCGAAAACCATCTGTCTGTCGGTGTCGTCGTCGACTTCGGTGAAGCCCGGCGCCAGCCGGTCGTCGTCATCCGCGGTCGGCAGCAGATCGCCCACGCCGAGATCGCCGGGACGCAGCCGCTCGCTCCACGGCAGCCACTCGGGCGCCAGCAGCGCGCCGGTGCCGGGCAGCAGGACGGCCTCGCTGACGGTGACCTTCTTCGCCCGCGAGGCTCGGGTCACCGTGACCGCCCAGCGCCAGCCGCGATAAGCGCGGTCGAGGCAGGCGAAATAGTGGGTGACGATCCGGTCGCCTTCGCTTTCGTAGCCGAGGTGCTCGCCGGGCTCGCCCGGCCGCGCCAGCTCCTCGGCCGCGGCGCGAGCCAGATCGACCGCGGCGACACAGGCCTGGTCGGGAGCGGAGACGCGGGCCCGGGTGCGGCTCATCGGGCCGGCTCCGCCGAAAGGTGCTGTTCGCTCACACTCTTCATTCTCACCCATCCCGGGACGTGCGGGGGCCCACAACGGCGGATCCGGCTCAGAGATCGCCCGCGGATCGGGTAAGACTGGTAGGCGTGGAGGGTGGCTGGGACCGGGCACGCGAGGTCTCGCGGCGGATGGCGCGCGGCGCCGCCGACGCGGGCCGCGCCACCGTGCGCGCGGGCAGGGCCACGGTCACCGGCACCGCGCGGGCGGGCAAGGCCACCGCGAGCGGCGCCAGGAAGGTCGGCCAGGCCACCCGCCGGCTCACCTACGCCAACGGCGCCGGCCGCACCGGGCTCGGCCGGCTGATCGAGCTGTCGGCGGGCAACAGCGCCAGTGACGCGCTCGTCACGGTGGCGCTGGCCAGCACGGTCTTCTTCGGGGTGCCCGTCGGCGAGGCACGCGGCTCCGTGGCCCTCTACCTGGTCATCACGATGTTGCCGTTCGCGCTGCTGGCGCCGTTCGTGGGGCCGATACTCGACCGGTTCAGGTCGGGGCGGCGTTACGTGATGGCGGGCACGCTGTTCGGTCGGGGGCTGCTGTGCTTCGCCATGGCGGCGGCTGTTGGGCCCGGCGACCTGCCGACGCTGTTCATCGGGGCGCTGGGCGTGCTGGTTCTGTCTAAGTCGTACAACGTGTCGCGGGCGGCGATCATGCCGAGCGTGCTGCCCGCCGACATCGGGCTCGTCTCGGCGAACGCGCGGGTGGCGCTGTTCACGCTGGTCGCGGCCGGGGTGGCGGTGCCGGTCGGCGCGGGGCTGACCGCCGTCGTCGGCAGCGCGGTGGTGCTGCGGGTAGCGATGGTGGCCTTCCTGCTGCTCGGCGTCGCCGCCGTACGGCTGCCGCGCCACATCGACTCGCCCGACCTGGAGGAGGAGGGCGGGCCCCCGCGCTGGCGCACCCTGCTCAAGGTGGGCCCCGCGGTGGCCGAGGCCGTCTGGGCGAACCTGGCGTTGCGCGTCTTCTCCGGTTTCCTGCTGTTCTTCCTGCTGTTCCTGGTGCAGGACGAGGCGGTGCCGTGGCTGGCGGCCGCCGAGCCGTGGGCGCGCGACCCGTTCTTCGACATCCCCAAGACGATCGCGCTGCTGGCGGGCGCGGCCGGGCTGGGCGGCCTGGTGGGCGCCGCGGTCGCGAACTGGACGCGCAACAACTCACCGCAGCTCATCGTGCTGGTCACGCTGGCGGTGACCGCGGTGACGGCCGGCGTCACGGCCGTCTTCTTCGGGGTGTGGACCGCGCTGGCCATCGCCCTGGTCACGGCGTTCGCCCAGGAGCTGGGCAAGCTGGCGCTCGACGCGATCGTGCAGCGGGAGATCGGCGAGGAGGTGCGCTCGTCCACGTTCGGCGTGGTCGAGGCGGTGCTGCAGCTCGCCTGGGTGTTCGGCGGGCTGGTGGGCCTGGTGCTCTCGCTCACGCGGAGCAGCACGGCCGGGCTGGTGGCGCTGGCGGTCGCGCTCATCGCGGCGCTCGGCTGGTTGCTGGTCTCGCGCAGAGGCCGCGTACGCGAGACCGAACGCAAACTACGCCGGCAACGGGCGGAAGCCGAAGCCGAAGTGGCCTCCGACCTCCGGCCCGACGCACAGCCCGATGGCCGGCCCGATCCCTGGCCCGATCCTCAGTCCGATGCCAAGCCCGGCCCCCGGCCCGACCGCCGACCGGACGTCCGGCCCGATCCGCAGCCCGGCCACCAGCCCGGTCCCGGTGAGCAGCGGGGTGGTGGGGTCGATCCCACCAAGCCGCTCACCAACCCGCACGGCTGAGCGGGGAACGGCGGCGGCTCATGCGTCGAGGTCGTCCGCGACCGCCCTGAGCACCTGCGCGATCTTCTTGGCGTGCGCCGCGTCGGGATGCTTGCCGCGCTGGTAGGAGGTGGAGACATCGTCGAGCAGTTTGATGAGGTCTTCGACGATGACCACCATCTCGTCCGGCTTCTTCCGCTTGCCCTTGGGCTTGGTCTTGGCCAGCGTCGGCGGCTGCTCCAGGATCCTGACGGAGAGCGCCTGCTGGCCCCGACGGCCCTCGGCCACGCCGAACTCGACCTTCTGGCCGGGCTTCAGCGGGCCCGCACCTGTGGGCAGCGCGGATGAATGCACGAAGACCTCACCGCCGTCGTCGCGGGTGAGGAAGCCGAATCCCTTGTCGGCGTCGTACCACTTGACCTTGCCACTCGGCACAGGAGGACCTCGTTCAAACAGTCGAAAGGAGGACGGATGGATGTAGGTTATGCCCCGCGAAGCGCCAGGGCGACCGGGTAAATGCGGTGCATTTACCGGACTTCATGATGCTCGCGCCATGTGCTGAACCAGGCGGCGAATTCGGTCAGGTCGCCCAACGTCACATCAGCTCCGTGATCACGCAGCTCTCCCACCGTGTAAGGGCCGGTCGCGACTGTCACGCTCACGGCGCCGCCGGCGCGTGCGGCCTCGATGTCGGCGACATGGTCACCAACATAAGCCGCCGCGCCGAAGCGCGCGAGTGCCGATCCCTTGGCGGCCGCGAAAACCGATCCGACCACTTCGTCCACGTCCAGGCCCAGCACCTTGAGGGTGCCGACGGCGTCGCGGGCGTTCTTGCCGGTCACCACGATGACCCGGCCGCCGGCGGCGCGCACGGCTTCGACCGCCTCGTACGCGCCCGCCATCGCGGTATGGCTCGGCACCCCCATTTCCGGATATATCTCTCGATAGAGGTCGGCGGCTGCCTCGACCTCCTCAGCGGGCAGCCAGTTGGCCAGCTCCATCTCCAGCGGCGGCCCCAGTCGCCGTACGATCGCCGCACTGTCGAATGGCACGCCCAAACGCACGGCCAGCTCGTCGAAAACGGCCGCTATGCCCGACCGCGTGTCCGCCAATGTCATGTCAAGGTCGAATCCCACCGAAGTCATCACAGAGAGCAGGATCCCAAACCTCCCCCTACCCCGCGTAACGGGCCTTGTTCTGAGAGCATGGGAATGGGAAGAAAGGAATTACTTATCGGAGAGGAGTGGCCGTGACCGACACCCCCCAGCCGCCGCACAGCGGAGACCGGCTCGTCGCCTCTTCGGCCCCACCCCAGCCGCCCTTGACGCGGCCTGAGCCCAGGCCGCATCGCCCGGCCCGCCCCGGCGGGCCCGTGCTGACGGTGTGGCAGCGCGTCGTGGGCGCCCTCGTCTACCTGGTACGGCTGGCCAGCAGGATCGCCGCGCTGGCCCTGGTGCTCCACGCGGTCTTCACGGTGTTCAGCGCCAACCCGGCCAACGTCTGGTACCGGTTCGTCGAGACCCTCGCCTCGACGCTCTCCCTCGGGCTGGCCAACCTGTTCCAGTTCGCCGATCCGCGCTTGACCACGCTGGTCAACTACGGCCTGGCCGCGGTGGTCTGGTTGATCATCGGTTCCGCCCTGGCGAGCCTGGTCCGGCGCGCCGCCCCATAACGACTACTCTCCTTACGGAGGTATCAGCACAGACATGACCAGATCGACACGTGAGCGGATCATCGATGAGTCCCTGCGGCTGTTCGCCGAGCGGGGCTACGCCGCCACGTCGGTGGCCGAGATCGAAGCCGCCTCCGGGCTCTCGCCCGGCGCCGGAGGGCTCTACCGGCATTTCAAGTCCAAGTACGAGGTGCTGGCCGCGGCCATCAACGAGCACGCCAGCCGCACCCGGATCCAGGTGGCCGAGAGCCTGGCCGAGCTGAGCGCCATGGAGTCCTCGGTCGACCTGGAGGTGCGCCTGTCCCACGTGTGCCGCGCCGGGCTGGCGAAGGTGCGCGAGGAGTCGGAGCTGACCCGGGTGTTCTTCCGCGACCTGAGCCAGTTCCCCGAGCTGGTCGCGGTGGTCCGCGAGGGGCTGCTCCAGCCCATGTTCGACGCCATCGTCACCTGGTTCAAGGCCCAGCCCGAATACCACGACGCCAAGCTCGACTGGTCGGGCATCTCGACCGTGCTCGGCGGTGCCGTGGTGCACTACCGGCTCTTCCAGGAGACTGTGGGCGAACTGCCGGGACACGCGGAGAAGGACCAGTTCGTGGCCGCCTGGGTACGGCTGGCCGTCGGCCTGCTGCCCAGCCCGGCGCCGGTCAGCTGACGTCGAGCAGGCGGTAGGCCAGCCACAGGACGCCCGCACCCGTACCGATCATGAACATGGTGCCGCTGACGTCGAAGAACTGCGTGACGAACGCCGCCATCCCGGCCTCGATCCCCACCCGCAGGCCGCCGATGAGCACGCCGCCGACGGCGTAGCCGAGCAGCGGCGCGCCGGCGCCGACGAACCGGTCGCGCACGCTCCAGGCGTCGCTGAACAGCACCATCGCCGCGCCCACGGCCCACACCACCAGGGGGACCTGGAAGATGGCCACCGCCGGCAGGTCGAACGGCACCAGCAGCGCGGCCAGCACCAGGATCGCGAGCGCGGCCGTGTCGCGCGGGTGCTCCTTGACGATGGTCCTGGCGTCCCTGCCGCCGGTGGCCATCGGGTTGGCGCTGGACATGGCCGCCCTGCGCAGCCCGGCGAACGGCAGCCCCATGCCCTGCCGCCGGCCGAGGTTGTCCTGGGCGATCCTGCGGTACGCCCGCACGCCGGGCGGCGCCTCCTCGTCGGTCACGGCCGGCAAGGGCCGCGTGGCTCCCCCGCCGGAAGGCCCGCCGGCCGGTCCACTGGCCGGTCCACTGGCCGGCCCACTGACCGGCCTCGCGACGGCCCCGGCGCCCACGCCCGCCGGATCCCGCGCGGTGGCGACGCCCGCCTCGGCCAGCCTGCGCGCCTCGCGCTCGACGAGCGCGGCCGGATCGCCGAACCTGGCCAGCACCTTGGCCACCTGGCGGGCGTTCTGGCTGCCGCCCCGCTCGACCTCGATCCTGGCCCGCAGCCGTCTGGCGAAGTCGAGCCGCTGATCGGCCCTGAGCACGCCGTGGGCCGCGTCGGCGGCTTGAGAGACGTAGTTCAGCACCAATTGGTCCGCGCGCTCTATCACGCCTAGCAATGCTGCCCCAATCAGGGGGGACATACCATGGCAACGATGGAGTTCACGGAGTGGATCAGGGGACGCACCGACGCACAGCTGCGGGCGCTCGTCTCCGCGCGGCCAGAGCTGATCACTCCGGTGCCCGCGCATCTGGAAGGCCTCGCCACACGAGCGGGCAGCCCGTCGGCGATCGGCCGCGTTCTCGACCGGCTCGACCGGTTCACGCTGGCGGTCGTGGAGACGCTGGCCGTACGCGACGGCCCGGTGCCGAAGGACGAGCTGCGCGAGCTCATCCGGGCGGCGCTGGCGGGCGCCGATCCGGAGAACGCCCTGGCGACCGGCGAGGCTGGCAGCGCCGACCCTGAGCCGGCGCTGTCGGCCGCCCTCGACCGGCTGTACGACCTGGCCCTCGTCTACGGCCCCGACGACGCGCTCGACCTGGGACCCGGCGTACGCAAGCTGCTCGACGACCCGGCGGGGCTGGGCCCGCGGGCCGTGGACGCGTTCCGGCACCACGCGCCCGAGCAGCTGGAGGAGATGGCCGACGACGTCGCCCCCGGCACCACCGGCTCGGGCAAGGAACGGCTGGCGGCGGCGCTGGCCCGGCCCGCCGCGCTGATCGAGTCGGTCTCGCCGGAGGCCAGGGGCGCGCTCGACCAGCTCGTCTGGGGCCCGCCGACCGGCCGCGTGCCCAACGCCAGGCGCGAGGTGAGCGTGGCCACGGCCCGTTCGCCCATCGAGGAACTGCTGGCGCGCGGCCTGCTGGCGGCCACGGGCGAGGAGATCGTGGCGCTGCCCCGCGAGGTGGGCCTCTACCTGCGCGGCGGCCGGGTGCACCGCGACCTGCTGGCCGTGCCGCCGCCGCTGGAGGGGGCCGCGCGCGATGCCGAGCTGGCCGACCGGACGGCGGCCGGGCAGGCGTTCTCGTTCGTCAGGTCCGTGGAGGAGCTGTGCGAGCGGTGGAGCGTCGAGCCGCCGGGCGTGCTGCGTACCGGAGGGCTGGGCGTGCGCGACCTGAAGCGCACGGCGGGCGAGCTGGACCTGCCCGAGTGGGTGACCGCGCTGGTGATCGAGGTCGCGCACGCGGCCGGGCTGATCGCCGCGGGCGGTGGCGTGGACGGCGAGTGGCTGCCGACCTCCGGCTACGACCTGTGGCGGGTCAGGGGGACGGCCGACCGGTGGACGGCGCTGGCGCTCACCTGGCTGGCCATGGACCGCGTGCCCGGCCTGGTCGGCGACCGCGACGAGCGCGACAGGCCGCTCAACGCCCTGCACGCCGACCTGCGCCGCTCGTCCGCGCCCGGCATCAGGGCGGCCACACTGAGCGTGCTCGCGTCGGCTCCCGGCCTCGCGCCCGCGCGCGACGCCGTGCTCGAACGGCTGGCGTGGGAGCAGCCGCGCCGCAGGGGCCCGCTGCGCGAGCAGCTGACCGAGTTCGCGCTGCGGGAGGCCGAGCAGGTGGGCGTGACCGGGCTGGGCGCGCTGTCCACGCACGGGCGGGTGCTCGTCGAGGGCGGCGACGCGGCCGCTGTGCTCGCCCCGCTGCTGCCTGAGCCGGTCGATCACGTGCTGCTCCAGGCCGACCTGACCGCCGTCGCGCCAGGCCCGCTGACGAGCGAGCTCAACCGCTGGATGACGCTCACCGCCGACATCGAGTCGAAGGGCGGGGCCACGGTCTACCGGTTCAGCGAGAGCTCGATCAGGCGCGCCCTCGACGCGGGACACGGCGGCGAGGAGCTGGTCTCCATGCTGGCCAGACACTCGGCCACGCCGGTGCCACAGGCGCTGTCCTACCTGGTGACCGACGTGGCCAGGCGGCACGGGCGGATCAGGGTGGGCACCGCGAGCGCGTACATCCGCTGCGACGACCCCGCGCTGCTCGACCAGATCACCGCCGACCGCCGCTCGTCCGCGCTGCGCCTGCGCCGGCTCGCGCCGACCGTGATCGCCTCCCGCTCGCCGCGCGCGGCGTTGGTCGACTCGCTGCGGGCCATGGGGTACGCGCCGGTGGCCGAGTCGCTGGACGGCGACGTGATCATCTCCCAGCTGGAGAGCCGGCGCACCGAAGGGCTGGCCCCGGTCCGCGCGGTCGCCTCGCCGAACGGCCTCGATCCTGAGGTCGCGGCGGCGGCCGTACGCGCCCTGCGAGCCGGCGACGCGGCCCACCTGGCCCGGCGTGAGCCCGTGGACGCGCCGGCCGGCCAGGTGCCGCGCGGGCCCGCCACCGCGACGATCTCGGCCCTCCAGGAGGCGATCAAGCAGGGCGTACGGGTGTGGATCGGCTATCTCGACTCGCAGGGCAACGCCACCTCGCGCATCCTGGAGCCGGCCAGGATGGAGGGCGGCTACCTGACCGCGTACGACGAGACCAGGGCCGCCGTCCACCGCTTCGCCCTCCACCGCATCACCGGCGTGTCGGGCCTCTGACCTGCGACGGCGCGAGGCCCGCGAACGAGAAGGCCGGGTTACCGGGTCAGCGGTGCGACGCGGTCATGAGTGACCGGGTCAGCGTCTGGCGCGCCACCGCCGCGGCGGGCCCACCGGCCGACTCCAGCCGCCGCAGCTGCAGGTCGGAGTCGGCCGGATAGCGGACCGACAGCCCGCCGCCCAGCGCCAGGGCCGCCGTCGTGGCCCTGATGTCCGCGGGGTCCGCCGCCCAGCGCAGCGCGACCCCGAGTGCCTCGGGAGCGAGGGTGTCGTCGGCGCACATGTACGACAGCACGTTGGCCGCCGCCACCCGCTCGGCCGCGCTCCCCTGCCCCCACACCTCCAGGAACTCCTGCCGCACCTCGTTCGGCGAGTGGCGGGCCAGCAGCGCCACCCCCTCCGCGGCGCGAAGCTGGACCGCGGGCCCCTGCCCCGGCAGCGACAGCACCCAGGAGCGCAGCGGCTGCCACAGCCAGAAGGCGTAGCGCGCGACCAGCTCCCCCAGCACCCGCTCGCGCTGGTGGGCCGCGCGGAAGCCGGTGAGCCCGCCCTCGGCGCCGATCAGCGGCCCCGAGGCGGGACGGTGGCTCTGCTCCTCACAGAGCTTCTCCAGCCGGGCGAGCTGCCGTTCGTAGACGGAGCCGGCCAGCCGGTGGGTGAACGCCAGCGCGGCCACGGCCAGCACCTCGCGGATGGGCGGCTTGGTGTCGAACCAGGCGGCCACCTCGTCACCGGCCGGCTCGTCGCCCCGGGTCAGGCGCGCGGCCAGGCGCACGACCTCGGCGGGGGTGGCCAGGGTCAGCGCCAGGTCCCTGGCCCTGCCCACCTCGTCGCCGCCGAGCCCCGCGCGCCGGTCGAACGTGCGCAGGCACAGGTCGAACAGCTCTCCCCGGTCCGGCACGGTCCACCGCTGCTCCACCTCGACCGCCTGGGAGAGCTCGCCGCCCCTGGTGACGACCAGGTAGGAGCCGAGTTCGGCCAGCTTGCGGGCCAGGTTGACCAGCTCGGTGCGGTCGGTGCTGGGCGTGATCCAGTCGTGCAGCAGGTAGGCCCGGCCCGGCTCGTAGTCGATGCCGGTCAGCAGCTCGCCCGCCCCCGCCGCCGGGGACAGCACGGTGATCGTGCTCTCGGCCAGCGACATGCGCGACAGCAGCGCGAGCCCGCCTAATCGCCGGCCCGTCTCCTCCTCGCCGACGAGGACGAGCAGGTGGCGGGTGGTCAGCCGGCGCATCGCCTCGGGGAAGCCGCCCGGCTCCAGGTAGGGGCAGAGCAGCGCGTCGGCCTCCCTCCGGCTGAGGTCTCCCGTGGCCGGACCGGCCACGGCACGGAGATGGTCACCGACCGTTCTGAGACTTCCGGTGAGCGTTATGTTGTCGAGGTCGATCTCGCCCGGTACAGGCGTTTCGGTCACGAAAGTCACCTCGGGATTAACGGGGAAGTTTTCTACAGGAAGCTTTCCTGCCCAACAAGTTTCTTCATTCGCGTACGGCGGGGTCGCACAGCGTCACCATCTCCAGCCCTACCTGCGAAAACAGTCGCGCAGTCAGGTCGGGCCGGATACGCAGAGCGGACCTTTCCTCACTACTCAAGACCTCGCGGCCCTCAGATCTTCCACCATTACACGATCCCGGCCAAACTGAAAACACAAATGACACGAAAGCGGATTTATGCTCATTTACGGGCTACATGAAGACCGTCCACAATGACTAGTCAAGGCGAAGGAGACTTGACTGCGCCTCCTCACTCGCATCAGGTTGGGCATGTGACCGAGCAAACGCTGGGCCGTCTGGCCGAGGAGTCGTGGGACCGTTTCGACGACCACGACTCGGTGTTCTACGAGGGCGTCTGGCACCGCAGTCACACGCTCGCCGAGCGGGCGCGCCGGATGTGCGGCGGATTCGCCGAGGCGGGGATCCGGCCCGGCGACCGCGTGGCCGTGATGATGGCCAACTGCCCCGAGGTGCCGCTCATCTACCAGGCGCTGTGGGCGGCGGGCGCGGTGGTGACGCCGGTGGTGTTCCTGGTGGGGCCGGAGGAACTGCGGCACATCCTGCTCGACAGCGGCGCCCGCGCCATCGTCTCCTCGCCGGAACTGGCCGCCACGGTACGCGCCGCCGACGTGGACATCCCCGTCTACGTGGACACGGCGGAGCTGGAGCAGTCGACCGGACGCGGCCCCGTGACCAGATCCCCCGGCGACCTGGCCGCCCTCATGTACACGGGCGGCACCACGGGCCGGGCCAAGGGCGTCATGCTCAGCCACCGCGGCCTGTGGCAGGTCGCCAAGGACGCCTTCGAGCTGTCCCGCCAGGAGGGTCTCGACCGCGCGCTGATCCCCGTGCCGCTGTCGCACGCGTACGGGCTGATCGTCACCGTCGCCTCGATGCACGCCACCGAGCCGCAGCAGGCGGTGCTCATGCGCTGGTTCGACCCGAAGGCGTTCCTCGCGCTGGCCGCCGAGCACCGCGTCCAGTACGGCAGCGTCGTCCCCACCATGATCCACCTGCTGCTCGCCGAGCCGCTCGACGAGCACCCACTGCCCGACCTGGCCTTCCTCACCTGCGGCGCGGCGCCGCTCGGCCGGGAGGCGCTGGAGGAGTTCGAGCGCAGGATGCCGGGCACGCAGATCCTGGAGGGCTACGGCCTGACCGAGACGAGCGCGGTCACCACCTTCAACCCGCCGGGCCGGCGCCGGGTCGGCAGCGTCGGCCTGCCGCTGGCCGGCTACTCGATCACCGTCCGCGACGGCGACGGCGAGGCGGTGGAGACGGGGGACGTGGGCGAGATCTGCGTCTCGGGCGAGTCGCTGATGCTCGGCTACTGGGGCGAGCACGAGCCGGACCCCGAGGGCACGGCGCTGGTCGGGGCCGAGTTGCGGACCGGGGACATCGGCTGCGTGGACGACGACGGCTACCTCTACATCGTGGACAGGAAGAAGGACCTGATCATCAGGGGCGGCTTCAACGTCTTCCCGCGCGACGTGGAGGACGCGCTCAACCGGCATCCGGACGTCGTGCTGTCGGGCGTCGTGGGCCGCCGCGACCCGCATCTCGGGGAGGAGGTCGTGGCGTTCGTGCAGCTCAGGGAGGGTGCGAAGGTGACGGCCGAGGAGCTGATCGGGTGGGCTCGGGACCGGGTGGGGCGGGTGAAGTATCCCCGTGAGGTGCGCTTCGTCGACTCCGTCCCGGTGACGAGCGTGCTCAAGCTGGACAGGAAGGCACTGCGGGAACGACTCGGCTGAGCGACGCCCGGACGGCCCGGCGATCTCGCGCGAGCGATGCCCGGAGGCCCTGTGATCTCGTACATCGGGTCAGGCGCCGGCCAATTCCGTGATAAGTGTTGACCTGTCTGGAGGTGAACATGAGTCAGGAAGACCCGTCGGGCTATCCGTACCAGCCCTATGGTGCCCCCTACGGTGAGCAGCCGCCCCCGCAGTACGGCTACGGCTACGGCACGCCTCCACCACGTAACAACGGCCCCAACGCCAACGCCATCGTCTCTCTCGTGCTCAACCTGCTCGCGGTCGTCTCGTGCTGCAACATCCTCGGCATTCCCGGCGCGATCCTGGCCGGCCTGGCCCTCGGCCGGGCCAACACCGATCCGCGTTCGGCCCGCAGCATGGTGATGTGGAGCTGGATCCTGTTCGGCGCGGGCTTCGTGCTGACCATCGCCGGCTTCGTCATCCTCGGGGTCAGCGGCGCGTTCGACGACTAGGCCGCGCGGCCGCCCCCATCCGGTCCCTCAGCCGGCATCGTGGACTAATCCTGGCTCCACCGTTGTTGGAGTCTTGAAGCGGGGACGCCGGGATCACGAGACGATGGTCCTGTCGCGCCGAGCCCCCGTCTGAACCCCACGGAGAAATGCCAGTGAGCGATGGACCGCTGATCGTCCAGTCGGACAAGACGCTGCTGCTTGAGGTCGACCACGAAAGAGCCGACGCCTGCCGTAAGGCGATCGCCCCGTTCGCCGAGCTCGAACGCGCTCCAGAACACGTCCACACCTACCGCGTCACCCCGCTGGCGCTGTGGAACGCGCGCGCCGCGGGCCACGACGCCGAGCAGGTCATCGACGCGCTCATCGGCTTCAGCCGCTACCCGGTGCCCCACGCGCTGCTCGTGGACATCGCCGAGACCATGGCCCGCTACGGCCGGCTCCGGCTGGAGAAGGACCCGGTCCACGGCCTGACCCTCACCTCCACCGACCGGGCCGTGCTCGAAGAGGTGCTGCGCTCGAAGAAGATCCAGCCGATGCTGGGCGAGCGGATCGGCGCCGACTCCGTCGCCGTGCACCCGAGCGACCGGGGCAACGTCAAGCAGGCGCTGCTCAAGCTCGGCTGGCCCGCCGAAGACCTGGCCGGCTACGTCGACGGCGAGCAGCATCCGATCAAGCTGCTGGAGGACGGCTGGGAGCTGCGCCCCTACCAGCGCGAGGCGGCCGAGGCGTTCTGGAACGGCGGCTCCGGCGTGGTCGTGCTGCCCTGCGGGGCGGGCAAGACCATCGTCGGCGCGGCCGCCATGGCCCACGCCGAGGCCACCACACTCATCATGGTCACCAACACGGTCTCGGCCCACCAGTGGAAGACCGAGCTGCTCAAGCGCACGTCCCTGACCGAGGACGAGATCGGCGAATACTCCGGCACCAAGAAGGAGATCCGCCCGGTCACCATCGCGACCTACCAGGTGATGACCACCAGGCGCAAAGGCGTCTACAGCCATCTGGAGCTGTTCGACGCCCGCGACTGGGGCCTGATCGTCTACGACGAGGTCCACCTGCTGCCCGCGCCGATCTTCCGGATGACCGCCGACCTCCAGGCCCGCAGGCGGGTCGGGCTGACTGCGACGCTGGTGCGCGAGGACGGGCGCGAGGGCGACGTGTTCTCCCTGATCGGCCCCAAGCGTTACGACGCGCCCTGGAAGGAGATGGAGAACCAGGGCTGGATCGCGCCGGCCGACTGCGTCGAGGTGCGCGTGACGCTGACAGACGAGGAACGGCTGGCGTACGCGATGGCCGAGTCCGACGAGCGCTACCGCTTCTGCGCCACGACGCCGTCCAAGACGCACGTGACCGAGGCGCTGGTCCGGCGCCACCTGGGCGAGCAAGTGCTGGTCATCGGCCAGTACATCGACCAGCTCGACGAGCTCGGCGAGCACCTCAACGCGCCGGTCATCAAGGGCGAGACCCGGGTCAAGGAGCGCGAACGCCTCTATCAGGCGTTCCGCGACAAGGAGATCCAGGTGCTGGTGGTGTCGAAGGTGGCCAACTTCTCCATCGACCTGCCTGAGGCCGCCATCGCGATCCAGGTGTCGGGGACGTTCGGCTCGCGCCAGGAGGAGGCGCAGCGGCTCGGGCGGGTGCTGCGGCCCAAGGCCGACGGCGGGGGCGCGCGGTTCTACACGGTGGTCAGCAGGGACACGGTGGACCAGGAGTTCGCGGCGCACCGGCAGCGGTTCCTGGCCGAGCAGGGGTACGCGTACCAGATCATCGACGCCGACGACGTGCTCGGCGGCGTGTGAGGGGTGTCTAAGGGGCGTCTGAGGGGCGTCTGAGGGGCGTCTGAGACGCCCCTAGATGATTGCTTCCAAGGGGGCAGCGGTCGTAGGTGTTCAGGGCGGCGGGTGCCCTGGTCCGCTTCGGAACTGGCCACATGCCCTCGTGTGCTAGCGTCTGTGGCGACTTCTCACCGTAGGGTCCCACCCTCGCCATTCAGCCTCCTCGTGTCCGGTGACACCAGGAAGGTGGAAGTCACACCAGATCCTGACAAGGGGTGTGACGATGGGTGCTGCCCAGGAAACAGATCCGGCTGTGGAGGCCGTCGATCTGGTCAAGACCTATCCTGCGGGCCGGAGCAAGGCGCCGGTCACGGCGCTGCGGAGGCTGAGCTTTTCCGCGGCGAAGGGGAGCGTCTTCGGGCTGCTCGGCCCGAACGGGGCCGGCAAGTCGACCACGGTGAAGATCCTCTCGACGCTCTCGGCCGCCGATTCCGGATCCGCGCGCGTGGCGGGGATCGATGTGCGGACGCGGCCGGAGCGGGTGCGCCGGGCGATCGGGTTCGTGTCCCAGAAGCCCGGCACGGACCCGATGGCCACCGCAACCGAGAACCTGCTGCTTGCCGGGCGCCTGCATGGGATGTCCCGCCGGGATGCCGTGGCGCGGGCCCGCGAGCTCGTCGACCGGTTCGGCCTGGCCGATGCCGCGGACCGGCTGGTGCAGACGTACTCCGGCGGCATGGCCCGCAAGCTCGATGTCGCGCTCGGCTTGATGCATCGCCCCCAGGTGCTCTTCCTCGACGAGCCGACGACGGGGCTCGACCCGCAGGCCCGCAGCGAGATGTGGGCCGAGATCGCGCGGATGGCCGGGCAGGAGGAGATGACGGTGCTCCTGACGACGCACTACCTGGAGGAGGCCGACCACCTCGCCGACCGGCTCGCGATCGTCGATCACGGCACGGTGGTCGCCGCGGGCACCCCGGACGAGCTCAAGAGCGAGCTGCGCGGCGATGCGGTGCACGTGGAACTCGCCCAGGCCGACGACAGGGCGCTTGCGGTGTTGCGGACGGTGCCCGAGCTGCGGGAGATCACCCTGGAGGGCAGCACCGTCCGCGGCCGTACCAGTGACGGTGCCCGGGCGTTGCCACCGGTCCTTGCTGCGCTGGAGGAAGCGGGCGTCGCGGTGAGCTCCGCGACGCTCGCCAGGCCCTCGCTCGATGACGTCTATCTCCGGCACACCGGCCACAGCCTCGACGCCGCCGCGGCCCCGAAGACTCTGGAGGTGACGAAGTGATCACCGCACCCGCGCGCTTCGCCAGTTCGGCTCCGCTGACCGTGATCACGCACTCCGCGCTACTGACCGGCAGGCTGCTGCGCAGCCTGAGGCGGATGCCAACCTTCCTCATTATCGGCCTCGTCCAGCCGGTGATCTGGCTGCTGCTGTTCGGCCAGCTCTTCCGCTCGGTCGTGAACCTGCCCGGGTTCACCCACGCAGACGGCGGCTTCCTGCAGTTTCTCACCCCGGGCGTGGTGATGATGACCGCGCTGTTCACCAGCGCATGGGCGGGAACGACCTACCTCCAGGACATCGACCGCGGCGTGATGGACCGGATGCTCACCTCCCCGGCCAGCCGGGTTGCCCTGGTGATCGCGACCATGGCCTACCAGGCGATCCAGACGCTCATCCAGAGCCTGATCATCGTGGCCATCGCGTTGCTCGCCGGTGCCCGCTTCCCCGGGGGCGCAGCCGGCGTCGCCGTCACACTCCTCGCCGCAGTGCTGCTGTCCCTGATCTTCTCGGCGCTGTCCGACGTCGTCGCCCTGCTGACCCGCCAGCAGGCAACGCTCATTGCGATCTCCCAATTCACCACGCTGCCGCTGATGTTCCTCAGCTCGGCCGTGATGGACCTTGCCCTCGCACCCGCCTGGGTCGGCCACGTCGCCGACTACAACCCCATGGAATGGGCGGTCACCGCGGCCCGGGAGGCGATGCTCGCCCACATCGACTGGAGCACGCTCTGGGCACACCTGGGGCTGCTCGCAGCAACAGCCCTGGTGATGGGCCTGATGTCCACGCACGCCTTCCGCGCCTATCGGAAGGCGGCGTGACGCAGCCGATCGGGCCAGGCGACGACGCGACGGGCCTGTCGGGCGAGTGTCCAGGATCGGTGCTGGTCAACGCTGAACCGTGGAGGACTCAGACGCTGGATGCTGACCTGGACACCCTCGCGACCGCACTCTTTGTGCGGACCGACGATCTGCTGCTGGAATCCCCGGAGCTAGCGCCGTGGCGGCCGACGGTGGGGATTGCACCCAGGCTGTCCGACGCCGAGCTGGTCACGCTGTCGGTGATGCAGGCCCTGCTCGGTTTCACCTCCGAGCGCCGGTGGATCCGCCACGCCCGTACGCACCTGGGGCACCTGTTCCCGTATCTGCCCAAGGCACCCGGCTACAACAAACGGCTGCGCAAGGCCGGCAGGCTGATCCAGCAGGTCATCCGGCTGCTCGCGGTCGACACCATGCTCTGGTCGGACGACGTGTGGGTAGTGGACTCCACTCCGGTGGAGTGCGGCCGCTCCCGGGAGACCGTCAAACGCTCGGACTTGGCAGGGTGGGCCGAGTACGGGTACTGCGCCAGTCACTTTCGGTTCTTCTGGGGGCTGCGGCTGCACTTGGTGTGCACGCTGCACGGACTGCCAGTGGCGTTCGCGCTGACAGGAGCCAAGGCCGACGAGCGCGAGACCCTGCTTGCCATATTCGATGTCGAACCGCGGCTGGCCGCCGACCGGCCCGGTCAAACCCTGATCGGTGACAAGAATCATTTCGGCGTCGGCTTCGAGCAGCGGCTCACCGAGCTGGGCCTCCAGCTGCTGCGGCCTGCCCGTAAGGACGAGGCCGAGCGTCCCGGCTCGCAGCTGTTCAGGCCGCTACGGCAGCTTATTGAGTCGGTGAACGAGACATTCAAGGGCCAGCTCGACCTCGAACGCCACCGCGGCCGCACTGCGGCCGGCGTGATGGTCCGCGTCCTACAGCGGATCCTCGCACTGACCAGCGTGATCTGGCACAACGATCAGACCGGCCAGCCCGTCATGCGTGCCCTGACCGCCTACGACCACTGAACCCCTTGGAAGCAATCATCTAGGAATGGTGATGCCCGGCCGCTCGCCCGAGCGGCCGGGCACATCCGCGTGGTGTCATGTCCACGAGACTCCGCGGGCCGACGACATTCGAACCACCCCCCTCACCTGCGTACTATCACGCCGCCTGCGACATACCCCCATGATCCGACAAACCCACCTGAAATGCCCGATTATCTCGGTGTTCCCAGGTTCGTTACGAACGTACGGATCTGTGGTAATTCGCGCAAGCCGAGCACGTCAAACATGCCCTCTCGGCGCACCGGCAGGCCCCTCAGCGCACGAGCAGGCCACCGAGGAAGAGCACACCCTCCGCGACGATCCACGCCAGCACCCCGGCGCCCATCAGCCGCGCGAAGGCGTGGGGATCGTGCCTGGGCCACGGGAGCAGCCAGGCGGCCACCGTGCAGCAGGCGGCCAGCACCGCGAACAGCCCCGAGACGGCGGAGACCGTGGACAGGCGCTGCGAGCACAGTGAGGCGGCCTCCCCGCCCGCGCAGAACGCCTGCGCCCCCCACCCAGCGAACACCGACAGACCCCACAGCGCGGCGAGCAGGAAGCTCGCGATCGTGGGGATGACCGGCGAGAAACGAAGCTGGACCCGCACCACCTCCTGTGCGTACCCAGACCGCCGCCGGTAAATGCTTTGGAGTCATGCCGAAGTCGCCGTTAAACTGGTCGATTCGCTGCCTTGACCACCTCCGAAACCGACAGGGAGGCACTTCCGCATGCCCGCACACCAGCTGGCACCCGACATACCCACCGACGTGCTGGCCGCCGAGCAGGCGCATCTGGCCGAGTCCAGGGCCGCGCTCAAGGCCATGCGCGCCCACGCCCAGTCCCTGTCCGCCGACGCGGCCGGCGACTGGGTGTCGCAGCAGATCCTCCAGTCGCTGCTCGACCAGCGCGTCGCCGCCCTGGCCGACCATCCGGACACGCCGCTGTTCTTCGGCCGCCTCGACCGTGCCGCGGGTGACGACCTGCCCGGCACGATCTACGTCGGCCGCCGCCACGTCCACGACGGCGGAAGCAAGCCGCTGGTCATCGACTGGCGGGCGCCGGTGTCCCGCGCGTTCTACCAGGCCAGCCCGGCCGACCCGATGGGCGTCGTACGCCGGCGCCGCTTCGGCTACCACGGCGGCGCGCTCACCGCGTTCGAGGACGAGCCGCTCGGCGAGGGCGGCGAGATCGGCCCGTCGAAGATCCTCACCGAGGAGATCGAACGGCCCCGCACCGGGCCCATGCGCGACATCGTGGCCACCATCCAGCCCGACCAGGACGAGATCGTCCGCGCCACGCTGGCCCAGACCGTATGCGTGCAGGGCGCGCCCGGCACCGGGAAGACCGCCGTCGGCCTGCACCGCGCCGCCTATCTGCTGTTCACCCACCGCGAGCGGCTGGCCAGGTCCGGCGTCATGATCGTCGGCCCCAACCGGGCCTTCCTGTCCTACATCTCCTCGGTGCTGCCCGCGCTCGGCGAGGTCAAGGTCGACCAGACCACGGTGGCGGGCCTGCTCGGCGACCACGCGGCGCCCGAGGACCCGCTGGTGGCTGCGGTGAAGGGCGGCGCCAGGATGGCGCCGGTGCTCGAAGCCGCGCTCTGGCTGCACATCGTCAAGCCCGAGGACGGCCTGGTGTTCACCAAGGGCGCCTACCGCCACCGGGTGGCCGACTACGAGGTCCGCGAGATCGTGGCCTCCCTGCGCGGCACCACCCGCTACAACCCCGGCCGGGCCGCCCTGGCGCAGCGGCTGGCCCACATGGTGCTGGTCAGGATGGAGCAGCGCGGCGAGTCTCCCGACGACCGGGTGCAGGACGCGGTGGCCAGGTCGAAGCCGGTCAAGCAGCTCGTGGACGCCGTCTGGCCCAAGCTGACGCCCGAGCAGGTGCTGTTCCGGCTGCTGTCCGACCCCGGCTTCCTCGGCCGGGCCGTCAAGGCCGCCAAGTCGGATCTGTCGCCGGAGGAGCAGGAGCTGCTGATCTGGCGCAAGCCGTACCGGAGCTGGAAGTCGGCGAAGTGGTCCGCCGCCGACGCCGCGCTCCTCGACGAGCTGGGCGACCTCATGGAGCGCACGCCGTCGCTCGGCCACCTCGTGGTGGACGAGGCCCAGGACCTGTCCGAGATGCAGCTGCGCGCGCTCGGCCGGCGCTGCCGCAACGGCTCGGCCACCGTGCTGGGCGACCTGGCCCAGGGCACGACGCCGTGGTCCACCACCTCGTGGGAGTCGGTGCTGCACCACCTGGGGCAGGGCGAGGGCGAGGTGACGGAGCTGACGCTGGGCTTCCGTGTGCCGCGCGAGGTGCTCGACTACGCCGCCCGGCTGCTCCCCTCCATCGCGCCCGCCCTGGCCGCCCCGCGCTCGCTGCGCCCCGGCCTCGGCTCGCTCACCGTGAGCGAGGGCGGCTCGGTGGCGCGGGCGGCCGAGGAGGCGCTGGACAAGGAGGGCTCGATCGGGGTCATCGTCCCCGACGCGCTCATCGACGAGGTCTCGCGGGCTCTGGCGGAGCTCCCCCACGCCGTGCTCGACCCCGACGCCGCTCAGGAGCACCGCCTGCTGATCGTGCCCGCCACGCTGGCCAAGGGCCTGGAGTACGACCACGTCATCGTGGTCGAGCCGGCCGACATCGTCGCCGCCGAGCCCAGGGGCCTGGCCCGGCTGTACGTCGTGCTGACCCGAGCGGTGACCTCCCTGACGGTCCTGCACGACAAGACGCTCCCGGCGCAGCTGACGGCGTGAGAGCGGCGGGCACGGCCGCTTCTAGGATGGCTGGGCAAGCAGCTCTCAACCTAGGAGGATGCCGTGCCCGCACCGCTTCCACACGAATACCTGCCGTCGGTTCCCGCGCTCACGGTCGAGAGTGACGACCTCCAGGACGGCGCGAGGCTCCCCGACCTCCACGTCTTCAACGACTGGGGCATGACGGGCGGGAACCAGTCTCCCCACCTGCGCTGGTCCGGCGCCCCCGAGGGCACCCGGAGCTACGCCGTCACCTGCTACGACCCCGACGCCCCCACCGGCAGCGGCTTCTGGCACTGGGTGCTGTTCGACCTGCCCGCCTCGGTGACGGAGCTGCCCGCGGGCGCGGGCAGCTCTCCCGACTTCAAGGGCCTGCCCGAGGGCGCCGGGCACGCGCGCAACGACTACGGCACGAAGGCGTACGGCGGCGCCGCCCCGCCCCCCGGCGACCCGCACCGCTACGTCTTCACGGTCCACGCGCTCGGGGTCGACCGGCTGGGCGTCGACAGCGACGCCAGCCCGGCGGTGGTGGGCTTCAACATCACCGCCAACACCCTGGCCCGCGGCCATATCGTCGCCCTCTACGGCGTCTGACCGCGAGACACATGAAAGCGCCCCGCCACGGCGGCGGGGCGCTTTTCGTGCCGGCGATCGTCACCGCCGGCGACCTCGTGTGTCAGCCGGGCCCGGCCACCGGCGGCCGAAGCCGGCCGGGTCCGGCCGCGGGCCGGGCGGCCTCAGTCGGCCAGCCAGCCCTCCGGGCAGGCCATGAGCTGCGGAAGCAGCGCGTCGAGCACCGTGAGCCCGGTCTGCGCGTTGGGCAGGCAGATCGGCCCCTGCAGCTCACGCAGCAGGGGGATGTCGTTCAGCGACAGGGCGCTCCGCTCGGCGAAGGCCGGGGCGGCCGGGGCGGTGGTGGCGGCGACGAGAGCCAGGGCGGCGACGCCGAAAATGCGCTTGCTGCGGGAAAGCATCCTCTTACTCCTTTGTACAGGTGGTGTGGTGGCACCACCCTTCCTCACTTGGAGTAGCCGAGCAATTGTGAAACGTAATGGCAGTCAAACAAAACAAGAGCGGCCCGGAAAAGCCCGGACCGCTCTTCGTTCTTACGACGAGAAAAGACCTAGAAGTCCATGTCGCCGCCGCCGGGCATGCCGGCCGGCGCAGCGGGGGTCTTCTCGGGCTTCTCGGCGATGACGGCCTCGGTGGTGAGGAAGAGCGCCGCGATGGAAGCGGCGTTCTGCAGCGCGGAGCGCGTCACCTTGGCCGGGTCGAGGATGCCCACCTCGAACATGTTGACGTATTCGCCGGTCGCGGCGTTGAGGCCCTCACCCGGGGTGAGGTTGCGCACGCGCTCGACCACGACGCCGCCCTCAAGGCCGGCGTTGACCGCGATCTGCTTGAGCGGCTCCTCCAGCGCCTTCTTGACGATGGCGGCACCGGTGGCCTCGTCGCCCGTCAGCTCCAGCTTGTCGAACGCCTTGGCGCCGGCCTGCAGCAGGGCCACGCCACCACCGGGGACGATGCCCTCCTCGACGGCCGCCTTGGCGTTGCGCACGGCGTCCTCGATGCGGTGCTTGCGCTCCTTGAGCTCGACCTCGGTCGCGGCGCCGGCCTTGATCACGGCCACGCCGCCGGCCAGCTTGGCCAGGCGCTCCTGCAGCTTCTCGCGGTCGTAGTCGGAGTCGGTGCGCTCGATCTCGGCACGGATCTCGTTGACCCGGCCCGCGATCTGCTCGGCGTCACCGGCACCGTCGACGATCGTGGTCTCGTCCTTGGTGACGACCACCTTGCGGGCGCGGCCCAGCAGGTCGAGAGTGGCGGTCTCGAGCTTGAGGCCGACCTCCTCGGCGACGACCTGACCGCCGGTCAGGATCGCGATGTCGTTGAGCATGGCCTTACGGCGGTCACCGAAGCCCGGGGCCTTGACCGCGACCGAGCGGAACAGGCCTCGGATCTTGTTGACGACCAGGGTGGCCAGGGCCTCGCCCTCGACGTCCTCGGCGATGATCAGCAGCGGCTTGCCGGACTGCACGACCTTGTCGAGCAGCGGCAGCAGATCCTTGTTGGCCGAGACCTTGCTGTTGACGATCAGGATGTACGGGTCTTCGAGCACGGCCTCCATGCGGTCGGAGTCGGTCACGAAGTACATCGACGTCATGCCCTTGTCGAAGCGCATGCCCTCGGTGAGCTCGAGCTCAAGGCCGAAGGTGTTGCTCTCCTCGACGGTGATGACGCCTTCCTTGCCGACCTTGTCCATCGCCTCGGCGATGAGCGAGCCGATCTCGGGGTCGGCGGCGGAGATGGAGGCGGTGGAGGCGATCTGCTCCTTGGTCTCCACGTCCTTGGCCAGCTTGGAGAGCTCCTCGCTGACGCGCTCGACGGCCGCCTCGATGCCCTTCTTCAGGGCCATCGGGTTGGCGCCGGCGGCGACATTGCGCAGACCCTCGCGCACCAGCGCCTGGGCGAGCACGGTGGCGGTGGTGGTGCCGTCACCCGCGACGTCGTCGGTCTTCTTGGCGACTTCCTTGACCAGCTCGGCGCCGATCTTCTCCCAAGGGTCCTCGAGCTCGATCTCCTTGGCGATGGACACACCATCGTTGGTGATCGTGGGAGCGCCCCACTTCTTCTCCAGCACGACGTTGCGGCCCTTGGGACCCAAAGTCACCTTGACGGCGTCGGCGAGCTGGTTCATACCGCGCTCGAGACCGCGCCGGGCGTCCTCGTCAAACGCGATCATCTTGGCTGCCATAAGGCTAGACCTCCCAGATACAGGGTGGCTTGTCGTGGACCGAGCCGACGCCCGCGACGGCATGGGCCCGCATCTCCGTTCGGCAGACCCCATCGTCTCGATCCGATGTTGGCACTCTGCTGCACAGAGTGCCAACGAACTGTTTAGCACTCTACCCTGCCGAGTGCAAGCGAACGCACCCGCGCCGGATGTTCCTCCCCAGGTCAGAAGTCAGTACGGCGAGCCGCCCGAAGCAGCTCGCCGCACGCGAGTCGACGATTGAGAGGTGACGGTTCGCACGGACTGCGCTGCCGTGCGAGCCCGCCCGGTGCATACCAGTTGACGTGACCTCAGACCGTGCGGACGGACTCCGCCTGCGGCCCCTTCTGGCCCTGCGTGATCTCGAACTCGACGCGCTGACCCTGTTCGAGAGAGCGGTACCCGTCCATCATGATCGCTGAGTAATGGACGAATACATCCTTACCACCGTCTACCGCGATGAAGCCGTAGCCCTTGTCCGCGTTGAACCACTTGACGGTGCCCTGCGCCACTTCCGACTCCTCTTACTGGTCTCTCAGATCTCGCCCATTCCTCCGCGAGGCCTGTAATCGCCTGACATAACTGAAAATCATGCAGACGATCGCCCTCGACCATACCTGTGGCACGGGGTTTGGCAACAGAGTCAATCTGCAAACCAGGTATTTCTTCGCAGCGAAGCTCGTACAACGGTGAATTAGCCCTGGAAAAGCAGAAGGCGCCCACAAGGGGCGCCTTCCACGATCGGGGATGCCGCGGCACTCAGCCGCCGGCGACCGCGGGGATGATGGAGATCTGCGTGCCCTCTGGGGCGGGAGTGTCGAGACCCTGGGCGAAACGGACGTCCTCTTCCCCAACATAAACGTTGACGAAACGTCGAATCTTGCCCGATTCATCCAGAATTCTCGCGCCGATGCCCGGGTAGTCGGAGTCCAGCTTGGCGAGCACGTCACGAAGAGTCGCGCCTTCGCCACTCACTTCGGCGTTGCCCCCGGTGTACGTGCGCAGAATGGTGGGAATCCGCACAGAAACGCTCATGGTAAATGTCGCCTTTCCTGGTTGTCAGACAGTCGCGCGGAACGCGTCGAGGGAGGGCCGGATCACGGCCGTGGGCGCGGCGTCGTCGCTGATGGCGTCGAGCGTCTTGAGCCCGTCGCCGGTGTTCAGCACCACGGTCTCGGCCTCGGGGTCGAGCCTGCCGCTCTCGGCCAGCTTCTTCAGCACGCCGACGGTCACCCCGCCCGCGGTCTCGGCGAAGACTCCCTCGGTCGAGGCGAGCAGCTTGATGGCGGCCACGATCTCGGCGTCCGTGACGTCCTCGACGCCCCCTCCGGTGCGTCGTGCGATGTCCAGCACGTAGGGACCGTCGGCCGGGTTGCCGATGGCCAGTGACTTGGCGATGGTGTCGGGCTTGACCGGCTGGACGACGTCGTGACCGGCCTTATACGCGGCCGACACCGGCGAGCAGCCTTCGGCCTGTGCCCCGAAGATCTTGTAGGGCGTGTCCTCGACCAGCCCCAGCTGGATCAGCTCCTTGAAGCCCTTGTCGATCTTGGTGAGCTGGGAGCCGGAGGCGATGGGGATGACGATCTGCTCGGGCAGCCGCCAGCCGAGCTGCTCGGCGATCTCGTACGCGAGCGTCTTGGAGCCCTCGGCGTAGTAGGGCCGCAGGTTGACGTTGACGAAGCCCCACTTGTCGCCCATGGGGTCGCCGATCAGCTCGGAGCAGAACCGGTTGACCTCGTCGTAGCTGCCGTCGATCGCGATCAGCCGGCCACCGAACACGCGGGCCATGGCGATCTTCGCGGCTTCGAGGTCGGACGGGATGAACACGCACGCGTCGAGCCCGGCCCGCGCCGCGGCGGCGGTGACCGCGCCCGCGAGGTTGCCCGTGGAGGAGCAGGAGAGCGTGTGGAAGCCGAAGTTGCGCGCCGCCTCGACGGCCATGGCGACCACGCGGTCCTTGAAGGAGTGGGTGGGGTTTCCCGAGTCGTCCTTCACGTACAGGGATTTGAGGCCCAGTGACTTGCCGAGGTTTCCGGCCTTGACCAATTTGGTCCAGCCCGGGTTCATATTCGGCTTTTCGGTCACGTCAGCCGGGACGGGGAGAAGCGCGCGGTAACGCCAGATGTTGGCCGGGCCGGACTCGATGTCCGCCCGGGTCACCGTGCCGAAGTCGTAGGCCGCCTCAAGCGGCCCGAAACACTCCAGACAGGCGAAGCTCGGACCCAGGGGGTAACGCGCGCCGCACTCACGGCAGGACAGACCGACAGCAGGACCAAAGTCGAGCGACATGAAGCGAGGCCTTCCCTCATCTTCGCCCACGGCCACCTTGACCGCGAACCGGAATTGGCACCTAGTCCCGGTCGGCCTCGCCAGGTCGCGAGTCGAAAGCCGGGAGGGTTGCCGGGGCTTCGCAGGGCCGGTCCCTCCACCCCTCTGGATGAGCAATATGAAGTTGTTGAACTGGACTCTACCCGCTCAAGTGGCCGAAACTTCCACCCGTCTCACCATGTGGGACGGGTGGTCTCAGCGATAATCCTCGCCCAGGACACCCTGCACGTATTTGCGCGCCTGGTGGATGCGGGACTTCGCGGTGCCGAGCGGAATGCCGAGCTGCTCGGCCACCTCGTTGTAGTCGAGCTGGACGATGTCGCGCAGCACCAGCGCCTGCGCCAGGTCGGGCTTGTCGGCCTCCAGCGCCTCCATCGCGTCGAGCAGGTCGAGCCGCGAGCCCGCGATCACGCTGACCCGCCGCACGTCGGGCTTCTGCATGGGCAGCTCGTCCGAGCTCTGCTCGGCCGACCTGCGCTTGAGCGTCCGGTACGTCGTCCGCGCGCAGTTGGCGGTCACGATGTGCAGCCAGGTGCTGAACCTGGCCCGCCCCTCGAAGCGGCCGATGTTGCGCGCCACGGCCAGCAACGTATCTTGCGAGGCCTCTTCCGCATCCTGGTGATAAGGGAGGATTCGGGCGCAGTGGCGCAGCACGTCAGGCTCGATCCGCGCCAGGAGCTCGCCAAGTGCGCGATGGTCTCCTCCGGCCGCGGAGCGGGCGAGTTCCTCGGTTAGCTCATCAAGCGCCATAGATGGGATCCTATGTTTGTGATCGATGGGAGCCTAGTTGACTTCCTCGCCCCGCCGCACGCGAGATGGCGCGGTCCGCGCGTCAATCCCGCGACTCACTGACCGAGGATGTCCATGAACAGCGTCCTGCTCGCCTCCAACAGAGGCCCGGTCTCCTTCACCGTCTCCGACGACGGCGAGCTGACCATGCGGCGCGGCGGCGGCGGGCTCGTCTCGGGCCTGTCGGGCGTGGCCAAGGACGACGGCGTGCTGTGGGTCTGCGCCGCGCTGTCCGACGGCGACCGCAGCGCCGTGCGTCTGGCCTCCGGCGGCCGCATCGACCAGGCCGGCTACGACACGGGCCCGCTGCGCATGCTCGACATCGCGCCCGCCGTCTTCCACCGCGCCTACAACGCCGTGGCCAACTCCACCCTGTGGTTCGTCAACCACCTGCTCTACGACATCCCCAACACGCCCAACTTCGGCACGAGGTTCGAGCGCGAGTGGGAGTCCTACCGCGACTACAACGGGGCGTTCGCGCTGGCGCTGGCCGAGGAGGCCGGCCACGGCGCCCGCGTGATGGTGCAGGACTATCACCTTACGCTGACCCCCGCCATGCTCCGCGCCGAGCGGCCCGACCTGCGCATCGCCCACTTCAGCCACACGCCGTGGGCGCCGCCGGAATACTTCTCGCTGCTGCCCGACGAGGTGGCGCGCGAGGTCCTGGAGGGCATCCTGGGAGCCGATCACGCCGGGTTTCTCACTGACAGATGGGCCCAGGCGTTCATGGACTGCTGCGAGCGCCTGCTGGGCGCCGAGGCCGACCGCGTCGGGCGCAGCGTCACCCACGAGGGCCGCACGACCCGCATCGGGGTGCAGAGCCTCGGCGTGGACGGCTCGGCACTGTGGGAGCGGGCCAGCGAGCCCGACGTCGAGTCCCACATGACCGCGCTCAGGGACCAGGTGGGCGACCGCAGGCTGATCGTCCGCATCGACCGCACCGAGCTGTCGAAGAACATCGTCCGCGGCCTGATCGCCTACCGCGAGTTCCTGGCCGCCCATCCCGAGTGGCACGGCCGGGTCGTCCACCTCGCCTTCGCCTATCCCAGCCGGCACGACCTGCCCGAATACCGCGAATACACCGCTTCGGTGCAGCGCCGCGCCCAGGAGATCGAGGACGAGTACGCCACCGACGACTGGGACCCGCTGATACTCAACGTCAACGACGACTATCCGCGTTCGCTGGCCGCGTACCGGATGGCCGACGTGCTGCTCGTCAACCCCATCCGCGACGGCATGAACCTGGTCGCCAAGGAGGGGCCTGTCCTGTCCGAGCGGTGCGCGCTGGTGCTGTCGCGGGAGGCGGGGGCGGCGGCCGAGCTGGGGCAGCACGCGCTCCTGGTCAACCCGTACGACATCAGCGGCACCGCGGCGGCCCTGCACGACGCGCTGGTCATGCCGGAAGACGAGCGCCGCATGCGCCGCGACAAGCTGCACGCGGCCGCGACCGCCCTGCCGCCGCAGAAGTGGTTCGCCGCCCAGCTCGACGCCCTGACCTGAGCCGGCTCGGGGGTTCTCACCCGATCCGGCTCAGCGGTTTCGCCCGAGCCTGCTCTGCGGGTTTTCGCCTGAGTCTGCTCGGCCCCCGGTTCCGAGCGGGCTCGGCGCGCTGACCTACCATGAGAAGGCGACGCCCCTCACCGATCAGGAGGCTGCCGGGTGAGCATGGTCTTACCGCCCATCCGGCTGATCAGAGATCGCCCGACTTGGCTCATCTACCTGCAGCTCGGCGCGTTCGCCACCTACATGTACGGCCTGAGCGCCGCCCTGCCGCTGCTCCGCGCCGACCTGCGCGTCCCGGCCACCGTCGCGGGCCTGCACGGCACCGCCATGGCCGTGGGCACAATCGTGGCCGGGCTGCTGCTGCCGGCGCTCACCCGCAGGTTCGGCCGGCGCGCGACGACCTGGATCGGCCTGGCCGGGATGAACGCCGGCCTGCTCGTGATCGTCCCCGCCGACGCCCTGCCCCTGACGATGCTCGGGTACGGCGTCTCGGGCGGGTTCAGCTCGATCATGCTCTACACCGCCATGGCCGCGCTCAGCGACCACCACGGCCCGGCGGGCCCGGCCGCGATCAGCGAGGCCAACGCCGTGGGCGTGGTGGTGGGCATGGGGATGACGTTCTGCCTCAGCGTGGTCGCCCAGAGCACGTTCGGCTGGCGGGCGGCGCTGCTGGTCACACCGGTCGTGAGCGTGCTGCTGGCCCTGTTCATGGGCCGCGTCTGGCCGCCATCGCCTCCTGTCCCGCAACAGCCGGCCGAAGCCAGTGCGGGTACGGAGGCGGTGGGCAGGCCGGGGTGGGGGTTTCATCTGGCGGGGCTGGTGCTGTTCTGCTGCGTGGCGATGGAGTTCACGTTCAACCTGTGGGCCGCCGACCTGTTCGCCGGCCGTACGGGAATCAGCGCGGCCGCGGCGGCCACGGGGCTGACGGCGTTCGTGGGCGGGCTGGCGGCCGGGAGGTTCGCCGGGGCGCAGCTCGCGCTGCGCCTGCCCCCCGTGCCGCTGTTCGTGGGGGCGCTGGCGGTGGCGTTCGCGGGCTGGCTGCTGTTCTGGCTGAGCACCCACCCGGCGCTCTCCTACGCCGGGCTGGTGGTCTGCGGGCTCGGCGCCTCGTTGCACTTCCCGCTGGCGCTGTCGGGGCTGATCGCCGGCGCGGGAGGCCGGGCCGACCTGGCCGCTGCGGCCTCGCCGATCTGGGCGGGAGCCGCCATCGCGGTGGGCCCGCTCGCGCTCGGCGCGCTCGCGGACGGCTTCGGCACCTGGAAGGCGTTCCTCCTGGTGCCGGTGCTCATCGGCCTGGCCGTGGCCGGGGTGCTCAGCTCCAGTCGGCGTTCCTGAGCACGTCCGGCAGGCCCGGCGTCCTCCACTGGTCGACGACGAGGATCCTGGTCTTCGGCAGGTACCACTCGCGCTGCGTGTAACGCGACTTCACCTTGCCGTTCGCGTACGAGACGCAGGAGGCCCGCCACTCGCGGTAGGCGGCCTTGTGCCCCGGGCCGACCTGGCGCAGCCCCGTGGCCTTGGCCGAGCCGAGGGTCTGGCCCCACTTGCCGTTGCTCGGGCACTGCTGCACGTCGGTCGCGGGATAGAACGGCCGCCTCCCGTCGTAGGCGTGGAACAACTCGTTGCCGTACTTGATGGCCTTGGGACCGAGCACCCAGAAGCTCCGGCAGCCCGGGGTGCCGTAACCGCTGGAGGGCTTGGCGCACTTGCCGGTGACCACGCGGGTCCAGTCGGGGCGGACCCGGTGGACCGCCCATGTGATCGGCAGGTGGAGCGTCAGCCCGCCCCTGAGCTTGAGCGGCTGAGTGGTCGCGACACTGCTCACGTTCGCGGTGCTCGCGGCGCTTGTGGCGTACGCCGTGCTCGCGGTGTTTGCGGCGTTCGCGGTGTACGGGGCGCTGGTGGCGTACGCGGCGCCGGTGGAGAGGGGTGCGGCGAGGAGGGTGATCGCGGTGAGGGCCGCGACGGCGAGATGACGCTTGGGCATGCCCCGACCCTAGAAAGCGGGACTTGCAGCACAATCACGAACGACTGAACGCCGACCCCAGCTCGCGCAGCAGCGCCACCACGCCCTGCGGCCCGTCCACCACGATGTCGGCCCGTTCGGCCAGTGCGGTCACCTCGGCGGAGCCGCTGCACACGGTCACCCCGGGCAGCCCCGAGGCGCGTACGGCGTCGAACGCGGCCAGATCGCCCAGGTCGTCACCCACGAACATCACCGACCTCGCGGCCTTCTCGGCCAGGAACAGGCTCAGCGCGTGTCCCTTGTCCATGCCGGGCGGCCGCAGCTCCAGCACCATGCGCCCAGGCTCGATCACCAGGTCGTGCTTCTCCGCCAGCTTGGCCAGCGGCTCGCGCAGCACGGCCAGCGCGCCCTCGGGGTCGGGGCTGCGCCTGGTGTGCACGGCCACGGCCCGGCCCTTGTCCTCGATGACGACGCCCTTGAGGTCGAGCGTGCCGAGCAGCAGTTGCAGCTCCGCCTCGGCCCTGGGCACCCCGGGCGGGGGCGGGGGCGCGGAGATCCGTCCGTCCTCCCAGCGTTCGAAGCCGTAGTGGCCGAGCACGACCAGCCCCTCAACGTCGGCCAGGCCGGGGCCGAGCTCCAGCGCGGTGGCCGCGGGCCTGCCGGTCACGACGGCCACCGCGAGGACGTGAGCGCCCAGGTCGGCGAGTACGGCCGGCGCTTCGGGATGGATCACGGCCTGGGCCGGATCGGGCACGATCGGCGACAGTGTCCCGTCGAAGTCGAGCCCGATCACGGCGCCTGCCGGATCACGCAAGATCGCTTCCATTCCAGGGATGTTCTTCACGCGGCTGCCGTACCCAGCCGGTCAGGGGCGCATGCCAAACCTTCTGGCGGCGCGCTCGCGCTGGCGGGTGGACCGAAGCCTGCGCAGCCTCTTGACCAGCATGGGGTCCTGCTCAAGAGCCTCCGGCCTGTCGATCAGCTCGCTGAGCAGCTGGTAGTAGCGCGTGGCGGAGAAACCGAAGCTCTCCTTGATGGCCTGCTCCTTCGCGCCCGCGTAGCGCCACCATTGGCGCTCGAAGGCGAGGAGCTCGATGTCGCGTTCTGAGAGCGGTTGTCGGGACGGTTCCTGGGCAGCATTGTCACCGCTGAGCGGTGCTCCCATGGTGTCCTCCTCGAAAGGGGCGAGTGACGGTCACGTCGCTCGCACGCGGCCCGAGGCCATCGTAATGTGCCGAGTGCGGCTGTTCACGGCGGATTGAGGGACGTACAGTCACCAAATGTGACCTCAGTCATCACGCTCCTCACGGACTACGGCCTCGAAGACGGTTACGTGGCGGCCTGTCATGGCGTGATCGCCGGCATCGCTCCCGAGGCCCGCGTGATCGACGTGTGCCACCTGATCCCCTCCGGCGACGTACGGCGCGGGGCGGCGATCCTGGCCCAGACCATCCCCTACCTGCCGCTGGGCATCCACATCGGCGCGGTCGATCCGGGTGCGGGCGGCGCCAGGCGGGCGGTGGCCGTCGAGGCGGGCGGCCGGGTGTTCATCGGCCCCGACAACGGGGTGCTCTCGTGGGCGGTGCACGCCAGCGGCGGCGCGGTGGCGGCGTACGAGATCAGCAACTCCGAGCACTTCCTGCATCCGGTCTCGCCGACCTTCCACGGGCGCGATGTCTTCGCGCCGGTCGCGGGGCGGCTGTACGGCGGGCTGCCTCCGGCGGACCTGGGGCCCGAGGTGCCGCTGTCCCGGCTGGTCTCGCTGCCCGAGCCGACCTCGCAGCTGCGCGAGGGCTCGGTAGAGGGCGAGGTGGTCTCGGTCGACCGTTACGGCAACACGCAGCTGTCGATCGCGGCCGGCGACCTTCAGGCGCTGGGCGTACGGGTGGGCGACACGCTGGGGGTGTGGCTGGGGCGGCGGCAGCTCGCGCTTCCCTTCCGTGAGACGTACGCGGCGGTGCCGCCGGGGGAACTGGTGGCGTTCGCGGACTCGGCCGGGCTGATCGCCATCGCGATCAACTGTGGTGACGCGGCCCAGCGGCTGGGGCTCCCGCCTGGGGCACATGTCCGACTTTCGCCCACTCCGTAGGCGGAAAGCCGTAGATCGGAATTACTCCACGTATCGGTCTGTTTACCGAAGCGTCGGAATGACTGAACGCTCTCGTGTCAGAATGCGGAACAGATCGGAGGTCCCTCCCCTCCTGTTCGAGGTTGACATGTTCCATTTGTCCCTTGTGCTGTTGTCCATCATGGCCGCGGTCTGGCCCTCACCGGCCCCGACCGTCTCAGAACGCTGGCACGCGTGGCCGGTCGCCCGGGTCTTCCCCGACTCGGTGCCCGGCTCCAGCCCTTCGGGGGCGCGGGTCACGTATGTGCTGGCCGGAGTCGCCCCCGAGGCGCCCTGCCGTCGCGCCTTCCAGCCGGCCGTCGTGGGTCCGGGGTGCCGTACGGCGTTACGCGCCACGTACGCGGACAGCACCGGCACCTTCGTCGTCACCGTCGGCATCGCCGTACTCGACAGCCGGCCACCCACCCAGACCCTCGCTCCCGCCACCGATCCGGGAGCCGGTCTCACGGATGGATCCGCAGACGGTTTCACGGCCGGGTCCGCAGACGGTTTCACGGCCGGGTCCGCGGCAGGCCCAGCGGCCGATCCCGAAGCCGTATTCGTGGCAGGCCCGACAGCCGGTCTCGGGACCGTTTTCGTGGCAGGCCCGACGGCGGGTCTCGGGGCCGTTTTCGCCGATGCCGGGCGGCCCGCCACCGTGCGGCCGGTGGCCTTCCCCGGCGGAGCGGCCGAGCGGTTCGGCGATCGGCAGTACTTCACCGGCGTCGTGGTCGACTCCGACGAGCGTTATGTGGTGGCGACGGCCGCCGGATACGCCGACGGGCGGGCGTACCGGCCGGGCGACGGCGCCATGGTCCGACTGCGGCACGCGGCGCGGCAACTGGCGACGGTCCTGCACCAGGCGCTGACCCGATGAGGCGGCTCATCGTCCCGACGCTGGTGGCCGGCCTGACGGCCGTCATCGCCGTCCCCGGCACCGCCGCCCACGCCACCACCCACACGACCCGCACCGCAGACAAAGCGGACACGGCAGGCGCGGCGTACGCGACAGGCGCCGCAGGCGCAGCGGGCGCGACCGGCGTGGCAGACGATGTCGGTGATCTGGGGGAGGCGGCGCGGGCCGGGCAGTGGCAGCTCGGCACACTGCGGCTGCCTGAGGCGTGGCGGGTGAGCAAGGGCGCGGGCGTGGTGGTGGCCGTACTGGACACCGGTGTGAACGCGAACCACCCCGACCTGCGCGGCGCCGTCATCCAGGGCCCCGACCTGACCGGCACCGGCGACGTGCCCTGGGGCCCGCACGGCACCGCCATGGCCAGCCTGATCGCGGGTCGCGGGCACGGCGACGGCAGCGGCATCATCGGGGTGGCCCCCGCCGCCAAGGTGCTGTCCGTACGGGTGACGCTGGAGAACGGCGACCCGCGGCGCGGCAGGCAGCTCTCCGGCTGGCGTGACGCGCTGGCCAAGGGCATCCGGTACGCGGCCGACCACGGCGCCGACGTCATCAGCATGTCGCTCGGCGGCGGCAGCGGCGCGTGGGAGGGGTACGCGGCGGAGGAGGAGGCCGTCCAGCACGCGATCAGCAAGGGAGCGGTACTGGTGGCCTCGTCGGGCAACGACGGCGCCGCCGCCAACAGGAAGAACTTCCCCGCCGCCTACCCGGGGGTGATCGCGGTGGGCGCGGTCGACCGGCGGATGAGGGTGGCCCGGTTCTCCAACAAGCAGGACTACGTGTCGGTGGTGGCGCCGGGCACGCAGATCGTCACGGCCGACGCGGGCACCTCGTACGTGGTCGGCGACGGCACCAGCTCGGCCGCCGCCATGGTCGCGGGCATCGCGGCGCTGATCAGGTCGGCGCATCCCGGCATGTCGCCCTACCACGTGCGCAGGGCCATCGAGCTGGGCACCGGGCGGCAGCCGTCGGGCGGCTACAGCCCCGCCTACGGGCACGGCGTGGTCGACGCGCTGCTCGCCCTGCGGATGGCGGACCGGCTGGCGGTGCCGGTCACCGCCCTGGCCGCCGGTCCTGGGCCGTACTTCGGCGACGGGCCCGTGCCGGCCACCAGGGTGCCGGTGGTGGGCGGCATGCTGCTGCTGATGGTGGTGATGTCGGCGCGGGTGGTGCTGCGGCGCAGGACCCGGCGGAGGGATGTAACCTAGCAAGCGCTTGTGTGATACTCCGGCTATGACGTACGCGATCGACGGCTGGTTCGCCATCGAGGAAGCGGGCGTCCGCCTGCTGGGCACCCGGTGCCCGGCCTGCGGAGCGGTGTGCTTCCCGCCACGGCACGGCTCGTGCCCCGACCCCCGGTGCGCGGGCACGGAGATGGAGGTGTTCGGGCTGCCACGGCGCGGACGCGTCTGGTCGTACACGAACGCCTGCTACCCGCCGCCGGCGCCGTACGTGGCCGCGCAGCCGTACGAGCCGGTGACGCTGGCCGCGGTCGAGCTCGACGAGGTCGGAATCGTGGTGCTCGGGCAGGTCAAGGGCCTGACGGTGGACAAGCTCACGGTGGGCATGGAACTGGAGCTGACCTCGGGCCCGCTGGCCGACGGCCCGCTGGTGTGGATGTGGGGGCGGCCGTCATGAGGCCCGTGACAGGGGTGCGCGCGAGCGCCATGAGGCCAGGAATGACACGGGTACACCGCTGGAGGCGAGCGTCATGAGCGTGGTCGTGATGGGCACCGGGATGCACCCGTGGGGCAAGTGGGGCCGCCCCTTCCTCGACTACGGCGTCGCCGCCGCCCGCGAGGCGCTCAAGGACGCCGGCCTGGCCTGGACGGACGTGCAGTTCGTGGTCGGCGCGGACACCATCAGGAACGGCTACCCGGGCTTCGTCTCCGGCGCCTCCTACGCCAAGGCGCTGGGCTGGTCGGGCGCCAGGGTCGCCTCCTGCTACGCGGCCTGCGCGTCGGGGGCCCAGGCGCTGGACATCGCGCGCACCAGGATCCTGGCGGGACTGTGCGACGTCGCCCTCGTGGTCGGGGCGGACGCGACCCCGAAGGGTTTCTTCAAGCCGGTGGGCGGCGACCGCCCCGACGACCCCGACTGGCTGCGCTTCCGCCTCCTCGGCGCCACGAACCCGGCCTACTTCGCCCTCTACGCCCGGCGCCGGATGGCCGTGCACGGCTCGACGCCGGAGGACTTCGCCGCCGTCAAGGTCAAGAACGCGCTGGCGGGCTCGCTCAACCCGCTGGCCCGCTACCGCGGGCGGGTCACCGCCGAGCAGGTGCTGGCCTCGCCCATGGTGGCCGACCCGCTGCACCTCATGGACATCTGCGCCACCTCGGACGGCGGCGCGGCGGTGGTCCTGGCCTCGGAACGGTACGCCCGCCGCCACAGCGGCACCCGGGTACGCCTGGCCGCCGTCTCCACGGTCACGCCCACCTTCCCGAACACGGTGCTGGAACTGCCGGACTTCGCCACGGACTCCCGCGTCACCGACCCCCCGTCCGGCCACCTGCCCTTCAGGGCGGCGATAGCGCACGCGGCGTACGAGGAGGCGGGCCTGGGCCCGCAGGACGTGTCGCTGGCCGAGGTCTACGACCTGTCCACGGCGCTGGAGCTGGACTGGATGGAGGACATCGGCCTCTGCCCGCCAGGCGAGGCGGACAAGCTGCTCCGCGACGGGCAGACCGCGCTGGGCGGCCGCATCCCGGTCAATCCGTCGGGCGGCCTGGCTTCGTTCGGCGAGGCGATCCCGGCCCAGGCCATCGCCCAGCTCTGCGAGCTGACCGTGCAGCTCAGCGGCCGGGCGGGAGCGCGCCAGGTGGAGAACGCCCGCGTGGGCCTGGCCGCCAACCAAGGCCTGTTCGGCCACGGCTCAGCGATCATCGCCACCCGCTGAGCTGGAGCCCCCTGAAACCGGGTCAGGCTTTGAACCACGCCACGAGGCCCACAGAGCGCCGTAACGGCGCTCTGCCACTGACGGGTTCAGCCAGCGTCTCCCTGGAGGGCCATCAGCCACGTACGGCGTCTGGGGCAACCCGGCGCCGCCGTAACAGATGGGCCCTCCAGAAAGAGAGGGAAAGCAACTACCCCACGTGCACCACATCATGGGTTTCGGCGAAATGGCAGGCGCTTTCGTGCGCCGTGCCCGGCCGGATCTGCAGCAGCGGCTCCTCCTCGGCGCAGATCTCCTGCGCCTTCCAGCACCGTGTCCGGAACCGGCACCCGCTCGGCGGGTTGGCCGGCGACGGTGGGTCGCCCTGGAGGATGATCCGCTCCCGCTGTTCCCGGCCCTCGGGGTCGGGCACCGGCACCGCCGACAGCAGCGCCTGCGTGTACGGATGCGCGGGCCGGTCGTAGATCTCCGTGTCCTTGCCGAGTTCGACGAACTTGCCCAGGTACATCACCCCGACCCGGTCGGAGATGTGGCGCACCACCGACAGGTCGTGGGCGATGAAGATGTAGGCCAGGTTGAACTCGTTCTGCAGCCGTTCGAGCAGGTTGATGACCTGCGCCTGGATCGACACGTCGAGCGCGGAGACCGGCTCGTCGCAGACGATGATCTCCGGCTGGAGCGCCAGCCCGCGGGCGATGCCGATGCGCTGCCGCTGTCCGCCGGAGAACTGGTGCGGGTAGCGGTTGATGTGGTCGGGGTTGAGTCCGACCACCTCCAGCAGCTCCTGCACCTTCGTGCGCCGGTCGCCCTTGGGGGCGACCTCCGTGTGGATCTCGTACGGCTCGCCGATGATGTCGCCGACGGTCATCCGGGGGTTCAGCGAGGTGTACGGGTCCTGCATCACCATCTGGATGTTGCGCCGCATGCGCTTGAGCTCGCCGCCCCTGGCCTTGGCGATGTCCCGGCCGTTGATCTTGACCGAGCCCGAGGTGGGCCGCTCCAGCGCCATCAGCACCTTGGCGAGGGTGGACTTGCCGCAGCCCGACTCGCCCACGATGCCCAGCGTCTCGCCCCTGTTCAGGTCGAACGAGACGCCGTCGACGGCCTTGATCGCGCCGATCTGCTTCTTGAAGAGGATGCCCTGCGTCAGCGGGAAGTGCTTGACCAGGTCACGCACCTCAAGGATGCGCTCACTGTCGCTCGCCATCGAGGACCTCCCTCCAGTAGTGGCAGGCGCTGCTGCGCACGCCGCTGATCTCGTAGAGCGGGGGGGCTTCGGTCACGCAGTTGTCCTGCCGGTACGGGCACCGCGGGTTGAACGAGCAGCCCGGCGGCAGGTCCAGCAGGTTGGGCGGCAGGCCCTTGATCGCGTACAGTTCCTGGCCCTTGAGGTCGACCCTGGGGATCGAGTCCAGCAGGCCCTTCGTGTACGGATGCGCGGGCGACTTGTAGATGTCGTACACGGGGGCGTTCTCCACGATACGCCCCGCGTACATGACCGCGATCTTGTCAGCCACGTCGGCCACGACGCCGAGGTCGTGGGTGATGAGGATCAGGCCCATCTGGCTCTCGCGCTGCAGCTCGGCCAGCAGTTCCATGATCTGCGCCTGGACGGTCACGTCCAGCGCCGTGGTCGGCTCGTCCGCGATCAGCACCTCGGGGTCCAGCGCGATCGACATGGCGATCATGATGCGCTGGCGCATGCCCCCGGAGAACTGGTGCGGGTAGTCGTGCACGCGCTGCTTGGCGGCCGGGATGCGGACCCGGTCCATCAGCTCGACGGCCTTCTTCATGCCGTCGGCCTTGGACATGCCCCGGTGCACCCGGAACATCTCACTGATCTGCCAGCCCACGGTGAAGACCGGGTTGAGGGCGGAGAGCGCGTCCTGGAAGATCATCGCGATCCGCTGCCCGCGCACCTGCGTGCGGGCGTCCTCCGACAGTTTGAGCAGGTCGGTGCCCCTGAAGCGGATCTCCCCCTTGGGGATGACCGCCGGTGGCATGTCGAGAATGCCCATGATGGCCTGAGCCGTCACGGACTTGCCCGACCCCGACTCGCCCAGCACGGCGAGAGTCTCGCCCGCGCCGACCGTGTAGCTCACGCCGTTGACCGCGCGCACGACGCCCGCGCGGGTGCGGAACTCCACGTGCAGGTTGTCGACGGCGAGCAGCGGCCCGTCGCCCGGCCCTCCCTCGGCGGGCAACGCGTCCGGAGTCGTCTTCGTCACTTTGATCCTCCCTCCTACCTGAGCTTCGGATCGAGCGCGTCGCGCACGGCGTCGCCCATCATGATGAACGCCAGCACGGTGACGCACAGGAACACGGCCGGGAAGATCAGCGGCAGCGGCGCCTCCAAGAACCTGTTGCGCGCGTCGGCGATCATCAGGCCCCAGGAGATGTCCGGCGACTGCACGCCGACGCCCAGGAAGGACAGCGCGGCCTCGGCCGCGATGAATCCGCCCAGGTTGATCGTGGCCACGACGATGACCGGGGCCACCGAGTTGGGCAGCAGGTGGCGGAACATGATCCGGCCCGCTCCCGCTCCCAGTGCCCTGGCCGCGACCACGAAGTCCTGGCTCTTCGCCGTGATCACGGCCGCCCGCATGATGCGGTACGTCATCGGCCAGCCCAGCACCGCCAGCGCGATGATGACCAGCAGGATGCTGTTGGCCCGGCCGCGGAACGTGGCCGCGATCAGCAGGGCGCCCAGGATCGGGGGGATGGCGAAGAAGATCTCGGTGACCCGCGAGGAGACCGTGTCGACCACGCCGCTCTTGTAGCCGGCGATGATGCCGAGCAGCCCGCCCACGAGCGTGGTGATGATCGTGGTCAGCACCCCGATCACGATGGAGTTGCGGGCCCCGTAGATCGTCCTGGAGTAGACGTCGCAGCCGAGGCTGTCCCGTCCGAACAGGTGGCCCGCGCTGGGCGTCTGCCGCGCCGTGGACAGGTCGCACGTCCTGGCGTTGAACGGGTCGACCGAGGTGAACAGCTGCGGCCAGAACGACATGACCAGCAGGATCAGGATGATGATCACCGACAGGATGAACATCGGCCGGCGCCTGAGGTCGTACCAGGCGTCGGTCCACAGGCTCGCGGGCTTGCCGCCCTTGGCCTGCTTGTGCTTGCCCTGGCGTGGCGGCGCGGGGGCGGTCACCGTGTCCGAGACCATGGTCTGCGTCTCCGGGAGTCCCGGCCCGACCGGCGGGGTTGGGTTACTCATAGCGGATCCTCGGGTCTAGCACGGCGTACAACAAGTCGACGACCAGGTTGGCCAGGATGTAGACCAGCACCAGTACGGTGACGATACCGACGACGACGGGTTGTTCGCGCAGGTACACCGATGTGAAGAGCTGGTTTCCGATCCCCTGGAGATTGAAGATCGTCTCGGTGATGACCGCGCCGCCCATCAGGTTGCCGAGGTCGGCGCCCAGATAGGTGACCAGCGGGATCAGCGCGTTGCGCAGCCCGTGCCTGCCGATGACCCGGCGTCTGGACAGGCCCTTGGCCGTGGCCGTGCGTATGTAGTCCGCCCTCAGCGTCTCCGCCAGGCTCGTCCTGGTGAGCCTGGTCAGGTACGCGATGGACGTCCCCGCGAGCACGAAGCCGGGCAGCAGGTAGCTGCGCCAGCCCGCGAACGTGCCCGCCACGGGGAAGATGTCCGCTCCGGTCCACTGCTTGAGTTTCACACCCAGCAGGAGCTGCAGCACGAATCCGGTCACCAGCGTGGGCACCGAGATCAGCAGCAGCGTGGAGGCGAGGATCATGGTGTCGGTGGCCTTGCCGCGGCGCAGCGCCGCCCACAGGCCCAGGCCGACGCCGATGACGGCCTCCATGACCAGGGCGGTCAGCGCGAGGTTCAGCGTGATCTGGAACTTGCCGGCCATGATCTGGGACACCGGGATGTCGGCGAAGTTCACCCCGAAGTCACCGCGGAAGAGAACGCCGCTGATGTAGTACCAGTACTGCAGCAGCAGCGGATCGTTGAGGTGGTACTGCTCGCGCAGCACCTCGGCGATCGCGGCGTCCGGACGCTTGTCCCCGAACAGTGCCGCGATGGGGTCTCCGGGCAGTGCGAAGACGATGCAGAAGATGAGTAGCGTGGCGCCGAGCAGGACGGGTATCGCCTGGATCAGTCGCCTAATGACATATCGGCCCATTCAAGCCCTCCGGTACACACTTGGAGGCAGCCCCCAGAGTCCGTGGTTTACCCGGCTCGAGTGGCTGCCTCCAAGCTCAGCCATCCGACGGGTGGACGGCGAGAGCCGCCGCCCACCCCGCGAATGACGTCAGGCCTTCTCGACGTCGGCCCAGTTGATCTGGTTGAGCAGGTTGAGCTTGACGTTCTTGACCTTCGTCGAGTGCCCGAAGTTGCTCCGGTAGAAGTAGACCGGGATGTAGGGGAGGTCCTTGAGCAGGATGTCATCGGCCTGCTGGTAGAACTTCAGCCCTTCGGCCGCGTCGGTGGCCTGGTCGCCCTTGGCCACCAGGTCGTCGAAGTCCTTGTTGGAGTAACCGCCGTAGTTGGAGCCGGTGCCGATGGCGCCGGTGCCGAAGATCGGGGTCAGGTAGTTCTCGGCCGCCGGGTAGTCGATCGCCCAGCCCATCCGGAACAGGCCCTTGTACTCCTTGGCGTCCAGAGCGTCCAGGATGCCCTGGAACTTCTCGAACGGCTTCGGAGTGACCTCGATGCCCAGGTTGGCGCGCAGGTTGTTGGCGACGGCCTCGATCCACTCCTTGTGGCCGCCGTCGTTGTTGTAGCCGAGCTCGATGGTCTTCGGACCGCCGGCGGCCTCGTACAGTTTCTTGGCCTCGGCCGGGTTGTACGTGCACGCCTCGCACGCGCCCTGGCGGTAGCCGGGGATGGCCGGGTTGATGAAGTCGTCGGCGGGCGAACGGGTGCCGGAGAAGACCGTGTCGGTGATCGTCTTCCGGTCGATCGCCATCGAGATGGCCTTGCGGACGTCGACGTTCTCGAAGTCCTTGTTGTACTTCAGCGGGGTGCCGATGTAGCCGATCGACGCGTCGGGCTCGTCGAAGTAGCGGTCACCGAGCACCTGCTTGGCCGTCGAGATGGCCGTGGCCGGCAGGGAGTCGTGGATGTCGAGGTTCTCGGCCTGGAGGTCGTTCCAGGCGGTCTCGGAGCTGGTGTAGACCTTGAACTGGAGCTTGGTCCAGCCCGTGGGCTTCTTCCCGGTGAACTTGTCGTAGACCGACAGCTCGATGGTCGGGTCGGTGCCCTTCTTGTAGGGCTTGTCCAGCTTGAACAGACCCTGGCCGATCGGCTGCTCGCCGTAGGCCTGGGTCACCTTGCCATCGGGGCCGATGGCCGACTTGGGCATGGGGTAGAAGGCGGTGTAGCCCAGCATCGTCTTGAACTGCGAGAACGGCGCCGTGAGGGTGACCTCGAGCGTGGAGTCGTCGACGACCTTGAGACCCTTCATCTCCTTGGCCGCCGGCGTCTTGCCCTCACCCGGGTGCACGTCCTCGTAACCGGCGACGCGACCGAAGAAGTAGGACGAGCTCATGGCGTTGTCCTGGAGGGCGGCGAAGTTCCACGCGCGCGCGTAGTCCGCGGCGGTGACCGGCGTGCCGTCGTGCCACGTGTAGCCGGACTTCAGCTTGATCGTCCAGACCTTGCTGTCCGTCGTGGTGATCGACTCGGCGGCCTCTTCGACCGGCTGCTTGTTCTCGTCGTAACGCACAAGCGGCGAGAACACGGCGGCGAGGACCTCAGAGCCCTCGGTCTCGGTCGTGTTCTGGGGGTTCAGGAGCTCCTGGGGCTCACCGATCTCCATGCGGACCGGCGTCTCCCCGCCGCCCGCGGCAGTGCCGCCGCTGTCCGAGGCACCGCCACCACACGCGGCAACCGCGAGGGCGAGCAGCGCGGTACCGGCGACGATCCGTGCGCCCTTAGTAACACGCATGGTGAAAGAATTCCTCCCTCTACAGGTGGGCGCCAAGCGCTGAGCTGCGGTGATCCGGAGCAGCCTGACGGGGGGTTCCTGGTATCCCCCCGGATTTGGCTGACATGGTCAAACCAGCCGACGCCCTGCCAGTCGATCGCGACTATCCCTTACTACTTGCCACCAGGGAGTCTCTGGCGCATTGCAGTTCGGTCACACGTGTGCCTATCCACCGTCACGGGCATTCCGCCCAAAGACGTACAAACAGCGCAAACAACCATAGAGGGTAGAGCACGGACGTGAACAGTCGATGAAAAATACCCTCTACATGACGGTGGTCGCGCCCTTGCCACCACACCCCGGTTCACTGGGCTACGGTTGAGCAGGTCTTGACGACGCCTTGGAACCCGGCGTCGGCAAGCTCCGTCCAACAGACTGTCGCCGACCCGCGCGACAGGCACCCCACCGACCGGGATCCAATAGAGTCCTTGCCATGAGCCAGCCGGAATCCGCTGTAGCGGACGCCCAGGCGGGCGGCCGAAGCGGGCAGGAGCCGCTGGCCAAGCTCGCCAAGAGATACGGGCTTCGTCGTGCCATCGCACGGCCGAGGTTCCCTGTCTACCTGCGCCAGCTGTGGCAGCGGCGTCATTTCATCCTGACGTACGCGACCTCACGCAACGTCACGAAATACTCCAATTCCGCGCTGGGCCAGCTGTGGCAGGTGCTGACGCCCCTGCTCAACGCCGGCATCTACTTCCTGATGTTCGGCCTCATCCTGGGCGGCAACAAGAACATCGACAACTACCCGGCCTTCCTGCTGACCGGGATGTTCATCTTCACCTTCACGCAACGCACGGTCACCGCGGGCGCGAAGTCGATCTCCGGCAACCTGTCGATGATCAGAGCGCTGCACTTCCCCAGGGCGTCGCTGCCGCTGGCCTACACGATCCAGGAGCTGCAGCAACTGGCCATCTCCATGGGCGTGCTGCTCGCGCTCGTGGTCGCCACCCAGGAATGGCCCACGTGGTACTGGCTCATGATCCCCGTGGTGCTGCTGCTGCAGACGATGTTCAACGTCGGCGCCGGCCTGGTGGTCGCCCGGCTCGGCGCCACGATGCGCGACCTCAACCAGTTGCTGCCGTTCATCACCCGCACGTGGCTCTACGCCTCGGGCGTCTTCTTCTCGATCCAGGACAAGGTCGTCGACGCCGCGCAGCTGCCCCAGTGGGTGGCCAACGTGATGTATCTCAACCCGGCGGCCTCCTTCATCGAGTGGATGCGCGAGATCCTCATCGCCTCCCACAACAAGGGGTTCGGCCACCACCCGCCCCCGATGGTATGGATGTCTTGCGTATTCTGGGCGGTGTTCGCACTCGGCTTCGGCTTCTGGTTCTTCTGGCGGTCCGAGGAGAGGTACGGGCGTGGCTGAACTGACCAAGGAGCTGTCACAGGTGAAGGGCGACAAGCCCGCCGTCCCCGGCAAGGATGTGAGAGTGCATCCCAACCCGGAGCCCCCGGGCAAGCGGCCCCTCGACGTACCCACGGGCACTCCCACCGTCATCGTCGACGACCTCCACATCGTCTACCGCGTCTACGGCGCCGCCTCGGACAACGAGAAGGGCAACGCGGTCAACGCCCTCACGCGCATCCTGAAGCGCCAGGGGCGGCCGCAGATGAAAGAGGTCCACGCGGTCAAGGGCGTGACCTTCGTGGCCTATCACGGCGACGCCATCGGCATCGTGGGCCGCAACGGCTCGGGCAAGTCCACGCTGCTGCGCGCCATCGCGGGCCTGCTGCCGCCGCACGAGGGCGCCGTCTACACCGACGGCCAGCCCTCGCTGCTCGGCGTCAACGCGGCCCTCATGCGCGAGCTGACCGGCGAGCGCAACATCGTCCTCGGCTGTTACGCCATGGGCATGACGCCCGCCGAGGTCAGGGAGAAATACCAGGAGATCGTCGACTTCTCCGGCATCGACGAGTTCGTCCAGCTGCCCATGTCGACCTACTCCTCCGGCATGGGCGCGCGGCTCCGCTTCGCCATCTCCTCCGCCAAGACCCACGACGTCCTGCTCATCGACGAGGCCCTGGCCACCGGCGACCGCGAGTTCCGCAAGAAGAGCGAGGAACGCATCCGCCAGATCCGCGAGTCGGCCGGCACCGTCTTCCTCGTCGCCCACGACCTGCGCGTCATCGAAGAGACCTGCAACCGGGTCATCTGGCTGCACAAGGGCAAAATCAAAATGGACGGCGACCCGAAAGAGGTCATCGCCGCCTACAACAAGGGCTGATTCGATATTCGATCACGTGGTGCTCGGCGGCGCGCTGCCGAGCCGCTGGTCGCTGCTTCGAGCTGCGCCGCTCTGATCAGCGGCGCTTCAAGCCCCAACCCCGCCGATTTGAGCCCCAACCCCTCCATCCTTTACGGCTCCGCCAAGGCAGCCCACCCGCCGCACTCCGGCTGATGGCCCTCCAGGAAACGCCCTCTGACCCTTCAGTGGCGAGCCGCCGTCACGCGAGCCCAAAGTTGCCCCCCTCCGTGGTCAGGAGTTCGATCTTGTGTGCGAAACTCCCGCGACCCACGGGACAAAAGACTGACACCGAGCCTGCCGTTCCGATAGGATTCGAACGTCAATTCGATCCTAGGAACGGTGATGGAGTGGGGGCTCGCGATGGCAGAGCTTTCGGCCGCGATTGACCACCTGGCCACCGAGGACGTGTCCGAGATCCCGAGAATGCAGCTCGCCGAGCAGCTTCTCGACCTGCACTGGCAGATGGCCCGCCTGCAGGCCCAGATAGCCCGCCGCACAGGCGTCCGCCTCCCCTGACAGCCAAGCCCGCCTTCAGACCTGCCACGCCCGCGTTCAGAGCCACCACAACGCCCGAAGAACACCCCCGCCACCCCGGGGCTGGCCAGCCGCCACTCACGCCTTCCAGAGCCACCACAGCCACCCCGAACCCACGGCCAAGTCGGCGATACGACGGGCTGCGCGGGGGCCGGGGTTTTGCGCCTCAGGGGGTCAAGTGGGCGCGCGTATCGGCGGCCCGCCACGTGGCGGTCAGCGGGCGTGTTCCTGGAGGCCACCGGCCACGTGCGGCGGGTGGCGGCTACCACGGCTCCGCCGTAAAAGAAGAGAAAAAGACCACTCCACGCCGGCAGGGAGAAGCCTGCGGAGAGAAACCGACGCGGAGAAGCCGGCGGGGAGATCCCCTGAACATGGAAATCGCCGCCAACCACAAGGGTTGGCGGCGTGGGTTGGCGGCGTGGGGCGGCGCCGCTGCCCTGCAGTAGCGGCGCCCGCGCCCTGGCCGTGGGCGCGTCCGCCCAGGCCCGTGATGAGGCGGCCCGCGACCGCGGGAGCCTCGCAACCGTCGCGCGTCAGTGTCCCGGGCGCCCGGCACCTCTCTGGGAGCCCCGGCGACCTGCCGCGTCAGTGTGGCAGCATCCCGATGCGGGACCCGCCGTCAGGGAACAGCTGGGGCACGTGAGCGGGCCGCCAGGTCGCCGGCGGGTCCGGTGCCCGGGCGTCGGCACCTAGGACGCCCGCGAACCGTACTGCCGGCACCGGGCCGGCCACGCTCATCAGCGCCTCCGTCGCGGTCCTAGTCGCGAACCCAGCGGTCCCGCACCGAGCTCGTCAGCGCGTCGGTGGTCCAGCCGAGGGCGGTGATGACATCGCTGTAGGAGCCGGCGGCCCTGGTCCCGCGGGCCTGGGCGAAGCTCGCGCCCTCCTCGACGAGCGGGGCGAGGTCGTCCATGGCGGCGGCCTGTGAGGTCGCGGGCAGCGCCTCGACGACCGGCGCCATCTCGGCGGGCGCGACGTGCCCGACCATCGGGGCCAGCCCGCCGCTCGCGGCGTTCGGCAGGGCGCGCTGGGCGGCCTGGCCGAGACCGCCGAGGACGAGGTCGGCCGACAGGGACTGGAAGCCCTTGGTCGTGCCGGCCATGACGGTGCCGCTGTCGGAGGCCGGCAGCAGGCTGGTGGTGTGCAGCTGGGTCACCGCGCCCCCTGCGGGCGACCCGAGCAGGCCGGCGATCGCGCTCTGCGTGGACGTGCCGGTGGTCGCGGCCTCGCCGCGCCCCTGCTTGCCCGCCTTGACCGAGGGCGTCGCCGGCTGCGCCATGCGGGCCGCGCCCGACAGGACGGGCAGCGAGCCGGTGAGGCTGCTGCCGGTGGTGAGCGGGAAACCGCCGACGATGGGCGACAGCTCGGGCAGCGGGCCACCGTCCTGGGTGACGTCCTCGAAGCCGTTCGCCGAGATGCCCTGCTCCGCCTGGTTCTCGGCGGCGGTGTCGAGCTCCGCCTCGGTCATCTGCGAGGCCGGCTTGGCGGCGGACTTGGCCTTGAGGCCGTCCAGCAGGCCGCCCAGCAGGCCCTTGCCGGCCAGGCCGCTCAGGAGGCCGCCCAGCGGGCTGCCGGCTGCGGCGGTGCCCGCCCCCTGGCTGTCGATGGGAGCGTACCTGGCGATGCTGTATTGAACTTCGGCCTGCGCGGGCACGGCCATCGCCGCCGCGGCCAGACCGAATGCTGTGACGGCCATGGCCGTCTTGACTACTCGATTCATGATTGCCTTCCCGGCTCGTGATCGATCGCTCTCGAATGCGGTGGAAATGCGAATCGATAACCCCCGTATGCCGTGGCGTGCGCGCTATGGGCACCACACGAAGCGTGCCGCTACGGCTGAGCTACGCCAGCAGTTCTATCACTCGCATTGATCGGCCGCAGGCGCATGAATCCCCATGTAGGAGGGGTTTGCAGGCCGGTTACCGAGTAAAGGGGGAGCGTTGAGCGGAGAGACAAAACGGGAAATAGGAGGGCCTTGTTTCGATATTGTGCGCACGCGCGTGAACGCGCGCGTGCGCACGGAGGAGGCCTCCTGCCGGCCCGCGAACAAAGGGTCGCGTAAAAGTCGCGGGCCGGGGGTGCGATTCTTTCCGGTCTCTTTCCGGTCGCGGTGGACGCGCGCGACCGGTCAGGCGGGAAGCAGGGCCTCGGCCGGCTCGAACGGAAAACGGTCGGCGAAGGCCGGGCGCAGATCCGTCAGCCAGACCGCGGACGGGTCGTAGCGCGCGAAGAACGGCCGGCCCACCAGCGACGGGTCGCGGGCCTGGATGAAGTGGAGCATGAAGACCCGCTCCCCCGCGATCTCCGTGACGCCGTCGACGCACACCTTGCCCGGTGTGGCCGACATCGAGGGCCCACGCACCGTGCGGCACAGCCCCGAGACGGACGAGTAGGCCTCCCTGAAGATCTCGTACCCTCGTGCCAGCGGCACCGCGAAGTAGTCCTGGGGCCCGGTGTCACGCTCGATGAACATGTAGTACGGGATCATCCCCATCCGGTGCTGCCGTCGCCACATGTGCGACCACACAGCCGGATCGTCGTTGATCGACCTGATCAGCGGCGCCTGGGTCCTGATCGTGGCCCCGCTGCCGAGGATGCGCTTGACCGCCGATTCGACCAGCGGCGACTCCAGCTCGCGCGGGTGGGAGAAGTGGGCCATGAACGCGAGGTTCTTGCCCGCCCGCACCACCTCCTCGAACAGGCCCAGCGTGGCGTCGGCGTCGGGGTCGGTGGTGAACCGCTGCGGCCAGTAGGCCAGTGCCTTGGTGCCGATCCTGATGGATTCGAGCTGCTCCAGTTCGAGCAGCGGCTCCATGTAGCGCCTGATCACGGACTCACCCATGATCATCGCGTCGCCGCCGGTGATGAGCACGCTGGTGACCTCGGGATGGCGGCGAACGTAGCCGACCATCTGGCCGATGTCGTCGGAGGCGAACTTCAGGTCCGCGTCTCCGACGAACTGCGCCCACCTGAAGCAGTAGGTGCAGTAGGCGTGACAGGTCTGCCCCTGCTTGGGGAAGATCAGCACGGTCTCCGGATATTTGTGCTGCAGCCCGGGGACGGGCTCGTCGCCGATCCTCGGGACGTTGAGTTCCTTCTGACCCGCGGGATGCGGGTTGAGCTGGGCGCGTACGCGGTTGGCCTCGGCCTGGATCTCGGAGTTGGGGGCCTCGGCTTTCAGCAGGTCGGCCAGCCTGGCCACGTCTTCCGCGGGAAGCATGTCCGCCTGCGGGAAGACCAGCCGGTATATGGGGTCATCGGTCGCGGCAGACCAATCTATGAGTTCATCGACGACGTAGGCGTTCGTCCGGAAGGGCAGCACCGTGGCGACCGCGCGGACCTTGAGCCGCTCGTCGTCAGCCAGCCCCGCACGCCGCAGGAGCTCGTCAAGGTGCTTGGACGTGTACGCCTTGAAGCGTCGCGTGCCTGCCTGGTTCAAGATCACTAGGCCTTTCCCATCTTTTTTGTTCGATCGGGTGTAAACCTCACGACCCTGTCGCGCGTCTACGGTCCTTAATACCCGGACGCGCTCAGCGGCGTCACCGGTTCCGCTGGGCTCCAAGTTTTCCTTGAGGTTCGGGACACTCGCGACATATCGCGATCGGGCATAGACTCCTATACCGTGACCGACCATGCGCAGCTTCGCGCCTCAGACGCCGACCGCGACCGCGTGGCCGCGGTGCTCGGCGAGGCGCTCGCCACAGGAAGACTGACCAGCGTCGAGCACGCCGACCGCCTCGACGTGGCCTACACGGCCAAGACCGTCGGCGAGCTCGTCCCCCTCACCCGGGACCTGCCCGAGGTGTCCGCCTCCAGTCCACCCGCCGGCGTCGAACGGCAGGTCATCGACTCGACGTTCAGCAAAATGGTGCGCAAGGGCCACTGGGTGGCCTCCAGGCACCTCAAACTGTCGGCCAGGTTCGGCGCGCTCATCATCGACCTGTCGGAGGCCGTGCTGCCAGGCCGCGAGATCACCGTCGAGACCGACGCGCGGTTCAGCAAGGTGATCGTGCGCGTGCCCGACAACGCCAACGTGATCGACGAAGGCAGCTCGCTCTTCGGCAAGCGCAACGTGACGGGCGGCTCCCAGGGCGACGGGCCGCTGATCCGGGTGACCGGGTCGTCGAAGTTCTCCAAGGTCATCGTCACCCGCGGCAAGGACGACTGGAACCTCCACTAGAAGAGCGGCGCCAAACCCTGGACGAGGCCCGCCGCCGGCCCGGACGGCCCCGGACATGACTGGAACGTGCCCTCCAGGGAACCAACAGGGCCTACCCGCCGGTTAACCTGGCACCTGCCTCGCCTGCGATGCGGACATACCGAGCCCGCGTACCGGCCAAGCCGTGACGGCGGGCTCGATGCCGTACGAGGTGATCAGTGTCCGACAGCAGGCCCATCGCGCTCGACGCCATGGGCGGCGACCACGCACCCCACGAGATCGTGGCGGGCGCGGTGCACGCCGTGCGCGAACGCGGCCTGGCCGTCGTCCTCGTCGGCTCCCCCCGCGTGCTCTACGAGGCGCTCGCCGACCACGACGCCACCAAAGAGATCCCGATCGTCCGGGCCGAGGAGGCCCTGTCCATGGACGAAGGCGCGCTGGCCAGCCTGCGCCGCCCCCGTTCCAGCATCGCCGTCGCCTGCCACCTCGTCCGCCGCGGCGACGCCGCCGCGGTCGTGTCCGCCGGATCGACCGCGGGCATCGTGGCCACCGGCAAGCTCCGGCTCAAGGGCCAGCAGGGCGTGCTCAGGCCGGCCATCGCCGTCGCGCTGCCCACGCTGCCCACCCCCACCGTGCTCCTGGACGCCGGCGCCAACGCCGAGGTCAAACCGGAGATGCTGGTGCAGTTCGCCCACCTCGGCGCCACCTACGCCGAGCTCGCCCACGGCATCCAGGACCCCAAGGTGGGCCTGCTCACCATCGGCAGCGAGGCGGAGAAGGGCAACAAACTCGTCAAACGCGCCCACGAGCTGCTGCAGACCTCCCCCGGCATCCAGTTCGCCGGCAACGTCGAGGGCCACGACCTGCTCACCGGCAAGGTCGACGTGATCACCACCGACGGCTTCACCGGCAACGTGGCGCTCAAGACGATGGAGGGCGCGGTCCGCTACGCGTTCACCGAGCTCAGGGAGAGCATCGGCGACAGCAGGCTGGCCCGGCTCGGCGCCGCCATGCAGCGCTCCCGCATCCGCGGCCTGCGCCGCCGCCTCGACGCCGAGGAGCACGGAGGAGCCGTCCTGCTCGGACTCAACGGCACCGTCGTCATCGCCCACGGCGCCTCCAGAGCACAGGGCATCAGCGCGGCCTGCCGCCTGGCCGCCGACCTGGCATCGGGCGGCGTGGTGCCGGCCATCGGCGAGAAGGCCGCCTCCCAAAGTCGCTCCCACAGGTTGTGGTGAAGGCTAGGGTGTGAGTCCGATCCACAGAAACGGGGGGTTATGTGGACGGGCTCACCTTGACCGCGCCCGGGCTGACGTCCGACCAGGTGGCGGGGGCGAAGGCCAACCACGTGCCACGCCGGTCGAGCAGGTCGCTGAGCGCGATTCTCAGAGCGAACGTCTTCACCCTGTTCAACCTGGTCATCGGCGTCCTCTGGGCCCTCATCCTGATCTTCGGCGAGTGGCAGGACGGCGCGTTCGGGCTGGTCATCGTGGCCAACGCGCTGATCGGCATCGTCCAGGAGCTGCGCGCGAAACGCACGCTCGACAAGCTCGCGGTGATCAACGAGGCTCCCGTACGCGTGCGCCGCGACGGCGCGGAACGCGAGGTCAGCCCCCGTGACGTGGTGCTGGGCGACCTCATCCTGCTCGGTCCCGGCGACCGACTGCTGGTCGACGGCGAGGTCGTCCACTCCGAGGGGCTGGAGGTGGACGAGTCGCTGCTCACCGGCGAAGCCGACCCCGTGCACAAAAAGCCCGGCGAGGAGGTGCTGTCGGGCAGCTTCGCGGTGGCGGGCTCCGGAGCGTTCGTCGCCACCAGGGTCGGCACCGACGCGTACGCCGTGCGCCTGGCCGAGGAGGCCAGCCGCTTCCACCTCGCCCACTCCGAGCTGCGGGCCGGCGTCGCGAACTTCATCAAGTACATCACCTGGCTGGTCATCCCCATCGGCGCGCTGCTGATCTACAGCCAGCTGCACAACTCGGCCGACCTCGGCACCGCCATCACCGGCGCGGTCGCGGGCATCGTCACCATGATCCCCGAGGGCCTGGTGCTGACGACCTCCCTCGCCTTCGCGGTCGGCGTCGTCCGCCTGGGCCGGCGCAAGTGCCTGGTCCAGGAGCTGCCCGCGATCGAGGGCCTGGCCAGGGTGGACGTGCTCTGCCTGGACAAGACCGGCACCCTCACCACGGCCGGCATGGACCTCGACCAGGTCCTCCCCGTCCAGCCCGACGGCCGGCCGATCGACGCCGCGCTCGCCGCGCTGGCCCACCTCGACAGCCGGCCGAACGCCACCGCCGAGGCCATCAGGGCCGGCTACCCCGCCACCACCGCCGACGGCTGGAAGGCCGGCGAGACCGTGCCGTTCTCCTCGGCGCGCAAGTGGAGCGGGGCCGACTTCGGCGAGCACGGCGTCTGGGTGCTGGGCGCGCCCGACGTGCTGCTCCAGGGCGGCGACTGCTACGACAGGGCCGCCGAACTGGCCGCCACCGGCACCCGCGTCCTCGTACTGTGCCGCGCCGACGACCTGGCCACGGCCGGAGAGCTCGCCGGCGGCGAGACCCCGCACCCCGCCTCCACTCCCACCACCGTGCTTCCTGTCGCGCTCCTCACGTTCAAGCAGCGCATCAGGCCGGACGCCCGCGAAACCCTGAGCTACTTCGCCAAGCAGGGCGTCAACCTCAAGATCATCTCCGGCGACAACACCCAGGCGGTGTCGGCCATCGCGACCGGCCTCGGCATCCCCGGCGCCGACCGCGCCATAGACGCCAGGACGCTCCCGCACGACGACCCGGACAAACTCGGCGAACTACTCGACACCCACACCGTCTTCGGCCGGGTCACCCCGCGACAGAAGCGCGAGTTCGTGACCGCGCTGCAGTCCCGAGGCCGCACGGTCGCCATGACCGGCGACGGCGTCAACGACGTGCTCGCGCTCAAGGACGCCGACCTCGGCATCGCGATGGGCGCGGGCAGCCCGGCCACCAAGGCGGTCGCGCAGGTGGTGCTGCTCGACGACAAGTTCTCCACCCTGCCCCACGTCGTGGGCGAGGGCCGGCGGGTGCTGGCCAACATCGAACGGGTCGCCAACCTGTTCCTCACCAAGACCTTCTACGCGATCGTGATTTCGCTGCTGGTCGGAGTGGCCGGGGTCGCGTTCCCGTTCGCGCCGCGCCACTCGACCCTGACCAACGCCCTGGTCATCGGCATCCCGGCGTTCTTCCTGGCGCTCGCCCCCACGCTTGAGCGGGCCAAGCCCGGGTTCGTGCCCCGCGTGCTGCGCTTCGCCGTACCGGCCGGGGTGCTGTGCGCGCTGGCCGTGCTGCTGTCGTTCTGGGCCGCGCACAACGGCGCCTCCTCCCTCCTGGAGGACCAGACCGCCGCCGTGATCACGCTCTTCCTCACCACCTGGTGGGTCCTCGTCCTGATCGCCAGGCCGCTCAACTGGTGGCGGGGGGCCATGGTCGCGGCCATGGCGGCGCTGTTCTGCGTCGGCCTGTCGCTGCCCTTCATCAGGGAGTTCTTCGCCCTCGAACCCGGCAACCTCACCAACGATCTGATCGCCGTCGGCATCTCGGTCGTGGCCGCCTTTCTGATAAGCGTCTCGGTCAAGGTCGCCGGTACCCTTAGACCATGACCGACCCGCAGATTGTGCTCACCGAGCGCGTCCAGCAGGCGCTGGCCCGCGCGTTCGGCCCGGAGCACGCCGACGCAGATCCGCTGATCCGGCCCTCCCAGTTCGCCGACTTCCAGGCGAACGTCGCGATGAGCCTGGCCAAGCGTCTGCGACGGAGCCCGCGGGAGGTCGCCGAGGCGATCAGGGCGGAGTTGTCCGACTTCCCCGGCACGATCGAGGTCAGCGGCCCCGGCTTCCTCAACATCACCCTCGCCGACTCCTTCATCGAGTCCGAGGCCAGGCAGATGCTGGCCGACCCACGCCTCGGCGTCGGCACGACCACGCCGTCGCAGACCGTCGTGATCGACTACTCCGCGCCCAACGCGGCCAAGGAGATGCACGTCGGCCATCTGCGCACGACGATCGTCGGCGACTCCCTGGCCCGCCTGCACGAGCACCTGGGCAACACCGTCATCAGGCAGAACCACCTGGGCGACTGGGGCACCCCGTTCGGCATGCTCATCGAGCACCTGCTCGACATCGGCGAGCAGGCCGCGGTCGCCCAGCTCGAAGCCGGCCAGGGCACCGAGTTCTACCAGGCGGCGCGGGCCAAGTTCGACAGCGACGAGGGCTTCAAGACGCGCGCGCGGGCGCGGGTCTCCACCCTGCAGTCGGGCGACCCCGACACGCTGCGGCTCTGGCACGTGTTCATGGACGCCACCGTGCGCTTCTTCAACAAGGTCTACGACCTGCTCGGCGTCACACTGACCGACACCGACATCGCCGGCGAGAGCATGTACAACCCGATGCTCCAGAAGACCTGCGACGACCTGGAGGCGTCGGGCACGGCGGAGCTGAGTGAGGGCGCGCTGTGCGTGTTCCCGCCCGGGTTCACCGGCTCCGACGACAAGCCGCTGCCGCTCATCATCAGAAAGAGCGACGGCGGCTACGGTTACGCCACCACCGACCTGGCGGCCATCCGCTACCGCGTCCACGACCTCAAGGCCGACCGCATCCTCTACGTCGTCGGCAACGAGCAGGCGCTGCACTTCCAGATGGTGTTCGCCGCCGCCAGGCTGGCCGGCTGGCTGCCCGACACGGTCGACGCCGAGCACGTACGCATCGGCATGATGCTGGGCAAGGACGGCCGGCGCTTCAAGACCCGCTCCGGCGAGTCGGTCAAGCTGATGGACCTGCTCCAGGAGGCGATCGACCGGGCCGCCCGGCTGATCGAGGACCGCGGCTACGACGAGGCACTCAAGCGGGAGATCGCCCACGCCGTCGGCATGGCCGCAGTGAAATACGCCGACCTGTCCGTCAGCCACGACAGCGAATACGTCTTCGACCTCGACCGCATGGTGGCCACGACCGGCAACACCGGCCCCTACATGCAGTACGCGACGGCCCGCATCCGCTCCATCTTCCGCAAGGCGGGCATCGAGCCGGGCGAGGCGAACGCCCCGATCGTGCTGGCCGCTCCGGCCGAACGCGCGCTCGGCCTCCACCTGCTGGGCTTCGGCGAGCTCGTCGCCCAGGTCACCGCCGCCTCCGAGCCACACCGGCTGTGCGCGTTCCTCTTCCAGACGGCCAGCCTGCTGAGCACGTTCTACGAGGAGTGCCCGGTCGTCAAGGAAGGCGTCGACCCCGAGACGAGAGAGCAGCGGCTGGCCCTGTGCGCGCTCACGTTGCGCGTCCTGGAGACCGGGCTCGACCTTCTGGGCGTCCCTGTCCCCGAGCGCATGTAACAGGCAGTTGACTCAAAGTCTCCCGTTCCGTCGTGGGCGCGCCTCCACCGGGTTGGCGCGCCCCAGCGGTTACGCTTTACGCGGTCATGAACTGAGGCCGAATTGGGGGAGTTCTCTGCCTTGAGCACGGACCTGACTGCGAGCCCCCCAGCAGCGACCGAGTTGCATCGCTATGCCGAGGCGCTGCTGGCGCACCTCGCCGCGAAGGGCACCGCGCCTCCTGCCGCACCGAGCTTCCGCGACGTATCCGGCTACTGGCTGCCCCCGGCCGTCCAAGCGCTGGTCGCCATCCTGTCCGGCGACGACCCGCTGGAGCCCCTGAGCAAGGCGGCCGGCCGCGACGAGCAACAGACCGCCCTCTTCCTCTGCCTGGCGCTGGCGGTGTCCGGGCAGGGCAGCCGCATCCACGCCTCCTGGCTCGGCACCGCCTTCGGCGAACTCTCCCTCGACCGCCCCGTCTCCCACGGCCAGCGCTCGCTCTGGCTGGCCGCCGCCCGGGGGGCGTACGGCCCCGCCGGCAAGATCTTCGTGCTGCGCAAACTCGACGCGCTGGCCATCCAGGACCGCGCCGACCCGCAGGAATGGTTCCAGGCGCTCGTACCCGGCGAATCCGCCGTCGTCGTGCCGCCGTCGCTGGTCGACTTCCCCGAGATGGCCGAGATCCCCGAACTCGCCAGGCCCGCCGTGGCCGCCGCCCGCCTGGCCAGGCTACGCAGCCGCTGCGCGGAGATCACCTCGGCCCGCCAGGCCGACCACGACTCCTCAGCCCCCCTCGACAACAGCTCCAACAGCCCCGCCGCCGCCTGGGCCGAGAACGAGCCGCTGGCCGTCCTGCGCTCCCTGATCGGCCTGGGCGGACCGGCCGGGCCGATGGCCTCACTCAGCTCCTACCTGCTCGACGACCTGCGCCCCGGCGCCGATCCGCATCTCGCGGCCATCGCCCTGCACGTCGCGGCGCCCATCCTGCGCGGCGTGGCCGAAGAACTCGAAGCCGACAGCCGCCTCGACCCGCCGGAAACCCTGACCGTGCCGCTCCTCGGCCACCGCATCCACCTGCGCCCCGAGGGCCCCGACCAGGACTCACTGGCGGCGGCGGAAGAGTCGATCGTCACCGACGGCATCGTGCCCCGGGGCCGCCCGTGGGCCGCCGTGGTGCTGACCGTCGCGGGCTTGGCCTGCCTCATCGGCGCCGTCTTCGCCTCCCGCCTCCTGGCCGCCGCCGCCATCGCCATGATCGGCCTGGCCGGCTGGCAGCTCTGGCAGCGCCGCAAACTCGCCGAAGCGGACGCCCGCTACGTGGCCTCCCAGGTCAACGAGCTGAAGGAGCTGGCGGAGGGGGCTGTCTGGGCGCTGCACGCGTACGCGCGAGAGTCGGACGCTCGGGCCAAGCAGGCCGCCGAAGACGCCGCCGAACTCACCCTCCTCATCCGCCGCGGCCCCCGCGCCGCCCACTGACCTACAGCACCGAAGCTGTCCGCCACCTGCCGCTTGGCGCGCGGAGCCTGCCAAGACAGACCCGCCAAGGCCGTTGCCGGCAGCAAGGCTGACCACCCGGTTAGACCTCGAGCAGCCAGCCCGTGACCACCAGCCGCTATGACCAGCCGAGCCCTATAACCAGCAGGGCCCTATAACGCACGCGCGCTGCAATGGGAGACGATGACCGCCCGCAGGTACAAGTCGACGAGCGGAGGGGGATAAGACGAGGATCATCTGGCGGTCAGCACGGCCTCCCTAGAAGTGCGCGATCAGGTGGTCTCGATCTCCACGTGAGCCGGCGCGAGCAGGAAGACGCGCTCGGCGATGCGCTCGATCCGCCCCTCACACCCGAAAGCCAGCCCCGCGGCGAAGTCCACCATCCTCGTCGCCTCGGACATCGACATGCCCGTAACGTCCATGATCACCGTTTGCCCGTCACGGAAATGCTGACCGATCAACGGCGCGTCGTTGTACTTGAGCGGCTGGACCATCACGATCCGCGACGAGTCGACGTTCGCGCGCCACCGCCGGGCGGCCCGCTCGGTCGCGGGGACGTACTCGTCCTCGTAGTGCTCGTCGTCGTCATAGCCCTCGTCGTAGTGATCGACCCCGCTCAGGCCAAGGTAGCTCACCACCTTGCGCACTGCCCCCATCGGCTTGTCCTTTCCTCAGGAACTCACCGTAATCGGCACGTCCCTACACATTGGACGGTAACCGACGATTCCGCATTCGCCACGCGACACGCCCAGCCCTAATTCCATTTTGTACGGCTTGCAGCCTGGTTGCAGCTGGATATCCGCCCCCCGTATACCCTGAGCCACATGCTCCTCTTCACCGTCGATGCCTTCACCGACACAGCTTTCAAGGGTAATCCCGCGGCGGTCTGCCTGCTGGACACTCCGGTTACTGAGCAGTGGATGCAGAGCGTAGCCAACGAGATGAGCCTCTCCGAGACTGCTTTCCTGCTCGGGGATTCGCTGCGCTGGTTCACCCCGATGGTGGAGGTCACGCTCTGTGGCCATGCCACGCTGGCGACCGCACACGTCCTCTATTCGACCGGTGCGGCGACGGGGCAGCTGGAATTCAGCACGGCCGGCGGGATCCTTACCGTGAATCGGCGCACCGACGGCATGATCACAATGGATTTCCCGGCCAAGCATGTGACCCCTGTCCCCGTTCCCGACGGTCTGGAGAAAGCGCTCGGGACCACTCCGGTGCGGGTCGGAAAAAGCGCGCTCGACCTGCTGGTCGAGGTGGACTCGGCGGAAACCGTACGCACCCTCGCCCCCGATATCGAAGCCCTGGCCGCCGTGGACGCGAGAGGCGTCATCGTCACCGCTCCCGGCGAGGACACCGACTTCGTCTCCCGCTTCTTCGCCCCGAACGTCGGCGTCAACGAGGACCCGGTAACAGGCTCGGCCCACTGCGCCCTTGCGCCGTACTGGTCGGCCCGCCTCGGCCGCACCTCCCTGACCGGCGCCCAGCTGTCGGCGCGAGGCGGCACCGTGTACGTCAGCCATGACGGCGACCGCGTCCACCTCGCCGGCCACGCCGTCACCGTGATGTCGGGCACGCTGCACCTCTGACCCTCGCATCTCCCGGAAGTTCGCCCTGGTCCCTCTGCCGCCAGAACCATCAAGTAGTCCTGAAAGCTCACCAGAACCCCCCAAAAACCAACCCGCCCCAGCAGCCGGCACCCTCAACCACAGCCCCCTGCCCTCACCCACCGCACACCAGACCCCGCCCCAGCGCCCCAGACAGGCCCTGAGCCCCACCCCCGCATGGCCGGCGCATTGACGCCCCAGCCAGCCACCGCCGGCCCTCCCACGAACGAGCCCCCACGGCGTAGCACTCAAGCCACACCGCCAGTCGCCCAGGTGGTGTCAGCCCGCGTACACCAACACAAAGCCAGAGGCGTTCGTCAACTGACGTGATCATGAAGCCATGCTGGCAGGCCCCACCGACATATTCCCCTACGCCAAGACTGATCCCGAAATTCTCCGGAAACCGCCGCGAATAGCTCCGGCCGCGACGAAGGAACCAGCGAGCGAGTCGAGCCATATCCGCTGGTGAACCTGCACAGGGAGCCCGGTGAGGGGCGACCGCAGGAGCACCATTGTTTGTTCAGGCCATTCACCCACTGCTGAACAACTCGGTGCGGTCCTAGCGTGATGCCGTCGCCCGGATCCGGACGACGGCCTGAGAGCGCGCACGTCCATGCGCCCGTCTCCGGCATTTCCCACCTCAGCACCAGGGAGAGTCATGTCCAAGACGATGAGAATCGTGGCCCTCGTCGCCAAGGCCGGCACTGTCGCCGTCCTCGGCGCGAGCGCCGTCCTCGGCATCGCCTCCACCGCCGCCACCGCGGCGGGCAAGGGCAACAGCGCCGGCAACTGCTACGGCATCTGGTTCACCAGGGACTGGAACCAGGACTGCGGAGCGGGTGGCGCGAGCTGGACCGGCGTGGACCTGTCCATCGCCGACTGCCCGAACAGGCCGGACAAGACCGTGTCGGCACACAGGAGCGAGGGCGACACCAGATCCATCGACGGCGAAGACTGCAGCACCTCTGTCCGCAACATCACCACCTGGTTCCAGTAAGCCGCTGCAACTCGTGGGGCGTGGCCGCGCGACGACCGCGCCCCACCCGTCGCGAAAGGTGCTCCCGTGAGCCTGAAACTGACCGGCATCACCCAGGGCTACGGCAGGACGAATGCCATCGAACGGTTCGACCTGGAGCTGACGCCAGGTGTCGTCGGACTCCTCGGCCCCAACGGCGCGGGCAAGACGACGCTGTTACGCACGATGGCGACCATCATGCCGCCGAGAACGGGGACGATCGCGCTCAACGGGGTGGTCATCGACGGCGAACGCGCCGCCCGCCGTGCCCGGCGCGACATCGGCTACCTTCCCCAGCGGTTCGGCTTCGACCCGGGGATGAGAGTCGTCGACTTCGTCCGGTACGCGGCATGGATGCGGGGCCTGCCGGCCGAGCGCTGGGACGACGCCGCCGAGCGGGCCCTGATCCAGGTCGACCTCGTGGAGCAGCGCCGTACCCGCATGCGCAGACTGTCCGGCGGCATGCTCCAGCGGGCGGGCATCGCGTGGGCGATCGCCGGTGACCCGTCGCTCGTCCCGCTCGACGAACCCACCGTGGGCCTCGACCCACGACAACGCCTGCAGTTCCGCAGACTCGTCGCCGGACTCCACGGCGCGGTCGTGGTGCTGAGCACGCACCACATCGAGGATGTGGACGCGATCTGTGACCGGGTCGTCGTACTCCACCGCGGCAGACCCACGTTCGCCGGAACGGCCGCCGAGCTGGCGGCCTTGAGCCGCGACGACCTGCCAGGAGACACAGACCTGGAGCGCGCCTACATGAACCTCCTCCCGAGTCAGGAGCAGCGACTGTGAGGGCGGCCCTCTTCCACCTACGCACCTCACCGCTGCGGTGGACCCCGCTCCCGCTGACGGTGGTGGCTCTCGCGCTGCTGGGGACGGAACCGGTGAGCTGGACCGGAAGCTGGCCGGAAACGGGCGCCGCCACCCAGGCGTTCGCCTTCTATCTCAGCGTCCTCGCGGCGGGCGCCGCGGCGTGGGTCTCCAGCTCGAACACCCGCCACGGACTCATCGAGCTGACCGCATCGGCGACCATACCCTCCGCCGCGGTGGAGGCGTACCGGTTGGCCGCCGCAGCGGCCCTGCTCCTCGTCCCCTACCTCATCGGCGGCGCCGCAGGCTTCGCCCTCACCGCCTCCACCTTCCCCCCTGGGCTCGGGCTGTGGGCCGGATATGTCCTCATGGGCGCGATCGTGATGCTCCTCGCCGTCGCCTGGGGCTGGGCGATCGGCCGCTACGCCAACCCGGCGTACGCGGCACTCACCGCCTCATTCAGCTGGTTCGTCTTCGAGGCGTTCCCCGGCGACGCGGCGGACCTCGGCGTGGCAAGCGGCCCGGCATGGAAACAGCCGGATCCGCCGGCCTTGTTGCTACGGTCGGCCGCCGTCATGGCCTTCCTCTCGTTGATCGCCTGGGCATACACGAAGAACAGGAAACGCTGGAAATCCCTGACCCTTACCGTCCTGGGCGGCACCGGAGCCGTACTGGTGACGATGTCCACGACGGGAGTGTCAGATCGCCACGTCCCGGACCACCCCCTGTGCGTCTCCGGAGCAATCGAAATCTGCCTGTGGCCGGAGGACCGAAAATACCTCCCCCTGGTACGGGCGCTCGACCAGCGGGCGGCCACACTCCCGACGGACTGGCGACTCCCTGCCCACCTGGACCAGTACGGGCTGAAACGAATCGAGCGAAACGACAACGGCGAGCGTGCGGTCGAACTCGACGGCGCATTCAAGTTTCCCGACGGCAGCAAATGGGGCCTGGCGCTCGGCATGTCCCACGCGATCCTCAACCGAACACTGGGACCGTGCGACTGGAAGGCCATCTGGAAGGCCGAAGACTTCACGCCGGAGACGTTGCGTAAATGGCTGGAGTTCTACTTGGCGGAGAGCAACAGACCCGCCTACCGGACGACACAGCTCTCCGAGGACATGGGCAAGGCCTGGTCGTCAGCCTCTCAGGCGTTCGGCGAACTACCCGCCGACCAGCAATTCGACTGGGCCCGCCGACAACTCGACCGCGTCAAGGACAGCTACTGTGCCCACCCCAGCCCTCGTCCGTAACCGCACCGGCGGCCACACGTTCCCGCCCCTGACCTTCGCCCTGACCCACCGCACCTGGGTGCCCCTCGCGCTCGCTGCCCTGTCCGGACTGCTCACCGCATGGACAGGCACCGCCGACATACCGATGCCCACCGCATCAGGAGAAACCACCATCCCCCTGGCAACTGCTGACCGTAGGCGTCGGCGTGCTACCCGCCCTAGGTCTCCACAGCACCCTTCGGACCCTGGAGGAACCGGGATCGGACATCCTCCGCAGAGCCGAGCGCCACCATCTCCTCTGGCTGTCGCTCGCCTGCTTCACCCTTTACCCGACCATCTCCTCCGCGCTCCTGGACCTCCCCGACACACTGATCGTCCTACGCTCACTGTCGGCCTGGCTCGGCGTGGCCCTCGTCTGCGGCCGCCTCTTCGGTCGCCGGCAGTCATGGGCCGGCCCACTCGGGCTGATGTGCCTCTCAACATACTGGGGCGACGGTGCATGGTGGACCTTCAACGCACGCCCGTACGACGACGCACCAAGCCTGCTCCTCTCCTCCTGCCTCCTCACACTCGGACTGTCGTCCCTGGCGGCAACCCCTTGGCGCCTGTCACGCCTCCTCACTCCATGGCGCCCGCTCAATCAGAATCGATCGCCGAGCGGCCCAGCAGCAACCAGGTCACCCGGAGACAGGTGAACCAGTCGCTGACGGCGACCATCAGCACGATCGCTTCCCACACCTACAGGGATACCCCCTGTCGGAGCCCGTTGATGTCGAACGGTGGACGCTGAGCCGGTAGGCGTCTGTGGTTGGCGGAGAGAGGGCGCCTACTTCGTCAGGAAGCCGTCTTGGTGGACCAGAGTGCCTGGTCGCTGGAACTGTAGATGACAGCGTTGCCGTCGTTCTGGACGACGAGGCGGGCACCCGCGTTACCGAAGGTCTTGGTGCTCCACAGTGCCTTGCCGGCCGCGGACTTCACCACGAGGTTGCCGTCGTGCTGCATCACCGTGTAAGCGCCCGCGTTGCCGTGCGTCTGCGAGCTCCACAGCGCCTTCTTGGTGCTCATGTCGAGCAGCACGAGGTTGCCGTCGCCGCCCTGCACCAGCCGATACAGCTTGTTGGCGGACTGACGGTACTTGTTAGACTCGAGGGTCTCGTCCGCCCGCAGCGTGAAGTTGCCGGGGACCGATGCCCACAGCGCCTGGTCACTCGAGCTGTAGATGACAGCGTTGCCGTCGTTCTGGACGACGAGGCGGGCACCCGCGTTACCGAAGGTCTTGGTGCTCCACAGTGCCTTGCCGGCCGCGGACTTCACCACGAGGTTGCCGTCGTGCTGCATCACCGTGTAAGCGCCCGCGTTGCCGTGCGTCTGCGAGCTCCACAGCGCCTTCTTGGTGCTCATGTCGAGCAGCACGAGGTTGCCGTCGCCGCCCTGCACCAGCCGGTACAGGCCGTTGGGGGACTGACGGTACTTGTTGGCGGTGAGGCGCTCGCCATCGTCCAGGACAGCCGAACCGGATGCCTGTTGCACGACGCTGACGGTGACCGCCTGGGCGTTCGCGGAGACAGGGGCGAAGATCGCAACCGTGACCGCGGCCGCGGCCAGCGTCTTCACAGCGAGTTTGAGTGACATATAAATAGTCCTTTCATGAACCGTAGGTAGGTCGACAGCATTGGGTGCGGCTGTCACCAGCGGCGACCCACCTGACCATTGACACGCGGTGTGGCGCGCGCGGATGAGCCTAGCCGCACACCGCGGCAGGCAATATCCGCATTACGTCTGATTCACTGCGTATTCGGGACAGCGGAAACATCAGAAGGTCCAGGTGATTCGGCCGACCACGGTGATCAGCCAAAGCCACAGAAGTGCCGCGTGATATCACGCGGCACAGGCTGAGTCCTCGGCGTTCACGCCGGGGAGCGCGTCAAAGTTTCTCCCCGCCCGAGTTGGTCCGCGACGGACAGCTGAGGCCGCTGCGCACGCCCCGCCCGCCGAGTAACCCCCTTGCGTTCAGCGCGCCGGATGCTCCCGGGCCGGATGGCCCTCGGCGAGCATCCGGCGTACCTGCTCATGCAAGATCCCGGTGCTCGTGCCGATCTTGCGCAGGCCCCATTCCTCACCCCGCGCGTCCGCCATTGCCTCGATCAGCGCCGCGCCGGTCACCTCTTCCAGCATCGCGCGTAGCTCCGAGCGGGTTGCGCAACTCCGGCGTCGGCGACGGCACGTAACGTTCGAGACCGTCCCCGACCCGGTTGCCCGCGTGCCTATTGCTGGTTCGAGCTGTACTCCTGGTTCACATGGCGTGCTCGGTCCAGGCAAAGGGCTGGAGGGCCTCGTCCACGGGTGCGCCGGTCATCCGGTTGGCCAGCGTAGACAGGGTGTAGGTGCCGATGCCGAGGACCACCTCGAGTGCGTTCTGCTCGGTGTAGCCGTGCTCAAGGAACGAGCGCAAGGTGTCGGGAGTGACCGCTCCGGAGGTGGCGAGCACATCCAGGGTGAACAGCCGGATGGCCTCCAGCGGTGCATCGCCCAGCGGCCGCTGTTCCCGCAATGCGGCGATCAGGTCAGGGTCCGCGCCGAGGGAGGTGAGCTTGGCCGAGTGCATGGCGACGCACAGGTGGCAGCCGTTGCGGGTCGCGATGGTCATGATGAGGACCTCGCGGGCGATCGGTTCCAGGGTCGTCCTCTCGAACAGGCCACTGATCTGCAGGAAACCGTTGAGGAGTTGCGGGGAGCCGGCGAGACGGGCGACGGCCGAGGGCAGGTAGCCCTGGTGCTTGAGGACGGCCTCCATGGAGCGGCGGGCGGCGGCTGGGGCGGACTCGATCGTGTGGTCGATAAAGGTCATGACGGTTCCTTCGGCTAAATAGCCGCCGGGTGGAGTTGACCGCAGTGGGCCGGCAGCTGTACGAGGAGTTCCGGCCCGCCTGGGACCAGATCGCCGCGGCGTTCGCGCGGGCGATCGACACCGGGCGCGGCCTGACCGGCACCCTGCGGGTGGCCTTCGTCGGCGCGGCGGGCGGGCTGCTGCTCGTCGGGGCCGCCGAGTTGTTCCGCAGTCGCGTGCCGGACTGCGATGTTCGGCTCCGCGAAGCGCAGATGGTCGATCTGATGCCCTGGCTGCGCGATGGCCAGGTCGATCTTGCGCTCGGCACGTTCCCCATCGACGAGCCGGGCATCGTCACCGGTCCGGTGCTGGTGTCCGAAATGCGCATGCTCGCCGTGCCGTCCCAGCATCCATTCGCCCGCCGTACGTCGGTCTCGCTCGACGATCTGGCCAGAGTGAAGCTCCTCCAGCTACCGGACACCCTGCCCGTCTCGCTGCGAGAGGACCGAACTCCGCGTGCCACTCCTGCGGGACGGCCGATCGACCCCGGCCCCTCGGCCTCGACGTTCAACGAGATGCTCACCCTCATCAGCGACGCCCCGCCACTGCGATGGGGCCTGCTGTGGCGGACCGACGGCGCCACCGTTCGGGTCCGCGCCTTCGCCGAGGCCGCTCACGACCTGGTCACCTCCTCCTGAACGGCGGTATCCACCGTTCGGCGGACTCTTCGGTGCCTGTGGGGTTCAAGAACTCGAATCACCTCCGCCACCTGCCCGAGCATCCCCAACCGAACTCACACAAGGCCCTCTACCTGCGGATTCAGGATGAACCTCGCTCACTAAGCGTCGACGGCATGATCATTGTCGTCGCTCTCGTGGTCAGAGCGCTCCTCCGCTGCCGTAACCGTTGGGCGGAAGGTGTCACACATCCAAACGAGGCCCGGCTTCGAAGAACCAGAGGCGATGAGAGGGGCCTCGATGCGGGTGTGGCCGTTGGTAGGGCGCGAAGCCGAACTGCAGAAATCACATCGACCTTCGCCGACGGGCGGGCCGCTGGAGTCGTGATCACCGGTGAGGCGGGGGTGGGCAGGACCCGGCTGGTGCGTGAGGCGCTGTCTGTCCTGCCCTCGGATGGCCATCGGACGGTTTGGGCGGTCGCTACCAATGCCACGAGTTCCATTCCCTTCGGGGCGGCAGCCGTGCTGCTGCCGCCGGACTGGCATTCTCACGGTGATCGGCTGGCGGCGCTGACGATGATCACCTCGCAGGTGCGGGAGTGGGCGGGACAGGCCAGGGTGGTGATCGGAATCGATGACGCCCATCTGCTCGACGACGGCTCGGCGGCGGCGCTGTTGCATCTGGCTCACCAGCGGCTGGCCTTCCTGGTGATCAGCGTCCGTAGACGGGAGCGGGTGCGCGACGCGGTCAGTGCCTTGTGGGAGGAAGGCCTGGTGCACAGGATCGAGCTGCCCCCATTACCGGACGACGTGGTCGATGTGCTGCTCGATCGCGTGCTGGCCGGTCCGCTGGAGGGGTTCAGCCCGCGTGGACTCCAATACCGGCTCTGTGATGATCTTCGCTCTGGTCACCGCGCTCTGCTCGGCGGCCTGTCACGCGCGACACCCGATGGCGGTTCTGCCCATGGCGGTGGGCCTGGCCTGGGTGGCGGTGCTGATCGAGAAAGGGCCCTCGCCCGCTGACCTGCTGTACGCGGGGATGTACGTGGGCGGTGTGTGGCTGGCCGGCACGCGCTGCGCATTAGGCAACTCAGCTCCCAGCTGTCCGAACAGCGGGCCGCGCAGGCCGAACGGGAGGCCGCTTGGCAGGCCAAGGTCGCCGTCGACAGGGAGCGGGCCAGGATCGCGCGTGAGTTGCACGACGTCGTGGCCAGCAGCATGACCGCGATGGCCCTGCACGTCGGCGGGATCCGGCGGCTCCTGCGGCCCGAACAGCAGGCCGAGCGGGAAGCCCTGCTGATGGCCGAGCAGACCGGTCGCCAGGCGCTGGCCGAGCTGCACCGGCTGCTCGGCCTGCTGCGCGAACCCGGCCAGGCCGCCCCGCACACCCCGCTGCCGCGGCTGGCCGACGCCGGCGACCTGCTCGACTCGATACGGGCCGGCGGGCTGTGCGCCGAACTACGGGTTGAGGGCACCCCACGACCGCTGCCGCCGGGCATCGACCTGTCGGCCTACCGGATCCTGCAGGAAGCGATCACCAATGTCCTCAAGCACGCCGACGCCACCCGGATCGACTGCGTCATCCGGTACAGCGACCAGACCCTGCGCCTCGAGGTCGTCAACGACGGCAGCTCGAAGCGAACCGGCCTGACGGCGCCCTCGGGCGCACACGGGCTCATCGGGATGCGGGAACGGGCCACGCTCTACGGCGGGACACCGGAGGCCGGGCCCCAACCCGGGCACGGCTACCGCGTCACCGCCGTCCTTCCCCTGAACGGGCAGGCCGGAGACGGCGCAGCGGTCGTAGAAGCGAAACAGCCGCTCAGCGATGACGGTCCGGTCAGGGTTGGTGCGGGCCAGGGCGAGCAGGTCCAGCAGGTCTTCCTTTGCGTTCCACGCGGCCAGGATCGGCTTGCCGATGCGGCCGAGCGCCTGCAGGTCATCGAGACCATCGGATCCAGTTCAGAGCCGTGCATCCGGGCTGCGGAGCGGGTGAGCCGGTTGCGCAGTTCCCACTCCCGGTTACCTTTGCGCCCGCGCCGGCCGCGGATCTGGACGGTGATGCGGCGGCGGATCTCGGTGAGGGCCTGGTTGGCCAGTTGTACGACGTGGAAGTGGTCGACCACCAGACGGGCCTGCGGTAACGCGGCGCGTACGGCGGCTTTGAAGATGGTGCACATATCGATCGCGACGAAGGCCACCTGCTCGCGCCAGGTGGCATCACGCTGGTTGAGCCAGCCGGTCACGGCGGCGATGGTGCGGCCCTCGACCTGGCCGAGCAGACCCTGATCACCGGACAGGTCCACGAAGCCGGTATGCCAGCGATCCACCGCCGTCGTCCACGTGCCGGTGCTGTCATCCAGCGGGGCCGTCCCCGGCGGATCTCATCGATGCCCAGCACGGCGACCGGCCCGGGCCGGGTGGGCAGCACCCGGCGGGCGTGCTCGGTGAACGCCGCGGACACGATCGGCCAGGACACCCCGTGATCTCGCGCTGATTGGATCACCGTTCGCCCGCCATCTCCCACGGCGGCGCCTGTGGCCTGGCGTAATCGCCGGGTCAGCCGGGACCGTGCGGGGATCTGCGGCACTTGTTCGGTGAACGTCTGGCGCGGGCAGGACGCCTGGTCACAGCACCAGCGGCGCTTACGCCAGCGCAGCGCACACCCTCGCCCGGCCACCGGCAGGTCACGTGGGCTTGTGGTCACCCATTCCTTCATCCGGACCGCGGCGACCCCGCACTCCGGGCAGAACTTGGCCCGTTCATCCGCGGTGGCCAGGTGCACCACCGGTCCATCCTGCACCCCGTCAGCTGCGGCGACGACCCTTGTGACGGTCACCCCGTCCAGGCCGAGCAGCAGCGTCGTATCGTTGACCATGCTCGTGGCTTCTCTGCTGTGATCTTCTTGCCTCGACAATAAGAAGGATCATCGAGAGCCACGAGCTCTCTCCAGCCTCCAGGGCCCGGCGGACACCTCAAACCCCGATCAAGTTCGAAGAGCCGGCAAATGAGGTCTCCGGCGTTCAGGCTCTTCCTGGTCGTCGGGTCTCCGGCGTTCAGGCTCTTCTTGGTCATTGAACTCTTCGCCGGAGTCCCTTGCTTGTCCGGCTACGACACGACGTCGGCCGCACGACCCCTCACAGCAGGCCAGCCCTGGCGAGAGAGCGCCCTCATGCGCCCATGCCCAGACGTGGAGACATGAAGCTGCCTCGGAAGGCGTCAGAAGGCAGGACACCATAAAGGTCCGGACATGCAGAAGAGGGCCCCGACGCTGTGAAGCGTCGAGACCCTCTCCTCAAAAGATTGTCCGGCGGTGACCTACTCTCCCACACCCTCCCGAGTGCAGTACCATCGGCGCAGGGAAGCTTAACTTCCGGGTTC
>NZ_JBEZGB010000012.1:0-408188 GCF_040649755.1 Nonomuraea sp. NPDC048882
GCCGAGGTCGATCTGGATCCATTGGGGGAAGGCGTTGCCGGTGGATTCCCAGTAGGTGGCCTGGTTGCCGTCGGTGACGTTGGCGGCGCGGTAGACGTCGTGGAAGGTGCTGGCGGTGGCGTTCTTGCCGGCGGCCAGGTTGGTGTCGGCCGCCGCTAGTGCGGCGGGTGGTGGGGAGATGAGGACTCCGGCGAGTAACGCAAGGGCGGCAAGCAGTGCTCTCATGGGGGTGGCCCTTCGGGTCAGGCGGATGGCCGAACCATAAGATGTCGAGCAGATAGCCGCAATATTTCGACGAGATTGCGCAAGGAAATAACTGGCCCCGAGCAAGTGATCGACGTCTTGTTCCAGGTAGGCGCAGGTGGCCGTCCTTTCGGCCGGTCCTGACTGGGCGCAAGGGATGACGTCGGATGAGCGCAAACGGCCGCAAGACTTGCGTTCGGCCATGGTCCGATCTTGCGCGCGTTCTCGTGTCCCGCTCCGTACGGTGGAGGCATGTTCTTCGAACCGCCACCCGCGCGGGAAGACGACTCCCCCGCGTCGAGGCCCGGCTTACCCGTCTGGTACGCCCCGCCCGCCGACCAGGCCGGCAGTGTGATGCTGCTCGGCGTGGTGCTGGCCCGCTCCCCCAACGCCGTCATCACCCTGTCGGGGATCACGGCGTTCTCCACCGGTTGCCTGCTGAACGTGGAGATCGCCACGCGGCGGCACACGCTGTCGGCCGACGACTATCAGGCCCTCCAGATGTCCCTCCTCCCGATCATGGTGCCCGGGTTGACGTCCGGACGGCCGCTCCCGGAGGCTCTGCTGCGCTTCGGCGTGCGCTTCGCCGACGGCACCAAGGCCACCACCGTCGGGCAACGTTTCGAGCGGAGCCGGTTCACGCAGGAGGCGCCGCCGGGGCCCTGCCTGTTCTGGCTGCCCGGCGGCATGTCGATGCGCAGCGGCGACGAGAACGCCGCCTCCGTCACCCCGGTCGGGCTGTGGTTGTGGCCGCTGCCGCCCAAGGAGCACTTCGAGCTCGCCGTGGAGTGGCCGGCCGGCGGGGTCGAGCTGGGCTTCACCTCTCTGGACGGCTCGGCCATCGGGGCCGCCGCCGAACGTTCGGCCCCGTACTGGCCGCCGGAGCCCTGACGGCGCCTGTCGCATCGGGGTGTGGCACGGTGTCCCGATGCGGCGAAATCCCGGACCGGCGGCGGGCGAGCGAGGTCAGGAGTGAACCTGGGAGTCGTCGGGCAGGCGGCGGGCCTGTTCGCGGTCACCAACGTGGACGATCTGCTCATCCTGGCCCTGTTCTTCGCCCAGGGCGCCGGCCGCCGGGGCGCGGCGGCGCGGGTGGTCGCCGGCCAGTACCTGGGGTTCCTGGCCATCCTCGCGCCGCGCCGGCGGCCCGAAGGCGCCAGCTGCAGGGCCTGAAGAGCGGGCCCTGCATGCCTGGAGAACCTGCGCTCCGGGTCAGCTAGGTGGTCAGTCCCTCTTCGGCGAGCAGAGCGAGCAGACTTTCTGCCGGTTGTCACCGAAGAGGCTCTCAACGAGTTCGTCGCCCTGGGGAGTTTCGCTCGTGCGCGGGAACATGGCTTGCTCGTACTCGGCGAGTGCGGCGTCGATGTCCTCGGGGTGCGCGGCGATGGCCTTGCCCAGCTCCGAGCCGTCGAACATGGCCAGGTTAGCGCCCTCGCCGTTCGGAGGCACCAGGTGCGCGGCGTCGCCGACCAGGGTCACACCCGGCACATGGTCCCACCGGTGCCCGACCGGCAGCGTATAGAGCGGGCGCAGGATCGGCCCGCTGTCGGCGTCCGTGATCAGCGCGGTGAGCTCCGGCGCCCAGCCGTCGAACTCCTGCACGACCCGGGCCGCGGCTGCGGCGTGATCGGAGAAGTCGATGGCGTCGAACCACTCCAGCGGCCTGGTGAGAGACACGTACGCATGCAGGGTGTTGCCGCTCTCGCGGTGAGCGACGATGGCGTTGCCGGGCGCGGGCGCGAACATCGAGCCGTCGCCGACCGCCCTCGCGGCCAATGGGTGGCGGGTCTCCGCGTCGTACAGGTACGTCTCGACGTACGACTCACCGGTGTACTCGGGGGTGGTGTCGGACAGCAGCCGACGGACCCGGGACCAGGTACCGTCCGCACCGACCAGCAGGCTCGTCTCGACCGTGGAGCCGTCGGCGAAGGTCACCTCGTGACGGCCGCCGCTGAGCGTGCGTACGCCGCTGACCTTGTGTCCCCAGCGGGGGGTTCCAGCCGGGAGGCCTTCCCCGCCGATCACGCCCGGACGCTGGTCGGCAACGCACGGGCCGCGCTCTGCCTAGCCCAGGGCGACGTGCCCGGCACGGAAAAGGCGCTGCGGGAGGCGTACGCGGCCGCGCTCGCCCAGACGCGCGGGCGACAGCACTAGTCTGCCGTGCTGCTCGGGGCCGCCGCCCGGCTGCGGGGCGCGCACGACCACACCGATCCGCAGGTCCGCGAGCTCACCCGCCGGGGTCAGGCCGCGCTGGGTAGGGAAGAGTTCGCCGCAGCCTACGCGAAAGGCTGGGAGCTGGATGCTAAGACAGCCGTGACTGCAATTGACCCTGCCTCGGGACCATACGGCACCGTCCAGAGGTAGCTCGATCATCGGAGCCGTGTCGGCATGTCGGTAAGGGTGGCTCCACCAGCCGCCATCCTCGGCCGAGGTGCGCAAAAAGCACCGGGCCCGTCACGGACGCACCGAGACCGCGCCGATTCGCTGACAGATTCTCTGCCGGGGACATGTGAGGTGCGCTCTCCGGGGTGTCGGAATCAGGTGATTTCCCGACACCCCGCACCGCCCAGCAATCCGCGGGCGCCTGCGCCGGGGATGTACTTCGAGGTGCGGGCGGCTGGGCGGATCTCAGGCATTCCCGGCGGCTCCCGGCCTTCGGGGGCCTATCTCCCCCGGAGGCGCCGGAAACCGATGTAGGTGATGACCAGCGCGACGACGAGCACCACCGGGCCGACGACGGCCCAGGTGGTGACGCCGCTCATCGCGCTGCCGCCGACGATGCCCAGCCCTTGGAGCGTCCACAGGACGCCGGTCGCGGCGAGGAGTAACCCGATCGCGACGATGATCCGTGCCTTCATGTCCCTACTCCCAGCTCGCCGATCACCTGTGCGGTGCTCGATACCGGCCACCGGAGCCGTAAGGTACAGCCTGCACCACCGCCCCGGTGCCCGTCCGGCAGCGGGACGGATTCACCGTTAGCAGATCTTCCCGCGGACGCGGTGCCGCCCAGCTCGGACTCCGCGCCGGTTCGCCGGGTCAGGGGCCGCGGAACGTGGCGCGGTAGGCGCTGGGTGAGACCCCAAGTTCGTCTTTCAGATGCAGGCGCATCGAGCCGGCGGTGCCGAAGCCCGCGGTGACGGCGATCTCGTCGATGGGCAGGTCGGTGCGTTCCAGGAGGGTGCGGGCCCGCTCGATGCGCTGCTGGGTGAGCCACCGCCCCGGCGAGGTGCCGATCTCGTCACGGAAGCGCCGGGTGAACGTCCGCGTGCTGGTCGATTCCTGGGCCGCCAGTTCCTGGAGCGTGACGGGCCGGTGCAGGTTCTCCAGCGCCCACCGGCGGGCCTTGCCGGTCGAGGAGGTCCTCGGGTCCGGCATCGGCCGCTTCACGTATTGGGCCTGGCCGCCCTCGCGGTGTGGCGGGACGACGGAGCCGCGCGCCACGTCGTTGGCGACCGCCGCGCCGTGGTCGCTGCGGACCATGTGCAGGCACAGGTCGATGCCCGAGGCCCCGCCGGCGGAGGTGAGGACGCCGTCGTCGTCGGTGTAGAGGACGTCCAGGTCGAAGGCGACGTCCGGGAATCGCTCGCGGAACCGGGCGGACGAGCGCCAGTGCGCGGTCGCCCGCCGCCCGGCGAGCAGGCCGGCCGCGGCCAGCACGAACGATCCCGAGCAGATCGAGGCGATCCGCGTGCCGGGCCGGATCCGCGCCAGCGCGGCGGCGAGCGAGGGGTCGAGCGGCTCGTTCCGGGGCTCGAAGTCGTCCGCCGAAGCCGGGACGATGACGGTTTCAGCCTCGGCCAGCGCCTCGGGGCCGTGCGCGACGGCGAGGGTGAAGTCGGCGTCGGTGCGGACGTCCCCTGGCTCGGGTGCGCAGGTCACGACCTCGTAGAGCGCGGCGCCGGCGGCCGAGCGCGCCTGGCCGAAGATCCGGTGCACGATGCTGAGCTCGAAGGACAGAACCCGCTCACGGGCCAGGACCGCCACTCGGTGACGCGCGTCACCGGTGAAAACAGCCATGGCCCGATCTTCGCACATGTTGTCCATCAGGCCAGTCGTCGGGGCGGTGCCGCACGGAGCAGCCTTGACGTCATGAACGTTCTCTGGATTCTCGCCCACCCCGAACCGCGCTCGCTCAACGGCTTTCTGGCCACGGAGGGGCAGCGCACGCTCCGTGCCGAAGGTCACCGGGTCGAGGTGTCGGACCTGTACGCGATGGGCTGGAACCCCGTCGTCGACCCCGCCGGCTACGCCCACCACCCGGCGGAGCGGTTCCAGGTCGCCGCCGCCGCGAAGCAGGCGTACGAGAGCGGCGCGCTGGGCGTCGACATCCGGGCCGAGCAGGAGAAGATCGACCGGGCGGACACCATCGTCATCCAGTTCCCGATGTGGTGGTTCGGCATGCCCGCCATCCTCAAGGGCTGGTTCGACCGGGTCTGGCACCAGGGCTACGCGTACGGGTCGCGCGGCCCGAACGGCGAGTGGATCGGCTACGGGGACGGGTTCCTCGCGGGCAAGCGTGCGCTGGCGGTGGTGACCATGGGCGGGCCGGCGTGGTTCTACGGCGAGCGGGGCATCCACGGAGCCGTCGGCGAGCTGCTCTTCCCGTTGCAGCACGGCACCCTGTTCTACGCGGGCGCGGAGGTGCTGCCCCCGATGCTGATCACGGGCGCCGACAGGTTCACGCCCGAGGAGGGCGAGGCGGCGGCCAAGGAGCTGGGCGAGCGCCTGCTGGCGATTCCGGCGACCCGGCCGATCGCGTACCGGAGGCAGAACGGCGGGGACTACGACGACGACTTCGTGCTGCGACCGGACGTGGCACCGGGCCTGACCGGGCTGGGAGCGCATGTGGCCTGACGTCCGGCAGGGGTGTGCGGGCGCCCGTCCCCTGGGCGGGCGCCCGCGGTCCCGGGGGTCAGCAGTTGGTCTTCTTCTTGGTCAGGACGACCTTGTCCGGCATGGAGTAGCCGACCTTCTTCTTGCCGCTGGTCTTCGCGTTGACCCCGACGCACTTCCAGAAGAAGTTGTGGTTCTCCTTGACGAACTTCAGCTCGATCCACCGCTTCTGGTTGCAGTGGTTGTTGAAGTACACGGTGGTGGAGACGTTGCCGTCGCCCCAGGAGACGTTGATCTTGTTTCCCTTGGGCGAGGTGCACGAGGCGGACTTGCGGTGCACACTGAGCGTCCCCGCCTCGGCCGTCGCGGCGGACGAGGACGGGGCGGCGGCGTTCGCCGGGGTGGACACGGTCAGCATCGCGAGGGCGGCGCCGGCTCCGGCCAGCGCGGGAACGAGCTTCGAGTACCTCATGATCATCTTCCTGTCTCGGTGACGTGGCGATCCGGGCCCCGGACCGGCTTCGCCTGCCGCTCCCGTCGGGCGGCGACCTCGGCTACGGGGCTCGTTCACCACGCTGACCGCCGGCTCCGCGAGACGGCAAGGGATCTTTGTCCGGAGTACATCCAGCGAACTCTGGACGAACTCCGGACATTTCAACCGCGCACGTCAGCGGGCTCCGGCTCCGGCGAAGGGCATGTGGACGCCCGGCACGTACGCGGGGAAGGGCTGGTAGACGTTCACGCCCGGGTCGCCGCGCAGCAGCAGGGCGGAGACGAACGGCTGCTCCTCGCTGGTGATCCTGGTCGAGGTCGGGATGTAGCGGATGGTCAGGCCGCAGCGGCGCCTGGGCGAGGTGTTGGCGTTGGAGGCGTGCAGGATGTTGGGGTGGTGCACCTCCACGTCGCCGGGCGCCAGCACCAGGTCCACCGCCTTCGACTCGTCCACCGTCACCGCGCTCTCCGAGCCGAGCACGTTGTCGACGTCGTCGCGCGGGCGCAGCTCGTGCAGGTCCTGCCGGTGCGAGCCGGGGATCACGCGCAGGCAGCCGTTCTCGGTCGTCGCCTCGTCCACCGCCAGCCAGAGCGTGACCACGCGCATCGGCTCCAGCGGCCAGTACGCGCCGTCCTGGTGCCACAGGACGGGTTTGCCGGACAGCGGCGGTTTGCTGATGTAGTGCGAGGCGAACAGCGCGATGTCGGGGCCGACGAAGAGCTCGGCCAGGTCGAGCAGCCGCGGGTCGCTGACGAGGCGCACCCAGAAGGGGTCGCCGGCGACGAGTTCGGTGCCCAGGTCCTCGCCGTGCCTGTCGGGGTGCCTGGCCTGCAGCCAGGAGACGTGCTCGCTCGCCTCGGCGACGAGATCCCGGTCGAGTACGTCGCGGAAGATCGTGTAGCCGTCGCGGTCGTAGTCCTGGAGGGTCCGGTCGACTTCCGTGATCACCATGTGCTCCTCTGGAGGCCGTGGGCAGGGCGTCCATCCGGATTCTTCGGTCTCCGCGGCCCGCGTTACTAGTACTCGGCGCTCCATAACTATTAATTTCCTGGCATGTCGACGATCCTGCGCTGGGCCGAGTTCGCCGCGGGACTGCCGTACCACGCGGCCCTCGTACCGGTGACCGGAGGCCGCCGCGACCGGCCCGAGCCGCACACGCACGCCGACTTCCACGAGCTGGTGCTCGTCACGGCGGGGGCGGGCGCGCAGCGGGTGGGCGAGACGGAGATGCCGCTGCGCGCGGGCGATCTCGCCCTGGTACGCCCCCAAGACCGGCACGAGTTCACCGCCACGGCCGCGGGCATGCGCTTCGTCAACATCGCCTTCCCCAGCGAGCGCTGGCGCGCCTTCGCCGACCTGGCCGGGCTGGCGGGCACGGCGGAGTGGGACCGGCGCGGCCTGCCGCTGGTCGCGCGGACGGACCTGGACGGGCCGGTCGCCGCGGAGTTCGCCCGGATGCTGGGCGCCTACACCGGCACGCCGCGCGTGCTCGACCTGGTCACACTCTGGACGGCGGTGGTCCCGGTGCTGGAGCGGGCGGACGGCACGGCCGTGGACCGGCGGCCCGGCTGGCTGGTATCGGCCTGCGTGGCGATGAGCCGCGAGGAGAACCTGCGCGAGGGGCTGCCCCGGCTGCTGGCGCTGACCGCGGTCAGCGCGGGCCATCTGGCCCGCTCGATGCGCCGCCACTACGGCTGCACTCCGGTCGCGTTCGTGGCCGGGCGCAGGCTGGAGCACGCGGCCCTGCTGCTGACCACGACGACGGAGGGCATCGGGCGGATCGCCCAGCGCTGCGGCTTCTCCGGCCAGTCGTATTTCGGGCGGCTCTTCCAGCGGAGATACGGGATGGCGCCGCGCGACTACCGGGAGGCGGCGCGGCGGGCGGTGGTCCCCGCGGCTATGGACAGCCAAGATATCAAGTGATTAGATGACTCGCCACGGGCCCGTTTCACCCCCACCGTGAGCACGTTGTGAGCGAACAGGAGGCCGGGCATGAGCCGGTCGCGTCCCTTGCTTGCCGCCGCCCTCGTCTCCCTCCTCCTTGCCGGCTGCTCCTCCGGCGGCGGCACACCGCAGGCCGCCAGGACGGAGCTGAGCCTCTACAACGACAAGGGCGCGTGGAGCAAATACTTCGACGAGATGGGCGCGCTGTCCAAGCAGCAGATCGGCCTGTCCATGAAGCCGGTCGGCTACACCGACGAGCCCACGTACCAGGCGTTCATCAAGGCCTCCTTCCGCACCGACGTCAAGCCCGACCTGTTCACCTGGACCACCGGAGGGCGGCTGGCGGAGATCGTCGCGCAGAAGCAGGTGGCGGAGACCACGTCGTTGTGGCAGGAGGCGATCAGGAGCGGGGACCTGCCGGCCGGCCTCGCCGATTACTACACCGTCGGCGGCAAGCAGTACTGCGTGCCGCTGAACGCGGCGTACTGGGGGATGTTCTACAACAAGAAGGTCTTCGACAAGTACGGGCTCAAGCCCCCGCAGACCTGGGACGACCTGGTCGCCACCGCCGAGACGCTGAAGAAGAACGGCGTCAAGGCGTTCTACCACACCAGCGTGCTGTTCTCCTTCGTCTGGTTCGAGCAGCTCCTCGCCGGCACCGACCCCGACCTGTACGATCGCCTGTCAACCGGCCAGGCCAAGTACACCGACCCCGGCGTGGTCCAGGTGATGCGGCGGTGGAAGTCGATGATCGACGCCGGCTGGTTCACCAACCCCGGCGACAAGACCGATCCGGCCGACCTGCTCAAGTCCGGCAAGGCGGCGATGGTGTCGTCCGGCACCTGGTTCAACACGAGCATGACCCAGCGCAACATGAAGGCGGGCACCGACTACGGCTTCTTCGTGATCCCGAACGTCAACCCGGCGCTGCCCAAGACCTCGATGATCTTCGAGAGCGGCCCGCTCTGCTCGCTGGCCAAGGCGCCCGACCCGGCGGCCAGCATGAAGTACCTCAAGTGGTGGGTGGGCGCCTCCGCGCAGGAGAAGTGGGCCACGGCCAGGGGCGACGTCTCGGCCAACCCGAAGGTCGCCATCGCCGACCAGGCCATCGCCGAGATCGGCCGGGCGGCGGGCAGAGGCGAGCACCGGCTGGTCAACCGCTACTTCGAGGCCGCGCCGCCCCCGGTGCTGACGGCCGCGCTCGACGGCTTCAGCGCCTTCGTCGTCGACCCGGCCGGCTACCCGGAGGTCCTGACCGGCATCCAGGCCGCCGCCGACGAGTACTGGAGCACCCACAAACCGGGCGACTGACCTGGTGATCGGCTCCCGGCGCCGGGCGGTCTAGCGGTCGGCGCCCGCGGGGACCGGGGTGAAGTCGCGGTGGCCCACCACGTCGGCGGCGGCGGAGGCGAGGTGGTCGAGGTCGCCTGGGGTCAGCTCGACGCCGAGGGCGGCCACGTTCTCGTCGAGCCGCTCGCGCCGGCGGGTGCCGGGGATCGGCACGACCCCCTGAGCCAGCAGCCAGGCCAGGGCGAGCTGGGCGACGGTGATCCCCTTGGCGGCGGCGAGGGCCTCGATCCGGTCCACCAGGGCGCGGTTGGCGGCGAACGCTTCGGGCTGGAAGCGGGGCAAACCCCTGCGGGCGTCGTCGGGGGCCAGCTCGTCCAGGCTGCGCAGGCCGCCGGTGAGCACGCCGCGCCCGAGCGGGGAGAAGGCGACGAAGCCGATGCCGAGCTCGTCCATGACCGCCTTCTCGCCGTTGTGCAGCACGTCCGGCGAGAAGAGGGAGAACTCCGACTGCACGGCGGCGAGGGGGTGCACCGCGTGCGCCCGCCTGATGGTCGCCGCCGAGGCCTCCGACAGCCCGATGTGGCGGACCTTGCCGGCCTGCACCAGCTCGGACATCGCACCGACCGACTCCTCGATCGGCACGTCCGGGTCCACCCGGTGCAGGTAGTACAGGTCGATGACGTCGGTGCCGAGGTGGCGCAGCGACCGGTCGGCGGCGCGCCTGATGTAGGCGGGGGTGCCGTTGCGGCCGTGCACGGTGCCGTCGTCGTCGGTCTCCGCGGACGCCTTGGTGGCCAGGACGATCTCGTCGCGGCGGTCGCCGAGGGCGCGGGCGATCAGCTTCTCGTTCTCGAACGGCCCGTACGCCTCCGCCGTGTCGATGAAGGTGACGCCGGAGTCGACGGCGTGCCGCAGGGTCGCGATGGACTCCCGCTCGTCGGCGCCGCCGTAGAAGGCGCTCATGCCCATCGCGCCGAAGCCGAGCGCGGACACGGTCAGCCCGTCGCCGAGTGGGGTGGTTCTCATGGGTTCTCCTGTTCGGTGACCGCCCGGTAGGCGGCGATCTTGGCGTCGATGGCGGCGAGATGGCGTTTGGTACGTTCCAGCCGTTCGATCACGCGCTCCCGGTGCCGGGACAGGAACGCCAGCCGTTCCGCCTCGGTCCCCTCGCGCCGGCTCAGCTCGGCGATCACGCGCATGTCGGCGATGGACATCCCCGTCTCGCGCAGCATGACCAGGCCGGCGATCCAGGCGAGGTCGCCCGCGCGGTAGCGGCGCCGGCCGCCGGGGTCGCGCGGAGCTGGATCGAGCAGGAGGCCCTCGCGCTCGTAGTAGCGCAACGCCTCGATGCCGACGCCGGTCACCCGCGCGACCTCGCCGATCGAGAGCCCCTCTGGCGGGATCTCGACGTCGAGCTGGGAAAGCAGCAACTCGCTCATGTCCCCATCGTGCGACCTGTAGCGCGCTACAGGTCAAATCGCCCCGCCGCCGGTCCGCACCCGCAGGCGACAGCCTCGACGTTCCCGGCCCCGAGCCTCGGCGTTCCCGCCCCGGGCCTCGGCGTTCCCGGCCCCGCGCACGCGGAGGCGCGGCCGCGACCTTCCGATCGCGACCGCGCCTGTGACCGCAGGTGCCTCCCGCACCTCGGTGGTGGCCACCCGCCCGGCCGCCAGTCCGTCCGGCCGGTGAGCGGGTGCCGGAGCGCCGTCACATGGGATGACGCTTGAGGAACGTGTGCGCCGCCTCCCCCACGGCCAGCGGGTTCATGCTCTGCAGCCCGTGCGTGGCGTTCGGGATGCCGCAGCGCTCGGCCTGCGGGAGCCAGTCCATGAGGAAGCGCTGCGTCGCGCGGAAGCCGGGCATCGCGGACTCGCTGTCCAGGCCCATCACGGCGAGTACGGGCATGGCCGGCTTCCGCTCGACCAGCCGGTCGGCCTCGGAGGGCTTGAAGCCCCACTGGGAGATCGCCGGGAAGTCCACGGTGAACGTCGTGTCGACGCACTCCTCGACCCGGTCCCACACGTCGAGCGGGCCGGTCATCTCGACGGCGGGCAGGAAGCTGGGCCCGCACACCGCCTCCATGTAGAGCTGCGCCGCGCCGAGCTTGTCGCCCGTCTCGTACACCTTCATGGCGTTCATGAAGGCGTCGACGTTGGCGGTGATCGCGTCGGGCTCCTCGCGCGGCAGGTACGGCTCCAGCAGGATCGCGCTGTGCGCCCGCTCGGGGTGGGACAGCAGGAACTGGAAGGCGATCACCCCGCCGAAGGAGAAGGCCATGATGTGGGCCTTGTCGATGCCGAGGTGGTCGAGCAGTTCGCGGACGTGCTCGGCGCCGCCCTCGATGCTGAGGGCGTCGCCGTCCAGGGTGCTGCCGTTGTAGCCGGCCCGGTAGTAGCTGATGAGCTGGTAGTCGTTCAGCAGCGGCGGGTAGAACCGCATGGGCGTGATGAGGCTGTCGGCGATGCTGGTGCCGTGGATGCACAGCACGGGCTCGCCCTCGCCGAGCACCGCGTACCTGAGCTCGCCGCCGGTGACCTTGGCCCGGCGGTCGTGCTCGACGTTCCATTCGCGCCCGATGTACAACGCGTCTCGCATCATGTCGTGGGCTCCAATCCGACCAGGAGGCCGGTCTCGTCGAGGCTGGGGACGAGGTCGAAGACGAGGAATTCGAGGTAGTGGCGGCCCCACAGCAGGTCCCAGAGCGGGAAGCGCTCGTTGAACTCCTCACCGCGCTCGCGCGCCAGCCGCTCCTCCAGGTCCCAGATGAGCGTGTTGAACTCCTGGGCGGTGAACGGGTAGCCGGCTCCGGCCGCGGCGGCGATGACCTCGTCCTTGGGCTTGTCCTTGAGCCGTTCGCACAGTTCCGGCCGCTGCGCCAGGGCGCGCAGGAAGTCGACGACGTTCGTCTCGCTCACGACAGCTCCTCGCCGGTGTATCGGGCGGCCACGTGGTGGACCAGGTAGTCGAGGTACCGGGTGCCCCACATGTGCCGCCACAGGGTGGCGTCCCCGTCGAACGCCTCCCTGTCCTTCTCGATGATCACGCCCGCCTCCAGCCGGCCCACGACCCGGTCCGCGTCCGCCTCGGTGAAGTCGAAGCCCTCGTTGCGGGCGTGGAACAACATCCGGGACAGGTCCATGGGCGAGTAGCGGGCCAGGAACTCGGGGCTCGACCCCGCGGTCTTGAGAAAGCGGACGAACTCCACCTCGGACACGGGATCTCCTAGCTGTCCAGCGCGTGCCTGATCACGTCGTCGACGGCCTTCACGTCCTGCTCGGACAGGCCGAAGGTGGCCAGGTGGCCGAAGATGCTGTCGATCTCGCGGAACGTGGCGCCGGGGATCGCCTCGGCGTACCGGCTGAGCTCGCCGGGCGGGAAGAGGGCGTCGCCGGTGAAGGCGGCGATCGCGGTGGCGGGCCGCACCCGCCCGAGCATGTCCTCCAGCGACTCGCCCGGCTTTCCCGGCCAGGCCGCGCGTGCCTTGCGGGCCTGGGCGACCACGTCGTTCGGGTCCTGCGGGAGCCAGAAGTTCTCCCAGAAGCCGGCCACGAACGCGTCCACGCTGTCGAAGCCGAGGTTGCGCCAGACCTCGGCGCTGTCGTAGTAGAACGTGCGCGGCGGGGCGGTGAGCGCGGACGCGTGCCCGACTCGGGCCAGGCCGCCGCGCACGCTGGCCGCGTCGGCATAGGTGCCGCCGGCGAAGTTCGGGTCGGAGGTGATGGGCTCCTCCACCACGGTCTTGAGCCAGAGCTTGGTCCAGGCGGGCGGGGTGGGGGCGCCGGCGATGGGGGCGATGGCGCGGACGCGGTCGCCGAAGCGCAGCGCCCACTCGTACACCTGGATGCCGCCGATCGACCAGCCGAGCACCAGCTTGACCTCGTGCACCCCGAACTCCTCCGCCAGGAGGCGCTGCTGGGCGATGACGTCGTCGGCGATGGAGACCTCGGGGAAGGGGCCGGGGGTGTTGCTCGGCGCCGACGACGGCGGCAGGCCGAAGTGTCCCGGCAGCACGATGAAGCAGGTACGGGGGTCGAGCGCGCGGTTCTCGCCGATCCACCCGTTGAGCACCTCGGGGGGCGCGCCGAGGAAGGTCGGGAAGACGACCACGTTGTCCTTGGCCGCGTTGAGCTCGCCGAAGGTCTGGTAGGCCAGTTTGGCGCCGGGAAGGGTGGCGCCCGAGGTGAGCTGGAAGTCGCCGAGCTCGAAGGTGTTCATGCGGGGGGCTCCAAACGTCTTCACGTGTCGAATCGAAGGATGGTCTTGATGTTCCTGCCTGCTCTGAAGTCCTCGGCCGCCCGCTGGATGTCGGTGAAGGCGTACTCCTTGATCAGCGGCTGGACGGGGAGCCGGCCGCCGCGGATCAGGCGGGCGAGGAGCGGGATCAGGCGGTCGGGGTCGCTGTCGCCCTCGCAGACGCCGAGCACGCGGCGGCCGGGCAGCAACCGGTGCACGTCCACGGAGACCTCCACCCCGTACGGGGGCGCGCCCACGACGGCGACGGCGCCGCGCGGCGCGAGCGCGTCGATGCCGGCCTTCAGCACGTCGGGGTTGCCGACGGCCTCGACGACGTAGTCGACGCCGGCTCCGCCGGTGGCCTCGCGCAGGGCGGCGGCCAGGTCCACGCCGGTGGAGTCGATCGTGCGGGTGGCGCCGATCTTGGCGGCCAGCTCCAGCTGGGAGGCTCGGCGGCCGACGGCGATGATCTCGTTGACGGGGGTGAGCGCGGCGCCCATGACGGCGGCCAGGCCGACGGCGCCTACGCCGATCACGGCGATCGAGGTGCCTGGCTCGGGCCGCAGCGTGTTCCAGACCGCGCCGGTGCCGGTCTGGACGCTGCAGGCCAGCGGGGCGAGCAGCTCGAACGGCACGTCGTCGGCGATCTTGACGACGCTGCGTTCGTCGGCGATGGAGTGGCGGGCGAAGGACGACTGGCCGAAGAAGCGGCCGCCGAGCGCGACGCCGTTCCTGCTGATCGGGGAGGTGCCGTCCGCGCGTTTACCGCCGATGAGGTTCTGCGGGATCCAGGTGGTGCAGTAGGCCGGGTGGCCGAGGCGGCAGGAGGCGCAGGCGCCGCACGAGGTGAACGTGAGCACGACGTGGTCGCCGGGGGCGACCTTCGTCACGCCGGGCCCGACCTCCTCGACGACGCCGGCGCCCTCGTGGCCGAGCACGCCGGGCAGGGGGAAGGGGATGTGGCCCGCGGCTATGGTCAGGTCGGTGTGGCAGATGCCGGCCGCCTCCATGCGGACCAGGACCTCTCCCGGGCGGGGGGCGTCCAGCTCGACGTCCTGAAGGGTGAAGGGCGCACCGGGCGATTCGACGACGGCGGCTTGGGTGGTGGTCACGGGGTCCTCCGATCGGCGAAGGCCAGGGGGTGGGCGGTGGTCACGGCGTGCGTCGACGGGCGGATGCGGGGGCGGGGGCGGGGGCGGTTGGACGGCCGGTGGTCACGGCGCGCCCCGGCCGGCGGGGGTGCCTTGAGGGCTGAGGGTGTAGGCGCTCGTGACGCGGAACCACTCGCCGGGGCCCCACTCCGCGCCGTGCCCGATCGGCGGGGGCGTGCCCACGACGCGGGTGACGTAGTAGTCGAGCAGGCCGGGGGCGCGGCGGGTCCAGATCGAGCCGAGCTCGTCGTGGTGCCGCTGGCCGAAGTAGAGCCGGTCGGCGCTGCGGTCGCGCGAGCGGGCCAGGCCCAGCAGGTCGTATTCGAGCGGGCACTCGTCCACGCCCGGCAGGTCGAGCGGCGGGCAGCCGCCGTGCGAGACGTCCTGCCACTCGCCGGCGCGCCAGTCGCCGTCCCCGGATTTCGCCTCGTCGGCGGCGGCCACGAGTCCCGGGTCGAAAAGGCGCAGGCAGACTTTGACGCGGGAGAAATCGGCGTCGCGGGCGCCGGGGGTGACCAGGCTGGGCGGGCGCAGCTCGAACATTCCCATGATGATGAGTTCGAAGAGCCGGCCGGCGCAGCCGGGATCCTGGTAGGCGTTGAAGTGAATAGCCCAGAAAGGACTGTGCAGCCAGAAGTCGTCGATGCCGAATATTCCGGGGAACACTTCGGCGGCCTCCGGGCTGCGCCACCGGCCGGACAGTTCGTCGACCGTGAAGTCAGCGCTGATGTTCATCGGACCTCGCATATTTGATTCTTTTCCCGCGACCCCGGCCGACGTCAAGACAATGGCTCGTACAATGGCAAGTCGGCCGGGGTGCGGCGATTCATGAGGGCAGCAGTTCCGGCGGTACGTGGGCGCGTACCTCGGCGGCGAGTTCGGCCACCCGCGCGCCCGCCGCGGCGACCACCGGGCCGCCGCCCGCGCGCCCGGCCTCGCCGCAGCGTTCCACGAGGATGAGCATGCGCTCGTGCAGCAGCGCCCACGCGGGCTCGCGCCAGGGCACGAAGTTGCTCATCGCGTAGTACATCTCGTACGCGAACCCGGCCGTGCGCCCCGGATGCTCGGGCCCGGCGGGCAGCGCGGTCATGGCGTGGGCCAGGGGCCGCAGGACGTCCGCCATCATGCCGATGGACAGCCGGATGAGCAGGCCGAGCTGCTCCTCGCTCTCGTCGGTGTGGGTGAAGAAGCGGGTGAGCGCGTGCAGGACCAGCTCGTAGGCCACCGCCGCCGGCTCGGCGAGCCGCCGGGCCGCGGGGTCGGTGATCAGCGGCTGGGGCGCGGCGATGTCGAACGGCTGCCGCAGGTAGCCGGCCAGCGCGGGCCTGGCGGGCTCGAAGCCCGGGTCGCGGGCGCGCAGGTCGGCGTACTGCTCCCAGATGGCCAGGAATCGGCCGTAGTGGGCCTGCCGCCAGTCGCCGCGCGCGCCCTCGCCCTGCTCGATGATCAGATCGATCGCGGCCTGCGCGGACTTCAGGTCCGTGACCGCGACGAGCTGCGGCCAGCGGAACAGCTCGGGCGTGGCCTGGGCGTGCGGGGAGCCGACGAACACCGCGCGCTCCCCCAGCCGGTCGCACAGGGCGCGCAGCCCCTGCTCCAGGCCCCGGTACAGGTGCCCGATGGTCTGGTACTCCTGGCCGCGCGGCATGAGCTCGGCAGGGTCGAGGCCGGTGCGGGTGGGCGGGATCGGCCGGAACGACTCGGCGTCCTGCAGCTCCATGCCCTCGGGCCGCTCCAGGTAGAGGAAGTGGCGCAGCGCCTGCTCGCCGAAGGGCAGCAGGTCGAGCTGGATGCCGGCGGGGAAGTAGCCGGAGCGCTGCGGGAAGTTCGGCCGGCCGAGCGTGGGGGCGGCGCCGATGGCGGCCAGCAGGTTGGTGACCAGCGCCAGGTGCAGCATCTCCTCCACCGCGATGGAGCGCAGCACCCGGCCCCATCCGGCGACGGCCTCGGCCTGCTCGTCGGTGAGCCCCTCCTCCGTCCCGCTCTTCAGGCTGGCCTCGGCGAAGAGATACTGGCACAGGATCATGTGTTCCAGCTGGGAGGCCTCGTTGAGCAGCCACCACAGGTGTTCCCGGTTCGCGACCACGATCGGGGGCTCGATCGGTGGCTGGGACATAGGCGGATCCTCCTCAGTCGTGCTGGAGCACGGCGCGGTAGCGCACCTGGCCGGCCTCGACGCGCTTCAGCACCTCGTTGATCTCGCCGAACGGGTACCGCTCGACCCGCGGCGTGACCTTGCCCGCCGCCATCAGGTTGAGCACCTCGACCAGGTCGGCCCTGTTGTTGTGCGTGCTGCCCTTGATCGAGCACTGCTTGAACAGCAGCGTCATCATGTCGTCGATGCGCAGCGGGCCGGTGACGCCCATGGTGACCAGGCGTCCGCCGTAACGCAGGCCGGACAGCACGCGGGCGACGAGGTCGGCGGAGGTGGTGGTGGCCAGGATGACGTCGGCGCCGCCGGCGTCGGTGAGCGCCTGGCCGGGGTCGTCGGTCACCACGATGCCCTCGGCCGCGCCGAGCTCCTTGGCGTACTCGGCCTTGTCGGGCGAGGTGGTGAGCACCACCGTCTCCAGGCCGTTCGCGGCGGCGAGCTGCACCGCCATGTGCCCGAGCCCGCCGACGCCGAGCACGCAGACGCGCTCGCCCGGCTTGGGGTCGGCGTTGCGCAGGCCGCTCATGGAGGTGAAGCCGGCGCAGAAGGCCACGGCGGCGTCGGCGTAGTCGAGGCCGTCGGGCAGCAGCGTGCACCCGGATTCCCAGGCCAGCATCAGGTCGCTGTAGCCGCCGCCGAGGTCCATCCAGGTCTGCGTGTGCGCGCAGGCGACGGGATGCCAGCTCTGGCAGTGCACGCAGCGTCCTTCGCCGCGCTGCATCCACGCGACGCCGACCCGGTCGCCCACCTTGAGCGTGGTGACGCCGGGGCCGAGCGCGACGACCTCGCCGACCGGTTCGTGCCCCGGCACGATCGGCAGTTGGACGGGCCAGTGGCCGCGGTGGACCAGGACGTCGCTGAAGCACATCCCGCACGCGTGGATGCGTACGACGACCTGGGCGGGGCCAGGGGCCGGATCGGGGAGGTCCTGGAACTCCCACGGTGCGTTGAGTCGGGTGATCACCGCTGCGCGCACGTTCTCCTCCTTCGCGCGGACAGATCAGGAGGCCACGATAAAGAGCTCGCCCGCGTTCCCGGCACCCCGACTTAACGCAGCCGGTGCGTGAATTCGGCGCCCGCCGGTCAGGGTGGTTCCGGGGGCGTGCGGACCTGACGAAATCCCGTCCGAAATGGTTCGCGAGCGGACCGAGAATGGTACGAATGGGGCCACTGGTCGCGTCGGTCGTTTCTGCGGGGATTTCATGCTTGTCGGTATCGCGCTGGCCGGCGGCCGAGGCGTGCGCGCCCGGCCGCTCACTCTTGAGGGACCCGGGCACATTCGGAGCAAGGCGGCCGTCTCCTTTCTCGGACGGCCGCTCATCGAATGGCTCGTGATGGCATTTCGGGCCCAGGGGATAACGAGCTTCCACCTGGCCGCCAATGGCCGGGAGAATCGTTATCAGGTCAAGGAGGCGGTGGGTTACGGCGAGCGTTTCGGCGTGTCCGTACGCTATTCGCGCCCCCGCTCCGACCGGCTCAACACCGGCTCGGGACAGGCCACCCTGGCCATCCTGGACGAGCACGACCTGCGCGGCCACGCCGTGGTGTTCCCCACCGACTCGCTGTTCGAGCTGGACCTAGCGGCGCTGGCGCGCGAGCACGTGGCGAGCGGCGCCGTCGTCACGGTCGGCACGGTGTACCGAACGGCGGAGCAGGTGGCCGGCACCTACGGCACGCTGATCGCCGACGAGTCGGGCCGGATCGAGCGGTTCGTGGAGAAGCCGGGGATCGAGACCGTGGCGTCGATGTTCGCCGACCTGTCCCGGGTGCCGATCAACTCCGGCCTGTACGTGATCGACTGCGCGCGGCTGCGCGGCCTGGGCGCGACGGCTGAGCTGGCGGCGCTGGCCCGTCACGGCCTCGACTGGGGCGGCGACCTGCTGCCGTGGCTGGTCGCGCACGGCGAGCTCGTCCGGTGCGTGCCGATCGCGAAGGCGGGCGATCTGGGCAACCCGCGCGACTACCTGCTCACCATGGCCGAGGCGATGGCCGGGGGCCATCCCAGCCTCGACCTGCCCCGCGCGCCGGTCATCCACCCCTCCTCGCTGGCGCGGCGCGACGAGGTCAGCGGGCTGACGCTGGCGGAGAAGCTGGCCGGCGGGCTCGTGCACATCGGTCCCGGCGCGTGGATCGGCAGGGACGTGGAGATCGGTCCTGGGGTCGTGCTGCGCGACTCGTACGTCGGCGACGAGGCCGATCTGCACTCCTGGTGCCGCCTGGAGCGGGTGGCCTGCCTGGACGGCGCGATCATCGGCCCCGGCGCCAGGCTGAGCGACACCCACGTGGGCCTGATGGGGCGGGTGGAGTCGTCGCTGCGGCGGCCCACCGTCATCGACGGCTTCAGCGCGCTCGGTCACGAGGCGCGGGTCATGGAGGGGGCCCGGTTGAGCGGGGTCATCGCGCTCCCGGGCGAGATCGTGGCGGCGGCGCTGCTTCAGCCGCCCACCGCACCCGGCTCGTCGGCCTCGTCGGGCTCCTCGACCTCGTCGGGCTCGTCCAGCCGGTCGTAGCGCAGGCGGGTCTCGATCGCGTACGCGTGCGGCGCGTACGCGGTGCGCAGGCCCTGGAAGACCGTCCACGCCTCCTGCGGGTCGCGCTCGGTGGGCAGGCCCGCCTCCATCGCCACCCGCAGCGTGTCGGAGAAGTTGCGTTCCTCGCGTCCCTGGAGGCTGACCACGATGGGCGGCAGCCTGATGCACAGCCCGTCGGCCAGCCGGCGCACGCAGCGGGTGCCCGTGGCCAGCAGGGCGCGGGTGTGCGCGGGCGCCCAGTTCGGCGCGATGGCCTCGGTGAGCGCGGCCACGTCGAGCACGATGACGGCGGCCTTGAGCCAGTCGAGGTCGCCGGCGGGCCGGCGGAAGGTGAGCGCGGGATGGGCCAGGTGCGAGCTCTCCACCTCGGTCATCCAGCCCGTCCATTCGGCGAACAGGGAGTCGAGGTGGTCGCGTGAGCCCGTCCTGAGGTAGACGGCGAGCAGGTTGTCGGCGTCCCTGGGGTTGCAGACGCTGCCGCCGAGCCTGGCGACCAGCCGCTCGCGCCGGCCGTAGGCGTGCATGAAGCGGACGAGGTAGGCGGTGATGGCCGCGAGCATCAGCAGCCTGGAGGTCCATTCGGCCTCGCGCAGCGGCGTGCCGGCCAGCAGGGCGAAGCCGGCGTGCGCGACGCCGAGCCAGATGGCGGCCACGGCGAAGACGGCCAGTGGCCCGCACAGGTCGAGCAGCGGCTCCCGGGTGGCCGGCGGGAAGCGTCCGGAGATCGCGAGGAGGGGCGAGGCGACACCGCGCAGGGTGACGCGGACGAGCCGGGTGGGTCTGCCCCGGGGCGTGAACACGGTCAGCACCACGCTCAGCCAGACGGCTGCCACGAGCGCGACGCCGGCTGAGGCTGTCAAGACGGCTGTCACCATGTGATGTATCCTCCAGCCCCTGACAAACCCACCCAAGAATCAGTTAATGCTGGTAGTCGGAATACTACTTAGCGCGGTATTTCGATATTGGGCAGCATTTTTCGCGATATATGGTTTTCGGGCGGTTTTAACTGTCAGGCGTTCGCCGAAGCGCGCAGCCGGGTGGCGAGGTCGAGCAGGGTGTCCGGGCCCAGCAGGTCGCGCAGGGGGACGTCCACGCCCAGGTCGCGCCTCATCCGCTCCTTGAACCTGGTGGCGAGCACGGAGTCGAGGCCGAGCAGGGTGAGCGGCACGTCGACGCCGATCTCGTGCCCGGGCAGCGACAACACCTGAGCCGCCAGCTCGGCCACCCGCCCGGCCACCTCGCTCTCCGACAGCACGGACAGGTCGGGCTTCGCCCCGGCACCGGGCCTGCCGCCGCCGTCCTCGGCACCGGCGGAACTCCCCGGGACACCACCGGCCTCCGCGCCGATGCCGGCGCCAGTACCGGTGCCGGCGCTGGTCCCGAGGTCGGCGCTGGTCCCGAGGCCGATGCCGACACCTGCGCCGGTGCCGGTAGCGGTGCCGGTAGCGGTGGCGGTGCGTGCCGTCGCTTTGGGACCGTCGGGCCAGAAGCGCCGGTGCTGCCACGGGTAGGCGGGCAGCGGCACGGTGGCGCCGGGCTGGACGCGGTCCCAGCGCGGCCGGCAGCCCAGCTCGTACGCGCGGGCGAGCGCCGCGGTCAGGGCGGCGCACTCGGGTTCGTCCCGGTGCAGCGACGTCACCACGTCGGCCCTGGCGCCCGTGGCCTCGATCTCCTCCTCCAGCGCGGAGCCCAGCACGGGATGCGGGCTCAGCTCGACGAACAGCGTGGGGCGGTCGTCGGCGAGCGCGGCCCCGACGGCGTCGGCGAAGCGGACGGGCAGCCGCAGGTTCTGGAACCAGTAGGAGGCGTCGAGCTCCTCTCCCCCGACGACCCGGTCCCAGGCGCTGGAGTGCACGGGGACCGCGCACGGCCCTGGACGGATGCCGGACAGCTCGCCGAGCAGCCGTTCCCGTACGGACTCCACCTGGGGGGCGTGCGAGGCGTAGTCCACCTCCACCTGGCGGCAGAACACGCCGCGGGCCCGCAGCGGCTCGACGATCCGCTCCAGCGCGGCGGGGTCGCCGGACAGCACCGTGGAGTGCCTGCTGTTGACCACTCCCACGGACGCCTGCCCGGCGTGCTCGCCGATGGCCGCGCGGGCCCGTTCCTCGCCGAGGCCGACCACCCACATGGCGCCGGGGACGTCCAGCCCGCTCAGCACCCGGCTCCTCCTGGCGACGACGGCCGCGCCGTCGGCCACGCTCAGCGCGCCCGCGGTGACCGCGGCCGCGATCTCGCCCATGCTGTGGCCGATGAGCAGGTCGGGCTCGACGCCCCACTCCCGCCACACGGCGGCCAGGGCCACCTGCACGGCCCACAGGGCGGGCTGGATCCGGTCCACGCGGGTCAGCGGCTCGCCGTCGAGCAGCGCGTCCGCGGGTGACCAGCCCAGCTCGGCCTCGACGGCCCGCGAGCATGCGTGTAGGTGCGCGGCGAAGGCGGGCTCGGTGGCCAGCAGCCGCCGCCCCATCCCCGCCCACTGCCCGCCCTGTCCGGGGAAGACGAAGACCACCTTGGGCGCTCCGGTGACGCGGCGCACGTTCTCGCCGTCGCGCACGAACCCGCGCAGGGCCGCCGCCAGCGACCGCCCGTCCTCCCCCGTCACGGCGATCCGGTGATCGTGATGCGAACGCCGCGCCCCCGCGCTGAAGCACACGTCACCGAGATCGGGGACGGGCGGGGCCGCATCTGGCCGGCGGCGGCGCGACGGCTCGCCGGGCTGGGCGACATCAGGCGGATCAGCGGCGACCGGGCCGGGGGCGACCGGGTCGGCGGGTGGGTCGAGGAAGTCGGCGTAGGCGGTGGCCAGGTCGCGGAGTGCGTGCGGGTCGCGGGCCGAGAGCGGGAGCACGCGGCTGGGGCGGGGCCGGGCCGCTTCGGCCGGGGCGGTCTGGGGCGCTTCCGACAGCACGAGGTGGATGTTGGTGCCCGACATCCCGAACGAGCTGACCCCGGCCACCGCCGGCGCCGCCCGGTCCGGCCAGTCCTGCGTGCACAGGGCCAGCTCGACGGCCGTGCCGGGGTCGAGCAGGACCGCGTGCGGCTCCTCGACGTGCAGCGTCGCCGGCACGGTCCGGTGCCGCACCGCCAGGGCCGTCTTGAGCAGCCCGGCCAGCCCGGCCGCGAACTCGGTGTGCCCGATGTTGGACTTGACCGAGCCCACCAGGCAGCGCGTGCCGTCCTCGCGCCCTTCGCCCATGATCGCGTCGAGCGCGGCCAGCTCGGTGCTGTCGCCGGTGTGGGTGCCCGGCCCGTGCGCCTCGACGTAGTCGACGTCGGCCGGCGCGACCCCCGCGTCGCGGTAGGCGGCACGCAGCATCTGCTTGTGCCCTTCGAACCCGGGCGCGACGAGCGAGGGCCCGGTGCGGCCGTCGTGCGTGGCGGCGCCGCCCAGGATCACCGCGTACGGCCGGTCGCCGTCGGCCAGTGCGCGGGACAGCGGCTTGAGGATCATGGACACGACGCCTTCGCTGCGTACGTACCCGTCGCCGGACACGTCGCCGAACCTGCACTTGCCCGAGCCGGAGATCACCCCGGCGTCGCCGAGCGAGAAGTACAGGTCGGGCACGAGCTGCAGGTTGGAGCCGCCCACGATGGCCAGCCCGACCTCGCCGGACCACAGCGCCCTGCAGGCCACGTGCACCGCGAGCAGGGAGGTCGCGCACGCGGCGTCCAGCCCCATGCTGGGCCCGCGCAGGTCTAGCAGGGTGGACACGCGGCCGGGGAAGATCCCGGCGACGGCCGCGCCGAGCGCCGCGTGCATGTCGTACATGCCGGAGCGGCGCAGCAGGTCCCAGTAGCCGGACGGCTGCAGGCTGGCGTAGACCCCGGTGTCGCTGCCCGCCAGGCTCTCGGCCGGGATCCCGGCGTCGTCCAGGGCCTCCCAGATGACTTCGAGCAGGACGCGCTGCTGCGGGTCGAGCCGGAGCGCCTCGAACGGCGTGACGCCGAAGAAGCGCGCGTCGAACCCGGCGACGTCGTCCAGGTAGCCGCCCGCGCCGCTGAGCACGTCGCGGCGCCGCCTGGCGGCGTCGTGCTCGACGTCGAACCGGTCCTGGGGGATCGTGCCGAGCACGTCCCTGCCCTCGCTGACGATCCGCCAGAGCTCACCGGGAGTTCGCGCACCGGGTAACCGGCATCCGGCGCCGACGATGGCGATGGGATCTCGCCCATGTTTGACGTTCATGCGCCCATTCCCATCTGCGCGCGAGACCATCGGAGAATTACCGGCGACGCCCCCGCGCACCCCTGTTGGTCGGGTGTTCACGACATCACCTAAGGTCGGAGCGAGCACCCTTTTTGTCAATTATGAAATAACGCAATGCCGGGTCCTGGACCCGGTTATTCACGTGCCGTTCACAGCGGGCAATGGACGACGAGCCCCACGAGCGGGTCGTCAGGGGTGATCATCAGGGCCATGCGCAGGGTCTGCTCGCCCAGGCGGGGGTGGCGGAAGCGCCGGGTGAGGCTGCGGTGCTCCTGCACGTCGTGCTTGCGCCACAGGCCGGCGAACAGGGGGCTGAGCCGGGCGAATTCGGCGATCTTCTGGGTGACCCGCTCGTCGTGCGGCCATTTGGCCAGCTCGGAGCGCCATCGGGCGATGATGTCGCGGGTGTCGCTCTCCCAGTCGGGCAGCCGTTCCTTGGCCAGCGGGGAGCACAACATCCAGTGCAGCATGTTGCGGTGGCCGGGTGGCAGGCGGGACCAGTCGTCGTACCACTCGGCCGCGGCCTCGTTCCAGGCGAGCAGGTCGCAGTAGATGTCGGTGGCGTAGACCGGATATTCGCTGTGGCCCATCAGCTCGACGACCAGGTCCATCACCCCGCCGGTCCAGCCCTGCCCCGCGAGCGGCTGCGGGTTGGTGACCTGGCCGTGGACCAGGGTGTGCATGTAGCGGCGCTCGTCCTCGGTGAGGTCGAGCACCCGCGCCAGACTGTCGAGCACCTGGACCGAGGGTTTGATGTCCCTGCCCTGTTCGAGGTAGGTGTACCAGGTCGGGCTGAGGCCGGCCAGCACGGCCACCTCCTCCCTGCGCAGCCCCTTCGTCCGGCGCGACGTGCCCGCCGGCAGTCCCACCTGCTCCGGCATGACCCGGGCGCGCCGGCTCTTCAGGAATCGGGCGAGCTCCTGCCGGCTCCAGACGTCCCCTGACACGTAACCCCCGTACGACCCCCTGGGCATCACTGATCGAGTCCGCCCCAGAGTCTAGGAGCCGCACGGGCGATTTGTCACCGTCGCCGCATTTGTTATTCGGGCACGATCTGACTTGATTCGGAAAACGTGAATTCGGCGTGCCTTAACCGCATATTGACATCATCTCCGCGTGACGACGGCATTTCGCCCGCCACCGGTTCGAGGAGGCGATGATTCGGTCGCGATTCCGGGCCGGCCAGTCAAGGCCCCATGACCGGACGTTCACCGGACGTTCCGCGAATGTCCGGTCGAATCGGGCGGCCCAATCACAGCGGCCCAGTCACAGGGGCCCGGTCACAGGGGCCCGGTCACAGCGGCCCGATCACAGCGGCCCGATCACAGGGGCGTCCTGCGCAGCGCCAGCGTGGTGATGTCGTCGGACTGCTCGGCCGTCCCCACGAAGTGGCGTACGGCGCTGTCCACCGCCTCCAGCAGATCCCCCGCGCCCGCGCCCGGCCTGGCCAGCACCTCCTGCAGCCGGGCGGTGCCGTACAGGCCGTGGTCGGCGTTCCTGGCCTCGACCACGCCGTCGGTGTAGGTGAAGAGCGCGTCGCCGGGCGCGAGCCGCACGTGCCCCAGCGTGTACGAGCTGTCCGGCAGGATCCCCACGGCCGGCCCCGTCGGCGGGAGCAGGCTCTGCCGCCCGTCGGCGCGGACCATGACGGGCGGATTGTGCCCGCCGTTGATGTAGACCAGGTCCCCCGTCCACGGGTCGAGCACGCCGAAGAACATCGTGGCGAAGTAGCCCTGTTTCAGATGGTTGCGGGCCATGTACCGGTTGGTCCCGACCACCGCCTGCACCAGCGGCCCCGCCCCCAGCGACAGCAGCGGCAGCGGCGTCTCGTACGAGGCGCCGCCGACGACGGCACCGAGGTCGTCGCCGGAGAGCTGCACCAGCCCCGTGTGCTCGGCGGTGTGCCGCAGCAGGGTCCTGATCAGCGCCATGAACAGCGCCGCGCCCACGCCCTTGTCGCACACGTCGGCCACCACGAACGCCAGCCGGCGCCCGTTGACCAGGGTGAACACGTCGTAGAAGTCCCCGGCCACCTGCCTGGCGGGCCGGAAGCTGGCCGCGATCTCCCAGCCGTCCAGCTCCGGCATCGACTCGGGCAGGAACCCGGCCTGGATCTCACGCGCGATGCTCAGCTCGCGCTCGTACTCGCGCAGGCTGGCCAGCGCGGCCATCTCCTCCACGGTGCTGCTGAGCTGCCAGCGCTCGAAGCAGGAGTTGACCCGGCTGCGCAGCAGGCTGGGCAGGAACGGCCGGGTGACGTAGTCGAACCCGCCGCGCACGCACTCCTCCAGCGCCCCGATGTCGTCGTCGGGGAAGGCCACCACGGTGGGCGTGCGCCCGTCGACCACGAAGCGCTGGCACAGCAGCGCCACCCGCTGCAGCCCGAGCGCGGCCGAGACGAGCAGCAGGTCGGGATTGGGCCGGTTCCGCATCAGGTCGTCGGGCACGGCGTGCTCGACCTCGAAGCCCTCCAGACGCAGCGCCCCGTCGAGCTCCAGCACGGCCGTGGAGCCGGTGTTGCCCGGCTCAGCGACGACCAGGGCCGTCGGCATCGGTTCCTCCTCGCAGTCGCATGATCAACGTGTTGCGGTTGCGGCCGCCGGCGAACTCGTAGTGGAACTCATCGACCTTGCCCATGGCCAGGAGCAGGCCGTAGCCGCCTTCGTCGCGCTGGTGCGGCGGCACCGACAGGCGCGGCTCCGGGTCGTAGCCTCCGGGGTCGAACGGCGGCGCGTCGTCCTCGATGCGGACCCGCACCTCGTCCTGGTCGACCTCGCCCGCGACGTCCACCACGCCCGCCGCTCCCCGGTAGCCGTGCTGGACGATGTTCGTGGTGATCTCGTCGGTGGCCAGCCGCAGCCAGTAGGTCTGGCGGGGATCGAGCCCCGCCTCCCCCGCCAGCACCTCCACGAAGTCGGCCACCACACCCGCCATGGACGCGTGCTGGCCGTCAATCCTGAGCCGGCAGGCGAGCATCACCGCATCATGATGCTGCGGTCGAAGCCGGTGAGCCGGATGGTCTCGGCGACCTCCGGCTGCGTGCCCACCAGGGTGATCTCCGAGCCGCGCGGCAACTTCTGGTGCGCGAACACCAGGCAGCGCACGCCCGCGGACGACATGTACGTCAGCTCGTCGAGGAGCAGGACCAGCTTGGCCACCTGGCGGCCCACGGCCTGGCTGACCAGGTCGTTGAGCTCGGGCGCCGAGCGGCCGTCCAGTTCGCCGGCCAGCCGGATCGTGGCGGTGTCGCCTTCCACGTTCATGTTGATCTTGAAACTCATGACGGTTCCTCTTCCTCCAACTAGTGCGTGACCAGGATCGCGACGCTTCTGGGGCCGATCACGAACCGCGTCTGGTCGGCCAGGGGCGGCTCGTGCCCCGGCTCGTGGGCGTCGTCGGGCGGCGCGGCGGCGGTGTCGGCGAACAGGTGCCAGGTCAGGCCGCGCGGCGGTGCCGGCAGTTCGAGGGCGTGCGCCTCCCAGTGGGAGTTGGCGGCCACGTACACGCAGTCGTCGCCGCCTCCGTCGAACATGGCGATCAGCACCCGGCAGTGCGCCGACCAGTCAGGCGACCACGCGCGCACCCCGTGCCAGTGCACCGAGCCGGGCGAGCCGCCCCGCAGCACCGGATGGGCGCGCCGGAAGGCGATGGCGCGCCGGGTGAAGCGGAACAGGTCGGCGTTCTGCTCGCGCAGCCCCCAGTCGAGCCAGGTCAGCGGCCCGTCGTGGCAGTAGGCGTTGTTGTTGCCGAGCTGCGTGCGGCCGATCTCGTCGCCGGCCAGCAGCATCGGCACGCCCCTGCTGGCCAGCAGGATCAGCAGCGCGTTCCTGGTCAGGCGGGCGCGGGTGGCCAGCACGGCCGGGTCGTCGGTCTCGCCCTCGTGCCCGCAGTTCCACGAGTGGTTGGCGTCGTCGCCGTCCCTGTTGCCCTCGCCGTTGGCGTCGTTGTGCTTGTGGTCATAGGAGACCAGGTCACGCAGGGTGAAGCCGTCGTGCGAGGTGACGAAGTTGACCGTGGCCGCGGTCCCCCTGCGGCTGTAGAGGTCGGGCGAGCCGACCATCCGGGTGGCCAGCTCGCCGGTGACGCCGAGGTCGCCCTTGATGTACTTGCGGATGGTGTCGCGGTAGCGGCCGTTCCACTCCGACCACCTGCTGTAGTCGGGGAAGCTGCCCACCTGATAGAGCCCGGCGGCGTCCCACGCCTCGGCGATCAGCTTGCAGTCGCGCAGGATCGGGTCGTAGGCCAGCGACTCCAGCAGCGGCGGGTTGTGCAGCAGCTCGCCGTCGGGGCCGCGGCCGAGGATCGCGGCCAGGTCAAATCTGAACCCGTCCACGTGGAACTCACTGGCCCAGTAACGCAGGCAGTCGAGCACGAACCCGCGCACGACCGGATGGTTGCAGTTGAGCGTGTTTCCGGTGCCGCTGAAGTTGTAGTAGTGCCGGTCGGGTGTGAGCATGTAGTACGTGACGTTGTCCAGGCCCTTGAAGCTGATCGAAGGACCGCGTTCGTCGCCCTCGGCGGTGTGGTTGAACACCACGTCCAGCAGCACCTCGATGCCGGCCCTGTGCAGCTCCTTCACCAGGTGTTTGAACTCGTCCACCTGCATGTGCTCGCGCCCGGTCATCGCGTACGACGCCTTCGGGGCGAAGAACCCGATCGGGCTGTAGCCCCAGTAGTTCACACCGGTGAAGATGTTGTCGCTCTCGTCGAACTCGAAGACCGGCATCAGCTCCACGCAGTTGACCCCCAGCTCCCGCAGATAGGGGATCTTCTCCACGAGCCCGGCGTAGGTGCCCGGCGCCGACACCCCCGAGGAGGGGTGCCGGGTGAAGCCGCGCACGTGCAGCTCGTAGATCACCAGGTCCTCGTGCGGCAGGCGCGGCGGGCGGTCGTCCTCCCAGTCGAAGTCGTCGAGGGCGACGCGGGAGCGGTGCCGGTAAGGGCCCGCGCCGGTCAGCATCCGCGCGTACGGGTCGCTGAGCACCTTCGTGGCGTCGAACCTGTGGCCGAGCCAGGGCTGGTGCGGGCCGTCCACGCGGTAGCCGTACTCGAGGTTCTCCACGTCGAGGTCGAAGACGGTCATCGCGTAGACGCTCCCCACCCGGAACGTCTCGGGGAAGGGCAGCTCGGCCATGGGCTCGGCCTCGCCCGAGCGGTACAGCACGAGCGTCACGGAGGTGGCGTGGTTGGAGAAGACGGAGAAGTTGACGCCTCCGGGCACCCGCGTGGCGCCGAACGGCAGCGACCGCCCCGCGCGGACGGGAAACCCGGAGATCCGCTGCGTGGGGTAGGCGTCGATCGGCTCCAGGGTCGTCATACCGTCAACGCCTCCACACCCTCGTCGACGGACTCCACCACGGTGAAGAAGCCGAGGAAGCCCGTCGCGTCCATGATCGCGCGCACGTCGGGGGTGAGCCCGGTGAGCGCGAGGCGCAGCGAGCCGCTCTGCGCGTGCCGGTAGATCAGCAGCAGCACCCGCAGGCCCGCGCTGGACATGTAGACCGTGCCGCTCAGGTCGAGCACGACCTGGCCCTCGCCGGGCAGCAGCGCCCGCAGGTCCTGCTGGACGCGCGGCGCGGTCTCGCTGTCGAGGCGGCCGTCCAGGGTGACGACCGTGACCCCGTTCCTGATCTGGTGCCGCAGTTGCATGCTCATGTCAGTCCTCCACCGGCGCGAGATGCGCGCGCACCGTCACCGGTGCCGCGGAGTCGGGCAGTTTGACGGTCATCGCCGCCGCGTCGAACAGCTGGTACGGCGTGCCGTCCACCTCCACCCAGTCCAGCCGGACCCGGCCGGGCGGCAGCGCGTCGGGCGCCACCCGCAGGACCCGGTCGGTGAACCCGTCGGGCCGCGGGCGGAAGTGCAGCGTCAGCGGCTTCCTGTCCAGCAGCAGCCGCTGGTAGACGGTGGCCAGGAAGCACAGCTCGGCGGCGTGGCACATGCTCATCGAGTGACTGCCCTTGAACCGCTCGGTGCCGAGCAGGTACGGGTGGCCGTCGGCGAGCACGTTGAAGTAGACGCCGCCCTCGTCGTGGTCGAGGAAGAAGGCGTTGTAGAAGGCGGCCGACTCGCGCGCCCGGCGCCGGAACTCCTCCCCGCCGGCCGTCCCGGCCAGGATCTGGTAGGCGAGGATGGCCTGCTCCTGCTGCCACCAGGCCTTCCTGTCGTGCCAGACGAAGCGGTGGATGTGCTCGCCGGGGCCGAGTTTGCGTTCGACCACGTCGTACCAGCCGCCGCGCTGCGGGTCGCTGCCGAAGGGCGGCATCTTCTCGCCGATCTCGACGGCCAGCTCGCGGTAGCGCTCCTTGGGCCTGATGGACATCATCCGCATCAGGTTCCAGGCGATCTTGAGGTTGTGGCCGACGACCGCGCGGTCCTGCTGCCAGTGCCAGGCGGTGTCCGGCGTCCAGTCGGCGTGGAAGCGTTCCTGCACGTACGGGCTGTCCTTGCGCGGCATGTGCTCGGCGATCAGGTCGAACGTCTCCTCCAGCATGTCGGCGTGCCGCTCGTCGCCGGTGGCCAGCAGCAGGTTGATCAGGTACGCGGGCGCGTGGTCGCCGACGGAGTTCCAGTTCTTCCTGGACCGGTTGGGGCCCAGGGACTCGTGGTGCGGGCTGAGCAGGATCGGGTCGATGTGGGAGTAGTAGCCGCCCAGCTCGGGATCGTGGAAGAAGCGCCGGAACAGGCGCAGGGTGCCGTCGATGTCGGACGCGATGCGCGGGTCGCCGGTCAGCCGGTAGAGCTGGGTGGGGCCGGCCAGGGCGTAGATCTGCTCGTACATCGGGATGGCGTCGTAGTCGTCGCCGAACTCGGAGGTGAACAGCTTGCGCTCGGCCCCGTCGCGCACCTCGACGCCGTGGTACCAGTAGACGACGTCCTCGTCGCGGTCCACGAAGCGCATGTGGTCGCGCAGGTAGGCGGCACCCTGCTCGGCGACGTCCAGGAAGTCCTCCTCGCCGGTCAGCATGTACGCCGACGACATGCCGTAGACCATGCGGGAGATCGTGTCGGTCTCCTGCACGACCTGCTCGCCCTTGTCGCCGCCGAGCCGCAGCTGCGTCCGGTAGGCGGCGTAGTCGATCGGGCCGTCGCCGAACTGGGCCTTGCGGTAGAACCGGCCCAGCTCGCGGATCTGGCGCACCCACCAGTCGGGCTGCTCGAAGGTGTACTGTCCCGGCTGCTTGCCGAGGAAGGTCAGCGCCTTGGCCTCGACGGTGTACGCGCCGCCCTCGGGATAGAAGATGCCGTGCGCGAACACGTAGCCGCCCGGGGTGAGCAGCTGGTCGAGGTGGCCGGAGGCGTCGAGATAGGGCTCGGACAGGTTGCGCAGGAACTGGGCGGAGGTGGTGCCGGTGAGCCGGACCTTGACCGCGCGGCCGTCGTTGGTGCGCAGGCCGATCACGCCGTCCGCGAAGCTGGTCACGTATCCGGCCACCAGGTCGGAGAAGGTGAAGTCGGGCCGGTAGGCGCGCTCGGCGGTGGTGTCGGCGGCGACCAGGTCGATGATCATGCGGGCGAACTCGGCGCAGTGGCCGGCGGTGCGGCCGGTGACCAGGTCACGGTCCACCACCACGTCCTGGTCGGTGTAGAGCGCCCCCATGTTGCGGGCGTCGCCGACCAGGTTGTTGTGGCAGGTGACGCGGCGGCCCTTGACCACCTCGGCGATGGGGGCCGCCAGCCACAGGCCGTGGCAGATGATGCCCTTGACGATGCGGCGGTCCGCGAAGGCCGCCTTGAGCAGGCGTACCGCGGGGGCGAGCTCGTGCACGTCCTCGGTGTAGCGCAACCGGTCCGACACCATGCCCGACGGCACGATCAGCACGTCGATGCCGGACAGGTCGGCACGTTCCAGGTCTCCCGTCACGGTGAACGGCTCCTGGAACTCGTGCCCGTGGAAGGTGAGGGCGTCCTGGCCCCACAACCGGGTGAGGAACTCCACCCGCGCGCCCTCCTCGGTGAAGCGCCGCTCGTAGTAGTGCAACTCCTGCTCGACGAAGTCGCTCTCCATCAGGATCGCGACGGTGCGGCCCGCCAGTCGCTTCTCACTCACGGTGTCCCTCTCACGTCGTCATCAAATGCACCAGAAACGGCCCCGGCTCGGTCAGCATGCGCCCGACGGCGGACTCCACCTGGGCGGGTTTGCTCACCTTGATGCCGGGGACCCCGAGGCTCCTGGCCAGCCGGACGAAGTCGATCTCCGGGTGGGCCAGGTCGAAGCCTTCGGGGTGGGGATGCGAGGCGATGCCGCGCTCGCGCCAGTACTGCTCCAAGTTGTCGTCGAGAAGCTGGTAGCGGCGGTTGTCGCAGATCACGAACCGGGCGGCGACGCCGTACCTGGCGGCGCTCCACAGGGCCTGGATCGTGTACATGCTGCCGCCGTCGCCGGTGAAGCCCACCACCTCGCTGCCGGGGCGGGCCAGCTTGATCCCGATCGCGCCGGGCAGGCCGACCCCGAGCGAGCCGCCCCTGGTCTGGAAGTAGGAGCCGGGCCGGCGCGGGGGGAGGTGCCGCAGCAGGGCGGGCGAGGCGGTCAGCGCCTCGTCGAAGAGCACCAGGTCCGCCGGGGCCCGCCGGGCCAGCTCGGCGGCGAACAGGTCCATCATGCCCGCCCCGTACGGCTCCGCCGCCGCCCGCTCGGGCAGGGGGCGCGCCGGGCCGAGCCGGGCGGCCAGGGCCGCCAGGGTGGGCTTCGGGTCGGCGGCCAGGGCGATCTCGGCGGGGAAGTTCTTGGCGATCTCGTAGTCGTCGAGGTCGATGTGCACGATCCGGCACCCGTCCGCGAAGGGGCTGCGCAGCAGCGGGAACACCTCGGGGAAGAGGTAGGTGCCGACGACCAGCACGGCGTCGGCCTCCGCCACCGCGGCGGCGCTGTGCTCGCCGAACATGTGGCCGAGGTCGCCCCGGTGCAGCGGGTGCGTGGTGTCGATGACCAGCTCGGAGCAGTTCACCGTCCACACCGGGGCGCCCAGCGCCTCGGCCACGGCGGCCAGCTCCGGCTGCGCGCCGGACACCGCGACGCCGTCGCCGGCCAGCACGACCGGGCGCCGGGCCGCGCGCAGCACGGCGGCGGCCCGGTCCAGCTCCTGCGGCACGGGCACCGTCGCCCGGCTGGGGATGGTGCTGGGCAGCGCGGGCTCGTCGGTCTCCGCGTCCAGCACGTCCATGGGCAGCGCCACGAAGACCGGGCCGCGCGGCGGCGTCATCGCCGTCTTGACCGCGCGGCGCAGCACCCGCAGCACCGAGCCGGGATGGGTGACCCTGGTGGCGTACTTGGTCACGGGCGCGGCCATCGCCACCAGGTCCACGGCCATCTGGCCGTCCATCGCCTCGTAGCGCACGCCGGCCTCGCCGGCGATCACGACGAGCGGCGAGTGGCCGCGTTTGGCCTGGTAGAGCATACCGACGGCGTTGCCGAGGCCGACGCCGGTGTGCAGCTGGACCAGCGCGGGGCCGGCCGTCGCCCGGGCGTAGCCGTCGGCGATGCCGAGCGCGGCGGCCTCCTGCAGAGCCAGCACGTACCTGAAGCCCGGCACCTCTTCCAGGACGTCGAGGAAGCCCTGCTCCACGGTCCCGGGGTTGCCGAACATCACGCCGATGCCGTCGGCGGCGAACTGCTCGAAGACGGCCCTCTTGGCCGGGCGGCTGCTCACGGATTCACCAGCCGTAGCGGCGCAGGCCGGTTTCGAGCACCTCGACCAGCTTCTCGCCGGACAGGTACGAGTCCGGCGTGGAGCGCCCCGTGACGAACGGGTAGTCGACGATGACCGAGGTCTCCTTGCCCACGTTGCCGTGGTAGCGGCCGTCCGGCGCGGTGGCGTCGCGCAGGATGTACTCCAGGGGGTACGGCGGCGGCCCCATGTTGAAGTCCACGCCGAGGAACCCCGTGCCGTCCTTGTAGTCGTACTCCTTGCAGTGGCCGGTGACGTGCTTGCCCCGCAGGATGCTCATGCGGTCCTCCCAGTCGCGGGCGAAGGCGAGGCAGGCGATGCCGTAGCACTCGGCCAGGATCGGCTTGCCGGCCCGGACGAAGGCGAGGATGAGGTCGTGCACGCGGCCGTTGTTGGCCAGGTCGACGATCGGCCCGCTGCCGCCCACGAGGACGAGGGCGTCGTAGCGGCCGATGTCGCGGTCCAGCCGGCCGAGCTCGCGGTAGTACGCCTCGACCTTGCGCAGGTGGCCGTCCTCGCTGTCGTACGGCCGTTCCGGGATCCATTCGGCCAGGCTGAGCGGGTCGTCGAGCCGGTCGGACTCGTCCACCTGCCGGGCGGCGACGGCCACCTCGGGGGTGGTCACCGAGCGGCCGAGCGGCGGGTCCACGTAGCCGGGGTCGAGGCTGGGCGGCAGGGCCTGGGGCCGCTTGCCGGTGGGAGTGGCGAACACGCTCCGGTAACCCTGCCTGTCGAAGGCGGTCAGCGGCCCGACGAGCTCTTCTCCCCAATATCCGAACTCGGAGAGAATAATAAGAATGGTGCGCGTCATACAGCGAATTGAAACAATCGCCGGGATTCACGGACAAGGCCGGCCCGCCTATTCCGTCAAGTCCGGCAAATGACCTGATACTTCGTCAGGTGTCCCGGGTGCGCTTCCCGAAAAAACGGCAGAATGGTCGTCAGCCGATTCTGGAGGGTCGTGATGCCCGAGCAGCACCGGCCGGTCCTGCTGGCCGTGGACGACGACGACCACGTGCTCCGCGCGGTCCGGCGCGATCTGTCCCACGCCTACCAGGAGCGCTACCGCGTCCTCGCGTCGAGATCGCCGGCCGAGGCCGTGCGCCTGCTCGACACGCTGCTCGACCGCCGCGCGGAGGTGGCGCTGATCCTGTCCGACCAGCGCATGCCCGGGATGACGGGGATCGAGTTCCTGGCCGCCGCGGCCGAGCGCTTCCCCACCGCCCGCCGCGTGCTCCTGACCGCCTACGCCGACACCAGCGTCGCGATCTCCGCGATCAACGAGGTGCGGCTCGACCACTACCTCGTCAAGCCGTGGGAGCCACCTGAGGAGCGGCTCTATCCGGTGCTCGACGAGCTGCTGGCCGACTGGGAGTCCGGCTACGAGCCGCCCTACCAGGGCATTCGCCTGGTCGGTCACCGGTTCGCGCCGGCCACCCACCGGCTGCGCGACCTGCTCACCCGTCATCGCCTGCCGTTCAGGTTCGAGGAGGGGCCGCGCGGCGCGGCCGAGCTGCCCGTGGTGGCGCTGCCCGACGGGCGCTCGCTGGTCCGGCCCGGGCACGCCGAGGTGGTCGAGGCGCTGGGCCTGGCCACGGAGCTGAGCCATCCCCACTACGACGTGGCCATCGTCGGCGGCGGCCCCTCCGGGCTGGCCGCCTCGGTCTACGCCGCCTCCGAGGGCCTGGCCACACTGCTGATCGAGGCGTACGTGCCGGGCGGCCAGGCGGGCACCTCCAGCAGGATCGAGAACTACCTGGGCTTCCCGTCCGGCATCTCCGGAGTAGACCTGACCAGCCGGGCGGTCACGCAGGCCCGCAGGTTCGGCGTGGACGTGCTCGCCCCGGTCGAGGCCGAGCGGCTGAGCCGGGCGGGGCGGGCGTGCGTGCTGCACCTGTCCGACGGCAAGGAGATCACGGCGGCCACCGTACTGCTGTCGACCGGCCTGTCCTACCGCAGCCTCGACGCCGCCGGCGCCGGCCGCTTCGAGGGCGCGGGCATCTACTACGGCGCCACGCTGACGGAGACCGAGTCGTGCGTCGGCAAGCCCGTGTGGATCGTCGGCGGCGCCAACTCCGCCGGTCAGGCCGCGCTGCACTTCGCCAAGCACGCCGGCCACGTCACCATGGTCGTCCGCGCCGCGAGCCTGTCCCAAGGGATGTCGGCCTACCTGGTGGACGAGATCGAGGCGGATCCGGCCATCACGATCATGACGAACACGCGGCTGGCCGGCGCCGAGGGCTCCGACCGGCTGGAGCGCATCGTGCTGCGCGACGGCGTGACCGGCGCGCTCAGCACGCACGAGGCCGAGCACCTGTTCGTCTTCATCGGCGCGAGGCCCAGGACCGAGTGGCTGGACGACATGGTGCGCAGGGACGAGCGCGGCTTCGTGCTGACCGGGCCCGACCTGGGGCCGGTCGCCGAGCTGCCCGCGTGGGACCTGCCGCGTCAGCCGCTGCTGCTGGAGACCAGCGTGCCCGGCGTGTTCGCGGCGGGAGACGCGCGGGCGGGCTCGGTCAAGCGGCTGGCCTCCAGCGTGGGCGAGGGCGCGATGGCGGTCTCCATGATCCACCGCTATCACGCGGAGAGCTGATCGTCCTTCCCATCGGGAAGGCGGCTCAGGGGGAGCCTGACCACGAAGCGGGTCTCCCCCGGGCGGGTGGTGACCTCCATCGTGCCGCCGTGCCGCTGCGCCACGATGTCCATACTGACGTGCAGGCCGAGCCCGGTGCCCTTGCCCAGCTCCTTGGTGGTGGTGAACGGCTGGAACACCGTGGGCAGCACGTCGCCGGGGATGCCGGGCCCGTCGTCGCGGAACTCCACCACGGCGTGGCCGCCCTCGCGGCGGGTGCTGATCGCCAGCTCGCCCTCGCCGTTCATGGCGTCCACGGCGTTGTCGATGAGGTTCGTCCAGACCTGGTTGAGCTCGCTGGGGAACGCCTTCATGTCGGGCAGGTCGGCGTAGTCGCGGCGCACCCGTACGCCGCGCAGCTTCGGCGCCATGAGCGCAAGCGTGGCCTCCAGCCCCTCGCGCAGGTCCACGTCGCGTTCCGGCGCCCGGTCGAGGTTGGCGTAGGCGGAGGTGCGCCCGACCAGCTCCACCACCCGCCGGCCCGCCTCGGCCGCGTCGCGCGTGAGCGAGGCCGCCCGCAACACCCTGGTCAGGTACGTCAGCGCCGGGCCGAGCGCCTCCGCCCGCAGCCCCGCGGCCAGCTCGTCGAGCCGGGCGGGGCACGCGCCGTGCTCGGCCAGGACGTCGCTCAGGTCGGCGGCCTGGGCGAGCCCGCGCGCCTCCAGCCAGTCGGCCACCTCGTCCGCCGCCTCCGCCTCGGCCAGCGGGTCCAGCGGCACCCTGGGCGTGAGCTCGCCCTGGGTGCGGGCGACCAGCCGCCACTCGGTGTCGTCGCAGGCCCGGCCCCACGCGACCGCGGCCTCGGCGAGCCGCGGCGTCAGGTCGCGCAGGTCGCGGGTGGCCCGCATGGCGGCCGCGGCCGGGTTGTTCAGCTCGTGCGCCAGCCCGGCGGCGAGCATGCCGAGCCCTTCCAGCATGCGGCTGCGCCCGGCCTGCCGTTCCATGGCGTTGATCCGCCCGGCCAGCACCGGGAGCAGCACCCTGGACACCGGCGGGCAGCGCTCCAGCATCTCGAAGAAGCCGTCCCTGTCGTAGGCGACGACCCGGGCGGGGCCCACGGCGAGCGCGCTGGCCAGGTACTCGCCGCTGGTGAGCAGCGGCAGCTCGCCGATGAACTGGTGCTCGATGCTGTCGCCGGTGTGCCTGGCCAGCACCTGCTCCCTGCCGCCGACCAGCTTGGTCACCACGATCTGGCCGCCGAGCAGCACGTAGAAGGCGTCGGCCGGCTCGCCCTCGGAGAACAGCGCGTCCCCGTCGGACAGCTCCATGAACCGGCCCGTGCGCGCCACCCAGTCGAGCTGCTCGGCGTTCAGGCCGCGGAACAGCTCGACGCCGCACAGCCGCTCGGTCACCCATGCGGGGACAGGCACAGGTCCTCCGCCTTCCTTCCGTCGCGGCCGCGCAGCAGCCGGTAGGCGTGGGCGGCGGACACCAGCGTGACGTGGTGGTGCCAGCCCTGGAAGGAACGGCCTTCGAAGTGGTGCAGGCCCGACTCCCTGGACACCGCGGACAGCTCGGACACCGCCCGGTTGCGCAGCTTGATCAGCCCCGCCAGGTCGGGCACGCGGTGGCGGCCCAGGTCGGTCAGCCACATGGAGCGGTTGCCGACGCTGCGCCAGCTGTGCACCGGCTCGTACGGACGCGGCAGCGCCCGCCCCGACACCACCTGCAGCCGGGGCCTGGCGGGCTCCAGCACCGGGCGGACCACGGCGCCGGGGCCGATCGAGGGCATGGTGTGCCGCGAGACCCGGACCAGGTAGGGCAGCCCGCGCTCGGCCAGCCCGCCGAGCAGCGACTCCACGCCCGGCATCGCCCTGGCGTCGGCCACGATGGGCGCGGGCGGCAGGCCCCAGTCGATCACCATCTCGTCGATCGCCTGAAGCAGGTGCCGCCAGGCCGGCCGGCTGCGCTCCCGCTCGGGGAGGCGAGCGCCGCTGCGCAGCTCCTCGTCGTCGTCCCACGAGCGCGGCAGCAGCAGCCGCCAGTTGACCGGGCAGCCGCCCTCATCGCCCACAAGTACGACCGCCAGGCCGAGCTGGCAGTTGACCAGCCGGCCGGCGGAGTGCACGAACTGCCTGGCCACGCCGACCGACTTGGAGCCGTTCTTGGGGAAGACGACCTCTTCGAGCACCCACGCCTTGGGGCGGACGGCCTGGACGAGGATCTGCGCCAGGCGCTGCCGGACGAGCCGCCAGTCCCAGGGGCTCTGGTTGACGAACTGCTGCAGGCACTGGTCGACGGGCCGTCCCGTCACCTGCTCGGAGATGCGCCGGATCGATTTGCGGCCGGGCACCGAGAGCAGTCCTTGAACGTACACCTCGCCCCAGCGGCGCTGGTCGGAACGGAGGAAGGAGGAGAAGAGATCCTCACAGAATGGTGAGAGCCATATCTCCTGCGAGTCCAATTCCGTATAGATGGTCATACGACCAACCCCTAAATATTTCGAGCTTTCCCCCTTTTCATCATTAATTATCGGAATCTCCGGGGCGGGGTGACAGGACGAGCTTATGCTGGCACTGCCACTTCTATATATGACGGTCAGATGTCGTCCCGCCAACAAGACGTCCGGCCGGACGGACATCCGGCGGCAAGACGTCTCACCGGCGAAAACGCCTGTCCGGCAAACGTCTCACGGGCACGACGTCGAGCCTCATGGACCGGTCCGGACCATGAGGCTCGACGTGTGGGTGCCGGTGTGTTCAGTCGCCGCCGGTGATGAAGCTAGCGGCACGCTCGGCGATCATCACGACCGTGGTGTGCGGGTGGGCGCTCACCAGCGTCGGCATCACGGAGGCGTCGGCCACCCGCAGGCCCTCGACGCCGCGCACCCGCAGCCGCGGGTCGACCACCGCGCCCGCGTCCGAGCCCATCCGGCACGAGCCGGCGAAGTGGTAGTAGGAGCCGGTGTTGGCCTTCACCCACGTGCGCAGCTCGGCGCGGGTGGTCACGTCAGGGCCCGGCGCGACCTCGGTCAGCCCCCATTCCTCGGTGAACGCCTTGGTCCGGTAGAGGCCCCTGGCGATCTCCACGACGGTGACCGTGCGTTCCAGGTCGTACGGGTCGCCGAGGTAGTCGGCGTTGATCAGGGGGTGGGCGGCGGGGTCGGGGCCGGCCAGGCGGACCCAGCCGCGTGAGACGGGCCGCACCAGCGCGGTGAGGCTGAGGATGACGTGCGGGTCCACCAGCTCCCGTACCGGCGCGATGGGTTTGCCCGTCTGCACGCGGCGCACCACGTTGGCGAAGAACTTCTCGCCGAACGGCGCGCGGTGCACCAGCGCCACCTCCAGATCGGGCACCGGCAGGCCCTCCTCGGACCCGCAGAACACGGCGACCTCGGTCACCTGCCCGCGCGGGTCGTCGCCCGGCTTGGCCATGTAGCCGATCGGCCCGATGACCAGGGGGTGGTCCTGGAAGTTCGCGCCGACTCCCGGCAGGTCGGCCAGCACGGGGATGCCGTGCTCGGCCAGGTGCGCGGCCGGTCCGAGGCCGGACAGCATGAGCAGCTTGGGCGACTGGATGGCGCCCGCGCAGAGCACGACCTCGGCCTCGGCCCGCGCGGTGTGGGTGGCGCCGTCGCGGGTGTACTCGACGCCCGTGCAGCGCCCGCCGTCGAACAGCAGCCTGGTGGCCGGGGCGGCGGTCATGACGGTGAGGTTGGGGCGGCCGAGCGCGGGGTCCAGGTAGGCCTCGCGGGCGCCGTGGCGCAGGCCGTCCTTGATGTTGACATGGTGCCAGCCGGCGCCGAACAGGCCGGCGTTGAAGTCGTCCAGGCGGGGGTGGCCGAGCTCCACGCAGGCGTCGATGAACGTGCGCGAGACCGGATTGCCGGTCTCGGCCGCGTCGGCCACGGTCATGGGGCCGTCCTTGCCCGCCGTGGGGTTGTGCCCGTCCCGCTGCGCCTCCAGGTGCTGGAGGGTCGGCAGGACGTCCTCGAACGACCATCCTGGGCAGCCCTGGTAGGCCCAGGAGTCGTAGTCCTGCGGCCGGCCCCTGGTGTGCATCATGTGGTAGACGTTCGAGCCGCCGCCCAGGCCGCGCCCGGCCGCGCTGTAGACGCGGGATCCGCCGAGGCCCGGCTGAGGCTCGCTCATGTACGCCCAGTCGAGGTCGGTCAGCAGCACCTCGTTCCACCGGTGCGGGGTCCTGACCGCGTCGGTGACCTGCGCGTCGCCGGCCTCCAGCAGCAGCACCGAGGCGCCGGGGTCCTCGCTGAGCCGGGCGGCGAGCACGGAGCCGGCCGCGCCCGCGCCGATGACGATGTACCTGTAGCTGTCTGCCACGGTCGGCTCCTTAGGTGAGCAGGTCGGCCGCGCGCTCGCCGATCATCATCGTGGCTGCGGCGGTGTTGCCTGCGGGGATGGTCGGCATGACGGAGGCGTCGGCGATCCGCAGCCGGTCGGCGCCGTGCACGCGCAGCTCGGGGTCGACCACGGCCATCGGGTCGCGGCCCATGCGGCAGGTGCCCACCGGGTGCCACACCGTGCTCGCCGTCGCGCGGACGTAGGCGCGCAGGTCCGCGCCGTGTCCCGGCGCGCTCTCGCGCTCGCGGAAGGCGGACATCGCCTCGGTGTGCGCCAGCTCCCTGGACAGCTCGATCCCGCGGACCAGCGCCCTGAGGTCCTCCTGGTCGCGCAGGTAGCCGGGATCGACGAGGGGCGGGTCGCCGGGGTCGGCCGAGCGCAGGGTGAGCGTGCCCCTGCTGCGCGGCTGGGCGAGCACGGGCGCGAAGGTGAAGACGGGCCCGTCCACGCGGTAGGAGTCCTCGACGAACTGCACGGGGCCGAACAGCAGTTGCAGGGCCGCGTCGTCCGGCGGGAACAGGCCGGCCTCCGCCAGCAGCTCGGGCGGCGGCAGCTCGGTGCGGCAGGTGTAGGCGACGCCGAGGATGAGGTGGTCGTGCAGATTCGCGCCGACGCCCGGCAGGTCCACGGCGGTGGCGAGCCCGTGGCGGCCGAGGTCGGCGGCGGCGCCGATGCCGGACAGCATGAGCAGCTTGGGCGTGGCCAGCGCGCCGCAGGAGACGATCACCTCGGCAGCCGCCTCGGCCCGGTGCGTCACGCCGTCGCGCACGTACTCCACGCCCGTGGCCCTCGTGCCGTCCAGCAGCACGCGGGTGGCCACGGCGCCGGTCTCGACGGTCAGCCGCGGATGGCCCCTGAGCGGGTCGAGGTAGCCGTAGGCGGTGCTCGACCGTTCCTCGTCCTTCGTCCTGGTGGACTGGTAGGCGAACGCGCCCTCCTGGGCCGCGCCGTTGTAGTCCCAGTCCTCGCCGCCGGGGTAGCCGAGCTCGCGGGCGCCCCTGATGAAGGCGCGCGACACCTCCGACATCCGCGACAGGCGGGCGACCTTCATCGGGCCGCCGGTGCCGTGGTAGGCGTCCTGGCCGTGCTCGTGGTCCTCGGCCCGTTTGAAGCAGGGCAGCACCTGCTCGTACGACCAGCCGTCGTTGCCGAGCGCGGCCCAGTGGTCGTAGTCGCGGCGGTTGCCCCGTACGTACAGCATGGCATTGACGCTGGTGCCGCCGCCGAGGGCCTTGCCCTGCGGCAGCGGCACCGAGCGCCCGTCCAGCCCCTGCTGCGGAACCGTGAGGTACGGCCAGGTGACGTCCGGGTCGCCCCACAGGGAGGTCATGCCCGGAATGCCGGTCTGGCGCATCGCGGGGACGTCCGCGCCGCCCCCCGCCTCCAGCAGGAGCACGCGGGCCTGCGTGCGCTCGACGAGCCGGGCCGCGACGATCGCGCCCGCCGCGCCGGCGCCCGCCACGACGTAGTCGTAGCCGTTGTCCGGGCTGTTTTCTGGGCCGGACATCAGCGGCTCTCCGGCCCGATGATCCAGTGCTCGGTGGTGACGAGCCGATGCACGTAACGCGGTTCGACGAACGACTCCATGTCGGCCTCGGCCTTGGCGAACTCGGCCGAGGCGAGCGCCGCGGCCAGGTCGTCGCGGCTGTCGAAGGAGAGCAGGTAGGCGGCGTCCAGCACGGCCTCGCCGATGCCGTACGCGCCGTCCCTGACGTGGCACTGCAGGTAGCGGCGCAGGCCGGGCATCCGCTTGACCAGGTCGGCGTGCGCGCCCAGGCTGCGGCTCCTGAACTCCGCCAGCGGCACGCCTTCCTTCCGCTTGACCAGCACGATCAGCTTCACGTCTGTCGCGCTCGCGAGCTCGGGTCCTGCGACCACCTCGTGGGCGTCGGTGTCGAGCACGACCGTGCGCCAGAAGGCCGCCCAGCGCGGCTCGTCCATGCGCGCGCCCTGCAGGAACTCGGGCGTCTGCAGCGATTCGAGCTGCTCGCGCTCGTCACGCAGCCAGATCTCCGCGACGCCGCTCCACAGCGGCTCGCCCTCGCCCGGCCAGAACGGGATCCGGGTGTCGATGAGGTATTTCCTGATCTGGGGGATCTTGGAGGCGTACTCGACGGCGTGCACGTTCAGCCAGTACTGCTGGAACTCGTGTTCCGTCATTCCCGGCTTGGGGGCAGCGAAGATGAGTTGGTGGATCACGATGTCTTCCTCCGTCACTCGGCCGCGGTGATCGACTGCGCGTGCCTGAAGACGCCGCGCGGGTCGTAGGCCGCCTTGACCCGCTGCAGCCGGGGGTAGTTGTCCTTGTAGTAGAGGGTCTGCCAGGGCACCCCCGAGCGGTTGAACGCCGGGTCGGTGATGTCCGGGTCGGGGTTGTTGATGTAGCAGCCGTCGGCCTGCTCGCCGGGCACCGGATAGCCGCCGGTGGCCGACCAGACCGCGCCGTACAGGTCGCGCAGCCAGCCGATGTTGGCCGCGTCGGCGGCCGGGTCCTGCCACTGCGTCTCGAACAGGGTCCAGAACGCGGCGTCGCGGTGGGCGAGCGCCGTCCGCGTGGACGGCACGGCGTTGATCGCGCCGCCGCTGAACCCGGCCAGCGTCACCGCCCCCGCCGGGTTGGCGAAGTCGGTGCGGGTGAGCGCGTCGTACATCGCGCCCGCCTGGACCGGCATGTACGACTTGCGCAGGTACGCCGACTTCGACGACCCGCGCAGCGTCGGGTTGATGAACGACGGGATGCTGGCCGCGATCAGCCTGACCGCGTGCAGCCAGGGCAGCTTCTGCGCCGGCTGCGCCGCCACCACCGCGTCCACGCCGAGCCCGCTGGTCAGCGCCGCGAGGTAGCCGCTGAGCAGCGCCTCGGCGCCGGGGGCCGCCGCGTCGACCTGGGTGAGCAGGAAGACGTTCTGGGCCGAGCGGTGTGCCAGGGACGCCACCCCGGACAGTGCCTTGGCCGGCGAATTCGGGGCGGCGGCGGATTCGTACCAGGCGCCCCAGTTCGTGACCAGGGCGGTGAACTTGGTCCGGTCCAGCATGCTCCACGGGATGCCGACGGCACTGAGCAGCACGTCCTTCGGCGGGTTGACGAGCAGCCCGCCAGGGTCGGCGCCGGTGCGGCCCGGCGTGCGGAACCAGAACTTCGTGACGACGCCGAAGTTGCCGCCGCCACCGCCCGCGCACGCCCACCACAGGGCGTGGTGCGGGTCGTCCGGGTCCCTGGTGGCCACGATCGCGCGGGCGGTGCGCGAGCGGTCCACGACCACCACCTCGACCGCCGCCAGATGGTCGATCACGGCCCCGAACTGCCGGGACAGGAAGCCGTAGCCGCCGCCGGTGGCGTGCCCGCCGATGCCAACCGTCGGGCACATGCCGCCGGGTATGGTCACGCCCCACTTCTTGTAGAGGGTCTCGTAGACGTTCGACAGCCGGGCGCCGCCCTCGACGGCGAACGCGCCGCGCCGGGTGTCGAAGTAGACGTCGTTCAGCCCGGCGAGGTCGATGACCACCTTGACCTCGTCGTTGAAGACGAACGGAGCCAGGCAGTGGCCGCCGGAGACCACCGAGACGCGCCGGCCCGTGTCCACCGCCTCCTGGACCGCCGCCACCACCTGCTCGGTGGAGCTGACCACGCGGACGTAGTCGGGCCGGCCGACCCAGCGCTGGTTGTAGCCGACGGTCAGTTCCTGGTAGCGAGGGTCGTTCGGGTACACCGTCGCGGGGGCGGCCACCGGGCCTCTGTCCCGTACGGAAGCTCTGGTTTCTGCGGCTTTGTCCACCGCCGCCGCGCCTGCGGCGGCCGCGGCGCCGCCCAATAATCCACGCCTCGACAGGCCTTTCATGGATCGTTCCTCCTCGCCCTATTGGTCGTCCACGAGCCCTTGGCCCAGGTAGCCGTCACGGGCGCCGGGCAGCGCGTAGAAGAAGCCCCCGCCCTCCGGCCGGGTGAACGCCTCCATCGGCTCGCCCCGCAGCCGTTCCTGGGCCTGAAGGAAGTTGACCAGCCTGCGCTGGTAGCTGACGAAGACCAGGCCCTGGTCGAGCAGGCCGTCGGCGTCGAGCCCGCGCGAGTAGTTGAAGCCCCTGCGCAGCATCGCCTTCTCCGGGCCCGCCGTGCGCGGGTTGGCCAGCCTGATGTGCGCGTTCAGCGGAATGCGCTCGCCCCGGGGGTCGTCGGCGTAGCGCGGCAGGTCCGTCTCCTTGGAACCGTCCAGGGGCGCGCCCGAGTCCTTGCGGCGGCCCATCACGCGTTCCTGCGCGGCCAGCGAGGTGCGGTCCCAGCGTTCGACGAACATCCTGATCAGGCGGACGGCCACGTACGTGCCGCCGAGGGCCCAGGCGGGCTCGCCGTCGCCGGCCCCGACCCAGACCGCCCGGTCCATCAGCGCCGCGTTCCCGGCGTCGGGGTTGCCGGTGCCGTCCTTGAAGCCGAGCAGGTTGCGGTTGTCCGTCGCGCCCGCCGTGGCGACCGGGTCGGGGCGGGCGAAGCCGTCCTGGGACCAGGCGAGCCTGAGGCTGTCGCCGGCCGCCATCGTCAGGCGGCGCAATGCGTGCAGGCACACGTCGGGGTGATCGCCCTGCACCAGCACCAGCAGGTCGCCGTGGGTGCGCGCCGGGTCGAGCCGGTCGTTGGCCAGCACGCCCATCGGTCGCAGCTCGGCGGGGCGGCGGTCGGCCAGGCCGTACCTGCCGTCGAAGAGCGAGGCGCCGACGCTGAGCGTCACCAGCGCCGGCTGGTCGCCCTGGCCGAGCAGGAGCGAACTGTCGGACGGGGGCAGCGTGGCGGCGTTGGGGGCCGGGGCGCGCCCGGCCATGAGGGCGTCCATCTCGTCCGACAGCCTTCGTAACGTTCCCGCCAGCACCTGCCGGTCGCGGTCGCGGCAGTGGAACGCGGCCACCAGGCAGGCGAGCGCCGGTCCGGTGAGGACGCCGGGCTGGTGCTCCCCTCGGAACGATCCTCTCGGGACCCGCCCGTTGCCCGCTCCCCCGGCGGGTGCTCGCCCGCCCCAGGCACCGGCGGCGGCCTGACCGCCCGCCGCCGGGCCTGCCGGCGGGCCCGTCCATGGGCCCGTCAGCAGGGTCGCGCCCGCCGCGCCGGCCGCCAGCCCCGCCCCGCCGGTCGCGGCGGCGCCCAGGAACGCGCGCCGCGACGGCCGGCTCCGCTCTCCGTTCTCCTCAGCCATGTCGCATCGACTCCACGTGGTGGTCAGAACCCCCTCATGGTGTCCTGGGCCACGGCGGAGAGCGCCGAAATGGGTTGGAGTCCGTTATCTCCGGCCCGGTCAGGCGGGTGACCTCACGAAGTACCGCGCTCGGCGTTGCCTTTCCGTCCGGCCGATGAGAGATCGCCGGGCGGCCACGGCCCGATCGTGGCGCGCGTCGTGCGGGCGCGTCGTGCGGGCGCGTCAGGCGGCCGAGCCGCTCATCGCCTGTGCCTCCTCGTCCTCGACCTGCCGGTTCCACTCCCCCTTCGAGGACTGCCACCCGTCCTCGTCGCGGCCGAGCCGCCAGTAGCCGGAGATCGACAGCTGCTCCAGCGGCACGCCCCGCTCCACCCGCAGGTACCGGCGCAGCTCCTTGACGAAGGTCGCCTCGCCGTGGACGAACGCGTGCACCGTGCCAACGGGGAACTCCGCCGCGCGTACCGCGTCCACCAGGGCCCGGCCCACCTGCCCGCCGGAACGGTGCAACCAGACGATCTCGGTGTCACCGGCGGACGGCAGCTCCTGCTCCTCGGCCGCGTTCTCCACCTCGATGAAGACCTTGGCGGGCGCGCCGGCCGGCAGCCGTTCCAGCGCGACCCCGATGGCGGGCAACGCGCTCTCGTCGCCGGCGAGCAGGTGCCAGTCCGCCTCGGCGCTCGGCGCGTAGGCCCCGCCGGGGCCGAGGAAGCGCAGCACGTCGCCGGGCGCCGCCCGCATCGCCCAGGGTCCGGCCAGGCCCTTGTCCCCGTGGCAGACGAAGTCGATGGTCAGCTCCCGTGTCAGGGGGTCCCAGCCGCGCACGGTGTAGGTCCGCATGACGGGCCAGTGCTCGCGGGGCAGCTCCTCCCGGATCGCGCCCAGGTCGAACGGCTCCGGATAGGTCACCCCCGGCACGGGGAACAGCAGCTTGACGTAGTGGTCGGTGAACTCTCCCGCGGTGAACCCGGCGAGCCCGTCGCCGCCGAGCACCACCCTGATCAGGTGCGGGCTGAGCCGCTCGGTCCGCCGGACCACGCAGGTGGTGCAGGTGGGCGTGCGCCGTGCCGATTCCTTCGCCATGGGGACTCCCCGTCTCGCGGTGATGTCGCAGTAATTAGGTAAGCCTAACTTAACCACTTGGCCGACGCCGGAACATGAGCACCCCTCGCGACATACCCTCACATATCTCCGAAACTTCCCGAAATGTCAGGAGTTTTGACACAGACATGTCACGATCGCGGTAACGATTGGTTGCCATGTCCTCATGCTCTGTTATGGTCCCTCCTTGTCCCCATTTGGGGCAACCTTTACTTCCCTAGGAGGAACATGCGGAACGCGAAGAAGGTAACCGTCCTCACTGCGGCCGTGGCGACCGCCACTGCGCCTTTGCTGGCCTTCGCCACCCCGGCGATGGCCGCTCAGCCCGCCGCGACCGCCACGACCGTCCAGGCCCAGCCGCTGGAATGGCTCTCCCTCGACGCGCTCACCGGCTCCAAGCTGGTGCAGCGGGTCAAGGACCTGCTGGGCAAGGGCTACGTCCCGACGTCCTTGAACGTGACCAACGCGGCCAACCCGCTGTACACGACCCTCTGGACCAAGGACCCCGGTCGCAAGGTCAACGTGCTGCAGGGCATCAAGGGCACCGAGCTGACCAAGCGCATCCAGGAGCAACTGGCGGCCGGCTACCAGCCCAAGCTGATCAGCGGCACGGGCACCGGCGCCGGCGCGGTCTTCGCCGGGGTCTTCGAGAAGACCACGCAGCTTGTCAAGTCCCAGGTGAGCCTGACCAAGGAGACCTTCACCAAGGTCAACCAGGAGCTCGCCACCGCCGGCTACAGCCTGGCGTCGCTGGACGTGTACGGCACGGTGGAGCGGCCCCTCTACGCGGCCGTCTGGATCGCCGGCGCCGCCACGGGCACCCTCCAGGTGACCCTCGGCCAGACCGTCACGGAGCGCGGCAAGGAACTGCTGACCAAGACGAGGCAGGGTCTGCGCCCCGTCCTCATGGCCGTCGAGCCCGGCAACCTCTACACCACCGTGTGGGGCAAGGGCAGCGTGAGCGGCATCAAGGAGTACCTGAACCTGTCGAAGACGACTTACACCATCAAGTCGGCCCAGATGAAGCTGCTCGGCTACAGTCCGCAGATCCTGAGCGCCGAGGACGGCGTCATCGCGTCGATCTGGACCAAGGGCTAGATGTTCTTCCGGTGACTTCCCGGTGACGTGAGCCCGGACAGCACCCCTCCGCCGTTTTCGCGGTCTCGTCCCGCGGTGAGCCACGCGCGAAAGCCGTCACGGAGGGACGTGCGCCGGTGACTCACGGCACCGGGGAGCATTGGGGAGCATCGAGGAGCGCCGCGACGTCGTCCGGCACGCCCGCCGCCGTGACACCCGGTGTCGCGGCGCCGGCCGCGTTGTGGGGGGTTGGGCGCCCCGGATCATCCGAGGGCTTTCTCCAGCTGCGACTTGCTCATCTTCGAGCGGCCCTTGATGTCGCGCCGCTTGGCCTCGGCGTAGAGCTGGTCCCTGGTCCGGCCGGCCGCCCCGGTGTGCGAGCGCAGCCCGCCCCTGCGGCTCGACGACATGTCCGCGGTGGAGGTCTTGCTGGCGGTACGCGACTCGCCCGCCCTGGCTCGTTCCTTGTTCACCGTACGGGCGGCGATCTCCTTGGCCCGTTTGCCGCTCTCGCCGCGTTTCTTGGCACTGTCCTTGACGTGCTCGTACTGGCGTTCCCGCTTCTTGCTAGAACCGCGAGCCATGGTGTCCCCCATTTCGTGAGATGACGCGTTTGGACGGCATCTACCCACCGGAGCAACACGAAACGGACGGCCCGTATCAAACAGCCGGAACTCTGGCAGCGTCAGGAGGCCAGGCGGGTGATCGCGGCGATCGAGCGGTCGACGTCCGCCTCGGTCGTGGTCGCGTTCGAGACCGAGACGCGCATGTACCGCCGCCCCCGCCAGGTCGTGCCGCCCGCCCAGCAGGTGCCGTCCGCCTGCACGGCGGCCACCGTACGGTCGGTGCGCGCGTCATCGCCGAAGCGGACCAGCACCTGGTTGAGCACCACCTCGTTCGCCACCTCGAACCCCGCGGCGGACAGCCCGCCGGCGAACCTGCGAGCCAGCGCGCAGCAGCGGTCGACCAGCGCGGCGACCCCGTCGCGGCCCAGCTCCCGCAGCCCCGCCCACACCGCGAACCCGCGGGCGCGGCGCGAGGACTCGGCGGTCAGATCCGCTCCCGCCGGGACGCCACCCGAGCCGACCAGGTACGCGGCGGTGAGGGACATCGCCGCCGCGTGCGCGCCGGGCCTGGCGCAGAACGCGAACGCCGAGTCGTAGGGCAGGTTCAGCCACTTGTGCCCGTCGCAGGCCCAGGAGTCGGCCAGTTCCAGCCCGTCCACCAGGTGCCTGGTCGCGGGGCTGGCCGCGGCCCACAGGCCGAACGCGCCGTCCACGTGCGCCCAGCCGCCGTGCCGGTGCACGAGCTCGCACGCCTCGCGGAGCCGGTCGCAGGCGCCGGTGTTGACGTTGCCCGCCTGGAGGCAGACGACGGTCGGCCCTGCGGCTCCGGCGCGCAGCACCTCGCGCAGCGCCCCGACGTCGATGGCGCCGTCCGGCCCGGCCGGCACCGGCTCCACGACGTCCGTGCCGAAGCCGAGCAGCCGCAGCGACCTGTCGATGGTGGCGTGCCGCTCCGCTCCGGCGATCACCCGGACGGGCGGCGCGCCGGCCAGCCCGCGCCGTTCCACGTCCCAGCCCGCGTCGGCCAGCACCTGGTGGCGGGCGGCGGCGAGCCCGACCGTGTTGGCCGCCTGGCAGCCGGTGACGAATCCCGCCGACGCCTCCCGCGGGATGCCCAGCAGCTCCTTCAGCCAGCCGCCCGCGGCGGTCTCGGCGGCGATGGCCGCCGGGGAGGTGACGGCGTTGGTCGCGATCTGATCCCAGCCGGCGGCGAGGATGTCGGCCCCGGTCGCCGCCGGCAGCGCGCCGCCGACCACGAACCCGAAGTACCGCGGCCCCGCGCCGGCGACCAGGCCGGGCTCGGCGGCGGCGATCAGGTCGGCCAGCACCCGCTCCGGCGGCGTGGGGCCGGACGGCAGCGGACCGGCGAACGCCTTGGCCAGCGCCTCCTGGTCGACCGGCACCCCGACCGGCCGCTCCGCCAGCGACCGCCGGTATCCGGCCGCGTGATCGGCGGCCGTGCGGAAAAGACGCTCCAACTCCTCCATCGACGCACCATATCTCCGGACATGAGCCGCAGCGAGACCCGGCCGGCCGCCTCCCCTGCGGCGGACGGACCTCAGCGCTGCCCGGCCACCTCCTGCGCCCCGGGCGTACGGTCGCCGGCCTGACCGGGGTCGATCACGCACGCCTCGTCCTGCAGATTCCGCGGCCAGGCCGCGCTCTCCACCATGCGCCGGTAGTCGGGGCACTGGGTGAAGTCGTCGGCGCCGCACTCCATGAGGTGCTCGATCAGCCGCTTGGACGCGGCGATCTCCTCCAGGCGCCGGCCCAGCTCCTCGTGCTGGCGCCGCAGCAGCGCCCGGCGCTCGGCGCGGCCGGCGGCGTCGAGCACGCCGCGGATCTGCTCCAGGCTCAGGCCGCCCGCCTTGGCCCGGATGATCGTCATGACGCGGATGACGTGGTCGCGGGTGTAGCGGCGGCGGCCGTTCACTCTGGTGGCCGGGGTCAGCAGACCCATCGACTCCCAGTGGCGCAGCACGTGCGGCGCCAGGCCGAACCGTTCCGCGAGCTCTCCGATGCGCATCGAGTCGCTTGACTTCATGTTGACATTAACTTGCGAAGCCGCCCTCGCGTCAACCCCTCGGGGGCCGCCCGTCCACTCGTCCCTGGAGACACGCAGCGGTGCGTGACGCCCTGTTCACAGATGACTGCGCAGGATCGTAAGGTGTCAGAGTGAAGGTCGAGATCATCCGGCCGGTCTGGCGCCCGCTGCGCACCTGACCGGCGCCCGATGCGCGGGACGTGGCCCCTATCCCTTCAGCCTGCGGGCTGACGCAGACAAGGAACAACCCCCCATGGCTCAGACCAGTCCACCCACTCCCGCCGAGGCGGGAAACGACGGCCAGCCCGCGCTGAAGCGGGTGATGGGCCCCGGCCTGCTGCTGCTGTTCATCGTCGGCGACATTCTCGGCACCGGCATCTACGCCCTGACCGGCCAGGTGGCCGGCGAAGTGGGCGGCGCCGCCTGGCTGCCCTTCGCCATCGCCTTCGTCGTCGCCCTGATCACCGCGTGCTCCTACCTCGAACTGGTGACGAAATATCCGGAGGCGGCCGGCGCGGCCCTGTATGTGCATAAGGCGTTCGGCAAACACGTGCTGACGTTCCTGGTGTGCTTCGCGGTGATGTGCTCGGGCATCACCTCCGCCTCCGCCGCTTCGCGGGCCTTCGCCGCCAACCTCGTCACCGGCTTCGGCCTGGAGGTAGGCAACACGGTCATCCTGCTGATCGCCCTGGCGTTCATGCTGCTGGTGCTGGCGGTCAACCTGCGCGGCGTCGGCGAGAGCGTCAAGGTCAACGTGGTGCTCACCGCGATCGAGCTGTCGGGTCTGCTGCTGGTCATCGTGCTCAGCATGTTCTTCATCCTCGGCGGGCAGGCCGACTTCTCCCGTGTGGTCGCCTTCGAGACCCCCTCGGACAAGAGCGTGTTCCTGGCCGTCAGTGCGGCGACGTCGCTGGCGTTCTTCGCCATGGTCGGGTTCGAGGACTCCGTCAACATGGCCGAGGAGACCAAGGAGCCGTCCCGGATCTTCCCGCGGATGATGTTCACCGGGCTCGGCATCACCGGCGTGATCTACGTGCTGGTGTCCATCTGCGCCGTCGCGGTCGTCCCCGTCGGTGTGCTCGCCGAGAGCGAGACGCCGCTGGTGACGGTGGTGCAGACGGCCACCCCCGGCGTGCCGATCGCCGACCTGCTGCCGTTCATCTCGATGTTCGCCGTCGCCAACTCCGCGCTGATCAACATGCTGATGGCCAGCCGGCTCCTGTACGGGATGGGCAAGCGGGGCGTGCTGCCGCCGTTCCTGGCGAAGGTGAACGCCGTGCGCCGCACGCCGCACGCGGCGATCGTGTTCACCACGCTCCTCGCCATGGGCCTCATCACGTTCCTGTCGCTCGACCCGGAGAGCCCGGTGGTGTCGCTGCTGGGCGGCACGACGTCGCTGCTGCTGCTCGCGGTGTTCGCGTTCGTCAACGTGTCGGTGCTCGTCCTGCGCAGGGAGGACACCGGGGCCGAACACTTCAAGGCCGGCCGCGTCCTGCCCGTGCTGGGCACGATCACCTGCCTCTACCTGGTGCTGCCCTGGTCGTCGGGGCGTCCCGTCGGGCAGTACCAGATCGCGGGCGTGCTGCTGGCGATCGGCGTGGTGCTCTGGCTGCTCACCTGGCTGTCACGCAGGAACAAGGTCTGACCGGTCCGGGGCCCGCGAGCCGGGCCCCGGGTCATCAGCCGCGCCGGAACGCGCCCCGCCCGTCAGCCGCTGCGGGCGGGGTTCGTTCCTGTCACATCACCAAGCGCCCGTCACATCACAAAGCGGAAGAGCGGGCTCGACGGGTCGATCTGCTCGATGCGCGGAGGGGCGGCCTCCATCCGCTTCAGCAGGGCCGGCAGGTCGGCGGGGCTCGACAGCTCGATGCCGACCAGCGCGGGGCCGGTCTCGCGGTTGTTGCGCTTGACGTACTCGAACAGGGTGATGTCGTCGTTGGGGCCGAGCACCTCGTCGAGGAAGCGGCGCAGCGCGCCAGGCTCCTGCGGGAACTCGACCAGGAAGTAGTGCTTGCGCTCCTCGTGGACCAGGGCGCGTTCGACGACCTCGGCGTACCGGCTGACGTCGTTGTTGCCGCCGGACAGCACGCAGATGACGGTGGCGCCCTCGGGGATGGCGGCCGTGGACGGGGCGCTGAGCGAGGCGGGCGCGAGTGCGCCGGCCGGCTCGGCGATGATCCCGTCGACCTGGTACAGCGCCAGCATCTCGCTGCAGACGCGGCCTTCCGGCACGGCGACGAGCTCGGCCTTCGAGGCAGCGATGAGCGGAAGGGTGAGGGCGCCGGCGCGGCTGACGGCGGCGCCGTCGACGAAGGTGTCGATGGAGTCGAGGGTGACCGGCTCGCCGGCCGCGATGCCCGCGGCGACGCAGGCGGCTCCGGCGGGCTCGACCCCGACCACCCTCGTCTCCGGGTGCCACTCGCCCAGCCAGGCCACGGAGCCGGCCAGCAGCCCGCCCCCGCCGACCGGGAGCACGACCACGTCGGGCGCGGATCCGAGCTGGCTGACGGCCTCGCGGATCACCGTGCCCTGTCCGGCGATCGTCCTCGGGTCGTCGAACGCGGGCACCAGCGTCGCCCCGGTGGCCTCTGCGTCGGCGACCGCCGCCGCCGAAGCCTCGTCGTACGTCTCGCCGCCCAGCACGATCTCGATCATGTCGCCGCCGAGCGCGCGGATGCGGTCGCGCTTCTGCCGTGGCGTCGTCCTGGGCAGGTAGACCCGGCCGCGTACGCCCAGCGCCGAGCAGGCGTAGGCCACGCCCTGGGCGTGGTTGCCGGCGCTCGCGGCCACCACGCCGGCCCGCCTCGCGGCGTCGTCCAGCTGGGCGATCAGGTTGAAGGCGCCGCGCACCTTGTACGAGCGGACGGTCTGCAGGTCTTCGCGCTTGAGCCAGATGTCGGCGCCGATCAGCTCGGAGAGCCGGGCGCTGCGCTCCAGCGGGGTCGTCGCCACGATGCCCGCCAGCCGCCGGGCCGCGGCATCGACGGCCGCGGCGTCCACCCGCGCGGCGTCGTCACTTCTACCTCGATCAGCCATGTCGTCGTCCTCTTCAAGCGTTTCGCTCGCTCGTCGCGCGGTGCGGCCTTCGTGCCCGTCGCGCCACCGTCGCGTCACCGCCGAGCCCCAACGCTCCCCCGTCCAGGCGATATCATATCGACGATCCTCGAACCGTCTTAATCGTCCTTAATCGTCACCGAACTCGTCTGGAAGGGCATGACCACTGACACCGCACTTCCGCCGGACTCCGCTCAGCTGCTTGAGGTGTTCAAGGCGCTGGCCAACCCCGTGCGGCTCCAGGTGCTGCGGTGGTTGCGCGATCCGGAGAAGCACTTCCCGGTTGAGCAGGGTATCGCGGATCCGTACGAGGTCGGTGTCTGCGTCAGCCATATCCAGGGCAAGCTAGGGCTCGCGCAGTCGACCGTGTCCGCCTATCTGGCCGTGCTGGAGCGGGCCGGCCTGGTCCGCTCGACCCGGGTGGGCAAGTGGACGCACTACCGGCGCGACGAGGAGAACATCGCCAGGATCGTCGCCGTCCTGGGTGAATCGCTGTAATCCGCTGCACCGGCGACTGTCTTTTTACGCGCCCGCTCTGCCCCGGCACCGGGACGTCTACGCGACCACCGTGCCGACGCTTCCGCTCGGCAGGCCGGCGCGGTCGGGCAGCACCCGGGGCAGGCCGCGTAGCCACGTCTCCAGGTCCGCCGGCCACCACCGCCCGGCCACCAGCCGGCCCAGTTCCTGCGCCACCGCCGACGACGACGCGGGCACCGGCACCACCCGTACGGGCGCGGCCCCCGCCAGTACCCCGAGCCACCAGTGCCGCCACGTCTCCGGCATGCCGTCGGGATCGAGCACGAGGTAGTAGTCGGGCAGCACCAGCCGGTCGGCGCGCAGTTCGGCCAGCGCGGCCTCGATGGCCACTTCCAGCCCGCCGACGGGTTCGGTGCCGTCGAAGAAGCCCGTCCACGCCGTGGCCACTCCGGCCAGCGGGTCGGCGTCGTGCACCACGTACGTCGCCGCCGACCGTCCCGCGAGCTCCGTCACCTCGGCCGGTCCGCGCTCGCCGCGCGGGATCGCCCGCACGTTGTGCAGTCCGTCGAGGCCCGCGACCACGTCCCCGGCTCCGTCCCCCGCCACCACGACTACGGTACTGGTCAATCGCCGCATACCGGACAGTCTATGGTCGGAGCTCGGCCGCGGGGATCGAACGGACGCCGGCCAGGTCATCGCCCGGCCGGCTCCCCCACCACCGGCGGGCGGCGGCTCACTTCGACAGGTAGAGGGTCTTCCAGGTGCCCGCGTACAGGCAGTTCAGCGACGGCTTGGCGGTCTTGAACTCGGAGCAGACCTTGAGCTCGACCTGGTACACGTTGCGGTACTTGAAGGAGAAGTGCTTCGGCGTGCGGTAGGAGCAGTCGATGACACTGTGGTGCCGGAACGGCAGGTTGTTCCCCTTGCGGTAGGTGATGCGGAAGACCGCCCAGCCGCAGGCGCTGCCGCGGGTGTTGTCGTACACCTTGCCGGTGATCTTGATCTGGCGGGCGGTCGGCAGGGTGGCGTGGTCCTCGCCGACGGCGGACAGGGTGCCCCAGGTCTTCGCGGTGTGCCTGGGGGCGTGGTACGGGCCCCACGCGGAGCCCGCGTCGGCCTGGGCGGCCTGGGCGGCGGGGGCGACGGCGGCGAGCGTGGCGATGGCGGCGGTCGCGGCGGCGGTCAGGCCGGCGAGGGTGCGGGAGATCGACATGGCCGGGAGGTCCTTTCGGGAGGTGTGACCACACTGTGCGCCGGATCGATTTCATGGCGCTTACCAGGGATCGGCGTCCACTTTCAGCCCTCTTGCACGGGACATCCGTTACAACAGCTCGTCATCCGTTCAGAAAATAGGAGTGTACTCTCATAAGAAAGTCAACTCCCATGAAAGGAGAACGGGCATGAGCGGTGACGTCAACGGCCTGCACCATGTCGGGCACATCGTGCGGAGCATCAACGAGGCCATGGAGCTGTATCGCCGGCTGGGATTCTCCGTGTCGGCGCCCGTCCATCCCGTGCTGCCCGGCGCCGCCGAGGCGTTCGGGGTGGCCAACGCGCACGTGCACTTTCCCGGCGACTTCATCGAGCTGGTGACCGTCATCGGGGACGGCTCGCACCTGCCTGCGGGCGCCCGTGCGATCCCGCTGGAGGTGCCGGAGGAAAGGCGGGCGGGGCTGGCGGCCGCGATCCGCGTCGCCGTGGCGAACATCGCCGCCTTCGCCGAGCGGTTCGAGGGGGTGCACATCATGATCGCCGACACTGCCGACCTCGACGGCGTGGCTTCCCGGTTGGCGGCCGGTGGTGTGGTCCATGGCGGCGTGCACGCCGTCCAGCGGCCTGTGGAGACGGGGGCCGGGGTCACGATGGAGGCGGCGCGCTACCTGGAGATCTCCGATCCGGATCTGGGGCCGGGACGGGTGCCGGAGGGCCGGATCGGGTTCGCCGAGAACCTGCCTGAGGGCTCGTCCCTGGCACACGTGGAGCATCCCAACGGGGCGACCGGGCTGGCCGAGTGCGTGCTGTGCGTGGACGACGCCGCGTTGTCCGAGGTGGAACGACGCTACGCCACGTACTTCGGGCGCCGGGCGGCCCCCGGACGGGCCGACGTCGAGCCGGCGGGGGTCACGGTCGTCGCCGCGTCGGCGTTGGATGAGGTGTTGCCCGGCGAGCGTCCGGTCGCGCTGCCGGCGTTCGTCGCGTATGCGGTCACCGTGCGCGACGTGGCCGCGGCCGAGCGGCTGCTGCTCGACAACGGCGTCCCGGTCGCCAAGACCGCCGGCGGGGAGGTGTTCGTCCCGGCCGGCGCCGCACTGGGCGTGGCGATCATCTTCCGCCAGGAAGGTCCCTTTGACCACCCGCCGTCCCGGCACCACCCGTAGTCCGTCACATCACCGACTGGATTCGCCTCAGGCGAGCCGGGGCGGGCGACCACACCGGGGTACGCGAGCCCGCGCGGGCAGCCGTACCGGAGAAAGCCGTGGACGTGGCGCGGTGGCGGCCTCTACGCTCGGGGCGCAAGCAATCGACGTGAGAATTCCGCTCGGTGACGGAGCCGGTGTGGGGCGCGCGTCCCCGTTCCACACCGATACTGGACGGTTCCCGGCGTTGACCACGGGTCGGCACATCAGGACGCCGACGACCCCAGGTGGTCCGTCCCGCTGTGCGGCGAAAGGGACGCGCCGTGCTTCCGGCCACCTATCGCCATCTTCTGCGCACCCCTGGTGCCGCCGCCTTCTTCCTGACCGCCGTCGCCGGCCGGGTCGGCATCGCGATGACCAGCCTCGGCCTGGTCTGGCTGATCCACTCCCGGACCGGCTCCTACGCCGTGGCCGGCCTGGTGACCGGCGGCTTCGCCGTCGCGGAGGCGCTGGCCGGGCCGCAGCTCGGCCGACTCATCGACCGCTTCGGCCAGGCCCGGGTGCTGCCGCCGGCCCTGCTCGCCCACGCCACGGCGGTGGCCGTCCTGCTCACCCTGGTCGCGTCCGGCAGCCCCGCCTGGCTGCTGACGGCGGCCGGGGTCGCGGCCGGTGCGAGCGTCCCGCAGCTCGGCGCGCTGTCCGGGGCTCGCTGGGCGGCCCTGCTCGGTGGCGGCCGATCCGCCGAGCTGCCCACCGCCTTCGCGCTGGAGTCGCTCGGCAACGGATTCGCCTACCTGGCCGGTCCCGTGCTGGTCAGCGTGGCGGGGGCGAGCGGGCATCCGGCCTTCGGCTCGGCGCTGGCGGCGGCTCTGGTGGTGGGCGGCGGGCTGGCGCTCGCCGCCCAGCGCCGTACCGCGCCGCCACCCGCCTCCGAGGCCACGGAACGCCGCCAGGCAGGACGTTCCCTGCTGCGGCCCGGTTTCGCCGTGCTGGCCGGAGTCAACCTGGCCATCGGCGTGTTCTTCGGCGCCATGCAGGTCTCGGTGGCGGCCTTCGCGGTCGAGCACGGCTTCCCCGCCGCCGCCGCGCCGCTCTACGCGGCTTCGAGCTGCGGCGAACTGCTGTCCGGCTGGCTGTACGGGACGCGCCGATGGCGGGCGGCGCCGCGCGTGCAGCTGGCGGTGGGGACGTCTGTACTGGCTGTCTGCTGCCTGTCGTTGCCGGTGACGGACTCGTTCCCGGCGATGGGGGTCGCGGTGACGCTGACCGGGATGACGATTCCGCCGATTCTGGTGATCACTGGCGTACTCACCCAGGCGGCGGTGCACCGCTACGTGCTCACGCAGGCGTTCACCTGGCTGAACTCGGCGAGCGCGGCCGGCTCGGCCATCGCGGCGGCGGCCTCGGGGCGGGCCGTGGACACGTTCGGCGCCGCTGGCGGCTTCACGATCGCCTGCGCGGCCACCATCACGATGACGGTGCTGGCAGTGGCCGGCCTGCACGCACTACGCCCGTCCCCCGGCAAACCCGCCATCGACACCTGACCGGCCCCGTACCGCAGGTGGTGTCAGCCGCCCAGTGTGCGCTTGAGGTGGAGGAGGTGGGTGCGGCGGGTGTGGGCGCGCCAGGCCAGCGTCAGCGACGCCCCCACGAACACCGCCCCGACCGCCAGGGGCGGCAGCGGTCCCGTACCCCGGGTGACGGCGATCGTCGTCACGAGCGCGGTCGCCGTGACCGAGGCGGCCACCGCGATCCAGGCCGCGATCACCCGCTCGGTCGCGAACAGCGGCGCCCTGCGCGTGAGCACCCATCCCCCGTAGCCGGCCCAGGCGAGGCAGACCCCGGTCAGTACGGCGAAGGCCGTACGCGTGCCACCGGGCAGCGGCCCCGGCTCGGTCGCCCACAGGGTGGCGACGAAGACCGCGCCCACCAGGCCGGCCAGCAGCGCCGCCACCGCACGGATCCGCCGGCCCTTCGACAGGGACGACTCAAGCCGTTCGATCATCTCCTGCGCCGAAAGGCGCGGCTCCTCCTGCATCATGGCCGGTACCCCTTCTCCGTCAGATGTGCACGCAACAGGCGACGCGCCCGGTTGAGCCGGGACTTGACCGTTCCGGCGGGAATGCCGCAGATCTGCGCGCATTCCTGCACCGTCAGGTCCTCCAGGTAGAACAGGACGAGGATCTCCCGCTCCAGCACGGGCAGGCCGGCCAGCCCCGCCATGACCTCGGCCCGCTCCACCAGCGCCTCGGCCGGGTCGTCCGCGACCGGCGCCTCCGGCCCCAGGGCCGCCTCGGCCCTGGCGTACTCCGCGCGCAGCCGGTCGTTGACCGAGCGGCGGGCGATGGTGAACAGCCACGGCCTGAACCGGGCGGGGTCGCGCAGCCTGGGCAGGCCACGGACGACCGCCAGCCAGATCTCCTGCGACACGTCGTCGGCCCGCTCGGCGTCCAGCATGCGGCGCGCGTACGTCCAGACGGGCATCCGCCACCGCCGCACCAGCTCGGCGACCGCCGCCCGCTCGCCCAGCTGGGCGTTCACCACCAGAAGCTCGTCGGTCATCCCGTCCCTTCCGTCAACCAGCACAGTCGGGCGAGACGGCCCTCAGGTTCACGGTTCGCGAGGATTGTCGCGGTACGACGGAGCCCCGTCCGAGTTCCGCGACTCAGACGGGTGGCCAGCCCAGCGGGTACGGCGGTGAGTCCGCCGGAGGCTCGCCGCCCGCCTCGGTGAAGGCGTTCATCGCCGCGACGAGCTCCCGCCGCTGCTCCGGCGACATGCGGGCGACGATGGAGCCGATCTCGCGGCTGCGGTGGGCCATCACCTGGTCCACGATGAGCCGCCCCTCCTCGGTCAGCCGCATCAGGCTCTCGCGCCGGTTGCGCGGGTTGACCTCCCGTACGATCAGCCCGGCGGCCATGAGCCGGTCGGCCATGCGCATGGCCGTGGACGAGTTGACCCCCAGCAGGTCCGCCATGGTGACCAGCTTGGTCTCGCCGTGGGTGGCCAGCGCCACCATCATGCGGAACTGCGGCAGCGTGACGCGGTCCTCGACCGCGCCCAGCGATCGTGCGGCGACGGCGACCAGCAGCCGGGAGCCGGTCAGGACCGCAGAAACGACGGCCGAGAGGTCCTCGCCGTGGACCCGGCGCTCATCGTCTTCCTCCATGGCCACTGTTGTACAGGTCCGCCGGAGTCCTCGGGCTCTCCTTCGGGCCGGAATTCCGCCGCACCACCACCCATCGATGACCTGAAGTCCCGTTTTGCCGCGAAATTTCGGGATTTGGCGGGTGAAGGCTGGATGAGACGCCCAGGCCCTACGCGCCGCCGGTTCCCCAGCCGTGGTCAAGACGACCAGCGGCTGGTCACACATCCGGTTCACCACAGGGGGCTCCCTTTCAGTAGGTGCATCCGGCGCGGCAGCCGGGTGGCACCACGGGGCGAACATCGGTCCAGTACGGCCTTTTGATGATGGTGGCCAGCCACACGGTCTTCTCGGAAAGGCTCGGGTGCGGAGCCACTTGCTGGACGGCCAGCGCCTGCCCGCTCTGCTTGTCGATGACCAACTGGGTCGCGACATCGCCCCGCGCGGGCGGGAACTGCACGATCAGTCCCTGACGGCCGAGCACGTCACCCGCCTCGTCGATCACGCCCGCACCCGGCAGAGCGGCCAGCATCCGGTAACCCGCCGCCCGCGTACCGGGAGTGGCCGGAGTCTGCGCGACCAGCTTGACGCCGGCTCCCACCAGCCATTGTTCCCGGCTCAGCTCGGAGCCGGCGGGATAGCTCTCCAGCAGCCGAGCCCGCAGTGCGGTGGCTTCCCGGGGCAGGGCGAGAAGTTCGCCGAGTGTCGGGGTGAGGCCGTCGGCAAGCTTGAGCGCCTGGTCGAGCGGGTGGCGGGCGTAGAAGCGTCCGTTGGGGTCGCAACCTCGCGCCGGGCAGAGCTTGGGCGAACCGGCCTTCTTCCACGCGCGTTCGGCCGCAGGGCCGTAGGGTGCGGCCGACACCGCTTTTACCAGGTGTATCGGCGGCCGTCGCGCCCGATGACCAGCACGTTGTTACCCCGTTCCTGAACCGGGAAGCCCTTCGCGCCGTCCTTGGTCAGGATGACCTCCTGGGTTTCCAGCCGCCAGTAGCCGCCCGTGGCCCGCGGCTGGGCCGCGAGCCGGTTGGCCGCCGCGCCGAGCACCCCCTGGACAGGAGACACCGCCGATTCCACGCCCGGCTTTCGCACCGCGACCATCGTGATCGTGATCACCAGGACGACCGCCGCCGCTGCCAGCACCGCCATCAGGCCATGTCGACGACGTCCAGCATGGCCACCATGTCCACCATGTCCACCAGGGCCCTGGCGCCTGAGGCCGCCCGCCCGCCGCGCGCGTTCCACCGTGGCCGCATTCGTCTCGTGTGCCGCGCCGAAGACGCGGGCCCGCGCGGCGGCCAGTTGCGCGGGTGAGGCGGCCGGCACGTCCGGCATCACCTCGTCGATGAACTGGAACTCCCTCATCACACCTCCACCCCCAGAGCGTCGCGCAGCTTGGTCCTCGCCCTGCTCAGCCGGGACGCGACCGTCCCCTCGGCGACCCCCAACGCGGCCGCGACCTCGGAATAGCTCAGGTGTCCGTAGGCAGCGAGCAGCGCGCGGTAGGGGCGCAGCTCTGCCCGCCGGTATCGGGCGATGAGCTTGGTCGCGATGCCGTACAGCCATGGGGCGCACGGCCCCTTGGGAGGCGTCGAACGCCTCGCGCCGCTGGAAGGCGACGAGGAAGGTCTCCGCCGCCAGATCCTCCGCCATGTCCAGGGGGATCCGGCGGGCGATGTAGCGGCGGATCTCCTCGTAATGGGCATCGAAGACCGCTTCGAACGTGTCAGGGGCAAGTCTCAATCAGGGCTCCAGAATCAGGCCGACATCCCTTCTTGCCCGCTGCCGCCTCACCCTTCCCAACAATCTTGCGAGCGGCTCTCCTACAGGGGAAGGATCGCCGATACGGCCGTCAGAGCAGCCTGAACGATGATGATGCCGACGACCGATCGAAGAAGGATCAGCTTCCAGTGGAGCGCTCCCGCGACCCGCTGCGCCCGTAACCGATCAGTGTCCTCGCGCTCACCGCCGACGGGACCCCGCAGCGACGCCCCCGAGCCAGGCCGGCGCCAGAGCGCCACCACCAGCAGCAGGACAGCGCCGGCCGCACACGCCTGAGCCACGGCGTTCACCACGGTGGACAGCAGCCCATGAGTCGCCACCCCACGAGCGGCCACCAATAAAGCCCCGGTCCCGGCAAGCAGAACGACGGCGACGGCGTCCGCGTACAGCACTCCGCGCCGGCTGCGTGCTGCGTCCGAAGGGGACATCGACCCCCATATCAGCGTTCCGAAAGAGACCGCATGAATGGCTTACCACACGACGTCACCCCGTGACATCCGACAAGGGCCGGCGGACCGAGGTCGTGTCGTCGAACGTGACGCCCAAGCGCATGATCATCTGCGGGTACGCGCCCGAGCAGATCTCCCGCCTCAGGAACTCCCGCAGCAGCTCCATCTCCAGCGCCTGCGTGTGAAAGGCCGCGCTGACCCCGTACGCCGCCGCGTGCAGCAGGACGTGCTGCAGCGCCTCCCCCGCGCTGATCCAGTCCGCCCGCCCGTCGCCGGCCGTGGTGAGCAGCGCCACCACCCCGAGCCCCGGGTCGCGGCCGCCCTCGCCGCCCCAGTCGTGGCGCCAGGCGTAGTCGCGTTGCGGGAAGTCGGGATCGGTGCGAACGGCATGCCGGGGGTAGCCCGTGGCGGGCACCCCGTCGTCGCGGCTGCTGCCGGGCGGGCGCGCCCAGCGGATCACTTCCAGGCTGAAGCGCCGGTCCTGGCTCTGCACCCCCTGCGCGGCCCGGGTGAGCGAGGCCAGCACGTCGACCGCCGCCGGCGAGCGTACCGGCGTCAGCTCGGCGCCCTCGGCCGCGGCCGCCTTGACCAGCCGGTCGATCAGCTGATCGGGGACGGGCACGTCGGCGAAGCCGGCGCGGTGGGTGCGCCGCCGCTCGATCTGCTCCCCGAGCAGCCGTACCGTCTCGTCCGGGTTCGTCTCCGCGCCCGGCCTGAGCGTGGCGAGCAACGACGGGCGGTCCGGGTCGGGCAGGACGCGGACGACGGGCTCGTAGCCGTGGCAGCGCATCGCCGTACGCAGGGTGAACAGGGCCGCGCCGCAGCTGATCGACAGCTCGCGGCCGGAGGCGTCCTCCACCCGCAGCTTCCTGTCGGTGTCGGCCTTGAGGCAGATCTCCTCACCCGACACCGAGAACGCCCACGGCTGGGTGTTGTGCACCGACGGCGCCCAGCGCGCGGCCTCGACCGCGGCCTCCATGGCGCTTTCCAGCGGGTGCTTCGCCGAACGGATGCTCATGGCCGTTCCCCCTCCACCGAACGATGTGCCCAGCACAACACACCGACGAACCTCCTGGTCAGAGGCTTAGGTCCGCACCTTCCCCGACGTCTGGTGGCGAACAGAGGACTTTCGTCCCTGTACGCGGAGGGCCCGCGGTGGGCACGCTGCTGGGGTGATGTACCTTCACGACCAGCCGCCGGAGGCCGATGGCACGCGGCGGCTCCAGGAACTGCCCGCGGCCGAGGCGCTGCGACTGCTGGCCGGCGTGCCGTTCGGGCGGATCGTCTTCACCCGCCAGGCGCTGCCCGCGATCAGGCCGGTGAACCACGTCGTCGTGGACGGGCACATCGTGATCCGCTCCGATCCCGGCACGATCCTCGGCGTCCAGGTGGCGCGGGCGGAGACCGTGGTGGCGTACGAGGCGGACGAGCTGGACGGGCACGAACGCCTGGGCTGGAGTGTGATCGTCACCGGGGTCGCGCGCGCGGTGACCGATCCCGGTGAGGTGGCCCGGTTGAAGGGGCTGCTGCGGCCGTGGGTGGCGGGCGGGATGGATCAGGTGATCCGGATCCGTCCGGAGATCACCACCGGATTCCGGCTGGTCCCCGCGCTGGGGGAACCGGGACGTACGGAGGCCGATCTGCGCAAATGACCGATCTGTGCGGATGGCCGGTATCCGGGCACGCGGCTCGCTCAGAGTCTGATCCAGGCGGTCGACACGCTCAGCCCCGTGACGGTGCGGCACTGCAGGCGGAACGGTTCCGGCGGCTTCTCGTTCAGGACGAACACCCCCATCTCATCCACCGCCGCCACGTGCGAGTACCCCGACTCGCTCAGCACGTGGATCCGCCCGGCCTGCGGCGGCACGAGCTGGCCGATCAGCGTGCCTTCGGTGATCTCCAGCTCGATGCTCAGCTCGGCGGCCACGAACGTCAGGGCCCGCAGCGCGGCCGGGTCGGCCCGCAGCAGCGCCGCCTCCTCGTCGTGTTGCAGGCCGGAGTCGTAGGCCAGCTCGGCGAGCTCGGCGTCGATGTTGTGCCAGGCGAAAGCGGTCTTCCCGGCCTCGACGAAGTCGCGTGGGACGGCGTCTGCGGCCGTGAGGGCCACGATGAGGCGAGCGAGTAGTTCCTCGTCGTCCCACACCTCAGACATGATGTTCACCTTCTCTCGATTCCAGGTCCGCCCGCATGACGGCGACCAGGGCGGCGTCCGCACGCAGCCGTGCCAGGCAGCGGGCTCTGGTGGGGCCGATGCTGCCCATGGCCATCCCCAGGCGGCGGCAGATCTCGTTGTAGGGCATCTCTTTCATCAGCAGGCCGAGCAGCCGCCGGCAGTCGGGCGACAGCCGGGCGAAGGCGGCGCGCAGCACGGCGTCGCGTTCGGCGTCCTCCACGACCTGCTCGATCGTGGTGGTGCGGTCGTCCATGGCCATGGCCACGTCGAGCAGCTGCTCGGAGTGGTCCTGCTTGCGTCTCGCGCGGCGTACGCGCAGGCATTCGTGTTTCGTGGTGGTCGCCAGCCAGGCGCCGATCTTGTCGGGGTCGCGCAGGCGGCCGAGGTGCTCCACCGCGCGCATCCACACGTACTGGGCCACGTCGTCGATGTCGCGGCGGTCGAGCCCCTGGTCCCGGCAGATCGACCACAACATCGGGGCGTACCGCTCGACGAGCACGTCCCACGCGCCCTGGTCACCCGCGCGTGCGCGGACGACCAGGGCTCCGACAACGGACTCCTGCGGCATGACCACGCCTCCTCCGGCGGTCCTCGCCCCGGTCAGTTCCTCCTGGGCCGGACCACCTCGATGCCACTGTCGGCGAACCCGTCCAGCTTGACCACACCTTGCCCGCTCAGCAACCGGTCCGCCGCCTCTCCGGCGTCGATTCCCTGGATGTGGGCCTGATGTGCCAGGTAGCCGGCGGTGTACGCGGCCGCGAAAGAGCTGCCGCTCCAGGTGGCGTGGCCGGGGTGCGGGAAGGTCGCCTGCCTGTCGCTCACGACGACTTTGCCGGAGGGTACGTGCAGATCGGCCATCCGAACGACCCCCGGCAGGTACAGGCCGGGCAGATCGACGCCCGGCGCCAGGCAGTCGGTCCACGGGGCCTCCTCAGGCGTGGGCGAGAAGTAGGCCGGCAGGCCGTCCTTGTCCTTCGCCCCGACCGCGATGACCGTGGAGCTGGCGGCGGGCCACATCGGGATGTTCGCCGGCAGGTCGGAGAAGACGGCGCCGGCGGGGGCCCGTTCCTTCGCCTGGCCGTGGTTGCCCAGGGCCGCCACCTTGACGACGCCGGACGTGCGCTCGCAGGCGCGCGCCAGGGTCAGCGGCTCGCGCCCGTCCGCCGCCGCACTGCCCAGGGCGATGATCATGAAGTCGAGGTCGTCGTCCAGGCTCTGCACCAGCCGGGTGGCCAGCGTCCACGAGGTCGTGACGAGCCGCTCGGCGTCCAGCACCGGGTAGATGACGAAGTCGGCGTCGGGCGCCTGCCGCGCGGCCACCGAGGCGACGAAGACGGCGTGCCCGCTGAAGGACACCCACTCCGGGCGCGGGCTCAGCAGGGCGCGCGGGGAGTCGATGACGTAGCGGCCCGCGAGCCCCTCGTGCGGGTACATCGGCGTGTCGAAGACGCCGATGCGCGGCCGCCGCCTGGGGCCGTCGGAGCGGGCGGGGAGCTCGAACGCCGCGACCGGCTTGGGGTCTCCCGCGCTCCCCCCGCTGTACGGCGAGCCCTCGATGTTCTCGTAGACCCGGTTCTTGGCCACGATCGGCTGGTAACCGGCGTGCTTCTGGGCCGAGGTCTCCCGCAGGTGGAACAGCAGCAGGTCCAGCGGCGTGGGCGCCTCCCCCGGCTCGTAGCCGCCCGCGGCCCGCGCCCTGACGCGCTGTTCGAGGTCGGGGCCGAGCCTGGTGACCGCCTCGGCCACGCCGACCAGCCCGTACAGGCTCAGCCCGAGGCCCTTGCTGGACTCGATCGGCTCCACCTTGATGCCGAGGCCGGACAGTTCGTGGCGGAGGAGGGCCTCGTCCTTCAGATCGACGACGATCTGATCGGGATAGAACGCCTCGATCCGGCGCCGGACCACACCGTAATGACCGGCCGTCATCGCATGTCTCCTTCGCTCGGGTGGTGAAAGCGCGCGCCGACATGCAGAGAACAGTTGTTGCCGGGTTGATACATCACAGACCGCAGTTTTCACGGCACACTCACGAGGGTGAGTGCGAGCCCCCCTGATCTCGCCACCGAGTTGCTCAGGCTGGCCGAGGCCGATCCCGCCCGGCTGACCGGCCTGGCCACGGAGGTCGCCCGCCGGGCGCGCGACGGAGGCGACCTGGAGCTCGCCTCGTCGGCCTGCCGCGCCCTGGGCATCGCCGCCCTGCACGTGACCGACCTGCGCACCGCGGAGCGGCACCTGCGGGACGCGATCCGGCTCGCCGTGTGCGCCGGCTCTCCTGAGCTGGCCGCCGAGGCGCGGCTGCGGCTGGCGTTCGTCCGGTGTGTCCAGGGGCGGATGGAGCAGGCGATCTCCGAGGTGGAGCTGGCGCTGCCCGACCTGCACGGCGCCGGCCGGGCCAGGGCGGAGGCGCAGCGGGCGGTGATCTTCAACCACCTGCGCCGTCCCGAGGACGCGCTGGCCTCCTACCGGCTCGCCGTTCCCGTCCTGAGCCGGGCGGGAGATCATCTGTGGCTGCAGCGGGTCCTGTCGAACCGGGGCATCGTGCACGGTTACCGGCACGAGTTCGCCGCCGCGGAGAGCGACTTCCAGGAGGCCGAACGGCTGTGCCGGCAGCTCGATCTCGATCTGTCGCTAGCCGTCGTGTGGCAGAACCTCGGCTGGCTCAACGCCCTGCGCGGCGAGGTGCCGGCCGCGCTGCGCTACCTCGACCAGGCCGAGCGCCGCTTTCGTGCCCTCGACACCCATCAGTTGTGCTGGACGCTGGCCGACCGCACCGAGCTGCTGCTGTCGGCCGGGCTGATCGCCGAGGCCAGGGAGGCGGCCGAGGAGACGGTGCAGGAGTTCGAGCGCCGCGGGCGCAAGGTGGGGCTGCCGGAGGCGCGGCTGCTGCTGGCCCGCACCGCTTATCTCGTACGCGATCACGAGGAGGCGGTACGCGAGGCCCGCCGCGCGGCGCTCGCCTTCGGCCGCCAGCACCGCCGCGAGTGGGTGGCGGTGGCACGCTTCGTGGCACTGCGGTCCCTGGCGGCGATGAGCGACGACCCAGGACGAGCCCCCACTGTTGGGCGCGTCGGGCGCGGCGGGCGGGTGAGCGTGCGTCAGATGGAGGAGTGCGCCGCCGAACTGGCCGAGACCGGCTGGCCCGCCCCCGAGGTGGAGGCGCGGATGATCGCCGCCCGGCTGGCCGTGGACGCCGGTCGGCCCAAGCGGGCGGAGCGGCAGTGGGAGATCGCCGGGCGGCGCCGCCACCGGGGCCCGGCCGGTGAACGCATCCACGCCTGGCACGCGGAGGCGCTGTTACGGCTGGCCAGGGGCAACCCGCGCGGCGCCAAGAGCGCGGTCCGCACCGCGTTACGCCTGCACGACGAGTACCGCGCCACGCTGGGGGCGACCGACCTGCGGGCGCACGCGTCGGAGTCCCGGGTGGAGGTGGCCGAGCTGGGGCTGCGGCTGGCCCTGCGGGACGGCGTACCCGCCGACGTCCTGACCTGGGCGGAGCGGGGACGCGCCCGCCATCTGCTGATGAGACCGGCCAGACCCGCCCACGACCGGCACCTGGCCGAGGCGCTCGCGCAGCTCCGCATCACGGTCGCCAGGATCCAGGAGGGCCGGACGGCGGGCGAGGACACCGCAGCGCTGGTGGAGCGGCAGATCACCCTGGAACGCGAGATCCGCGACCACTGCCGCCGCCAGGAAAAGGTCTCCACCGACACCATCCCCACCGCGCCCGTTCCGCTGCGGCGGGTGGTGGAGGCGCTCGGAGAGCAGGCGCTGGTGGAGTTCGTGCAGGTGGACGACACGCTGCACGCGATCACCGTGGTCGACGGGCGGAGCAGGCTGCGCGCGCTGGGACCGCTGGCGCCCGTGCGCACGCTCGTCGACCGCGTGCCGTTCGCGCTGCGACGGCTGGCCCGGCGCACCTCGGTGCCGGGCAGCCAGGCCGCCGCGCTCAACCTCCTGCGTGACACCGTCGCCAAGCTCGACGCGCTGCTCCTGCGGCCGCTCGCCGGCGACCTGCGCGACCGGCCGCTCGTGCTGGTCCCGAGCGGCCCCATCCAGGCCCTGCCCTGGTCGCTGCTGCCGTCCTGCGCGGGCCGCGCGATCTGCGTGTCCCCCTCAGCCACCCTCTGGTACGCCGGCACCCAGGCGGGCCGCGCCCGTACCGAAACCGGCCGGGTCGTGGTGGCCGCCGGCCCAGGACTGCCGGGAGCCCGCTGGGAGGCGGAGGGGGTCGCCTCGATCCACGCGGTGCCGGCCCTGGTCGACGACGCCGCCGGCGCGGAGGCGGTGCTGGCCGACCTGGACGGCGCCGCCCTGGCCCACGTCGCAGCGCACGGCCGCATCCACCCGAGCAACCCGCTGTTCTCCTCCCTGCGCCTGGCCGACGGCCCGCTCACCGTCTACGACCTCGAACGCCTGCACCGGGCACCGGAGATCGTGGTCCTGGCCGCCTGCGACACCGGCCGCTTCGTCGTCCGGCCCGGCGACGAACTGCTCGGCCTCAGCGCCACGTTCCTGGCCCTGGGCACCCGGACGATCGTGGCGCCGGTCCTGTCGATCCTGGACACCGAGAGCACCACCCTCATGATCGCGCTGCACAAGCTGCTGGCTGCCGGCCACTCCACCGCCTCGGCACTCGCCCAGGCACAGCAGCAGGTGGCCAGGGACAACCTGGAGGCGTACGCGGTCGCGGCCGGCTTCGTCTGCCTGGGCGCCGACTCGACAATGCCGACCTGACCGTCCGTGATCGACAACCGGGCGGCATCCGTACGGCACGCATCCCGGCGCAGGCGGACGCCCAAACGGCGGCGGACGCGAAGACAGTGGCGGAAGCGAAAGACGTGGCCGGTCGGGGCTCCGGTGGGGAGGGCTGTGCGCGAAGTGTTCACCGACCCTTGGCACACTTCGTCTATGTCCGACGGGACACGGCCGGAGATCATGACAATGATGGTCACATCCCCGCAAGGAGGTTGTCCCGTGCCCGTTCCGCCGCACTCCCGGCAAGTTCCGCCGCCTTCCCGGCCCGCCTGGCCGGCCCGGCTCGCCGTCGTCCTCGCCGTCCTGTCGTCCCTCATCGGCCTGGCCGGCGTCGCCCCCGCCAGTGCCGACGTCTACAACTCCTGCACGATCTCCCGCTGCTCCGACGCGCGCTCGGCCAGGGCGACCTGGGCCGGCAAGGGCTTCCCCACCTCCGCCGGCTGGTACTCATGGCCCGACGGCCGCTTCCTCTAAACACACTTTCCCCGCCATCGCTCCCGGCGAACCCCGGGGAATCCCCGAAGGTTTAGTCGAACCTGATCGCGATGCAGCAGATCGAGAATGCTTCTTACGTTCCCGGTCGAGATCACGCACAGGGAACACAGGCTTACGTTCGCCAGTGTGAGCCGGTACCGACTCCTCCTGAGGCCGCGTTCAGACAACTCACTCAGCACGATCAAGCCGTACAGCACTGAGACTCTTGTAGAATGGGGAACCAATCGGCGGAACTGCACCCGACTCAAGTGCGCGCTTTGCGACAGGAAGCCAGGCATATCCAAAGACCTCCGCAATATCTATCGCCCTTTGCAGCAATATGTGCGCTGCTTCCGTGGATTGCGATTTTTCGGTCGCAATACTAAGACCAAGAAGTCCTTGGGCAAAAAGGGCTCGATTCCCTGACTGTTCCCACAAAGAACATGCCTCGCTTAGCCTACTTGCAGCCTCTTCATAATTTCCTGCGTGGAACTCTAGCCACCCCCAATGATCCAGCATGGGAGCCAGGCATACGGAATCAGATAGCTGCCGAAGAAGTTGGTCAGCAGCACGGTAATCCTCGATGGCCTCAGGAAAGCGCCCAAGCCTGGCATAAGCATCCGCCCTTTGGGTAAAAACGCCACTTAAGCAGTGCTCGTCTTGAACCATCTTAAAAAAGCGTATCGCCTGCCTGAGACAAGCCAACTCTTCATCATATAAGTCAATTTCACTATTCAACGAGGCCAGACCGACAAAGGCGCGCCCTTGACAGTGTTTGTCCCGCTGCGCAACAAAGCACAACCGTGCTTTATTATAGGTATCCTTCGAAGCATCATAACGTTCCAAGTGGAGCTCCACTTCAGCGAGAGCAAGGCGCGCGTTGCCCTCCTCATGAACCGCGCTTGCAGATCTTGCAAGTTCCACTGAACGCCTCAAGATCCCTAGAGCCGCTTCTTCTCTTCCACCACGGCTTAGAACCTCTCCAAGTTTCGCCAAAACCTTTGACTCATATCGAGGGCTTCCAATATCTCTAGCAAGAGCGAGAGCCTCATCAAGCCACGATATCGGCCTGTCGGAGTCAATCGGAAACTTAGTGCTAACTCGCACAAGACCGGTAAGGGCATCGATAAGCAGCTTCTTCTCGCCCGTTCTCCTCGCCGCCAATAAGGCATGCTCAGACATCTGTCGCCATGCGGCCGCATGAAGGCGACGGTCAAAGAATCTCTTCATATAGGAAGCGATGTCTACAACCGCCTCATACAGATCATGGCGATAAGCTTCTGCCGCAAGGGAAACAAGCGCAGAATGCTCAAGCTCCAGCCAATCGATGGCATCCTGCAATGTCTCGAAAAAATTACATTCGCAGGCGCGGACGTCCCCTTCGTAAATATGTCCATCGGCATGCGACGCCACCAGAATGTACCAGTTAAGTAAGCGACTAAGGCATGCCTTTATGCTCTCCGTACCCTCGTCTGCCTCTAAACGCTCCCGAGCATAAGCTCGCAGAAGATCGTGCATACGATATCGATCAGGCGATGATGAAGGCTCCACTAGGTTGGCTTCTACGAGCCTGTCTAGCGCCGCGAGGGGATCCACCTCATCGCCGCAGAGGGCCGAAGCCGAGGCAAGCGAGAACCCCTCCGAAACACAAATACCAAGCCTTCTGAATGTCAGTTTATCAACTTCATCTAGCGAATTATAGGAGAGCGAAAAGCTCGCCCGTATTTCCAGGTCGCCAGCTTGGAGCATTTGCAGACGATTGCGCTCATCCAATAGCAAGTCAACGTAATATGAAAAAGTCCAATTACTTCTGTCGCGGAGTTTATTTGCCGCAATTCTCAGCGCCAGTGGAAGTCCGCCACACAAAGCAGCAAGCTGATTACATTCGGATAGTTCAGCCTCCACACGTTCACTTCCGACGATCCTCTTGAGAAGTGCAACACCTTCCGAGGCGGTAAGATTTGATAGGTGTACCGGTCGCACACCGATAAGGCCGGCGAGTTTTTTCCTGCTGGTGATGATGACTGCACTTTTACCCATGCCAGGGAGCAGTGGTCTTACTTGTGATTCGCTAACTGCATTGTCGAGCACAACAAGGCAATGCCTCGTTGAGAGTGCTGTGCGATACTGTGCAACCTTATCCTCGAAGCTATTTGCGATTTCGTCGCCAGAGAAGCCGAAAGCCCGTAAAATGCTTTCTAGAGCTCGTGACGGCACAGGTCCGTCAGCATCCGCGTCGCCGAGTTTTATGAATATTTGCCCATCAGGAAAGTGTGACACCAAGTCATGAGATAGCCTAATGGCCAGAGTCGTCTTTCCTACACCGGGTTGTCCAGATATCGCGACGGATCTAACCGATCCTTCTGTTCCCTGCAGCGCCTTACACAGATCTCTTAAGTGTTCATCTCGCCCCAAAAAATCTGAATCATCAGGCGGGAGCTGCGCGGGACGTACGGCAGTCTGAAGATGCACGCTACTCTTATCATGATGCTCACCGAAATTCGCACTCCCATAGACGCTCTCGATGTTCACCAAGTTGCGTAGGCTTGATACTTTTTGAATCTTTTTCCGGTTTGTTCTTTTTCGAGAGTTTCCCATTGCTAGCGCGATCCCGTCGAAATGTTTTAGAAATTCATGTCCCCATGCACTGTTTCGACATTGACCACTTTTCCAATCTGGGCATTTCTATAGTCATTGTATACTCGGGAGATAACTTGAGAACCACGAGGATCTTGCCCTTCGGACTCAACAAATTCCTTCACTGCATCTGCAAAGTGCGTATCGCTTTTCATAGCTCGCGCTACATGAATGGCTAGCTGATCCACCGAGGTCTCATCCTCAGGCTGCGCCTGAACGCGCTCTAGGGCGGCCTGCGCCGACGACTCTCCCGTGAAGCGAGCACGGAGGCTGGCGACCATCCGTTCGACGCTCACCCAGGTGCTTGCCCCTGCTTCGCTGAGGAAGCCTTGGGCGACCAGCGCCGCTGCGGCACTAGCGAGTAGTGCGATGTCCATTTTACACCTTCCCGAATCCGTATGGGTGCAATCTATTGAATCGCTATCCCCATGGGATAGTTACACACCTAAGTGCTCGTGCACCCGCAGATGCGTAGCAAGAAGGCATCGATCTTGGCTGTGAGCTGCGAAAACTTTGGGTCGGTATGCTGATGCGGTGTGCCGCTCTGGGCAGTGTTTGCCTGGGCCGGCGGACAGCTCCAACGGCATCCCGGTGCGGCGTGGTACTGGCCAGGTCCTGCCAGCAACGAGAGCCTGCGAACACTCATGACATGCATAATGCCCAATCTTGCAAGTGCAGGCCAGCGGATCGCAGCGCCGTATCCACCTTGACACCTTGCGAGCTACAGTTCCCTCGACGTAGTCGCTAGAAGTTGCATCAACCATGTGCCTTCTGAAGTGCGAGAACACGACCGAAGCTGGTCCTCTAGTGTCGGGGTTGTACTGATCACCGCTTATCCACTCAAGGGGAACTGGGTTGTGAAGGGTTACATGCAGGTCATGACCACTGTGCCGAGCGTCGATGAGGGCATTGCGCTGGCACATAGCATCACCTCGGAGCGCCTGGCCGCTGGCGTACAGATAATCGGGCCGATCCGGTCCCTGTACTGGTGGCAAGGCTCTCTGCGCGACGAGCAAGAATGGCAGCTGGTCATCAAGACCAGACGGCCCCTGCTTTCCGCGCTTGAGAGCCACATCAAGGCCAACCACAGCTATGAGACGCCAGAAATCGTCGCAACCGAGATCGCTGCGGGAAGTGCCGAATATCTGGTTTGGATCAGCGAGGAGACGCGGAAAATTGACGCTTTGTAATAGCCAACTCTTCTAGGAAGACTCTGACGGCCGGTTGAGTCTGCCAACGCCTGAGCGCTTCTCCGAGAACGAGAAAGCGCGGCAGCCAGATTCCGGATTCTGTCTCGCGAATGACAGCGAGACCTTCCCTGGCTGCTCTGGCTGCCTCTGTTACTGAGCCGTGCACGATATGTGCCGTGGCAATGTCTCCGAGTATGATTCCTGCCCGCTTTCTCTCTACTTCGGGCAGTCGCGAAATGACCGCCTGCGCTATCGCTTCCGCTTCATCTAGTCGGCCGATCTGGGCGTAGGTAGAGATGTGAAAGGAATCAAAACGATCCTGGTCTAGGAATCTCGTCCATACGCGATCCTCTTCTGGATCGGCGATAATGAAGGCTTCGCGCGCCTCATCCCATGATCGCAGGGCAGCATCCGTTTCTCCAAGTGCCGCGCTCTCTTCGGCATGTCTCGCAGCCAGCCATGATGTAGTTCCGGGCGACGTGTCGTGAGGCAAGTGCTGTAGTGCAGTCGCCAGAAGGGCACGTGCTCGCCCGTGATTTCCTTTACCGCTAGGAATATAGCTTCTGTACCCAAAAGCGCACGCGATGATAGCTGGATCACCAGCTTCCTTCGAAGCCTTCTCTGCGGTGTCGTAGAAGTTCCGTGCCGCAGATATATTGCCTCGATCTGTTGCGATCCAACCGGCGAGCACGCTGCTTTCGCCCGCAACAACGATCAAGCGCCTGCGAAGCTCGTCTTTGGGGTCGGTGGCTGTGCCGTTAAGGATTGTTCCGACCTCGTTCAGGTGGGCCGCCAAGCCCTTGAAAATCGTATGTGCGGGCAGCATCTCTTCGAGACGGTGAAAACCGGCGGCTCTCGCCTCCATCTCGCGCACCACTGCTTCATCAATGGCACTCGGCCTTGACAGAGCAAAGGCGACTTTCTCCCACGCCTCGCTTTGAGCTAGTGCAGACTGGGTGCCGAGTTGTGCAACCATGGCCAGCAATTCGCGACGCTTCAACGGCTCTCCCCTTTTCCCGATGGCTTCAGCGAAGAGTTGCAGGTCGAATGTGTCCGTGGGGATCTGGACTCCGTCGCTGACGACCTGCGCACCCCCCTTGCCACCAGAGGACGACAAACCCAAATGACGTCGCAAGGTGCCAGGCATGCCCAAACCGTCAGCAAACTCCTCAAATGTATGCTTTGCGGTCGGAACGCGCTTGCCGCTCTTGTACTCGCTGATGCGCCCTTGGGATCTACCGGTGAGGTTCGCGATCTGGCCTTGGGTGACGCCGTACTTGTTCAGGATGCGGATCACACCGCCGAGATCACGGCGCTTGCACGCATCCTCCATATCTTGACGTGCGAAAACGGCGTCAAGCACCGATCGGAGATGCTCTTGATCCATCGTCATGGCGGCGTTCCGTTCCCCTGGTAGCGCGCCTCTGCGGGACTAGTGGAGCCCATCTAGTCCATCACACCGTGAGATATCGCGGTGAGATTCTTCGTAACGGGTTTGATTGGAAGCCTCGCATCAGTTCGCGGCGCACAGTCAGAGCTGATCTGAGGCAAGTCACAGATCCGCGTTTGTCTGGCTTCCGCCCATTCGTCACTCGACGAGAATTCGATGCGGAGGAGGCCGGTTCATGAGTGGGGCGCGGGAGGCTTCTTGCCTCACTCCCATCATCACCGTGGCTGACCAGCTACAGCGCGAGTTGGCCCTGCACGGGATCGCGGCCGACGTGCATGACGGCTACGGCTTGGCCGTGGTCTCGGTATGGCGCGATCTGCTCGTATGGACTGACGGTGATCTGTTCTGGTGGCGTGCGGGCTGGAACAACCGACGTGATCGCCCCGTCTACGCCTGGCATACCGCGACGGACCCGAAGAGGGCCGCGCGTCGAATCGCTGCTCGATACATGGATCTGCGCACCGTGCTGGACAGGGCGTGATCAACGTGGCACAAGGTAACTGGAGCCGCGCTCACCCAACAGCCCATAAAGCGTCCCTCCTCGGGGAGCGCAGCGCAGAACGCTCTGCCCTTTCCAGGGTGCAGTTCTTCGATCATTTCGGTCTGAATGTCGATGAGTGCCGTGAGGGGTACACCGCCAAAGCCCTGTATCGCATCTACCTGGACTCTCGTGCACGGGCGCGGATGCAGGGCGCTCAAGCCGCCGGTCACATGCCGAGAGGTGCCTGATGGAGCGTGAACGCGCGTGCCGTTGATGACGCCATTCTGACCCGCGACGGTGCGGTTGACCGGCTCGCTCACACCTAGCCACCGCGTCCCGTACCGTCGCGTCATCGCCCCCGGCAGAGTTCCTCTGCGCTCGCGAGAGTGCCAGTTCCCAAGGGACTCTGTCGGGGGTCCTCTTATGCCGCATGTGCCGTGAGCTGGGGTTTATCTCACCGCAGGATCCGTCTCATCTCATCGCCGGATGTTTTTGATCTCACCGCACGATCACACCGCGTGATGGGTTGAGCCCTTCCCCGAAACCTACCTTCGCAGCGTAGGTCACCGGAAACGGAAGGGATGTGATCTAGATGAGCCCAGCTCAGCACCACCATCGCCGCGAACTGATCGCCAATTTGCGCGCTCTGGCCGCGTTCCTCGACGCCCACCCGCTACTACCGGTCCCCCGGTACGGGCCGGTGCGAGTGTCAGTCCACCCGCTCTACGACACCGACGCCAGCACCGAGGCTGAAGCGATCGCCGAAGTCGAGCGGATCGCCACCCTGCTGGGCACCACGCCCACGGTCCAGTACGGGCACCACGTCGCCAGTGTGGCGTTGGGCAGCGTCCACTACCAGGCCGTGGCGATCACGCAGGCAGCAATGGACCGCCGCGCCGCGCTGGAGTCCTACCGCGACGTGATCGCCCTCGACGCGATCGAGGGGGCGTGAGCGGTGGACCTCGCCCTGTTCGTCGTGATCCTGGCCCTGGCCCTGTCGGTCGCCGCGGTGGCGCTGTTCGTCGTGCTGGTCGTCGTGATCCGTGCGGAGGACCGCCGCCACACCCCAACCGGAACCCTGAGCCGCCGGCTGCTCGGCACCTACGCCCGCCGGCCGACCGCCTACACCGGGGGGAGGTGAAGCTTTGATGCGATCACTCCCGCTCCAGTCTGGCCGGTGCCTGTGCGGCGCGGCCACGCCCGGAACACAGCGGTGCCGCAAGTGCCGCGCTCGCTGGCGCTGGCACCGCCGCAAGTCCCGCCATGACGGCATCTGACCCGCGCGTCGCCAGTCTCCGAGATCTCGAAGAGGAGGTGAAGTCCCGTGTCTGTGACTGTCCCGCTGGTGCTCGTGGTCGGTGTGCTGGTGTTCATCGCCTGGCGCTACCTGGGGTTGAAGCTCTGGCACGCGCTCATTGCGCTGCTGTTCGGCTTCCTGCTGGCCGCTACCGCGCTCGCCCCCGACATCCGCGCCGCGATCGGCTCAGCCCTGAGCTGGATCACCGGCCAGTGACCTGCCCGCCAACCGAAGAAGGTGATGCTTAATGACCCAACGCCATCCCTACCCGCACGCTGATCTCCAGGGAGCTGCCACCCGCAACACCACCGCCGCCGAACTGCTGACGGCATTCGCCAAGTCCGCCCCCGCCCTCGACGACCTATGGCGCCGCATCTTTGACGCCCTGGCCGACGCCCCGGCCCTGATCGCCGACATCGATCGTCTGCGGGCTGCACTGTCCACCGCCCGCTACCAGCGCGCGAACCTGATCGCCGCCATCCGCGCCACCCTGGCCGCCCACGACGAGGGCGAGCACGACCCGCTGTTCTACGTGCGTGACGAGCTGCACGCCCAGCACAGCGCCGACGCCCAACAAGCGGCGGACGGTGGCCGATGAACCGTCATCGCGCCTCCCGCTACCAGATGCGGCGCAACGCCCGCCGCATGCGACGGTACGGCGTCGAACCCATGGCGCTCATCACCGAGGACCTTGATTTCGCGCCCCTGGTCATCGCCAGCATCGCTCGCGCCGTCTGGCGCTACCGCTCCGAACTCGCCCCCCTCACCATCGCCGCCGCTGTCCTGGTGACGGGCGTGATCCTGCGACGCTGGTTCCCCGAATGGTGGCCCACCGTCATCATCGCCGCCGTCCTGGTGGCGGGTGCCGTGGCCATCTGGGGCCGGTGGGTCAACCTGCCCCGCCCGATCGAACGCGGCTACGCCGCCGTCACCACGGCGTTCGTCGGTACGTGGCTCACCCTGGCCGCCTACCAGGGGCCGTTCACCGCGCCCCTACCTGCCGTGCTCGGCATCGGCACACTCGTACTGGCGGTGCCCTGGTGGGCGCACCGTCGCAGGCGTGCCCGCGTGCGCGTAGAACGCACGCTGGCCGCCTGGCCGGACATCGCCCAAGCGGTCGGCCTGGCCGGATCGCGCGTGCAGTCCGCCATCGTGGATCTGTGGGGCTATCGCTTCCGGCTCGGGCTGGGGCTCGGCCAGACCGTTGAGGATGCCCTCACGGCGGTCCCCCGCCTGGAATCGGCGCTGGGCACCACACGCGGCGGCGTGCGTGTCCAGCCGGTGGCCAGCAAGAAGGCCAACCGCGCCGACGTCCGAGTGATCGAGACCGACCCGCACGCCGACGCCATCGCCTGGCCAGGCCCGACTATCACGTCGATCACGCAACCGGTCAAGCTGGGGCTGTTCGAGGACGGCATGCCCGTCCGTGTGCCCTTCCTGCGGCGGCACGGGCTGTTCGCGGGCATCTCCGGAGCGGGCAAGTCCGGCGGCGTGAACGTCCTGCTGGGGGACCTGACTGCCTGCCAAGACGTGATCCTGTGGGCGATCGACCTCAAACGCGGCATGGAGCTGCTGCCCTGGTCATCGTGCATCAACCGCCTGGCCACCACACCACAGGAGGCAGAGACGCTGCTGGCCGATGCCGTGATCATCCTCGACGGACGGGCCGATGACCTCACAAAACGCGGCGAACGCGTCTGGGAGCCGTCACCCGAGCGCCCCGCCCTGATCATCATCATCGACGAGTACGCCGAACTGGCCAGCGAGGCACCCCACGCGATCAACTACGCCGACTCGATCGCCCGACGGGGCCGCGCCCCAGCGGTCAACCTGATCGCCGCCACGCAACGCCCCTCGAAAGAGGCGATGGGCAAGAGCGCAGTCCGTTCCCAGATGGACGTCCGACTGTGCTTCCGCGTCCGCGAACCCCGTGATGGGGACCTCATCCTCGGACAGGGCATGGTCAAGGCCGGATGGCATCCGCACAAACTGGACGCCCCCGGCAAGTTCCTGATCAGCTCCCCGGAACACGACATCCCCCGCCGTGCCCGCAGCTACCTCCTCGACGACGCGGGGGTAGCGGAGACCGCCGAACGGCACGCCGAGCATCGCCCGTCCCTCGACGCGGTGTCCCTGGCCGCTCTTGACGCCGCCGCATCGGCGGCTGAGAGGTACGCAGACACCCCGACAGACGAGGGGCGGACATCGCCACGGCACGCCCGCCAAAGCGCGCCCAAACGCGGCGACAGCGTGTTGTGGACGGTCCTACACGACGCCCCCGAAAACGGGATAACTGTAGACGAGCTGAAAACCGCAACGGGAATGAGCCGCCCCACCATTTACCGGCGACTGTCACAGCTCGAAAACGACGGGAGAGTACGTCAAGTCAGCCGGGGACGGTGGCGCGCCCGCCTCGACCCCGACCCCGCGTAGTCATCGACTCTCGGTAGTCGTCTCATCGTCTCAATGTCTCAGTCTCCCGCACGTCTGCGCATACATAGGCGACGCACGCGCACTGAGACGAGACGATGAGACGAACACGGAGAGTAGCCAGGAGGGGAAGCGCTTCGGAGCGCTCGGCTGGAAAGAGGTGATGCCCGACGAGCAAATCAAAAGTATCGAATCGAGAAGATGGAAAGAAGGTGAGGCTACTCCCGGCCAGTCACGCGGAGACGCCCGCGCGCAATCTATGCAATGGACATCTATACCCTTGGGTCCATGCGGAGACTGGCGCGGCAGGATGGCAGATCGCTAGCCCATCCCGCCGCCTTGCCCATGCCATAGCCACCGTTTCTGGCGGAACCATCTATTCCCCCACAAAAGACGAATGGCAGATCCGCATTACGCAAGCGGCTCTGACAGTCGTGATCGTGGAGGCTGACACCGAAACGCTATGCTGTCGTCTCGATACCCAGCATTCCGATTCTTGTCTCCTCGCTTTGGCATATGCGCCGTGGCCTGTCGCCACCGTACTGAGATGCCCAATTACCGAATTGCCGAGGCAGGGGCGGCTATCAATGCGCGACGTGCGAGCGACCACCCGCATGGGGCGCACCGTGCGCTACCTGGTTCCCGTATTCACTCCCGCCTGAAGCCCTCGCCTCAAGAAAGGACAGTCCCGCATTCGGCACGTCAGAGGAACACGGGAAGACGAAACCGCCCGGACCTACCTACATAGGTGCCGGGCGGTTTCTCTGCGTGTCTTCCCCCTCAGCCGGTTAGTTCGATCCCGTCCGTGCTGATCTCCATGCCGGTAATCGCTAAGCGCGGGTTGTGGTCGATCGGGTGCAACACCACGCGGACCTCAAACTCTGCGAGCATTTCCCGCCGCTTGACAGAATCTCCCGCGCCCCATTCCTGGCCTATCGACTTGCCGGTAGGCACCATGCGCATTCCGGGCTTGCGTTCCGGTAGCGCCTTCAGCTCCGCGATTTCATCCCCGAGTCGCCGGTATTCAACGCGGTACCATTCCGCGTCCTCTGGACTGTCATACAGCCCCGCTTGGCGGTCCTCACGCAACCGCGCGCGTGTGGCCGTCAACTCCGCGATCTCGGCGGCATGTCCGGTGCCGGGATCGTAGACTTTCCGCATGACCTCACCGGCACCGTAGCGCGCGAGGAACCATTCGCTTACGAGAGTATCCAATGCCGCGAGTCCCATGATGGGGGCGGGCTTGCAATGCGCCGACGCAGGTATCCCACGTACTCGCGCGATACATCCGTATCGGCCAGTGACGTGGAGCCGAGCTCCACAGTTACCGCAAAAGACGATACCTGACAGCAATTGCTTGCTCTTCGGCGCGCGGCTTCCGTCGCGTTTCGGCGCAGTCTTCTTGACGAGAGCGTCATGCGCCGCGCGATCCCACAGCGGCTCGGCAATGCGAACTGGCCGACCGTCAGAACCAATCACCGGCCTTCCGTTGTGCATCAGATACCCAAGTGCGGCTTCGCTGCACAAGATGTGCTTGACGGCTTTCGCAGTCCACGGTCCGTCCTTCATCGGACGCCCATACAATTGGCGAAGCCGATCGGACGGGCAGGGAATCCCCTCGCGCGTCAAGCGTGTCGCCTCTGTAGCACATGTGATTTTTCCCGTCTCATCCGACAGGATCCGCTGCGCTACTTCCCGGATAATCTGTGCGGCTAGTGGATCGATCGCTACGTGATCAATCTTTGCTTTTGGGGCGAGACGGACATACATGTAGCCGTACGACGGGCGTTGTTTGGGCTCTCCTGCTGCGCGTGCGCGTACCGCCTCGTCGCGGTTTCGCTTCTGGATCGCACGGAGTTCCATTTGCGATCCCCACGCCTTTATCAGCCATTCGTTTTCCTGGTTCGGGTCGCTAAAATCCCACATCCCGACGTGATCGGCCGTCACGATAACGCGATCTTGACCGGTCAATAGATCCTGCGTGTTCAACGTGTCCCGGACGTTGCGCCCGACGCGATCGACGGTGGCCGCCGCGATGCCGTCGTACGGCCCCATCTCTCCCCGCAGCCACGGTCCGAACCCCCGTCGTGTCAGCGGATCTGTGGCACCGGAGACCTCCCAGTCATCCGCCCATGCCACGATGTGCCCTCCGATGTCCGCTGTGGCCTGTAGGATCTGGTCCGCCTGGCGCTGCGGGCTGTTGGTGGCGTCGGTCTTCCTGCTCAGCCGCCGTACCCCCACCAAGCAGCGCCCGCACCCGTCGTACGCCGTCGTGAGCATGTCATCCATGATGCCCCGCTCCCTCTGTGTGGATAGCAGAAGCAGCCGGACGGCCGCTACAACTACACGGGCGGCCGCTTCTACAACCGCGAGGGCCAGCTTCCGGCCGGCGCCACCTACTACGAGTACGACGTCTACAGCCGGTCGCGCGGCGCCGCGCGGGACGCGTACCGGATCGTCGTGAACCGGAGCACGGGCGCGACGTGGTTCACGCCCGACCACTACACCGACTTCTACCGCCTCTAGGACCGCCATGAGCTCCGCCGCACGCCCGCTGCCGCCCTGGCTGACGGTCTCCACCGGCCCTGCGCCCGTGGTGGTGGACGGGCGGGCCTGCGCGACCCGCGCCGCCTTCTTCGCGGAGGTGGCGCGGGCGCTGCGCCTGCCCGGCTACTTCGGCCGCAACTGGGACGCGCTCACCGACTCACTGCGCGACGCGGGCACGGTCGCCCTGGTGGTGACGCACGCCGAGGAGCTGCTGGCCGGCGAGCCTCCCGAGCAGCTCGGCACGCTGCTGGCCGTGTTCGCCGGCGCCGCCGGCGAAGGCGCGACACTCACACTGTGCACCGACCCCGAGCACGAGCCCGCGCTCCGCCGCCGCGTCACCGACCTCACGGAACGCGACTCCTAGGAGGGCCGGCCGGTGAGCTGGGTGGCCAGGTGGTCGGCCAGCTCGGTGAGCGAGTCCAAGCCCTGCCCGCTCCTCGCGATGCCGTAGCCGTGGCGGCGGCCCCAGAACGCGGTCCGCACGGCGTGGAACTGGACCCAGCGCAGCACGCGGTCGTGGTCGAGCTCGGCGGCCTCGGCGAAGACGGCCAGGGCGCGCAGGACGGCCGCGCGCAGGTCGCCGGCCCCCAGGAGCCGGGGCGCGAGCGCCTTGAGCAGCGTGCCTCCGTCGTAGGCGGGATCGCCCGCGTAGCCCTTGGGGTCGACGGCCAGCCAGGGTTCGCGCTCGGCGCGCAGGATGTTGCGCGGATGCAGGTCGCCGTGGATGACGACGTCCGGCTGGAAACGGCCGAGCTCCCGTACCGTCGCGACGGCGGCGTCCACGACGTACGGTGGCATCGTGTGCGCCAGTTCTTCGGCGTCCTTACGCAGTTCCTCCTCCCACTCCCCCGCCCGCTCCCGCAGCCGCGGCAGGCCGGGCGGCGCGGGGACCGCCAGCCGCCGGTTGACGCGCCCGGCGACCGTCACCATCTCCTCGACCTCCGCGGCCTGGGCCAGGGTGGAGGTGCCGGCTCGTTCCAGCAGCATGGCGAAGTGCTCGTCGGCGCGCTCGTACAGCAGGACCGCGCCACGCCCGCCCCACGCCGCGAACGCGTCCGGCTCGTGCACGTTGCCCGGATGCGGGAACGACACCTTGATCACGGCGCTGCCGCCGTCCCGCCGGCGCACCGGCACGATGACTCCGACGGCACCGTGCGTGATCTCGCCCTCCTGGACGCAGTCCCAGCGCTCGAAGAGGTGCTCGGTGATGCCGGGCAGCTCGGCGAGCCAGGCGGCTCCCCGCTGCCCCTCACGCTCGGCGGTGCCGCGCGCGAACGCCTCCGGTATCTCGATCATCCGCGCACCCTATCCCGGCCCGATCGGGTCCGCTCCCGCCGTGGAGGCCCCACTATGATCACTGAACTCTCCGTGACCCTCCCACCTTCCCCCTGAGGAGATCTCGAAGTGAAACGCACGCTACCGGGTGTCCTGCTCGCCGCGGCGGCCCTCACGGGCTGCTCGGTGACGAACGTCGAGCCCGACGAGGGCGGCATCGTCTACGACGCGGGCATGTTCAGCAGCACCACCTTCCAGGAGTGCCTCAAGCCGTCCACCCGCGACGTGTCGGGACCGGGCGACGAGGGCTACCGCTACCCGAACGGGCAGCGCACGTACGACTTCACCGGCCGCGCCGAGTCCGAGGGCAAGCCCATCACCTCGGTCAGCAAGGACGGCCAGATCATGACCATGATCGGTGGTCTCACGTTCTACTTCTCGGCCGCCGACTGCAAGAAGCTGCAGGCGTTCCACGAGAACATCGGCAAGAAGTACGCGGCGTACGAGTCCGACGGCTGGACCCGGATGTTGCAGTTCTACATCGGCAACAGCGTCGAGCGGGCGATGGACGAGGCGACGCTGAAGTACAACTGGCGCGAGCTGTACTCCGACCCGGCGAAGAAGGCGCTGTGGGAGCAGGACATGTCCAAGCTGACCAACCAGTACGTCTCCAGCCTGACCCAGGGCGAGTACTTCGAGCGGCTGCAGTTCATCATCCGCCAGCCCGAGCCGCCGAAGTCGATAGTGGACGCCCAGACCGAGACGCAGGCCGCGCAGGAGCGGCAGAAGGCGCAGGAGGCGGAGAACACCCGCGCGCTGACCGAGCTGAAGTCGCTGGAGAAGCTGGCCAAGGTGCTGGGCCCGCAGGGGGCGATCCTGTACAAGGCCATCCAGGACGGCAAGGTCTCCATCGTCCCGGTCCCGACGGGCAGCGCCGTCAACGTCACGCCCAAGCAGTAGGGGCGGGCCCTCAGCGCGGCGGGGCCGGCCGGGCGATGCTCGCGAGGCGCGCGCGGGTGCGGGCCGGGGCCGTGTCGGGCAGCTCGCCGAGGATGCCGGCGAGGGTGACGCCTTCGAGGCTGCGCCGCCAGGCGGCGTGCGCGTCGGCCATCTTGGCGGCCAGGACGCAGATCCGCTCGCACTGCTCGGGCGGCAGCGCGCCCCGCCCCTGCCGGCGGATCTCGCGGCACTCGTACGGCGAGGCCGCGCCGTCGACCGCCTCGACGATGCTCAGCAGCGTGATCTCGGAGGCCGGCCGGGCGAGCCTGAAGCCGCCTCTCGGCCCGGTCGTCGCCGCCAGCACGCCGGCCCTGACCAGCGCCTGCAACTGCTTGGCCAGGTAGGGGGCGGGCAGGTCGTAGTAGTCGGCGAGCTGCGCCGCCGACGTGCTGGCTCCCTGGTCGAGCTGCGCCAGCGTCGTGGCGCAGTGCAACAGCCATTCGGTGCTCACAGGCAGCTTCACGCCGTCCAGCCTATCCCGGATATTGAGGATCCGTTTAGTCCGAGATATGGTCGGCGGACAACGTCATCGAGGGGGAGATCATCATGCGGATCGCAGTCGCCGGCGCCACGGGGAACATCGGGGCGCTCACGGTGGCCGCGCTCGGGCGGGCCGGGCACGAGACCGTGGCCATCAGCCGCTCGCTGGGCGTCGACCTGCTGAGCGGCGAGGGCCTCGACGACGTCCTCGCCGGGGCCGACGCCGTCGTGGACGTCATCAACGGCCCGGTGGCCGGCCGGGAGGAGACGGTGGCCTACTTCGGGACCACCACGCGCAATCTGCTCGCCGCCGAGCAGCGGGCCGGGGTGCGCCACCACGTGCTGCTCTCGATCGCCGGACTGCACAGGATCGAGGGCAACGCGCACTACGCCGGCAAGCGGGAGCAGGAGCGCCTGGTCACCGCCGGCCCGGTGCCGTGGACGATCGTGCCGGCCACGCAGTTCCACGACTTCGCGGCCATGGTGGCGAGCTGGACCGAGCGGGACGGCGTGGCGGAGATAGCGCCGCTGCTCGTGCGGCCGATCGCACCCGCCGACGTGGCCGGCGTCCTCGCGGAGCTCGCCGAGGGCGCGCCGCGGGGCCGGTACGCCGACGTCGCCGGGCCCGAGCAGCAGGACCTCGTGGACATGGCCCGGCGCACCCACCAGGCGCAGGGCAGGAAGGTGAAGCTGGTGCCGACGTGGTCGGGACTGTTCGACCCGTCGATGGCGGGCGACGTGCTGCTGCCCGGCGAAGGCGCCCGCATCACGCCGACGACGTTCGAGGAGTGGCTGACCGGTCTGCATCCCGGCGGTCACTGAGCCGCACGGGGGCGCGAGGGGGCAGAATGCCCCTGATGCTGGATCTCCATCGGTTGCGGCTGCTGCGCGAGTTCCGGCGGCGGGGCACGATCGCCGCCGTCGCGCAGGCGCTGTCGTACAGCCCGTCCACGGTGTCGCACCAGCTCGGCGAGCTGCAGGTCGAGGCCGGGATACGGCTGCTGGAGCGCGACGGGCGCCGGCTGCGGCTCACCGAGGCGGGGCACGTGCTCGCCGGGCACGCCGAGGTGCTGCTGGCCCGGGTGGAGCAGGCGGAGGCCGAGATGGCCGCGGCGGCGGGGGCCGTGGCCGGGGTGGTGCGGGTGGCCGCGTTCCAGACCGCCGCCGTGCACCTGGTGGCGCCGGCCCTGGCCGCGCTGGCGCGCGATCATCCGGGAGTGCGCGGGGAGATCACCGAGCTGGAGTCGGACCAGGCGCTCGACGCGCTGCTGCGCCGCGAGACGGATCTGGCGATCTGTGACGACCACGACGGTCGGCCGCGGCGGGAGCTGCGCGGGCTCACCTTCGAGGACCTGTACGCCGAACGGGTCCGCCTCGTGGTGCCCCGCGGCCATCCGGCCAGGGAGCTGGCCGACGTGGCGGGGGCCATATGGGCGGGCGGGCACCGCGGCACCAGCCACGAGCGGCTGGTGCGCGACGTCTGCCTGGCCAAGGGCGGCTTCCAGCCGGACCTGCGGCACCGTGCGACCGACCTGCTCGTCCTGCTGGCCCTGGTGGGGGCCGGTCAGGCGGTCACGCTGCTGCCCGATCTGGCCCGGCCGGAGCGGGAGAGCTCGGTGGAGGTGCTCGACATCGGGGTCGGCCGGCGCATCTTCACCGTCGTACGCGACGACGGCCTGAGCCGGCCGGCCCTGGTGGCGACCCGCGCGGCCCTGCGCACGGCCGCCACCCTCTTCACATAGGCCGAGCGTCACCTGCCCAGGCCGGTCAGGGCGTCGTCGATGATCTCGGCGGCCGTGTCGATCTCGTCGTCGCTCACCGTCAGCGGCGGCGCGATGCGCAGGCAGGCGGTCGAGCCGGCGGCCCGGCCCTTGGTGATGTTCAGCGACAGCCCGCAGGACAGGCAGGCGTCGGTCAGGGCGTCGCCGAGTTCGGCGGCCGGTTCCCTGCTCTCCCGGTCCTCGACCAGCTCCACCCCCCACAGCAGCCCGAGCCCGCGTACCTCGCCGATGGCCTCGTGCCGCTCCCCCAGCTCCCGCAGCCGGTCGCCGAGCCGGTCGCCCGCCTTGGCGGCGCGGGCGGCGAGGTCGTCGGCCACGACCAGGTCGATCACCGCGAGGGCGGCGGCGGCGGGGAGCGGGTCGGACTGGTGGGAGGTGAAGTACATCAGCCCGCGCTCGAAGGCGGTCTCCTCGATGGCGGCCGTGGTGGTGACGGCGCCGATCGGCAGGCCGCCGCCGAACGTCTTGGACAGCGTCACGAGGTCGGGCACGACGCCGGCCAGGTCCATCGCGAACATGGCGCCGAGCCGGCCGAACCCGGTCTGGGCCTCGTCCAGGATGAACAGCATGCCGCGCTCGCGGGCCAGCTCGGCCAGCCTGGCGAGGTAGCCGGGCGGCGGCACCACGACCCCGCCGGACGACAGCACGGGCTCGGCGATGACGGCGGCTCGGGCGCCGGTGGTCTGTTCGTCGTAGAGCTCGAAGCCGACCTCCAGGCAGGTCATGTCGCAGGTGTCCGCGCAGTGCCGGATCGGGCAGCGGTAGGAGTACGGGGCCGGGACGGTGAAGACGCCGGGAATGGTGGGGCCGTGGCCGCGCCGGCCGGCGGAGAAGGTCAGGGCCTGGCTGCCGGCGGTCATGCCGTGCCAGCTCCTGGTCAGCGCGACGACCTCGAACCCGCCGGTGACGAGTTTGGCGATGCGGACGGCGCCCTCGTTCGCCTCGCCCCCGGTGCTGACGAACATCGAGTGGTCGAGCCCCGGCGGCAGCAGGGCTGCCAGCCGTTCGGCGAGCTCCAGCACAGGCGGCGACAGGAAGCGGGAGTTGAGGTGGATCGCGGTGTCGAGGGAGCGGCGGATGGCCTCGGCGATGCGGGGGTGGTTGTGGCCGATGGTGGCGCAGATCTGCCCGGAGGTGAAGTCGAGCAGGCGCCGCCCGTCCGTGGTCTCCAGCCAGGAGCCGGAGGCGCGGGCGATCACGTCCGGGGAGAACTCTCCCGAGTAGCGGATCAGAGGTGACATGCGCCGATCGTGCCTCCGCTCGAATCCCCTGGTCCAGCGGAGGTTTTCGACCGATAACCGGGGACGGAACCGAACGGTCGGGCGGCGGTGACGTGAGAGAGCTGACAGCGCTGTCTTGACATGGTGAGTCGGGTTTGCGAGGTTCTATGCAGATCGGGGTTGACAACGTTGTCATGTTCTTACTGGCCGCTGAACCGTACGAGAGGTCCCCGATGAGAAAATCCGTCCTGACCGCACTCTTATCCCCCCTCATCGCTTTAGCACTCGCCGCTCCCGCCACCGCGGCGCTCACCGCGCAGAAAGGCCCGACTCCCATTCCGAATCCCGGCCCTACGGGCACCCCTACCCCAGGCCCCTCCTACAGCCCGCCGCCCGACCCGAAACCGGCCGAACCCGCCGCGCCCGCCGGGGAGGTGAGCAGGGCGGCCCGCGACGGCCAGAGCCTGGCCAAGGCCGAGGGCGCCGCCTTCGCCTCCTCCTTCGAGCCCGGCGATCCGCAGCCGACCTGGGTCAACACCTCCGAGAAGTCACGTGACGTCACCGGATGGCTGCCCGGCGGCATCGAGGGCACCCTCTCCGACAAGATCACCGCGATTTCGGCCAGCGGCGAGAACACCGGCGGCGGCGAGACGAAGGAGAACCTCGCCGACACCGACGTCAACACCAAGTGGCTGGTCTTCGCCGCCACCGGCTGGGTCCAGTACACGCTGTCGGAGCCGGTGACGGTCGTGCACTACGCCCTGACCTCGGCGGGCGACGTCCCCGAGCGCGATCCGCGCGACTGGGAGCTGCAGGGCTCCCTCGACGGAAGCACCTGGGTGACGCTCGACACCAGGACCGGCGAGACGTTCGACGCGCGCCTGCAGCGCAAGGAGTACCGCTTCGCCGGAACGACCGCCTACCCGCACTACCGGCTCAACGTCACCCGCGTCGGCGCGGGCTCGACGCTGCAGCTGGCCGAGTGGGAGCTGTCGGACGGCAGCACCGGCGCCAAGCCGCCCAGCGCGATGCGCACCCAGGTGGGCAACGGGCCGCACGGCGGCCACGTGTCCAAGCCGCGCGCCGGGTTCTCCGGCCTGCGCGCCCTGCAGTACGCGGGCGGCACCACCTCCGGCAAGGGCGGCCGGGCCACGAACAAGGTGTTCGAGGTGGACATCCCGGTCACGGCCACGACGGAGCTGTCGTACGTGGTCTTCCCCGAGCTCACCGCGGCCGACCTGCGCTACCCCAGCACGTACGTCTCGGTGGACCTGGCCTTCTCCGACGGCACCTACCTCAGCGGCCTGAAGGCGGTCGACCAGCACGGCGTCCGGCTGGCGCCGCGCGAGCAGGGCGAGTCCAAGACGCTCTACGCCGACCAGTGGAACTACAAGCTGTCCCGGATCGGCGAGGTGGCCAGGGGCAAGCGGATCAAGCGCATCCTGGTGGCCTACGACAGCCCGGCCGGGATGGCCGGGTTCCGCGGCTGGGTGGACGACATCAAGATCGTCTCCGAGCGGCGGCGGCAGCCGTACGAGGGGCGCGGCGAGCACAGGTCCGGCCCGTCGCAGTACGTGATCACGACCAGGGGCACCCATTCGACCGGTGGTTTCTCGCGCGGCAACAACTTCCCCGCCACGGCGGTGCCGCACGGGTTCAACTTCTGGACCCCGATGACCAACGCCGGCTCGATCAGCTGGCTGTACGAGTACCACCGGGCCAACAACGCCGCCAACCTGCCCGAGATCCAGGCGTTCACCGCCAGCCACGAGCCGAGCCCGTGGATGGGTGACCGGCAGACGTTCCAGTTCATGCCGTCGGCGGCCGAGGGGGTGCCCGACCCGTCGCGGACCGGCCGGGCGCTGGCCTTCCGCCACGAGCGTGAGGTGGCCCAGCCGCACCTGTACGCGGTCACGTTCGACAACGGGCTGAAGACGGAGATCGCGCCGGCCGACCACGCGGCGCTGGCCCGCTTCACCTTCCCCGGCTCCGCCGCGAAGCTCGTCTTCGACAACGTGAACAACGACGGCGGGCTGAGCCTCGACGTGTCCGGCGGTGTCGTGACCGGCCATTCCGACGTGCGCAGCGACCTGTCCACCGGGGCCACGCGCATGTACTTCTACGCCGTCTTCGACCGCCCGGTCACCGGCGGCGGCAAGCTGACCGGGCAGGGCCGCGACAACGTCCTCGGCTACCTGTCCTTCGACGCGGGCTCCGCGCGCACGGTGAACATGCGCATCGCCTCCTCGCTGATCAGCGTGGAGCAGGCGAAGAAGAACCTGGAGCTGGAGGTCTCCGCCTCCGACACGGTGGAGACGGTCAGCGAGCGGGCGCGCCGCGCCTGGGACGCCAAGCTCGGCGTGATCGAGGTCGAGGGCGCGAGCCGCGACCAGCTCGTCACGCTGTACTCCAACCTCTACCGGCTGTTCCTGTATCCCAACTCCGCCTTCGAGAACACCGGCACCGCCGACGCGCCGGTCTACCGGCACGCCGTGCAGTCGTCGACCAGCACACCGCCGGTCACGCGGGTGGCCGACGGGAAGGTGTACGTCAACAACGGCTTCTGGGACACCTACCGCACCACCTGGCCGGCGTACGCGCTGCTCACGCCGAGCGCGGCCGGGGAGATGGTGGACGGGTTCGTGCGCCAGTACGAAGACGGCGGCTGGATCGCCCGCTGGTCCTCGCCCGGCTACGCCGACCTGATGGTCGGGACGAGCTCCGACGTGGCCTTCGCCGACGCCTACCTCAAGGGCATCACCGGCTTCGACCCGGAGAAGGCGTACGAGGCGGCGCTGAAGAACGCCACCGTCGCCCCGCCCACCCGCCATGTGGGCCGCAAGGGCCTGTCGACCTCCGTCTTCCTCGGCTACACCAGCATCCAGTCCACGGGCGAGGCCATGTCGTGGGCGATGGACGGCTACATCAACGACTTCGGCCTGGCGAACATGGCCAAGGCGCTGGCCGGGCACGCCACGGGCGCGAAGAAGGCCCGCTACCTGGAGGAGTACGAGTACTTCCGGGACCGGGCGCTGAACTACGTGCACATGTTCGACCCTGCGGTCCGCTTCTTCCAGGGCAGGAACGCCGACGGCTCCTTCCGCCGCAAGCCGGCCGCCTACGACCCGGGCCTGTGGGGCTACGACTACACCGAGACCAACGGCTGGAACATGGCCTTCCACGTCCCGCAGGACGGCCGCGGCCTGGCCAACCTGTACGGCGGCGCGGACGAGCTGGCGGCCAAGCTGGACGCCTTCTTCACCACCCCGGAGAAGGCGCTGTCGCCCGGCTCGTACAACGGGATCATCCACGAGATGACCGAGGCCAGGGACGTGCGCATGGGCCAGTACGGCCACAGCAATCAGCCCTCGCACCACATCGCCTACATGTACGACTACGCCGGTCAGCCGTGGAAGACGCAGGCCAGGGTGCGTGAGGCGCTGTCGCGGCTCTACCTGGGCAGCGAGATCGGCCAGGGCTATCCGGGCGACGAGGACAACGGGGAGATGTCGGCCTGGCAGGTCTTCAGCGCGCTGGGCTTCTACCCGCTGCAGATGGGCAGCCCGTACTACGCGATCGGCTCGCCGCTGTTCGAGAAGGCGACCGTGCGCCTGGAGAACGGCAGGAAGCTGGTGATCAGGGCGAAGGGCAACAGCGCGCGCAACGTGTACGTGCAGGGGCTCACGGTGAACGGCAGGCCGTACGGGAAGACGTACCTGCCGCACGACCTGCTCGCCAAGGGCGGCGAGCTGGAGTTCGAGATGGGGCCGCGGCCGTCGCGCTGGGGCACGGGACCGGACGCCGCGCCGCCCTCGATCACCCGCGACGACCGGGTGCCCACGCCGCTGCGTGACGCCACCGGGCCGGGGCGCGGCACCGCGTCGGCGGCCGGCGGCGCGGACGTGAGCGCACTGTTCGACGACGACTCGGCCACCCAGGCGGCGCTGCCCGCGTGGGTCGGCTACGGCTTCGACGGCGAGCGGCGGGTGAGCCACTACACGCTCACCTCGGGCTCCGGCGGGCCCGAGGAGGATCCGACCGGCTGGGTGCTCGAAGGCTCCGCCGACGGCCAGAAGTGGAAGGTGCTCGACGAGCGGACCGGCGAGAGCTTCCCGTGGCGGCGGCAGACCAGGCCGTTCAAGGTGGCGAAGCCGGGCGCATACGCGCACTACCGGCTCACGTTCACCGGCGGCACCTCGCTGTCGGAGATCGAGCTGCTCGCCGCGGCGCCGCCGTCCACCTCACCGCTGGTCGTCGAGGCCGGCGGCGCCTTCGCCTCGCCCGGCGAGAGCGTCACGCTGACCGCGAAGGTCTCCAACCACGCAGAACGGGCCGTCACCGGCAAGCTGACCGCGGCCGTGCCGCAGGGCTGGACCGTCGAGCCGGCGTCCGCGGACTTCGGGCGCCTCGCGCCGGGAGCGTCCAAGACGGTCGAGTTCCAGGTGGCGGTGCCGGCGGCGGCCGGTCCCGGGTCCCATCCGGTGCTGCTGTCGGCGGTCTCCGGCCTGGGGACGACCTCGGAGCGGGTGACGGTGACGGTGGTCGGCGACACCGTGCAGTTCACGCCGGGCACCCCGGCGGAGGAGCCGTGGCTGCTGGACGAGGGCGGCTCCCAGCTCGACGGCGAGGTGCACGACGGGCGGGCCCGCTTCACCGACGGCAACGCCGCAGCCGTCTACCGGTTCGAGCTGCCGACCCGGGTGACCGGGGGCACGCTGACGCTGGACATCGGCAACCAGTTCCTGGTCGAGGTCTCGACCGACGACCAGAGCTGGCGGACGGTGCTGCGGGAGGAGGAGAACGTGCGCGATCTGTCCAACCGCGAGGAGCGCACGCTCGACCTGCGCGACGTGCGGGGTGACAGCCGCGGCTTCTCCCTGCGCGTCCGCGACAGCCGGCCGCAGGACGGCTGGGGGTCGTGGCTGGCCAGGGTCCGGCTGGACCTGACCAGCGGGTGAAACAGCGGCCGGTGAACCTGACCGGCGGGTGAAACGGCGGCCGTGCCCGGGGGGATCCCTCCGGGCACGGCCTTCCCGCTCGCCGTGGCTCTTACTGCACGCTGAAGCCCTGCTCCTGCCCGTACTTGACGGAGGCGTCCTGCCACGCCTTGAGCCCGTCGTCCAGCGTGGTCGAGGAGATGTACGCCTTGCCGACGGTGTCGTTGAAGACGCTGTTGGCGTACACCTGGTAGGGCAGGTACGACCAGCCGGGCACGACCTGGGCGGCCGACTCGGCGAGCACCTGGTTGACCTGCTGGTCGCCGAAGTAGGGGAACTTCTTGTCCTTGAACTCCGCCGCGTTGAGGTGCGCGGTGGTGGCGGGGAACGCGCCCGCGTCGAGGCGGGTCTGGACGCCCTCGTCGACGCCGGCGTACTTCATGAACGCGTAGGCCAGGGTCTTGTTGGCGCTCGCCTCGGGGATGGCCAGCGAGCTGCCGCCGTTCTCGGAGGTGGCCTTGCCGCCGGCCTCCCACTGCGGCATCGGCGCGACCCGCCACTTGCCGGACGCCGCCTTGACGCCGCTCTCGAAGTTGGCCGGCATCCAGGCGCCGATCACGAGGGTGGCGATGGTGCCGTCACCCAGGCCCTTGTACCACTCGTCGCTCCAGCCGTTGATCGGCGCGAGCAGCTTCTCCGAGATGAGCTGCTGCCAGGCGGCGGTGAACTTCTTGGTGCCCTCGTCGGCGAAGTTGATCGCGACCTTGGTCCCGTCGACCTGGTACGGCTTGCCGCCGGCCTGCCAGATCATGCTGGTGGTGAAGCCGGCGTCGCCGGTGTCGCTGGTGATGTACGCCTTCGGGTCGGCCTTGTGCAGCTTCCTGGCGGCCTCGATGTACTCCTCCCAGGTCTCCGGCACCTCGATGTCGTGCTTGTCGAAGACGTCCTTGTTGTAGAACAGGGCCATCGGGCCGGAGTCCATCGGCAGGCCGTAGATGCCGGGGCCGGAGTGGACCGAGTTCCACGGTCCGGGGGTGAAGGTACCTTCGAGCTTGTCCGCGCCGAAGGGCGTCAGGTCGGCGACCGACTTCGACAGCGCGAACTGCGGCAGCGCGTAGTACTCGATCTGCGCCACGTCGGGGACGCCGGAGCCGGCCTTGACCGCGTTCTGCAGGGCGGTGTACTGGTCGTCGCCGGTGCCGGCGTTGACCAGGTTGACCTTCACCTTCGGATACTTGGCCTGGAAGCCGGCGACGACCTGCTTGAGCGTCGGCTCCCACGCCCAGACGGTGATCGTGCCGCCGGCGTTCAGCGCGGCCTCCTGGTCGGTGGCCGACGTGCTCTGGGCCGGGGCCGCCCCCTGCCCGCCGTCTCCCGGCGAGCCGCAGGCGGTGGCGATCAGCGCTACCGACAGGGCCGCGCCCGCTAGCAGAGCGCGGCGGCGGATTGTCGTCATGGTTGTCCCTTTCGTGGAGATGCGGCGCCGGTCACTCCTTGACGCTCCCGGCGGCCAGGCCCGACTGCCAGTACCGCTGGAGCAGCAGGAACGCCACGATCAGCGGGACGATGGTGAGCAGGGAACCGGTGATCACGAGGTTGAAGATCGCTTCGCCGCCCGCGGTGGTCGCCTGGGCGTTCCAGGCGCTGAGGCCGAGGGTCAGCGGATACCAGCCGGGGTCCTTCAGCATGATCAGCGGCAGGAAGTAGTTGTTCCACGTCGCGACCACGGTGAACAGCAGCACGGTGACGATCCCGGGAGCCAGCAGCGGCAGGCTGATGCGGAAGAAGGTCTGGAACTCCCGCGCCCCGTCCACCCGCGCCGATTCGAGGATCTCGTTCGGGACGGCGTCGCCGGCGAAGGTCCACATGAGGTAGAGACCGAACGGCGAGACCAGCGAGGGGATGATGACCGCCCACGGCGTGTTGGTCAGGCCGAGGCTGGAGAACATCAGGAACGTCGGCACGGCCAGCGCCGTCCCGGGCACCGCGACCGCGCCGATCACGACGGCGAAGACGGCCTTCTTGCCGGGGAAGTCGAACTTGGCCAGGCCGTATCCGGCGATCGTGGCCAGCAGCGTCGCGCCGCCCGCGCCGAGGACCACGTAGAGCAGGGTGTTGAGCAGCCAGCGGGTGAAGATGCCGTCGTCGTAGGTGAAGGCGGCGGCGATGTTGGAGAACAGCGCGAAGTCGTCGTCGAACCACAGGCCGAACGAGCTGAGCAGCCCTTCCTGCGTCTTGGAGGCGTTGATCGCCAGCCAGACCAGCGGGAGCAGCGTGTAGATCAGCATGATCGAGGTCAGCACGGTCAGCGTGACGCTGCGCCGGCGGCGCGGTGAGTGACGGCGGTGGCGGATCACCAGGGGGCCACGGGTGGTGGCGGTCACGTGTCAGACCTCCTTGCGCATGCCGCGCAGCTGGACGGCGTAGGCGACGATCATCGTGATCACGCCCATGACGATCGCGACGGTGGCCGAGTAGTTGTACTGCTGGCCGGCGAAGGACAGCGTGTAGGCGTAGTAGTTGGGCGTGAAGGAGGACGTGATCGCGTTCGGCGCCAGGTTCTTGAGGATCGCGGGCTCGTTGAAGAGCTGGAAGCTGCCGATGATGGAGAAGATCGTGGCGATCAGCAGGGCGCCGCGCAGGGCGGGCAGCTTGATCGACAGGATGATCCGGAACTGGCCGGCGCCGTCGATCTCCGCGGCCTCGTACAGGGACGGGTTGACCACGCGCAGGGCCGAGTACAGGATCAGCATGTTGTAGCCGACGAACTCCCAGGTCACGACGTTGCCGAGGGAGGCCAGGATCAGGTCGGCCGACAGCGGGTCGGGCAGCCGCACGCCGAGGGCGTCGCTGAGGTTGGCGACCAGGCCGAAGCGGGTGCCGTACATGAAGGCCCACATCAGCGTGGCCACGACGGCGGGGACGGCGTAGGGCAGGAACACCGCGATGCGGAAGAAGCTCGCCCCGTACAGCCGGCCGCTGTCGATGGCCAGGGCCACCAGCAGCGCCAGGAACAGCATGATCGGGACCTGCACCACCAGGAAGATCGCCACGTTGCCGAAAGCCGACCAGAACTGCGGGTCGGCCAGCGCCTTGAGGTAGTTGTCCGCGCCGACGAAGGCGGTGCCGCCGATCAGCTGGGTCCTGAACAGGCTCAGATAGATCGAGTACGCGATCGGCGCCAGGAAGACCAGCGCGAACACCGCCATGAACGGCCCGACGAACCGCCAGCCCGCCCAGGACCGACGCGCCCTGGGCACTGTTGCGACCACCCGTGCACTCCTCACTCGCCGCTTCGTCAACGCAAACACCAACTGCGGGGGGAGGCGTGGGATGGCCGCTGACCGAGGGTCGCCGGGGGGTTCCCCACCGTTATGTTTACGTAAACTTCTGTTGCGGTATCGTGGCACCGGCCGTACGGGCCGGTCAAGGCACCCCCCGGGATGCTCGTTGCGGAGGCAGACGGACGATGGCAGTGACGACTGGGCAGGACCCCGCCCCCGAACCCGGCCCCGGGCCCGGGCCCGTTTCTGGGCCCGTATCTGGGCCCGTATCTGGGCCCGTATCTGGGACTGGGCACGCCGGCGCGCAGCGTGGCGGCTCCGGAGTGCCCGGCGGGCGGCGCAAGCAGCGGGTCTCCATGGCCGACGTCGCCCAGCGGGCGGGGGTCTCCTCGCAGACGGTCTCCCGTGTCTCCAACGGCCATCCCGGCGTGATCGACTCGACCCGCGAGCAAGTGCTGGCGGCGATGCGCGAGCTGGGCTACCGGCCCAACAGCGCCGCCCGCGCGCTGCGTTACGGCCAGTTCAACACCATCGGCGTCATCCTCTTCGGGCTCTCCTCGACCGGCAACAGCCGCACGGTCGAGGCCATCGCCACCCACGCCGCCGCCGAGGGCTACGCGATCACGCTGACGCCCATCGACGTGCCGACCCAGGACAACGTGCTGGGCGCCTTCACCCGGATGGGCGAGCTGGCCGTGGACGCGGTCATCGTCATCATCGAGGTCCACCTGCTCGACGCCGGCACCGTCACGCTGCCGCCCGGGGTGCACGCCGTGGTCGTCGACTCCGACGCCGGCGACCGCTACAGCGTGGTCGACACCGACCAGGCCGACGGCGCGCGGCGGGCCGTGCATCACCTGCTCGACCTGGGGCACCGGACCGTCTGGCACGTGACGGGGCCCCGGACGTCGTACGCGAGCCAGCGCCGGGCCCAGGCCTGGCGCGCCACCCTGGAGGAGGCCGGGCGGCCGGTGCCCGAGCCCCTGCACGGCGACTGGTCGGCCGGGTCCGGCTACGCCGCCGGGCTCACCCTGGCCGCCGAGCCCTCATGCACGGCGGTCTTCGCCTCCAACGACCAGATGGCCCTGGGGCTGCTGCGCGCCTTCCACGAGCGCGGGCGGGCCGTGCCGGGCGACATCAGCGTGGTGGGTTTCGACGACATTCCCGACTCCGCCTATTTCGTCCCGCCGCTGACCACGGTGCACCAGGACTTCGCCGAGGTCGGGCGGCGGTGCGTCCAGCAGGCCCTGGCGCAGATCCGCGACAACGAGGCGTCCCGCCCCGGCACCGACCTCGTCCCGACCCGCCTGGTGGCCCGCGCCAGCACGGCCTCGCCGCGACGGGGCTGAGGGCCGCCGCCCTGGCGCTCAGACGGGCTCGCCGACCGGCTCCTCCCATTCGAGGTGGTGCTCGTAGATCCAGCGGCTGGGGTCGGCCCCGGTCATGGCCGCCAGCTTCATGCCCAGGCTCATGACCAGGTCGCGGGGCACCCTGGCGAGCGGGCTGAGCGCCTTCCAGCCGCCGGTACGGTTGCCCTGCTCGACGACGCGCTCGACCCGCCCCCGGCGCAGCCGCTCGTACGCCGCGAACGCCGCCTCCACCCCCGGGCTGTCGCGCAGGCACTTGGCCAGGACCACGGCGTCCTCGACGGCCATCGCCGCGCCCTGCCCGATCGACGGCGCGGTGGCGTGGGCGGCGTCGCCGATGACGATCATCCGGCCGCGGTGCCATCTCGGCACGCTCGGCACCTCATAGGAGTTCCAGCCCGCGAGAATCTCTCCGGTCGCCGCGATGATGTCGAGGGCGGGGCTCCGGTCGTTCCCGAACAGCTCGCTCAGCCGGTCCCGCCCTTCCCGCGCGGTGACGGCGGCCAGCTCGGCGGGGGTGAGCTCGACGGGCTGCGCGGGGTTGGCGGCCCACCACACCTCCCCGTCCGGGTGCGTGGTGTGGACGAAGAAGCAGCGCTTGCCGAAGACGGCCCACATCATGCCGGGCTCCGAGCCGGTCGAGATGCCGCGCGCGTACCCTCCCACGGTGAGCAGGCCGGTGTAGCGCGCGCCCGGCGCGTCCGGATCGATGATCCGGCGCACCGCCGAGCGCAGGCCGTCGGCGCCGATGAGCAGGTCCGCCTCGGCCGTGGTGCCGTCGGCGAAGGTCGCCAGCACGCCGCCGCCCGGGGTACAGGCGGCGGCGGTCAGGCGTTTGCCGTACTCGATGCGCAGGTCGTGCCCGCGCAGGAACCGGTAGAGGTCGGCCCGTTTGACCGTCCTGCTCACCACGCCGCCGTGGGCGTAGGACAGCGCGCCGAGCCGCCTGCCGGAACCGCTGGAGATCGTGATGCCGGGGGTCTCGAAACCGAGCCCGCCGACGTCCAGGTCCAGAGCGCGCAGGGCGTCGAGCGCGTTCGGCGCGAGCGTCAGGAAGGCGCCCGCCTGGTCGGCCGTCCTGTCGTACGCCTCGTGGATCACGGCGTCGACGCCCGCCTTGCGCAGGGCTATCGCGGCCGCCGTGCCCGCTATCCCGCCGCCCGCGATCAATGCTGTGTATGTCATACACCGAGTGTATGACATACACTGCCGGGATGGATCTCTGGGAACGACTCGAACGGCCGGAGCCGGAGCCGAAGACCGGGCTGAGCCTGCCCCGGATCGCGCGGGCGGCCGTGGAGCTGGCCGACGAGGGCGGGCTGGAGGCGGTGTCGATGGCCCGGGTCGCCGCGCGGCTCGGCTTCACCACGATGTCGCTCTACCGGCACGTCAAGAACAAGGACGAACTGCTGCTGCTGATGCTCGACTCGGTCGCGGGCGTGCCCGCCGGGCTCGACGAGCCGTGCGACGACTGGCGCGACGGGCTGCGCCGCTGGTGCCGGGCCCAGTGGGAGATGCTGCGCACCCACACGTGGATCGTGCGCCTGCCGATCACCGGGCCGCCCGCCACGCCCAACCAGCTGGCCTGGACCGACCGGGCGCTGGCCGTGCTCGGCGGAACGGGGCTGGACGAGCGCGACAAGGCCGGCATCGTCCTGCTGGTGGCCACGTACATGCACGCCACCGCCCGGCTGGGCGCCGACCTCGGATCCGCCGCCTCCAGCGCGTCGATCGCCGCCCACAGCGCGCTGCTCGGCTCCCGCGTGGACGCACGGAGGCTGCCGGCCCTGCGCGCCGCCGTGGACGCGGGCGCGTTCGACTATCCGGCCGGCCTGCCCGAGGACGAGCGGCAGCTCGGCTACGAGTTCGGGCTGGAGCGGATCCTCGACGGGGTGGAGGTCCTGGTCGACGCCCGGCGCGCCATTTGACCTGGAGCCGACTCCAGGTCATAGCGTCGCCGACATGAGCACTGAACAGCACAAACTCGGTTCCGGCTTCGGAATCCACAGCACCACGGCCGATGTCCTGCGGGACATCGACCTGTCAGGGCGGCTGGCCCTCGTCACGGGCGGCTACTCGGGCCTCGGACTGGAGACCACCAGGGCGCTGGTGGAGGCGGGCGCGCGCGTGATCGTCCCGGCCCGGCGTCCCGAGGCGGCGATCGAGGCCCTGGCCGGCCTCCCCGGCGTCGAGGTCGGCGAGCTCCGGGATGCCGCCGGCGCCGACGCCTCCGGCGTCCCCGGGGTCGAGGTCGCCGAGCTGGACCTGGCCGACCTCGACGGCGTGCGGCGCTTCGCGGAGCGTTTTCTCGCCTCCGGGCGCGACCTGCACCTGCTGATCGCCAACGCCGGCATCATGGCCGGCCCCGAGCGGCGGGTCGGCCCCGGCTGGGAGTCCCAGTTCGCCGTCAACCACCTCGGCCACTTCGCCCTGGTCAACCGGCTCTGGCCGGCGCTGGCGCGGGGCCGGGCGCGCGTGGTGTCGGTCTCCTCCAACGGCCACCAGCTCTCCGGGATCCGCTGGGACGACGTGCAGTTCGAGCGGGGGTACGACAAGTGGCTGGCCTACGGGCAGGCCAAGACCGCCAACGTGCTGTTCGCCGTGCACCTGGACGCGCTGGGCAAGGAGGCGGGCGTGCGCGCGTTCGCGGTGCACCCCGGCGCCATCGCCGGCACGTCCCTGGCCCGCGACATCCCGCCAGAGGAGTTCGCGGAGCTGAAGAAGACCATCGAGTCCACGCCCGGCAACCCCGGCTGGAAGAGCGTGCAGGAGGGCGCCGCCACCCAGGTGTGGGCGGCCATCTCGCCGCGGCTGGACGGGCTCGGCGGGCTCTACTGCGAGGACGGCGACGTGGCCGACCCTCTCCCGCCCGGCGCGACGCTGGTCGCCGGGGTGGCCGAGTGGGCCGTGGACCCGCGGGAGGCGGCCCGCCTGTGGCGACTGTCGGCCGATCTGACCGGCGTGAACGCCTTCGCGTCGCCCGCCACCGGCTGACCGGCACGAACGCCCTCCCGCCGCCCATCCGACCCGCGTGAATCCCGTCGGGCCGCCCGCGACAGGCTGACCCGACCTCCCGCGACACGGCTTCTGTGACGGCTGTCTGACTTCACCAACTGCTACTCTCTGTTACATATTGATGACGTTTCGTGTAGTAGGGGGAGCTCTCGTGAAGGTCGTCTGTGTCGGCGGCGGACCCGCCAGCCTGTACTTCTCGATCCTGATGAAGCGGGTGGATCCGTCCCACGACATCACCATCTACGAGCGGAACCCCGCCGGATCCTCGTACGGCTGGGGCGTGACGTACTGGGACGAGCTGTTCCACTTCCTGCACGGCGTCGACCCCGAGTCCGCCCGCGCCATCAGCGAGTGCTCCGTCCGCTGGGACAGCTGGGTCGTGCACCTGCACGACCGGGCCACGATCACGGTGGAGCACGGCGACGAGGGCTCCGGCGTCAGCCGGCGGCGGCTGCTCGACATCTTCACCGAGCGGGCGCGGGCGCTCGGGGTGCGGATCGAGTTCGAGCGGGAGGTCACCGACGAGCGCGAGTTCCCCGACGCCGACCTGATCGTGGCCGGCGACGGCGTCAACAGCGTGCTGCGCGAACGCCACGCCGCCCACTTCGGCACCGAGATCGCCGTCGGGCGCAACAAGTACGTCTGGCTCGGCACCACGAAGGTCTTCGACTCGTTCACCTTCGCCTTCACCGAGACCCCGCACGGCTGGATCTGGTGCTACGGCTACCGCTACGACCAGGACCGCAGCACGGTCGTGGTCGAATGCTCGCCGGAGACGTGGCGGGGTCTCGGCTTCCACGAGGCGAACGAGGCCGACAGCCTGGCCCTGATGGAGAAGCTGTTCGCCGACATCCTCGACGGGCACTCGCTCATGGGCCGCACCCAGATCGACGGCAGCGCCCACTGGCTGAACTTCCGCACCGTGACCAACCGCAGGTGGTACCACGACAACGTGGTGCTGCTCGGGGACTCCGCGCACACCACCCACTACTCCGTCGGCGCGGGCACCACCCTGGCGCTGGGCGACGTCGCCTTCCTGGTGGACGCCCTGCACGCCGACCCGCGGCCGGCCGGCGCCCTGGCCCGTTACGAGCGCCAGCGCAGGTCCGTGATCCGGGCCCCGCAGAAGGCGGCGCGCTACAGCGCCCGCTGGTACGAGAACCTGCCGCGCTACATCGACCTCCCGCCGCACCAGATGATCACCCTGCTCGACAAGCGGAACTCGCCACTGGTCGCGCACACCCCGCCGTGGCTGTCCTACGGGATCAGCCGGCTGACCGAGCGGCTGTCCTCATTGACGTCGGGAAGCGGCTCCGCCTGGCGCGCCCGCTCGTCGGAATAGGGCGGTTCGCCTGGTCGGGGCGCCCTCGTCGGACAGCGCGACTCACCGAGCGGAGGACACGCTCCCCGGACAGCGCGCCTCCTCAGGGACAGGGTGTGTTCAGCGGCACAGGGCCGCTCACCAGGGCAGGGCGCGTTCCCGGACGAAGGCCGCGATCTCCTGGGCGGTGCGGTCGTCGGTCTCGATGCGCAGGTCGCCCGACCCCGCGCGTTCCAGCGCCTCCGCCTCGGCCGCGGCCCGTTCGGCGACCCGGTCGAGGTCCTGCGGGCCGAGCCCTTTCAGCTCGTCGCCCGGCAACTGCGGCGCCTGCCCGCCCGCGCGCAGGCGGATGCGCTCGGCGAGGGTGGCCGGGGTGGCGTGCAGGCGGCAGACGGTCAGGTCGATGCCGGGAATCGGGGCGACGCGGTCGCGGATGACGTCGTCGGAGTCGGGCCCGCCGGAGACGATCAGGCAGCGGGCTCCGGCCGCGCGGTGCCCGGCCCAGACGGCGGCGAGGTTGCCCGCCACAAGCTGGCGCACGTCCAGGTCGCCGTGCGGGCCGTCGGGCCGGCCGTCGCGCTGGCCGTCGCGCTGGCCGTCGCGCTGGCCGTCGCGCTGGCCGTCGCGCGGGGCCGGTCGCAGGGCGCCGATCTGCTTCACGTCGATGTAGGCCGCGCGCACACCGGTGCGGACGATCTGGCTGAAGACCTCGTACCCGACCGTGGACTTCCCCGCGGCCGTGGCGCCGGAGAACCACAGCACGGGCACGGGCTCCCCACCGGCCGCCGGCAGGCCGGCGGTGCGGGCCAGGATCAGCCGGGCGGTTTCCTGGACGGTCAGCCCGGTGGTGTCCACGCACAGGTCGGCGTAGTCGGTACGGTCCTGCGCCAGCGCCTCCGCGACGGTCTCGGCGACCAGGTCGGGCCGCCATCCCCGCGCCAGGAAGCGCCGTTCGAGCTCGCCCGCGTCCACCCGCAACCGGCACACGGTGAACGCCACGTCCGGCATGAGCCTCGTGTACACGTCCACCTCGTCCCGCGTGTCCACGAAACCCGCCAGCACGAGACGGCGCACGCCCGCACGCCTGAAGTTCGGCAGCATCGCGGCGAGATTGCGCGCCCTGATCGCGTGCGGGCCGCCGTCGGGGTCCGGGTAGCACAGCCCGATCTGGTCGCCGTCGACGAACGCGGCCGTGACGCCCTCGCGGCTGAGCTGGGCGAACGTCTCCCAGCCCGCCGAGGACTTCCCGACGCCCGACGGCCCGGACAACCACAGCACGGACAGGGGTACGTCGTTCATCCGCCCGAAGGTAGCCGCCGTCCCAGGAGATCCGCGAACGCTTTTTCGCGCCACTCTAGTAGAACGGAACCGTACGTTCCGAGTACACTGGATCTATGAGCAGCCCACCCATGAGCGGCCGCAAGGCACAGGCCGCGCGTAACGACGAGTTGATCCTCCAGGCCGCGCGAGCCGTCTTCACCGCCGACCCCGGCGCCCCCATCGCGGCCGTGGCCGAGAAGGCGGGCGTCGGGATCAGCGCACTGTATCGCCGCTATCCGAGCAAGGAGGCCCTGCTGCAGAAATTGTGCGGCGACGGACTGAAGCTCTACATCGAGGTCGCCGAGCGGGCGCTGGCCGACGACAGCGACCCGTGGGAGTCGTTCGCCGCCTATCTGCGCGGCATCGTCGAGGCCGACAGCAGCTCGCTGACCATCAAGCTGGCCGGCACGTTCACCCCGACGGAGGAGCTGGGCCGCGACGCCGCCAGGGCGTCGGCGCTGGCCGTCGAGGCGCACCGCCGCGCGGTGGCGGCGGGCGTGCTGCGGCCGGACGTGACGCCGGCCGACATCGCGCTGCTCTTCGAGCAGCTCGCCTCGATCAAGCTGGGCGGCGACGAGCGCGCGGGGCAGTTGCGGCAGCGCTATCTGACGCTGGCGATGGACGCGCTGCGGGTGCCGCCCGCCCACCGCGACCTGCCCGGCCCGCCACCGGCGGACGTGGAGCTCGCGGCCCGCTGGCGTCCGCAGGCTTAGTCCTCGCCGGCCTGCCAGTGGTAGAGGTACGACATCAGGAAGCCGAGCAGCCCGGTCACCCCGGCCGACACGGTCATCGCCATGCCGAGCGCCGACACCGCACCGGAGACCAGCGCGGAGCTGCCCGCGATCAGCCCGGCCGCCTGGATCAGCACGACGGCGACCCCGAGCACGAGGAACAGCACGAGGCCGATCTTGAACAGGACCATGGTGAGCTTCTTCATGACGGGCTCTCCTCTCAGATCGGCAGCGCGCCGACGGCGATCAGCACGCCCATGACCAGCGTCGGGACGACGAACCAGATGATCAGCCGCCCGAACGTCCTGGCCGGGTCCACCTGGGCGATGCCGCTGGCGATGTAGATCGGGGCCGCTCCGGGCGGCGACGCGCCCTCGGTCGAGGCGAAGACCAGGATCGCGGTGGCCGCGGCGGCCGGGGCGATCCCGGCCGCGGTCAGCGCGCTGAAGGCCACCCCGCCGACGGCGGCGATCGTGGCGGTGCCGGTCAGCGGCGCGGCGATGACGACGAGCAGCAGCCCGACGAGCGTGGCGATGACGACGGCCGGCGCGTCCAGGGCCTGCATGATCGTGGTCAGCTGGTCGACCAGGCCCAGCTCGCCCAGGCTGGCGGCGGCCGCGAAGGCGAAGAACAGGGTCGCGCCGATGACGGCGTAGCGGGGGGCCATCTCGCCGAGCAGTTCGTTCCACGCGCGGCCGGTGCGCGGCAGCCGCCGCCACGCCACCGCGAACGTGGCCAGCACGGTCAGCACCGGGATCCACACGACGATGCTGATGGCGTCGGCCGCCTCCTCGCCCACCCGCGACTCCATCAGCGCCACGCCGAAGTCGAGGGTCATGAGCACCGGTACGAGGATGCCCGCGTACACCAGCAGCGACGTCCACCCGGCGCGCAGGGCCGCGCGCAGGGGCAGGATGTCGGAGGCGTCGGTGGCGGCGATGCGGTGCCTGCGCACCCACACGAACACCACGACGAACCGGTAGGCCACCGTCCACAACCCGCCCACGAGGGCGGGCACGAAGAGCTGGTCGGCGCTGAGCACGGGCGCCACCGCGGCTGAGCCGAGCAGCAGGAACATCGACGAGCTCGGCGGGATCGAGATGCCCAGCCCGGCGTTGCCCGCGACCAGCGAGGCGGCCAGGTCGGGGCGCCAGTTGGAGCGGATCATCCACGGGATCGTCACCGAGCCCACGGACGCGGAGATCCCCGACCCCGAGCCTGAGGGGCCGCCGAGGAGGGCGGCGGCGGAGGTGGAGACGTAGCCGGCGCCGCCGCGCAGGCGGCCGAACACCGAGTTCAGCACGGTGACCTGCTCCTGGATGAGGCCCAGCTTGGTGAGCAGGTAACCCATGAAGACGAAGGCCAGGGCGGCGAAGACGACCTCCTCGGCGAACGCGTCGGCCAGGCCCGCCCAGGCCAGCTCGAAGAAGCGGGTGCCGCCGAAGAGGCACACGCCGGCGAAACCGATGAGCATCGCCTCACCGATGTTGCGTTTCAGCACTCCGTTCCAGACGACGATGATGGCGATGTAGGCGATGAGCGCCCAAACGGCGATTCCCATGGCGAAGGACCTCCAATGGGGGGTGGTGCGGGGGTGGTCGGCACGCGCCGGCGGCGGTGGCGGCCTGCGGTCAGGTGGTGACGTCCGGCGGCGGGCCTGAGCGGTGGTACGCGGGGTCGGACGGGCTTTCGGAACGTTCCGCCCGGTCGGGTGGGTTGGCGGGAGGTTCCGCGGGGTCGGGTGGGTCAGCGAGGCGGGCGGCCAGGGTGACGGTGCGGCGGGCCCGGACCACGATGGGGGCGTCCACGAAGCGGCCGTCGGGCAGCGCCACCGCGCCGACGCCGGCCCGTTCGGCGCGTTCCGCCGCCGCGACGATCTCGGCGGCCCTGGCCACCTCGTCCTCCGCCGGACGGAACGCCTGCCTGATGACGGGGATCTGGCGCGGATGGATCGCGGTCCGGCCGAACAGCCCGATGGCGCGGCCGGCCCGGCAGGAGTCGGCCAGCCCCACCTCGTCCTTGACATCCGGATAGACGGACATGGGCACCGGCGGCAGCCCGGCCGCGGCGGCGGCGAGGACGACCTGGAGCCTGAGCTGGTTCATGGCCTGTTCGTCGGTGACGGCCAGCTCGGCGGCCAGGTCCTGCTCGCCCAGCGCCACGCCCGCCACGCTGGGGTGGGCGGCGATCTCGCGGGCGGCGAGGATCCCGGCCGCCGACTCCAGCAGCGCGTACGCGGGCGCGCCCGTCACGGCGTCGAGCACGGCCGTGGACTCGACCTTGGGCAGCCGTACCCCGTCGGCGAACGGCCCGACGGCAGCCAGGTCGTCGCGTCCGCGGGCGGTGGCCGGGTCGTTGACCCGCACGTGCAGCCGCGGCCACCGGGCAGGCCGCCCGTGCTGGGCGCGCAGGTAGGCGACGGCGTTCCGCCTGGCCTCGTCCTTCTTCGCCGGTGCGACCGCGTCCTCCAGGTCGATGATGACGACGTCGGCGCCGGACGCCACCGCCTTGTCGAACCGCTCGGGCCGGTCCCCGGGAACGTACAGCCAGGTCACGGGCGGCACCGGCACCCCCTCGGCGGCGCCGGGCCGCCTGACGGCGGGCCCGAGGCCAGCCGGCCCAGAGGCGGCGGGCCCGTCGGGGACGCTCATGCGATCACTCCGTCCGAGCGGAGTGCGGCGATGCGATCGCCGGGGTAGTCGAGCTCGGCCAGCACCTCGTCGGTGTCGCGGCCCAGCCGCCGCCCCGGCCAGCGGATCTCGCCGGGCGTGTCGGAGAGCCGGAAGAGCACGTTCTGCATGGTGAGCGAGCCCAGCTCCTCGTCCGGCACCTCGACGAACGTGTTCAGGGCCGCGTACTGCGGATCCTCGGCCAGGTCGGAGACGTCGTAGATGGGCGCGACCGCGGCCTGCACCTCCTCGAACCTGGCGATGACCTCGTCGGCGTCGCGCTCGGCGATCCAGGAGGCGACCGCCGCGTCGAGTTCGTCCACGTGCTGCACGCGGCCGTGCCCGCTGGCGAACCAGGGCTGCTCGACCAGGTCGGGCCGCCCCACCAGGGTGACCACGCGCTCGGCGATAGGCTGGGCGCTGGTGGAGATCGCCAGCCAGCGGCCGTCGCGGGTGCGGTAGGTGTTGCGCGGCGCGTTGCTGCTGGAACGGTTGCCGGTCCGCTGGGGGACGACGCCGAGCGCCTTGTAGGCAGTCATCTGCGGCCCGAGCAGCCCCAGGATCGGCTCGATGATGGCCAGGTCGATGACCTGCCCCCGGCCGGTCCGCTCACGGGCGCGCAGGGCGACCATGATCGCGTACGACATGGCGAGGCCGGCGATGCCGTCGGCCAGGGCCAGCGGCGGCAGGGTGGGCGGCCCGTCGGGCTCGCCGGTCATGGCCGCGAAGCCGCTCATGGCCTCGGCCAGAGTGCCGAAGCCGGGCCGCTTGGCCATGGGCCCGAACTGCCCGAACCCGGTCATCCGGGCCACGATCAGCCGCGGGTTGAGCTCCAGGAGGTCTTCGGGGGCCAGGTTCCAGCGTTCGAGGGTGCCGGGGCGGAAGTTCTCGATCAGCACGTCGGACCGTTCGGCCAGGCGGCGCAGGATCTCCTGCCCCTCGGCCCGCGACAGGTCCACGGCCGCGCTGCGCTTGTTGCGCGACAGCGTCTTCCACCACAGGCCCACTCCGTCCACGGAGGCGCCGTGCCCGCGCGAGGGGTCGCCCCGGCGCGGATGCTCGATTTTGATCACGTCCGCGCCGAAGTCGCCCAGCATCATGGCCGCGGAGGGACCGGCGAACAGCGTCGCCGCGTCGATGACCCGCAGGTCGTCGAGGCTTGTCATGGGTATGTAACTTATAAGAAATATGTCATAGGTCAACCATGTGACCGTTATGCGAGACACTTAGCGACATGTCACCCAGCGAGCCGCGGCCGCCCATGAGCAAGGCCGACTACGTCTACAGCGTGCTGCTCGACGAGATCCGCACGGGGCGGATCCCGGGCGGGACGGCGCTGCGGGCCGGGGAGGTGGCCAAGCGCCTGGGCGTCTCCGTCACGCCGGTGCGCGAGGCGCTGCGCAGACTGGAGAAGGACCGGCTGATCAGTTACGAGGCGCATCACGGCGCGACCGTGGTGGACCTGGGGGACGAGGCGCTGGCCGAGTACTACGGGTTGCGCGCCGTGGTCGAGGGCCTGGGCGCGCGGCTGGCGGCGGCCAGGATCACTCCGGAGCAGCTGGAGGACCTGCGCGCGCTGCACGCCTCGATGACCGAGGACGCCGCCCAGGGCAGGAACGACCGGCTGGGCGAGCAGAGCAGGCGCTTCCACCTGACCATCGTCGACATCGGCGGCCCCGCCTTCCTGGGCGAGCACGCCAGGTCGGTGCGCAACAGCTTCCCCGTGCCCGCCGAGGCGTCGCTGTGGCTGGACGAGACGCAGGTCAAGGCGCAACTGGAGGCGCACGAGGGCATCCTGGCCGCGCTGGAGGCGGCCGACGGCGACAGTGCGGAACGCATCATGATCGACCACGTCCGGCGCGCCGGCGAGTTCCGCCAGCAGCAATAAGCCGCCCGGCCACCCGCCGCACCCGTCCGCCCGGCCGCGCAAAGCCGCCCGGTCGCGCTCAGCCGGCCGGTCAGCCGAGGAGGGTGGCGCGTAGCTCGTCCAGGACGCCGGAGGTGGCGTCCACGGCGCAGGCCGACAGCGACAGCCGCGCGAACGCCTGCTGGTGCTCCTCCACCCGCCGCCGGTCCTCGACCACGATCGGGGCGTGCAGCAGGTGCAGCACCAGCACGTCGGGCCGGGACGATTCGGGGAAGCGCAGCAGCGTGAACGGCGGCCCCTGGTGGAGGAACCCGCTCTCGGCGCTTGGCCGGGCGACCTGCACGGCGATGTGCGGCTGCTTGGCGGCCATGGCGACCGCGTCGAGCTGGGCGATCCGCTCCTCCGGCCGGTGCAGCGGCGGGTCGAGCAGGGCGGGCCGGTCGAGCACAGCCCACAGGTGCGGCCCGCGCGGCCGGTCGAGCACCTCCTGCCGGACGGCGACGAGCCGTGCCGCGTCGGCGGCCTGCTCGTACGCGACCCCGCCGGGCAGTCCGGCCGACAGGGCCGCGGCCTGCGCGTACGCGGGGATCTGCAGCAGCGGCGGCACCAGGCGCGGCCCGTAGGTGTAGATCACCTGCGCCCCGTCCTCCAGCTCCAGGTACGCCGACAGCCCCAGCGGCACCCCTGGCGCGTCGTACCAGCCGGGCACCCGCTCCTCACGCAGCAGCGACAGCAGCCGGGGCGCGTGCTCGCCCTGGCCGTACAGCTCCAGCAGGGTGCGCACGGTCGCCTCGCGCGGCGCGACGAGGCCGTGCTCGATACGGAAGATCGTGGAGGTGTTGAGCCCGGCGGCCTGCGCGGCGGCGGCCATCGACATCCCGCTCGCGGCCCGCAGCGAGCAGAGCCGGGCCGCCACGACGCTCAACTGCATACGTCTGTCACAGCCATCTGTGACAAAACTCAGCGTTTACACCTGGTCTCTTGCAAGGGAGTGACGGCTGATGCACGATGGCCACTCTAATGGCCTGACACGTCATGCATACGCCGATCCGAAAGGCTCAACACTGTGGCGGACGCGTGGATCCTCCATCCCGACTACCGGACTCCTCCGGCCCCCACAGACGCGCACTTCCCCCCGGGTCCCTGGCGCCATCCCGACGGCGGCCAGGTCATGAACGGCACCTACGAGCGGCCCCTGCCCAAGCTCAGGACGGAAGTCGTGACCGTCTGGTACGGCTACGCCCTGAGCCGCTGGCGCGGCCCGCGCATGCCCAGGTTCAGCAGCCCGATGGTGTCGGCCTGGAATCCGGTGCTGGCCCAGGGCCTGGCCGCCGCTCCCGGCACGCCGACGCCGTACCGCGACGAGCTGTGGTGCGACCGGTGGATCGCCGAGGCCCTGCTGTACGGGCGCAAGCCGTACGGCGCGTTCACCCTGCCGGCGGACGAGGCGCTGCGCTGGTGCGGCAAGAGCGGCGGGACGAGCCTGATCTACCACGCGCGCACGGAGGACGACGACCTGGTGCGGGTGGTGGCGGGCACGTCGGAGCGTTACGCGCAACTGTTCGACCTCGACGCGCTGATCGCCGACTACCGGGAGGCGCTGCCGGGTGAGCTGGCCGAGCCGGAGGTGCGGGCGTTGGAGGAGCACCGCTCCTGCTCCCCCGCGCTGCGTTACGTGCTGTGCGACGACGCCGAGGCGCTCTTCGCCCAGGCCCCGCTGTCGGTGCGCGGCCTCACGCTCGGCTATCCGCCCCGCGAGACGGCCACCCGCATCGCCGCGCGCGTCACCTCCGGGGCGGCGGCGTGATCGGGGACGTCAAGGGGATCCTGTTCGACCTGGACGGCACCCTGCTCGACCACCGCGGCGCCGCCGACGCCGCCATCACCGCCTGGCTGGAGGCCCGCTCCCCCGGCCATCCGCGGCTGGGTGAGGCGGCCGCGCTGTGGGCCGGGTTCGAGGTGCCGTACCTGGCGATGTGGCAGGCGGGCCGCTGCTCGTGGCAGGAGCAGCGGCGGCTGCGGCTGTCCGCGCTCTGCGCCGAGCTGGCCGTTCCGGTCCCGGCCGACCTGGACGCCGCCTACGAAGACTTCGCCGGCCGTTATCGCAAGGGCTGGGCCGCGTTCCCCGACGTGGCGCAGGCGCTGGCCGGGCTCGGCGGGTTCACGCTGGGGGTGCTGACGAACGGCACGCAGCGCATGCAGGAGGAGAAGGTCCGCGCGATCGGGCTGGACGGCCTGGTCGGGCCGGTGCTGACCGGCGAGGTGCTGGACGGCCGGTTCAAGCCCGCGCCCGCCTGCTACGAGGGGGCCGCGGCGGCGCTCGGGCTGAAGCCGCGGGAGGTGCTGCTGGTGGGCGACGACGTACGCAACGACGTGACGGGGCCGGCGGAGGCGGGGATGCGCTCGGTCTGGCTCGACCGGCTCGGCGCCGAGCCTCCGCCCGCCGGTTTCCCGCGCATCACCTCACTGACCGAGCTGCCCGGCCTGCTCGGCTGACCGCCCTGCGATCACCGGGGCACGACCTCCGCCAGCGCCGACGACTCCAGGTCGAACCCGCTCACGTGCGCCAGATAGTCCCCCTTGACCAGCGGATCCCCCAGGTAGACGCCGCCCGCGGCGCGCACCAGCAGTGCCCCGGCCGCCACGTCCCACGGGTTGGACCTGGTGCCGTACGCGGCGTCCGACCAGCCGGCCGCGACGTGGGCGAGCTTGAGCGCGGCGCTGCCGACCTTGCGTACGGCGGAGAAGGAGCTCAGCAGCCGGCCGTAGCGTTCCAGCGCGAGCTCGCCGCCGGCGTCGAGGTCGAGCGGGGTCGGGTAGCTGGACAGCAGCATGGCCTCCCGGTCGCCGGTCGCCCCTTCGCTGCGCAGCGGCTTGCCGTTGCACCAGGCGCCGTCGGGGGTGGCGGTGAACTCGTCGTCGCGTACGGGGTCGTACACGATGCCCGCCACCAGTTCCCCGCGCACGGCGGCGGCGATGGACACGCAGAAGAACGGCAGGCCGGCGGCGAAGTTGGCGGTGCCGTCGATGGGGTCGACGTACCAGACGAGGTCGCCGGAGCCGGTGGTGCCGCCCTCCTCGCCCACGATAGCGCTGTGCGGCGCGCGCGCCTCGATGACGGCGCGGATGCTCTCCTCGGCGGCGCGGTCGTGCTCGGTGACGGGATCGTGGAAGTCGCGTTTGGTGCTCACCTCGGGCCGGGACCTGAAGGCGGCGCGCAACTGGGGGCCGACGGCACGGGCCGCCTCACAGGCGGTGTCGAGCAGGTCGGTCGCATCCATGCCGTCTCCTCTACCTGCCGCGCGGCCGCGGCACACGCTTGAATGCTACATGACTCATTTGTCAGGACATTCTGACCTGCGTTAAGCTGATCAGCATGACCGCGAACCTGGCCATCGACCTGGATCGATCCAGTCCCGTGCCGCTCTACTTCCAGGTGGCCGAGCAGATCGCCGAGGCGATCCGGCGGGGCGACCTGGCCCCCGGCTCGCGGCTGGACAACGAGATCCTGCTGGCCGACAAGCTCGGCCTGTCCCGGCCCACGATCCGCCAGGCGATCCAATATCTCGTGGACAAGGGCCTGCTGGTGCGCAAGCGCGGCGTCGGCACGCAGGTGGTACACGGGCAGGTCAAGCGCTCGGTCGAGCTGACCAGCCTCTACGACGACCTGCGCAGGGCGGGCCAGGAGCCGGCCACACAGGTGCTGGCCCTCGACACGCGGCCGGTGGAGGAGGAGATCGCCGCCATCCTCGGCGTGCCGGTCGGCTCCGAGATCCTCTACCTGGAGCGGCTGCGCTTCGCGGCGGGCGAGCCGCTGGCCGTGCTGCACAACTGGCTGCCGACGGGCCTGGCCAAGCTCACCGCCGCCGACCTCGAAGGCCGCGGCCTGTACGAGCTGCTGCGCGGGGCGGGCGTGCGGATGCGGGTGGCCAACCAGCGCATCGGCGCGCGGGCCGCCTCGCAGGCCGAGGCCCGGCTACTGGAGGAGCGCCGGGGCGCGCCGCTGCTGACGATGCTCCGCACCACCTACGACGACCAGGGCCGGGCGGTCGAGCACGGCTCACACGTCTACCGGGCCTCGCACTACTCGCTGGAGGTCACGCTCATCGAGCGCTGAGGCCCAGCGTCGTCTTCTAGGTCGTCCCCTGTGCCGTCTTCCGCGTCGTCCGCACCCACTACCCGGGCGGCGCGGCGCTTGAGGTAGAGGGTGGTGGCGACGCCGAACAGCACGGCCACCACGAGCCCCGCCCAGGAGAAGCCCTTGAGCCACTTCTCGGCGACGAGCCCGAGACTGTAGACGACCGCGGTGGTGCCGCCCGCCCACACGATGCCGCCGAACACGTTGGCGACCGCGAACCTCCAGTACGGCATGCGCAGCGCCCCCGCCAGCGGCCCAGCCAGGATGCGCAGCAGGGCGATGAAGCGCCCGAAGAACACCGCCCACATGCCGAAGCGGTGGAAGTACTCCTCCGCCCTGCCCACGTGGCGGGGGCCGAAGTGTTTGGGGAAGCGCCGCCCGAGCCGGGCGAACATGGGCGCGCCGCCCTTGCGCCCGACGGCGTATCCGGCCGAGTCGCCGACGATGGCGCCGGCGCTCGCGCACACGCCCACCCACACCGGGTCCACGACGCCCCTGGAGGCCAGGATCGAGGCGCTGACCAGGACGATCTCGCCCGGCAGCGGGATCCCGAGGCTCTCGAACCCGATCACGAGCGCGACCGTCGCGTACAGCCATCCGGCGGGGATCGCCTGCAGCCACTCGTCGATGTGCATCGGCCAACCCTAGCGCCGCCCAGGGCCTGCTCAGCACGGGACAGCGCTCGTTCCAGGGATGTTCCGCTCAGCGTTCGCTGTCGAGGTCCGCCTGCATGAACTCCGGGTACCGGTCGCCGGCGGCGGCGCCCGCGGGCACGGCGGCCTCGATCGCGGCCAGATCGCCGGCGCTCAGCCGCACGTCGAGCGCGCCCAGCGCCTCGGCCAGCCGCTCGCGGCTGCGCGCGCCGACGAGCGGCACGATGTCCTCGCCCTGCGCGAGTACCCAGGCGATGGCCAGTTGCGCCACCGTGACGCCCTTGTCCTCGGCGACCGCCCGCAGCGCCTCCACCAGCGCCAGGTTGTGGGCGAGGTTGTCGCCGGAGAAGCGCGGCGCGTGCGCGCGGAAGTCGGTGGCGCCCAGCTCGCGGTCCTTGCTCCAGTGGCCGCTCAGCAGCCCGCGCGACAGCACGCCGTACGCGGTCACGCCGATCCCGAGCTCGCGGCAGACGGGCAGGATCTCCCGTTCGATGCCCCGTGACAGCAGCCCGTACTCGATCTGGACGTCGCTGATGGGATGCACGGCATGGGCGCGGCGGATGGTGTCGGCCCCGGCCTCGGACAGCCCGATGTGGCGCACGTGGCCCTTGGCGGCCTCCTCGGCGATGGCCCCGATCGTCTCCTCGATGGGCACGGCCGGATCGACCCGGGTGATCCGGTAGACGTCCACGTGGTCGGTGCCGAGGCGGCGCAGCGTGTAGGCGAGGGAGTTCTTCACCGCGACCGGCCGGCCGTCGACGCCGTTCCAGGCGCCGTCGTGGTCGCGCAGCGCGCCGAACTTCACGCTGATCCGCACGGCGTCGCGCGGGCGGCCGCGCAGCGCCTCGGCGATGAGCAGCTCGTTGGCGCCCATGCCGTAGAAGTCGCCGGTGTCGAGCAGGGTGATGCCCGCGTCGAGCGCGGCGTGGATGGTCGCGATCGCCTCGGCTTTGTCGGCCGGCCCGTAGAGGTCGGTCATGCCCATGCAGCCGAGCCCGAGGTCGGACACGGCCAGGCCGTCGGTTCCCAGAGTTCTCATGCAAGAAGTATGCCCGTTGGACTGACAGATTTCAAATTCTGTCAGTCGCCAGTACGCGAGCCGCCTCGGCCGAGGAGGCGACCCGGACGAACCTCAGGTGCGCGTTGGCCGGATCGGCGCTCGCCTGAGCGTAACGCTGCTGGTAGACGGCATGCTGGCGCCATGCCCACCACAGGATCGACTCGTCCTTGTCGAGCAGGAACCGGAAGGACTCCTTGTTGCCGTTCCACAGCTCGGCGCCGGTGGCCATCCGGCGCAGGGTCCTGACCAGCAGCCGGCGCATCACGGTGGGCCTCGGGAGGTCGATCCAGACCACGGTGTCGGCGCGCGACCACACCAGGTCCCGCACGCCGGAGTAGTTGCCGTCCACCACCCAGCCGTCGGCGGCGGTGAACCGCTCGACCTCGGCGCGGAACTCCTCCTCCGGCCGGGGCTCCCAGCCGGACATGTGGAAGATCGAGTCGAGTTCGAGCCAGGGCACGCCGAGCCGCCCGGCCAGCGCCGAGGACAACGTCGACTTGCCGGAACCGGAGTTGCCCACCACGGATACGCGTTTCACGGCGCAAATCTACTCAGCCGGCGGGCGCCGGCGCCGCCCGGTTTCCGCCGCCCCGTTTCCGCCGCCGTCACCTCAGGTTCCGGGGCGGTTACGACCGTTTTCTGTCGCACTCCAACTCTTGGCAACACACCTCCCTGACACCTAAGGTTCAGTGCAATGCCACACATTACTGGGAAGATTCATGACGTCTAAGCAGGTCAAGGCCCTGGCCGGAGCCGTACGCACGGCCTCCGGGGCCGTACGACCGGTGCCGGGAGCGCGCATCACCGGTGGTCTGTTACACCACTGGCAGGCCCGCAACAGCGCGGCCACCGTCCCGCACACCATCGAGCAGCTCCGCGCGGCGGGCAACGTCGCCAACCTGAGCCGCCTCCTGGAGGAGCACCCCGCCCCCTACCGGGGCCGCTACCCCTTCCTGGACACCGACCTGTACAAGACCCTGGAGGGCCTGGCCTACGAGCTCGGCGACGAGCGGGCGGGCGAGCCGGTACGGGAGTTCTACGACGAGGTCGTCGGCCTGCTGGAGCGGGTCCAGGCCGAGGGCGGCTACCTCAACTCCTTCTTCCAGGACCCGGCGGCCGCCAAGAAGCCGTGGGAGGACCTGGCCTGGGGGCACGAGCTGTACAACCTGGGCCACCTCATCCAGGCCGCCGTCGCCGCGGCCCGCCGGATGGGCGACGAGCGGCTGCTGCGCGTGGCCCGCCGCTTCGCCGACCTGGTGGTGGAGCGCTTCGCCGAGCGGGGCCTGTGCGGGCATCCCGAGGTGGAGATGGCGCTGGTCGAGCTGTACCGGGAGACGGGCGTGCGCGCCTACCTCGACCTGGCCGCCACGTTCGTCGACCGCCGCGGCACCGGCCAGATCGAGCACAGCATCTTCCCCGGCGACTACTTCCAGGACCACGTGCCCTTCCGCGAGCTGCCGTCGGTGACGGGGCACGCGGTGCGGATGGCGTACCTGGCGGCCGGAGCGGCCGACGTCTTCCTGGAGACCGGCGACCGGTCGCTGTTCGCGGCGCTGGAGCGGCTCTGGGACGACATGGTCGCGAGCAAGCTCTACCTCACCGGCGGGCTGGGCAGCCGCCACTCCGACGAGGCCGTCGGCGACCGCTACGAGCTGCCGTCCGAACGCTCCTACAGCGAGACCTGCGCGGCCATCGCGGTCATGCAGTGGGCCTGGCGGATGTTCCTGGCCACGGGCGGCGCCAAGTACCTCGACGTGTTCGAGCGCGTGCTCTACAACGCCTACGCCGTGGGCCTGTCGGCGGACGGCAGGGCGTTCTTCTACGACAACCCGCTGCAACGCCGCCCCGACCACGCGCAGCGCAGCGGCGCGGAGCCCGGCGGGGAGCCGCTGCGGCGCGCCTGGTTCGGCTGCCCATGCTGCCCGCCGAACATCGTGCGCTGGATGGCCCAGCTGGCCGACTATGTGGCGGCCGAGCGGGACGGCGCGCTGCTGATCGCCTGCTACACCTCGGCCAGGATCGCCGGCGAGCGGCTCGACGTGACGATGGAGACCTCCTACCCGTGGGACGGCGACGTGCGCCTGACCGTCGGGCGGGCGCCGGAGGAGCCGTACGGGCTCGTGCTGCGCGTGCCGGGCTGGGCCCGCGGCGCGACGGTCACGGTCAACGGCGAACCGCACCCCACCCCCGTCGAAGGGGCGGCCGATGGCTGGCTCTCGATCGAGCGGCGCTGGGCGGCCGGCGACGAGGTGCGGCTCACGCTGCCGATGCCGGTCCGCGCCCACGGCTCGCACCCCCATCTCGACGCCACCAGGGGCGCGCTCGGCCTCGCCCGCGGCCCGCTGGTCTACTGCGTCGAGCAGCAGGACAGCCCGTCGGCGGCGGTGGACGACCTGGTGGTCGGCGTGGCCGACGTCGCCGGCGCGAAGGCAGGGCGGCGCGAGGAGGCCGTCGTGCTCGACGTGACGGCCGGCGCCGCTCCCCCGCCCTCGGAAGAGCTCTACCCCGAACTGCCGCTGGAGCGGGCGGCGACCACGGAGACGGCGGTCACGGCGACCTTCGTCCCGTACTTCCTGTGGGGCAACCGCGGCCCCGAAGCCATGCGGGTCTGGGTCAGGACCCGTACCACCGACGGAAAGAAGGCGACATGAGGAGATCGGCGGCGCTTGCGAGCGTCACCATGACCGGCGTGCTGGCGCTCGCGGCGTGCGGTGGCGGCGGCGCCGCGCCCGCCGGCGGGGGCCCGAGCGGGCCGGCGTCGGCCGCCGCGACGGGCGGCACCGTGCACGTCCTGGCCAACGCGGACTTCTCGCACCTGGATCCGGTCCGCGGCTGGGACGGCGGGGTGAACAACTTCTACCGGCTCATCTACCGGGGGCTGACCACGTTCGGCGCCGGTCCCGGCGAGGAGAGCACGAAGGTGGTCGCCGACCTGGCCACCGACACGGGCACACCGTCCGACGACGCCAAGACGTGGACGTTCACGCTGAAGGACAACGTGTTCTTCGAGGACGGCACGCCGATCACGAGCGAGGCGGTCAAGTTCGGGGCCTCGCGGGCGTTCGACCCGGAGGCGGGGATCGGCTCGCCGTACGGGAAGCTGCTGCTGGACGCGCCCAAGGGCTACAAGGGCCCGTACGAGGACGGCGACCTCGACACGATCGAGACCCCCGACGCCAAGACGGTCGTCTTCCACCTGAAGAAGCCCTTCCCCGACTTCCCGAGCGCGCTGACGCAGCCCAACTTCATCCCCTTCCCCAAGGGCACGGGGGCGGCGGCCGCGTTCGACACCAAGCCGATCGCGAGCGGGCCGTACAAGCTGGAGAGCTACCAGCGCAACGCCTCGCTCAAGCTGGTGCGCAACCCGTACTGGAAGGCCGAGACCGATCCCGTCCGCAAGGCCAGGCCGGACTCCTTCGAGTGGACGTTCGGGCTGGACGCGGCCACCATCGACGAGCGCATGCTGGCCGGTCAGGGCGCCGACGCCGACGCCATCATGGGCACCCCGGCCATCCAGGCCGCGACCGTGGCCAGAGTGCAGGCGCCGCAGATCAAGTCGCGCACGCTGAGCGGGCTCGGCGGCTGCACCACGTACATGTCGCTGAACATGACGAAGAAGAACCTGGACGACGTCAAGGTGCGCCAGGCGATCAACTACGCGGTCGACAAGGACACCGTGGTCGCCGCGCTGGGCGGCTCGCAGCTCGCGCTCAAGGGCACCTCGATCCAGCCGCCCACGATCGTCGGCCGGGCGGACTACGATCTGTACCCGCGCAACGTGGAGACCGCCAAGAAGCTGCTGGCCGAGGCGGGCCTGGCCGGGGGCTTCGAGCTGACGCTGGACACCCGGCCGGTGCCGAAGATGCAGGCGGCCGCGGTGGCGATCCAGGAGGCGCTGAAGCAGGCGAACATCACCGTCAAGATCAACAACATTGACACCTCCACCTTCTACGAAGTGATCGGCACGCCCGCGCAGCAGCACGACGCGGCCATCACCGGCTGGTGCCCCGACTGGGCCTCCGGCGCCACGTTCCTGCCGCCGCTGTTCGACGGCCGCAACATCACCGCCAAGGGCAACCAGAACCTCGCGCAGATCAACGACAAGAAGATCAACGACAGGATCGACGAGATCGCGGTCATGCCCGACGTGCAGGCGGCCAACGCGGCTTACGGCGAGCTGGACAAGCAGATCATGGAGCAGGCGCCGATGGTGCCGCTGGCCTACGAGAAGGTGGTCTCGGTCACGGGGTCGAACATCGCCGGCGCGTACCTGTCGAGCGCCTTCTCCGGCGGCATCGACCTCGTCTCCGTCGGACTGGCGAAGCCGACGAAGTAGATGACCGTCGCAGCTCATCCGCAGCAGGTGGCGGGCGCGCCCGCCACCTCCGGCCGGCGCGTCGCCGCCGCGCTGCTCCGCGACCGCGCGGCCGTCCTCAGCACCGTGTACCTCACGCTGATCGTGCTGATGGCGGTGTGCGCGCCGCTGATCAGCGCGGTCACCGGCCACGGACCCAACGAATTCGACACCGCCGCCGTCAACACCGACCTGGGCGGGATCCCGCGCGGGTCGCTGGGCGGGATCAGCGCCGAGCACCTGCTCGGCGTCGAACCGCAGAACGGCCGCGACATCCTGGCCCGCATCGCCCACGGGGCCCGCGTCTCGCTGCTCATCGCGGCCGCGGCCACCGCGCTGACCACGCTGCTCGGCGTGGTGCTGGGCATGCTGGCCGGCTTCTACCAGGGCTGGGCGGATCAGGTGATCTGCCGGGTCATGGACTTCCTGATGGCCTTCCCCGCGCTCATCTTCATGATCGCGATCCTGTCGTCGCTGCCGCAGGGCGACCGGTCGGTGCTGCTGGTCGTGGTGATCAGCGTGTTCGGCTGGCCGTACCTGGCGCGGGTCGTGCGCGGGCAGACGATGACGCTGGTCAATCGGGAGTTCGTGGAGGCCGCGCGGGCTTCGGGCGCCTCCACGGGGGCGCTGGTGTTCAAGGAGATCCTGCCGAACCTGCGCAGCTCCCTGATCGTGATGACCACCCTGGCCGTGCCCGGTTACGTGGGCACCGAGGCGGGCCTGTCGTTCCTCGGCGTCGGCGTGGCGCCGCCCACGCCGTCCTGGGGGCAGATGATCGCGAGCTCGGTCGGCTGGTACGCCGTCGATCCGATGTACTTCGCGATCCCCGGCCTGTTCCTGTTCCTGACGGTGCTGTCGCTGACGGTGCTCGGGGACCGGCTGCGGGCCGCCTTCGACGCGGGGGAGGCGTCCTGATGGCGCGTTACGTGGCCGGACGGCTCGCCGGGGTGGTGCTGATCCTCTTCCTGGTGTGCCTGTTCACGTTCCTCATCTTCTTCACGCTCTCGCCCGACCCGGCGCTGATGATCTGCGGCAAGACGTGCACGCCTGAGCGGATCGACCAGATCAGGGACGTGCTCGGCCTGAACCAGCCGCTCCTGACGCAGTTCACCGGCTTCCTCGGCGGCATCTTCGCCGGGCGCGACTACGGTCACGGCGCGAACCTGGTGCACTGCGCCGCGCCGTGCCTGGGCTACAGCTTCCAGACCAACCAGTCCGTGATGGACATGGTGGTGGAGCGGCTGCCGGTCAGCGCCACGGTAGCGATCGGCGCGGCGGTGCTGTGGCTGCTGTTCGGGATCCTCGCCGGGCTGCTCAGCGCGGTCAAGGAGGGCACCTGGTGGGACCGCACCGCCATGGGGCTGGCGCTCGGCGGCTCCAGCATCCCCAACTACGTGCTGGCGCTGGCGCTGCAGTACGTGCTCGTCGTGCAGCTGCAGGTGCTGCCGTTCCCGCAGGCCGTGGCGTTCGGCGACGATCCGGTGCTGTGGTTCCAGTCGTACCTGATGCCGTGGATCGTGCTGGCCACCGGCTACGCCTGCCTGTACGCCCGGCTCACCCGAGCCAACGTGATCGACACCCTGGCGGAGAACTTCATGCGCACGGCCAGGTCCAAGGGCCTCAGCCCGGCCCTGACCATGCGCAGGCACGCGCTGCGACCGGCGCTGACGCCGATCGCGACGATCTTCGGCATGGACTTCGCCGCGCTGCTCGGCGGCGCGCTGATCACCGAGACGGTGTTCGGCCTCAACGGGGTCGGCAAGATGGCCGCCGACTCCATCGCCAAGAACGACCAGCCGGTCATCATGGCGGTGACGCTGCTGGCGGCGTTCTTCGTGGTGATCGGCAACGTGGTGGTGGACCTCGTCTACACGAGGCTGGACCCGAGAGTGAGGATCACGCCCCGATGAGCGACCTGCTTGTGGTGGAGGACCTCACGATCACCTTCCCGACCACGCGCGGCCCGGTGGACGTGGTCAAGGACGTGTCCTTCACGGTCGGCCGGGACGAGACCGTCGGCATCGTCGGCGAGTCCGGGTCCGGCAAGTCCATGACCAGCCTGGCGATCATGGGGCTGCTGCCCAAGGGCGCGAGGACCAGCGGCAGCGTCCGGCTGGACGGCGCCGAACTGCTCGGCCGCCCCGACCGGGAGCTGCGCCGGCTGCGCGGCGACCAGATGTCGATGATCTTCCAGGATCCGCTGTCGTCGCTGAACCCGTACTACACGGTGGGGCTGCAGATCGAGGAGATGTACCGGGCGCACCGCGACAAGTCACGCGGGAACGCGCGCAAGGTCGCGATCGAGGCGCTCGCCCAGGTGGGCCTGCCCGAGCCGGAGCGGCGGGTCGACCACTACCCGCACCAGTTCTCCGGCGGCCAGCGCCAGCGCGTCATGATCGCCATGGCGCTGGTGTGCGGGCCGAAGCTGCTCATCGCCGACGAGCCGACCACGGCGCTGGACGTGACCGTGCAGGCGCAGATCCTGCGCCTGCTGGCCGACCTGCGCCGCAGCAGCGGCACCGGCATGGTGTTCATCACCCACGACCTGGCCGTGATCAGCTCGATCGCGACCCGCGTGCTGGTGCTGCGCCGGGGCGAGCAGGTCGAGTACGGCACCGCCGAGCAGGTCTTCGCCGAACCCCGCCACGACTACACCCGGATGTTGCTGGACAGCATCCCGCGCATCGACGATGAGGTGAGCGCATGACGCCGTTGCTGCGGGCCGAGAACCTGACCAAACGGTTCGTCGCGCGCGGTCCCCTGGGCGCCAGGGCCGAGTTCACGGCGGTGGACAAGGTGAGCTTCGAGGTACGGCTGGGCGAGACGCTGGCCGTGGTCGGCGAGTCCGGCAGCGGCAAGTCGACGACCGCCCGCATGATCGCCAAACTGCTGGACCCGACGGAGGGCTCCCTGCACTTCGACGGCGAGGACGTCACCCGCGCCAAGGGGCCCGCGCTGGCCCGCTTCCGCGGCAACGTCCAGGTCGTCTTCCAGGACCCGTTCTCCTCGCTCAACCCCCGCCACACGGTGGAGCGCATCCTCATGGCGCCGCTGGACTACCAGGGCATCGCCCCCGACGGGAGCCGCAGGACGCACGCCAAGGAGCTGATGGAGCGGGTCGGGCTCGACCCCGACCACTCGCTGCGCTACCCCGCCCAGTTCTCCGGCGGGCAGGCCCAGCGCATCGGCATCGCCCGCGCGCTGGCCGTCAACCCCAAGCTGGTGATCTGCGACGAGGCCGTCTCGGCGCTGGACGTGTCGGTGCAGGCGCAGGTGATCGAGCTGCTGCGGCGGCTGCAGCGCGAGAGCGGGTTCAGCTACGTGTTCATCGCCCATGACCTGGCCGTGGTCCGGCAGATCGCCCAGCGGGTGGCCGTCATGAGCAAGGGGCGGATCGTCGAGCTGGGCGACAGCGCCCAGGTGTTCGGCGAGCCGCGGGACGAGTACACGCGCACACTGCTGGCGGCCATCCCGCGCATCGACCCGGAGTGGGACCGCCGCAGGAAGGAGAGGTCTTGATCACCGCTACGTACACGATCCCCGGGATGCGGGTGCGCGACCACGTCGAGCGGGTGCCGCTGGACTGGACGGACCCCGGCGCGACCATCACGGTGTTCGCCCGCGAGCTCGTCGACCCCGCCAGGGACGGCGAGGACCTGCCGTGCCTGCTCTACCTCCAGGGCGGGCCCGGCGGCAAGGGCCCGCGGCCCGTCGGCACGGCGGGCTGGCTGGGGCAGGCGCTGGAGCGCTACCGGGTGATCCTGCTCGACCAGCGGGGCACCGGCCGCAGCTCCCGCCTCGACGGGCGGGTGATGAGCGCGCTCGGCGCCAAGGAGGGCGCCGACCACCTGGCCCTCTTCCGGGCGGACTCGATCGTGGCCGACGCCGAGCACTTCCGCAAGAAGGTCTTCGGCGGGCGGCGCTGGTCGACGCTCGGGCAGAGCTACGGCGGGTTCCTGACGCTGACGTACCTGTCGTACGCGCCGGAAGGGCTCAGCGCCTGCTACGTGACCGGCGGCCTGCCGGCGCTCGACCCGGACGCCGAGGAGGTCTACCGGCGCACCTACCCGCGGGTGGCGGCCAAGAACGCCGCCTTCTACCGCCGCTACCCGCACCACGCGGACACGACCGGCAAGCTGGCCGATCTGCTGGCCGGCGGCGGCGTGCTGCTGCCCGACGGCGACCGGCTCACCGTGCGGCGGCTGCAGTCGCTCGGCATCGACTTCGGCATGAAGCCCGGCTACGAGCGCATGCACTGGCTGCTCGACGAGGCCACGCCGGACGACGAGGGACGGCTGCCGGAGACGTTCCTGCACCAGGTGCTGACCCGTTCCTCCTACGCCGACAACCCGCTGTTCGCCGCGCTGCAGGAGAGCATCTACGGCTCGGGGCCCGGCGCGACCGCGTGGGCGGCGCAGCGCGAGCGCGCCCGCCACCCCGCCTTCGCCGAGGACGCCAGGCCGCTGCTGTTCACCGGCGAGATGATCTATCCCTGGATGTTCGAGGAGATCCGCGCGCTGCGCCCGTTCCGTCCCGCCGTGGAGCTGCTCGCCGAACGGGACGACTGGCCCGCCCTGTACGACCTCGACCGGCTGGCCGCCAACGAGGTACCGCTGGCCGCCGCCGTCTACTACGACGACATGTACGTCGACTCGGGCCTGCAACTGGACACCGCCGCGAGGGTCGGCAACGCCCAGGCCTGGGTCACCAACGAGTACGAGCACGACGGCATCGGCGAGGAACGCGTCTTCGCCCGGCTGAGCGCGCTCGTACGCGACATCGGAGGAGGAATCACCAGTGAGTGACGGCAGGCTGCCCAGGCTGGCGGAGATCCCCGCGTTCGCCGCCTACATCGCGCAGGGCTGGGACGCCCCCGCCCGCACCCCCGGCCTGGTGCCGGGCGCGGCGCGGGCGGCCGCCGCCCACCGCGCCCGCCTGGCCGAGGCGCTGCCCGGCACGACCGTGGTCGTGTCCGCCGGCCGGGCCCCGGTGCGCAGCAACGACACCGCCTACGACTTCCGCGTGGACAGCGACTTCTTCTGGCTGACCGGCTGCGTGGCCGAGAACGCGGTGGCCGTGGTCCGCGACGGCGCCGCCACCGTGTACCTGCCGCCGCCGGCCCGCCCCGGCGACACCGGCTTCTTCGCCGACGCCGCCTACGGCGAGCTGTGGGTGGGCCCGTCGCCGTCCCTGGCGGAGTGGTCGGCCGCCTTAGGGGCCGAGGTGCTGCCGCTGCCGGACTTCGCCGGCCCGCCGGACGGCGCCCTCGTGGCCGGCACCCTCATGGCCGGCGGGGCGGAGCCGTCGCAGGAGGTGCGGCGCGTCCTGGCCGAGCTGCGCATGATCAAGGACGAGTGGGAGGTCGCCCAGCTGCGCGAGGCCGTGGACCGCACGGTCGAGGGCTTCGCCGCCGTGCTGGCCGAGGTGCCCGCCGCCGTCGCGGGCGGCGGCGAGCGCTGGCTGCAGGGCACCTTCGACCGCTACGCCAGGACGTACGGCAACGGCCCCGGCTACGCCTCCATCGTCGGCAGCGGCCCGCACGCCCCCACCCTGCACTGGGTCCGCTGCGACGGCCCCGTCCTTCCCGACGAGCTGCTGCTGCTCGACATGGGCGTGGAGACCCGCGCCCACTACACCGCCGACGTCACCCGCACCTTCCCCGTCTCGGGGGCCTTCTCCCCCGCCCAAAGGCAGGTGCACGACCTGGTGGAGCGGGCGCACCGGGCCGGGCTGGCGCAGGTCGCGCCGGGCCGCCCGTTCACCGCCTTCCACCACGCCGCCATGGAGGTCATCGCGCGCGGCCTGCACGACTGGGGCCTGCTGCCGGTGTCGGTCGACGAGGCGCTGTCGGAGCACGGCCAGCACCACCGCCGCTACCTGATCTGCGGCATCGGCCACCACCTGGGCCTGGACGTGCACGACTGCGCCTCGTCGCGGTACGAGGCCTACCAGGGCGCGCGGATGGCGCCCGGCATGGTGCTGACCGTGGAGCCGGGACTGTACTTCCACGCCCACGACCTGACCGTCCCGCCTGAGCTGCGCGGGATCGGCGTGCGCATCGAGGACGACCTGCTCGTGACGGAGGACGGCGCGGAGAACCTGTCCGCCGCGCTGCCCATCGACGCGACCGGGCTGGAGAACTGGAACAAGGAGAACGTATGACCCGCCCCGTGTGGCACGGCGTGCACGTCGCGACCGCGCTGCCCTTCCACGACGACCTGTCCGTCGACTACGACGGCTACGCCGAGCACGTCCGCTTCCTGGCCGAGGGCGGCTGCGACGGCGTCTGCCCCAACGGCTCGCTCGGCGAGTACCAGACGCTGACGGACGAGGAGCGCGCCCGCGTGGTGCGCACCGCGGTCGAGGCCGCCCCCGAGGGCTTCCACGTCATGCCGGGCGTGGCCGCCTACGGCGCGGCCGAGTCGCGGCGGTGGGCCGAGCAGGCGGCCGAGGCGGGCGCCTCGTCGGTGCTGCTGCTGCCGCCGAACGCCTACCGCGCCGACCGCCGGGCCGTCGTCGGCCACTACCGGGAGGTGGCCAAGGCCGGGCTGCCGGTCGTCGCCTACAACAACCCGATCGACACGAAGGTGGACCTGACCCCGGAACTGCTCGCCGAGCTGCACCACGAAGGGCTGATCGTCGGGGTCAAGGAGTTCAGCGGGGACGTGCGCAGGGCGTACGAGATCGCCGAGCGCGCGCCCGGCCTCGACCTGCTGATCGGCTCCGACGACGTGCTGCTCGAACTCGGCGTCGCCGGCGCGGTCGGCTGGATCGCCGGATATCCGAACATGATCCCCCGCGCCACCGTCGAGCTCTACCGGCTGGCCGTGGCCGGCGACGTGGCCAAGGCGCTGCCCCTCTACCGGGACCTGCACCCGCTGCTGCGCTGGGACTCCAAGACGGTGTTCGTGCAGTCCATCAAGCTGTCGATGGACCTGGCCGGGCGCAGGGGCGGCCCCTGCCGCCCGCCGCGCACCGCCCTCGCGCCCGAGCAGGCCGCCCAGATCACCCGCCAGACGCGGGAGGTGCTGGCCAAGGGCTACCGGTAGGCGGCGTTTGCGGGGCGGCGGGCGCCGCCGCCCCGGCTCGGCCGGCTAGGAGACCTTCTGGGAGGGCGCCGTCCAGGTGTTGCACGCCGCCGGCGAGACCGCACGGAAACCCTTGTCCAGCCAGGCGGCGATGTTGCGGCCCTTGCCGTGGTCGCGCACCTTCGACTGCTCGTCGCCGCTGTGCCGGTTGATGTCGAGCAGCTGCTCCCAGTCGTCGCCGTCGCGGTCGAGCGAGCCCCAGACGCTGCCGATGAAGACGCCGCCCAGGCACTCGGCCTGCAGCTCGTTGCGGCGGAACTGCTCGTTCAGCTCCTTCTTGCCCTTGTACGGATACTGCTCGAACGCGTGGTTGATCCCGGTGACGTTCTGCAGGTGATGCGCGAACTCGTGCGCGGCCAGGCTGAACAGGAACAGGTCGGAGGTCACTTCGAGCAGGTCGTCGTCCAGCAGGATGAGGAAGCGCTTCTCCCGCGCGCAGTAGGCCCCCGACGCGCTGCCCCACGAGCTGCTGCAGAAGCGCCGCGGCTTGGTGATGAAGCCCATCTTCGCCTTGCTGAACGGCAGGCCGGCGCGGGCCAGGTGGGTGCCCCACGAGGTGTTGAGGCAGTCGAGCACCGCCTGCAGGTAGCGCTTGGCCTGGGTGACGTTGTCCGGTTCGATCTTCCGCTCGGGGCACTCAGTGGGTTCGAGTTTGCCGCTGCCGTACAGCTTGTTCGCGGTCAGGGCGCGGTCGCGGATGGGGTACGCGGACGCCTGCGCGGTGTGGGCCGGTAACAGCGTCGCGCACAGGAGAACGGCGACGAGGGCGGAGAGACGCATGACCGGCATTTTAGGGGCAGACCCTACGCGAACGCTGTGCCGATCATGACAACCCCGCCCCCGGTCAGGGGGCGGGGCGCGCGTCAGACCCGTTCGAGCTCGACGATCAGCGCCGACGCCGGGCTCAGCGCCGGGGCGGGCAGGCCCAGCTCGGCCAGCACCGCGCCGGGCACCCGCACCGGGGCGGCGGCCCACTCCGGCAGCACCGCGCGCTCCGGCGCCGGACCCGCCGTGCGCACCTCGTAGGTGGCGGCGGGGTCGAGGCCGGGCAGCCGCAGCGGCGCGGGCGCCATGTCCAGGCGGGAGACCTGCTGCACGTACGCGTACACCGCCCGCTCGGGCAGGACCACCCCGTGCAGCAGCGCCGACGGGTCGGGATGGTCGGCGCGCACCACCCGGCCCGCGTGCAGCAGCGGCCGCAGCCGCTTGTGCAGCGCGATCCAGGTCGCCAGCTCCTCCAGCTCGGCCTCGCTCGCCGAGGTCAGGTCCCACTCCACACCCATGTGCCCGAACAACGCGGTCGCCGCACGGAAGGCCAGCGGCAGCGAACGGCCGGTCACGTGGTCGCCCGGCGCGCCCACGTGGCAGCCCAGCCGCTCCGGCGGGACCAGCAGCCCGGTCCAGCGCTGGATGGCCTGCCGGTCGAGCGCGTCGTTGCTGTCGGAGGTCCACACCCGGTCGGTGCGGGCCAGGATGCCGAGGTCGATCCGGGCGCCGCCGGACGAGCACGACTCGATCTCCAGCCCGGGGTGGCGGGCGCGCAGCTCGTCCAGCAGCCGGTAGGTGGCCAGGGTCTGCGCGTGCACGCCGGGCGCGCCGTCGTGCACGGGCTCGGCGATGTCGCGGTTGTGGTCCCACTTGATGTAGTCGAGCGCGTACTCGCCGACCAGGGCGTCGATGCGTTCCAGCAGGTACGCGTACGCCTCCGGGCGGGCCAGGTCGAGCACCTGCTGGTTGCGGTGCGGCGGCGGCGTGCGCTCGGGCCGGCCGAGGATCCAGTCGGGGTGCTCGCGGGCCAGGTCGGAATCGGGGTTGACCATCTCGGGCTCGAACCACAGGCCGAACTGCATGCCCAGCTTGCGCACCCGGTCGGCCAGCGGGTGCAGGCCGTCCGGCCAGACGTCCTCGTCCACGTACCAGTCGCCGAGGCCGGCCCGGTCGTGGCGGCGGTGGCGGAACCAGCCGTCGTCCAGCACGAACCGCTCGACCCCGGCCGCCGCCGCCCGGTCGGCCAGCTCCAGCAGCCGGTCGAGACCGTGGTCGAAGTAGGTGGCCTCCCAGTTGTTCAGCGTCACCGGCCGCACGGGCAGCGGGCGGGAGCGCAGATGATCGTGCACGCGCGCGCTCACGTCGTCGAGCCCCGTGCCCGACCAGCCGAAGTACACCCACGGCGTGCGATAGGTCTCCCCTTGCGCCAGCACCACTTCGCCGGGTTCGAGCAGCTCACCCGCGGCCAGCAGCGCGACGCCCTCGGGCAGCCGCTCAGCGTAGTGCACGTGGCCGCCGCTCCACCCCGCGTGCACCGCCCACACCTCGCCGGAACGGAAACCGAACCCTCCGGTGCCCGCCACCAGCAGGCCGGTGGCGTCGTGCCCGGTGCGGCCGCGCCGGTTCTCCCTGGACCACACCCCGTAGCCGAACTCGCGCCGCTGCGGCACCTTCTCCAGCCCCCACCGGCCGGTGAAGTCGAGCAGCTCACCCGCCCGCGCGGGCACCGGCAGCGCGCACACCAGCCCCTGCACCCGGTACGGCGACGGTGCGGTGTTCGTCACCGCGTGCCGCATCCGCACCAGGCCGCTCTCGTCCATGACCAGCTCGCTCACCAGGCTCAGCCCGGCCCTGGCGTCGGCGGCCGTCACGGTCACCGTGCCGCCCGGGCCCGGCTCGGCCGGCACCTCCAGCCGTTCCACGCTCCACCGCACCGGCCAGTGCTCGCCGTCCCTGACGCCGGACAGGCCCGGCCGGCCGTACCAGCCGTCCCCCTGGGCGGGCAGCAACGGCGGCGCGGGCGAGGCGAACGCGGGCGCCATCACCGCGGCGGGCACGGGAGCGTCGAGCGGCCCGAGGGCGGCGCCGAAATGCCGCACCCGCGGCAGGCCGGGGCCGGAGTCGTCGAGCACCAGCGCGGCGCCCGCCGCGGAGAGGATCACGGGGGACAAAGGGGCTCCAATCTGGGGCGGGCCGGCTCGCCGGCCTGCGCCTGTCACGTCTTCAGCGCTCCGACGCTATCGCCCTCGATCTCGCCCGCGCCATGGCGGAGCCCCTCCAGAAACGGGCTCGGAGGGCCGGAACGGCTCTTCCATGCCGTAACGCCTGGCAAGCGGCTGCAACTGGCCTAAATCGCCGCGATCCTTTAGGTTAGCCTCACCTAATCTAGACGGGAGACTCCGGGGATGACCCAGCCTTTTCGCATGTTCGACGTACGAGTGGAGCGCCTCGAAAGGCTGAGCCCGTCGTTCCTGCGGGTGACCTTCACCGGCGACGACCTGCACCAGTTCGCCGACAACGGCTTCGACCAGCGGCTCAAGCTCATCCTCCCCCTCCCCGAGCACGGCCTGGCCCACCTGCCGACCGGCCCCGACTGGTACCCCCGCTGGCGCCAGCTCGGCGACGACCGGCGCAACCCGATGCGCACCTACACCGCCAGGCTCGTCCGCCCCGAGGCCGCCGAGGTGGACGTCGACGTGGTCATGCACCCCGACGGCGGCCCCGTCGCCCGCTGGGCCGAGAAGGTGCAGCCGGGCGACGTCGCCGCCCTGTACGGCCCCGACGCCCGCTACGAGGAGCGCCACGGCGGCCTGGAGTTCCACCCGCCCGCCGGCACGGGCTGCGTCCTCATCGCCGGCGACGAGACCGCCGTGCCCGCCATCTGCGCCGTCCTGGAACGGCTGCCCGCGCATCTGTCGGGCGAGGTGTTCATGGAGGTGCCCTGCTCCGACGACGTCCTGCCGGTGGAGACGGCCGCCTCCGTCAAGATCACCTGGCTGCCCAGGAACGGCGGCGCACGCGGCGCCGAACTCATCCCCGCCGTCAAGACCGCCGCCGGACGCCTCCTGCCGCCGTTGCCCGTCCCCGACACCTTCGACGACGTGGACGTCGACGCCGACGAGCTGTGGGAGGTGCCGCAGGAGGCCACCGACCACGGCCCCCTGTACGCCTGGCTGGCCGGCGAGGCCGCCGTCATCAAGGCACTGCGGCGGCACCTGGTCGCCGAACGGGGGCTGGACCGGCGGGCGGTGGCCTTCATGGGGTACTGGCGCAACGGCCGCTCGGAGAACGAGTCGTAACCACGCGCTTGCCAACGGGGCCCGGCACGTGCACGGCCGCCCAGCCCTTGAGCGGCCGTTCGGGCAGGGCCTGGACATCCGGGCGCCGGCCCATGGTCGCGGGGCCGGCGCCGGTCAGGTCGGTGTCACTCCCGGGAATCGCCCAGCACGGTCCGCAGTTCGGCGGCGGTCGGCGGTCTCGTCCAGGTCAGGCCGGGGCCGCCGTCGGCGATCAGGCGGGGCACCACCTCACGCAGCAGCGCCTCCGCCGCCGCGTCCGGCCGCTTCTCGCGCGCCTCCTGGTAATGGTCGAGCACTCTGGCCAGGTCCACCATCATCGTGTTGGGCTCCCGAGCACCGGTCCCAGCACCGGCCCTCAACCCCGGCTCGGCCCGCACTCCCGGCTCGGCTCCCGTCCCCGGGACGGCTTCCGCCCCCGGCTGGGCTTCCGCCTCGCCATCGGCACTCGTCCCGGCCTCGGCAGCCGTCGCCGCCTCGGTCCCGGCTTCGGGCACCTTCGCGGCGACGGCTTGCGGCCCCTGCGAAACCCTGCCGTCCACCCCTGCGCCGGCGACGGTGTCCGTCCCGGCCCGAGCGCCGGTCTCCGCGTTCGCCTCGGCCCGTGGCGCGCCACCCGCCACGCCGTCCGCCTCCGCACCGCTCCCGTTGGCCGTGCCTGGGCCGATCGTGGCCTCCGTGCCGACGCTGGACGTCTCTAGGAGAACCGCGCCTTCCGTCTCCGTTTCCGGTTCATGGGTCCGGTCGGCGGCGGTGGTCACGGTTTTGAGCGGGGTGCCGTTGACGTGGGACAGTCCCGGCTCATTCTTCCCCGCCGCGGCGGGAACGATCACCTGCAACGCTCCAAGACCGGCCTCGCCCGACCAGGCTCCCGGCCGTACCGCCTCGCCCGTCGCGGCCAGGAAGGCAGCGGCGTCCAGGCCGTCCACCTCACCTTCCAGCCATCCGGGCCGCAGGTGCAGCACCCCGGGCCGTTCGGAGCCGGCGAGCTGCTCCATCAGCTCGGCGACCGTGCCCTGCGGGTCGTGCATCGCGGCGTCCCCCCGGGCCGCGAAAGCGTCCGCGAACAGGTACAGGGAGATCAGCCGCGGCGGTTCGTGCGTCGTCAGCACCCCCCGTTCCCCGTCCACCCGCACGGCGCCGCCGCTCTCGTGGTAGGCCCGCAGGCCCTCCGTGAACGCGGCCCGCGCGTCCTGCGCGAGCGGGAGCTCCCAGCCCCACTTCGCCTCGGTCTCCATCCCGGCGAAGCCCTCGCCGCCGTCCGGATCGCGGCGGAGCCACCAGGCCACCGCGCCCACCACGGCGGCGGCCAGCACTGCGACTGCGACTAACACGATGTTTCCCGTTTTCCCCTCGTCATGACCGCACGTGATGACAGGGCTAGTAGCGTAGTGTGATCGCCGCTCTTAAACCGGGAAATTTCCCCAAATATCACCAGCCGTACCACCAGTGACATCGCACACCGTCACGGCTGACAGAATTGGCAATATGACAGATGGCATCCTGACCTCCGAGCAGATCATCACGGCGGCCCAGGATGTCCTGCGCCGCTACGGCCCCGCCAAGGCCACGGTCGTGGACGTGGCGCGGGCACTGGGCGTCAGCCACGGCAGCGTTTACCGCCATTTCCCCAGCAAGACGGCCCTGCGCGAGGCCGTGACGCACCGCTGGCTCGAGGAGGCCCACGCGGGGCTGGCCGCCGTCATGGCCTCGTCCGCCCCTGCCGACGTCCGGCTGCGCGAGTGGCTGACGACGCTGTCCGCCTCCAAGCGGGCCAAGGCGCTCGACGACCCCGAGCTGTTCGCCACGTACATGGTGCTGGTGAACGAGGCGAGCGAGGTCATCCAGGAGCACATCACCGGCCTCGTCGATCAGCTGGAGGAGATCATCGCCACGGGCGCGGCGCGGGGCGAGCTGGCCACCGCCGACCCCGCCGCCTCGGCCCGCACCGTCTTCCTGGCCGCGAACGCCTTCCACGACCCGGCGCACGCCGCCTCCTGGAGCCGTCCCGAGGTCGAGGACGAGCTGAACGCCCTGTGCGATCTCCTCCTCCTCGGCCTGAAACCGCGCTGAAGGTGTGATTTTTTCAACTGGTAAGCGGAATTGTTCACCTGGGGTGCTTTTCTCTCCTCCGGGACGCGGCTCGGCCCTCTGGCGTGCGCGGACAGAGAGGTACACTCCATTCCGGAAGCGTGTAGTCGCTCTATGTGATACGTCCACGACATCTGTGCCGCAAGGCAAGGGCGGATCCGCGCCACCGACAGATGATCCCGGCCCTGAGACAGCGCGGAGCCGGAATGGATCCACTGCACCTGACCACCAGCCGCCAAGACGGCATCCTGCTGGTGAGCGTGTCCGGAGAGCTCGACATCGCCACGACGGAACAGTTCCGCCGCCACCTGCTCCAGCTGCTCCAGGAGGCCGGCCGCTGCTCCTGCCGCGAGGTGCGGCTGGTGATCGAGCTGAGCCGCCTGTCCTTCATCGACGCGGCCGGCCTCGGCATCCTGGTCTCCGTCCAGAACCAGGCGCTGAGCCAGCACACTCCGATGCACATCGCGAGCGCGCCGCCCGCCATGCGCCGCCTCCTCCGGATCACCGGCCTCGACCGGCACCTGACCTGACCCGCCTAAGGCACGTCTCTCCCCGCCGGTTTCCACCGTCTCGTCGTGACTTTCCGTGAGATCTGGCGCTCCCGATCATGTGCGCCGGTAAGTTGTCCCGTGTGCCGATGATTCAGGTTCCCGATGAGATACCCCTCAAGCTGGAGGACGGTTTCGAGCGGATCGGGCGAGAACTGAAGCTGCCCGGCGGCTTCCCCCGCGCCGTGCTCGACGAGGCCGCCTGGGTGGCCAAGGTGCCGAAGCTGGACGCGAAGGACATGTCCGACGTCCCGTTCGTCACCATCGACCCGCCCGGCTCGATGGACCTCGACCAGGCCGTTCACCTGGAACGGCTCCGCGCCGGATACCGCGTCTGGTACGCCATCGCCGACGTCGGCGCGTTCGTGCGCCCCGGCGGCGTGATCGACGCCGAGGCCCGCGAGCGGGGCGAGACCGTCTACCTGCCTGCGGGCAAGGTGCCGCTGCACCCGCCGGTGCTGTCGGAGGACGCGGCCAGCCTGCTGCCCGGGGCGCTGCGCCCGGCCGTGGTGTGGCGGATCGACCTCGACGCCGACGGCGAGATGGTCGGGGCCGACGTGCAGCGCGCCCTCGTGCGCAGCCGCGAGCGCTACGACTACGCCTACGTGCAGGCGGTGCACGACACCGGCACCGCGGACGGCGTCCTGGAGCTGCTGGCCGAGATCGGCCGGCTCAGGCTGGCGCTCGAACGCGACCGCGGCGGCGTCACGCTGCCCACCCCCGACCAGGAGGTGGTGCGCGACGACGGTGGCTACCGGCTGGAGTTCCGGCTGCCGCTGCCCGCCGAGGCGTGGAACGCCCAGATCTCGCTGCTGACCGGCATGGCCGCGGCCGCCATGATGCTCGACGCCGAGATCGGCATCCTGCGCGTGCTGCCCCGCCCGCAGCCCGGCGACCTGGCCAAGGTGCGCAGGGTGGCGCAGGCGCTGGACGTGCCGTGGCCCGAGGGCGCCGGCTACGGGGCCGTGGTGCACGACCTGGATCCGAAGAACGGCAGGCAGGCGGCGTTCCTGCACGAGTCGAAGGTGCTGCTGCGCGGGGCCGGCTACGTGGCCTTCGACGGCGCGCCGCCCCGGCTGGCCGAGCACTCCGCGGTCGCGGCCCCGTACGCGCACGTCACGGCCCCGCTGCGGCGCCTGGTCGATCGCTACGCGACGGAGGTGTGCCTGGCCGTCGCGGCGGGCGAGCCGGTGCCGTCCGACGTGCGGGCGGGGCTGGCGCTCCTGCCCGGCCTCATGTCCGCCTCGGGGCGGCGCTCGGGATCGGTGGAGCGGGCGTGCGTGGACCTGGTGGAGGCGTTCCTGCTGCGGGAGCGGGTCGGGCAGGCGTTCGAGGCGGTGGTGATCGACGTGGACGAACGCCGCGGCGGCGGGCAGGTGCAGCTCGTGGACCCCGCCGTGATCGCCCGCTGCGACGGCACGCTCCCCTTGGGCGAGCACGTCACGGTACGGCTGACCCGCGCCGACCCGGCCACCCGCGAGGTCCGCTTCGCCCTCGCCGGCTGACCCCTCGCCGGCTGACGAGGGGTCAGCTCGTTCTGGCGCGCATCCCGTCGCAGATCACGTCCGTCATCCGCAGCCTGCCGTCTCTGGCCCGGGCCTGGCGCTCGGCGGTCAGGCAGCCGCGCAGCAGGTCGCGTACGTCGTGGGCGGTCAGGTCGGCCCGCACCGCCCCGACCCGCTGCGCCCGCGTCAGCAGGCGGCCCAGCGCGGCGGTGAAGTCGTCCTCCAGCGTGGAGCCCGGCCGCAGGACAGAACCGCTCTCCAGCATGTCGCACAGCGCCTGGTTGGCCACGGCCTGCTCGGTCACCCGCGCGAACCAGGCGAAGAACGCCTTGCCCGCGTCCTCGGCGGTGGCCAGCGCGCGGGCGTCGGCCACGAACCGCTCGATCCGCCCCAGCAGCACCGCCTCGAACAGCGCCTCCTTGGTCGGGAAGTGCCGGTAGACGGTCCCGACGCCGAACCCGGCCCGCCGGGCGATCTCGTCGAAGGAGATGGTCAGGCCGTCGCTGGCCAGCGCCTCCTGCGCGATCTGCAGCACCCGCTCGCGGTTGCGCCGGGCGTCGGCCCGCAGCGGCCTGGCGGAGCTGTGATCGTCGCCCAATGACCTCGACCTCCATCGGCAAACGGAGAGAGCTCTCCGATTCTATCGACGAGATATCCGGATATATGACCCTTCATGCGAGGGTTGAGCCGGTCGTCGGCGAGCGCGTGGACGGGCCGCTCGCGGCGCGGCTCCTCCCCCGCCGGGTGCCGATATGACGGAGGCCTCCGCGATCGGCACAACCCGATCGCGAAGGCCCCCACTCCCCGTCACGCCGGTGACCGCTCCCGCGTCACGCTGATGACCGAGGTTCCCTGTCACGCCGGTGACCGAGGTTCCGTGTCATGTTGGTGACGGCGGTTCCGCGTCACGCCGGTGACAGCGGTTCCGCGGCCTCGTACCGCCGGTGAAGGCGTCCGAGCCCGCGCGTGCCGGCGCGCCGGAAGCGAAGGCGCTGCTCGCGCTCCACCGGCTCCACCTCCACCACGCGCGCCCCCTCCGGCACGTGCCGGGGGTCGTGCGTGACCAGCAGCGTGGTCCGCCCGGCCATGAGCCGCCGCAGCGGCCCCATCACCTGGGCGGCCGTGGCGTCGTCCAGGCCGGTCATGGGCTCGTCCAGCACCAGCACCGGCGTGTCGCGCAGGATCGCCCTGGCGATGGCGATGCGCTGCCGCTGGCCGCCGGACAGCAGCCTGCCCCGCTGCCCCACCGGCGTGTCGTAGCCCTGGGGCAGCAGCTTGACGAAGTCGTGCACGCCGGCCGCCTCCGCCGCCCTGATCACCTCGTCGAGCGAGGCGTCGGGACGGCCGTAGGCGATGTTCTCGCGTACGGAGCCGGAGAACAGCATCGTCTCCTGGTACAGGATCGTGACGTTCTCGCGCAGCGACTCCCGCGTCAGGCGCCGGATGTCGACCCCGTCCAGCAGGATGCGGCCCTCGTCCGGGTCGTAGAAGCGCAGCAGCAACTTGGCCACCGTGGACTTGCCGGCGCCGCTGGGCCCGGCCAGGACGACGACCTCGCCGGGCTCGGCGGTGAACGACATGTCCCGCAGCACCGGCCGGCCCCGTCCCGGATAGGCGAAGCCCACCCCTTCGAAGGCGACCTGGCCCCGTGCGCGCCGTACCGGCTCGGCGTCGGCGGCGTCGTTGACGCCGGGACGCGAACGCAGGATCTCGATGACCCGGTCCGAGCCCGCCGCCGCCTCCGACACCGTCAGCGCCAGCTCACCCAGCCCCTGCACGGCCGGGTAGAGCAGGGCCAGGTAGGCCGCGAAGGCCAGCAGCCCGCCGAGCGTCAGCCGGCCCGCCGCGATCTCCCACGCGCCGAACCCAAGGATGACGATCAGGCAGACGGTCTCGATGAGCTGGACCGCGGGGCCGTAGAGGCCGGCCAGCCAGGCCTGCGTCATGTTCGCGCGCAGCCAGCCGCGGCCCTCCTCGTGCAGCCGCCGCGACTCGGCGCCCTGCCGGTTGTAGGCCTGCACGAGCGGCTGGTTGGCCAGCCCCTCCTCCAGGACGCTGTTCATCGCCCCGTTGCTGGCCCGCTCGCGTGCCGCCGCCGTCCTGAACCTGGACGCGAACACCTTCGAGACCACCAGGAACAGCGGGATCAGCGCCATGGTGAGCAGCGCGAGGTCCCAGCGGATGAAGAACGCCGCCCCCGCGAAGAAGACGACGCTGGCGGCCGTGGTGATCGCGCGGACGAGCCCGGACCCGACGAGCTCCTCGATGGCCTCGACGTCGTCGGTCATGCGTGCCATCAGGTCGCCCAGGCGCCGGTTCTCGGAGAAGTCGGGCGCTAGCGTCTGCAGGTGGGCGTAGACCCGGTCGCGCAGGGCCAGCAGGAACCGTTCCGCGCCCAGCGCGGTGAGGTAGGCCCCCGCGAAGGAGGCCGCCCCGGCGACGGCGGCGAGCCCGAGCCAGGTGAACGCGGGCACCCAGAAGGCGCTCAGGTTCCGGGTCGTGAGCACGGTGTCGGTGATGTGGCCGAACAGGCGGATCGCGGCGACCTCACAGAGCGCGGCCAGGATGGCGAACACCACCCCCGCCGCGAAGAGCCGGCGCAATCCGCGGGTGTCCGGCCAGAACTCGCGGAATGTGCGGCGAAGGGAAATCGCCGGCGCGAGTTCACGGCCGGAGGCGTTCAAAGAGAGCCGGCGGCTCAGCCGCCGGCCCTCTCCGCTGGGGTTACTTAGCACCCCCACCACCTGCGGTGGCCGCAGCAGCTCCACCGGCGATGACAGCGGCGACGCCGACGGCAGCCCCATCCCTGCTGGAAGCCGGCCTGTGAGAGTTTCGTGCTCGCCATGTTTCCTCCCCCGTTGGCGGAACACTGACAAATCGGACGCTAGCACTCGAATTGCGATAAATCATCAGATAATCGACGATTTCAAAAAGACTTGACTGGTAAAATCAGAGGGGAAAGGCGTTGAAGACGCCCGCGTAAAGTCGGCGACCGGCAGGTAAAAGAACCAACCGAACACCACGGAAAAGCAAAAGACGCCCCTGGGAAACAGTTCCCAGGGGCGTCCGTCGCCGACGCCAGGTCAGCTCAGGTCGGATCAGGTCAGCGACGAGTACGCCACCACGCCGCGCCGCATCGCGTCCACCGCCTTGATCGCCGTCTGCTTGATCTTGCTCCCGGGAGGCGCCGCGTTGCCGAGCTGCCCGAGCAGGTCCATCAGCTGCTTCACCCAGCGCACGAAGTCACCGGCCGCCAGCTCGTTGCCGTTGATCCCGTCCATCAGCACCGCGTCCAGCGTGTGACCCTTCGTCCAGCGGAACGCCGCCCACGCGAACCCCAGATCCGGCTCCCTGATCGTGGACAGCCCGTGGTCGGACTCGATGCCCTCCAGCTCCCCCCACAGCCGGATCATCGCCGACAGCGCGTCCTGCGCCCGCCCCGCCGGGATCTTCGGCCGGCGGGTGTCGTCGGAGGCCCGCGACTCGAACACCAGCGCCGACACGCACGCCGCCAGCTCCGCCGGGTCGAGCTCCTCCCACAGGCCGTTGCGCAGGCTCTCGGCGGTCAGCAGGTCCAGCTCGGTGTAGAGGCGCCCCAGCCGGCGGCCTTCGTCGGTGACCGCCTCCTCCTCCAGGTAACCGAGCTGCTCCAGCACCGAGCAGATGCGGTCGAACGTACGGGAGATGACGTGCGAACGGCCCTCCACCCGGCGGCGCAGCCCCTCGGTCTCACGCAGCAGCTTGTAGTAGCGCTCGGCCCAGCGCGCGTGGTCCTCCCGCTCGTCGCACCCGTGGCACGGATGCTGCCTGATGCGCCGGCGCAGCTCGTTGACCTCGTCGTCCTCCACCGTGTGGTCACGCGCCCTGACCGGCTTGCCCAGGTCGCGGTCACCGAGCTTGGCCAGCAGCGTCGAGACCAGGTTGGCGCGCTCCTTCGGCGAGCGGCCGTTGAAGTTCTTCGGGATGCGCAGCTTCTCCAGCGGCTCCACCGGCACCGGGAAGTCCGCCGGGTCGAGCTTTTTGATCTGCTTGCCGATCGTCAGCACCAGCGGGCTCGGCCCGGTCCCGCGCGGATTGCGGCCGGGATCGAGCACGATCGCCAGCCCCGCCCTGCGCCCGCCCGGCACCCGGATCACGTCACCGGGCTGCAACGCCTCCAGCGACTTCACCGCCGCGGCCCGCCGGGCCGCCCCGCGCTGACGCGACAGCTCCGCCTCCCGGTCCGACAGCCGGCGGCGCAGCGCCGCGTATTCCGGGAAGTCGCCCAGATGGCACGTCATGGCCTCCTGGTAGCCCTCCAGGGCCTCCTCGTGCTTGCGCAGCTGCTTGGCCAGCCCCACGACCGCCCGATCGGCCTGGAACTGCGCGAACGACTCCTCCAGCAGCGTCCTGGCCCGCTCCCGCCCGAACTGCCCGACGAGGTTGACCGCCATGTTGTACGACGGCTGGAAACTCGACCGCAACGGATACGTACGCGTGCCCGCCAGCCCCGCCACCGACAGCGGATCCATGCCCGGCTGCCACAGCACCACCGCGTGACCCTCGACGTCGATACCGCGCCGCCCGGCCCGCCCGGTCAGCTGGGTGTACTCGCCCGGCGTCAGGTCGGCGTGCGTCTCGCCGTTCCACTTGTCCAGCTTCTCGATCACCACGCTGCGCGCCGGCATGTTGATGCCCAGCGCCAGCGTCTCCGTCGCGAACACGGCCTTGACCAGCCCGCGCGTGAACAGCTCCTCCACGACCTCCTTGAAGGCCGGCAGCATGCCCGCGTGGTGCGCCGCCAGCCCCCGCTCCAGGCAGTCGCGCCACTCCAGATAACCCAGCACCGCCAGGTCCTCGTCCGGCAGGTGAGCCGTGCGCTCGTCGACGAGCTGCCTGATCTCGTGCCGCTCCCGGTCGGTGGTGAGCCGGATGCCGGCGTACAGGCACTGCTGCACCGCCGCCTGACAACCGGCCCGCGAGAAGATGAACGTGATCGCCGGCAGCAGCCCCTCGGAGTCCAGCTTCTCGATCACCTGCACCCGGTCCGGCGGGCGCGAGCGCTGCGGCCTGCCGTAACCGCGCCGGCCCCGCCCCGACGTCAGCCGCTCGGCGTCACGCGTCACCCGCATCAGTGTGGGGTTGATCCGCGGCGTCAGGTCGTCGCTGACGAACAGGTCATAGATACGGTTGCCGACCATCATGTGCTGCCACAGCGGCACCGGCCGGTGCTCGTCGACGATCACCGTCGTGTCGCCGCGCACCTCGCCCATCCACTCGCCGAACTCCTCGGCGTTGCTCACCGTCGCCGACAGCGCCACCAGCCGGACCGACTCGGGCAGGTGGATGATGACCTCTTCCCACACCGCGCCGCGGAAGCGGTCGGCCAGGTAGTGGACCTCGTCCATCACGGCGAACCCCAGCCCGGCCAGCGTCGCCGAGCCGGCGTAGAGCATGTTGCGCAGCACCTCCGTGGTCATGACCACGATGGGCGCCTCGCCGTTGACGCTGTTGTCGCCGGTCAGCAGGCCGACCTTGCCGGTGCCGTAGCGTTTGACCAGGTCGTTGTACTTCTGGTTGGACAACGCCTTGATGGGGGTGGTGTAGAAGCACTTGCGGCCCTGCTCCAGGGCGAGGTGGACGGCGAACTCGCCGACGACCGTCTTGCCCGACCCCGTCGGCGCGGCCACCAGCACTCCGTCGCCCGCCTCGAGGGCCCGGCAGGCGTCCAGCTGGAAGTCGTCCAGAGCGAAGTCGTAGAGACCTCGGAACGATCTGAGAGCGGCCCCGTCGTCCCCGTGTGTCTGACGGAAGGCCGCGTAGCGTTCCGCTGGCGTTGTCATACCCGTCAGCCTACCGAAATCGCCTTTCCGGTCCGTCCCGCCCTGTTCCCGCCGGGTCCGAACGCGGTCCGGCCGACGCCTTTACATTGTAGATTTCATACGATGACGCGCAACGCCCCAGGTCGCACCGCACACTCCAGCGGTACCGCGCCCACCCGTTCGCCATCGGCGTAGGCGACCACGTCCTCGCCGGGTGAGTCCACCTCCACCCGCACGCCGCGCACCCGCCGGATCGACACGGCCGGATGGGTCACGTGCGTCCCCCGGTAGACGCCGGGGAACACGCGCAGGAACTCCCGCTTGGACATCGCCCCGATCATCGCCACGTCCAGCAGCCCGTCGTGGGGGCTCGCGTCGGGGCAGACGCGCATCCCGGCCCCGTACGAGTGCGTGTTGGCCACCGCGACCAGCATGGCCTCCCGCTCGACCACCTCGTCGCCGTCGAACGTGACCCGGAACGGGATCGGCCGGAACGAGCGCAGCTCCCCCGCCATCGCCACCAGGTAGCGCGCCATCCCCGGCGGCCAGGTCAGCCGGTTGGCCCGCTCGTTGACGCGCGAGTCGAACCCGCAGCACACCACCCCGGCGAACAGTTCCTCGGCCGTTCCCGCGCGGACGTGCGCGGCGTCCACCTGCCGGGTCCGCATCCGCAGCACGGTCCTGGCGGCGGCGATCGGGTCGGCGCGGTGCAGGCCGAGCGCGGAGGCGATGTCGTTGCCCGTGCCCGCGGGGATGATGCCGAGCGGCACGTCGGTGCCGGCCACGGCCTGGACGGCCAGATGCACCAGGCCGTCGCCGCCGAAGGCGACGAGCGCGTCGGGGCGTTCGGACACGGCGGTGCAGGCGCGCTCCAGGGCGTCGGCGGCGTCGTCGCCGACGATCACCGACAGCTCGGCCCCTCCGGCGCGCAGCCGGCGCGCCACGGGTTCGAGCAGGCGCAGCGTACGCCCGCCGCGGGCGGCGGGGTTGACCAGCAGAGCCAGTTGAGGGGACACGTCCGGAACCTATCGCCTGCGGCACGAATCGGGAATGCCCTGTCGCGCACGTCATCGCCCAGGAATGCCCGATCGTGTGCGGCGCGGGCCGATATGTCCGGAGCGGGCTGATATGCCCCTGCCGCTCCCTATCGCCTGTCGGTGCCGGGCGGCTCCTCGTCGAGCGGCGTGGGATCGTCCGCGGGCTCCGGATCGTCCTGGGCCAGCGGGGACGCCTCGTCGTCGGACAGGTGGGAGAAGTTCTCGGTCGCGGGTGCGCGGCGCTCGCGTATGTACATGACCAGCTCGGCCACGAAGTAGAGGATGATCATCGGCGCGGCCAGCGCCATCATCGTCAGCGGATCGCCACCGGGGGTGATCACGGCGCCGAAGACGAACATCACGAAGATGACCGTGCGGCGGTGCTTCTTCACCGTGCCGTGCGACAGCACGCCGATGAAGTTGAGGAAGACCAGCAGCAACGGCAGCTCGAAGGAGACGCCGAAGATCATCAACATGATCAGGACGTAGTCGAGGTAGTCGTCGATGCCGATGGTGGCGACGGTGCCGTCGAGCGAGAACCCCAGCAGGATGCCGAGGCTGGTGTCCATGATGATGTAGGCCAGAGCGGCCCCGAGCACGAACAGCGGGACGGCCAGCGCCAGGAACGCGATCGAGTAACGCTTCTCGCTGCGATAGAGCGCGGGGGTCACGAACGCCCAGATCTGGTAGAGCCAGACCGGGGAGGCCACCACGAGCCCGATCATCAACGAGACCTTCAGCGTGATGAAGAAGGACTGGAAGATGCCGCTGTAGGTGAGGCTGCACTGCCCGTTGAGCTGACGCGACTGGGCGGTCTCGCAGTAAGGCGCCTTGAGCGCCTCCCACACCGGATCGAAGAAGATCCATCCGATGATGATGCCGACGATGATGGCGGCGATCGCGATGAGCAGCCGGTTGCGCAACTCACGCAGATGGTCCATGAGGGGCATGCGGCCCTCGGGATCAGGTGCGGGCTGGCTCGACCGTTTGAGCAACGCCATCTCAGCAGTCCAGGTGACGAGGAGGGGTGGGGTCAGGCGCGCTTGTCGGCCTGCGCGGCGGCGGAGGCGCGCAGCTTGGCGGCCTGCTCCTCCAACTGGCGGGCCTGCTCCTCGGCCGACGGCACGGGAGCCGGCGCGGCCTGGATCTGCTGCGGCTGCACGGGCTGCGGCTGGGGCGGCTGCGGCTGGGCCGGAGCCTGCGCCTGGGCCTCGACCGTGTGGGTCTCTTCGTCGTCGTCGCGCAGCTTGGCGGTCTCGGCCTTGAAGATCCGCAACGAGCGGCCGATGCCCCGCGCCATGTCGGGCAGCTTCTTGGCGCCGAACAGCAGGACGAGGACCAGCAGGATGATGAGAAGTTCAGGAACCCCGAGGTTCGGCATGAAAGTCCCTTTTCTAGCGAGTGCCGGTTTCAGCCACGATCGTACGCTGCCTGGGGCGTGGTCTCATCCCCCCGGCCCGTCAATCTGGCCCGCCCAGGCTCCAGCTGCGCCTTCGCCCCGGCGATTTCCCTTCTCAGAGTACGTGCCGCCACGACGACGCGAGCACCCGCGAGCCCGACCACGGCCAGCCCGGCGACCCCCAGCGCCGGCCCCAGATAGATCCACGTCATGGGCGGTGAGCGTACAGGGCCAGGGCGCGCTCGGCCTCGCGGCGCACGGTCCGCGCCATGCCGGGCGGCGAGACGACCCGGCCGGTGTCGCCCAACCGCAGCGCCAGCCGCAGGATCCAGTCCTCGTCGCGCACCCGCAGCGCCACCCGCAGCCGCCCCTCCCCCAGCTCGGTGACCTGCTCGCACGGGTAGTACTCGGCGACCCACCGCCCGGCGGCGCTCAGCTCCAGCTCCACCAGCTCGTCGGTGGGCGAGGGCCGGAAGACGCCGTCGGTGACGTCCCTGGGCTCGGCCCCGGCGGGCGGGTCCGCGGGCACGTCCAGCACCTCGACGCCGAGCACCCGGTCGAGCCGGAACAGCCGCATCGCCTCGGCCCGGTAGCACCAGCCCTCCAGGTAGGCGCGGCCGTCGACGACCACGACCCGCATGGGGTCCACCTCGCGCGGCGTCACCTCGTCGCGGCCCGGCACGTAGTAACGCAGCGACAGCCTGCGCCCCTTGGTGAGCCCCTCGCGCACGCGCGGCAGGGCGTCGGGGGCGGCGTCCACGTCCACGGCGACCTGGCTGCTGACGGTGGCCGCGCCCTCGCCCGCGGCCCGCTCCAGCTTGGCCGTCACGCGCGGCAGGGCGTCGCCGGGCACCTCGGCGAGCTCGGGCGAGGCGGCCAGCATGCGCAGGGCGACCAGCAGCGCGCTGGCCTCGTCGATGCCCAGCCGCAGCGGCCTGGCGATGGTGTCGGCGTTGTCGATGATGATCTCGCCGCCGTCCCAGGAGACGTCGATGAGGTCGCCGGGGGTGTGACCGGGCAGCCCGCACATCCACACGAGCTGCAGGTCGTCGATGAGCTGCTTCTCGCTCAGCCCGAACACCGCCGCCACCTCGCCGACCTGCGCCCCGGGGTGGGACATCAGGTACGGCACCAGCGCCAGCAGCCGCGGCAGCCGGTCGGCCGACCCGCTCATGAGTTCTCCTCCGCCACTGCCCCGTGTCCCCCTTCGACCGGCCGTTCCGCCGCCCCTGCAACTCTTGTCACGCCACGGCCCCCTTCAGGCGGCAGATGACGGCCTCGCGCGCGTCCGGCGGCTCCACCACCTCGACGTCGGCGCCCAGGCTGGCCATCCAGCCGGCCAGCCGTTCGGGGTCGGAGAAGATCAGCTCGGCCTCGTCCCATCCGTCGTCGCCCGCGTGCACGGCCCTGGACAGCTGGCGCAGCCCCTCGCACGTCCCCTGGCGCACGCGGACGACCGCCACCCGCTCCTCCATCGGCTCGTCCGGGAAGCCCACCATGGCCTTCAGGTCGACGCCCTCGGGCACCTCGACCGCGCCCGGCCTGCCGACGGTGGCGACCTGCCCGGTGATGCGGCTGAGCCGGAAGGCGCGCGGGGCGTCCCGGTCGCGGTCGAACCCGGCGAGGTACCAGCGGCCGCGCCTGCTGACCACGCCCCACGGCTCGACGGTGCGGCTGCGCACGGTCTCGCTGCCGGCGCCGCGGTAGTCGAAGCGGACCACGCGCCGGTCGCGCACGGCGTCCCACAGCGCGGGGAAGGCCGGGTCGCGGGTGTCGACGCGCAGCTCCAGCGCCCCGGTGCCGACGGGCTGGTCGGTGGAGACGCCGCCGGCGCGCAGCTTCAGCAGCGCCCCCGAGGCGGCCTCGGCCAGGCTGGCGCGCTGCCACACCTGGGCGGCCAGGCCCAGCACGGCGGCCTCGTCGGGTTCGAGGGTGATCTCCGGCAGCTCGTACGACTGCCGCTCGATCCGGTAGCCCGGCTCGTCCTCCCACGGGTCGCGCACGACGTCGATCGGGATGCCGATCTCGCGCAACTCGTTCTTGTCCCGCTCGAACATGCGCTGGAACGCCTCGTCGCCGTCGCGGTCGTATCCGGGGACGGCTTGGCGGATCTGCTCGGCCGACAGCGGGCGCCGCGTGGCGAGCAGGCAGATCACGAGATTGAGCAGCCGTTCTGTCTTCCGGCGCGACATCTGCCTCACTCCTCCTTCATCGACGCTACCCTGCCCCCGTGATCAGATGGCGCAAGGGCGAGGTCGTACGGATCCGACGCGAGTGGCCGGGAGCGGTGGAGCTGGACGTCTCCGTCCCCGAGGGGGAGTGCCGGGCACTGGCCTATCCGCCGCTGGTGGGCCGCCCGGAACCCGGTGACGAGGTGCTGCTCAACACGACCGCGCTCGCGATGGGTCTCGGTACGGGAGGTTACGCCATGGTGGTGGCCGTCCCGAACCGTTTGCCGCAAGACCCCGACGGTCCCGGGCACCTGGTGAAGGCCAGGTACACCCCGCTGCAGGCCACGGTGCTGGGCGCCGACGAGCAGGATTCGCCGCATCATGCCAGGTTGCGCGAGGCGGACTCGCTGGACGGCATGCCCGTGGTGGTGGCGGATCTGCACTCGGCGCTGGCCCCGATCCTGTGCGGCCTGTACGAGGCGCGGCAGGGCACGCGGGTGGCGTACGTGATGCTGGACGGCGGGGCGCTGCCGGTGTGGTTCTCGATGGCGGCGGCCAGGCTGCGCGAGATCGGCTGGCTGGCCGGCGTGGTGACGGTGGGCCAGTCGTTCGGCGGCGACGTGGAGGCGGTCACCGCCCACACCGGGCTGCTGGCGGCCAGGCACGTGCTGGAGGCCGACGTGGCGATCGTCACGCAGGGGCCGGGCAACCTGGGCACCGGCACCCGGTGGGGCTTCTCCGGCGTCTCGGCGGGCGAGGCGGTGAACGCGGCCGGCGTGCTGCTCGGGCGGCCTGTGGCGGCGCTGCGGGTCAGCGAGGGAGACCTGCGCGAGCGCCACTACGGCGTCTCGCACCACTCGCTGACCGCCTACGGCCGGGTCGCGCTGACGCCGGCCGAGGTTCCGGTGCCGGAGCTGGCGGGCGAGTTCGGGGAGCGGGTCAGGGACCAGGCCGAGCTGCTGGCGGTACGGCACCGCCTGGTCTCGGTGCCGGTGGACGGCCTGCACGAGGCGCTACGCGCGTCGCCGGTCAAGCTGTCGACGATGGGCAGGGGGCTGGAGGAGGACCTGGCCTACTTCCTGGCCTCGGCGGCGGCGGGCAGGCTGGCGGCCTCGATGCTGCCGTAGGAGTCCTTGAACGTGAACGCCTCGGGTCCTGGCCCTTCGGTCTTGAGGCGTTCGAGCCGTTCCATCGCCTCCGCCAGCGAGGGGACGGTGCCCTCCGGGACCCACCACATCACCATGTACGGCTCCGCGGCGCGCAGGAACCACTCCCTGCGCCGGCGCAGCACGCCCAGATGAGGGCTGCGGTAGACGTAGTTCCACAGCGACTCCAGCGACTCCCACACCGAGAAGTTGACCAGCAGCAGGTCCCCGTAGTCGTGGGTCACGGTCGCGGTGGGGTCGCTCTCGCTCTCCTTGAGCCGCCACACGAAGCCGGGGGCCTCGTCGGCCAGGGCGTTGACGGGTTCGAGCAGGGCGACGAACTCGGCGAGCTCCTCGCTGTCGATGGGCGCGCGCAGATGGGCGATGTTGAGCTGGGCGAGATGCATGTGGCTCAGCACACCATTCAGCCGCCTTCTATGTCAACGCTTATTTGTTTTAGAGAGACGCAGCACTCCCCCGGCCGTGGATCCAGCTCGGCCCGGCCGGGGTCGTCGCCGAGCCCTTCGAGCAGCCCCTGGCACAAAGCCAGGTTCATGGAGCACACGAGCAGCGGCTGCTCCACCGACAGGGCGTGGAACGGGCAGTTGCGCAGCCGCACCACCCCGCCCTCCGCGTACGGCTCGTAGCCGCGCCGCTCCAGCACACTCTCGGCCCGCTCACCGGGGTGCCGCCCGGCGATCTTCGTTCCCGCGGCGCGCGCCGCCCGCTCGGCCTGCTCTTCGGCGCCGAGCGCGTCCACCGCCTCGGCCAGGACGGAGGCGAGGGTGACGTAGTCGCGCGGCGGCACGCTCACCGACCGCTCGCCCCTGGCCCGGCGGTACACCTTGGCCGGCCGGCCGCTGCCCGGCCCCTTCTTCTCCTGCTGACGGAAGCCGCTCTCCAGCAGCCCGGCCTCGACGAGTTTGTCGAGGTGGTGCCCGGCCAGCGTCCTGGACACGCCCGCCGCCTGCGCGGCCTCACCGCGGCCCACGTCGCCGCCTGCGGTGGTGACGGCGGCGTACAGGCTGCGCCGGACGGGGTCGTGCAGGAGGGCCAGCGCCTCGAGGTCGTCGCTACTCACAGCGGGAGTCTACGAGCCCGCCCGCCACCCGCCCTCGTCAAAGGCCCCGGAGCGGCCCTCTGGTGGCGCTGGAGCGGCCCTGGGGGCTTTTGGTGGCCCTGTGACTCGGGGCCCGGGCTCGGCCTCAGTAGGCGGCGATCACGTCCACGACGAAGACGAGCGTGTCGGAGCCCTTGATCCCGTACGCGGGATGCCCGGCCTGGCCGTACCCGTACGCGGGCGGGACGATCATCAGGACGCGGCTGCCCACGGGCACGCCGACCAGCGCCTTGTCCCATGCCTTGATGGTGGTGCCGTCGCCGAGCTTGAACGCCTTGGGCCGGCCCGCCGGCCAGGTGGTGTCGAAGACGCGCCGCCCGGCCCAGACGGCGGCCTCGTACTGGGTGACGACGAGCTGCCCCGCCCGCACCCTGGGCCCGCCACCCCTGGCCAGCACCCTGGCCGCGAACCCGCCCGGCGGCGCGGTGACGGGCACCGCCAGCCCCGGCCGGGGCCCGCCACCGGCCCGCACTCCCGCCAGGGCCCCGGCGGGGGCCTTGACCGAGGCGCCCTTGTGGTGGGCGCCGAGGATGTCGACGACGTAGAACAGCTCGTCACCGGCGCCGACGCCCTTGGGCGGGTTGGCGCCGAAGCCGTCGCCCGGCGGGATCGCGGCGATGACCCTGCTGCCCACCCTGCGGCCGCTCAGCGCCCGTTCCAGCCCGGGGAGCAGCTGCCCCACCGGGAACGCGGCCGGGGTGCCGCGGTTGAAGCTGGAGTCGACCAGGCGGTTGTCCCTGCCGTTCCACACGTGCGCGGTGTACTGGACGATCGCCACGTCGTCGGCGGCCAGCCGTTCGCCGTCGCCGGCGGCCAGCTCGTCCACCTGGAGGCCCGCGGCGGGCTTGCCGCCGGGGAAGACGATCGTCGGCCGCGCCCCGAACGTGCCGCCCACCTTCAGGTCCAGCGGCCCCGCCGCCCCGCCCGTACAACCGGCCAGCAGCAGCACCGGCAGCAGCGCCGGCAGCAGGGACAGCGGCACGGCACGGCGGCGCATCGGTCCTCCCAGCGCGGATGGCCCGGCGGCGCTGCGCCACCGGGCCCGGCGATGCTACCGCGCCGGGAGATCGCCCGTCAGCGACTCCCGGCGAGTGCCCCGCGCTACGTCAGTAGGCGGCGAGGACGTCCACCACGAACACCAGCGTGCTCTTGGCCGGGATGCCCTGCTGCTCCTGGTCGCCGTAGCCGAGGTCCGGCGGGATGCTCATCACCACGCGGCTGCCGACGGGCACGCCCGCCAGCCCCTTCTGCCAGCCCTGGATCACCTGGGCGAGCGGGAACTCGGCCGCCTGGCCCCGCTCCCAGCTGGAGTCGAACTGCTTGTCGGTGCCCCAGATCTTGCCCGTGTAGTGCACGGACAGCGTCTGCGTGGCGGCGACCTTCGGTCCTGTGCCCTGGATGACCGTCTTGACGACGAGCTCCTTCGGCGGCTTCTCGCCGGTCTTCGTGGTCAGCGTGGGCGCCTTGTCGCCGCCCGGGTTGCTCACCTTGACGCCCTTGATGCTGTCGCCGGTCTCCTTGCCGGTGGCGGCCTTCAGCGGCGGCGGCTGGGTGCCGACGACGTCGAACACGAACACCTTGGTCGGCTCGGCCGGCGTCGTGGCCTGCTGCTGGGCGACGGAGTCGTTGGCGAGCACGGCCAGCAGCCGGCCGCCGTGCTTGACCTTGGTGAAGCCCTCCCGCAGCACCTGCGGCAACTGCTCGTTGACCTGGATCGTCTCCGGCGCCTTGGTGTCGTAGGAGGAGCCCTGGACCGCGTTGCCCTTGCCGTCCCAGTTGTAGACCGTCAGGTTAACGATCACCCGGTCGCCGGCCTTGACGCCGTCGCCGGCGCCCGGCTGGATCACCTCGTACGACGAGGTCTTCGCGGGCGTGCCGGAGGGGAACGTCACGGTGGGCTTGGCGCCCACGCTCCCCGCGACCTTGACCCCGGACGACGCGCCCGGGGACGCCGAAGCGGTGGCCGGGCCGGTGGCGGTGGGGGCGCCGTCGGAGCCGCACGCGGCGGCGAACATGATCATAGGCACAGCGGCCAGTACGGCCAGAGCGCGGCGCATGGGTTTCCCTCGGAAAGACGTCAGGTTCGCGTCACCCTACCCGACTTCCCGGTAGGGCCGAGGTAAACGGACCGCCACATCCCGGGCAGCTCGCCAGCGCTCCGGGCCTCGTCGGGACCGGCCTTCCTCCGGCCTGCGCGCCCGCGGACCCGCGCCATCGGCGACGGGCCCGCACCGGCGTGCACCTTTCACCCGGCACCGGCCTTCCGGCAGAGGTGGCCACCTGTCTGGAGGGGGTGGCCACCTGCCGACTCGGAGGGATGACCACCTGCCGGCTGGGAGAGGTGGCCACGTACCGGCTCGGAGGGTGATTACATGCCGGCGATCAGCTTGTCCACCCGCTCGTCCACGCTCCGGAACGGGTCCTTGCACAGCACGGTCCGCTGCGCCTGGTCGTTCAGCTTGAGATGCACCCAGTCGACGGTGAAGTCGCGCCGCTTCTCCTGCGCCTTGCGGATGAACTCGCCCCGCAGCCGCGCCCTGGTCGTCTGCGGCGGCACCGACTTGGCCTCGAAGATCTTCAGGTCGGAGGCCACCCGCTCCACCGAGCCGCGCTTCTGCAGCAGGTAGAACAGGCCGCGCTTACGGTGCACGTCGTGGTAGGCCAGGTCGAGCTGGGCCACCCTGGGCGACGACAGCGGCAGGTCGTACTTCTTGCGGTAACGCTCGATGAGCTGGTATTTCGTCACCCAGTCGATCTCGCGCGAGACCAGGTCGAGGTTGCCGGTGTCGACCGCGTTGAGCGTACGCTCCCACAGCTCCAGCACCCGGTGGGCGATGGCGTCGCCGCCGCGGCGGTCGACGAAGTCCTTCGCCTTCGACAGGTATTCCTGCTGGATCTCCAGGCTGGAGGCCTCACGCCCGTTGGCCAGGCGCACCCTGCGCCGGCCCGTCATGTCGTGGGAGACCTCGCGGATCGCCCTGATCGGGTTCTCCAGCGACAGGTCGCGCATCACGGTGCCCGACTCGATCATGCGCAGCACCAGGTCGGTGGCGCCGACCTTGAGCAACATGGTGGTCTCGCTCATGTTGGAGTCGCCCACGATGACGTGCAGGCGGCGGAACCGCTCGGCGTCGGCGTGGGGCTCGTCCCTGGTGTTGATGATCGGCCGGGACCGGGTGGTGGCGCTGGAGACGCCCTCCCAGATGTGCTCGGCCCGCTGCGAGACGCAGTAGACCGCGCCACGCGGCGTCTGCAGCACCTTGCCCGCCCCACACACGATCTGCCGCGTCACCAGGAACGGGATCAGCACGTCGGCCAGCCGCCCGAACTCGCCGTGCCGGCCCACCAGATAGTTCTCGTGACAGCCGTAGGAGTTGCCGGCCGAGTCGGTGTTGTTCTTGAACAGGTAGATGTCACCCGCGATGCCCTCTTCACGCAGCCGCTTCTCGGCGTCCACGAGCAGGCCCTCAAGGATGCGCTCGCCCGCCTTGTCGTGGGTGACGAGCTCGACGACGTTGTCACACTCGGGTGTTGCGTATTCAGGATGGCTGCCCACGTCGAGGTAGAGACGTGCGCCGTTGCGGAGGAAGACGTTGCTCGATCGGCCCCAGGACACGACCCGCCGGAACAGGTAGCGCGCGACCTCGTCGGGGGACAGCCTGCGCTGGCCCCTGAACGTGCAGGTCACGCCGTACTCGTTCTCCAGCCCGAAGATGCGACGATCCATCACCTCACACTATGCCCACGGATCGGCGAGCGGGAGAGATCTTCCCTGGTGTTTTCCCCAGCGGCCCTCTATCACCCGCTTCGTCCCGCGCCCGCCCCCACGGGGCGCGGGTACCGCCGCGCAGGTCAGGGGGTGTAGATCTCCTGAACCTTGACGATCTTCCCCTGGTGAACGGTGATCAGGGCGGGCTGCCCGTGACGGGCGTGCCGCTTGAGGAGCACGCTCCTGGAGCAACTCTTGGCGCCCAGGCCCGTGCTGCGGCTGACGGTCAGATCCGACATCGTCGACCCGCAGCCGAACGCGGACAGGAAGACGACGTCCTTGGCGATGGCGGACCGGTACGCCATCGCGTCACCCTCGGGCGGGCCCACGAAGCGCCCCTCGGTCTTCGTGCCCTTCTTCCACCTGATCGGCTCGTACTCGGCCACGCCACCGCGCAGGTAGGTGATCCAGCCGCGCAGGATGCCGTTGTGGCGAGGGCTGATGCGCTTGGTGAAGTCGTGCTTCGGATCGGCCTGGAACGTGGTGCCGAAGGTCTTCGGCGCTTTGTACCTCGGATAGGCGGTGGCCGCTTCGGCCGCCACACCGGAGGTGAGCATCACGGCCGCCGCGGCACCGGCCGCCAGGAGGCCACGCAAGGGAGTGTTCACGAACAGTAAGATCCTCGATCACCTCGGCGAGTTCGGACAAGCCCGAGTGAAACAGGTCACACCCTCTCCCAGGCCGAAGGGGCGACAGACACACCCCCGGGCAGCCGCGCCACCGCCGCCCACCATCACCGTCGCCGTGCACACCGTCGCCGTGCACACCGTCGCCGTGCACACCGCCGCCCACCATCACCGTCGCCGTGCACACCGTCGCCGTGCACACCTTCGCCCTCAGCACCGTCGCCGTCAGCGACTCGTCCAGCCAAGTGAGTGACGCCACACGCGGGACGGTCACCTCCCGATTCAGCCCTCACCCTTCACCCCGCAGGCCCGACGCCTTTACAACGTAGATCACAGCCGACCTCTGCGGACCACCACCCAGAACCGCCCGACCTCCCGCACACCTCGCCGCACAACCCCGGACCACCACTCCCCCAGACCTCGCCACCACGCACCCACACCCCCGCGGACCCGGACCTCACCACCAGAGACCCACGCCACCACCACAGCCAACACTTCTCACCACCACGAGACCCACATCCCCATGGCCCGGACCTCGCCACCACGCGAGGTCCACATCCGCCACGGCAGCGGCCCTCGCACCCACCACGAAGTTCGCACTCGCCACGGCAGCAGCCCTCGTACCCGCACCACCAATCCAAGGCCGCACCCGCCCCGCGAACGACGAAACGGGGGCCCGCCGAAGCGAACCCCCGTCTGCGTGCGTGGAATCTCTGCCCGGCTACAGCGCTACAGCGGCGAGGAGCCGTCGTCCACATCGCCCTCCGGGCCCGTGGGAGGCGGGCCGGTGGGTGCGTCGTCCGAGGAGGGCTTCTCCCCCGCGGGCGGCGGGGTGGCGGCCGGCGGGGTGCTGGTCGTCTGGGCGAGCAGCCGCTCCAGCCGCGCCCCGGTCAGCCGGAGGAACTTGCGGTGCTCCCGGTTGCGGTCGAGCACGGCCACCTCGAGCTGCCCCACCGGCGGACGCTCCCCGCCCGGCTCGGTCAGCGCCGCCAGCGCCACCTCCAGCGCGTCGGCCAGCGACATCGACTCGCGGTAACGGTCCTTCAGCCGCCCCGCCACCGCCTCGGCCTGGCCGCCCATGGCCGCGAAGCCGTGCTCGTCGAACACCGACCCGTCGAAGGTCAGCCGGTAGATCGCGTCGCCGTCCTTGGTCTCGCCCACCTCGGCGACGACGACCTCCACCTCCAGCGACTTGATCGACTCGGTGAAGATGCGGCCCAGGTTGGAGGCGTACAGGTTGGCCAGACCGCGCCCGGTCACGTCGGAACGGTCGTAGGTGTAACCGTTGATGTCGGCGTAGCGGATGCCGCCGAGCCGCAGCTCCTCGAACTCGTTGTAGCGGCCGACGGCCGCGAACCCGATCCGGTCGTAGATCTCACTGATCTTGTGCAGCGCCCGGGACGGGTTGGGCGCGACGAACAGGATCCCGTCCACGTATTGCAGCACGACCACGGAACGGCCCCGCGCGATGCCCTTGCGCGCGTAGTCGGCCTTGTCCCGCATGATCTGCTCGGGGGACGCATATCCGAAAGGCATGGACACAGTGGTGATCCTCCGTTAGCGCAGCGGGGCGATGGGACCGTCGGGCGAGATCAGGCGGGCCTCGAGCATCTGCTCCACGTAACCCGCGACCTCCTCCTCGGACAGGCGGCGGAAGCCGTCGGCGTCGATCACGGACACGATCGGCCAGATCTTCCTGGTCACGTCGGGCCCACCGGTCGCCGAGTCGTCGTCGGCGGCGTCGTAGAGCGCCTGGATCAGCGTCATCACCATGTCGTCGGCCGAGGAGCCATCGCGGTAGAGCTTCTTCAGCGACCCGCGGGCGAAGATCGAACCCGAGCCGATCGCGTCGAACCGCTCCCGCTCGTAAGGCCCGCCGGCCACGTCGTAGCTGAAGATGCGCCCCTCGTCGCGATCGGGATCGTAGGCCGCGAACAGGGGCACCACCACCAGCCCCTGCATCGCCATGGCGAGATTGCCCCTGATCATGGTCGCCAGCCGGTTGGCCTTGCCCGCCACCGACATCGTGCGGCCCTCGAGCTTCTCGTAGTGCTCCAGCTCCACCCGGTAGAGCCGGGCCATCTCGATGCCGGTGCTGGCCGTGCCCGCGATGCCCATGCACGAATAGTCGTCGGCGCGGAACACCTTCTCCACGTCACGCTGCGAGATGATGTTGCCCGACGTCGCCCGCCGGTCGCCCGCCATGACCACGCCACCGGCGAAGGTGGCTGCCAGGATCGTGGTCGCGTGCGGAACCTGGTCGCCGATCGGGGTGGCCAGCACCTCGTCCCGCCGCGGCAGCAAGTCTGGCGCATATGAGGTGACGAATTCCGTGAACGAGGAACTCCCGGTGTTTCGGAAGAGCTCGTTCACCAAGCCGGCGGGCAGATCCCTGTGCGATGCCACGCGACTCCCTCCAAACGTTCAGTGTTCCTAGGGCGACCCTACTCATGTTGGGTTGCTGTCTGCACTTCCCACGATCAGCTCACGGCGAACCATCCCCCCGAGATCGCCAGAAACACCCGAATAGTGCAGAAGATCCACGTTCGGAACGTTCCTCTATGACCGCCACCGCCCGCGCCATGGCCGGAACGCCCGCGCACCCTGAACAGAACGCCGCCAGGCACGCGTCCCCCGCCACCCCGCCCCAGCGCCGTCATCAGCGGCACGCCCCCGAGGAGGCCGCCACCGCGTACCAGAGCAAACCCGAGGAGGCCGGCACCACGTACCACCGCGAACCCGAGAAGATCATCGGCGGCCGACACCCCGGAGCTCCTCCCCGCCACCTCCCCGACCAGGCCATACGGGACAGCGACCAGGCCATACTGGACACCATGGACAACACGTCCACCCGGCGAGACTGGATACTCCACCTCGACCTCGACCAGTTCATCGCCGCCGTCGAACTCCTGCGCCACCCCGAACTACGCGGCAGACCCGTCGTCGTCGGCGGCTCAGGCGACCCCACCCAGCCCCGCACCGTCGCCGCCACCGCCACCTACGAAGCCCGCGCACACGGCGTCCACTCCGGCATGCCGCTCCGCACCGCCCTCAGACGCTGCCCCGACGCCGTCTTCCTCCCCACCGACCCACCCGTCTACGAAGCCGCCTCAGAACGCGTCATGGCCGTCCTGCGCGACTTCCCCGTCCGCGTCGAGGTCTGGGGCTGGGACGAAGCCTTCCTCGGCGCCACCACCGACGACCCGGAAGCCCTCGCCGCCGACCTCCAGCGAGCCGTGCACACCCGCACCCACCTCGACTGCTCCATCGGCATCGGCGACAACAAACACCAGGCCAAACTCGCCTCCGGCTTCGCCAAACCCGCCGGCGTCTACCGCCTCACCAGCGACAACTGGGCCGCCGTCATGAACGAACGCCCCACCCACGCCCTCTGGGGCATCGGCGCCAGAACCGCCGCCAAACTCGCCGACCTCGGCCTGCACACCGTCGCCCAGCTCGCCGCCGCCGACCCCGCCGACCTCGCCGCCCGCTTCGGCCCCACCAACGGCCCCTGGTACCGCTACCTCGCCCTCGGCAAAGGCGAGGCTGAAATCGTCACCACCCCATGGATCCCCCGCGGCCACAGCCGCGAGACCACCTTCCAGCACGACCTCACCGACCGCGCCGACATCGCCCACCACGTCACAGCCCTGGCCGAACACGTCACCCACGACGCCGTCGAAGCCGGCCGCGAGATCACCAAGGTCACGGTCAAGGTCCGCACAACCCCGTTCCTGACCCGCACCCGCCAAAGCACGCTCCCCACCCCCACGACCGACCCCGCCACCATCACCAGAACAGCCCTCACCATCCTCGACCGCCACGACCTCACCCGCCCGGTCCGCCTCCTCGGCGTGGCCGTCGACTACACCATGCCGCCCGACACCGAATGACCCCGGGCCCGCACGTCCCCGCACCCGCCTCCATATGAGCAGGCGCCCGCCACACCACCGCCGCCCGATCCAGGACGGCACGCCGGACAGCGCTCACCCCGCAGCCACGGCCTCGGCCAGCGGGGGCAACCGCCGGATGGTGCGGCTCAACGTGGCGCCCAAGGCCACGACGGCCATGACGGACGCGATCGACAGCAGGGCGGCCGTCACACCCCAGCGGTCCAGGATCAGTCCCGAGGCGAGCGGCCCAACCGGAGTCACCGCGCTGCCGATGAGGGCGAGGCTGCTGATCACACGGCCCTGCAGATGGTCGGGCGTGATGGCCATCTGGTAGGTGTACAGGATCGCGTTGGCCGCCGGGGCCAGGAAGAACGCCGCGGCCAGCAGCGGTCCGATGGCCCAGGCGGTGGGATGGACGGCCATCGCGGGGATGGCCGCGGCGGCGACCCAGAACATCGCCAGGACGACCGACGCCGGGTTGCGCTGCCGCAACCGGGGGGCGACCAGCGCGCCCAGCAGGCCTCCGGCGCCGCAGACCGCCATCATCAGCCCGATATCAGACGGTGCGGCGCCGCTCTGCCGGGCGGCGACGATGGCGGTGAGAGTCAGCGCGGAGAACACCAGGCTGAAGCCCGCGGCCGTCACCAGCAGGACGCGCAGGAAGCGCTGTCGCCAGGTCCAGCGCAGGCCCTCGGAGATGTCGCGCAGGAGAGTGCGTGACCGGTCCGCGGCCGCGGTGGCGGGCGTCGGGGACTTGGCGGGCGTCGGGGACTTGATGGCGAGGACCGCGGCGAAGGACAGCACGTAGGCCAGGAGCTCTCCGGCAAGGGGGACCGTTCTCCCCAGGTTGAACAGCAGGCCGCCCAGCGGAGGACCGGCGATCGCGGCTCCGTACTGGCGTGCCTCGTTGTGCGCGAGGGCCTGGGGCAGGTGTTCGGCGGGAACCACGCGCCGCAGCATCGCCGTCTCCGCCGGGTGGAAGAACACCCCGCAAGCGCCGCCGATCGCGGCCGCGGCCAGCAGCATCCGCCAGTCGAGCAACCCGAGCAGCGAACCGGCGACGACGACGGCGACGACAGCGGCTTGCACGAGATGGCAGGTGAGCATGGTGCGCCGCCGATCCCACCGATCGACCAGGGCGCCCGCAGGCAGGCGCAGCGCGATGCCGGCGGCCATCGCGGCAGAACCGATCAGCCCGGCGTGCACGGCCGACCCGGTCAGCTCCAGTGCCAGCAGGGGGTAGGCGACGGAGGCGACCTGGGCGCCCAGCGTCGCGGCCGAGGTGGCGCTCCAGAGCAGGACGAAGTCGCGGTTGCGGCGCAGTGGCTCACCCATGATCGCGATTATGTACATTTTTCAAAAAATGTACAACTTCAAGTTGTACAGAACTGCAGTACTGTGCAGACATGGATGCCGACGCAGTGCCCTTCACCGAGGCGCGCGCCCAACTGGCCGACCTGATGGGACGGGTAGCCTACGGCGGCGAGCGGATCGTGCTCAGCCGCCATGGCAAGCCGGTGGTCGCCATGGTGTCGATCGCCGATCTGCAACGGCTTCAGGCGATGGACGACAGCGGCGCCGAGCAGATCATCACCCTGGGGCGGTCGTCGTTCGACCGCGCCGAGCCACCGGCTGCCGTCCCACCACGCCGCCTGGACATCGCGGCACAGGACACTCCGCCGGGCGACGCCTCCCGCTGAACCCCCTCCGCACCGCATGCGCACACGCCGGGCCGTACGGCGGCCCGCTCACCTGCGCTCCGCACCACCGAGATCGCGGAAGGAACGCAGGCCCGCACCGAACTCGGCGTGGGTGAAGGCGTAGCGGCCCAGGAGTTGATGTGCCACGGCGCCGGCAGTGAAGTACTGACCGGCCGATCACTCACCACCGAGTCCCGGTCACTCGCCCTCACAACCCACGCGCACCGCCCGACCGCCGCACCCAGCAGACGCGCCTCCGCACGCAGGACGTCAGCCCACCCGCGTCACCTGTCGATAGAACTCCGACCGGAGCTCCTCCTCAGCCCGTATCAGCGCCTCCAGCTCGGCATCGGACACCTCCGCCTCGGCGACCAGAGCCTCCCCCACATCCCCCGCGCCCGCCTCCACATAGGCAAGCGCCCGCCACACCACCGCGGCATCATCCCGGAACTGCCCGATCCCGGTATTGCACGGCAGGCACAACGCATACCGCACATCACCGGTCCGATGACAATGATCCACATGCTCGGGCGGCCGATCCCAGCACACCACGCACAACCCGTGCTGAGCCGCGACCATCCGTTCCACATCCTCGTGCCGCACCTGATAACGCTGCACCAGGTGATACTCCCGAGTCGGCGGCACCACCCCGCCGTCCCGCTGCTCCGGCAGGACCACGAACTCCGGCCAGAGCACCTCCCCGTCCAGATAGAGCGCGGCCAGCTCCAGCAACACCAGATTGTCGCCGAAGTGCCCGAGCCCGTTGTTGCAGTTGAAACAGAGAATGCCCCGAACCGCGCCGGTCCGGTGACAGTGATCGACGAACGCGCCGGGAACGGCCCGGCAGACGGCGCAGAGCCCGCCCTGCTGGGCGAGCATGCGCTCGAAGTCGTCCTCGGTGATGCCGTAACGGAGCTTCAGCTTGTAATTGCGATCGCTCCCATGATTCTTGATCCGGTTCTCAAGGGTCACCCGCGCATGGCAGGGCCTGCAGTAACTGGTCAGCCCATCCGTCGAGGCACGATTACGGCCGAAGTCGCTCAGCGTCTTGATGTCCGAGCACCTCGGACACCGTTTATGCCCTGCAGGCACCTCAATCGCCTCGCCAACGGTCTTCCCCTGCTCCTCCCTGCGCTTGCGATAGCTCTGAGTGGACCTCCGCCGAAAGCAGGCCTTGCAGTATCGCGCCAGCCCATCGGCCATGCGCTTGTTACGCCCGAACTCGGAGGCCTCCTTCTCCTCCCCACAGTCCGGACACCGCTTGCGCTTTTCCACTCCTCCCCTCTCCGATCACCAGATGTCCGATTTATCCTACTCTCCGCCCTTTTGCACGTAAGAGCGCACGAATTCCTCTGCGTTCTCTTCGAGAACTTCGTCGATTTCGTCCAGAATTGCGTCGACATCGTCGGTGAGCTTCTCCTGCCGCTCCTGCACATCCGGTGCCGCCGAGGCCTCGGTCTCCTCGACCTCGTTCTCGCGGCGTCCGGTCTGCTTCTGGCCGCCGGTGTCCTTGCTCGCCATGTCCTACCTCCGCTTCGGGGGACTGCCTCTAGTGCATATCTTCCCCGAACCGGGCGACATTTCGCGCCGATCGGCCGTCGATCTTGGCGGGTTGGCCAGATAGCGGCACTGCCCGATCGCGAACCCCCGTGCCTGCAGGAGGTTCGCGATGTCCGATCGGCTCCCGAGGAGGCCGGGTGTGCTCCGCATCACAGTGCCCGTACGACTACAGGGGACCGTCCGAGTGGTGACGATCCCCTGAAAGGAAGATGTTCGGCGGCCGGCGGTGTGGTCAGTCGCCGCCGGTGAGGGCGGCGACGAGGTCGGCGGCGGTGCGGCAGCGGTCGAAGAGCTCGCCCACGTGGGCTTTGGTGCCGCGGAGTGGTTCGAGGGTGGGGACGCGCTGGAGGGATTCGCGGCCGGGGATGTCGAAGATGACGGAGTCCCAGGAGGCGGCGGCGACGGATTCGCTGTATTGGCTGAGGCAGCGGCCGCGGAAGTAGGCGCGGGTGTCGCTGGGTGGTTGTTCGACGGCGCGCTGGACTTCGTCTTCGGTGACGAGGCGTTGCATGCGTCCGCGGGCGACGAGGCGGTTGTAGAGGCCGCGGTCGGGGCGGATGTCGGAGTATTGGAGGTCGACGAGCTGAAGGCGGGGGTGGGACCAGGTGAGGCCGTCGCGGCTGCGGTAGCCCTCGAGGAGTTCTAGTTTGGCGACCCAGTCGAGTTCGCGGGAGAGTTGCATGGGGTCTTCGGCGAGGCGGGTGAGGATGGATTCCCAGCGGTCGAGGATGTCTTTGTTCATCTCGTCCTGGGCGGTGCCGCGCTCTTCGACGTATTTGCGGGCTTGTTCCAGGTATTCCATCTGGAGTTGGACGGCGGTGAGCTTGCGGCCGTCGCGCATGGGGATTTCGTAGCGGCAGGTGGGGTCGTGGGAGACGGCCCTGAGTGCTTGTACGGGGTTTTCGACGGCGAGGTCGCGGGTGAGGAAGCCCTCTTCGATCATGGCGAGGACGAGGGCGGTGGACCCGAGCTTGAGATAGGTGGATATTTCCGACATGTTGGCGTCGCCGATGATCACATGCAGCCGCCGGTACTTCTCCGGGTCGGCGTGCGGTTCGTCGCGCGTGTTGATGATCGGCCGCTTGAGCGTGGTCTCGAGGCCCACCTCGACTTCGAAGAAGTCGGCGCGCTGGCTGATCTGGAAGCCTTCGCCGCGGGAGTCCTGGCCGATGCCGACCTTGCCGGCGCCGACGACGACCTGGCGGGAGACGAAGAAGGGGGTGAGGTGCCTGACGATGTCGGCGAAGGGGGTGGCGCGGCGCATGAGGTAGTTCTCGTGGCAGCCGTAGGAGGCGCCTTTGGCGTCGGTGTTGTTCTTGTAGAGCTGGATGGGCGCATTGGAGGGGATGGCTGACGCGCGGGTGGCGGCGTCGTACATGACGCGTTCGCCGGCTTTGTCCCAGATGACGGCGGCCCGGGGGTTGGTGCACTCGGGCGAGCTGTATTCGGGGTGGGCGTGGTCGACGTAGAGCCTGGCGCCGTTGGTGAGGATGACGTTGGCCAGGCCGAGGTCCTCGTCGGTCAGCTGGGTGGGGTCGGCCACCTCTCTGGCCAGGTCGAAGCCGCGCGCGTCGCGCAGCGGGTTTTCCTCTTCGAAGTCCCATCGTGCCCTGCGCGCGCGGGCCGCCGAGGCGGCCAGGTAGGCGTTCACGACCTGTGAGGAGGTCACCATCGCGTTGGCGCCTGGCTGACCTGGTACGGAGATGCCGTACTCGGTCTCGATGCCCATCACCCGACGCACCGTCATGCAACACCCTCTGTTCGTCCGGGTCTGTCTATCCGCCGTTTATATGCCCGAGCCTATGCCCTTCACAGTGCCCCGGGGCCACAGAGTTATGGCACCGACGCCTTTTCAACCTGTACGCCGGGAGCTGATGGGGTTTGTGTGGATCTGCGTGGCTTGAGGAGCCGCTGGATGGGGCGTTCGGCAAAGGAGTAGACGAGATACGACACCACGATCGCGGTCAGGGTCGTGGCCAGAGCGACGGCCCAGGGCGGCAGGTCCCCGGTGAGCAGCGGGATGAGGGCCACCGCGATGACGCTATGGAAGAGGTAAAGCGGGTATGTCGTGCCGCCGAGCGCGGTGAGCGTCCTGGACGGTTTGAGGCGGAGCAGCCCGAGGGCGACGAGGGACGTGGCGAGGTAGATGAGGGTGACGGTGACGACCACGCTGACGCCGGTGACGGGCATGTTCTTGAACCCGGCCAGGTCGATGCGGCGCTGGACGCGGTCGAGCGCGGAGCCGATCGACAGGCCGTACCCGGCGGCGACGTAGAGCCATGGGAGCCAGGAACTGCCGTGTTTGTGGATGAGGTAGAGGGCCATGCCGGCGATGAAGTAGGGCGCGTAGTCGGGCATGACGATCTCGTCGAGGGTGCCGTTCTCGATGATCCTGGCGCCGATCACAGCGGCCAGCCAGACGCCGGAGAAGATCAGTACGCGCCCGTACGTGACGCCGACGATCACCAGGATGGAGATCAGGAGGTAGAAGCGCAGCTCGGCCCAGAGGGACCAGTAGACGCCGCTGGCGTCGGTGAGTTTGAACAGCCGCTGCAACATGGTGACGTTCACCAGGTATTCACCTGGGGAAAGTTTTGGGTCGAGCGCCTTGGCTCCGGTGAGGCCGTAGAGTGCGGCGATGGCGGCCAGGCTGAGCCAGTAAGCGGGGTAGAGGCGGACCAGGCGCGAGCGGGCGAAGGCGCCGAGGCCGCGTCCCCAGACGCTCATCAGGATGACGAATCCGCTGATGATGAAGAAGAGCTCAACGCCTAAGATGCCGAGCCCCGCGACGGGCGCCAGTGCCGGGAAGAGCTCCGCGGGCCTGTCGCCCCACACGGAGGCGTAGGCGACCAGGTAGTGGAAGGCGACGACGGCCAGGGCGGCGAGGAAGCGCAGGAGGTCGAGTTCGGCCAACCGGCCGTTCCCCCGTGCGTGTCGCGGCCGGTTGGGTTGATGCACGCCATCTTTGACGTAAATCTGATCACTTTGGTTCCACTGGTCCCTCTGTTCCCACGAGCAGCACGTGTGAGGTGTGGTCGAGGCCGAGGGTGTGGCGGGCGGAGGGGGTGAGGGCGAGCAGCCCGGCGGCTCCGGCGGCGCCGCAGGCGGACAGGGTGACGCCGGCTCGGGCGAGGTGGCGGGCGGCGTCGGCGGCCTGGTCGTCGGTGATGGTCAGGTAGAGGTCGGCGAGGTGGTTCAGGAGGCGGTGGGCGAGAAGTGAGGGTTCCTTGCAGTCGAGCCTGCCGAGGGTGGTGGGGGCGCCGGGGACGCGTACGGGTGCGCCGGCGCGGGCGCTCTCGATGAGGCAGGGGGCGCCTTCCGGCTCGACGACGACGAGTTTGGGCCGCTCGCCCCAGCGGTCGCGTACGTATCCGGCCGCGGCGGCGGCCAGTCCTCCTACGCCGGCCTGCACGAACACGTGTGTGGGCTCGCCGGCCGGGCCGGTGAGCTCGTCGAACAGGACGGTGTAGCCGCGCATGACGTCCAGGGGGACGTGGGTGTAGCCCTCCCATGAGGTGTCGGCGACGAGCCGCCAGCCGTGCTCCTGGGCGGCGCTGAGGGCCGCCCGCAGGCCGGCGTCGTAGTCGGGGCCGGCACGCCGTACGTGGGCGCCGAGGTCGCGCAGCCGCGTGGCGAACGTCTCGGGCACGTCCTCGGCGAGGTAGACGTGGCAGGGCAGGCCGGCTTCCGCCGCGCCCGCGGCGACGGAGATGCCGTGGTTGCCGGCGCTGGCGCAGACGACGGGTGTGCCGGTGTCGTCGCGTTCGGCGAGCAGGTGGACGGCGTACGCGCCGCCGAGCGCCTTGAAGCTGCCCAGTCCCATGCGTGCGCTCTCGTCCTTGACGTGGGCGGCGGCGGTCCCGGCCAGGCCGGGGATGGTGTGGACGGGGGTGGGCCGGTAGGCGGGGCGCCGGGCGAAGTGGGCGCGGGCGCGGCGGGCGTGCTCGGTCCCGATGAGCTCCCGGTCCTGGCCGGTGTAGGGGGCGCGGGCGGGATTGAGGTACTCCATGATCGCCATGCTAGGCCGGGGTCGCCTCCTGTCCGCGGTCGCGGGCGGCGGCGACGGCGGCTTGGCCGAGGCTGATGCCGCCGTCGTTGGGTGGCACCCGTACGTGCTTGAGCACCCGGAACCCGGCGGCGCGCAGCCGCTGGACCGTGCGTTCGAGCAGAAGCGCGTTCTGGAAGACGCCGCCGGACAGGGCGACGGCGGTGAGCCCGGTGGCCTGGCGCAGGGCGACGCAGGAGCGGCTGATGGCGGCGGCGACGCCGTTGTGGAAGCGTCCGGCGATGACGGCGGGGTCGACTCCGGCGGCGAGGTCGTCGGCGGCGGCGCGGACGAGGTCACCGCCCTCGACGACGAGCGGGCCGTCGACGGAGGCCCCGCTGGCGGCGCCGGTGGTGCCCGAAGTGGTGATGGTGGCGGTGTAGACGCCGGTCTCTGAGGTGTCGGCGCGCTGTTCGAGTTCGATCGCCGCCTGCCCCTCGTACGTGATCGTGTCGCGGATGCCGAGCAGTGCCGAGACGGCGTCGAAGAGGCGGCCGGCGCTGGAGGTGAGGGGCGAGTTGAGTCCGGTGGCGGCGAGCTGGAGGACGGCGGGCCAGCGTTCGGCGTTGCGGCGGGCGACGTCGAGGCCGGGGCGTTCGTCGCGCAGGTAGGCGGCGGTCATGCGCCAGGGCTGCCGGATGGCGGCGGTGCCGCCGGGCATGGGGACCTGGGCGAGGTGGCCGAGGCGTTGGTATCCGGTCAGGTCGGCGCGCAGGAATTCGCCGCCCCACAGGGTGCCGTCGGGTCCGTGGCCGAGGCCGTCGAAGGCGACGCCGATCACGGGGCCGGGGTCGCCGTTGTCGGCGAGGCATGAGGCGATGTGGGCGTGGTGGTGCTGGACGCCGACGTGTTCGACGCCGGTCTGTTCGAGGGCGTGTCTGGTGGACAAGTAGTCGGGGTGCAGGTCGTGGGCGATGAGTTCGGGGCGGATGCCGAACAGGCCGCAGTAGTGCTCGATGCTCGCGGCGAAGGCGCGCAGGGTGTCGTAGTTCTCCAGGTCGCCGAGGTGGTGGGAGACGAAGGCGCGGCGTCCGTGCAGGAGGCAGAAGGTGCTCTTGAGTTCGGCGCCGCAGCCGAGCACGGGTCTGGGGGCGGGCCGGCGCAGGGCGAGGGGTTCCGGGGCGTAGCCGCGGGCCCGGCGCAGCACGGTGACCTCGCCGGAGGCGGGTTTGACGACGGAGTCGTCGGTTCGGGTGTGGATGGCGCGGTCGTGGAGGAGGAAGGCGTCGGCGACGCCACCGAGGCGGGTGAGGGCGTCGGCGTCCTCGTAGGCGATGGGTTCGTCGGAGACGTTGCCGCTGGTCAGGACGATGGGTTCGGCGAGTTCCGCGAGGAGGAGGTGGTGCAGGGGCGTGTACGGCAGCATGAGGCCGAGGTTGTGGCTGCCCGGCGCGACGGAGGGGGCGACCCGAGCGGCGGAAGCGTCAGGGGTGTCCCGGCGGCGAGGCAGCAGGACGATGGGACGGGCGCGGCTGGTGAGCAGCGCGGCCGCGGCGTCGTCGATCTCGCACAGCCGGCGGGCCTGGGCGAGGTCGGCGGCCATGACGGCGAACGGTTTCTCCTCTCGGTGCTTGCGGCCGCGCAGGGTGGCGACGGCGCGTTCGTCGGAGGCGGTGACGGCGAGGTGGTAGCCGCCGAGTCCTTTGACGGCGACGACGCGGCCGGCGCGCAGGAGGGTGACGGCGCAGGAGACGGGGTCGCCGCACAGGTCGACGCCGCGGGCGTCGCGCAGCCGGAGCCGGGGGCCGCAGGCGGGGCAGCAGGTGGGCTGGGCGTGGAAGCGGCGGTCGCCGGGGTCGTGGTATTCGCGGGCGCAGTCGTCGCACATGCGGTATCCGGCCATGGTGGTGCGGAGCCGGTCATAGGGGACGCCGCGCACGATGGTGAAGCGGGGGCCGCAGTTGGTGCAGTTGATGAACGGGTAGCGGTGGCGGCGGCCGGCGGGGTCGGCGAGTTCGCTCAGGCAGTCGTCGCAGGTGGCGGTGTCGGCGGAGACGAGGGCGCGGAGCGGTCCTGAGGGATCGCTGGTGGCGATGGTGAAGCCGCTGTGTCCTGCGGGTTCGGCGCTGACGACGGTGACGCGTTCGATCTCGGACAGGGCGGGCGCGTCGCGTTCGAGGGCGGTGAGGAACTCCTCGACGCCGGCGTGGGCTCCTTCGACCTCGATGTGGACGCCGTTGACGTCGTTGCGGACGCGTCCCGCCAGGCCGAGCCGGTTGGCGAGCGAGTAGACGAAGGGGCGGAAGCCGACCCCTTGGACTATGCCTTCGACGTGCACGTCCACCCGTTTGAGCGTGGTCACAGGCTCAGTGTGCGCCTGATCGGGGTGGCGTGCATGTGTATCGGCCGTGTCGCGCGCGTTCCTGGTGGGATCTTGTATGTGTTACGCCGCGAAGGGGACGAACGGCAGCGGGTGGCAACGTGCCCGCACAAGACGGCAGGGCCGCGCGGCGGTTGTCGCGCGACCCTGCCGTCCAGGGGTGTTACAGGTATTGACCGGTGTTGGCGACGGTGTCGATGGACCGGCCGGCTTCGGTGCCCTGCTTGCCGGAGACGAGGGTGCGGATGTAGACGATCCGCTCGCCCTTCTTGCCGGAGATGCGGGCCCAGTCGTCGGGGTTGGTGGTGTTGGGCAGGTCCTCGTTCTCGGAGAACTCGTCCACGCAGGCCGTGAGCAGGTGCTGCACCCGCAGGCCCTTCTGGCCGCTTTCGAGGAACTGCTTGATGGCCATCTTCTTGCCCCGGTCGACGATGTTCTGGATCATCGCGCCGGAGTTGAAGTCCTTGAAGTAGAGGACTTCCTTGTCGCCGTTGGCGTAGGTCACCTCGAGGAAGCGGTTTTCCTCGCTCTCGGTGTACATACGCTCGACGACGCTCTGGATCATGCCCACGATGGTGGCCTCACGGGAGCCGGAGTGCTCCGTCAGGTCGTCCGGGTGCAGGGGCAGGTCGGAGACGAGGTATTTCGAGAAGATGTCCTTGGCCGCCTCGGCGTCCGGCCGCTCGATCTTGATCTTGACGTCCAGGCGGCCGGGCCGCAGGATCGCCGGGTCGATCATGTCCTCGCGGTTGGAGGCGCCGATGACGATGACGTTTTCCAGGCCCTCGACGCCGTCGATCTCGGACAGCAGCTGAGGGACGATGGTGTTCTCCACGTCGGAGGACACGCCGGAGCCTCGGGTGCGGAAGATCGAGTCCATCTCGTCGAAGAACACGATCACCGGGGTGCCCTCGGATGCCTTCTCGCGGGCCCGCTGGAAGACCAGGCGGATGTGCCGCTCGGTCTCACCGACGTACTTGTTGAGCAGCTCCGGGCCCTTGATGTTGAGGAAGAAGCTCTTGCCGGACTGGCCGGTCTTCTCCGCGACCTGCTTGGCCAGGGAGTTGGCGACGGCCTTGGCGATGAGCGTCTTGCCGCAGCCGGGCGGGCCGTAGAGGAGCACGCCCTTGGGCGGACGGAGTTTGTGCTCGCGGAACAGGTCGGCGTGCAGGTAGGGCAGCTCGATGGCGTCCCTGATCTGCTCGATCTGCCGCATGAGGCCGCCGATCTCCTCGTAGGAGATGTCGGGGACCTCTTCGAGCACGAGCTCTTCGACTTCGGACTTGGGTATGCGCTCGTAGACGTAGCCGGAGCGAGGTTCGAGCAGGAGTGAGTCGCCGGCCCTGATGGGCTGGCCGACGAGCGACTCGGCCAGTCGCACGACGCGTTCTTCGTCGGCGTGCGAGATGACCAGGGCCCGCTTGCCCTCGTCGAGCAGTTCTTTGAGCATCACGATCTCGCCGACCTCTTCGTAGCCGAGTGCTTCGACCACGTTGAGCGCCTCGTTGAGCATGACCTCCTGGCCACGCCGCAGCGAGTCGACGTCGACGGCCGGGCTGACGTTCACACGGAGCTTGCGGCCGCCGGTGAACACCTCGATCGTGCCGTCTTCTCTGGCCTCGAGGAAGGTGCCGAAGCCGGATGGCGGCTGCGCCAGCCGGTCGACCTCCTCCTTGAGAGCGACGATTTGGTCCCGGGCCTCCTTGAGTGTGGCCACCAGGCGTTCGTTCTGGCCCGTCACGGCCGCGAGGTTCGCCTGTGCCTCATGGAGACGCTCTTCGAGGACCCTGGCCTGACGGGGTGACTCGGCCAGCTTCCGCCTCAGCGCGGTGATCTCCTCCTGGAGGAAGGAGACCTGTGTTGAAAGATCAGCGACCTCCCGTTCGCGCTGCGCGGCTCGAGCCTCAGCATCATCGCGAGCTGCCACGCCCCGTCACCTCCTTCCCAGTCGAGAGCGACTACTAAGGACCTTACCTATCTCGGGCCCCTCCGTAACCTGGCCGGGCAGTGTTCGTAGAGTGACATTCAGTATTCGTTGATTAATCCCCAATAGGGCGTTTAATACTCCCAGCATATGAACACGGCGGTCTGTTCCCGTGTCACGCACCAACGCACCCTCGTGGCCAAATTGTCATAGTTCCTCAGTCGTCCCCTTCGGTCGTCGACGGCGCGGCGGCGGGGTCACGCCGTCGGCCATGCGGCGGGCGGCGACGAGGAAACCGGTGTGGCCGATCATCCGATGATCGGGTCTTACCGCGAGCCCTTCGACGTGCCAGTCGCGAACCAGGGTCTCCCACGCATGCGGCTCGGTGAAACACCCGTGATCGCGAATGGCCTCCACGGTCTTGGACATCTGGGTCGTCGTGGCCACGTAGCAGCAGATCACGCCGCCGGGCGTGAGCGCCTTCGCGGCGGCGTCGACGCACTCCCAGGGGGCGAGCATGTCGAGGATGACGCGGTCGACGTCGACCTCGTCGATGGAGGCCACCAGGTCGCCGACGACCAGCCGCCAGTTGTCGTCCATGGGGCCGCCGTAGAACTTCTCCACGTTCTTGCGGGCGACGTCGGCGAACTCCTCGCGCCGCTCGTAGGAGGTCACGTGGCCCTCGGGGCCGACGGCGCGCAGCAGGAAGCAGGTCAGCGCGCCGGAGCCGACGCCGGCCTCGATGACGCGGGCGCCGGGGAACACGTCGGCCATGCCGACGATCATCGAGGCGTCCTTGGGGTAGATCACGGCCGCGCCGCGCGGCATGGCCAGCGTGTAGTCCTGGAGCAGGTGGCGGAAGGCGAGGTACTGCGTGCCGCCCGAGGAGCGCACGACGGAGCCCTCGGGCTGCCCGATCAGGTCGCTGTGCGGGATGGCGCCCTTGTGGGTGTGGAAGACGCCGTCCTCTTTGAGAGTGATCGTGTGGCGCTTGTTCTTGGGGTCGGTGAGCTGCACCTGATCCCCCACCTGGAAAGGCCCATGCCTGCGGAAACCCATGGCGGCAAGGTTATAGGGCTTTCGAGGGCGTCAGGACGCGCGATATCTATGGGGGATGTTTCCGCGTGATGTGCTCTCGACCGGCCCGTTGATCCTCCGTCCCCCGGTGGAGGCGGACGTCGATGAGATGGTGCGGATGTGCTCGGATCCGGTGACGGCCAGGTTCATGCCGTTGCTGCCCGACCCGTACGAGCCGCAGCACGCGCTGGAGTACGTGAAGAACGCGCCGGCGAAGTGGGCGGACGGCGGGGCCGAGTACGCGATCACCCTGGACGGCCGCTTCGCCGGGGCGGTCGGGGTGCGCCCGCCGGACGAGTGGGGCGTGGCGCGGCTCGGCTACCTGGTGGCGCCGTGGGCCCGGGGCCGTGACGTGGCGGCGACGGCGGCCAGGGCGGTGACGGACTGGCTGTTCGACCAGGGGGTGCGCCGGGTCGAGCTGGAGGCCGAGGTGGAGAACGTGGCGAGCCTGCGGGTGGCGTACAAGGCGGGCTTTCGCGAGGAGGGGGTGCGGCGGGAGGCGAGGCGGCTGCGTGACGGGCGCTTCGCCGATTTCGTGCTGTTCGCCCGGCTGCGGGGGGAGCCGGCGGCGGGGGCGGAGCCGTACCTGCCGTTCTTCGAGGGCGGCGAGCTGGGCGACGGCGTGGTGCGGCTGACCCCCGTGGAGCCCGCCGACGCCGGCGACTACCACCGGATGATGAACGAGCCGAGCGTGGCGGCCTTCTCCCTGGGGCACGCCACGTCGCTGGAGGACGACGAGCGCCGCTGCCGCTACACCCGCTACTGGTGGGCATCGGGGCAGCGGATCGAGCTGACGATCAGGGACGCGGCCTCGGGGGCGTTCGCGGGGCACGTGCAGCTGGCGCAGGTGGCGCCGCCGCTGGGGCAGGCGATGATCGGCTACTCGCTGCTGCCCGCCTTCCGCGGCAGGGGGTTCATGACGCGGGCGGTCACGCTGCTGACCGGCTGGGCGTTCGCGAACACGCCGCTGCACCGCATCGTGGCCGGCACCGACGTGGCGAACACGGCCTCGCAGGCGGTGCTACGGCGGGCCGGGTTCGTGCGGGAGGGCGTGCACAGGGAGCTGTTCCCGAAGCCGGACGGCACGCGCGGCGACGACGTGCAGTGGGCGCTGCTGCGCGACGCCCGTGACCGGCGCGGGTGGCTGCGGCTGCGGTGAAGCGTGGGGCCGTCCAGGGGGAGGCCGTGGACCGGTACGGGGCGGTGCCGGCGTTGCGGCGCGGCCCCTGCGGCCGCCCGGAACGCGCAAAAATCCTGATTTCCTGTTGGGGGGTAGTCAAGGGCGGCGGCGGGGGCGATAGTCAGGGCACCCGCAGGTGAGCGTCGCGTGATCGGGCTGCGCGATCTCGCCTCCCTCCGCTCCGAGGGATCATCGCCATGCCATACAACCGCCTCGATGTCGCCATGCGTGATCTCATCACCTCGTTCTCCTGCCCGGAGGCCGGCGACCTGATCGACCGGCTCGCGCGTGCCGCCGCGGCCGTGGCCGGCACCCCTTACGCGGGGTTCGTCCGGGTGGACGTCCTGCGCCAGGAGGCGAGCTGCGTCCACGTGCACGCCCCGGCCGGCGATCCGCTGCGGCGGTGGCTGGCCGAGTCGGGGGTGATGAAGGAGCTGGCGACGTCGTCGGGGGCGCTGCGGCTGGCGCGAGACGTGTCGGTGGGCGAGCCGGGCTTCCTGGCCACGCCGGTGCCCGTGGTGGCGCGTGACCACACGTTCGTGTGGGTCGCGGGGCGGGGGTTCTGCGACGGGGACGAGCACCTGCTGGGCCGGTTCGCCACGGCGGCGGGGCGGGCGATGGAGGCGGCCTGCGGGATGGAGGCGGCGGTGCGGTTGTTGCGCGGGGTGCGGGCTTTCCGGGCGGCGCAGCACTGAGGTGTTTTTTTGCGTACGGCCGGATCGCGGGGATAGGGATGACCGGTATCGGGTGTGTTTCGCGGTGTTCCTTCGAGGCTGGGGGCGTTTCTTTTCCGAAGAATTTTCCCCATTTACCGGGTTAACCAAGATAATTCCGATATTTCATGAGAAAGCGTAATACGACCTTCACATCCCGCTTCCTGCCGCGCCCGCACCCCCTACCCTGCCGCCGATCCCGCCTTCGCCGCCGCTCCCCCACCCCTCCCTCGGCCCTTGACGAAGGCCCTGACAGGACGGCTCCGGCGGGCCTCAGCTCAACGAGGTTGTCGCCTTTATCCCCGGATGAGTCATAAACGGGGAAATAGATGATCATCTTCTTTGTCGGCGGCGTAACCTCGCATTATGGGGACCAGCTGGCCGTTCGCCGGGAGGGAGCAGGAGCTCGGGCACCTGCTCCGCCTCACCCGCGACCCGACCGCTCAGGGGGTGCTCGTCACGGGGCCGCCGGGGGTGGGCAAGAGCGCGCTCGCGGGACGGCTGGCGGGGCGGCTCGGGGGCGCGTTCACGGTCAGGGCGTCCCGGGCGCTGCGCAACGTACCGGGCGGCTCGCCACTGCCCGCGTACGGGACCGGCTCGGGGTGCGGCGGGGGTGGCGCGTCCTGCGGATGCGGGGGAACTTCTCGTGGCGGAGCAACGGCGTGTGGCGGAGGAACCGGGCATTGCGGCGGGGAGTGCGGAGGGTGCCGGTGCTCCCCCGGCCTCGAAGTCCTGACTCTCGTGGACGACGCCCACCTGCTGGACAGCCACTCGGCCGAGGTCTTGGCCGCCCTCGTACGCGCCGGCCGGATCCGCCTGATCGCGACCGTGTGCTCGGAGGCGAACGCCGGCGGCCCCGTCGTGGAGCTGTGGCGGGACGGACGGCTCAGACGGTTCGACGTGGACCCGCTCGGCAAGGCGGACGTGTCGGCCGTGCTGGCGACGGCGCTCGGCGGACCCGCCGACAACACCACCGTGTCCACGCTGACGGAGCTCACCGGCGGGAACGCGCTGTGGCTGCGCGAACTGATGCACGCCATGCGAGCCTCTCGATCGCTCCAGCACGCGGGCGGGGTGTGGCGGTTGTCCGGTGACCCGCCGCCGGCGCGCGGGGCGGCCGACCTCGTGAACCACCGGGTGGGATCGTTGCCGGAGGGCGCGGCCTCGGTGCTGGAGTACGCGACGTTCGGGGAGCCCGTCGAGGTGGGGACGCTGGCGGGCCTGTGCTCGGAGGCGGCCGTGCTGGAGGCGCTGGAGTTCGGGGTGATCGAGGTGACGCGCGAATGGCGCGGGGAGGTGGCGCGGCCGGCTCACCCCCTGTACGGGGAGGCGGCCCGCGACCGATGCCCCGCAGAGCGCCGTACCCAGCGGTATGCCGACCTCGTCGCCGCGGTGGAGTCCGAAATGAAGTCCACAGCGGAAACCGCGACCGGGGCCGGGGTGACGCACAGAGGGCAGTTCACGGCACGGGCCGCGGCTGGGACCCCTGTAGAGCCCTCCGCAGAGACGACGATGAGCGCCACCATGAGGGCGGCCTCGGAAGCGACCTTGGCGACGGCGCCAGAGGCGAACCTGAAGGCAACCCCGGAAGCGACCCCGGAGCCCACCGAGGAGACGACCTCGGGCACCACCCCAGGGGCGACCTTGAGTGCCCCCACATCGGGTGCACCGGTCAAAGCCTCACCGGAAGCCGCCGAAGCCCGCAGGCACTGCGACGCTGCCCGGGTCGCGGCGTGGCGGCTGGCGGGCGGGCTGCGGGCGGACGCCGGAACGCTGGTGGGGGCGTGCAAGCTGGCGGAGGCCGTACACGATCACGCGTCGGCCATCCGGCTCGGGCGAGCCGCGATGCGCGAAGGCGGAGGCGCGGGCGCGGCGATCGGGCTGGCGACCGCCCTGAACGGAGCCGGACGACCGGACCAGGCTCTCGCGGTGCTCACCGCAGCGGAGGACGCGTGCCACGCACGAGGCGATGACCAGCAGCGGGTACGCCTGACCCTGGCCAGAGCCCGAACCCTGGCCTGGGGACTCGACCGACTCGGCGACGCCCTCGACCTACTGGCCACCACACGCAAGGAACTGCGCGACCCGGAACCAACCCCCGACACGGACCCAGCGAGGACGTCTCCGGGTCACGTCCCGGCCACCCAACAACCACGCCCTCAAGACGAGACGACCCTCGACCGAGCAGCCAGGCCCCACCACCCGCCCACCGACCGGACAGAACCACCCGACGTGTCGAATTTCGACCGGACAGATGCACCCGACCGAACAGACGTGCCTGATGAGACGAACTCTCACCGGACAGACCTACCTGACGAGACGAACCCCGACCCGGGCAGTCCACTCCACCGACCGGCCACCCGGCAGATGGGACCGCCAGACGGGACGGAGGCCGACCGCGCGACCCCAGGATGGCTACCGGGCCTGGAACGTGCGGCGCTCCGGCACGAGCTGGCCGTGGAGAGGGCGAGGCTGCTGGCGGAGGCGGCGCGCCCCGACGAGGCGCTCAGGGCCGTGGAGCATATCTCGTCGAACCCGAACCCACCCCGTGCGAAAGCCCTGCCCCCACAGGGCGCACGTCGGCCTCAGACCTCCGGACCGACCACGTCACTCGCCAACCACCACCACTCCCCCGCCGCCGATCCCCTCGCACCGCGAGCGGACGATCACACCCGCCTGACCACCGAACCGACCGCACGAGACCACACAACCGGGGCCATCGCCCGGCCAGCCGACGACCGCGTGTCTCTGGCGCTGGCACTGGCCTTGTGCCACTGGGGGTGGACCAACGAAGCGGTGGCGGTGCTTCGTGACGTCCTGCCCGCCGTGCAAGCCGAGAAGCCCCAGAACCCGCCGAGACCGCAGGAGCCGGGCCTCACCCACGGCTCTTCACAGCACACGCGGGTGCCTGCGCGCGCCACCAGCGCTCTCACCGGGGAAGATCCCGCGCCCCCGTGGACGTCGGCTCACATGACGTGGGCACTGTGCGGATGGTTCGCCGGCGACCTGATGGCCGTCGAACGGGCGATCGCCTCCATGGGACCCGGCTGGCCGGGCACGAGCGAGCAGGTACTGGCCCGGGGGCGGCTGGCGGTGCTGAGGGGCGAGCTGGGAGCGGCGCTGTTCCTCCTACGGGCTCCGGTCAGGCATGAGACGCCACTGGCCGCCGCCGAACGCAGGGCGGCGTACGCGATGGTACAGGCCCTGCGCGGGGACGCGGCGGGAGCCCGGGCGTCGCTGGACATGACAGAAACACGGGCATCGGTAGACGCGATAGGCGCGCAGGCAACCCTGGGCGCGACAGAAGCGCAGGAGTCACTGGACGTCACGGGGGCCCAGCCGCCGTTGGGCGCGGAGGCGCGTGTGCCACTGGACGCGGCGAGGGCGCCGGTCACATGGACCGCGCTCCAGCACTGGGTGGCCCTGGCAGAGGCGTGGACGCAGGCCGCGGCGGGATGGCGGGCGCGGGCCGTGGAGCTGGCGCTGGCCCATGCGAAGGAGTGCCGTGATGGCGGGCCGTCGTCGTTCGAGGCGGTGGCGTTGCACGACGCCGTTCGCCTGGGCGCACCCGCCAGCGCGCTCCCCCGGCTGGGCGCGCTCGCGGCGACACACGACGGCCTGCGGGTACGACTGGCGCTGCGCCACGCCCACGCCCTGGCCAGGGGTGACGCGGATGCGCTGACGGCGGTGGCCGCCGACTTCGCCGCCGCGGGGCTCGGGCTCTTCGCGGCCGAAGCAGGAGCACAGGCGGAGGCACTGCGAGCCGGCTCCGCACCGGAGTGGCGCCCCCATTGCGGGTAAGACCGTGAACGCCATATCCGATCAGGTCAGTCAGCACATCTACGCCCTGCCCGCTCAGCGTGACCACATCTACGCCCTCCCCGGTCGGCGTGAGCACCTCTACGCCCTCCCCGGTCACGGGTAGCACGTGAGCGCCCTGCCCGCGCGGGAGGCGATGGGTGGGGAGCGGGGGCTTCTTTGTAGCCGAGTCGACCGAGGTCGATCAGAGTCAGGCGTCTACGCCTTGTCTCGTCAACGGTGGCACGTCAACGCCCTGCCCGGTCACAGGTCAGGACGTGAAGCTCCCCCGGTCTCGGTCCCGCCACCACTTTCGGTGCGGGTCCGGTCCCGGTCGCCGTGTCGGTGCCCCTTTCAGTGCGGGTCCCGACGTCGGTCCCGGGGCGGGGCGAGCTGGCACGAGGCGGGGCAAGGTGAGACGAGGCGAGGCGGGATGCTTTGTCCGATCAATGGGTGCATGTCCGTGTGGAGTAGCGTGGCCGTTCGTGAGAGTGCTCATCGTCGGCGGGAGCGGGTTCCTGGGCCGCGAGCTCGTACGGTTGTGCGCCGCCGCCGGTCATGAGGTGGGCGCGACCTACCTGTCCGGGACCGGCGCGAAGGCAGCGGGAACGGGTGCCGAGTGGCTGCGGGTGGACGTGCGGTCGCGGGCCGGCGTCGCCGGCGTGGTGGGGGCGTTCGGGCCCGAGGTGACGATCAACGCCGCGTACCGGCAGGCCGAGTGGACGATCACGGCCGACGGTGCCGCGCACGTGGCGGCGGCCGTCGCGGCGGCGGGTGGGCGGCTGGTGCACGTCTCCAGTGACGCCGTCTTCTCCGGCAGGGCCTTCTCGTACGACGAGTCCTGCTCCCCCGACCCCGTCAGCCCGTACGGTGCGGCCAAGGCGGCGGCGGAGACGGCCGTCAGGGCCGTGCTGCCGGATGCCGCCATCGCCAGGACGTCGCTGATCGTCGGACGCGGCGAGTCGGCGCACGAGGCGCTGGTGCACGCGCTGGCCTCGGGGTCCCGCACGGGTGTGCTGTTCACGGATGACGTACGGTGCCCGGTGCACGTCTCCGACCTGGCGGCGGCGCTCCTGGAGCTGGCGGTACGGGGATACTCCGGCGTCCAGCACGTGGCGGGTTCCGATGCGGTGAGCCGGTATGAGATGGGGGTGCTCATCGCCCGCCGTGACGGCCTTGACGAGACGCGTCTGTCGACCGGCCGCCGGGCGAACGCCGGGGTGGCCGGGCCGGTGGAGGTGCGGCTGGACTGCTCGGCGACACAAGGGCGGCTCGGGACCCGTCTGCGTGGCGCCCGTGAGTTCCTGACACCCTCCGCCGATCCGACCTCCGCCATCCTTTGATCGACCGCGCGCCCCCGCTCGACACCACCCTCTTCTCGACACCGCCCCCGGCTCAACTGCGCGGGCAAGAGGCGAGGCCGGCCAAAGGGCGAGCCGGCCAAGGGTGGGGCCGATCAAGGGCGGAGCCAGTCGAGAAGTGGAGCCGGCCGAGGAGCGGAGCGGCCGGACCGGCCCTCCGGCAGAACGCCCGCGCCCCGGCGATCATCCGGTACGCGGGCGTCAAGGCAGCGGGCTCCCCCGCCTACCCCCGATGCGCCTCGAAGCGCAGTGTCCGGGACACCCCCACGCGCACCGTGGTCCCCGGGGCGATCGTGACGGGCTCGTTCGGTGGGATGTCGTAGAAGTTGGGGTCGCCGGGCGGCTGGATCTGGGTGCCGTTCACCGAACCGAGGTCGACCAGGTTGACGTCCCAGCCGTCGAGCGCCACCCGCAGGTGGCGGCGGGAGACCGAGCCGTCGGGGCTGGTCACCTTGGCGGGCCTGGCGTTGCCGCCGGCCACCTCGGGGGCGCGCTCCGGGTCGCGGCCGAGCAGGTAGTCGCTCTCCAGGGGCAGGGCCGTGCCGTCGTCGAGGATGAGGACACCGAGCGAGGGGCGCGGGCCCTTGTAGGGGACGAGGGTGCGCTGCACGAGGGCGATGCCGCAGACGGCGCAGTAGGGGACGCGGGGGTCGTTGAAGTGGTCGTTCTTGCAGTCGACGCCGTAGACGAGCGGGCGGTCGCCGTGGTCGGCCTGCTGCTGCTCCTGCTGCGGGGGGCCCGGGTCGAAGTGGTCGGGCGGGCCGAGCGGGGGCGGTGCGGGCTGGTCGAAGTGGTCGGGCGGGCCGAGGTGCTGCGGGACCTGCTGGTCGCCGGCGCCGTTGCCGGAGGGCGGCGGCTCGTCGTAGGAGGGGAACTGCTGCGGCTCGGGCAGCGGGGGCGGCTGCTCCTGCTGGTAGGGGGCCTCCTGGTGGAAGGCCGGCTCCTGCTGGTACAGCGGCTCGTGCGGTGCCTGGAACGGCGACTGCTCGGGAGGCTGGTAGGCGGGCTCCTGCGGCGGGAAGTAGGGCGGCTGCTCCGGGGGCTGATATTGGGGCTGCTCGACGGCCGGGGACGCGGGCTGGGGGCCTGAGGGCGGCCCGGCCTGGATCGGCGGCTGGTCGGCGAGGGGGTAGGGGGGCCGTTCGACGGGCTGCTGCGCCGGCGGCTGGATCAGGTCGGCTTCGAGGTGGAAGGCGGTGGCGGGCATCTCGCTGGTGAGCGGCCTGGACGGGGCCGGGGCGGCGGGGGCCGCGGGCTGGTCGGTGAGGTCGCCGACGAGGCCGCCGCCGTGGACGATGCCGCCTTCGAAGCGGACCGCGGGGTGCGGGCTGCCGGCGCCGGGCAGACTGAGCTCGACGCGTTCGACGGTGCTGGTGACGAGGCGGTCGGCCCATGTCAGGGAGTCGCTGCCGGCCAGCCGCGTCTCGCCGGCGACGGTGCCGATGGTGGCCGCGGCCGAGCCGCTGACCAGGACGGCGACGCCGTCGCCGACGGGCCCGGCGACCGCGCACGTGGTGGGGTCGCCGGCCATGTTGGCGGCGAGCACCTGGGCGGCCCTGCGGGCCAGGGCACGGCCGTCGCCGCCGGCGGCGGCCGTCTCGCGCAGCGCCTCGAGCAGGTCGTCGGCGGCGGGCTCGGCCGGGTCGCACACCAGCAGCAGCCCGCCCACGTAGGCGACCAGCCCGTTTCCAGGAAGCGGACGCACCACTCCGAAGCCTTGGCCGCTCATGCGCCCCTCCTCATGACGACCGTGCTGCGCTCATCGGTGCCCTCGCTGCGCTCGGTCACTCAACTCTCCTCCCCGGAAACCGGCGATGTTACGGCACCCGCACTGCCGTGCCGGCCACCAGCCATACGCATACCCAGACGGCGAGGCCGTGTCGCGGGCCCGCCGTCTCGATTCGATGAACCGTGGACCGCAACAAACCTCTTAACTGTGCAAGTTATGGCCAAACAGCACACTATCGGCCAGTCGTCGCATCGCTGAAATCGCCTGAGGCGGCCCCGGAGCCCGAAACTGCTGGACACGACCCTATCCATGGGTCGCCGCAGAAACGAGTGGGACAAATCAGACGCCCGTGAAAACCCGGTTCACATCGGCCGTCGCCAGCACGCCGAAGATCTCGCCGCCGTCCTCGATGAGCAGGTATTCGCTGCCCGGCGCCTCGCGCATGGCGTCGATGAGCGCCTCACCCTCCAGGCCGGCCCCGAGCATCATGGCGGGCTCCAGCGACTTGGCCAGGGCGCCGGCGTTCACCCACGGGCGGCGGTGCTCGGGGGTGGCCTGGACGGCGGCCTCGCTGACGATGGCCACGGGCCTGCCCTCGTGGTCGACGACGACGATCGCGCCCGCCCGCTGCTCGCCGGCCTGCCGCAGCGCCTCGGCCAGCGGCGTCTCGGCGGTCACCGGGATGGCCCTGCGGGCCAGGGCGCGCGCGTTGACCTGCGGGATACGCTGGCGGATCTTGGCGACGCGCAGCGACTGGCTCGCGCCCATCCAGATGAACGAGGCCAGCACCAGCGGCCACACCAGGTCGGTGAAGTCCAGGTCGCGCCCGCCGGTCAGCGCGGTCGCCACCGGGAAGATCACCAGCAGCGCGGCCAGCACCCGCCCGCCCCAGGCCGCCACGATGGTGCCGGAGCCCGGGTTGCCGGAGAGCTTCCAGACGCCGGCGCGCAACATCCTGCCGCCGTCGAGCGGCAGCCCCGGCAGCAGGTTGAACACGCCGACGATGAGGTTGGCGAACCACAGCTGCCAGGTGAGCACTTCGAGAATGCCCCCGTCGTTGATCACCCAGACGTCGGCGGCCAGGCCGATGCCGGCCAGCCCCAGCGAGAGCGCGGGGCCGGCGGCGGCGACCATGAACTCCTTGCCCGGCGTCGGCGGCTCCTTCTCGATCTCCGAGACGCCGCCGAGGAGGTAGAGGGTGATCCGGCGGACCGGCAGGCCGTAGGACTTGGCCAGGACGCTGTGGGCCAGCTCGTGCAGCAGCACCGAGACGTACAGCAGCACCGCGAACAGGAACGCGACCCCGTACGCGGCGAACTCGCCGAGGTGGGGCAGCATCTGCCGCATCTGGGGCCCGAACATGACGGTGATGAACGCCGCCACCAGGAACCACGTCCAGGAGACGTAGACCGGAATGCCGAACGGCCTCCCCATCCGGATGCCGGAGAACTCCTGTCGCGGGCTCTGCTCGCTCACCGCACTCCTTGAACGTCCATTTACATGCTGTTGCTGCCTTGATGCTACGCGCCGGATCAGGTGATCCTCGTCCCGCGGGCGTTATTCTGTCGGGCTCTTGACCTAGAGTGCGGTGCATGACGTTGACCGAACCGGTGATCATCGGAGCTCTCTCCCCGTCCCGGGCGGGCGACTTCATGACATGTCCGCTGCTCTACCGCTTCCGGGTGATCGACCGGTTGCCTGAGAAGCCCTCGCAGGCGGCAGTGCGTGGCACGGTGGTCCACGCGGTCCTGGAGCGCCTCTACGACCTGCCCGCGCCCCGCCGTTCGATTCCGGCGGCGCTGGAGCTGCTGGAGCCGCAGTGGCAGCGTTTACTGGCCGAGGAGCCGCACTACGCGCAGATGTTCGCCGACGCGGCCGAGCAGGCGGAGTGGCTGGATCAGGCGCGCGGCATGCTGGAGCGCTACTTCACGCTGGAGGATCCGACCCGGCTGGAACCGGCCGAGCGGGAGCTCTATGTGGAGGCGGTGCTCGACGGCGGGCTGATGCTGCGCGGCTACGTCGACCGGATCGACGTCGCGCCGACCGGCGAGGTCCGTGTGGTCGACTACAAGACGGGCAGCGCGCCCGGGCCCGACTTCGAGGCCAAGGCGCTGTTTCAGATGAAGTTCTACGCGCTGGTGCTGTGGCGGCTGCGCGGGCAGGTCCCGCGGCTGCTGCAGCTGGTCTATCTGGGCGGCCGGGGCGAGGTGCTGCGCTACGCTCCCGACGAGGCCGACCTGCTGGCCACCGAGCGCAAGGTGATGGCGTTGTGGGCGGCGATCGAGCGGGCGCTGGAGTCGGGCGAGTGGCGGGCGCGCAGGAGCCGGCTGTGCGACTGGTGCGATCACCAGGCGCTGTGCCCGGAGTTCGGCGGCACCCCGCCGCCGGTGCCCGACCGGCAGCCGGGCGACACCGTACGCAGCAGCCGCCGCGCCGCGACCGACGAGCTCTGACCGCCCGTCACGGACGGCCGGACGGCCCGCGAACGGACAGCGGGCCAGGCTGCACGGATCACGCTTATCCTCCCGTGGGAGGAGGTTCCGGGCTTTCACCTGGTCTTACAGTGAAGCGGTGCGCATAGATCGGAGCAGGCTCCACGACACGGTTCTCGCCGGGGTGGTGGCCGCGGCCTCCGTGGCGCAGTTCGTGCTCTACGGGCCCGCCCGGCTCCAGGCCGAGGGGCTGCCGGCCGACGGCGTGCGCGCGCCCGACCCGTTCGGCACACTGCTGGTGGTGCTGGCGTGCGCGCCGGTGGCCGTGCGCCGCCGCTGGCCGCTGGCGGCGCTGTGCGCGGGGCTGGTGCCGGAGGCGCTGCTCGACCTGACCGGTTACGGCACGGGCGTGTCCGCGCTGTCCGGCATGGTGCTGCTCTATTCTGTGGCCTCCCACCGGGGGCTGGCGGTGGCGCTGGGCGCGCTGCTGCTGGCGGTGACGACCTACGCGGTCGGGGCGGTGGCGGGCCCGATCAGAGTGTCCGGGCCGAACGAGCACGTGGTCTTCGCGGTGGTCCTGGTGGCGGTGTGGGGAGCGGGCCGCAGCCTGCGGCTGCGGCGGGCGTACCTGGAGGAGCTGAAGGACCGGGCGGCCAGGCTGGAGCGGGCGCACGCGGCCGACACCAGGGCGGCGCGGGCCGAGGAGCGCTCGCGAATCGCCCGCGAGCTGCACGACGTGGTGGCCCACCACGTCAGCGTGATGACCGTGCAGGCCGCGGCGGCCCGGCGGGTGCTGGCCGCCGACCCCGACCTGGCCCGTGAGGCGCTGTCGGCGATCGAGCACACGGGCCGGCTGGCGATGACGGAGATGCGCAACATCGTGGGCGTGCTGCGCACGGACGCGCGCGCGGAGCTGGGCCCGCAGCCGGGCGTGCGGGATCTGCCGTCGCTGGTGGAGCAGATGCGGGAGGCGGGGCTGCCCACGTCGCTGCGGGTGGAGGGCGAGCCGATGCCGCTGCCCGCCGGGGTGGACCTGGCCGCCTACCGGCTGGTCCAGGAGGGGCTGACCAACAGCCTGCGGCACGCGGGGGCGGGGGTGAAGGCGGTGGTGACCGTACGCCACGATCCGGGCGAGCTGGACGTCGAGGTACGGGACGACGGCAACGGCGGCGACCCCAAGGGCGGCAGCAGCAAGGACAGAGACATGTCGCTGCCGTCAGGGCATGGTTTGGTGGGCATTCGCGAGCGTGTTGCCCTCTATGGTGGAATCCTCAGCATCGGTCCGCTACCGGGGGGCGGTTTCGAGGTGCGGGCGAGGTTCCCCTTGAAGGACGGACAATGACGATCAGAGTGCTGCTGGTGGACGACCAGCCGCTGCTGCGCACCGGCTTCCGCCTGATCCTCGAGGCCGAGCCCGACATCACGGTGGTGGGGCAGGCGGGCGACGGCAAGGACGCTCAGGAGCAGACCAGGGCGCTCCTGCCCGACGTGGTGCTGATGGACATCCGGATGCCCGGGGTCGACGGCATCGAGGCGACCCGCCGGATCGTGCGGGAGGCGGCGCCGGCGGCGCACGTGCCGAAGGTGCTGGTGCTGACCACGTTCGACCTGGACGAGTACATCGTGGAGGCGCTGCGCTCGGGCGCGTCGGGGTTCCTGCTGAAGGACGTGCCGCCGGACGAGCTGGTGCAGGCCATCCGGGTGGTGGCGGCGGGTGACGCGATCGTGGCGCCGAGCGTGACCCGGCGGCTGCTGGACCGGTTCGCGGCGCGGCTGCCGTCGGCGTACGAGCAGGCCGCTCCCGCGCGGCTCGACAGGCTGACGGAGCGGGAGCTGGAGGTGCTGCGGCTGATCGCCAAGGGCATGTCCAACGCGGAGATCGCGGCCAAGCTCGTGGTGAGCGAGACGACGGTGAAGACGCACGTGGGCAACGTGCTGACCAAGCTGGGGCTGCGGGACCGCGTGCAGGCGGTGGTGCTGGCGTACGAGACGGGGCTGATCACCCCCGGCGCCATCTCCTGATCACGCCGGACGACGCCATCTCCTGATCACGCCCGCGAGCCCCGCTCGCGCACGCCCGCGCGCGGGCCCCACCACCGAGGGGGTGGGGCCGCGGCGTGAGACGTGGCGGGTCAGCCGGCCTTGGCCGGGGCCTCGGGGGCCGCCGGCTCGGTGACGTTCTCCGGGAAGTGGCAGGCCACCTGGTGGCCGCTGGCCAGCTCCGCCAGCGGCGGCTCGACCGTCCTGCAGACCTCCTGCGCCTTCCAGCAGCGGGTGTGGAAGCGGCAGGCGGGCGGCGGGTTGAGCGGGCTGGGCACGTCGCCGGTCAGCCGGATGCGCTCGCGGTCCTTGCGCACCTTCGGGTCGGGCACGGGCACGGCCGACAGCAGCGCGTTGGTGTAGGGGTGCATGGGCGCGGTGTAAAGCTGCTTGCGGTCGGCGACCTCGACGATCTTGCCGAGGTACATGACCGCGACCCGGTCGCTGATGTGCCGCACCACCGACAGGTCGTGGGCGATCACGACGTAGGTCAGGTCCAGTTCGTTCTGCAGGTCTTCGAGCAGGTTGACGACCTGGGCCTGGATCGACACGTCGAGCGCGGAGACCGGCTCGTCGGCGATGATCAGCTTGGGCTTGAGCGCGAGGGTGCGGGCGATGCCGATGCGCTGCCGCTGCCCGCCGGAGAACTCGTGCGGGTAGCGGTTGTAGTGCTCGGGGTTGAGCCCGACCATCTCCAGGATGTCCTGGACGGCCTTCTTGACACCGTGCTCGGTCTTGACGCCCTGGATGCGGAAGGGCGCGCCGACGATGGCGCCCACCGTGTGGCGGGGGTTGAGCGACGAGTAGGGGTCCTGGAAGATCATCTGCATGTCGCGCCGGAGCGGCCGGAGCCGGCCCTGGCTCATGTGCGTGATGTCCTGGCCCTCGAAGACGACCTTGCCGGCCGTGGGTTCGAGCAGCCTGGTGACCAGCCGTCCCGTGGTGGACTTGCCGCAGCCCGACTCGCCCACCAGGCCGAGCGTCTCGCCCTTGAACACCTCGAAGCTGATCCCGTCGACGGCCTTGACGGCGCCGACCTGCCTTTTGAGCAGGCCCTTGGTCACCGGGAAGTGCTTCTCCATGTTCTGCACGGACAGAAGCGGCTCATTCTCGCTCACTGGATCTCCAGCACTGGCTTGATCTCGTTCTCCCATAGGCCTTGCCGCTCGCTCCTGCTCATGTGGCAGCGCACCAGGTGGCCTCCCTCGGTCTCGGCGAGGGCGGGCACCTCGGTGAGGGCCTTGCCGCCCGTGTGCTCGGCGTACGGGCAGCGGGGGTGGAAGGCGCAGCCGGGCGGCACGTTGATCAGGGACGGCGGTGAGCCCTTGATCGGCAGCAGCCGTTCGGTGGGCTCGCGGTCGAGGCGGGGCATGGAGCCCAGCAACCCCCAGGTGTAGGGGTGCTCCGGCCGGTAGAAGATGTCGTCGGCGGTGCCGTATTCGACGCACTTGCCGCCGTACATGACGAGGATGTCGTCGGACAGCTCGGCCACCACGCCGAGGTCGTGGGTGATGACGATCAGCGCGGAGTTGAACTCGCGCTGCAGGTCGCGCATGAGATCGAGGATCTGGGCCTGCACGGTCACGTCGAGGGCGGTGGTCGGCTCGTCGGCGATGAGCAGCTCGGGGTCGCAGGAGAGCGCCATGGCGATCATGGCGCGCTGGCGCATGCCGCCGGAGAACTCGTGCGGGTAGCTGTCGACCCGGCCGGCGGGCTCGGGGATGCCGACGCGGCCGAGCATGTCGATGGCGTGTTTGCGGGCCACCTGCTTGGAGACGTCGTTGTGGATCCGGTAGGCCTCCATGATCTGGTGGCCGACCGTGTAGTAGGGGTGCATCGACGACAGCGGATCCTGGAAGATCATCGCCATCTTCTTGCCGCGCAGCCGGCGGACGTGCTCGGCGCTGGCGCCGTTGAGCTCCTCGCCGTCGAGCCAGATCTCGCCGCTGATCCTGGCGCGGCCGCCCTTGTGCAGGCCCAGCACGCCGAGGCTGGTCACGCTCTTGCCGGAGCCCGACTCGCCCACGATGCCGAGGGTCTTGCCGCGTTCGACGGCGAACGACAGCCCGTCGACGGACTTGACGAGACCATCGTCCGTCGGGAAGTGGATCTTCAGATCCTTGACGTCAAGAAAGCTCACGACAACCTCACCCTCGGGTCGACCACCGCGTACAGGAGGTCGACGATCAGGCTCGCGACGACCACGAAGCCGGCGGCCACCAGCACCACGCCCATCACCTGGGGCAGGTCCTGGTTCCTGATGGCCAGGATGGCGAACTGGCCGAGCCCGGGCAGAGTATAGGTGGTCTCGGTGAGGACGGCGCCGCCGATGAGCAGGCCGAAGTCGATGCCGAACAGGGTCAGGATGGGGGTGAGCGCGGCGCGCAGGCCGTGCTTGACCACGACCCGGCCCTCCCGCAGGCCCTTGGCCCTGGCGGTGCGGATGTAGTCCTCGCCCATCGTCTCCAGCATCCCGGCGCGGGTCAGGCGCGCGTATCCGGCGGCGAACAGGAACGCCAGCGTGATCCACGGCAGCAGCAGGTTGAACGCCCATTGCGCCGGGTTGACGGTGAAGTCGGTCCACGCGCCGCCCGGTGGTGTCCAGCCGAGGCCGTAGCTGAAGACGACCAGCGAGATCATGCCGGTGAAGAAGATCGGCAGTGACACGCCCGCGAGCGCCGTGCCCATGGACAGGCGGTCGAAGAAGCTGCCTCTGCGCAGCGCGGAGAGCACGCCCACGCTGACGCCGGCCAGCACCCAGATGATCGCCGCCCCGACGGCCAGGGAGAAGGTCACCGGCAGGCGGTCGACCAGGTCGGGCCAGACGGGTTGCCCGCTGATGAAGGAGTAGCCGAAGCAGGGTGCGGGGCACTGCTCGACGCCCGCGCCGTAGTCGTACTCGGCGCCGGTGAACAGGCCCTTGACGAACCTGCCGTACTGGACGACCACCGGGTCGTTGAAGCCGAGCCGCTCGGCCACCAGGTGGACCGTCTCCGGTGTGGCCGCCCGGCCGACGTAACGCGACGCGAGGGCCTCGGGTGTCGCCCCGGCCCATTGCGGCACGACGAAGAAGATGCCGAACGTGACCATGCTGATCACTATCAGCATGGCGAACGCGCCGATAAGACGCCTGATGATGTATGTGACCACCGCTACCGGCCGAGTGGCCCGCCCGCAGTGGCGGGCGGGCCACTCCTGCCTTCACCTGCCTTCGCTAGATCCCCGAACCTCGCCTGGTCACTCGACGCCGAGCAAGACGTAGTCGTACATGCTCTGGCCCTCGTTGTAGGCGACGTTGGTCACGCGCTTGCCGCGCATGAGCAGCGACTTGGCCCACACGACCGGAAGGATGGAGGCGTCCTCCATGACCTTCTTGTCGACATCGACCCACAGCTTGGCGCGGGCCGTCTCGTCAAGCTCGGACGAAGCCTGGTCGATCAGCTTGTCGACCTCGGGGTTCTTGACACTGAGGTTGTAGTTGCCGGCCTTGCGGATGGTCCGGCTGTCGACGATGGCCTGCATGAAGCCGTATCCGTCGGGCCAGTCGGAGCCCCAGCCGTGGCCGGCCAGGCCGATGCCGTTCTTCTTGACGTAGTCGGTGTTACCCGCGTAATCGGAGAAGTAGCTGGAGCCGGGGAAGCCCTTGAGCTCGACCTTGATGTTGACCTTGGCCAGGGCCTGCTGCATCGCCTCGGCCAGCGCCTTCTCGCGCGGCCGGTCGGAGCGGAAGGCCATGGTGGTGGAGAAGCCGTTGGGCTGGCCGCAGGCGGTCAGCGCCTGCTTGGCCTTCTCGACGTCACCCTTGTTCTCGGGAGTGGCGTACAGGTCGAACTTCTCCTGGCCGACGATGGGCGGCGGCATGACGTTGGTGGCGATGTCGCCGCCGGCCAGCGGGCCTCCGTAGGCGGTCTGGTTGGCGACGCGGTCGGCCGCCCACATCACGGCCTTGCGGCACTCGACGTTGTCAAGCGGCGGGTTGTCCGGGATGACCGAGACGTACCAGAGCCTGGGGATCGTCGGGTTGTCCGTGCGGGCCTTCAGCGCCGGGTCCGGCAGGACCTTGCCCAGGGCGGCCGGCTGCAGGCCGGTGCCGGGGATGTCGAGGTCGATGTCGCCGGAGATGAGCTGATTGTCCAGGTCGTCGGCGTTGACGTTGAGCTGGACCTCGATCCGGTCCGGCAGCGCCGGGCGGTTGGGGTCGGTCGCCGGGTCCCACTGGTCGTTGCGGACGAGCGTGAAGCGCTTGCCGATCTCGTTCGTCTCGAACTTGTACGGGCCCGAGGAGAGGACCTTCTCCTTGTACTTCGCGCCCGTGTCCTTGTCCTTCGGCACCGGCGCCGTCATCGGCATCTGCACGATGTAGTCCATGGACGCGAACGGCTTCTTCAGGTGGAAGACGACCGTGCTGTCGTCGGTCGCCTCGACGGCCGACTTGTAGTCCGCGTCGGCGGACTTGTAGACGCCCTTGAAGTCCTTCGGCCAGTCGAGCAGCTCGTTGAGGTAGGAGGGGCCGTGCGGGAAGGTCTCCTTGTCGTACGACCTGGCCACCGCGTACGCGACGTCCTTGGCCGTGATGGGAGTGCCGTCCTCGTACTTCAGGCCGCTCTTGAGCTTGTACGTCCAGGTCTTGCCGTCGTCGCTCGGCGTGCCGAGGCCTTCGGCCAGGTCGGGGATGACGGTGTTGCCCTCGGGGCCGGGGCCCGGCTTGTACATCGTCAGCGTCCGCCAGTAGAAGCGGCCGAAGTTGAACGAGTAGCCGTAGTAGGTGTCGCCGGGGTCGAGGCTGTCCCAGTCGGCCGAGTGGGCGGCCTTGAGCGTGCCGCCCTTCTTCGTCGACGGGTTGAACACCTGCGTCAGGCCGGCGTTGAACGCGGGTTGCGCGCCGCCGCCGGCGGCCGTCTGGGCGGGCTGCTGGGACGTACCGCCACCGCCGCCACAGGCGGAGAGCACCAGGGCGAGAACCGCTGTCGCGGCTCCTGCCAGTGCGTGTTTCCTTCTCATTGACTAACCCCTTGATTAGTGAGGTGGGGGATTGAGCGAAGTTCAGCGTGCACGCGGGTCGAAGGCGTCCCTCAGCCCGTCGCCGAACACGTTGAAGGCCAGGACGGTGATGAAGATCGCCAGACCCGGGAAGAGCACGAAGTGGGGCAGCGTGTAGAAGCGGACCGCCTCGGAGAGCATCCCTCCCCAGGTCGGGGTGGGTGGGTTGATGCCGACGCCCAGGAACGAGAGCGCCGCCTCGAACAGGATATTCGTCGGAATGAGCAACGTGGCATAGACCAGGATCGGCGCCAGCAGGTTGGGCAGCACCTCGCGGAAGAGGATGTAGCCGTGGCGGGCGCCCAGGCTCTTGGCCGCGTCGACGAATTCGCGTTCGCGCAGCGACAGGGTCTGGCCGCGGACGATGCGGCCGATGCTGGGCCAGCTGAAGAAGCCGATGATGAAGATCAGCATCGCGATGCGCAGGCCGTTGCCCTCGAGGCCGAAGCCCTTGTCGGGGATGACGCCCGCGAGCGCGATGGCGAAGACCAGCAGCGGGAAGGCCAGGAAGACGTCCATGAGGCGGCCGATGACCTGGTCGACCCAGCCGCCGAAGTAGCCGGCGACGACGCCGAGGGTGGTGCCGATGACCACCGAGAGCAGCGTGGCCAGGAAGCCGATCAGCAGCGAGATCCACGCGCCCGCGACGATCCGGCTGAAGATGTCGCGGCCGTTGACCGGCTCGACGCCGAGCAGGTATTCGCTGCTCATCCCCCCGAAGTTGCCCTTGGGCAGGAGCGTGCTCTGGTCGATGGCGTCCTGGTGGAACTCCAGTGGCGGGTGCCCGAACGCGGCGATGATGGGCCCGGAGAAGATCGCCACCAGGATGAGCAGCACGACGATGAGGCCGCCCCCGAGGGCGACCTTGTCGCGGCGTAGCCGCATCCAGGCGATCCGGGTGAGCGAGCGGCCCTGGATGGCCTTGCCCGCTCCCGCGAGCACCGACTCCGGATGCGCTTCTGCGGCGGAACCGGAAACGTCTAGCGGTGCGGTCATGCCGAATTGCCCCCTGCTGCCCAGACGACGCTCTCTATCGCGTACTGACTGACTTTAGACCGCGAGTCGCGACCTCAGGAGGCAGAATCTATGGCCTGAGCTGCGCTGACTAGTCCCTCAGGGCGCTATGTGGCCGATCTGTGATTGACGCGAAACTCATTCGTATCGATCTTGATGTGAATGTCTACGGCCCGTCCCGGTTACGTCTCGGAACTGTGACATAGCACGAACTCAGCTGATACCGCGGCGTTTGAGGAGTTCTTCGATGTCGGAGAAGTCGTCGTCGGCCTTGGCAGCGGCCTTGCGCGGCGCTGGCTTGGGCAGCGGCTGCGTCGTCTTCTGCCCCACGGCGGGAGCGGCCTGCGCCGGTCGCACGGCCTGCTCCGTCTCGGGCGTGTCGGCGCCCGTCTTCTTCTTCCTGCCCAGGCCCCTGCCCGCGGACAGCTTGCGGCCGCGCATCACGCCCGACACCACGAACAGCACCACCGACAGGCCCGCCACCGCCACGCCGATCCACACGGTCGGGTTGAACACCAGGCTGGTCACGAAGCCCACCACGGCGCTGCCGACCGTCCAGAGCGTCTGCAGCGCTCCGGTGAGGTAGGCGGCCACGGGCAGCAGCGCCCACGCCGTCGTCCGCATGCCGGCCGCCGCTCCCCTGCGCCTGAAGGCCAGGAAGGCCAGCACCAGCCCTGCGATGGTCACCCCGGCGCACAGTGGCAGCCAGGCGATCGCGTTGAAGGTCTCCATCTCGCCGCCCCTTCGTCGTGGCTCTGGATATCCATCCTGGCACGCGGAGGCCCTTGCGCCTCCTCCGTGAGAACCACTTTCCCCTTAGGGGAACGCTCAAGGAGCCACGAGAGTTCTCAGGTCCGCGACCCTGATCTCGGTCAGGGACGAGACGACCAGCCGTCCCGGCGCCTCCTCGACGGGCAGCAGGCTCGGCACGGCCACCACGGCGCAGCCGGCCGCCGTGGCGGCGGCCACGCCGTTCGGGGAGTCCTCAAGGACCACGCAGCGCACCGGCTCCACGCCGAGCAGCTTCGCGGCCGTCAGGTACGGCTCGGGGTCCGGCTTGGTGCGGGTGACGTCGTCGGCGGTGACGACGGCGTCGAAACGTTCTCTGCCGACGCTCTTGAGCACGGCGTCGGTGATCTCGCCGAGTGAGGAGGTGACCAGGGCCACCGGCACCCGTTCGGCGCGCAGGGCGTCGAGCAGCTCGGAGGCGCCGGGCATGACGGTCACGCCGGCGGTCAGCCGGGCCACCATGCCGGTGACCATCCACTCGCGGACCAGCTCCGGCGCCACCGCGGCCCCCGAGACGGCCAGCATGTAGGCGATCGTGCTCTCCATGGACCCGCCGACCAGGTGGGTCTGGTGCTCGGGCGTCCATCGGCCGCCGAGCCTGGCCATGACGCCGGTCTCGATCTCCAGCCAGACCCGCTCGCTGTCGACCAGCAGCCCGTCCATGTCGAAGAAGACCGCGTCCATCCCTGCCCCCGATCGCCCGTACGTACTCGTCGTGTTCACGCGGAACGGGAGGGGCCGCCGGGGCGGGCCCTCCCGTTCGCGGCGGTCAGACGTTGAAGTATTTCGCCTCGGGGTGGTGGACCACCAGCGCGGACGTCGCCTGCTCGGGGTGGAGCTGGAACTCCTCCGACAGCGTCACCCCGATGCGCTCGGGCGCGAGCAGCTCGAACAGCTGCTTCTGGTCCTCCAGGTTGGGGCAGGCCGGGTAGCCGAAGGAGTAGCGGCAGCCCTGGACGTTGACCTTGAGCATGTCGTCGAGCGACTCGTCGCCGCCGATCCCCCACTCCGAGCGGACCCGGGCGTGCCAGTATTCGGCCAGCGCCTCGGTCAGCTGCACCGACAGGCCGTGCAGCTCCAGGTAGTCGCGGTAGGCGTCCTTGGCGAACAGCTCGGCGGTGGCCTCGGAGATCTTCGACCCCATGGTGGCCACCTGGAAGCCGACGACGTCGACCTCGCCGGTGTCCTTGCCGCGGAAGAAGTCGGACAGGCACAGGTGCCGGTCGCGGCGCTGGCGCGGGAAGGTGAAGCGGGTGCGCTCGCCGCCGTCGTCGTCGAGGATGATCAGCGAGTCGCCGTCGGAGACGCACGGGAAGTAGCCGTAGACGACGGCCGCCTCCAGCAGGCCCTCGGTCTGCATGCGCTCCAGCCACATGCGCAGCCGCGGCCGGCCCTCGGTCTCGACCAGTTCCTCGTAGCCGGGCCCGTCGCCGCCCCTGGTGGGCTTGAGCCCCCACTGGCCGAGGAACAGCGCCCGCTCGTCGAGGAAGGCGGCGTAGTCGGCCAGCGAGATGCCCTTGACGACGCGGTCGCCGTGGAAGGGCGCGCGCGGCAGCGGGTTGTCGGCGGCCACGTCGGAGCGGGCGGGCAGCGCCTCGACGGGGGTGCGGGTGAGCACCGCGCCGGTCTTGACCCGCCGCTCGCGCAGCGGCGGCAGCGTCGCGCCCGCCACGCCGCGCTTGACGGCCATGAACGCGTCCATCAGCCGCAGCCCCTCGAACGCGTCGCGGGCGTAGCGCACCTCGCCCTGGAACACGTCGGCGAGGTCCTGCTCGACGTAGGCGCGGGTCAGGGCGGCGCCGCCGAGCAGCACGGGGTAGCGCTCGGCGAGCTTCCTGGAGTTCATCTCCTCCAGGTTCTCCTTCATGATGACCGTCGACTTCACCAGCAGCCCCGACATGCCGATGACGTCGGCCTTCTGCTCGTCGGCGGCCTCCAGGATGGCCGAGACCGGCTGCTTGATGCCGAGGTTGACGACCTGGTAGCCGTTGTTGGACAGGATGATGTCCACGAGATTCTTGCCGATGTCGTGCACGTCGCCCTTGACGGTGGCCAGCACGATGCGGCCCTTGGTCTCGCCCTCGACCCGGTCCATGTGGGGCTCCAGGTAGGCGACGGCCGTCTTCATCACCTCGGCCGACTGCAACACGAACGGCAGCTGCATCTGCCCGGAGCCGAACAGCTCGCCGACCGTCTTCATGCCGTCGAGCAGCACCTCGTTGATGATCTCCAGGGCGGGCCGCTGGTCGAGCGCGGTGTCGAGGTCGGCCTCCAGGCCCTTCTTCTCGCCGTCGACGATGCGCCGCTTGAGCCGCTCCCACAGCGGCAGCGCGGCCAGCTCCTCGGCCTTGCCCGCGCGCATGACGGCCGCGTCGACGCCCTCGAACAGGTCCATGAACCGCTGCAGCGGGTCGTAGCCCTCTCGGCGGCGGTCGTAGACCATGTCGAGCGCGACCTGGCGCTGCTCGTCGGGGATGCGGGCCATCGGCAGGATCTTGGAGGCGTGCACGATGGCGGAGTCGAGCCCGGCGTTGACGCACTCGTTGAGGAACACCGAGTTGAGCACCATGCGGGCGGCCGGGTTGAGGCCGAAGCTGATGTTGGACAGGCCCAGCGTCGTCTGCACGCCCGGGTAGCGGCGCTTGAGCTCGCGGATGGCCTCGATGGTCTCCAGGCCGTCGCGCCTGGTCTCCTCCTGGCCGGTCGCGATGGGGAAGGTGAGGCAGTCGACGATGATGTCCTCGACGCGCATGCCCCAGTTGCCGGTCAGGTCCTCCACCAGGCGGGTGGCCACGCGCACCTTCCACTCGGCGGTGCGGGCCTGGCCCTCCTCGTCGATGGTCAGGGCGACCACGGCCGAGCCGTGCTCGCGGACGAGCCGCATGATCTTCTGGAAGCGGGAGTCGGGGCCCGCGCCGTCCTCGTAGTTGACGGAGTTGACCGCGGCGCGCCCGCCCAGCATCTCGAGGCCGGCCTGCAGCACGGCGGGCTCGGTCGAGTCGAGCATGATCGGCAGCGTGGAGGCGGTGGCGAAGCGGAAGGCCAGCTCCTTCATGTCGGCGACGCCGTCGCGGCCGACGTAGTCGACGCACAGGTCGAGCATGTGGGCGCCGCCGCGGGCCTGGTCGCGCGCCGTCTCGACGCAGTCGTCCCAGCGGCCTTCCAGCATGGCCTCGCGGAAGGCCTTGGAGCCGTTGGTGTTGCAGCGCTCGCCGATGGCCAGGTAGGAGGTGTCCTGGCGGAACGGGACGCTCTGGTAGAGCGAGGAGGCGCCGGGCTCGGGGTGCGGGCGGCGGCGGGTGACCTCCTTGCCGCGCACCCGCTCGACCACCTGGCGCAGGTGCTCGGGGGTGGTGCCGCAGCAGCCGCCGACCAGGGACAGGCCGTAGTCGCGGGCGAAGGACTGGTGGGCGCCGGCCAGCTCTTCCGCGGTGAGCGGGTAGTAGGCGCCGTCGGCGGTGAGCACGGGCAGGCCGGCGTTGGGCATGCAGGACAGCTTGAGCCGCGAGTGGCGGGCGAGGTAGCGCAGGTGCTCGCTCATCTCGGCCGGGCCCGTCGCGCAGTTGAGGCCGACGACGTCGACGCCGAGCGGCTCGATCGCGGTCAGCGCGGCGCCGATCTCGGAGCCGAGCAGCATCGCGCCGTTGGTCTCGATCGTCACCTGGGCGATGATCGGCACGTCGCGGCCGGCCGCCTCGATGGCCCGCCTGGCGCCCACGACGGCGGCCTTGACCTGGAGCAGGTCCTGGCAGGTCTCGATGATCAGCGCGTCGGCACCGCCCGCGATCAGGCCGGCCGCGTTGTCGCGGTAGGCGTCGCGCAGGCTCGCGTACGGCAGGTGGCCGAGGGTCGGCAGCTTGGTGCCAGGCCCCATGGAGCCGAGCACGAAGCGGGGCTGGTCGGGCGTGGCCCAGTGGTCGGCGGCCTCGCGGGCGATCCTGGCGCCCGCCTCGGAGTATTCGAACACGCGCTCGGGGATGTCGTATTCGCCGAGCGCGGCCAGGTTGGCGCCGAACGTGTTGGTCTCCACGCAGTCGACGCCCACGGCGAAGTAGGCGTCGTGGACGCCGCGCACGATGTCGGGACGGGTGACGTTGAGCACCTCGTTGCAGCCCTCGTGACCGCGGAAGTCGTCGAGCGTGGGGTCCTGGGCCTGCAGCATCGTGCCCATCGCTCCGTCGGCGACGACGACGCGCTGGGACAAGACTTCTCGGAAGGACGGGGAGGCGCTCATGAGGTAGAGCTTATCGGGTGCGTCTCCGGAGCCGCCCGCGAGCGGCCGCTCCCCCGGCCCTGCCGTGCTTCCCACCGTACGCGCTCCCCGGCCCCGCCGGGCCTCCCGCCGTCCGCGCTTCCCCGCCCCTGCCGCACCTTCCGCAGGCCGCCCCCGCTCGGCGGCGGCCTTCCGCCGGGCGCCTGCCGCGCTCGCGCCCGCCTTCCGCCGGACGTACTCCGGCTGCTGCGCGGCACGATCGGGGCCGCTATTGTACGTGCTGTCAATTATGGGCGACGTCCGGCAGGAGGCTTCATGGCCTATCGCACCGTCCTCGTCGGGACCGACGGCTCGGCCTCCTCCTTCAGGGCCGTCTCCGCCGCCGCGTCCCTGGCCGCGGCGACCGGGGCCACGCTTGTGCTGGCCTGCGCGTACCTGCCCATGCGGGAGAGCGAACGGGTCGCCGCCGCTGACCGGCTCGGCGAGCTGGCGTACAAGGTGACCGGGTCCACCCCCGCCGACGACGCCCTGCGAGCCGCCCGCGAGCACGCCGTGGCGGCGGGCGCGACCGACGTCGTGCTGACGGCGGATCAGGGGGACGCGGTGGACGTGCTCATCGCCGCGGCCGCCCGGCACCGCGCCGACCTGCTCGTGGTGGGCAACCGGGGGCTCAACAGCCTGGCCGGGCGGCTGCTCGGGTCGGTGCCGTCGGCGGTGACGCATCGGGCCGCGTGCGACGTCCTCGTCGTCCACACCACCGACGGCGGCCGCTGACCATCCGGAGCCGGTGGTTGCCGTACGGGAGTTCGCGGGAAGCGTACGGGCGTTCGCGTGTCGCGAACGGCGGCGGGCCCGTGCGGCGCCCGGCGGGAGTTCGCGTGTCGCGAACGGCGCTCGGGTTTCGCGCCCGGCGGAAACCGGCGGGCGGAGGTGGCCGTCCGATGCCTCGGCGCGAAGCCGTGAGCCCGGCATGGCCCGTTCCAGCAGTCGTTTGACCTGCCGTCACGCGCCGGGCCGGTTTGCCTGGGGCCGTTCCGCGCGCGGGCCCGCGCCGGCCGGCCCGGGCGCTCCCCCGCCGCTCCTTCGCCGTTCCTTCGGCGCTCCTTCGGTGGAACGCGCGCGAACTGGGACGTCGCGGGGTGCGTGGAAGCCCGTGTTCGGGGGGAGATCGGTGACGTTGACGCCGGCTGACCGCATAGGCTTAGCGGGACGATGGAGAGGAGGCGACACGTGATTGAGCTCGAAGGGCTCCCCGAGCTCGTCGACCCGGTGCTCATTGCCGCGTTCGAGGGGTGGAACGACGCGGGCGAGGCCTCCAGCGGTGTGATCGCCCATCTCGAGTCCGTGTGGAAGGCCGAGCCGCTCATCGCGCTCGACCCTGACGACTACTACGACTTCCAGGTCACCAGGCCGGTGGTCGAGATGAACGACGGGCTGACCCAGTCGATCGTCTGGCCGACGACGCGGCTGCTGCGCGCCAGGCCCCCGGGCCTCGACCGTGATGTGGTGCTGCTGCGCGGCATCGAGCCCAACATGCGCTGGCGCTCGTTCTGCGCCGACATCATCTACATCTGCCGCGAGCTGGGCATCGAGATGGCGGTGATGCTGGGCGCGCTGCTCAACGACTCGCCCCACACCCGCCCGGTGCCGATCCTCGGCGGCGCCACCAACTCGGGGCTGGCCCGTTCGACCAATCTGGAGCTGAGCCGCTACGAGGGCCCGACGGGCATCGTGGGGGTGTTGCAGCACGCGTTCGGCCAGGCGCAGCTCGACGCGATCTCGCTGTGGGCGTCGGTGCCCCACTACGTCGCCCAGCCGCCCAACCCGAAGGCCACGCTGGCGCTGCTGCGCCGGCTGGAAGACGTGCTGGAGATCCCGATGCCGCTGGGCGACCTCGACGAGGAGGCCAGGGCGTGGGAGCGCGGCGTCGACGAGCTCGCCTCTCAGGACAGCGAAGTGGCCGAATACGTGAAGGAGCTTGAGGAGCGCAAGGACGCGGCCGAGCTGCCCGAGGCCAGCGGAGATGCGATCGCGGCCGAGTTCGAACGGTATCTGCGGCGCAGGGATCGCGACACTGACAGCTAAATTGCAGGGATTGAATCCAACAAATCTCTGTGGTTTGGGGTGATAATCGGGAACCTGTAGAAGGTTGCATCAAGTCGGGCTCCAGGTAGCCCGAGAGGTTCTCGTTCGCACGTATTGCCTGCCAACTCGACCGCGCACGTTAGGCATGCCATGGCGACATCCCACGTTGACCCCCACCAGAGGAGCCAGGACACCAGGCGGCGCATCCTCGAGATGGCCGTCTCGCTCCGGGAGGACCGCACCGGCGGCTCGGTGGATCATTTCCTCGCCCTGCTGCAGGACCGGCTTCCGCTCTGGTTGAGCATTCTTCATGATCTTTCCCATCGCAGTGGGAAAGGGTCTGTCTCCGACAATCTTCTTCCTGTCGCGCTGGCGGGGATCGACTACTACATAGACGTACAGAGTGCTGCGCTGCCCGCCTTCACCTCGCCCAATGTGACCGTCCGCTTCCGGCAGGCCATCCGCGACACCGGGCTCGGGCCGCGTACGGAGACGGCGCCGCTGGCCGCGTACCTGGCGGCCGAGCAGCGGCTGGGGCGGGTGCGAGCCGACGCCGATCCGGAGGCGAGCGCGCGGCTGCTGGTCGCGGGCTGTTTCCACCGCGCCTACATCGAGATGTTCGTCGGCGCCGACGCCGGGCCCAGCCGCGAGGCCAGCGCCCGCGAGATCGTCCGCGAACTGCGCCTCGAACCCGCCGCCGTCGAGCAGCGCGCCTGACCCGAAGGCCCTCTCTCCTGGGCACGTGCCGCCTTCTCCCGGTGCACATGGTGTGAGGTCAGCATCCTGGATGGGCGTGCTGTGGGGCCGGCCTCTTGGGGTGCACGTGGTGTGGGGTTCAGCCTTCCCGGATGCACGCGGTATGAGGCCGGCCTCCCCGGGTGCGAGCGGGACGGGGAGGCCGGGGCGCGGGGGCGAAGGCGAGACGTGCGGCGTCAAGTCTGTCGGCGAGCGGGGCGGCAAAGGTGAGGCGTGCGGCTTCAAACGTGCCGGCTGAGGTGAGGTGTCAGGCGTGCCGCCGGTGGAAGGGCTGGGGGCCTGGGGCCGTGTGGTCGCGGTGCACGGGCACGGCGTGGGGGCCGGGGATCGGGTGGTCGTGACGTGCCGGGCGAGGGACGGGAGCGGCGTGGTCGCGGCGCAGTGCCTCGTCGTAGCGGTGCCAGATCAGCGCGGCCACGTCCGGGTCCGCGCCCAGCGGATCGCTCACCAGCTCCGCGCCCGCCGAGGCCAGCCGGTCGTGGAAGAAGCCGGGGGCGAGCACGTACGAGGCGATGGCGACGCGGGCGGCCGGGGTCGAGCGGAGCCGTTCCATGGCCTCCTCGATCGAGGGTGTCCCGGCCGAGGCGAAGGCGGCGGTCACCGGGCGGGCCAGGCGGATGGCGAGCTGGTGGGCGGCGGCGCGCACGTCGGCCAGGGCGGCCGGGTCCGACGAACCGGCGGCGCCGAGCAGGACGGCGTCCGTGCCGCGCAGGCCGGCCCGGGCCAGCTTGCGGGTCAGGGCCGAGGTGAGCAGCCGGTGCGGGCCGAGCCAGCCGGCCACCACCGCGTCCGGGCGGTGCTCGGCGATGACCTCGGGCAGGTCGATGTGCACGTGGTAGCCGCCGGCCAGCAGCAGCGGCACCACGACCACCGGGCCGCGGACCACCGGCAGCACCTCCGCGAGCAGGGGCGAGCTGATCTCCAGGTAGGTGAGCTCCACCCGCTGCCCTGGCCGGGCTCTGCGGACGGTCTCGGCCAGCGCCGACAGGGTGTGCTCCCCTGCCGAGCTACGCGTCCCGTGCGCGGCCAGGACCAGTGCCGGCCTCACAGGCTCTCCCCGCCGAACGCGACCCCACCGGCCTGCGCGAGGTCGCCGCCTCCCGGACCGGTGCCGGTGGCGTGGCAGGGCCTCACCACGTGCTCCGGGAGGAGGACGGTGGCGGGTGGCAGGGGCTGGACGGGGGACATGGCGCCCCAGGACATGCTGGTCTCCTAGTGGTCGTGTCGGGAAAGCGCGGCCGGCGATCCGGCTCGTGTGAGGTGGTGTCGGAAGGAGGACTGCCGGTGATCCGGCTGGAGCGGATTGGCGTGGGAAGGGGACGGCCGGCGATCTGGGCCCGCGTGGGGTGGGGCTGGGAGACGCGGACGGTGATTCGGCACGTGCTGGACGGCGGTCCCGCCGTACGAGGACGGTGACCGGGTGCCGGGACGGCGGTCAGAGGCCCGTCTCGTACAGGCAGGCGAGCCGGTACCCGCGTTTGACCACCGTCTCGACGATCCCCCCGGGCCCGAGAGCTCGGCGGAGCCGGGTGATGGCCATCTCCACGGCGTGTTCGGCCGAGTCGCGGGCCACGCTGCCCGGCAGCACCGTACGCAGATCGGCCCTCGACACCACGTGCCCGGGCTTGTCGGCCAGGCGCTTGAGCACCGCCATCGGCGCGGGTGGCAGCGGGCGCAGCTCCCCGTCCACGACGACCGCGTGGCCGCGGATCTCCAGCCGGTGCTCGCCGGCCGTGAGCCGGGTGACGCCGTGCTCGGGCAGGTGCCTGGCCAGGGCGCGGGCGAGCGCGCCGAGCCGTGAGCGGTCGGGTTGCAGGGTGGGCACGCCGCGCGAGGTGAGCGGGTCGGCGGTGACGGGCCCCACGCAGGCGGCCACGACGGGCCCGCCGAACGCGGCCAGCAGCGCCTCCTCCAGCCCTTCCGCCCTGGCGGCGCCGAGCATGGCGTGCACGGCGGGCGCGCTGGTGAAGGCGACGGCGTCGACCGAGCCGGAGATCGTCTGGCTGATGAGGCGGCGCAGGGGCGAGATGTCGCGGTACGGGAGCCAGCGGTAGACCGGGATCTCGATCACCTCGGCCCCGGCGACCCGCAGGTCGTCCACGAACTCCTTGAGCGGTTCGCCGTGCTGCTGCACCGCGATGCGGCGCCCGCGCAGGTCCTGCTCCAGGAGGTATTCCTTGACCTCGGAGCACGATTCGGTGGCGGGGGTCCAGTGGTCGTTGAGCCCGGCGGCGCGCACCGCTCCCCTGGCCTTGGGGCCGCGGGTGAGCAGGCGGGCCTTGGACAGGTGTTCGCTGAGGTCGGCGGACAGGCCCCAGCCCTCGGCGGCGGCCATCCAGCCGCGGAAGCCGACGCCGGTGGTGACCACGACCTCGTCGAGCGGGGCCCGCAGGCTCTCGCGGGTGGCGGCGAGCAGGTCGGAGTCCTCGGCCAGGGGGACGAGGCGGATGGCGGGGGCGCTGACCACGCGGGCGCCGCGGCGTTCGAGCAGCGCGCCGAACTCCTCACGGCGTCTGGTCGCGGTCACCCCGACGGTGAAGCCCGCCAGGGCGTCGGGCGCCGTCTCCGGGGAGGAGCCGCCCTCAACAGGAGCTGCGCTCATGCCTGCACCTCCAGGTAGTCGTCGATGCCTGGCCGGGCCCCGAGCGCCCGGCCAGGCATCACAGGCGCATGTGACGCAAGTGAGATCACCCTCCGATACTCCTTTCGCGTGGTTTCACACCTGGGTCTCTTCTGTTACCGCTGTGCTACAAGGCAGGACCTTCGCGGTTGGCGGGAGGCGCGGCAGGGAAACGTTCATCGTGACGACGCCGCCGATCGGGGAGTGACGGGTGACGGTCCGGCCTATTCGCGTGTTCGACGATCCGGTGCTCCGCTCCGTGGCGGCGCCGGTGCAGGATTTCGATCGGGAGCTGAGGCTGCTGGTGAAGTCGCTGACGGCGACGATGCGGGCGGGCTCAGGCCGCGCCGGTCTGGCTGCTCCGCAGATCGGCGAGCCGGTGCGGGTGCTGGTCTACTCCTACGACGGCAAGTCGGGCCATCTGGTCAATCCGCGGCTGGAGTTGTCACAGCGACGGGTGACGGCCGATGAGGCGTGTCTGTCGGCTCCCGGCGTGTGGTGGCCACTGGAACGTTCCTACATGGTCACAGCGCGTGGCCGTGACATGTTCGGCAAGCCCACGACCGTGCGGGCGCTCGGCGTGCTGGCCAGGGTGCTGCAGCACGAGGCCGATCATCTCGACGGGGTGCTGTTCAGCGATCATCTCGAGGCGGCTGAGCGCGAACGGTTCCTGGCCGAGGCCCTGCCCGCGGTCTGACACCTCAGACGGGATAAAAGGTGCGTCTCGGCCGTGCCGGTCATGTCAGCGCCTCCGGCCGGTGACGGGCTGCGTCTGCGGGCTCATGGCGCGCCGCTGGGCCGGGTCGGTGCCGCCCCAGACGCCGTACGCCTGGTTGGTCTCCAGCGCGTACGCCAGGCACGGCTCGCGCACGGGGCACCTCCCGCACACCTGCTTGGCCCGCTCCACCTGGGAGTGGCTCGGGCCTTCCATGGAGATGGGAAAGAACAGTTCGGGATCAAGGTCGAGACAGGCCGCCCTGCGGGTCCAGCCGAGCATCGTCATCATGCTCCTCGCGCCTACCCACCGCCCCGGGCGTCATACCTCGCCGAGCAGGCGATCCCAGTCGGCCAGGAACCGGCCGAGCCCGTACCGTGACAGCGCGGCGGCCCTGGCGGCCTTGCCGGCCTGGCTCGCGCTCTCCGGATCCCGCGCATAGGCGTGCAGGGCGTCGGCGAGCACGTGCACCTTCGTGGACAGGACGCCGGCCTCGGGCGGGACGGCCTCGATCGCCTCGGTGGCGGCCAGTGCGACCACGGGCAGGCCCAGGGTCATGGCCTCGACGAGGGCCAGCCCGAGCGAGGTCCACCGGTAGGGATGCAGGTAGACGCGCCTGCGGGCGAGCTCGGCGTGCATGACGTGCTGGGGCAGGTCCTCGTGGGTCTCGTACGGGAGCCCGTCCACCTTCATCCCGAACACGTCGAGCGGCACCCGCTCGGCGAAGCGGGGCAGCAGGTCGGTGCCGGCGACCCTGGCGCGGCGTACCGGCTCGTTGACCACGACGCCCGCCCTGGGCAGCTCGCCGGTGTAGAGGTGGCCGGGGTCGGGGACGCCGTGCTCGATGACGCGGGTGGGCGCGCGGCCGTTGTCCCAGTACAGCTCGTTGAAGTGGGTGACGTGCACGAGCGTGATGTCGTCGCGGCCGGCCAGCGGGTGGCGGGTGCGGGGCACGTCGCCGGCCGGGGTGTTGTGCTCGACGTAGACGCCGGGCACGTCGCGCCCCAGCCAGTCGCGGGCCAGGTCGATCTCGTGCGGGCGCTGGTAGACGACGACGTCCACGGGTTCGTGGCGCAGCCGGTCCCAGGGCACCTCTCGGGCGCGTTCCGGCCAGTCGTACGTGGCCGCCCGCCCCCGTCCGTCGGGACCACGACCGGGGACGAGCGGCAGCAGATATTCGTGCGAACCCCTGATGAAGGCACTGGTCCACGCGCCGTGCACGTGCCAGATGAGGATCCTCACCAGCGGCTCCAGCCCATGGCCCTGGCCCAGGGCGCCGAGGCGGCCACGACGGGGCTGTCCGTGTCGTTCAGCACGCGGTCCACGACGTCGGCCAGGTCGTCGGCGACCTCGGCGGCCCGCAGGATCTCCGCTTCGAGCGTCTGCGGGGTCGGGACCAGGATGCCCCGGGCGCCCGCGGCCTTGGCGGCCTCCATGTCGCGGCCGATGTCGCCCACGACGACGCAGTCGCGCGGGCTGACGTCCAGCACGGCAGCGGCGCGGATGACCAGGCCGGGGGCGGGTTTGCGGCAGGTGCAGCCGTCGGTGTCGTCGTGCACGCAGATCGCCCACGCGTCGAACGGCCCCAGTAGCTCCTCCACCTTGGCGTTGACCTGGTCCATCTCGTCCGGTGATAGCAGGCCCTTGGCGACGCCCGACTGGTTCGTGACCACGGCCACCGCCACGTCGGCCCGGCGCAGCCTGCCCAGGGCCTCGGCCGCGCCCGGCATGGGCTCCACCAGGGCCGGATCGCCGTTGTACGGCACGTCCCTGATCAAGGTTCCGTCCCGGTCGAAGAGCACGGCGCCGGGACGTCGCTTTTCGAACACCATCCACCTCCGTCGCGTGCCGGGCAGCTACCCGGGCCCCGACCCGGCAAACAACTACCCAGAGTGACAATTTCCCGAGGCCGCGCCTGTTTTCGCACGTCAGAGGCATGGCCAGGTTTGAGGGTCGCTTCTCTCGGTAGCGGTTCCCGGCATCGGCAGCGGGAGGACCCATGAAATTTCTCGGCATCAACGCGATCTTCCACGACCCGGCCGCCGCTCTGGTGGCCGACGGGAGGATCGTCGCCGCGGCGGAGGAGGAGCGCTTCAGCCGGCGCAAGCACGGCAAGCGGCCGCTGGCGTTCTCCGCGTGGGAGCTGCCGGAGCAGGCCGCCGCGTGGTGCCTGCGGCAGGCGGGGCTCTCCCCCGAGGACATCGACGTCGTCGCCTACTCCTACGACCCGTCCCTGGTGACGGGCAGGCCGGAGGACGACTGGGAGGACCTGCGCACCAGGTACGCGGTCCGCGCGCCCGCCTTCCTCGCCACGGCGCTGCCCGGGCTGGACCCCGGCCAGGTCGCCTACGTGCCGCACCACGTGGCGCACGCCGCCTCGGCCGGGCTGGCCTCCCCCTGGCGCGACTGCGCGGTCCTGGTGTGCGACGGGCGGGGCGAGAGCGTATCGCACCTGGCGGGTGTCTACCGGGGCGGCGAGCTGGAGGTGCTGGCCGCGCAGGAGCTGCCGCACTCCCTGGGTCTCATGTACGAGGACGTCACCGAGCACCTCGGCTTCCTGCGTTCCAGCGACGAGTACAAGGTCATGGCGATGGCCTCCTACGGCGATCCCCGCCACCTGGAGGCGCTGCGCGAGGTGATCTACACGACGGGGGACGGCGGGTTCCGCGTCGAGCCGGTCGACTGGAACGTCTACGCCAAGGCGCTGCCGAGGGGCGCCGCCTGGACCTCCGACCACGCCGACCTGGCCGCCGGCGTGCAGGCCCGGCTGGAGGAGGTGCTGCTTGAGCTGGTGCGCTGGCTGTACGAGCGGACCGGCGCGCGGCGGCTGGCCCTGGCCGGCGGGGTGGCGCTCAACTGCGTGGCCAACACCAGACTGCTGGACGAGGGGCCGTTCGCGGAGGTGTGGGTGCAGCCGGCCGCCGGCGACTCCGGCACCGCGCTCGGCGGGGCGCTGCACCTGGCGCAGGCGTACGGGGAGCCGGCCGGGCCCATGCCGGGCGCGGCGCTGGGACGCGGCTTCACCGACGAGGAGCTCGGGGCGTGGCTGGACGTGGCGCGGGTGGCGCACACCCGCCCGGCCGACCTGGCCGCGGCGGTGGCTGCCGAGCTGGCCGCCGACCGGATCGTGGCCTGGTTCCAGGGCCGCTCCGAGTACGGGCCGCGGGCGCTGGGGCAGCGTTCGCTGCTGGCGCACCCGGGTCACGCGCGCAACACCGAGCGGCTGAACGACGTCAAGGGGCGTGAGCAGTTCCGGCCCGTCGCGCCGATGGTGCTGGAGTCGCGGGCCGCGGAGATCTTCGGGCGGGGGCCGGTGCCGTCGCCGTACATGCTGTTCGTCCACGACGTGCGGCCGGGCTGGGCCGAGCGCATCCCGGCGGTCGTGCACGTGGACGGGACCGCCCGCATCCAGACGATCTCGCCTCGGGAGCAGCCGCTGATGGCGCGGGTGCTGATCGAGTTCGAGGCGCGGACGGGGCTGCCGGTGGTGGTCAACACGAGCCTCAACACGGCCGGGCGGCCCATGGTGGACGATCCGCGCGACGCGCTGGAGTGCTTCGGCTCCGCGCCGGTGGACGTGCTGGTCCTGGGGCCGTACCTGGTGCGGCGCGGGGAGGTGTTCGGCGCGTGATCACCGTGGTGATCCCCACCATCGGGCGGGCCACGCTGCGCGCCACCGTGGCGGGCGTGGGGCCCGGCGTGCCGGTGATCGTGGTGGACGACCGGAAGGGCTCTTGCGCTCCGCTCGGGTTGTCTCCTTCCGTACGGGTCGTCCGGTCGGGCGGGCGGGGGCCGGCGGCGGCGCGCAACGCCGGGTGGCGGGCCGCGGGCACGCCGTGGGTGGTGTTCCTGGACGACGACGTGGTGCCCGGGCCAGGGTGGGCCGAGGCGGCCTGGAAGGACCTGGTGGACCTGCCCGACGACGTGGGCGGCAGCCAGGGCCGCATCGTGGTGCCGCTGCCCGCCGGGCGGCGGCCTGCCGACGCCGAGCGGAACACCGCCGGGCTGGCCGGGGCGCTGTGGGCGACGGCCGACATGGCCTACCGGCGCGCGGCACTGGAGGCGGCGGGCGGGTTCGACGAGCGCTTTCCCCGGGCGTACCGGGAGGACGCGGACCTGGCGCTGCGCGTGAGGCGGGCCGGGTGGCGGCTGGTGCGGGGCGGGCGGGTGAGCGAGCATCCGGTGCGGGCCGACGGGTTCTGGGCGAGCGTGCGCTTCCAGCGGGGCAACGCCGACGACGCGCTCATGCGGCGGCTGCACGGCCCCGGGTGGCGTACGGCCATCGGCGACGGCCCCGGCCGGCTCCGCACCCACGCCGCCACGACGGCGGCCGCCCTGACGGCCCTGCTCCTCACCGCCGCCGCTGCCACGCCGCCGGCCCGCGCCTTGCGGCGGCCGGTGCCGGCCGGGGAGGCGCCGGCGCAGGTCCGGCGCTGGAGGCGGTCGCACGTCGCCGCCCGGATCCTGCCCGTGCTGGCGGTGGCGGTCGGGGGTGTTTGGGCGGGGCTGACGGCGGAGTTCGCGTGGCGGCGGATCGCCCCGGGGCCGCGGACTCCGGGCGAGGTGCTGCGGATGGCCGTCACCAGTGTGCTGATCCCGCCGGTCGCCGTCGCGTACCGGCTGCGAGGGGAATGGAAGGTGCGCCGATGAGCCGCCCGGCCTCGGAGCGCAAAGCCCCTGACCCACCGGGAGGGGACAGCACCCCGAACCGCAGCACCGCACCCCAAAGCACCGTGAACCTCAGCCCCGCAACCCCGAGCGCTCCGAGCCGGAGCGCTCGAAGCCGGGCCCGGGCGGGGCGGGCGGGGCGGGATCGGGCGGGGCGGGCGGGGCGGGATCGGGGGTGTGTGCTGGTGGCGCGGCTGGACGACGCCGGGGACGTGCTGCTGGCCGGGCCGGCGGTGCGGGCCGTGCGGACGCGGGCCCGTGAGGTGGTCTTCCTGGCCGGCCCGAACGGGCGGGCCGCGGCCGAGGTGCTGCCCGGCGTGGACCGGGTGATCACCTGGGACGCCCCGTGGATCGACCACACCCCGCCACCCGTCACCCCAGAGCTGGCCGGCGCGCTCACCGCCCGGCTCGGCGGCGTGGACGAGGCGGTGCTGCTCACCTCGTTCCACCAGTCGGCGCTCCCGCTGGCGCTGCTGCTCCGGCTGGCGGGGGTGGCCAGGATCAGCGCGATCAGCAACGACTACCCGGGCTCGCTGCTCGACGTGCGCCACCAGGTGGACGAGAGCGTGGACGTGCCGGAGGCGGAGCGGATGCTGGCGGTCGCCGAGGCCGCCGGGTTCCGGCTGAGCGACGGCGACGACGGCAAACTCGCTGTTCAACGGCCATTGCCGGATATAGCTCGATTTCTCGGGCATTGGCATGAAGCCGGCGCCGAGGCCGGCGAAGGCGCGTACGTCGTGGTGCATCCGGGGACATCGGCCCCCGCCAGGACCTGGTCCGCCGACCGCCACCGGCGGACGGTCCGGGAGCTGGCGGAGGACGGGCACCGGGTCGTCGTGACCGGAACGGAACGTGACCTCACCGCCTTCGTGGCCGGCGACGTCGCCGTCGACCTGGGCGGCGTGACCACATTCGCGGAACTGGCCGCCGTGATCGAACGCGCCGGCGTGCTCGTGGCGGGCAACACCGGCCCCGCGCACCTGGCCGCGGCGGTCGGCACCCCGGTCGTGAGCCTGTTCTCCCCCGTCGTCCCGGCGGCGCGGTGGGCCCCGTACGGCGTGCCCATGGTGCTGCTGGGCGATCAGCGCGCACCCTGCCGTGGCAGCAGGGCGCGCGTCTGCCCGGTGCCCGGGCACCCGTGCCTGTCCCAAGTGACGAGTGAGCAGGTGGTCAAGGCAGTGAGGGAGCTGACGCGGTGAAGGTCGATCTCATCTCAGAGCACGCGGACCCGCTGGCGGCGATCGGCGGCGTGGACTCCGGCGGCCAGAACGTGCACGTCGCCGGGCTGGCGCTGGCCCTGGCGGATCGGGGGCACACGGTCGTCGTCCACACCCGGCGCTCGTCCGCGTCCCAGCCGGGCTCGGTGCGCCCGGCCCCGGGCGTCACGGTCGAGTACGTCACGGCGGGCCCCGCGGTGACCGTCCCCAAGGACGAGCTGCCCGCGTACATGCCGGAGTTCACCGAGCGGCTGGCCAGGAGCTGGGCCGCCCGGCCGCCGGACGTGGCGCACGCGCACTTCTGGATGAGCGGCCAGGCGGCACTGCGGGCGGCGGGCGGCGGGATCCCGGTGGTGCAGACGTTCCACGCGCTCGGCACGGTCAAGCGCCGCTGGCAGGGCGAGGCCGACACGAGCCCGGCGCACCGGATCGAGACGGAGCGCGAGATCGGCCTGTGCGCCGACGCCGTGCTGGCCACGTGCGGGGACGAGGTGCGCGAGCTGTGCGCGATGGGCGTCCCCGAGCACCGGATCGCGGTGGTGCCGTGCGGGGTGGACCTGGAGGCGTTCCGCCCGGAGGGGCCGGTGGCGCCGCGTACGGAACGGCCGCTCGTGCTCAGCATCGGCCGGATGGTGCCGCGCAAGGGCGTGGACACCGTGCTGCGGGCGATGCGCCGGCTCCCCGGCGCCGACCTGGTGATCGCCGGTGGCGGCCACGGCGACGACGAGTCCGTCCGGCTGCGCGAGCTGGCCGACGGCTACGGGATGGGCGAGCGCGTGCACGTCATCGGCAGCGTGCCGCGCACGCACGTGCCCGCGCTGATGCGCTCGGCCGACGTGGTGGTGTCGGTGCCCTGGTACGAGCCGTTCGGCATGGTGCCGGTGGAGGCCATGGCGTGCGGCGTTCCTGTCGTGGCCTCGGCGGTCGGCGGTCACCTCGACACGGTCGCGGGAGCCGGCGTGCTGGTGCCGCCGCGCCGGCCACGCGCCCTGGCCAGGGCGCTGCAGGAGGTGCTCGGCGACGCCGGCCGGCGGGCCGAACTTGGTGCGGCGGGGGCCCGCCGGGCCCGCGAACGCTACGGCTGGCCACGGGTGGCGGAACTCACCGAGGCCGTGTACACGCGGGTCATCGAAGGCAAGGTCGGCCAGCTGGCGGCCCTGGGGGGTTGAGCATGGATGCCCATCTGGAGAAGCTCTGGAACACCCTGGAGAAGGTCGACGACCACGCGGTCGCCGTCCGGGCCTGGGGTGGCCGGCTGGCCGGGGTGCTGGCCGCCGGCGGCAGGCTGCTGGCCTGCGGCAACGGCGGCTCCGCGGCCGAGGCCCAGCACCTGACGGCCGAGCTGGTCGGCAGGTTCCGGCAGGACCGGCGCCCGTACGCGGCGATCCCGCTGCACGCGGACGGCTCGTCGCTGACGGCGATCGCGAACGACTTCGGCGCCGACGAGGTCTACGCCCGCCAGGTGCTCGCGCACGGGCGTGACGGCGACGTGCTGATCTGCCTGTCCACCAGCGGCGGCAGCCCGAACGTGCTGGCCGCGGCCAGAGCGGCCCGGGGGGCCGGGATGACGGCGTGGGGCATGACGGGGCCGGGGCCGAACCCGCTGTCGGAGCTGTGCGACGAGGCCGTCGCCGTGCCCGCCGCGGAGACCGCCACGGTCCAGGAGGTGCACCTGGCGCTGATCCACCTGCTGTGCGACGCGGTGGAGGCGGCGCTGTGAGCGACGGGCCGCTCGTCGTCATCGGCGACGCCGTGCTCGACGTGGACGTCGAGGGCGATGCCGCCCGGCTGTGCCCCGACGCGCCCGTGCCGGTGGTGGCGGTGTCGGCGGAGCGGGCCCGTCCCGGCGGGGCCGGTCTGGCGGCGCTGCTGGCCGCCAGGGACGGCGCCGGTGTCGTGCTGATCACCGCGCTCGGCGACGACGCCGACGGCCACCGGCTGTGCGGGCTGCTGTCGCAGGAGCTCGACCTGGTCGGGCTGGCGCTGCGCGGCGGCACCGTGCGCAAGACGAGGGTCAGGTCGGGCGGCCAGACGCTGGTCAGGCTGGACACCGGCGACGGCAGGGCGGCGCGGTGTGCGCCCACCCCGCGGGCGGCCGAGGCCATCGCGGCGGCCGGCGCGGTGCTGGTCTCCGACTACGGCAGGGGCGTGGCCGGGATGGCCCGCGAGCTGCTGCGCGACACCGATGTGCCGGTGGTGTGGGACCCGCATCCGCTCGGCGAGCGGCCGGTGCCGGGCTGCGCGCTGCTGACGCCGAGCGAGGCGGAGGCCAGGGCGTGGTGCCGGTCCGGCTACCACGGCCCCGATCAGGCGGCCCGCCACCTGGTACGGGAGCTGCGGGCCGGGGCGGTGGCCGTCACGACCGGCGAGCGCGGTGCCGCGCTGGCCGTGGGGGACGGCGCGCCGACCCGGGTGCCGTCCCCGCTGCGGGCGCGCGGCCGGGACGCCTGCGGCGCGGGCGACCGCCTGGCCGGCGCCGTGGCGCTGGCGCTGCTGGCCGGCGCCGGCGTCGAGGAGGCGGTCACGACCGGCGTGGCCGAGGCGTCGCGCTTCGTCGAGCGCGGCGGGGCGGCGTCCGTACGGGTGCGGGAGCAGCGGCTCGGCGACCGGCCGCGCACGGCGCTGGAGGTGGCCGGGCTCACCCGGGCACTCGGCGGCCGGCTGATCGCCACCGGCGGCTGCTTCGACCTGCTGCACGCCGGTCACGTGAGCCTGCTGCGCCGGGCCAGGGCGCTGGGCGACGCGCTCGTCGTCTGCGTCAACTCCGACGACTCCGTACGCCGGCTGAAGGGCCCGGCCAGGCCCGTCGTGGACGTGCACGACCGGGTCGAGGTGCTGCGGGCCCTGGGCTGCGTGGACGCCGTGGCGGTGTTCGACGAGGACACCCCCGCGGCCGTCATCGAGCAGTTGCGGCCCGACGTGTGGGTGAAGGGCGGCGACTACGAGGGGGAGGCGCTGCCCGAGTCCGAGGTCCTCGGCAGGCTCGGCGCGGAGATCGTCGTGCTGAGCACGCTGCCGGGGCGTTCGACAAGCAATCTGATCAGGGAGATCCGATGAACGTATTGATCACCGGGGGCGCGTCCGGGCTCGGCCTGGCCACGGCCGAGGCCGTGGAGAAGGAGGGCTGGAAGGCGCTCGTCGTGGACGTGCGCGAGCCCGACCAGCGCTTCGAGCACGTGACGGCGGATCTGGCCGATCGCGGGCAGGCCGAGCGGGCGGTGCGCGAGCTGGCCGAGCGGGCCGGCGGCCTGGACGCCGTCGTGACGGCGGCCGGCATCGACGCGTGCGGGCGGCTGGAGGACGTGCCTGCCGCCGACTGGGAGCGGGTGATCCAGGTGAACCTGCTGGGCACGGCCGCGGTCGTCCGGGCGGCGCTGCCGTACCTGAAGCACACCCGCGGCAAGGTCGTCACCTGCGCCTCGACGCTGGGGCTGCGGCCGCTCAGCGACGCCTCGGCGTACTCGGCCTCGAAGTTCGGCGTCGTCGGCTTCACCAGGGGGCTGGCCATCGAGACGCGCGGGGAGATCGGGGTGACCCTGCTGATCCCCGGCGGCATGCGGACGAGCTTCTTCGACGGCCGTCCTGAACAGTACAAACCGGGTCCTGAGGCCGGGCTGAACGATCCGGCGCACGTGGCCCAAGCCGTGGTGTTCGCGCTGCGGCAGCCGGCGGGTTGCGAGGTGAGAGAGCTCGTGGTCTGCCCGTCCACGGAGACGTCATGGCCCTAGAGCTGCTGGCGCTGCGCGGGCTCGGCCTGGGCGACCTGCTCACGGCCGTGCCCGCCCTGCGGGCCCTGCGCCAGGCCTTTCCCGGGCACCGCATCACGCTGGCCGCCCCGCGCGCGCTGGGCGCCCTGCTGCCGCTGACCGGCGCGGTGGACGACCAGGTGGACGTGTCGGGGCCCGGCCCGGTGCCGTTCGAGCGGCCGGACATCGCGGTCAACCTGCACGGGAAGGGGCCGCAGAGCATCGAGGCGCTGCGGCGTACCGATCCGGGGCGGCTGATCGGCTTCGGCACCGGGCCGCCGTGGCAGGACGGCGTGCACGAGGTGCGGCGCTGGTGCGGCCTGCTGGAGTGGTACGGCATCCCCGCCGACCCGGCGGACCTGACGCTGGGTGTCTCCGACCGTACGGGGCCCGCGATCGTGCATCCGGGCGCCGCGTACCCGGCGCGGCGCTGGCCTCCCGAGCGGTTCGCCGAGGTGGCCGCGGCGCTGGACGACGTGGTCGTCACCGGGAACGAGGCGGAGGTGCCGCTGGCCGCGAAGGTGGCCGAGCTGGCCGGGCTGCCGCCCGAGCGGATGCTGGCCGGGCGCACCCGCCTGGCCGACCTGATCGACCTGGTCAGCAGGTCGAGGCTGGTGGTCTGCGGCGACACCGGCGTGGCCCACTTGGCGACGGCCTTCTGCGTGCCGTCGGTGGTGCTGTTCGGCCCGGTCTCCCCCGCTTTGTGGGGGCCGCCGCCGGGCTGGCGTCATGTGCCGCTGTGGGCGGGCAGGACGGGTGATCCGCACGGGGAGCGGGTGGACCCGGGCCTGTTGAAGATCGAGGTATCTGAAGTGGTCGAGGCTGCCTTGGAGGTCACGTCATGAGGGCTCTGGTCACCGGAGGCGCCGGGTTCCTCGGCTCCTATCTGTGCGAGCGGCTGCTGGAGGAGGGTGCGGAGGTCGTCTGCATGGACAGCTTCCTCACCGGCGGGCCGCGCAACGTCGAGCATCTGCTGGAACGGCCGGAGTTCCGGCTCATCGAGTGCGACCTGACGGGGTACGTGCACGTCCCCGGCCGGCTCGACCTCGTCCTGCACTTCGCCTCGGCCGCCTCGCCGGCCGACTATCTGCGCTATCCGATCGAGACCCTGCGGGTGGGCAGCGTCGGCACGCTGCACGCGCTGGGGCTGGCCAGGGAGAAGGGCGCCAGGTTCGTGCTGGCCTCGACCAGCGAGGTGTACGGCGACCCGCTGGAGCACCCGCAGAAGGAGACGTACTGGGGCAACGTCAACCCGGTCGGCCCGCGCAGCGTGTACGACGAGGCCAAGCGCTTCGCCGAGTCGCTGACCACGGCCTACCGTCAGTCGCGCGGCACCGACACGGGGATCGTGCGCATCTTCAACACCTACGGCCCGCGCATGCGCCCGTACGACGGCCGGGCCATCCCGACGTTCATCCGCCAGGCGCTGACCGGCGAGCCGATCACGATCACCGGGGACGGCTCGCAGACGCGGTCGATCTGCTTCGTCGAGGACACCGTCGCGGGGATCCTGGCCATGGCCCGCAGCGACTTCGCCGGTCCGGTCAACATCGGCAGCCCGGACGAGCTGACCATGCTGGAGCTGGCCACGCTGATCAGGGATCTGACGGGGTCGTCGTCGGAGCTCAGGTTCGTCGACAGGCCCGTGGACGATCCCAAGGTCAGGCGGCCGGACACCGCGCTGGCGGCCGAGCGGCTCGGCTGGCGGGCGCAGGTGCCCGCCGCCGAGGGGCTGCGGCTGACGATCGAGTGGTTCGCGAGCGAGCTGGGCGCCGTCCGGCGGCTCGAACCGGTGGAACGGGTCGAGGTCGTCTAGCGCTCGTTGCCGGCGCGCAGCCAGGCGAGGTAGTCGGCGACCCCGCGCTCGGTGTCGTACGCGGGCTCGAACCCGGTGTCGGCACGCAGCCGGGTGGTGTCGAGCCAGGTGCGGCCCCCGGCCGGGCCGCGGCCCTCGGGGAGGTCGATGTCGGCGCCGGGGACGAGTTTCCTGATCGCCGCGGCGACCTCCCCGTTGGTGGTCAGGCGGCCCGAGGCCACGTTGTAGGTGGGGTGCCGCAGCCGCTCGGCCGTCTGGAGCAGGGCGAGGGCGCGGCCGCAGTCCTTGACGTAGCACAGGTCGATGCCGTCGTCCGCGTGGGCCGTGCCCCCGATCACCGACAGGTCGGGCGCGGTGCCGCGGGCGGCGGCGTGGACGAGCTGGGGCGCGGCGAAGAACGGCGACGGGTTGTGCCCGAGCGGGCCCCAGATGGCACCGATGCGGTAGCTGACGGTCTCCAGGTCGAGGACCTGGCGCAGGTGGTCGGCCAGCAGTTCGGCGATCTTCTTGAAGCCGGGGATGGGGTGGGGCGCGGTCATCGCCAGCGGCTGGTCCTCGGCCAGCGGGCCCTCATCGACGCCGGCGCCGCCGTACACGCCGATGGTGCTGGCCAGGCCGAGGCGGCGCACCTGCCACTCCTGGGCGGCCCGGTAGACGTTGAGCAGGTTCTTGATCGCCCGCTCCGCCCCCTCCAGCGGCTCGTGCCCGCCGGGCGGCCAGGGCATGGAGCCGGCCAGGTGCAGGATGCCGGTGATCTTGTGGCGGTCGCCGACGGCGAGCAGCGCGCGCTCGTCGTGGAGGTCGGCCCGCTCGACGAACAGCCGCTCGCCGGCCTCGGCCGCGAAGGCGGCGGGGATCTCGGCGGGGCGGCGCTGGACGAGCACGCAGGACTCGCCCATGTCGAGCAGGGCGCGGGTGGTGGCCGTGCCGATGAAGCCCAGCCCTCCGGTGATGAGGATCATTGTCAGCCCTTCAAATCATCAGTGACGCTGACAATCAGGCTAGCACGGCAGAACCGGCTCTCGCGCCAAGGCCGTCCCAAAAGAAAAGGCCCGGCCGTCTCCGGCCGGGCCCCGCGGGGGTGATGAGTCAGAGTGCGACGCCGAGCAAGGCGTCGGTGAGGTCCTTGACCAGGGCGGGGGCGGCGGAGTCGGCGCCGCCTTCGGTGAGGGCGCGCTCGGCCCAGGCGTCGATCGCGGCCAGCGCGCCCGGCGAGTCGAGGTCGTCGGCCAGCCGCGCGCGGACCGTCGCCAGCGGCTCCTCGGCCGGCGGCCCCGACGCCAGGGCGGCGGCCGAGCGCCACCGGGCCAGCCTGCGCTCGGCCTCGGTCATCAGCTCCGGCACGTATTCCCAGTCGGCGCGGTAGTGGTGGGCCAGCAGCACGAGCCTGATCGCCATCGGGTCGTGCTCGCGCCGCAGCCGGGAGACGAAGACGAGGTTGCCCTTCGACTTCGACATCTTCTCGCCGTCGAGTGCCACCATGCCGGCGTGGGTGTAGAACTTCGCGAACGGCCACTCGCCGGTCGCGGCGTGCCCCTCGGAGGCGCCGCACTCGTGGTGCGGGAAGATCAGGTCGGAGCCGCCGCCGGCCACGTCGTAGCCGGGGCCCAGGTGGTCGAGGGCGATCGTGGTGCACTCGATGTGCCAGCCGGGGCGGCCCCGGCCCAGCGAGGAGTCCCAGGCGGGCTCCCCCGGCCGCTCGGCGCGCCACAACAGCCAGTCGAGCGGGTCGCGCTTGCCGGGCCGCTCGGGGTCGCCGCCGCGCTCGGCGAACAGGGCGGTCATCTCCGCCTCGTCGTAGCCGGACACCTGGCCGAACTTGGGGGCGTCGGCCACGCTGAAGTAGATGTCGCCGTCGAGGTCGTAGGTGACGCCCTTGGCGCTCAGCTGGGAGATCAGGTCCGCCACCCGGCCGACGACCTCGGTGACGCCGACGTATTCGCGCGGCGGCAGGATGCGCAGCGCCTCCATGTCGCCGCGGAACAGCTCGATCTCGCGCTCGGCCAATTCCTGCCAGTCGATGCCGGTCTGCTCCGCCCGTTCCAGCAGCGGATCGTCCACGTCCGTGGCGTTCTGCGTGTAGTGCACCTCGTGGCCGGCATCACGCCAGACGCGGCCGACGAGGTCGAAGGCGTGGTAGGTGTTGGCGTGGCCGAGGTGGGTGGCGTCGTAGGGGGTGATGCCGCAGACGTACATCCTGGCGGTGGGACCGGGATCGGTCTGCCGCACCTGCTTGGCGGAGGTGTCGTAGAGACTCAGCGGAATGCTCTCACCTGGGAGCTTTGGAACGTTCTGGGCAGACCACGATCTCATGCCTTTGAGCCTATCCGTCCCGATCGGCGGTCAGGTCGGTGAAGTCGTACGTGACCTCGCGGGGGTCGATCGCGACCTCCATCACCGACAGGGAGGCGAAGAGCCGGCCGTCGGGCAGCTCGTGCCGGATGATGAGCGCGCCGCGGTCGTCGGACGGCTCCTCCTTGATCAGCTCGCGCCAGTCGTCGCTGTCGCGGAAGCGGGGCAGGTAGGCGCGGACCCGCTCGCTCTCGGCGTCCAGGCCCGAGTTGACGACCATGCTGGTGCCGGCGGGCAGGTCGGAGCGGACCGCCCGCTCGCCGTCCCAGCTGAGCAGCCGCACCCGGGTCAGGCCGGCGAGCACCAGGTGGAAGGGGTCGTAGCGGGTCAGGTCGCCTTCTGGCAGCTCTCCGGTGTACGCGGCCTTCAGCGCCAGGTCGCCCCGCGAGACCTTGGTCGTCTCCTCGGCCGCCTTGCCGTGCCCGTTGAGCAGCGCCGCCGCACGGCGGGCCGCCGGATGCACGGCCAGCCAGGTGCCGCCCGCCTTGAGGTCGCGCCCGCCGATCACGCCCGGGTAGTCGGGCCAGTGTTCGCCCGGCCCTTCCCACGGCCGATCGGCGAACTCGTCCCGCACGCCCATGAGCGTCAGCCGGGGCCCGGTCTTCACGATCAGCGTGCACATGGTCAAAGGGTATTAAACGGGTTTGACCTACCTCAGATGGGGGGCCAGGGTATGGCCGGCCACCCCTCCGACGGGTAGGGGTGCACGCCGGTGTCGAGCAGCCGCCTCACCCGGTGCCAGGTGGCCTCGACCTCGGCCAGCGTCAGCAGCTCGCGCAGCCTGCGCCCCAGGGAGCCGGACTCCAGGTCGCGCTCCAGCTTGGCCAGCACCGCCACCGCCTCGCGGGCCAGCGGCTTGCCGCGCCACTGCCACAGCACCGTGCGGAGTTTGTCTTCCGCGGAGAAGCAGACCCCGTGGTCGACCCCGTAGACGTGGCCGGTGGGCAGCGGCAGCAGGTGGCCCCCCTTGCGGTCGGCGTTGTTGACCACCGCGTCGAACACCGCCATCCGGCGCACCACCGGATTGCGGCTCTTGACCAGCCGCATGAGGTCGATCTCGCGCTCGGTGTCGATCCACAGCTGGCACATGCCCGGCCCGAACGGCCCGTCGCGGTAGACCGTGGGCGGCACGATGCGCCAGCCGGTGGCCTGCGAGACCTCGAAGGCGGCCACCTCGCGGGCGGCGAGGGTGCCGTCGGGGAAGTCCCACAGGGGGCGCTCGCCGCGTACGGGCTTGTAGACGCAGGCGGCCGAGCGCGCGCCCAGCTTGACCGAGCAGTAGAGCGTCATGTTGGTCGCCTCGACCAGGCGGCCCGCGACCTCGATGCTCCCGTCGCGGAGCAGCGTCAGCGCCTCCTCGTCCCGCATCAGCTGCGGCTGCTGGGAGTGCTTGACGGCCGGTTCGCTCTCCGGAGCGGTCATGAAGCCGCCTCACCCCCGCGGTAGCCGTTGAGACGGACGCAGACGTGCCCGGCGGCGTCGAGCGGCTGCCCGCACAGAGGGCACGGTGGTCGGCCCGCCGCGACGATCTGCAGGGCTCGCTGGGTGAAGGCCCGCGCCGCGCCCGCGCTGATGCGCACGCGCAGCACCGCGGGATCGGCCCGTTCGAGATCGTCTTCGTCGACGGCCTCCTGCGCCTCGATCACCACTTGCGACTTCTCGGCGTCCCAGGTCAGCGCCATGGTGCCGACGCGGAAGTCCTCCGCGAGCGGCGCGTCGAGAGGCGCGTCGTCGGCCAGGTCGGCCGGGGCCAGCGCCGGCACCTGGGCGGTGCCCCCGCTGAGCCGCAGCACCTCGTCGAGCAGCTCGTCCAGCCTGCCCGCGAGTGCGGCCACCTGCAGTTTCTCCAGCGCCACCGTGGTCAGTCTGCCCTCGGCCCTGGCCTGCAGATAGAAGATCCGTGCGCCTGGTTGCCCCAAGGCACCGGCGACGAATCTCTCTGGTGGGTCGTAGTCGAAGACCGGCATAGCCTGACCTTACGTGGTTCCGGGCCCGCCGCCGACGGCGGCATCGCTCCCGGTGATGTTTTCTCCCCCGTCTTTCTCCTCCGAATCCTCAGGAAGCCTCAAATCCCCCATGTCGTTAAGCCTGAGAAGAAAGGGGCGCAAGGGGGCGTAGCGAATGACGGTGAGGGCCGCCGGATCAGCCGTTATGCGCTGAAACTGATCGAGATGGAGGCCCAGGGCGTCCGCGACGATCGCCTTGATCACGTCGCCGTGGCTGCAGACCAGGTAGACACCCTTACTCCCGAGGCGCTGATTCCACTCCCTGACCGCCGCCACGGCCCGGTGCTGCATCACGGCCAGCGGCTCCCCCTCGGGGAACGTCGCCGCGCTCGGATGGGCCTGCACGACCTGCCACAGCGGCTCCTCGGCCAGTTCCTTCAGCGGCCGGCCGGTCCACGTGCCGTAGCCGCACTCGATGAAACGTTCGTCGATCGAGACGTCCGTGCCGCGTCCTTCCGCGACCGCTTGCGCCGTTTCCCGGCAGCGCTCGAGCGGGCTGGAGACAATGGCGTCGAGCCTGACGCTCGCGACGCGCCCGGCGAGCGCGGCGGCCTGCGCCCTTCCCGCCTCGCTCAGATGCACCCCCGGGGTACGGCCGGCCAGCACCGGCCCGGTGAGGTCCGTCAGCCCGTGCCGGGCCAGAAGCAGCGTGGTCATCACGTAAGTGTCGCAGGCGTCGATCACAACGTTTCATCGGCCTGGACGGTAACCTGGCGGGATCATGGAGCAGCGCTATGTCGGCCTGAGCGGCCTGTCGGTGTCCCGGGTGGGGCTCGGCACGATGACCTGGGGGCGTGACACCGACGCGGACGAGGCCGCCGCCCAGCTCCGCACGTTCCTCGACGCGGGCGGCAACCTGGTCGACACGGCCGACGTCTACACCGGCGGCGACGCCGAGCGGCTGCTCGGCCGGATGTTGCGCGACTCCGTGCCGCGCTCGGAGCTGGTGATCTCCACCAAGGCCGTGGTGACGCCCAACGGCCGGCGCCCGCGCGACGCCTCCAGGCGCCATCTCATCGCCGCGGTGGACGACTCGCTCAACCGCCTCGGGCTCGACTACGTCGACCTGTGGCAGCTGCACACCTACGACGCCGAGGTGCCCCTGGAGGAGACCCTGGCCGCGCTCGACGCGATCGTCTCCTCCGGCCGGGCCGTCTACGCGGGCGTGTGCGACTACGCCGGCTGGCAGCTGGCCGCCGCCTCCGTCACCCAGAAGATGATCCCCGGCCGCATCCCGATCACCGCGGCCCAGGCCGAATACTCGCTGCTGGCCCGCGAGCCCGAGCGCGAGCTGCTGCCCGCCGCGGCCCACCTGGGCGTCGGCGTGCTGGCCTGGTCGCCGCTCGGGCGCGGGGTGCTGACCGGCAAATACCGCACCGGCATCCCCGCCGACTCGCGCGCCGCGACCCCGCACTTCGCCGACTTCGTCCGCCCCTATCTGGACGAACGGTCGCGCCGGGTCGTCGAGTCCGTCATGACCGCCGCCGACGGCCTCGGCGTGTCACCGCTGGCGGTGGCCCTGTCCTGGGTACGCGACCAGCCGGGCATCGCCTCGGCCATCGTCGGGGCCCGTACGCACGCGCAGCTCAAAGGCATCCTCCCCGCGGAGGACGTGGTGCTGCCGATAGAGATCCGAGAGGCCCTCGATGACGTGTCGTCCCTCGACTGACCGGCCGTGCCCCCAGGGCCCCCAGGGCTCTCAGGCGGCCGCCGGGGAACGAGAGACCTTCTCGCGTATCACTAGTCGGTACCGAATCGCAACGTTACCCGCGAAAAGCCTGCGTCTGAGGTCCGATGTCCATAAAGATTTCCTCCAGAAGCGACGCAGGAGGGGACGGATGGGGAGCAGGACCGCGATCTCGGCTGGAGTTCTCGCGGTGGCGCTGGCGGCCGTCCCGGTCGCGGCGCCTGCCGCCTCTGCCGCGGCCCAGGACTGCACGCGCGACGGGGGCCTGCTCGCCGGGGTGACCAACACGCTGTGCGACGTCGTGGGCGCGGTCACCGGCACCGTCGACACGCTCACCGGCGGCGCGACACAGCCGCTCACCGACGGGCTGGACAAGACCACCGACGAGGTGCTCGGCCGCGTGGGCCAGGCTGTCCCCACCACCCGGTCCACCCCCGACGAGCCGGCCACGCCGACCTCGACGCCGCGGCCCAGGTCCGGCCGGACGGCCGATCCCGACGGCTCCGGGCAGGACTGCCTGCCGGTGCTGGCCTGCGCCAACCAGCAGGGCGTCGAACGGCTCACGCCCACGCCTCAGCCGTCGGCCGGGCACAAGCGGCGGCCCCGCCAGGGGGCGGCCACCGCCACGGCGACCGCCTCGGCCCCGGCCCAGCCGCGGGTCACCCGCCCGCAGAGCCCGCCGCCGCAGGCGACCGCCAGGCCCACGCCGAAGCAGGTGACGGCCCACGCCGAAGAGCCCCGGGTGGACCTGCTGTGGCCCAACCCGTTCTCGCACGAGCTCGCGGTGCCGATGCAGGATCAGCGGGTCGTGCGGCCCAGCCCGCCCGCCTCCGACGTGCTGGGGACGGTGCTGACGATCGCGTTGCTGGGCTCGGCGGTGCTGGCCACGCGGATCGTGCAGCAGCGGCGGCACCGTACGGAGCCCACGGAGTCGATCCCGTTCGAGCCGGCGCGGGCCGGCTCGAACGGACGCCACCGGCTGGCCTGAGCCGGCCGGCACACGAAGCAAGCCCCGGCGGCGTGAACCGGCCGGGGCTTGAGTGGATCGGGGCTTGAATCGATCGGGCGGGTCAGCCGCCGATGGCGTGGACGCCGCCGTCGACGTGGACGATCTCGCCCGTCGTCGCCGGGAACCAGTCGGACAGCAGCGCCACGCACGCCCTGGCCGTGGGGCCGGTGTCGCCGAGGTCCCAGCCCAGCGGGGCCTTCTCCGGCCAGCTGTCCTCGAACTCGCGGAAGCCGGGGATCGACTTGGCCGCCATCGTCCGCAGCGGGCCCGCCGCCACCAGGTTGACCCGGATGTTCTGCTTGCCCAGGTCGCGGGCCAGATAGCGGTTGCAGGACTCAAGTCCCGCCTTGGCCACGCCCATCCAGTCGTAGACGGGCCAGGCCTTGGAGGCGTCGAAGTCGAGACCGACCACCGCCCCGCCCTCCTTCATCAGCGGCAGGCAGGCCACGGCCAGCGACTTGTAGGAGAAGGTCGAGACCTGCAGCGCGGTGGCGACGTCCTCCCACGAGGTGTTGAGGAAGTTGCCGCCGAGCGCCGACTGCGGCGCGAAGCCGATCGAGTGGACCACGCCGTCGAGCCCGTCGACGTGCTCGCCCACCCGGGCCGCGAGCGTGTCGAGGTGCTCGGTGTTCTGGACGTCGAGCTCCAGCACCGGCGCCGGCTCGGGCAGCCGCTTGGCGATGCGCTCGACCAGGCTGAGCCGGCCGAAGCCGGTCAGGACGACCGTGGCGCCCTCTTCCTGGGCCAGCTTGGCCACCGCGAACCCGATCGAGGCGTCGGTCAGCACGCCGCTCACGAGGATCCGCTTGCCGTCGAGAAGTCCCATGTCAGTGCCCCATTCCAAGTCCGCCGTCGACGGGGATGACCGCGCCGGTGATGTAGGAGGCGTCGTCGCCGGCCAGGAAGCGCACGACGCGCGCCACCTCCTCGGGGGCCGCCTGCCGGCCGAGGGGGATGTTGGCCACGATCGCCTCGGTGTCGAGGTCGGCCGTCATGTCGGTGGCCACGAAGCCGGGCGAGACGACGTTGACCGTGATGTTGCGCGAGCCGTATTCGCGGGCCATGGACCGGGCGAAGCCGATGAGGCCCGCCTTGGAGGCCGCGTAGTTGGTCTGCCCGGCCTGGCCGCTGAGGCCGACGACGGAGGAGACGAGGATCACCCGGCCGCGCTTGAGCCGCATCATGGGCCTGATCGCCCGCTTGGCGACGCGGTAGGCGCCGGTCAGGTTGGCGTCGATGACGTCGGTGAAGGTCTCTTCCTTCATCATCGCCAGCAGCGTGTCCTTGGTGATGCCGGCGTTGGAGACCAGGACCTCGACCGGGCCGTGCTCGGCCTCGACCTTGTCGAAGGCGGCCTCGACGTCGGCGGTGCTGGTGACGTCGCAGCGCACGCCGAACAGGCCCTCGGGCGGCTCCCCCGATCGGTAGGTGACCGCGACGGCGTCGCCTGCCGCGGCGAGTTCACGGGCGATCGCGAGGCCTATGCCGCGATTGCCCCCGGTGACGAGTACAGAGCGTGCCATGGGATCTGACGCTATCCCCTACCGGCGGGTACCGGCTTGTCCGGGTGAGACAAGATCGCAGGGTTAGGATCGTGGACATGCGCCAGATCGACCCCGATTTCCTGGAGCTGCCCCTGCGGCAGCTGGCGGACGCCGCCTTGCAACGTGCTCGCGACCTGGGCGCCGAGCACGCCGACTTCCGGCTCGAACGTGTCAGGGCGGAGACGCTGCGCCTCTACGACGCCCGCCTCGAAGGCTCGCTCGACGCCGACGACCTCGGCTACGCCGTGCGGGTCGTCAAGGGCGGCACGTGGGGCTTCGCGGCCGGCGTGCTGCTGACGCCCGAGGCCGCCGCCGGGGTGGCCGAGCAGGCGGTGCGGGTGGCCGAGGTGAGCGCCCCGATCAACCGTGAGCCCATCGAGCTGGCACCCGAGCCGGTGCACGCCGGCGCGGTGTGGGTCTCGGCGTACGACGTCGATCCGTTCGAGGTGGCCCAGGCCGACAAGGTGAGCCTGCTGGCGGAGTGGTCGGCCGGGCTGCTGAAGGGCGCCGACCACGTCTCGGCGCGGCTGCTGCAGGTCAAGGAGCAGAAGTTCTACGCCGACACGGCCGGCACGTCCACCACGCAGCAGCGGGTGCGGGTGCATCCGGAGCTCAACGCGATGAAGGCGTCGGAGAGCGGGTTCGACGACATGTCGACGCTCGCGCCGCCGGTCGGACGGGGCTACGAATACCTGACCGGCACCTGGTGGGACTGGCAGGGCGAGCTGGCCAGGCTGCCCGAGCTGCTGGCGGAGAAGCTGGCCGCGCCCTCGGTCGAGGCGGGCGAGTACGACCTGGTGATCGACCCGTCCAACCTGTGGCTGACGATCCACGAGTCGATCGGCCACGCCACCGAGCTGGACCGGGCGCTCGGCTACGAGGCGGCCTACGCCGGCACCAGCTTCGCCACGTTCGACCAGCTCGGCGAGCTCGTCTACGGCTCGCCCGCGATGAACGTGACCGGCGACCGCACCGTCACCCACGGCCTGGCCACGGTCGGCTACGACGACGAGGGCGTGCAGGGGCAGAGCTTCGACATCGTCAAGGACGGCATCCTGGTGGGCTACCAGCTCGACCGGCGGATGGCGCGGATGAAGGAACTCGGCCGCTCCAACGGGTGCGCGTTCGCCGACTCGCCCGGCCACATGCCGATCCAGCGCATGGCGAACGTGTCGCTGGCGGCGGCGCCCGGCGGGCCCTCGACCGACGAGCTGATCGCGGGGGTCGAGCGGGGCATCTACATCGTCGGCGACAAGAGCTGGTCGATCGACATGCAGCGCTACAACTTCCAGTTCACCGGGCAGCGGGCGTACCGGATCACCGGCGGCCGGCTCGACGGGCAGCTCAAGGACTTCGCCTACCAGGCGACGACCACCGACTTCTGGCAGTCGATGGAGGCGGTCGGCGGGCCGCAGACGTACGTGCTCGGCGGCGCGTTCAACTGTGGCAAGGGGCAGCCGGGGCAGGTCGCGCCGGTCAGCCACGGGTGCCCGTCGGCGCTGTTCCGGGGTGTCCGGATCCTCAACACCGTGCAGGAGGGCAGCAATTGACATCCTCCCCGCCCTGAAGGCGGGGATTCCAACGGCAACTACCCCATGAGGAGGAGGTCGCGTTGAGGTTCACGGTTCACCGGCCCGCCCAGCGGCGAGCCTCCCCGCGCGGCGACGGCATGCCCTGCCACCGTATCCCTGATGTTCCTGGCCGCGTTCACATCGGCGTTGCCCTGGTGCCCACAGGCGAGGCAGCGGAATCGAGATTGGCTCTGTCTCGACTCCGCCGCGCGATGCCCGCAGGCGTTGCAGGTCTGCGAGGTATAACGCGGGCTGACCTTGCGGACGCGGCCGGGAGCCTTGTGCTCCAGCCGCTCGACGAGCCGTCCCCAGCCGGCGGCCAGCACGCCCCGGTTGAGCCCGGCCTTCTGGCGCACGTTACGGCCCGGCGCATCAACCGTGCCCCGGGCCGAACGGGTCATACCGGCGATCTTCAGGTCCTCGACGGCGATCACATCGAAGCGGCGGGCCAGATGGGTGGAGGTCTTCTCCACCCAGCCCTTGCGGCGGTCGGTTTCGCGGGCCTTCAGCCGGGCGACGGCCGCATTGACCTTGGCCCTGCGGCTGGATCCGCGCTGTGCCCTGGCCAGCCTGCGCAGGAGACGCGACAGACCCGCCTTCTCCGTGTCACGCAGGCCGGGAGCTTTCAGCAGCTCGCCCGTGGACAACGCAGCGCTGACGGCAACCCCCCGGTCCACGCCGACGACCTCGCCCCTCCCCGGTGCGGGGATCGGTTCGGGGATCGCGGCGAAGGCGACATGCCAGCGTCCCGCTCGGTCCCGGGTCACCCGGTAGGACTTCACCCCTTCGGGGACGGCGCGGGACCAGCGCAACCGGACCCACCCCACCTTCGGGATCTTCACCTCGCCGACGTTGCGGGACAGGCGGCGCACAACACCCGCCTTGACCGCGACGATCCGGAACCCTTCGCTCCGTCCGCGCTTGCGCCACGTCGGCCGCTTGTGGGTCTTGCCGAAGAAGTTCGCCATCGCCTGCGCGAAGTCCTTGAGCGCCTGCTGCTGGACGACGATGGAACCCGCCCGCAACCACGCGAACTCCGCCCGAGCCTCCGTCAACTGACGGCACTGCTCGGCGAAACCCGGCGCGCCCTTACGGCCCGGCTTCCAGTGCGCGTGCTGCTCCACCGCCAGATTCCACACGAACCGGGCATGCCCGCAATGTTCCAGCAACACCCGCTCCTGCGCAGGCGTGGGCTCAAGCCGGTAACGGGACACGCCGATCAATCTACCGATCAACACCGACACCAGCGGGAGAAACAAGTGCCCGACCGTTCCGCGTATCCTCCCCGCCCTGAAGGACGGGGCTTCCACGCTGTAGGTACATCGTGAGGCCGCAGGAGATGGTGGAGGGGGCGCTGCGGCTCTCCCGCAACGACGGCTGCGTGGTGCTGGTGGACGAGGAGTCCACGGCCAACCTTCGGTTCGCGGGCAACACGCTGACCACCAACGGCGTCGCCCGTACGTCCCGGCTGACCGTGATCTCGATCGCGGGGCAGGGCGTGGGGGTGGTGTCGCGGGCGGCCGTACGCGATGAGCAGCTCGCCGACGTGGTGGCGGCGGCCGACGCGGCGGCGCGCGAGGCGCGGCCGGCCGAGGACGCCCGCCCGCTGGTCGAGGCGGGCGCCGCCGCGCCGCACTGGGACGAGGAGGTCCGGCCGACCGACATCGGGGTGTTCGAGGCGTTCGCGCCCGCGCTCGGTGACGCGTTCGCGGCGGCCGAGTCGGGCGGCAGGAGACTGTACGGGTTCGCCGAGCACTCGCTGACCTCGACGTTCCTCGGCACGTCCACGGGCGTGCGGCTGCGGCACGACCAGCCGACCGGGCGGCTGGAGCTCAACGCCAAGTCCGGCGACCTCAAGCGTTCCGCGTGGGCCGGCGTGTCCACTCCCGACTTCACCGACGTCGACGTCTCCGCGCTCGGCTCCGGGCTGGCGCAGCGGCTGGAGTGGGCGAAGAACCGGGTGGACCTGCCCGCGGGCCGCTACGAGACGCTGCTGCCGCCGAGCGCGGTGGCCGACCTGATGATCTACCTGTACTGGTCGGCGGAGGCCAGGGACGCGCTCGACGGACGGTCGGTGTTCGCCAGGCCCGGCGGGGGCACCCGCGTGGGCGAGCAGCTCGGCGCGCTGCCCGTCTCGCTGTCGAGCGATCCGGGGGCCGAGGGCGTCGCGTGCGCGCCGTTCGTGACCGCGCACGCCTCCAGCAGGGGCAGCTCGGTCTTCGACAACGGGCTGCCGCTGGGGCCGACCGACTGGATCAAGGACGGGCGGCTGGAGGCGCTGCGGCAGACGCGTTACTCGGCCGAGCTGAGCGGCCTGCCGGTGACGCCCGGCGTCGACAATCTGATCATGTCGGCGCCCGGTGACGGGCGTTCGCTGGAGGAGATGATCGCCTCCACGCGGCACGGGCTCCTCCTCACCTGCCTGTGGTACATCCGCCAGGTCGATCCGCAGACGCTGCTGGTGACCGGGCTGACCCGCGACGGCGTCTACCTGGTCGAGCACGGCGAGGTCGTGGGCGAGGTGAACAACTTCCGCTTCAACGAGAGCCCGGTCGACCTGCTGGGGCGGCTGACGGAGGTGGGGGCGAGCGGGCGCACGCTGCCGCGCGAGTGGAACGACTACTTCCAGCGCACGATCATGCCGGCGGTGCGGGTGCCCGACTTCAACATGTCCACGGTGAGCCAGGCCAGCTGACCCCGCTCCCCGGAGTCCCCCCGGCGCGCTCGTGCGGCGGGTCCGTTCAGCGGGGGCCGAGGAGGGCGGCCAGGGCGTGGCTGAGGGACTCGCCGAGCGTCTTGGCGCACGTCTCGTAGCCCTCCGGCGGGCCGCCGTACGGGTCGTACACCTCGGGGGCGGGACGTGCGTCGCGGCGCTCGGCGGCGGACTCGACGATCGCCCGCGCCCGTTCGGCCGTGTCGGAGCGGTAGCGGCGCTGGCTCGCCCCCGCCGCGAGCGCGGCGAACTCCGGCAGCGTGAACGTCCTGCGCGCCGCCGCCGCGTCGAGGCCGACCGCGGTGGCGCGGTGGGCGTTCTCCATGGTCAGCAGCAGGTCGGACGAGCTGACCAGGGCGGGCTCCAGCAGCCTGGCCCGGTGCGCGCGGCCGTCGAGGCCGAGCCGGTCGAGGGCGGCGACGGCGTGCGGCGCCATCGGATGGCCGACGAGCGCGCGCACCCCCGCGCTGCCCGTGACCACGGGCAGGGACGCCGAATGGAGCATCGCCCGTGCGATCACCTCCGCCATGGCGGAACGGCAGATGTTGGCCGTGCACACCAGCAGGATGCGGAACTCACTGCTCACGAGCGTCAATCTAACGGCTCGGGAGCGCCCGCGGGCGGCGGTTGGCGCGAGAGTGCTCACGGGCCGGCGGAGGGGCTGTGCCGGCCCGTCAGCAGGGGGCCGGGGTCAGGAGTCCTCCAGGCGGAAGCCGACCTTCATGCCGACCTGGAAGTGCGCGACCTCTCCCCCGTCCAGGTGGCCCCGGATCTCCGTCACCTCGAACCAGTCGAGGTGCCGCAGTGTCTCGGAGGCCCTCCTGAGGCCGTTGCGGATGGCCTGGTCGACGCTCTCCCCCGAGGTGCCGACGATCTCGGTGACGCGGTACGTACGATCCGTCATCTCCACATCCTCCTTACTCGAAGGCCATGATCGCATGACCCCTGCCCGGGACCGGGCTGCCGTGCCCGGCACGACCCCCTGGGGATACCGTGGAAGACATGAAGGGGTGGCGCAGGAAAGCAGATGTCCACCAGGTCACGGATGCCCGGCCGTCGCTCACGGCCGACATCCGCAAGCGCGAGATCAGCTACCTCATCAAGATGGGGATCCGCACGATCTGCCTGATCCTGGCGGTCGTGGTGCCCGTGCCGTGGCCGTACCGGCTGCTGTTCATCGGGGCGGCGGTCTTTTTGCCATACATAGCGGTAATCGGGGCCAATGAGAGGGGCGAGCCAGGCCCGCCGCCTACCTTTCAGTCCCCCGAAGCTAACCAAAGCGAGATACCGCTGCATCGACGCGAGATCGGGTCGTGACTAAGTCTTGACGCATCCCATGGGTTGTAGGTGTACGCTTTAGCCATAGCGCTCCGGTCCCCCGTCGGAGTGCTGGTGCCGGCGTTCCGGGCCCCCGTCGGAACGCCGATGAAGCGACGCCGGGTGGTTTGCCCCCGTAACCACCCGGCGTCGCCCTTTTCCCGGTAAGTGATTTGATCAGTGCGCCCCGTGTCCGCTCTTGGGTAGGGCTGCTTTCCCGAAATCGTTTACACGAGCTCCCGCCTCGTTATTCACAGGAAATCTTCAGGCGGGAGCCGGGCTTGACTTCAAGAGTTCGTTCGAGTGTCAGTCTTCTGTCAGCTTGGCGCCGCTCTCCCGCTCCCAGTTCTTCGCCAATGTGATCAATCTGGCCACGGCGTCGTCGGAAGCGGTGCCCGATCCCTGGGCCAGGCCGAGCAGATACGCCGTCAGCGGCGCGGCCGGGCGGGCGACGCCGTGGGCGACCTCCTTGGTCAGGTCGAGGATCCGGTCGCGGTCCACGCGGGCCGGGTCGATGCCCAGCTCCTCGCAGGCCAGGGCGGTCCATTCGTTGAGCACGTGCATATGAGCCTCCTCCAGGTGATCCCCCATTGTGTCGCAAAGGTGAGCGATCCCCACGTGTCAGGGCGCCAGGGATCCCGGGGGGCGGTCGCCGGGGTCAGCCGCCGATGGCGGACATCGGCCTGGAGGGCTGCAGGAACGACGGGTCGTCGATGCCGTGGCCCGCGCGCTTGCGTGACACGGCCGCGAGCCAGCGCTCGGCCAGCTCCTCGTCCGACGCGCCCGCCCGCATCGGGGTCTTCAGATCCGACTCCTCGGTGGCGAACAGGCAGTTGCGCACCTGGCCGTCGGCGGTCAGCCTGACCCGGTCGCAGGCCCCGCAGAACGGCCGCGTCACCGAGCCGATCACCCCGACCCTGGCGGGGCCGCCGTCGACCAGGAACCGTTCGGCCGGGGCGCTTCCGCGCTCTTCGAGGTCGTCGGGCGTGAGGTCGAAGGAGCTCGACAGCAGGCGCAGGATCTCGTCGGCGGTCACCATGCCCTCGCGGCTCCAGCCGTGCTGGGCGTCGAGCGGCATCTGCTCGATGAAGCGCAGCTCGTACCCCTGATCGATGCACCAGCGCAGCAGCGCGGCGGCCTCGTGGTCGTTGACGCCGCGCATGAGGACGGCGTTGACCTTGACCGGCCGCAGGCCCGATCCGTCGGCGGCGGCGAGGCCGGCGATCACGTCGGCGTGCCGGTCGCGGTGGGCCAGGCGCTTGAACGTGGCCGGGTCGAGCGTGTCGAGGGAGACGTTGACCCGGTCGAGCCCGGCGGCGGCCAGCGACTCGGCGAGCCGGGCCAGGCCGATGCCGTTGGTGGTGAGCGAGACCTGCGGCCTGGGGGTCAGGGCGGTGGTGCGGCCGACGATGTCGACCAGTTCGCGGCGCAGGAGGGGCTCGCCGCCGGTGTAGCGCACCTCCGTGATGCCGAGCCGCTCGACGCCGATGGTCACCAGGCGGACGATCTCTTCGGCGGTGAGGAGCTGGGCGTTCGGGAGCCAGTCGAGCCCTTCCGGTGGCATGCAGTACGTACAGCGCAGATTGCACTTGTCCGTGAGGGACACCCGAAGATCCGTCGCCACCCGTCCGAACGAGTCTCGCAACATGGGGCGTCACCTCCTGTTCGTATCGCCAGAGGGCCAGCCTACGGCGCGCGGCGACCTGCCCTCAAAATCCGCCACTTCACCACATTCTTCCCTAGATCGATTCTTCCCTCACGCGGGAGGCGGCACGTGGCGGGGCGGTTTCACGTTGTGGAGGCGTACCAGGCGTCGCGGGCGTCCATCAGCTCGGCCAGGTGCCTGCGCGACCACTCGCAGCCGGCGTTCATCGGTTCGAGCAGGCTGCGGCCCAGGTCGGTGAGCTCGTAGACGACGCGGGGCGGGATCTCGTCGTACGCGGTGCGGGTGAGCAGGCCGTCGCGTTCCATGGCGCGCAGCGACTCCGTGAGGACCTTCGGGGTGATGGTGCGCAGGGGCACCTGGAGTTCGGTGAAGCGCCTCGGGCCCTGCTCCAGGCAGCGGATGATCTTCGCGGTCCACTTGTCGCCGACGCGGAACGGCCCCGCGGTCGGTGGGCAGCCGGTGAACATGTCCGGATCCAGAGGCTCTCGCATGGCGTCATCGTAGGTAACTATCGTTGCGGATAGCGACATCTCCCCCTTTACCGTCTGCGAAGGCGTCCGGGCGGTCCGGCCGCCGATCGGGAACGAGCAGAGCGGACGGAGCTGCGCGCATGAGCAGGATCGTGGTGTTCGGGGCCGGCGGGCGCGCCGGGGTGAAGGTGGTCGCGGAGGCGGCCGGGCGCGGGCACGAGGTGACCGCCGTGGTACGGAACCCGGCGGCCCACCCGGACCTGGACGGCGACCGGGGGTCCGGTGGTGGGCCGGTCAGGGTGGTGGCCGGGGACGTGACCGACGCCGGGAGTGTGGCGGAGGTCGCGGCGGGGCACGACGTGGGCGTTCAGGTGGCGGCGCGGCTGGACGTGCCGTCGGAGGAGTTCTACGGGGCGGCCTCGCGGGCCCTGGTGGACGGGCTGGCGCGGGCGGGGGTGACCCGGCTGGTGGCGCTGGGCATCGGCAGCGTGCTGGAGGTCGCGCCCGGGGTCAGGCTCATGGACACGCCCGGCTTCCCTGCGGAGACCCGGACGTTCTCGCTGGGGCACGTCGCGCAGCTTGAGGTGCTGGAGGGATCGGCGCTCGACTGGGTCGTGATCGCGCCGCCGCCGGTCTTCCTCGACGGCGAGGCGGCCAGGACCGGGCGGTACCGGTTCGGCGACGGGCGGGTGCCGGAGGTCGCGGAGGGCGAGCCGGTGTTCTCGTACGCGGATCTGGCGGTGGCGCTGGTGGACGAGGCCGACCGGCCGGAACACCACCGGGTCCAGGTCGCCGTCTCCTACTGAGACCCGCGCATCCGGTGGAGACGGCGAACGCCCGGCCGGGTGGGCCGGGCGTTCGGGTGTCGCGTGGGCTGCCGTGACTAGTGGCGGCGGCCGAAGACCTTCAGATAGTCCGTGCCCTCGGAGGGGGCGAGGTACTTGCTGCCCTCGAAGATCGCGCGCCACGTGCCCGACGAGCGGGCCCGTACCTTGATCCCGAAGTAGCCGCTGCCGCTGGTGCGGATCGTGTCCACGTGCTCCCAGCGGCCACTGCCGTTCGGCCGGAAGAGGACGACGATCCGCTTGTACGCCAGGCGGTGCCAGGTCTCCTGCTTCTTGCAGCGGTCGGCGTGGAGCACCGACACGAAGCCGCTGATGTAGTCCTCTTCGCACCGCACGGAGAGCTTGCCCGCGACGGTGATGGGACGGCCCCGCCACGCGGGCTCGGGGTTCACGTCGAGCGAGAGGCTGGTCTCGCCGCCCGCGACATCGGGGTCCAGGCGGCCAGGGTCGTCCGCGAACGCCGGCGAGGCGGCGGTGGCCACCATCGTCGCGCCCACGGCAGCTGCCGCCAGGCCGGCGGCTAGACGTCGCATCATCAAAATCGGAATTCCTTCCCCGTCTGAAAAATGCACCCCAAGCCGGGGCACATCAACGCCATTGACGCGTAAGGGTAAGGAAAAGTTGCGGTAAAGCTGATCACGATTCCGCAACGGCGAGTGCGGCGAGGTTTAGCCTGGCGACTGCTTTATGACCTATCGAGTTATTTGTCGGATTTTCGAGAGGTCGGCCGAGTAGTGCCCCGTTCCGGGGTAACGCACCCGCCATTCACCGGCCGTGCGGCCCTCGATCGTGCCGGCGAACGCGCCCGCCGCGTCCGTGGTCGTCTCCCCCACCGTCTCCCAGGGCGAGTTCGCGTCCGGACGCCACAGGAGCTCCAGCCGCTGCTTGGCGAACGGGCCGAAGTCGGTCAATCCGCGCGGGTCCACGCGGGTGAGCGAGCCGCGCAGGCGCACGCCGTTCGGGCGGGCCGACTTCTCCACCCGTACGGAGGACAGTTTGGCCTGCCGCCTGAGCTCGAACGTGGCGTACTCCGTGACGGTCGTCCCGTCCTTGCCCTTCGCGGTGGCGGTGATCGTCCAGGTGCCCGCCGGGTAGTAGCGGTTCAGCCTCTTGTCCGGCAGGAAGCGCCACGTCTGCCAGCCGTCCGCCATCCGGGCCGGCGGGGCCGTGATCCGCCGCCAGACGATCCTGGGCGGGAGCAGCGGGAACGTGTCCTCCACCGTGACGCCCACCTTGGCCCCAGTACCGGGCGCTGCGCCAGGCGCGGCACCGGGCGCCTGAACGCCGGCGACGGGACGGTCGTCCACGGCGGGCTGGCCGTTGACGACGGGTGCCATGGGAACGGGACGCGGGCGCACCAGAACGGGCTGAGCGTCCTCCTTCGGGCTCGTGCCACCAGGAACGGCGGTCGAGGGAACGGAACCGGTCAGCGGAGCCGCGGGCGGCACCGGCCCCGGGGACACGACCGGGGACGGCCGGGCGGCGTGGACGGGCGTGAGCGCGGGATCCCGCGGCATCTTGCCCGGCGCCAGCACCGGTGCCTGGGCCGCGTCCCGGACAGGCGTCTGAGCGTGACCGCCGGCGGCCTCCTGAGCCGGCGCCTGGACCGATCCCTGGGCCCCTTCCTGGACCCCTTCCTGGGCCCCTTCCTGGACCGACTCGTGAGCGGGCCCTGGGGCCGCGTCCTGGTTCGGCCGCACGCCCGGCTCCTGAGCCGGAGGACGCACCTGCTCGTCGGCCGGGGGCCAGAGCTGGTCATGGGCCGGCGGGGCTGCGGGCGGGACTGCGGGCGGGCGGACGGGTGCGGGAGCCTGCGAGACGATCGGCGGCGTCACCGGGCGCGGCTGCGGCTCCCGTACGGGCGGAGCGCCGGGTTCCACCTTGACGGTGACGCCGTCCTTGCCCCGCGCTCCCTTGGCGATCACGTCGATCACGAGCCGGACGGACCCGTGCGCCCCCACGACGGGATCCGATGGACGCACGGTGATGGATCGGATGGCGGGCTCGGTCGCGGCGGAGGCAGCAGGCACGGGCACCGTGAGCGACCCCGCCGCGAGCGAGACGAGAAGAAGGCTTCTGGTCATGATCGAGACGGTAGGAACCGTCCGGTAATGACCAGGACCACAACACACGCCCCGAATGGCAAAACCCGTTCTAAGGCTTCTAGCCCGTATAGAGCCCTTCGATGATGTCGGCGTACTTCGCGTGGATGATCCGCCTCTTGAGCTTGAGGCTGGGGGTGAGCTCCGCGGTCTCGGCCGTCCACTCGACGCCGAGCAGCGCCCACTTCTTGACTTGCTGCACCCTGGCGAGCTTGGTGTTGGCCGCCTCCACGGCCGCCTCCACCTCCTTGAGCACGTCCGGGTGCTCGGCCAGTTCGGCGAGCGAGTCGTAGGTGATGCCGCGCGCCTGGGCCCAGCCGGGCGCCACTTCGGCGTCCAGGGTCAGCACGGCCACGGGGTAGGGCCGGTTGTCGCCGTAGGCGAGGGCCTGGCCGATGAGGCTGTGCTGTTTGAGGTGGTTCTCGATCTCGGCCGGGGAGATGTTCTCGCCGCCGGCGGTGATGATCAGCTCCTTCTTGCGGTCCACGACCCGGTAGAAGCCGTCGTCGTCGACCGTGCCGATGTCGCCGGTGTGCAGCCAGCCGTCCGCGTCGACCAGCTCGGCGGTGGCGTCGGTGCGGTTGAGGTAGCCGCGGGTGTTGAGCGGGCTGCGGGTGAGGATCTCGCCGTCCTCGGCGATGCGGACCTCGACGCCGGGCTCGGCCCTGCCGACGCTGCCGAGGCGGTAGCAGGCGGGACTGTTGCCGGTGAAGGCGCCGGTCGTCTCCGTCATGCCGTACACGTCGATGACCTTGAGCCCGAGGCCGGCGTAGAAGTGCTGCACCTCGGGCGCGAGCGGCGCGGCGCCGGTGGCGGTCCACTCGGCGCGGTCGAAGCCGATCATGCCGCGGATGACGGACAGGAGGGCGGCGTCGGCCTTGTCGTAGGCGGCCTGGATCTCGGGGGTGACGGTGTTGCCGTACTGGCCGGCCTCGACGTACGCGGCGCCGGCGGCCATGGCCTGGCGGACGGCGGCCTGCTGCTCCTCCGGCTGGGTGGCGAGCACGGCGAGCAGGCGGGCCATCATCTTCTCCCACACGCGCGGCACCCCGAAGAACATCATCGGCCTGACCTGCCCGAGCGTGCTGCCGAGGTTGGCCAGGTCGGTGCAGAAGTGCACGTGGGAGACCTTCACCAGGGGCAGGTAGAGGCTGAGGATGCGCTCGGCGATGTGGGCGTAGGTGAGGTAGGAGATCTGGGTGCCGCGCACGGGCAGCGAGGTGAGGCGGTCGGTGGCGGCGACCTCGTAGAAGATGTTGCGGTGGGTGAGCGGCACGCCCTTGGGGGTGCCGGTGGTTCCGGAGGTGTAGAGGACGGTGGCCACGTCGTCCTGGGTGACCGCGCGCCAGCGCGCCTCGACCGTGCCGGGGTCGGCGGCCAGCCGTTCGCGGCCGAGCGCTAAGAAGTCGGCCCAGGACATGAACCGGTCGCCCTCCGGCGCGTCCTCCACCACGATGATCTTGCGCAGGCCGTCCAGCCGGTCCAGCACCGGCTCCCAGCGGGCCAGGTCGGCGGGGCCGCCGAGGACGGCGTAACGGGCGCCCACGTCGCCGGCCACGAACTCGATCTGCTCGGAGGCGAACGTCGAGTAGACCGTGCAGCCGACGCCGCCCGCGTGCACCGCGCCGAGGTCGGCCAGGACGTGCTCGCTGCGGTTGACCATCATGAGGGCCACGGTTTCGCCGGGTTCCAGACCCAGTGCGGCGAACGCGGCCGCGATCTCCAGGACCCGCTCACGGGCCTGGCCGTAGGTCAGCGTGCGCCAGCCGTCGCCCTCGGGATCGGAATAGGCGGGCGCGTCATGGTGCTGCTCGGCCGCCTGTCTCAGTTGCTCGCAGACGGTACGGCCGGTGATCTGCCGCTCGATCTCGGCCCGGACTTCGAGGACTTCGGCCATGGACCCGCCTCCAGTCAGTATTCACTTGCATGAATTGGGATGCATCGCACCACACCCCTCGGGACACCGGCAAGACCTAAAGGAGAAAGATGTGTGTCCTCGTTCACCGTCTTCATTCACGTAGAGTGATCGCCCGAAAGCACGACGTGGTCATCTGGGGCGCGCACATGAGCGACGGCGGCGGCAGGACGTTCTTCGGTCACCCCTGGGGGCTGGCCACGCTGTTCTGCACCGAGATGTGGGAGCGGTTCTCGTGGTACGGCCTGCGCGCGATCCTGGCCACGTTCATGGCCGCCTCGCCGGCGCACCAGGGCCTGGGCCTGTCGCAGGAGACGTCGCAGGCGGTCGTCGGGGTCTACGGGGCGCTCATCTACCTGGTGGCGCTGCCGGGCGGCTGGATCGCCGACCGCGTGCTCGGGGCGCGCAGGTCGGTGTTCTGGGGCGGGCTCGTCATCATGTCGGGGCACATCAGCATGGCGGTGCCGGTGACCTCGCCGGTGTTCGTCTGGCTGGGGCTGCTGCTGATCATCACCGGCACCGGCCTGCTCAAGCCGAACATCTCCGTCATGGTCGGCCGCCTCTACCCCGAGGGGGACGACGGGCGCAGGGACGCCGGGTTCTCGCTGTTCTACCTCGGGATCAACCTGGGCGCCTTCTTCGCCCCCCTCGTGGTGGGCCGGCTGGCCGCCGACGACCGCTGGCACCTGGGGTTCGGCGCGGCGGCGGTGGGGATGGCGCTCGGCCTGATCCAGTACGTGTGGGGCGGGCGCCACCTGCGCGGCGTCGGCGAGCGGCCCGGAGTGCGCCTGTCCCCCTCGGAGCGGCGCCGTTTCGCCGTCATCGCGGGCCTCGGGACGGTGATCGCGCTCGTGGCGCTCGGGGCGTGGGCGGCCACCGGGACGCTCACGGTCGACCGGCTCACCGTGGTGATCACGGTGCTCATCCTCGTCGTGCCGGTCGCGTACTTCGCGTACATCATGCTGGGCAGCCACGACCTGACCGCGGACGAGCGGATCAGGATGAAGGCCTACATCTGGCTGTTCGTGGCCGCGGCGCTCTTCTGGATGATCTACGACTTGGCGCCGAGCAAGCTGCTCTTCTTCGCCGCCGACCACACCGACCTGTCGCTGTTCGGCGTGCCGATCCAGGCCGCCACGACGCAGTCGTTCAACCCGCTGTTCATCATGATCTTCGTGCCGGTGTTCGCGGCGCTGTGGGTGCGGCTGGGCACGCGGGTGAGCACGCCGCAGAAGTTCGGCTTCGCGCTGGTCATGGTGGGGCTGAGCTTCGTGGTCATGGCCGTGGCGGCGGCGCTGGCCGGGGCCGGGCGGGTGTCGGTGTGGTGGCTGGTGCTGGTCTACCTCGTCCAGGTGTTCGGCGAGCTGTCGCTGAGCCCGGTCGGGCTGTCGGTGACGGCGAAGCTCGCGCCCGAGGCGTTCAAGGGGCAGATGCTGGGCGTCTGGTTCATCGCGGTGTCGGTGGGCGACGCGGTCGGCGGGCAGACGGGGCGGCTCGGCCGGGTGCTGTCGGAGCCGGCGTACTACCTGGTGCTGGCGGCGATGGCGGTCGTGGCCGGGATGGCGCTGTTCCTGTTCACCCGGAGGCTGCGGGCGATGATGGCCGAGCACCATGAGCCCGGTATGCGATAGACATTCGTTCCGTGTCCGAAATTCTCGATCTCATGGGCATCTTCGTCTTCGCCCTGTCCGGGGCCCTCATGGGCGTGCGCAAGCGGCTCGACGTGGTCGGGATGGGGGTGCTGGCCGAGATGACCGCGCTGGGGGGCGGGGTCGTGCGCGACCTCATTCTCAACGTGCGGCCCATCGCCTTCCAGAGCCTCGGTTACGTGCTGGTGCCGGTGGTCGCGACGGTGATCGTCTTCTTCTGGCATCCGCACGTGGCCCGGGTGATGCCGGCCATCCTGGTGCTGGACGCGGCCGGGCTCGGCCTGTTCTGCGCGGTCGGCACGGAGAAGGCCCTGGAGTACGGGCTCAACCCGCTGCACGCGGCGCTCCTCGGGGTCGCGACGGCGGTGGGCGGGGGCATGCTGCGCGACGTCCTGGCCGGCGAGATCCCCACGCTCCTGTACGACCGGCAGCTGTACGCGGTGCCGGCCATGCTCGGCTCGGCGGGGATGGCCGGCCTGTACGGTTTCGGGCTGCACGGCTGGCCCGCGACCCTGGCCGCCGCCGTCCTCGCCTTCGGCCTGCGCATCGCCGCCATGCGCCGCAACTGGCGCGCCCCGCTGGCCCGGGGCCTCGGAGAGTGAGAACGGAGAATGAGAACGGAGAATCGCATGAAGGCAGATGACGACGCACGCGAGAGGCCCGTCGCCCGCCCCACGGTCGCGGAGGTCGTCGACCGAGCACTGCGGCGTCCCCGGGAGAACGGCCCGACCAACGACGACATCCTCTCGGCCATCCACGAGAGCCGCGGCGAATAGGCGATCGTAATCGGCGCCTCCGCTCACACCATCGTGATCAGGGGGTCCGGGGGGCGGGGTGGGCCGAGGGGGCCGTGGTCGCGGGCGGCGCGGAGGCGGAGGACCGCGTCCGCCAGGAAGGCGGGTGGCTGGGTGAAGGGGAGGCGGAGGTGGCCCTCCAGCGTGCCCTCCAGGCCGAACCAGGGGCCGGGCGCCAGGCGCAGGCCGTGATGGGCGGCCGCCTCGGCCAGGGCGGTCGAGCCGCCGCCGTTCAGGCGGACCCAGAGCGTCCCGCCGCCGCGCGGCAGCTCGTACGTCCACTCCGGCAGGTGCTCGCGCAGCCCCGACACCAGCGCGTCGCGTGAGGCGCGCAGCGTGCGGCGGCGCTCGGCGCGGGTCTCCTCCATGAGGCCGAACAGGCGCGCCACGACGAGCTGCTCCAGCACCGGGCTGGCGATGTCCACCGTCGAGCGGAACATGGCCAGGCGGCGGGCCAGCGCGGCCGTGGTGCGGATCCAGCCGATGCGCAGCCCGCCCCACCACAGTTTGGAGGCCGACCCGATGCTGATCACCCGGCTGTCGGTGTCGAAGGCGGCCATGGGCGAGGTTCTGGGCACCTCGTCCAGGGCGAGCTCGGCCCAGGTCTCGTCCACGAGCAGGACCGTGCCGGAACGCCGGGCGGCGCCGGCGACGGCGGCGCGGACGGGGTCCTCCATGAGGGCGCCGGTCGGGTTGTGGAAGTCGGGCATGAGGTAGGCCAGCCGCGCCCCCGACTGTCGCATGGCGCCGCACAGCAGGTCCTGCGGCCAGCCCTCGTGGGAGATCCCGACCGGGACGATGCGGGCGCCGCGCCGGCGGGCCGCGTCCACGGCGTGCGGGTACGTGGGCGACTCCACCAGCACGGGGTCACCGGGGCCGACCAGCAGGCCCATGACGAGCTGGATGGCGTGCTGGGAGCCGGTGGTGACGACGATCTGCTCCGGCCGGGTGGCCACGCCCCTGGCGGTGTAGCGGGCGGCGATGCGCTCTCTGAGCACGGGCAGGCCCATGGGGTCGTAGCCGTTGCCCATGCCGTAGCGGGGCAGGTCCTCGACCGCGCCCGCCATGGCGCCGGCCAGGGCCGTGGGGGCGGGAGGGGCGGCGGTGTGGAGCTGGAGCAGGCCGTCGCCGCCGGTGCTGAGCCACGGGTTGTCGCGGGTGGTGGCCGGGTCGGGCAGGGCGGTCCAGCTGCCCGAGCCCTGGCGGCTCTCCAGGTAGCCGTCCGCGCGCAGCAGGTCGTAGGCGGAGGTCACGGTGGTGCGGCTGACCTTGAGCGTCTCGGCGAGGTGGCGTTCCGCGGGCATGCGCACGCGTACGGGGATCTGGCCGTCCATGATCAGGCCGCGGACGGAGTCGGCGAGGGCGCGGTAGTAGGGGCGCGCGGCCGGATCGGCGGTGACCAGCCGGGCCACCTGCGGCGCGGACAAGTGCCTCATAAGGCCACTTTTCGCGATTGGCTCTGTTTTGGCAAGCCGGAGGGCGCCACTCTGGGTCCATCATGAGCGAAGCAACCGTCCCCGTACCGAGTTCCCTGCCCGTCCGTCTCGTCCGCCTCTACGGCGGCCTGGCCCTGTACGGCCTGGCCACCGCGCTGCTGCTGGAGTCGGGGCTGGGGAACAATCCGTGGGGCGTCTTCCACCAGGGCCTGAGCCTGCTGACCGGCATGTCGCTCGGAACGGCCATCATCGTGGTGGGCGCCCTGGTCATGCTGCTGTGGATCCCGCTCAGGCAGAAGCCGGGCTTCGGCACCGTCAGCAACGTGATCTTCATCGGTCTCTTCGCGGACGCCTCCATGTACGTCCTGCCCGCCCCCGGGCACCTGGTGATCCAGGCGTTCTACCTGACCGTGGGGGTCGTCGCGCTCGCGCTGGCCACTGTCCTCTACATCGGGGCCGGGCTCGGCCCCGGCCCCCGCGACGGCATCATGACGGGGCTGATGCGGCTGGGCCTGTCGGTACGGACCTCGCGCCTGCTCATCGAGGTCACCGTGCTGATCGCCGGCTGGCTGCTCGGGGGCACGGCCGGCATTGGAACGCTGGTGTTCGCGCTGGCCATCGGGCCGTTGACGCAGCTGTTCACCCGCTGGTTCCCTCTGACGTGATCCCGTGGCCGGGCCGGACTTGACGCGACAGGACCGGCCTGGCCCCGGGATCACCCCGGCACGAGTAGCTTCTAAGCATGCGGATCGAGGATTACGCCCTGATCGGAGACATGCAGTCGGCCGCGCTCGTGGGGAGAGACGGTTCGATCGACTGGCTCTGCCTGCCCAGGTTCGACTCCCCCTCATGTTTCGCGGCGCTGCTGGGCAGCGAACGCAACGGGCACTGGTGGCTCGGGCCCACCGGCAGGAAGCCGGCCACCAGACGCCGCTACCGTCCTGACACGCTCATCCTGGAGAGCGAGTGGGACACCCCCACGGGCACGGTCCGCGTGATCGACTTCATGCCGCCGCGCGACCGCAACCCCGACGTGGTGCGCATCGTCGAGGGCGTCTCCGGCACCGTGGAGGTCTCCACGCAGCTGCGGGTGCGCTTCGACTACGGCCGGATCGTGCCGTGGGTGCGCCGCACGGACGGGCATCTGCAGGCGATCGGCGGGCCCGACTCGGTGTGGCTGCACTCCCCCGTGCCGCTCAAGGGCGGCGACTACGCCCACCGGGCCACGTTCACCGTCAACGAGGGCGAGCGGTTGCCGTTCGTGTTCACCTGGCACCCCTCGCACGAGCAGATGCCGCCGCAGATCCACTGCGAGGACCAGCTGGCCGACACGGAGGCCTACTGGACGGACTGGGTCTCCAAATGCACCTACCAGGGGCCGCACCGCGAGGCCGTGGTCCGGTCGCTGATCACGCTGAAGGGGCTGACGTACGCCCCGACGGGCGCCATCGTGGCCGCGCCGACCACGTCCCTGCCCGAAGACATCGGCGGCGTGCGCAACTGGGACTACCGCTTCTGCTGGCTGCGTGACGCGACGCTGACGCTGGACGCGCTGATCAGCTCCGGCTACCTGGAGGAGGCGGCCGACTGGCGGGCGTGGCTGCTGCGCGCCATCGCCGGCCGGCCGCAGGACCTGCAGATCATGTACGGCGTCGCCGGCGAGCGCCGCCTGCCCGAGCTGCGCCTCGACTGGCTCGACGGCTACGAGGACTCGCGCCCGGTGCGCATCGGCAACGAGGCGGTCAGGCAGCTGCAGCTCGACGTCTACGGCGAGGTGATGAACTGCCTCTACGTCTCGCGCAAGAGCGGCCTGTCGCCCGACGAGCGGGGCTGGACCATCCAGCGCCAGCTGCTCGACTACGTGGAGGACCACTGGCGGGAGCCGGACGAGGGCCTGTGGGAGGTGCGCGGCCCGAGGCGCCACTTCGTGCACTCGAAGGTGATGTGCTGGGCGGCGCTCGACCGGGCCGTCAAGTACGTCGAGAACTTCGGTCGCAGCGGCCCGGTCGACAAGTGGCGCGCGCTGCGTGACGTCATCCACGCGGAGATCTGCGACAAGGGCTTCGACCGGGAGCGCAACACCTTCACGCAGTCGTACGGCTCCTCCGAGCTGGACGCGGCGCTGCTGATGATCCCCATGGTCGGCTTCCTGCCCGCCGACGACCCCCGCGTCGTGGGCACGGTGGCGGCGATCGAGAAGGAGCTGATGTCCGACGGGTTCGTGCTGCGTTATCCGCTCGCCGAGGACAACAACGTCGACGGCCTGTCGGGCGGCGAGGGCGCGTTCCTGGCGTGCAGCTTCTGGCTGGTGGAGGTGATGGCGATGCAGGGTCGCAAGCAGGAGGCCGAGGAGCTGTTCGAGCGGCTGCTGGCGCTGCGCAACGACGTCGGGCTGCTGGCCGAGGAGTACGACACGCGCTACGACCGCCTGGTCGGCAACTTCCCGCAGGCGTTCAGCCACGTCCCCCTGGTGCACGCCGCCCGCGCGCTGTCGTCCTGAGGCGCCGTCGTTCTGAAGCGCCGTCGTTCTGAAGCGCCGTCGTTCTGAAGCGCCGTCGTTCTGAAGCGCTGCCCGCGCTGGGGAACTTTCCGCGTCGGCCTGCTTTCCCTCGGCAGCCTGCTTAAAACGTGTCAAAGCCCGAGCATTGCCCGCTTCCCGAGACCTTGACGAGCCCCGCAGGAGCAAATTACGGTCCGGGCAAACGGCGGAACGTAAAACGTTTTTTACGTGAAGGGCATAGACATGAAAGCAGGAGCTGTCAGGTGAGCGAGCCGGCGCCGGTCCTGGCGCTGGTCGAGGTGAGCAAGGCGTTCGGCGCGGTGCGGGCGCTCGCGGGCGTGAGCCTGGAACTGCGCGCGGGCGAGGTGCACGCCCTGGCGGGCGAGAACGGGGCGGGCAAGTCCACCCTGGTCAAGACGTTCGCGGGCGTGCACAGGCCGGACTCGGGGCGGATCCTGCTCGACGGCGAGCCGGTCGTCTTCCACGGGCCGGCCGACGCCCAGCACGCCGGCATCGCGGTCATCTACCAGGAGCCGACGCTCTTCCCCGACCTGTCGGTGGCGGAGAACATCTTCATGGGCCGGCAGCCGCGCGCCGCGCTCGGCCGGATCGATCGCAGGACGATGCACGCGCGGGCCGCCGAGCTGTTCGCCCGGCTGGGCGTCACCCTCGACCCGCGCCGGCCCGCCCGCGGCCTGTCCATCGCCGACCAGCAGGTGGTGGAGATCGCCAAGGCCATCTCGCGGGACGCGAAGGTGCTGATCATGGACGAGCCGACCGCCGCGCTCACCGCGCAGGAGACCGCGCGGCTGTTCTCGGTGGTCAGGGCACTGCGGGAGCACGGCTGCGCGCTGCTGTTCATCTCGCACCGGCTGGAGGAGATCTTCGAGCTGTGCCAGCGGGTCACGACGCTGCGCGACGGGCGGCTGGTGGCCAGTGAGCCGGTCGCCGGACTGACGGCGGACGACCTGGTCAACCGGATGGTCGGCCGCGAGCTCGACCTCTACCCCAAGCAGGACGTCGCCCCCGGCGAGGTGGTGCTGAAGGTGTCGCGGCTGACCTGCGAGGGCGCGTTCGCCGACGTGTCCTTCGAGGTGCGGCGCGGCGAGATCGTCGCGCTGGCCGGGCTGGTCGGCGCGGGCCGCACCGAGGTGGCGCGGGCGATCTTCGGGATCGACCGGCCGGACGCGGGCGAGGTCGTGGTGGACGGGCGGCGGCTGCGGCCCGGCAGCCCCATCGCGGCGATGGCCGCCGGGCTCGCCCTCGTGCCCGAGGACCGCCGCCAGCAGGGCCTGATCATGGAGATGTCCATCGAGCGGAACCTGGGGCTGACCCGCCTGCGCGCGCTGCGCCGGGGCCCGTTCGTCTCGCGGGCGCTCGAACGCGCGCACGCCCGCGACTGGGCGGTGCGCTTCCAGCTCAAGTACGGCAGGACCGACGACGCGGCCGGCGTGCTGTCGGGCGGCAACCAGCAGAAGCTGGTGCTGGCCAAGTGGCTGTCCACCGAGCCGGCCGTGCTGATCGTGGACGAGCCGACCCGGGGCATCGACGTCGGCACCAAGGCCGAGGTGCACCGGCTGCTGTCGGAGCTGGCCGCGCAGGGGCTGGCCGTGCTCATGATCTCCTCCGACCTGCCCGAGGTGCTGGCCATGGCCGACCGGATCCTCGTCATGCACGAGGGCAGGCTGGCCGCCGAGCTGCCCGGGGGCGAGGCCACCGAGGAGTCGGTCATGACCGCCGCCACCGGGCGGCGCGGAAAGGACGCCGCATGACCCCGCCCGCCGGCGCGTCACCCGAGGACGCCGCACCATCCGAGGAGCGCGCATGACGGCGCTCACCACCGCGCCGTCCGCGCGGACCAAGGCGGGGCGCGAGCGGAGCCTGCTCGACCTGGTGCTGCGGGCCAGGGAGCTGAGTATCCTCGGCGTCCTCGTCGTGCTGGTGGCCGTCACCACCGCCGTCAACCCGGCGTTCCTGTCCGTCCAGGGCGTCGAGGACATCTTCCTCAACGCCTCGATCCTGGCGCTGCTGGCCATCGGGCAGACGCTCGTGGTCATCACCCGCAACATCGACCTGTCGGTCGGCTCGGTCGTCGGGCTGGTCGCGTTCGTCACCGGCGACCTCGTCTCGGCGCAGGGCGGCAGCATGACGCTCGCGATCCTGGCCGGGCTGGCCATCGGCGTGGCGTGCGGGCTGGTCAACGGCCTGCTGGTCAGCCTGTGCGGAGTGCCGGCGCTGGTCGTCACCCTGGGCACGCTCTACGTGATCCAGGGCATCGACCACTTCGTCGCGCACGGCAGGCAGATCAACGCCGCCGACGTGCCCCAGGGGCTGCTGGACCTCGGCAGCGGGAACGTGCTCGGCGTGCCGTACCTGCCGATGATCGCGGTGCTGGTGATGCTGGCCGTCGGCTACTACCTGCGCTCCTATCCCTCGGGCCGGGAGTTCTACGCGATCGGCTCAAGCCCCGAGGCCGCCCGGCTGGCGGGGGTGCCGATCCGGCGCAGGGTGCTGACCGCGTACGTGGTGAGCGGGCTGCTCGCCGGCGTCGGCGGGGTGCTCTGGCTGGCCAGGTTCGGGACCGTGATCGCCGACAACGCCCACGGCTGGGAGCTGAAGGTGGTCAGCGCCGTCGTCGTCGGCGGCGTGGCCATCGTGGGCGGCGTCGGCACCGTGTACGGCGCCGCGCTCGGCGCGCTGCTGCTCACCACGATCGGCAGCGTGCTGGTCGTGCTGAAGGTCAACTCGTTCTGGCAGGACGCGCTGATCGGCGCCCTGCTGTTGCTGGCCATCAGCGTGGACCGGCTGCTCGCGCTGCGGATGACCAGGATCCTGCGCAGGAGGAACGCCCGCCATGCCACGTGAAACCCGGGATCTGGGCCGGTTCGTCCGGTGGGACGTCGTCGTCACCGCCCTGCTCGTCGTGGTCTTCTTCGGCGGCCTCGGCGCGGACGCGAACTTCGGCAACGCCGACAACCTGTCGTTCGCGCTGAACGACCTGAGCGAGATCGCCCTGATCGCGCTGCCGATGACGCTGCTGGTGGTGTGCGGGCAGGTCGACCTGTCGGTCGCGTCGGTGCTCGGGCTGGCCAGCGCCATGACGGGCTACCTGTGGGACGCCGGGATGCCGTTCGAGACGATCGTGCCGCTGGTGCTGGTCACCGGCGTGGCGTGCGGGCTGGTGAACGGGCTGCTGGTGACCCGGCTGGGGCTGCCGTCGCTGGCCGTCACCATCGGCACGCTGACGCTCTATCGCGGGCTGGCGTACGTGGTGCTCGGCACCGGCGCGGTCTCGCAGTTCCCGCCGTCGTACTCGGCCTTCGCCGGGAACGTGCCGGGCACGCCGATCCCGTACCCGGTGGCGCTGTTCGCGGTGCTGGCGGTGGTGACGGGGCTGGCGCTGCACGCGACCGGGTTCGGGCGTTCGCTGTTCGCCATCGGCAGCTCGGAGGACACGGCGTTCTTCGCCGGCATCCGGGTCAAGCGGATCAAGCTGCTGCTGTTCACGCTGTCCGGGGTGGTGGCGGCGTTCGCCGGGATCGTGTTCACGCTGCGTTACGGCAGCGCCCGCGCCGACAACGGCGCCGGTCTGGAACTGACGGTCATCGCCGCCGTGCTGCTCGGCGGCGTGGACTTCGACGGCGGCAAGGGCACGCTCGGCGGGGTGATCGCCGGAGTGCTGCTCATCGGGGTGCTGCGCAACCTGCTCATGCTCAACGACGTCACCACCGAGATCCAGGCCGTCGTCACGGGCCTGCTGCTGATCGTCTCGGTGCTCACGCCCCGGCTGATCTCGATCGTCCGCCGGGCCCGCGCGCGACCGGCCAGGTCGGCCGCCTGATCCCTTGTGCTTTCCCGTCCCCCGCCACTCCCCCGGAAAGGTTCGCCCCCAGTGAGCAGAAGATCACGATTCGCCCGCGCCTGGCTCACGGCCACGGCCGGCGCGCTCGCTCTCAGCCTGACCGCCTGCGGCGGCACCACGAAGGAGTCGGTGGCCAGCCAGGCGCCCGCCGCCTCCGCCTCCGCGTCCGCCCCGGCCTCCGCGAACCCGGGCGCGCCGCTGAAGGAGGGACTCAAGCTGGCCTTCCTGCCCAAGCAGATCAACAACCCGTACGAGACCATCGTCGACGACGCCGGCATCGAGGCGGCCAAGGAGTTCAAGGGCGAGGCCAAGGAGGTCGGCCCGTCCGACGCGTCGGCCTCCTCGCAGGTCTCCTACATCAACACCCTCGCCCAGCAGGGCCAGGACGCCATCCTCATCGCGGCCAACGACCCCAACGCCGTGTGCGGCCCGCTCCAGCAGGCCCGCCAGAAGGGCATCAAGATCGTCGCGTACGACTCCGACACGAGCAAGGAGTGCCGCGACATCTTCATCAACCAGGCCAGTTCGGAGGACGTGGGCCGCAGCCAGGTGCAGCTGCTGTCGGAGCTGATCGGCGGCGAGGGCGAGATCGCGATCCTGTCGGCGACCGCCAACGCCACGAACCAGAACACCTGGATCGAGTTCATGCAGGACGAGCTGAAGAAGCCCGAGTACGCCAAGATGAAGCTGGTCAAGATCGCCTATGGTGACGACGACGACCAGAAGTCCTTCCAGCAGACGCAGGGCCTGCTCGCGGCCTACCCCGACCTGAAGGGCATCATCTCGCCCACCACCGTCGGCGTCTCGGCCGCCGCCCGCTACATCTCCAGCTCCAAGTACAAGGGCAAGGTCACGCTGACCGGTCTCGGCACCCCGAACCAGATGCGCAAGTTCGTCAAGGACGGCACCGTGGCGAAGTTCGCGCTGTGGAACCCGAAGGACCTGGGCTACCTGGCCGCGTACGCCGCCGCCGCGCTGGCCTCCGGGCAGATCACCGGCGCCGAGGGCGAGAAGTTCACGGCCGGGAAGCTGGGTGAGCGGACGATCGGGGCCGACGGGGAGATCATCCTGGGCCCGCCGTTCACGTTCGACAAGTCCAACATCGACGAGTACGACTTCTGACGAGCCCAGGCCGTTGACGCTGGGGGCCGCCCCTCTCCTTGGCGGGGCGGCCCGGGGGCGGTGTCAGGGGCCGGTCAGGCGGCGTTCGCCGGCCGTGGTGAGCACGAACACCTGCCAGCTGTAGTAGGCGTAGTAGGCGCGCGGGTCGCGCTTGATCTGGCGGGAGTGCGCGAGGATCGCGTTCACGTACGCGCGCGACGGGTTGTAGGCGTGCAGGGCCCGGCGGTAGTCGCGCGGGGCGCCGGTGGCCTTGAGGTAGTTGGCCGCCCCCATGACGGCGTCGCGCGGGTTCTGGACGTTTCCGCCGAGCCCGTACGCCTTCCAGGTCGCGGGCATGAACTGCATCGGCCCCTGCGCGCCCACGTAGCTGTCGGACCTGACCCGGCCGAACTTCGTCTCCGCGAACATGACCGCCGCCAGCACCTCCCACTCCACCCCGAACCGGCGCTCGGCCTTCTTGAAGTAGCCGAGCAGCTCGCCGGCGGGGCGGGCCTTCTGCGTCTTGAAGACGGCGGAGGGCTTGATGGGCCGGGCCAGGGCGAGCAGCTCGCGGATCGCGGCGGTGTTGTCCTTGGCCTGGGAGGCCAGGGCGGCGGGCAGGCGGGCGAAGGCGCGGGCGGCGAGGTCGGGGTGGCGGGCGGCGTAGCGGTAGACGCGCTGCTGGTAGAGGGCGAGCAGCTCGACGTCGCGCGGCGGGCCGCCCTTGGCCGTGCGGCCGCTCTTCGTCCAGGCGTCGATGGCGTCGTTCAGCTTGGCGGTGGTCTCCTTCAGAGCGGTGGCCAGGGCCCCGGCGCTCGTGGGGATCTTCGCGCCGGGCGCCGGCAGGTCGTCGGCCTGTGCCGAGGTCGCGCCTGAGGTCGCGCCTGAGGTCGCGTCCGAGGTCGCGTCTCTTGAGGTCGCGTCGCCCGCGGCGCCCCCGGACGAGCCGGTGGGGGACGTCGCGGGCGGGCGTTCCGCCGGGGCGCTCGCGGCGGGCGTCCCGCAGGCCGCCGTGGCGATGAGCACGGCGAGCGGTGCGGCGACCGTGGCGAGCTGTGCCGGGCCGCGGCGGCGGGGTCGCGGTTGCTTCGGGGGTGCCTCCATGGACAGGCAACCTACCGGGTACGGCGCCGCGTCCCGCACTTCCGCGGGCCGACGTGTCGCGGGCGGCGCGGCCGGGCCCGCCGGGCCGGGGCGCGAAACGGCACGTCGTCCCTCCGGCAGGTGCACTTTTTGAGAAACTGTCCGGAGTTGCGGTGAACGGTGCCCATGCGCGTTGCTCGTATGAGTCCGTCCTGGTTCGGGACATTCGCGGAAATTCGGGGGAAAGAGGAGACGCATGACGGGAACGCGCCCGCTCCGGCCGTCGGACCCCGAGCGGGTCGGCGCCTACCGCCTCGTCGGCGTGCTCGGCTCTGGCGGGCAGGGCGTCGTCTACCGGGGCGTGTCCGAGTCCGGGCGTGAGGTCGCGGTCAAGCTGCTGCACAGCCATCTGGCCCAGGACGCCACCATGGCGCGCGGGTTCCTGCGCGAGGTGGAGGCGGCGCGGCGGGTGGCCGCGTTCTGCACGGCGGCCGTGCTGGACGTGGGGATGCTGGACGAGCGGCCGTACATCGTCAGCGAGTACGTCCCCGGCGAGACGCTGCAGACGCTCGTCCGCACCTCCGGGCCGCGTTCGGGCGGGGCGCTGGACCGGCTGGCGATCTCGACCCTGACGGCGCTGGCCGCGATCCACCAGGCCGGGATCGTGCACCGTGACTTCAAGCCGGCCAACGTCCTGATGGGGCCCGGCGGGCCGATCGTCATCGACTTCGGCATCGCCAAGGCCCTCGACGCCACGACCCGCACGTCGGGGGTGCTGGGAACGCCCGCGTACATGTCGCCCGAGCAGTTCCGGGGTGAGCGGGTGGGGCCCGCCTCGGACCTGTTCAGCTGGGCGAGCTCGATGGTGTACGCGGCCACGGGGCGCGCGGCGTTCGCCGGGGACACGATGGTCGTCGTCATGAACGCGATCCTGAACGAGCCTCCGGACCTGCGGGGGGTGCCGGAGCGGCTGGCGGGCCTGGTGGAGTCCTGCCTGGCCAAGGACCCCGCCGCCCGCCCCGCCCTCACGGACGTGCTGCGAAATTTGATCCGCCAGTCCGGCCCCACCACCCCCGGCAACGGCATCCCGCCGGTGGACGGCATCCCCTCGGCCGGCGCCCCCACCTTCAACACCGAACCAGGCACCCCCGGCACACCGGTCAACAGCAACACACCCCACGCAACCGGGCTCGCGACCCACGGCGCGTCGGACGCCACCGACGGACCGGATGGCGGTGGCGGGCTTGCCGTGAGCGACGGGCAGGGCGTCTCCCGGAGCCCGGAAGTCGGCGGCGCGCCCGGAGCCGGTGGCGGGCCGGGTGACGCTCGCGGGCCCGGAGTCGGTGGCGGTGTGGGGCGTGACGAGGGGCCGGGTGGGCGGACGGTCAGTCGGAGGGTGTTGATCGGTGGGGGTGCCGCTGCTGTGGCGCTTGGGGTGTCGGCGTTCGCTGTGCTGCGGGCTGGGAGTGGGCGGCAACAGCCCGTCGGTGGTGGGCGGACGCCTGTTGGTGCCTCGCCTGCTCATGGGTCGCCCAGCCCCAGTGAGGGCGGGCCCGTGTCCCCGAGTGGTGGCGCGTCCCCGACCGGGGAGGTCACTGCGGCGGGTGACGCTACTCCCACCGCCGGGGCCAGTCAGGCCGTGACCGCCGAGCCGTTCGGGACGCCGGTCACCGACCTGACCCCGCTGCCGGGGCGCGGCGTGGGTGGGTCGGCCGCGCTGGCCGCCGCCGAGGGAGTCGTGGTGTGCGGCACCGACAAAGGGCTCGTCTTCGGATGGACCCCGGGCACGACTCCCGTGCGGCTCGGTGACGGTGGCGGGCCGGTGGCGGCGGTGGACGTGGGGAGTCTGAAGGGCCGGACGGTCGCGGCGTCGGGGCACGACGACGGCAGGATGCGGCTGTGGGGCCTCGCGGGCGAGAGCCTGGCGAGCCACCGGGTGAGCGACCCGATCATCGGCGTCACGGTGGCAGGCAGGGCGTACGCGGTGTCGCAGAAGTACGACGGCATGAAGGACCTGTACAGCGTCGTGCGCCTCTGGGACGTCTCCACGGGCAAGCGGATCGGCGCGCCGATCACCGCGCACTTCCAGGGCATCCGCGGGATGGCGTTCGGGCGCGCGGGCAAGGACGACGTGCTCGTCACGGGCGACGGCGGCGAGCGGATCCGGGTGTGGCGCCTGTCCTCCGCGACGATGCTGCGTACGTTCACCACCGGCGAGATCGGCGGCGTCGAGCACCTGGCCTGCGGCGAGCTGAACGGCAGGCCGATCCTCGTGTCCACCCACCTGGACGCCACCCTGCGCGTGTACGACCTGACCACCGGCAAGCGCAGGAAGCGGTGGTCGTTCAGCCGCCAGAGCCCCGATGACCGGTTCGCCACCGCCCTGGCCATCGGACTGGCCGGCAAGGTGCCGGTCGCGGCCGTGGCGCACGCCCCGGCGGGTGGCGAGAGCTTCGTCCGCGTGTGGGACCTGCGCGACGGTGACGTCATCGGCGTGCTGGGCGCGGGCGAGGGCGGCGCGATCCGCCGGCTGGCCGTGACGGAGCAGGCCGGCAGGCCGGTCATCGCCGGGGCCGACGAGGACGGCTCCTTACGGTTGTGGAGCCTGGGCCGGCCCTGAGGCGTCGTCACGGCTCCCGTCGTCATGGGTCCTGTCGTCCTGGGTCCCGTCGTCACGGCTCCCCTTGTCACGGGTCCCGTTGTCACGGCCCGCGTCCTCACGCCTCGCGTCCTCGCTGCTCGCGTCGTCGCGGATGGCGCCGTCGCGGATGGCGTCCACGCGGTTCATGACCGGGGTGGCGGTGAGGCCGTGCAGCACGACCGAGACCATGACGGTGAACCCGGTCACCGCCCACAGCTCCTCGGCCGGCACCCCGAAGTCGGCCTGCCCCAGCGCGTACGCGAGATAGAACAGCGACCCGATCCCCCGGATGCCGAAGAACGAGATCACCAGCCGCTCCCTCGGCCCCGCCCGCCCGCGCCACTGGACCAGCCATCCGGTCAGCGGCCGGATCACCAGCAGCAGCAGGAGCCCGACGGCGGCGCCGCGCCAGGTGAGCGCGGCCAGGCCGCCGGTGGCGACGAAGCCGCCGAGCAGGAGCAGCAGCCAGGCGGTGAGCAGCCGTTCGATCTGCTCGACGAAGCCGTGCAGCACGTTGTTGTAGCCGTGCCCGTGCTCGGCGCCCCTGATGGCGCACGCGGTGACGAAGACGGCGACGAAGCCGTACCCGTGGGCGAGCTCCGTCACCCCGTACGCGAGGAGCGTGGCGGCCAGCGCGACGAAGCCGTCCCGCCGCTCCGACAGCCGCAGCCGCTCGGAGCTCGCGCGGAAGAACAGCCGCCCGAGCAAGCGGCCGATCAGCAGCCCGAGGACGAGTCCCGCGGCGGTCCGGTACAGGACGTCCAGCAGGGCCCACTCCCCCAGCCAGCCCGCTCCCGCCGCGCCGGCGACCGCGATGGCGGCGTACACGATGGGGAAGGCGAAGCCGTCGTTGAGCCCGGCCTCGGAGGTGAGGGCGAAGCGGACCTCGTCGTCGGCGTTCTCGGCGTCCACGGGCTCGCCCACGTGCACGTCCGAGGCGAGCACCGGGTCCGTCGGGGCCAGCACGGCCCCGAGCAGGAGCGCGGCGGCGATCGGCCAGCCGGGCAGGGCCATGGCCGCGACCGCCACGCCGGCCACGGTCAGCGGCATGGCCAGGCCGAGCAGCCGCCACGTAGTGGACCAGCGGCGCGGTCCCGCGCGGCGATTGATGGCCAGGCCCGCGCCCATGAGGGAGATGACGACGCACAGCTCGGTGATGTGCTCCAGCGCGGTGCGGTGGGCGATCGGGTCGGGGTCGGGCAGGCCGATGGGCAGCGCGAACAGCGCCAGGCCTGCCAGGAGGTACACCAGGGGCAGCGACAGGGGGCGGCGGGCGAGCACCTCGGGCAGGATCGCGGCGAGCAGGGCCGCGGCGCCGCCGAGGGCCAGGAGGAGGTCGAGGGTGGACATCACCGCTCACCCTGCCCACAAGATCATAGATCATCCTTCCACTTCGCCTCGCGGCTACGCCTCCCTGGCCGCCCATTCGGGGCCCATGCGGTGGAGGAAGGGGCTCCGGTCGCGCGGGAGGGGGTCCACAAGCGCTGGGGCCGGACGATCGCGGTGGCGGGCGGGTGAGGGCAGCCGACGATCTTGCCGGCGACGGTCAGCCGGCGATCTCGCCGGGGGCCGTCAGCCGGCGGTCTGCCGTTCGAGGGTCAGCCGGCGATCTGGCGGTCGATGGTGGACGGGGCCAGGACGTGCTCGGCGACCATGACGGCCGCGCCGACGATCCCCGCCCGGTCGCCCAGTTCGCTGGCCCTGATCGCGAGATGCTGCGTGGCCAGCGGCAGCGACCGGCTGTAGATCGTCTCCCGTACGCCCGCCAGCACCTGCTCCCCCGCCTCGGCCACGTCGCCGCCGAGCACGATGACGGAGGGGTTGAAGAAGTTCACGATCGAGGCCATCACCGCGCCGACCTCGCGCCCGGCCTGACGGACCAGCCGGGTGGCCGTGAGGTCGCCCGCGCGCATCAGCGCCACCACGTCCCTGCTGCCTGCCGCCTCGATGCCCGCCGCGCGCAGCGCCGCCGCCATGGACGCGCCGCTCGCCACCGCCTCAAGGCAGCCGGCGTTGCCGCACCTGCACGGGGCCCGTGAGCCGGCGACGCGGATGTGGCCGACGTCGCCCGCCGCGCCCTGCGCGCCCCGGTGCAGCCGGCCGCCGGAGACGATCCCCGAGCCGATGCCGGTGCCGATCTTGACGTAGATCAGCGGGTCCACGGCCGGTCCCGCGGCCCAGTGCTCGCCCAGGGCCATGATGTTCACGTCGTTGTCGACCAGGACGGGCGCGCCGAGCCGGCCCTGGAGCCACTCGGGCACCGCGAAACCGTCCCAGCCCGGCATGATCGGCGGGTTGACCGGGCGTCCTGAGCCGTGCTCGACGGGGCCGGGGAGCCCGACGCCGACGCCGCACACCTGCGCGGGATCGCGTCCTGCGGCGGCCAGCAGTTCGTCCAGGATGTCGGCCACCCGGCACAGGGTGCGCTCGGGCCCCCGGTCGACGGGCAGTTCGGTGGCCACTTCGGCGAGCACGTTCATGGACAGGTCGAGGACGGCCAGGCGGGCGTGGGTGGCGCCGAGGTCGGCGGCGAGCACGAAGCGGGCGCCGCCGTTGAAGGCGAAGACCCCGGCCGGGCGGCCTCCCGAGGAGATCGAGCCCTCGCCTGCCACGACCCAGCGCTGATCGATCAGGCCGTCGAGCCGCTGGGTGACCGTGGATCTGGACAGTCCCGTCAGGCGGGCCAGCTCGCCGCGGGTCCGGGCCCGCCCGTCCCGCAGGATCGCCAGCAGCGCCCCCGCCCCCACGCCCTGGCCGTTGGCACCGCTTGGCATGCGCCTACCTTACTTCGAATATCAGCCGACTTATGTTGACAAGAAGTAAAAGTCAAGATCTCTTGCCGTGATGCGGGCCGGACATATGTGGCGGCCGAAGCCCCGCCACCCACCGGTGGTGAAGGTTGCGTCTGTTACATGATGTGTGATGTTGTGCCGATCCCGGTCCACTTTCCGCCCCAGGAGGCTTCGCCGTGCCGTTCATCGTGGATCTGACCAGTGGAAACGTCGAGAGGGAAGATCGCACCCAGGAGAAGGGGCACTATGGCGGGACCGTTCTGGGGCTGCGGTTGATGACCGAGCGGACGGCGCCGGGGCTGGATCCGTACGATCCGGGGACGCTCCTGTACGTGGCGGCCGGCATGCTGGGCGGGACCGCGGCCCCCGGGCTGGCCAAGGCCGTGTTCCTGGCCAAGTCGCCGTTGACCGGGGTCGCCGGGGAGGCACACGCGCTGGGGCCGTTCGCGGCGGGGATGCGGGCGGCGGGGGCCAGGGCGCTGGCCGTGCTCGGGCGGGCGGAGCGGCTGTCGTACCTGCTGGTCCGGGACGGCGAGGTGACCCTGCACGACGCCGGCGAGCTGCGCGGGCTGGGCGTGGCCGCCACGACCGACGCGCTGCGGGCCAGGCACGGCGAGCGCGTCCACGTGGCGGCGATCGGGCCGGCCGGGGAGAACCTGGTCCGGTACGCGAGCGTGGTCACCGACCACGCCTTCGCCGCCGGGCGCTACGGCTTCGGCGCGGTCTTCGGCGCCAAGAACCTCAAGGCGATCGTGTGCGCCGGTGACGCGCCCGCCGACGTGGCGGACCCTTTGGCGGACCCTTTGGCGGACCCTTTGGCGGACCCTTTGGCGGACCCTGTGGCGGACCCTGTGGCGGTGGCCGGGCTGGCCGCCTACTACCGGGAGTCGCTGGCCACGAACCCGCTGGCGGCGCTCCAGGCGGGGCTGCCGGGGTTCGCGGGGTGGGCGGACGGCCCGCTCGACCCCGGCTACGCCTCCGTCCGCAACTTCTCGGAGACGGGGACGCCGGGGCTGCGGGTCCCGTCGGCGAGCGACTACGCGGGACGGGCGGTGTCCGTCTCCGGAGCCTGCACGGGCTGCCCGAACGACTGCCTCAAGGTGTACGCGCCCCCGTCGGCCCCCGAACGGCGCACGGGCGGCCTCGGGCAGGAGGCGTTCCTGTCTCTGGGGTGGAACCTCGGCATCGACGACCTCGACGCCGTGCTCGCGGCCAACGCCCGCTGCAACGACCTCGGCCTCGACGTCGTCTCCCTCGGCGGGACGATCGCGTTCGCCATGGAGTGCGCCGCGCACGGCCTGCTGCCGGACGGCCCGGCCTTCGGCGACGCGGCGGCGGTGGCGGCGCTGATCGAGGACGTGGCCACGCGCTCGGGCACGCTGGGCGACCTGCTGGCGGAGGGCTCGGCACGTGCGGCCCAGCGGCTCGGCCCGCGCACGTCCGGGCGCGCCGGACGGTACGCGATCACGGTCAAGGGCGCCGAGCTGCCCTGCTTCGACCCGCGTCCCCAGCCCGGCATCGGCCTCGGCTACGCGCTGGCCCCCGGTGGCCCGCGCTACGACGCCCTGGAGCACGACCTCGACTTCGATCCGGTCGCCGGCCTGCACTACAGCTTCCCCGAGGCCGCCAAGGTGGGCGCCGCCGCGGCCCCCGCCGGTGAGCTGGACGAGGAACGGGGGCGGCGCAGCGCGCGGCTGCTGCGGTTGTGGAGCGGGCTCGACGCGCTCAACCTCTGCGTCTTCGCCTCCTCGCCGACCAGGCCGCTGACCATCGACCGCCTCACCGCCCTGGTCACGGCGGTGCTGGGGACGGAGTTCACGCTCGCGGACCTGCTGGCGGCCGGGCAGGCACGGCTGGACGGGATGCGCGCGTACGCCCTGCGCGAGCAGCCGGGCGGCCTGGACGAGGAGCTGCCGGCCCGCCTGCACGAGGAGCCGGTCTCCCAAGGCCCTCACAAGGGCGCGGTGCTGGAGCGGACGGCGTTCGCCCGCGCCCGCGCCGCCTTCTACGACGAGCTCGGCTGGACGGCGCCCGCGGGATCGAGCACAGAGGCGAACACAGGGGCGCACACAGGGGCGAACACAGGGGCGAACACAGGGGCGAGCCCCGCCGACCCGACCGGCGGCGCCCCGGCCGAGGGTGCGACGACCGAGGGCGATATTTCCGGATAAAAACGATTGACTGGCCTCTTGTTCCTTTCGTCAGCGGCCTGTTAGATTCCAGTCAATCGTTTGAACAACGGAGGGAGACCATCGGGGATGGCTGTCACGATCGATCTGACGGGCCGCACCGCGCTCGTCACGGGCGGCGCCGGCGGGCTCGGATTCGCCTGTGCCCGCGCCCTGGCCGAGGCGGGAGCCGACGTCGTGCTCTCCGACCTGGAGGGCCCGCGCCTCACCGAGGCCGCGGCGGGGCTGGGCGTCACGGCGCGGGCGGCCGACCTCACCGACCGCACCCAGGTGACGGCCCTGGTGGACGGGCTCGACCGGATCGACGTGCTGGTGAACTGCGCCGGGATCATGCGCACCACTCCCCTGCTCGACATCGAGCCCGAGGAGTGGCTGCGGATCGTGGACGTCAACCTCAACGCCACGTTCTGGCTCACCCAGGCCGCCGGGCGGCGGATGGCCGGGCAGGGCGGCGGCTCGATCGTGACGCTCGCCTCCGTCGCCGCCCGCTCCGGCCGCCCGAACGCCGCCCACTACTCGGCCACGAAGACGGCGCTGCTGTCGCTGACGAAGTCGGCCGCCGAGGCGCTGGCCCCCGTACGCGTCAACGCGGTCTGCCCCGGCGTGTTCCTGACCGCGATGTGGGACGAGATCATCAGCGACCGCGACGCCCGCTTCGGCCCCGACGCGGGCGCCGGCTACCTGAAGGAGGTCAGCGCGCGCTCGCCGCTCGGGCGGCCGGGCCGTCCCGAGGAGGTCGCGGCGGCGGTGCTGTTCCTGGCCAGCGACCTGGCCTCGTTCGTCACGGGTCAGGCGCTGAACGTCGACGGCGGACTGGAGATGGACTGATCGTGCGAAGCTCCACGAGGCAGACGTTCAAGCTGCTGCCCGAGCTGTTCGGCGACGGCCGGATGGCCGAGATCTTCTCCGCCGAGCACACCGTGCTGGCCTGGCTGCGCACGGAGGCCGCGCTGGCGCGGGCGCAGGCGAAGGCGGGCGTGATCGGCCACGAGGACGCGCGGGCCATCGAGGCGGCCTGCGTGCCGGGCAGCATCGACCTGCCCCGCCTGTGGTCGGAGGCGGTGAACGTGGGCTACCCGATCCTGCCGCTGGTGCGGATGATATCGGCCGCCCTGCCCGACGGCCCGAACGGCCGCGTCCACTACGGCGCGACCACGCAGGACATCATGGACACCGGCCTGGCGCTGCAGATGGGCGAGGCGCTCGACCACCTGGCCGGCCTGCTCGGCGCGTTCGGCGACGCGGTCGCCGGGCTGGTCGCCACGCACGCGGGCACGGTCGTCGCCGCCCGCACCCACGCCCAGCAGGCGGTGCCCACCACGTTCGGGGCGAAACTGGCGGTGCTGCTGGCGGAGGCGGCCCGGCAGCGGGAGCGGGCGGCGGCCGCCGCCCGGCAGGTGCGCGTGGTGTCGCTGTTCGGCGCCGGCGGCACGTCGGCGGCGATGGGCGAGCGAGCCTCGGAGGTGCGCGAGGGCCTGGCGGGCCTGCTCGGCCTGCGCACCACGGAGGTGCCCTGGCACGTGGCCAGGGACGGCGTCGCCGAGTTCGGCGTGACCTGCGCGTCGCTGGCGGCGACCGCGGCCCGCTTCGCCCGCGAGGTCGTGGACCTGTCGAGGACCGAGGTGGGCGAGGTGCGCGAGGCGGGCGGCCACCACCGGGGCGCCTCCTCGACCATGCCGCAGAAGGCCAACCCGATCGGCTGCGAGGCCGTGATCGGCATGTCGGGCACGGCGGGCGCGCTCAGCTCCGGCCTGTTCCGCGCGATGGAGGCCGGGCACGAGCGGGCCGCCGGCGAGTGGCAGGTGGAGTGGTACGTGGTGCCGCTGCTGGCCGAGCTGGCCGCGGGCGCGCTGGCCACGGCCGCCGACGTCGCGGCCGGGCTGCGGGTCTTCCCCGAGACGATGCGGGCCAACCTGGACGCGGAGGGCGGCCTGATCATGGCGGAGGCGTACATGATGCGCCTGGCTCCGGCGCTGGGCCGGGAGCGGGCGCACGACCTGGTCTACCGGGCCGCGCACGAGGCCCGCGCGCACGGGCGGGCGCTGGCGGAGGCGCTGCGCGACGTGGCCGGGCCGGAGGAGTTGCGGAGCCTGGGCGCGCTGCCCATCCCGCCCGAGTCCTACATCGGCGACGCCGAGGCGATCTGCGCCGCGGCACTCGACGCCTGGAGGGGTGACACGTGAGTGAGAGACGGCTGGCGGACCTGCTGGCCATGTGGCGGATCCGCGCGTTCGAGGAGAAGGTGCGCGACCTGCGGGCCGAGGCCGCGATCGTCGGCTCGGTGCATCTGTGCGTCGGGCAGGAGGCGATCCCGGTCGGCGCGTGCGACGCGCTGGAGCCGCGGGACGCGTTGTTCGCGACGTACCGGGGGCACGGGTGGGCGCTGGCCAGGGGCGTTCCGGCGGAGCCGCTGTTCGCGGAGCTGCTGGGCCGGGCCTGCGGCGTGAACGGCGGCCGGGGCGGGTCGGCGTACTTCACCGCCGCCGAGTACGGCTTCCACGGCGAGAACTCGATCGTGGGCGCGGGCGCGCCGATCGCGTGCGGGGCGGCGCTGGCCGGCCGGCACGACGGCTCGGACCGGGTCGCGGTCAGCGTGTTCGGCGACGGGGCGATGAACCAGGGGGCGGTGCACGAGGCGATGAACTTCGCCGCCGCGTTCAGCCTGCCGGTCGTGTTCGTCTGCGAGAACAACCGCTACTCGGAGCTGACGCCGATCGCCGGCATGGTGCGCGACCCGCGCCTGTCCGGCCGCGCCGCCGCGTACGGGATGCCGGGCCACCGGGTGGACGGCAACGACGCCGAGGCCGTGCGCTTCCACGTGCGCGACGCGGTGGAGGCCGCCCGCGAGGGCGGCGGGCCGACGCTGCTGGAGTGCATGACCGAGCGCCTGGTCGGCCACTACATCGGCGACGCCGAGACCTACCGCGAGCCGGGCGAGCTGGACCGGATCAGGCGCAGGGAGCCGATCGCCCGGCTGCGGGAGGGCCTGCTGGCCGACGGCGTGCCCGCCGCCGGGATCGACGCGGTCGAGCGCAGGGCGCGGGCCGAGACGGACGCCGCCGCCACGGCCGCGCTGGCCGCGCCGCTCGCCGATCCCGCCACCGCGAGGGAGCACCTGTATGCCTGAGCTGAGCTACGGCGAGGCCGTGAACGCGGCGCTGCACCGCCTGATGGAGGAGCTGCCGCAGACGCTGGTCTACGGCGAGGACGTGGGCGTGCCCGGCGGCGTGTTCGGGGTGACGCGGGGGCTGCGCGGCCGGTACGGCGAGCGGGTGTTCGACACGCCGATCAGCGAGTCGGCCATCCTGGGCAGCGCGGTGGGCGCGGCGATGTTCGGCCGCCGTCCGATCGTCGAGATCATGTGGGCCGACTTCTCGCTGGTCGCGCTGGACCAGATCGTCAACCAGGCGGCCAACGTGCGGTACGTGTCGGGCGGCCGGTTGAGCGCTCCGCTGACGATCCGCACCCAGCAGGGCAACGCGCCGGGGGCGTGCGCGCAGCACTCGCAGTGCCTGGAGGCGCTGTTCCTGCACGTGCCGGGGCTGCGGGTGTGCATGCCGAGCACGCCGCAGGACGCCTACGACCTGCTGGTGACCGCCGTGCACTGCGACGACCCCGTGCTGGTGATCGAGAACCGCACGCTCTACTTCAGCGCGAAGGAACCGGTCCAGACCGGCGGTCCGGTGCGGCCGATGGGCGGGGCGCGTACCCGCCGCCCGGGCTCGGACGTCACGGTCGTCACCTGGGGCGCGATGACGGGGCAGGTGCTGGCGGCGGCCGGTGCGCTGGCCGGCGACGGGATCGAGGCCGAGGTGCTGGAGACGCCGTGGCTCAACCCGTTCGACACCGAGGCGGTGCTGGGCAGCGTCCGGCGCACGGGCCGGCTCGCGGTCGTGCACGAGGCGAACGTGACCGGCGGCTTCGGCGCGGAGGTCGTCGCGCGTGTCGCGGGCTCGGGGGCGCCCCTGCTCGCGCCGCCGATCCGGATCGGCACGCCGGACGTGCGGCTGCCGGCGGCGCCGTCGCTGGCCCGGTCGCTGGTGCCGGACGCGGCGCGGATCGAGCAGGAGGTACGGGCTCTCGTCGGGAAGCCGCCGGCGCAGGCGGGGGCCGGGCAGCAGGCGGCAGGACAGGGAGCGGCGGGGCGGGAGGCGTGGCGGTGAGGGGTGTGTGGCATTTCTCCTTCACGGTGGCCGACCTGGACAGGTCCGTGGCGTTCTACCGCGACCTGCTCGGCTTCACGCTGGTGCACCGCCAGGTGCAGGACAACGCCTACACCCGGCGGCTCGTCGGCTATCCGGACGCCGTGCTGCGCGTCGCCCAGCTCGCCGTGCCGGGGCAGCCGCGCGGCGTCTCCACGCACGATCTGGAGCTGGTCGAGTACGTACGCCCGCGCGGCGAGCCCCGCGACCCGGCCCGCCACCTGCCCGGCGCGGCCCACCTGGCGCTGACGGTCGAGGACGCCCGCGCCGAGCACGCCCGGCTGGCGGCGGCCGGGGTGCGCTTCGTCAATGCGCCGGCCGAGATCACCGAGGGCGTGAACAGGGGCGGCTACGCCTGCTACTTCCTCGATCCGGACGAGATCACGCTGGAACTCGTCCAGCCTCCTGCTACCTTGTGACGCTCAATCGATTGATCTCGGGAAGGAGCACCTGGATGGCCGTCGTCGACGCCCACCAGCACTTCTGGAACCTGGAGACGGGCTCGTACCCGTGGCTGACCCCGGAGTCCGGGCCGATCTTCCGTACGTTCGAGCCGGCGGAGCTCATCCCCCAGCTCGCGGCGGCGGGGGTGGACCGCACGGTCCTGGTGCAGTCGATGGACTCCTACGCCGACACCGACGCCATGCTCGCCCAGGCCGATGAGCACGACTTCGTCGGCGCGGTGGTGGGCTGGGTGCCGCTGACGCGGCCGGAGGAGGCGGCGGGGGAGCTGGAGCGATACCGGCGCCATCCGAGGTTCGCCGGGATCAGGCATCTCATCCACGACGAGCCCGACCCCGACTGGCTGCTCCAGGACACGGTGATCGAGGGACTGGGGCTGCTGGCCGCCGCGGGCCTCCCGTTCGACGTGGTGGCGGTGCTGCCCCGGCACCTGGAGCACGTGCCGGTGCTGGCCGAGCGGGTGCCGGGGCTGCGTATGGTGATCGACCATCTGGCCAAGCCGCCGATCAGGGACAAGGGCTGGGAGCCCTGGGCGTCGCTGCTGGCCCGCGCGGCGGAGTGCCCCGGCGTGTACGCGAAGGTCTCGGGGCTCAACACCGCCGCCGCGCCGGACTGGACGGGTGAGGACCTGCGGCCGTACGTGGAGCACGCGGCGGAGCTGTTCGGGCCGGAGCGGCTCATGTTCGGCTCCGACTGGCCGGTGGCGACGCTGGCCGGCGACTACGCGCGGGTGTGGCGGGAGACGCAGGTGGCGCTGTCCGGGCTGGACGAGGCCGAGCGGGCGCAGGTGCTCGGCGGCACCGCGACACGTTGCTACCGCCTGCCGGAGGTGACCCCGTGATCGACGTCTTCGCCCCCATCGCGGCCGCCGCCGACCTGACGATCCCGCCGGCACACCGCCTGCCGGTCGCCGTGGTCGGGGCGGGGGCCATCGTGGACGTGGCCCACCTGCCCGCCTACCGGCAGGCCGGGCTGGAGGTGACCGGGCTGTTCGACCTCGACGCCGGGCGGGCCGCGGAGGTGGCCGGCCGGCATGGGGTGCCCAGGACGTACGCGTCGCTGGAGGAGCTGCTGGCCGACGAGCGGGCCGCCGTCGTCGACATCGCGGTGGCCCCGCACGCGCAGCCGGCCATCGCGCGGGCGGCGCTGGCGGCCGGCCGGCACGTGCTCTGCCAGAAGCCGTTCGCGCCCGACGTCGCCACCGGCCAGGGCCTGGTGGACCTGGCCGCGGCCACCGGCCGCAAGATCGCGGTCAACCAGCAGCTCCGCTTCGACGAGGGCATCGCCGCCACCCGCGCCATGGTGCGCGCCGGGTGGATCGGCGAGCCGACGGCGATGACGTTCACCGTCGACATCTTCACCGACTGGAGCGCGTGGGACTGGCTGGTCACCACCGACCGGCTGGAGATCGTCTACCACTCCATCCACTACCTCGACGCGATCCGCTCGATCCTCGGCGACCCCGAGGTCGTCTTCTGTGCCGGCGGCCGTACGCCGGGCCAGGTCGCCAAGGGCGAGACGCGCACGATCAGCACGCTGCTCTTCCCCGGCGGCGTGCGCGCGCTGGTGCACGCCAACCACGAGAACCGCACCGGCGACCAGGAGGCGTCCTTCCGCGTGGACGGCACCGAGGGCGCGATCAAGGGCACGCTCGGCCTGCTGTACGACTATCCGCACGGCCGGCCCGACACCCTGGCGGTCAGCAGCAGGGTGCTGCCCACGGACGGCTGGCTGCCGTACCCGGTGACCCGGCGCTGGCTGCCCGACGCGGTGGCCGGGCCGATGGGGTCGCTGCTCGCGGCCGTCGCGGAGGGCGGCGAGCCGGAGACCTCGGGCGCCGACAACCTCGGCACGCTGCGCCTGCTCGACGCGCTCTACCGTTCGATGGACAGCGGCGAGAGCCGGCGGCCAGGATCGGCGGCATGATGCGCACGCGGGTGACGCTCGCCGACGTGGCCGCCATCGCGAGGGTGGATCGGGCCGTCGTCTCACGTGTCGTCAACAAGGACCCGACGCTCAACATCCGGCCGGAGACGCGGGAGCGGGTGCTGGCGGCGATCGAGGAGCTGGGGTATCGGCCCAACGTGGCCGCGCGCAGCCTGCGCACGTCGCGGGCGCACATGTTCGGGCTGTTCATCCCCGACTTCGCCAACCCCGTCTACGCCGAGATCATCAAGGGCGCGGAGGCGGAGGCGGCGGCCCAGGGCTACGTGATCGTGACCGGCAGCGCGACCGGCGCGGGGCTGGGCGAGTACATGGACCGGATCGGGCAGGGCCGCATCGACGGGCTGCTGCTGGCCGGGGCGGGCGACGACTCCTCGCTGATCGCCCAGCTCGACCAGTCCGCGATCCCGTGGCTGATGCTGAACAACCGCAGCAGGAGCGTCAAGCGGTACGTCATCCTCGACGACCGGCGGGCCGCCGCGCTCGCGGTGGAGCATCTCGTGCTCCTCGGCCACCGCCGCATCGCCCACCTCGCGGGCCCGTCGCGGGCCGACACGGCGGCGCGCAGGTCGGCGGGCTACTCGGCGGCCATGGACGACGCGGGCCTGCCGGAGGGCCCGATCGTGGCGGCCGACTACACGCCCGCGGGCGGCGCGGCGGCCATGGCCCTGCTGCTGGCCGCGCCCGAGCCGCCGACTGCGGTGTTCGTCGCGAACGTGGCCTCGGCGATCGGGGCGATGCAGGCCGTGCGCACGGCCGGGCTGGAGATCCCCCGGGACGTCTCCATCGTGGCCGTGCACGACTTCGAGCTGGCCGGCTATCTCCATCCGGCGCTCACCACGGTGCGGATGCCGCTGGCGGAGCTGGGCCGGCGCGGCGTGACGCTGCTGGGCAGCCTGAAGCCGGACGACACGGTCGCCGAGGTGCTGGCCGGGCCGATCGAGCTGATCCAGCGCAGCTCCACCGCGCCGCCGCGCCGATGAGTTCCGCCGTGATCCGCCGTCCATACTCAGGAAGGGAAGGTGGAGCATGAGCAGACTCCTGTACTCGGTGACCATGTCGGCCGACGGCTTCATCGCCGGGCCGGGCGGCGACATGTCCTGGCTGACCCCGCACCTGGGGCCGAACCCGGTGGTGGACGAGCTGATCGGCGAGGTCGGCGCGCTGCTGGTGGGCCGGCGCACGTTCGGCGGCGACGACCCGAACCGGGGCACCGAGAAGGAGGGCAAGGCGTTCGGCGGCGGCGGCTGGGACGGCCCCCAGTTCGTGCTGACCCACCACGCCCCCAGTGCGCCGGTCCCCGGCGTCACCTTCGTCGGCGACCTGGCGCGGGCCGTCACGGCGGCCAAGGAGGCGGCCGGCGGCAAGTACGTCAACGTGCTCGGCGCGGACGTCGCCCGGCAGTGCCTGGAGGCGGGCGTGCTGGACGAAGTCCTCACGATCGTGGCTCCGGTGCTGCTCGGGGACGGCGTGCGGCTGTTCGACCGCCCTGGCGGGGCGGGGGTCCGGCTGGAACGCCTCAGCGTCGGCCACGTGCCGCACGCCACGAATCTCTGGTATCGGGTCGCGAGATGACCTCCCTCCGCTGGTGACCGACGCGCTGGTGATCGGCCTGCTGGTGATCGGCCCATTGGTGATCGGCCCATTGGTGATCGACATGGCGGGGACCGGCCGGACAGCGGTCCGGCCGGGTGTTGGTGGCGCGGCGCAGCTTCCTGCGGGTGCCGATGTTAGCGCTAACATCAGATGCGGAAACGGCCTGAACGTATGAGGGCTGACAGGGCCTGTCAAGCCCGCGCCGTAAAGCCTTCACATCGCCGCAGCTCAGCGTGTGCGGGCCCGATCCGCCGCCGATGCAACTTTCGCCGCCTCCCACGCCGGCATTGACGGCGGGCGGAGAGCGTGCCTACATTTCCCCCGACGCGACGGCGCAGCGTCCGGCAGGTGCAGCGGCCCCCCGATACGAGGAGGACCCTTGCGTCGCCTATCCCGTCTCGTCGCCGCCCCCGTGACCGTGCTCGCGCTCACCGCCTCGCTCGCGGGCGCCGGGCTCGCCTATCCCAACCCCGGCCGGGTCACCGGCGACGTCCTCGTGCACGACCCCACGATGATCCGCACCTCGTCCAACTACGTGCTCTACTCCACGCACGGCTACCTGGAGGCACGCACCTCCACCGACCGCATCGCCTTCACCCGGGCGGGCTCGGCCTTCCGCACGCCACCGTCGTGGTGGCGGACGTACTCCTCCGGCAACGACCCGTGGGCGCCCGACATCTCCCAGCAGGGCGGGAGATATCTCATGTACTACGCGGTCTCCAGCTTCGGCTCCAACCACTCCGCCATCGGCCTGGCCACCAGCTCGACCGGCCAGCCCGGCTCCTGGAGCGACCAGGGCGTCGTCTACGCGACCACGACGAGCGCCGACCACAACGCCATCGACCCCAACCTCCTGGTCGACTCCTCCGGACGGTGGTGGCTGAGCTTCGGCTCGTACTGGACGGGGATCCGGATGATCCGGCTCGAACCCTCGACCGGCAAGCGTCATTCCTCCGACAGGACGCTCTACCACCTGGCCACCCGGCCCGACGCGCCGTACGCCGTCGAGGCGCCCGACATCATCCGGCACGGAAGCCACTACTACCTGTTCGCCTCCTACGACCGGTGCTGCGCGGGCACCTCCAGCACGTACAAGATCAAGGTCGGCCGCTCGTCCAGCCCCACCGGCCCGTACGTCGACCGCTCAGGCACGCCGATGTTGTCCGGCGGCGGCACGATGGTGCTGGAGACCCACGGCCGCTACATCGGGCCCGGCGGCCAGAGCGTCATGTCCGACGTGGACGGCGACCTGCTCGTCTACCACTACTACGACGGCCAGGACAACGGCACGGCGAAGCTCGGCGTGAACCTGATCGGCTGGGACTCGGCCGGCTGGCCGTACGTCTACTGACCCGCCAAGAGGCCGGCCCCGGGACCCTCCCCCGGGGCCGGCACGCGGCGGAGAAGGGCCGGCACGCACGCGCGGGCCGGCCACCGGCGTGGGGGGAGTCGCCGATGCGGAGGCCGGCACGTGGCGTGCGCGGCCGGATGCGGTCAGGTATCGGTGGCGCCATTGTCGGGCCTGTCGATTTCTCCTACATTGCGGCTGCAATCACGCCGTCTCCCTCCGTAGCGGGAGGTAATTCGTGAGGCCCCCGCCGCTGCTCGCGCGGTTCCCCGCGCTGCGTGCCCCGGCCGCCTCCGCGCCGGTGATCCCGGCCGGCCGCAGGGCCGCCTACCCCGCACTGGCCGCCGACTTCGAGGTCCTCGACCGCGAGCTGACCCCGGTCATCCGTACGCAATGACGCGTCAAGCGCAGGGAGGGCAGGCGATGAGCAACTCCGTGGCATTCATGGTGATGCCGTTCGGCAGGAAACCCACCGGGCGGGCGGACGACGGCGTCCCCGCCGTGGTGGACTTCGACGCGCTCTGGGAACGGGTGCACGAGCCGCTGCTCACGGAGCTCGGCTACCGGGCGATCAGGGCCGACAGCGACCTCGGGGCGCTGGTCATTGTCCAGATGATCCAACGGCTGGCCCTGGCGGACGTCGTGATGGTGGACGTCTCGCTGCCGAACTCGAACGTGTACTACGAAGTGGGGGTGCGCCACGCGGCGCAGCGGATCGGCTGCGTCCTGGTGGCGGCGACCTGGGCCGAGCCGGTGTTCGAGGCGCTGCCCGGCTATCCGGAGATCTCCGACGGCGCCCAGCTGACGCCGTTCACCGCGGCGGTCGACATGCTCTCGGACTTCCAGGCCGACGTCCGGGCGATCCAGCTGACCTCGGGCCGGCGGCAGCGCCAGGATAAGACGCGCGCGCTGGTCGCCCGGTTCGGCGCCCAGCCCGTCATCCGCGAGTCCGTGGTGCTGAAGCTGCTCAGGCTGATCGAGGACAACCTCGAATGGGAGGACGTGCTCGCCTACATCGACACGCTGCCGGACGCGCTGCAGCGGCATCCGCCGGTGATCGAGCGCAGGCAGCTCGCGCCGGCCAGGACCGGCAAGGCGGCGCAGTCGGCCGGCGCGCTCGAACTGCTCATCGAGCGGGTGGGCCCCTCGTCCGAGCGCATGGGGCTGCTCGGCGGCAGGTACAAGGACCTCATGCACGAGTCCGCGGGCGAGACGTCGCGCGACTACCTGGACCAGGCCATCACGGCCTACGAACGCGGGATGACGCTCGACCTGAACGACTACTACCCGGCCTCCAACCTGCCCCGGCTCTACCGGCTGCGCGGCGGCAGGGGCGACGAGGAGCGGGCGGCCGAGGTCGCCACGATCGTCCTGGCCGCGTGTCAGGCCGGCCTCGTACACCGGCCCTGGGACGAGTGGGCCCTGCCGACCAGGCTCGGCGCGGCGTTCGACAAGGGGATGTGGAACTGGCGCGGGATCTGGTCTCACAGATCCGCAGAAGGGGCATAACCGACAAGCAACTGAAGACGACCATCCGGGATCTGGAGCTCAGCTTGTCGTTGCAGAAACGGCGCAGGGTCAGGGCGGGCCTGCGCGGCGTGCTGGAGTCGTTCCGCGCTCTGGGGCAGGAGTGAGGCGAGTCGTGGTCGTGGGCGGTCACCTGGTGGACCGCCCCGATCGGGTCCCGCCGCGCTTCCCGCAGCACCGCGTCGAGGCCGTGACGGCCGCGATGGGCGCGGTCCTCGACGAGTGGGAGGCCGGGCCGGGAACGACCGTGATCTGCGGCGGCGCCCGCGGCGCCGACCTCATCGGCGCGGGGCTCGCCCTGAGCCGGGGCGCCGCGGTGCGCCTGCGGCTGGCGCTGCCGCCGGCCGAGTTCGCGCGCCGGTCGGTGGACCTGCCGGGCACCGACTGGCACGCGCGGTTCGAGGAGGTACGGGCGCGGGCGGAGGTGGAGGTGCTGCCGGCCGGCGCGGCGGTGGGTGACGAGGTGTTCGCCCGGGTCAACGCGTGGATGGCCGAGGAGGCGTACGGGCTGGACGAGCGGCCGCGGGCGATCGTCGTCTGGGACGGCAAGCCGGGCGACGGGCCCGGCGGCACCGCGGACCTCGTCGCACTGCTGGCCGGCCGCGACGCCGATACCCGGATCCGGATCATCCACCCCGACCCCACGGCCCCCTGAGCCCCCCGAGCCCCGACGCCCCCGACGCTATCGACGCCCCCGACGCCATCGTCCGCCCGAGCCTCCGGCACCCTGGCGCGTCGCGTCCGCCCGGGACCCGCATGTCCCCTATTTCCGGCCAGCCATATTTACGCCATTGACATCCGTATAAAGCGGACTTTAGCGTGATGCGAAACGTTTCGACACCGATATCGGCCACCCACCGGAGTCTCCTTGCCCTCGATACGTGACGTGGCCTCGCGCGCCCAGGTCGCGGTCAGCACCGCGTCGGCCGCGCTCAACGGCACCCGTCCGGTGGCGGCGGCGACGAGGCAGCGCGTGCGACAGGCGGCCGAGGAGCTCGGGTACCGCCCCAACCTGCTGGCCCGCGGCCTGCAGAGCAAGCGCACCCGCATCCTGGCGCTGCTGTTCCCCGCCCCGCACAGCGGTTTCGGGCTGACCGAGATGCGTTTCGCCACGGCGGCGGCCGAGGCGGCCAGTGAGCTGGGCTACCACCTGCTGCTGTCGCCCGAGACCGGCGACCCGATCGAGGAGCTGCGCCACCTCACCGGGCTCGGGCTGGTGGACGGCGTGCTGCTGATGGAGGTCAGCCTCGACGACGAGCGGGTGGAATTCCTGCTGGAGGCCGGGGTGCCGTTCAGCATGATCGGCCGCACCCGCGAGCCGGGCCCGATCGACCACGCCGACATCGACTTCGCCGCCACCGCCAGGGACGCGGTGGCGCACCTCGCCGGGCTCGGGCATCGCAAGCTGGCCTTCTTCAACCTCTCGCCCGGTACGTACGCGGCCCAGTACGGCCCCGCGATCAGGGCGGGCGAGGAGTTCGCCGCCGCCGCCCGCGCGGCCGGTCTGGCGTATGTGGACGACTTCCGCCCCGGCTCGGCCGAGGAGGGCGGGCAGGCGTTCGAGCGCCTGATCGAGGCGCATCCTGACGTGACGGCGCTGGCCGTGATGGACGACCACGCCGCGGTCGGCGTGATCGCGGCGGTGGCGCGGCGCGGCTGGCGCATCCCCCGGGACCTGACGCTGATGCTGGTGCTCTCCTCGGCCAGGGTCGCCGAGATGTTCCACCCCCGGCTGACGACGATGGAGCCGCCCAGCGCCGAGCTGGGCCGGCTGGGGGCGCGGATGCTCATCGACCGGCTGCGGGGCGACACGCCGCCGCAGGGGCGGCTCGTGCCCTGCCGGCTGGTCCCCGGGGACAGCTCGGGACCGCCACGAGAGGGGCCATCGCGGGCCAGTACGGCGCGGAAGGCGACAGGGGGAATGGGTTCATGACGGAGCGGCTGGGCATGCACACGCTCACCGAGGGGCGCGGGCTGCTGTTCGGCGGTGACTACAACCCGGAGCAGTGGCCGGAGAAGGTCTGGGCCGAGGACGCGGAGCTGATGCGGGCGGCCGGGGTCAACCTGGTCACGGTCGGGGTGTTCAGCTGGGCCCGGCTGGAGCCCGAGCCGGGCAAGCACGACTTCGGCTGGCTCGACCGGGTGCTCGACCTCATGGCCGCGAACGGCATCGCCGTCGACCTGGCTACCCCGACCGCCTCCCCACCGCCCTGGCTGGGGCACCGGTGGCCGGAGACGCTGCCGGTGGACGAGGGCGGGCACCGCCTCTGGTACGGCTCGCGCAACCAGTTCTGCCCCTCCTCCCCCGTCTACCGCGAGCGGGCCCTGGCCATCGCCGGCGCCCTGGCCGACCGGTACGCCGGCCATCCGGCGCTGGCGCTGTGGCACGTGGGTAACGAGCTGGGCGAGGTCTGCCACTGCGACGTGTCGGCCGAGGCGTTCCGCGGTTGGCTGCGGGCGCGCTACGGCGATCTCGGCACGCTCAACGAGGCCTGGGGCACCACGTTCTGGAGCCAGGGATACGGCGACTGGGCGGAGGTCCTGCCGCCACGCCGCGCCCCGTACATCGTCAACCCCTCGCAGCGGCTCGACTGGTGGCGCTTCAGCTCGGACGCGCTGCTCGGCCACTTCCGCGCCGAGCGCGACGTGCTGCGGGCCCGCACGCCCGACGTCCCGGTCACCACGAACTTCATGGGCTTCTTCAAGCGGGCGGACTACTGGTCGTTCGCGGCGGAGGAGGACGTCGTCGCCAACGACTGGTACCCGGAGCCGGGCGACCCCCTCTCCCCTGCCAGGACGGCGCTCACCCACGACCTCATGCGCGGCCTGGCGGGCGGCCGGCCCTGGCTGCTGATGGAGCAGTCGACCAGCGCCGTCAACTGGCGCCCGCACAACCTGCCCAAGCCGCCCGGCCAGCTCCGGCTGGAGTCGCTGCAGGCGGTCGCGCGCGGCGCGGACGGGCTGTGCTACTTCCAGTGGCGAGCCTCGCGCTTCGGCGCGGAGCGCTTCCACGCCGCGATGGTGCCGCACGCGGGCGCGGACACGCGGCTGCACGCCGAGGTGCGCGCGCACGGGCAGGAGCTGCGCGGGCTGGCCGCGCTGGCGGGTGAGCCGGTGCCGGCGCGGGTGGCGATGGTGTTCGGCTGGGAGAACTGGTGGGCGCTGGAGGAGCGCGGGCGGCCCAGCGACCGGCTCAACGCCGTGGACCAGCTGCTCGCCTACTACGTGCCGTTCTTCGAGCGCGGGGTGAGCGTGGACGTGGTGCCGCCGTCGGCTGATCTGTCCTCGTACGCGCTGGTCGTGGTGCCGAACCTGTTCCTCGTCGCGGACGGGGACGCGGAGGCGCTGTCGGCGTACGTGCGCGGCGGCGGCGTGCTGGTGGTCGGGCCGTTCTCGGGGGTGGTGGACCCGCGCGGGCACGTGCGCACCGGGCCCTTCCCCGCGCCGCTGCGCGAGGTGCTGGGCGCCAGTGGCGAGGAGTGGCTGCCCGCGCCGGACGACCGGCCGGTGCGCTGCCGGTGGAGCGGCGGCGCCGAGTTCACCGCGAGCACGTGGACCGAGCTGCTGCGCGCCGAGGGCGCCGAGGTGGTGGCCGAGTTCACCGAGGGCGACCTCGCGGGCCGCCCCGCCGTCACCCGCCACCGCGCCGGCCCCGGCCCTGGCGAAGGCCCCGGCGAAGGCCCCGGCGAAGGCGTCGCCTGGTACGTGGGCACCATGCCCGAGCCCGCCGCGCTCGGCGCCCTGGCCGCGCGGGTGCTGGCCGACGCGGGCGTGGAGGGGGCGGTGCCCGAGCTGCCGCCCGGCGTCGAGGCCGTGCGCCGCGGCGAGGTCCTGTTCCTGCTGAACCACGGCGCCACCACCGTACGGGTGCCGCTCCAGGAGGCGGCCGAGGATCTGCTGACCGCGGCGCCCGCGCAGGACGCCGTCACCCTGGCCCCCCGCGCGGTCGCCGCGCTGCGCCGCCTGCCCTGACACGAGAACGGATCGAGATGAAGTTCAAAGACGGCTACTGGCGGATGCGTCCAGGGGTGCGGGCGGACTACGCCACGTCCGCGCACGACGTGACGGCCGAGCGGGGTTCGGTCCGGATCCTCGCCCCGACCAGGGAGATCGTCCGCCGTGGCAACACCATCGACGGGCCGGTCCTGCGGGTGGATCTGTCCTCGCCGATGCCGGACGTCATCCGCGTCCGCGTGGTGCACCTGGCCGGATCGGTGCCCGCCGCCCCCGTCTTCGAGGTGCGGGACGACCACCCCGGGGTGGAGGTCTCCGTGGACGCCGGACAGGTGAGCCTGACCAGCGGCGCCCTCACCGTCCGCGCGGGCCGGGACGCGCCCTGGGACCTGTCCTTCAGCGCCGGCGGGCGCGAGCTGACCCGCAGCGCGGGCAAGAGCCTCGGCATCATGAACGACCAGGACTCCCGCCACTTCCTGGTCGAGCAGCTGCGCCTCAGCGCCGGCGAGCTCGTGTACGGCCTCGGCGAACGCTTCGGCCCCCTCGTGCGCAACGGCCAGTCCGTCGACATCTGGAACGAGGACGGCGGCACCAGCAGCGAGATCGCCTACAAGAACGTCCCCTTCTACCTGACGAACCGGGGCTACGGGGTGTTCGTCAACCATCCCGGCCGGGTGTCGTTCGAGGTCGGGTCGGAGAGCGTGTCACGGGTGCAGTTCAGCGTCGAGGGCCACGACCTGGAGTACCTCGTGATCCACGGGCCGACGCCGGCCGACGTGCTGCGCCGCTACACCGCGCTGACCGGCCGCCCCGCGCTGCCGCCCGCCTGGTCGTTCGGGCTGTGGCTGTCCACCTCGTTCACCACCGACTACGACGAGGCCACGGTGACGTCGTTCGTGGACGGGATGGCCGAGCGGGACCTGCCGCTCAGCGTCTTCCACTTCGACTGCTTCTGGATGCGGCGGTTCCGGTGGTGCGACTTCGAGTGGGACCCCGAGGTCTTCCCCGATCCCGAGGGCATGCTGCGCCGGCTCAAGGAGCGCGGGCTGCGCGTGTGCGTGTGGATCAACCCGTACATCGCGCAGGCGTCGGCGCTGTTCGACGAGGGGGCAGCGGCGGGGCACCTGCTGCGCAGGCCGGACGGGACGGTCTGGCAGGATGATCACTGGCAGGCGGGCCGGGCGCTGGTGGACTTCACCTCGCCGGCCGCCCGCGAGTGGTACGCGGGCAAGCTGCGAGGGCTGCTCGACATGGGGGTGGACGCGTTCAAGACCGACTTCGGCGAGCGCGTCCCGACCGACGTCGCCTACGCCGACGGCTCCGACCCGGGGCGGATGCACAACTACTACAGCCTGATCTACAACCAGACCGTCCACGACGTGCTGGCCGAGCGGCGCGGCCCGGGCGAGGCGGTGCTGTTCGCGCGCTCGGCCACGGTCGGCGGGCAGCGGCTGCCGGTGCACTGGGGCGGCGACTGCGAGTCCACGTTCGAGGCGATGGCCGAGTCGCTGCGCGGCGGGCTGTCGCTGGGCCTGGGCGGATTCGGCTTCTGGAGCCACGACATCGGCGGCTTCGAGGGCCGTCCCGACCCGGCCGTGTTCAAGCGGTGGGTCGCGTTCGGGCTGCTGTCCTCGCACAGCCGGCTGCACGGGAGCGGCTCCTACCGGGTGCCGTGGCTGTTCGACGAGGAGTCGGTGGACGTGCTGCGCGCCTTCACCCGGCTCAAGGCGCGGCTGATGCCCTACCTGTACGGCGCCGCCGTACAGGCCGCGCGGGAGGGCCTGCCGATGATGCGGGCGATGCCGCTGGCCTTCCCCGGCGACCCGGCCTGCGCCCACCTGGACGCCCAGTACCTGCTCGGCCCGGACCTCCTGGTCGCGCCGGTGTTGTCGGCGGACGGCGAGGTCACCTACTACGTGCCCGCCGGCACGTGGACGCGGCTGCTCGACGGGGAGAGGGTCACCGGACCTGGGTGGCGTACCGAGCGGCACGGGTTCGACAGCCTGCCGCTGCTGGTCAGGCCGGGCGCGGTGATCGCGACCGGCGCCCGCGACGACCGGCCCGACTACGACTACGCCGACGGTGTCACCCTGAACGTTCACGAGCCGGCCGACGGCGAGGTCACCACCGTCACGGTCCCCGATTCGGGCGGCCGGCCGGCCGCCGTGTTCGAGGTGTCCCGAGAGGGCTCGCGCCTGCGCGCCCGCCGTATCGAGGGCGCCCCCGCCCCCTGGAACCTGCGCCACGCCGGGACACACGCCGCCGCGGCGCCCGGGACCGACCACATCGAGATCAGCCTCAGCGCCAAGGAGTGACATGACCGCCTTCCCCGAGAACTTCCTGTGGGGCACCGCCACCGCCGCCTACCAGGTCGAGGGGGCCTGGAACGAGGACGGCCGCGGGCCGTCCATCTGGGACACCTTCTCCCACACGCCGGGCCTGGTGGCGCGTGGCGACACCGGTGACGTGGCCTGCGACCACTACCACCGGCTGGAGGAGGACCTCGACCTGCTCGGCGCCCTCGGCGTCGGCGCCTACCGCTTCTCCATCTCCTGGCCGCGCGTGCAGCCGGGCGGCCGGGGCGGGGTGAACCGGCCCGGCCTCGACTTCTACCAGCGGCTCGTGGACGGCCTGCTGGCCAGGGACATCGCCCCCGTGGCCACGCTCTACCACTGGGACCTGCCGCAGGAGCTTGAGGACGCGGGCGGCTGGCCCGAGCGCGACACCGCGGCGCGCTTCGCCGAGTACGCCCGGCTCATGGGCGAGGCGCTGGGCGACCGCGTACGGACGTGGATCACCCTGAACGAGCCGTGGTGCTCGGCCTACCTGGGTTACGCCTCCGGCGTGCACGCCCCGGCCAGGACCGAGCCCGCCGCCGCGCTGGCCGCCGTGCACCACCTCAACCTGGGCCACGGCCTGGCCGTCCAGGCGCTGCGCTCGACCACCGCCAAGGACGCGCAGATGTCCGTCACGCTCAACCTGCACCACGTGCGCGGCGTCTCCGACCGGGACGCCGACGCGGTCCGCCGGGCGGATGCGGTGGCCAACCGGGCCTTCCTCGGCCCGATGCTGGAGGGCGCCTACCCGCGCGACCTGATCGCCGACACCGCCGCGGTGACCGACTGGTCGTTCGTGCGCGACGGCGACGAGGCCACCGCCTGCCAGCCGCTGGACGTGCTCGGCGTCAACTACTACAACCCGACGCTGGTCCGCGCCTGGGACGGCGCCAGTGCCAGGGAGACCGCCGACGGGCACCAGGACGGGGCCGCCTCGCCGTGGATCGCGTGCGAGGACGTCGAGTTCGTCCAGCAGCCGGGGCCGTACACGGAGATGGGGTGGAACATCGACGAGACCGGGCTGACCGAGCTGCTGCTGCGCCTGCACCGCGACTACCCCGGCATGCCCACGATGATCACCGAGAACGGCGCCGCCTTCCCCGACCCGGTCTCCGCCGACGGGCTCGTGCACGACGCCGACCGCGTCGACTACCTGCACCGGCACTTGAGCGCCGTGAACGAGGCCATCGCGGGCGGGGCGGACGTGCGGGGGTACTTCGTGTGGTCGCTGATGGACAACTTCGAGTGGGCCCACGGGTACGCCAAGCGGTTCGGCATCGTCCGGGTGAACCGCGACACGATGGAGCGCACCTGGAAGGACAGCGCGCACTGGTACCGCGACGTGGTCGCCGCGAACAAGCTGCCCGGCTGACCTCCCGGGGCTGACCCGGGGCTACGGCTTGCGGGCCACGCCTCCGGCGAAGGTGTGATAGGTGATCCCGAGTTCGGGCAGTTCCTCGCCCGGCTCGGGACGCCACTCCGGCAGCGGCACCAGGCCGGGCTCCAGCAGTTCGAGCCCGTCGAAGAAGGCGAGGATCTGCTCGCGGGTGCGCCACCGGCCCGTGCCCAGGTGCTCGTTGAACACCCGCTCCGCGCTGACGGCCTGCTCGGCCACCTCGGGGTGGGCCTGGCCCGGGTTCTGGAAGTGCGAGATCACCACGTGGCTGCCGGGAGCGAGCGGGCCGATGAGGCGGGCCGCGATGCCGGCCGGGTCCTCCGCGTCCGACATGTGGTGCAGGATGCCGAACAGCAGCAGCCCGACCGGCTCGCTGAAGTCGATCAGCGCGCGGGTGCGCGGGTCGTCCAGGATGCGCTCCGGCTCGCGGGCGTCGGCCTCGATGATCGTGGTGGACTCGTCCACGGCGAGCAGGGCCCGGCCGTGGGCGAGCACGATGGGGTCGTTGTCGACGTACACGACGTGGGCCCCGGGCGCGACGGACTGCGCGACCTCGTGCACGTTGCCCTGCGTGGGCAGCCCTGAGCCGATGTCGAGGAACTGGCGGATGCCCACCTCACCGGCCAGATGACGGACCGTGCGGCGCAGGAAGCCGCGGTTGGACGCGGCCGCCTGCGGCGCGTCCGGCGCGATCTCCAGCATCGCGGCCGCCACGCGGCGGTCGCTGGCGTAGTTGTCCTTGCCTCCGAGGATGTAGTCGTAGACACGGGCGACGCTCGGCTTGCTGGTGTCGATCCCGCGGGGCGCGCCTTGCTGCTCGCTCTCGGGCACGGGGAGCTCCTTGCGACGGTTCGGGGCGTGGGCGCCATGATCCTGCTGGCGCCATGATCTTAAAGGGACCGCCCCGATCCGCGCGCGAAGTATCCGGAAATTTCAGGACACGCCCAGTTCGTCACGCAGCAGCTGCGCCGCGCCCGCCATGGCGCGCATCTTGCCCTCGGCCGACTCCCTCGGCAGGTACTTCATCCCGCAGTCGGTGGCGATGACGATCCGCTCGGGAGCCGTCCACGAGAACGCCTTGCGCACGCGTCCCGCCACCACCTCCACCGGCTCCACGTCGGGCGTGGACAGGTCGATCACGCCGAGGATGACCGTCTTGTCCTTCAGGTCGGACAGCACGCCGAGGTCCAGCCCCGACTGCGCGGTCTCGATCGACACCTGCTTCACCGGGCAGCCGGCCAGCTCCGGCAGGAACGAGTACGCCTCGGGCCGCTCGTGGATGATCGCCGCGTAGCCGAAGCAGATGTGCACCGCCGTCATGCCGGTGATCCCGTCGAGCGCCGCGTTCAGCGCCGCCAGGCCGTAGGCCCGCGCCGCCTCCGGCCTGGCCTGCATGTACGGCTCGTCGATCTGCACGATGTCGGCCCCGGCCGCGAACAGGTCGCGGATCTCGGCGTTGACCGCCGCCGCGTAGTCCATCGCGGCCGCCTCGGCGTCGGGGTAGTGGTCGTTCTGCGCCTGCTGGCTCATCGTGAACGGCCCCGGCACCGTCATCTTCACCACGTGGTCGGTGTGGGCGCGCAGGAACCGCAGGTCGTCGACCTCGACCGGGCGGGGCCTGCGGATCGGCCCGGCGATGCGCGGCACGGGGTTGGGATGCCCGCTGCGGTCGAGCGCCGTGCCCGGGTTGTCGAGGTCGAGCCCCTCAAGGGCGGTGGCGAAGTGGTTGGAGTAGCTCTCGCGCCGGATCTCGCCGTCGGTGACGATGTCCAGACCGGCCCGCTCCTGGGCCCTGATCGCCAGCTCGGTGGCGTCGTCCTGGGCCTGGGCGAGCCGGTCGGGCGGGATCCGCCACAGCTCCGCGGCCCGCACGCGCGGCGGGAACCGGCCGGCCAGCCGGGCGCGGTCGATCAGCCATTCGGGCTGGGCGTAGCTTCCGACCAGGGACGTCGGCAGCAGCGGCAAGGCGTTCACAGGGTCATTCACAGGGGGCCCTCCGTCACAGTTGGTTCAGGCCCCCTACTCTGCCCGCCCCGCGCGGCCGTTACCAGTGATCCGCTACCGGTGATCCGTTACCAGCGATCCACGTGAAGGACCTCCTCCAGCGGCTGACGCTTGGCGGGGCTGAAGGTCTCGCCGGTGTAGTACGCGGTGGGGATGAGCACGCCCTGCCGGACGTCGCCGGGGATGCCGAGCAGCTCGGCGATCTCGCTCTCGTACGCCAGGTGCAGCGACGTCCACGCGGTGCCCAGGCCGCGGGAGCGGGCGGCCAGCATGTAGCTCCAGGCGGCCGGGTGCAGCGAGCCCCACAGCCCGGCCTGGTTGCCCGGCGGCAGGCCGCCGGGCACGCGGATGCAGCCGATCACCAGCACCGGCACCTCGCCCATGTGCTCGGCGAGGTGGCCGGCGCTGTCGGAGACGCGCTGCTGGGTCGCCACCCGTTCCGGGTCGTCCGCGAACAGCCGCCGGGCCGAGGTGCCCGACTCGTAGTAGTGGCGCCACGAGCGCTGGTAGTAGTCGCCGATGGCCTTGCGCTTGTCCGCGTCGGTGACCACTACCCAGTGCCAGCCCTGCGAGTTGCCTCCGGTGGGCGCCTGGAGGGCGATCTCCAGGCACTCCCTGACCAGCTCCAGCGGGACCGGGCGGGTGAGGTCGAGGCGCTTGCGGACACTTCTGGTCGTGGTGAGCAGCTCGTCTGCTGAGATCGTCATGCGCTCATCATGCCCAGCTCGGCGCCTGGCGTAGCGGGCGCCGCCGTCACCGGCCGCGCCCGCGCCCGGCTCAGCGGCGGCCGAGCACCGCCATCGCGGGGAGCGCCCGGTCGTCGTAGCCGAACAGGGCCTGGTTCTCCCAGCCGTTGCCCGACGCCGGGTCGGCCGGGTCCCAGCCGTTGCCCTGGACGCCGGTCCACGTGGCCTCCCAGGTGAACAGGCCGAGGCCGAGGCCGTTCGGCACGGCGCGGACGATGTCGGCCACCTTGGCCAGCATCGCCGCCTGCCCCTGCGGGGTCGCCGGGTGGCCGGGGTACGGCTCGGCGGCGGTGATGATGTTCGGCCAGCCGTCGTCGTCCTCCGTGGTGAAGGGGTAGGCGGTCTCGACCACGACCACGGGCTTGCCGTACCGGAGGGCCACGTCGTTGATGTTGGCCTGGAAGCTCTCCGGCGTGCCGTGCCAGAAGGAGTAGTAGGACATGCCGATCACGTCGTGGCGGATGCCGTGGGCCCGCGCGTTGTCGAACCACCACCGGTAGAGCCCGTTGTCGCCGCCGTCGGCCAGGTGCAGCACGACCTTGGTGGAGCGGGACACCCGCTTGGCGGCGTCGTAGCCGGCGTTGAGCAGGGCGGCCGTCTTGGGCCAGTCGGCGTTGGAGCCGTCGGGCCAGAGCAGGCCGCCGTTGATCTCGTTGCCGATCTGCACCATGTCGGCCGTGGTGCCCTGGCGGCGCAGCGCGTCGAGCACGTCGAAGGTGTGGTCGTACAGGGCCTGCCTGAGCCCGTCGAAGGGCAGCGACTCCCAGGCGGCGGGCTTGAACTGCTTGCCCGGGTCGGCCCAGGTGTCGGAGTAGTGGAAGTCGACGAGCAGCCGCATGCCCTGCGCCTTGATCCGCCTGGCCATGGCCAGCACCCTGGTCTTGGTGTTGTAGCCGTCGGCGGGGTTCACCCAGACCTTGAGCCGCAGGTAGGTGAGCCCGGCCCTGGACAGGATGGCCAGCGCGTCGCCCCTGCGCCCGCGGGCGTCGCGGTAGACGCCGCCGTACGCCTCCGACTTGGCCAGGCTGGAGACGTCGGCGCCCCTGATCGGGAGCCGGCCGTGCCCGGCCTGGGCGGAGGCGGGCGCCGCCGGGAAGACGGCCAGGGCGATGAGTAACAGCAGGGTGATCAGGATGCGTTTCATCGGGTCTCCCTAGGGGTGGGGGGATGGCACGACGACCACGACGTCCCCGGCGGCGACGGTGACCGGCCCGTCGTGCCGTACGCCGTCGAACACGCTCACGCCGCTCACCCCCTCGACCGTGACGGCCTGGTCGCCGTGGTTGATCAGGAAGACGTGGTCGCCCCTGCGCACCAGTTCGAGGGTGTCGGGGAGACCGTGCGGGCGGGAGACGCCCGCGTGGGCGAGCACCTGGGCGAGCAGGTCGCGCAGGCCGGTGAGCGGGGCGGTGGCGAGGTACCAGGCGGCGCCCGCGCCCAGGTCGTGGCGGGTGAAGGCGGGGTGTCCCGCGTCGGGTCCCGAGGCGAAGCCGCGCAGCGTCGTCGCGCCCGCGGGCCGGACCCGTTCCGACCAGATCCGGGCGGCGCCGCCATCGTCCGGCTCCCCGGTCAGGTCCCCCGTCAACTGACCAATGAGCTGCCCAGTAAGCTGCACCGTTTCGTAGGCGCGCAGAGGGTGGAACTCCTCGATCGACAGACCGAGCAGTTCGCGCAGCGCGCCCGGGTGGGCGCCGGGGTGGATGGCGTCGTGCTCGTCCACGATGCCGGAGAAGTACGACACGAGCAGGTTGCCGCCCGCTTCCACGTACTGGCGCAGGTTCTTGGCGGACGCCTCGGTCAGCAGGTACGAGCTGGGCGCGACCACCACCCGATACCCCGAAATATCAGCGGAAGGGTGGACGAAGTCCACCGTGACGTGCTCCCGCCACAACGCCTCGTAGAAGGCGTCCACCCGCTCCCTGAACCTCAGGTCAACCGACGGCCGCCACTCCAGCTCCAGCGCCCAGTACGACTCCCAGTCCCAGACGATCGCGACCTCGGCCCGCACCCGGCTCCCCCGCACCCCGGCCAGCCGCCGCAGGTCGGCGCCCAGCCGGACCACCTCGCGCCACTGCTCGGAGTCCGCCCCCGCGTGCGGCACCATCCCGGAGTGGAACTTCTCCGCCCCGAACCGCGAGGCCCTGAACTGGAAGAACAGCACGCTGTCCGAGCCGCGCGCCACGTGCGCGAGGCTGTTGCGGCGCATCTCGCCCGGCCGCTTGGCGAGGTTGCGCGGCTGCCAGTTGACCGCGCCGGCCGAGTGCTCCATCAGCATCCACGGCTCGCCGCCCGCCACCGACCTGGCGAGGTCGGCGGACATGGCCAGGTCGATGTGGTTGTCGGGCCGCTCGGCCTGGAGGTAGTGGTCGTTGGCGATCACGTCCAGCTCGCGGGCCCACTGCCACAGGTCGGTGGACTTGCAGTTGACGGTGCCGGCGAAGTTCGTGGTCACCGGGACGCCGGGGGCCACCTCGCGCAGGATGTCGCGCTGGAGCGCGTAGTGCGCGCGGTGCTGGCCGTCGCTGAAGCGGGCGTAGTCGAGGCGCTGGGCCGGGTTGACGGTCGTGTGGTTGGCGCGGGGCGCGTCGATCTGGGACCAGTCGGTGTAGGTCTGGCCCCAGAACGTGCCGCCCCACGCCTCGTTCAGCGCGGAGACGTCGCGGTACGCGGCTTCGAGCCACCGGCGCCAGGCGGCCACGCTGTGCTCGCAGTAGCACTCGCCGAGCGGCGCCCCGTACTCGTTGTGCACATGCCACATGACCACGGCGGGATGGCCCCGGTAGTGCTCGCCCAGCGCCCGCACCAACCGCCCGGTCGCCTCCAGGAAGGCGGGGGCGCTGGAGCACGCGCTCTGCCTGCCGCCGAACCCGATCCGCAGCCCCTCCCTGGTCACCGGCAGCACGTCGGGGTGCTCGGCCACCAGCCAGGCGGGCGGGGCCGCGGTCGGGGTGGCCAGGTCGACGGCCACGCCGGCGCGGTGCAGCCGGTCGATGACCTCGTCCAGCCAGCCGAACGCGAAGCGGCCCGGCTCCGGCTCCATCAGCGCCCACGAGAACATGCCGAGGCTGACCAGGTTGACCCCGGCCTCGCGCATCAGGGACACGTCCTCTTCCAGGACCTCGCGCGGCCACTGCTCCGGGTTGTAGTCGCCGCCATAGGCGATTCCGGCAGGACGCTCCGGATACATCCATCCCCCTTGGAAAACTTCTGTGAACGTGCACAGTATGGCTCACCCGTCCGCATTGGGAACCGGCGGGCGGAAATTACTCGCGATAGGGCGATCCTTCAGGACATTAACGAGAACGTAACAACCCCTTGACGGGCGTTTCCGGGCTGTTCCACTCTGTGCACGTTCACAGAACCATCTGGAGGTACGCAATGCGCGCCAACCGCCTTGGAGCAGCCCTGGCCGTCGTCCTCACGGCCGCCCTCGCCGGCTGCGGGTCGGGCGAGCCCGCCGCCGAGAGCCCCGAGGCGGCGCAGAGCCCCGCGGCCGCCCCGCAGGGGCCGGTGAAGCTCACGTACTGGGCATGGGCCCCGAACATGGACAAGATCGCCGCCGTCTGGAACAAGGACCACCCGGACATCCAGGTCACGGTCAGCAAGCAGGCCGGCGGCGACGACGCTGCGGCCAAGTACCTCACCGCCGCCAAGGCGGGCAATCCCCCCGACCTGGTGCAGGCCGAGTACCAGCACCTTCCCTCCTTCATCGCCGCCGACGCGGTCGCCGACATCAAGGCCGAGACCGGCGCGATCAAGGGCGAGTTCACCGAGGGACTGTGGAAGCTGGTGACGCTGGGCACCGACGCCGTCTACGGCATCCCGCAGGACAGCGGCCCGATGATGCTCTTCTACCGCAAGGACCTGTTCGACAAGCACGGCCTCAAGGTGCCGGCGACCTGGCAGGAGTACGGCGAGGCGGCCAGGCAGCTGCGGAAGAAGGATCCGAAGGCCTATCTCGGCACGTTCTCCAGCAAGGATCCGGGAGCGTTCACAGGGCTGGCCCAGCAGGCCGGGGCGCAGTGGTGGTCGATCAACGGCGAGTCGTGGAAGGTCGACATCGCCGACGAGCCCACCAGGAAGGTCGCCGACTACTGGGGCGGCCTGGTGAAGGAGGGCGTCATCGACGACATGCCGTTCTTCACCCCCGAGTGGAACAAGGCGCTCAACGACGGCAAGCTGCTGACCTGGCCGTCCGCCGTCTGGGCGCCGGGCGTGCTGTCCAGCAACGCGCCCAAGGGCAAGGGCAAGTGGGCCGTCGCGCCGCTGCCGCAGTGGAACGCCGGCGAGAGCTTCAGCGGCTTCTGGGGCGGCTCGTCCACGGCCGTGTCGGCCAAGACGCCCAACAAGGCCGCCGCCACCCAGTTCGCCACCTGGCTCAACACCGACTCCGCCGCCATCGACCTGCTGGTCAAGGAGGCCGCGATCTACCCGGCCGCGACCAAGGCCCAGTCGGCGCTCGGCGCGGCCCCCGACTACTTCGCCAACCAGCCCGACTTCTGGCAGCAGGCCGCCACCGTCTCGGAAGGCGCCCGCGGGTTCACCTTCGGGCCGAACGTCGGCGTGACGTACAACGCCTTCAAGGACGGCTTCGACAAGGCGCTGCAGGCCGGCACGCCGTTCTCCGCCGCCATCCAGTCGATGCAGGACGCCACGGTCGCGGACATGCGCAAGGCCGGCTTCCAGCTCGCGTCATGAAGCGCTCGCAGAGGAGGCTCTGGCCGTACCTCTTCCTGACCCCCGCGATCGTGCTGTTCACGTTGTTCCTCGCGGTGCCGATCGGCTACACCGTCTACCTGGCGATGCGCAGGACCAAGGTGTCCGGGCTGGGGCTGGGCAGAGGGGCGCGCAGGGAGGTGTTCGTCGGGTTCGACAACTTCGCCGCCGCCCTGGCCGACGCCGAGTTGTGGCAGGGCTGGCTGCGGGTGCTCGGCTACGGCGCGCTGGTGCTGGCCGTGATGCTGGGGCTGGCGCTGCTGTTCGCGCTGCTGCTGGACTCGGCCCGGGTGCGGCTGGCCCGCTTCTCGCGGATCGCGATCTTCCTGCCGTACGCGGTGCCGGGCGTGGCGGCCACCCTGCTGTGGGGCTTCCTCTACCTGCCCTCGCTCAGCCCGATCCGGCAGGTCCTGGACGTGGACCTGCTGGGCGCCACCACCGTCACGTACTCCATGGCGAACGTGGCGGTGTGGGGCGGGGTCGGCTTCAACATGCTCGTGCTCTACACCACGCTGCGCGCGATCCCCCGCGACCTGTACGAGGCCGCCCGCCTCGACGGCGCCTCCGAGTTCCAGATCGCCGTCCGCGTCAAGATCCCGATCCTGACCCCGGCGATCATCCTGACCACCGTGTTCTCGATCATCGCGACCATCCAGGTGTTCACCGAGCCCACCACCCTGCGCCCGCTGACCAACACGATCAGCTCCACGTGGAGCCCGCTCATGAAGGTCTACCGCGACGCCTTCGTCACCGGCGACCTGTACTCGGCCGCCGCCACCTCGATCGTCATCGCGGCGATCTCGCTCGTCCTGTCCTTCGGGTTCCTGCGCGTGGTCCGCAACCGCGCCTTCGGGGAGGGTTGATGGCCACGGTCACCGCCGCCACCGCACAACGCCGCCGCGCCCGCTCCGGCTCCAGGGGGCCGGCCGGGCTGGTGCCGACCGCGCTGCTGCTGATCGGGGCGCTCTACTGCCTGTTCCCCGTGGCCTGGGTGCTGATCGCGGCGACCAAGTCGCCCGCCGAGCTGTTCAGCACCTCGACGCTCGCCTTCGGCACCGGCTTCTTCGACAACGTCGGGGAGCTGTTCGCCTACCGCGACGGGGTGTTCTGGCTCTGGGCCGGCAACACCCTGCTCTACGCGGGCGGCGGCGCGCTGCTGTCGACCGCGGTCTCGGCGGTCTCCGGATACACGCTGGCCAAATACCGCTTCCCCGGCCGCGACGTCATCTTCAACCTGCTCATCGGCGGCATCCTGGTGCCCGCGGTCGTGCTCGCGATCCCGCAGTACCTGCTCTTCTCCAAGATCGGCCTGGCCGACAGCCACTGGGCCGTGCTGCTGCCGCAGATCCTGCACCCGTACAGCATCTACCTGGCCCGCATCTACGCCGCCGCGGCGATCCCCGACTCGCTGCTGGAGGCGGGCCGCATCGACGGGGCCGGCGAGTGGCACCTGCTGCGGCGGGTGGCCATGCCGCTCATGGTGCCGGGCATGGTGACGATCTTCCTGTTCCAGTTCGTGGCCATCTGGAACAACTTCCTGCTGCCGTTCATCATGCTCGGCGACGACGGCAAGTTCCCGCTCACGGTGGGCCTCTACACGCTGCTGGCGGCGGGGGCGAACCAGCCCACGCTCTACAACCTGATCCTGACGGGCGCCTTCCTGTCGATCGTGCCGTTGATCGCGCTCTTCCTCACGATGCAGCGATACTGGAAGACCGATCTGTCCTCCGGAGCCGTCAAGTGAAGCGCCCTACCATCCACGATGTCGCCGCCGCCGCGGGCGTGTCCCGCGGCACGGTGTCCCGCCTGCTCAACGGCGACAAATACGTCAGCCCGAAGGCGCGGGTGGCCATCGAGCGGGCCATCTCCGAGACCGGTTACACGGTCAACCGCGCCGCCCGCAGCCTGGTCACCCAGCGCACGGGCTCGGTCGTCATGGTCATGTCGGAGCCGCACGAGAAGCTCTTCGAGGACCCCAACTACAGCACGCTGATCCGGGTGGCGATCAGGATGCTGGCCGAGCACGATCTGTCGCTGGTGATGATGATGGCGGGCGACGAGGCCGACCGCGAGCGCGTGGTGCGCTACGTGCGCGGCGGCCACGCCGACGGGGTGCTGCTCGTCTCCACGCACGCGGGCGACCCGCTGCTCGACGCACTGCAGAGCGGCCCGCCCGCCGTCTCCTGCGGCGCCGTCATCGGCCGCGAGACCGTCATCCCGTACGCCACCGCCGACGACCGCCTCGGCGCCCGCCAGATGACCGAATACTTCGTCGGGCTCGGCCGCCGGCGCATCGCCATGATCACCGGCCCGATGGACACACCCGGCGGCATCCAGCGCCTGGAGGGCTTCACCGACGTGCTCGGCCGCCGGGCCACCTCGAAGCTGATCGCCCACGGCGACTGGACTCAGGCCAGCGGCGAGCGGGCGATGACGGAGCTGCTGGAGCGCACGCCCGACATCGACGCCGTCTTCGTGGCCTCCGACCTGATGGCCGCCGGGGCGCTGGCGGCGCTGCGCGCGGCCGGGCGGCGGGTGCCGGACGACGTGGCGGTGGGCGGCTTCGACGACTCCTCGGTGGCGGTCTCGACGCATCCGCCGCTGACCACGATCCGCCAGCCGCTGGCCGAGATGGCGCAGGCGACGATGCGGCTGCTGCTGGCGCTCATCGACGGGGCCGAGCACGTCGAGCCGGTGATCCTGCCGACCGAACTGGTGATCCGCGAGTCCGCCTGACCGCCCGCGCGCCGAGGCCGCGCTCTCTTCCCGCGCCGTGATCGCGATGGCTCCCGCACCGTGATCGCGGTCCCCTCCCACAGCGGCGGTCGCGATCTCTCCCCGCCGTGATCGCGATCCTTTTCCGCGCCCTCACTTTCGTGCTCTAATGTGCCACGCTCACTTCCCGAAATTTCCGCACTTTTCGGCATTATGATCATGCGAGCTGACGTCCCCCGAAGGAGCCCACGGTGGCCGACAACGAACGGGAGCGGGGCCCGGCGGGCATCGACACCACCAAGCCCAACGTCTCCCGCGTCTACGACTACATGCTCGGCGGCAAGGACAACTACGAGGCCGACCGCCTGATGGCGCAGAAGGCGCTCGAGATCGCCCCCGACGCCCGCGAGTCCGGGCGCGCCAACCGCGAGTTCCTCGGGCGCGTGGTCCGCTACCTGGCCGCCGAGGCCGGCATCCGCCAGTTCGTCGATCTCGGCTCCGGCCTGCCCACACAGGGCAACGTGCACGAGATCGCCCAGTCGGCCGCCGAGGGCACCCGGGTCGTCTACGTCGACCACGACCCGACCGTCCTGGTCCACGCCCGCGCCCTGCTCGCCGTGAACGACTCCACCACGGTCGTCGAGGCCGACGTGCGCGAGGCGGAGCGGATCCTGGACCATCCGAAGATCCGGCGGGTGATCGACTTCGAGCAGCCGGTGGGGCTGCTGATGTTCGCGATCCTGCACCATCTGGCCGACGACGACGATCCGGCCGGGATCACCCGCGCCATGATGGCGCGCCTGGCGCCGGGCAGCCATCTGGCCGTCTCCTGCTTCCACAATCCCGGCCTGGCCCATCCCGAGGTGTCCAAGCAGGCGTACGCGGCCGAGAAGATCTTCAACGAGACGCTCGGCACGGGCCGGTGGCGGACGAGCGAGGAGATCCTGGCCTACTTCGACGGGCTGGAGCTGGTGGAGCCCGGCCTCGTGCCGTTGCCCGAATGGCGTCCCGGCACCGAGGACCGCGCGGCACCCGGCATCACCTACCACACCTTCGTGGGGGCCGTCGGCCGCAAGCCGTGACGTGTTACAGGGCGCCCGCGTAGACCCAGCGGCCCTCGTACCGGACGAACCTGCTGTGCTCCTCCATCTCCCCCGGCCGGCCGCGGTCGAGGTAGTGGGCGCGGAAGCGCACGGTGCCCTCGGTGTGCACGACGCTGCCCCCGCTGCTCTCCAGCACCTCCAGCCGCGTCCACTTCACCCGCCGGTCCAGGACGGAACCCGCCGGGCGGGCGGAGGGCAGCCAGGTGCGCAGCAGGTAGGCCTCGTCCCCGACCGCGAACGCGCTGAACCGCGACCGCATGAGCTGCTCGGCGGTGGCGGCGGCCGAGTCACCACGGTGCAGCCTGCCGCAGCAGTCCTGGTAGGTGCCGGGCAGGCCGCAGGGACACGTATGAGAAGCCATGCCCCCATTCTCCCCCGCCCCCGACACCCCACAGCACCCCACCGCACCCCGGCTCCAGCGGTGCCGCCGGCCGCCGGCCGCCGGCCTCAAAGTGTCCGGCCCCCGCGCCGCAACTCCGCAGTGGAGCCGTGCCGGGAGGCCGGTCAGGTGGAGGTCGCGAGCTGGGCCGTGAGGTGGGTCAGGTAGAGGTCGTGAGGTGGGCCGTGAGGTGGGTCAGGGTCGGGCCGAGCGGGGCGTCAACGGTGAGTGCGGCGTCGGCGTCGGCGCCGGTCGGGCCCTGGTTGACGATCGCGATGGGGATGCCGAGCGCCGCCGCCCTGCTCACGAACCGCAGCCCCGACCTGATCGCCAGCGACGACCCGAGCACCAGCAGCGCCCGCGCCCCGCCCACGACCGCGAAGCACTCGTCGACGCGCGGCCCCGGCACGTTTTCGCCGAAGAAGACCACGTCCGGCTTGAGCAGCCCGCCGCAGCCCGTGCAGTCGACCACGCGGAACGTGGCCACCTGGGCGTCGGTGAGCACGGCGTCGCCGTCGGGGTTGATCTGACCGGCCGCCGCCTCCCACTCCGGGTTGGCCGCGCGCAGGCGCCGCTCCAGCTCGGCGCGCGGCGTGCGCTCGCGGCAGGACAGGCAGACGACGCGGTCGAGCCCGCCGTGCAGCTCGATCACCCGGCGGGCGCCGGCCGCCTGGTGCAGGCCGTCCACATTCTGGGTGACGATGCCGGCCAGCAGCCCGCGGCGCTCCAGCTCGGCCACGGCCCGGTGACCGTCGTTGGGCCGGGCCAGGCCGATCTGCCGCCAGCCGACGTGGCTGCGCGCCCAGTAGCGCCGCCGCGCCTCCGCGCTGCCCACGAAACGCTGGTAGGTCATCGGCTCGGCCCGCCTGGCCCGCCCCGTCGGCCCCCGGTAGTCGGGAATGCCCGACTCGGTCGACAGCCCGGCCCCGCTGAGCACGGCCACCCGGCCCCTGGAGACCAGCTCGACCAGCTCCGCGACCCCGGTCATGCTCGGCGTGATGCTTGATGTCACAGATCCATGGTGCCCCCTCCCACCGACAACCTCGGCCACCACCCCTCACCGGCCCGCCTCACACCGCCGCACCGCCAGGCCGCGCCGCGGGCCGGCCGGGTTGGGCGCCCGCCGAGGCCGCCCGCTCACCCGGCGGCCCCGCTCGTTCAGTCGCCCGTCCGTTCCTCCGCCTCCGCGATCAGCTCCGCGTGCCAGAGCCGCCGCATCTCCGGGCATGTCTCCAGCAGCTCGGTCAGCCGTCCCCGCCCGGCGACCCGCCCCCGGTCCAGGACGATCACCTGGTCGGCGCGTTCGAGCGCGGCCTGCCGGTGGGAGACGACCAGCACGGTCTCCGGGCCGTTCCCGGCGATCCGCTGCCACAGCAGTCGCTCGGTCTCGACGTCCAGCGCCGACGACAGATCGTCCACGACCAGCAGGTCCGGCTCCCGTACGAGGGCGCGGGCGGCGCTGACGCGCTGGGCCTGCCCGCCGGACAGCCGCATCCCGCGCGGCCCGACGAGTGTGTCCAGCCCGGCGGGCATCTCGGCCAGGTCCTGCTCGAACACGGCCAGCTCCAGCGCCCGCCGGGCATCCCCGGCCCGCCCGAGCAGCAGGTTCTCGCCGAGCCCGGTGGAGAAGAGCCGGGGGACCTGGCCCGCGTACGCCGTCCGCCCGGGGACGAGGAACGTGCCCGGGTCCTCGATCGGCACGCCGTTCCACGAGATCGTGCCCGCGTCCAGCGGCAGCAGGCCGAGCAGGGCGCGTACCAGAGTGGTCTTGCCCGCTCCCACGGCCCCGGTCACGACTGTGAACGAGCCCCGCTCGACGCGCAGCCCGACGTCGTGCAGCACCCCGCGCACGCTCAGCCCGCGCGCCTCGAACACGCGCAGCCGGTCGGCGTGCGGCGGCGGGGTCGCGGCGGGCGGCGGGTCGCGGCGCAGCCACACCTCGGTGCCCTTGACCAGGTCGTCCGCGTCCTCGTGCGGCGCCATCATCCCGCCGAGCCGCTCGGTCGCGACCGCGGCCTGCGGCAGCCGGTAGAGCAGAGTGCCGATCGACCGGGGCAGCGCGGTGAGCCAGCCGATGTAGCTGGTGAACAGCGCGAGGTCGCCCACGGTGAACTCGCCGCCGCGCATGGCGGGCGCGGCGAGCAGCAGGACGAGCCCGATGCTGAGCTCGACGGTCGTGGTGGTCGCCGCGTCGAGCAGGTCGGTCGCCATCCGGTCCCTGACGGCGGCGTCGCGCCGCCGCCGGTTGTGCTCGCGCAGCCGCTCCAGCGCCGCGTCCTCGGCCCCGGCGGTCTTGATCGCCAGTACGCCGCCGAAGACCTCCCCCACGTACGCGGTCACGGCCGCGCCGAGCAGCCGGGCCCGCCGGTGCAGCCGCGCGATCGTGCGCCGCATCGTCCGGCTCAGCACGCCGACCGCGATCATCGGCAGCACCAGCACGAAGGTGACGACGGGATCGACCGCGGCCATGATCGGCACGGCGGCCAGGGCGAACAGCGTGGTGCCCGCCAGGCTGACGCTCTCGTCGGTGAAGTCCACCGCGTCGGCCACGTCGTCGCGCATACGTGCCACGGACTCGCCGGAGGAGTGCGGCAGCCGGGCGGCGGCGGGGCCGCGCGCGGTCAGGACGGAGCGCAGGACGTTGCCGCGCAGCAGCGTCGCGGCGGCGTTCCACCAGTAGACGCCGTACGTCCACGCGACGATGATCACCACCCCGCGCACGACCTCGACGCCCACGAACGCCGCGCACCACCACAGCGTCGCCTCCAGCGCGGCCGGCCGGTGGCCGCTGATCCCGTCGAAGACCTCCCGCAGGACGAGCCCGCCGGCCAGCGGGATCACGTGGACCGGCAGCCACAGCAGCGCCCCGATCACGTACCGGCGCAGGTCGAACGTGGCCAGCCGGGTGGCCACCCGCATCACCGGCCTCATCGGCTCACCCCCGCCAGGTCCAGCAGCCGGCCGAAGCGGCTGCGCGGGTCGGCGGCGAGGTCGGCGCGGCGGCCGTACTCGACGATCTTGCCGTGGTCGAGCACCGCGATCTTGTCCACCTTCGCCAGGGATGACAGGCGGTGCGCGATGATCACGCCGGTCCTGCCGTGCAGCAGGCGGGCGACGCCGTCCTCGATGCGGCGCTCGGTGGCGGGGTCGAGCCGGCTCGACGCCTCGTCCAGCACGACGAGCCCGGGGTCGGCGAGGAAGGCGCGGGCGAACGCGAGGAGCTGCGCCTGCCCGGCGGACACCGTACGCAGCTCGGTGTCGAGCCCGTCGGGCAGCTCGTCCGCCCACTCCGCGAGTCCGGCCGCGCCGAGCGCCGCGCGCAGCCGTTCGTCCCCTGGTGAGGGCCGGAACAGGGTGAGGTTGTCCCTGACGCTGGCCGCGAAGAGCTGCACGTCCTGGGTGACCACGCCGATCCTGGCCCGCAGCGAGTACGGGTCCGCCGCGCGCAGGTCCACGCCGCCCACCAGCACGGAGCCCTCGTCCGGGTCGTGCAGGCGCAGGACGAGCCGGCCCAGCGTGGTCTTGCCGCTGCCGGTCCGCCCGACCAGGCCGAGCGTCTCCCCGGGCGCGAGTGTGAGGTCGATCCCGGACAGCACCCGCTCGTCGTCGCCGGGGTAGGAGAACCCGACGCCGTCGAGCCGCAGGCCGAGCGGCCCGGTGGCGGGCAGCGGGCGGGTGCCGGGGATCAGCGACGGGCGCTCGGCCAGCAGGCCCGCGATGCGGGACAGCCCGGCCAGGGCCGCCTGGTACTGCCTGATCTGGTCGATCAGCCGTTCGAACGGCGCCCGTACCATGAGCGTGTACTGGAAGAGCAGCACGGCGGTGCCGACCGTGAGCGCCCCGGTCTCCATGGTCCAGGCCGCCAGCCCCAGCATGATCGCCGTCCCGGCGGCGAAGGCCACCGAGGTGCCCGCCAGCAGGGTGGTGCCGACGCGGGCGTCGTGCCACTCGGCGCGCAGGACCGCGGCGCTCGTCTGGTGGAACCGGCGTACGGTGTGCTCGCCCGCGCCGTTGGCCCTGAGGTCCTCGGCGCCCGCGAGGCGCTCTTCGAGCACGCCCATCAGCGTGGCGTTCGCGGCGCGCGAACCGGCCGCCGGGGGGACGGCCAGGCGCTGCGCCCTGACCATGCCGTATCCGATGAGCAGGCAGTACGCCAGCAGCACGGCCCCGATGCGCCAGTCGACGGTGAACACGACGGCGACCACGCCGGCCAGCAGCAGCACGCCGGCCACGACGTCGAGCAGGAACGCCACGACGAAGTCGGCCACCGCGACGACGTCGCCGTCCACCCGTTCGATCAGCTCGCCGGGGGTGTGCCGGCCGTGGAAGGCCAGGTCGAGGCCGAGCGTGTGCTCGGTGAGCCGCTCACGCAGGCGGTTGCTGCCGTCCCAGGCGAGCCGGCTGGCCAGCCACGCGGTCAGCATGCGGGCCGCCTGGCCTCCGGCGGCCAGCCCGAGGTAGCCGAGCGCGATCAGCGTCAGGTGCCGGATGCTCGCGCCGGCGATGGCGTCGTCGACGAAGCGCCGGGTGATCTGCGGCGCGGCCAGCGGCAGCGCGGTCGCCGCGGCCACGGCGCCGGCCAGCGCGGCGGCGGGCCGCCGTCCGGGGCGCAGCAGGCGGAGGAGTGAGGTGTCAGAGGATGAGGTCCTGGAGTCGGACGGTCTCAAGAAGCGTCATGCCCTTTGCATAGGAGGATTCGCTGAGCTGGGGGAACATGAACGCTTCCCGCATCGCGGGCCTCCTGTGGGGTCGTGAACTGCTTCAGCCCGGGATTACACCAGCCCCCTCCCGACCCCGGCAACCGATTTTCCCGCCGGGGAACAACGGGCAGGTCCGTCAGCCGCCCGCGCCCGGCCACGGGTAGGGGTGCGCCGGCCGCGACCTGGCGCTGCCGGCCGCCTGCGGGGCGCGCCCGTCCGGCACAGCGGAGATGTCGGTGATGCGCTCCACCGGCCGATTCCCGGGGTCGCCGGCCGGGCGCAGGTACACGCAGCGCAGTTCGGCCGCGAACCGGTGGTCCCCGTCACGCAGCCAGCACTCGTCCGGTCCCGGCAGCACCTCCGTCATCGTGACGCGGTCGGCCGCCGCCGCCAGCCGGGCCAGCCCTTCGAGCAGGGCGGGCGAGCGCGTGTCGACGTAGAAGGGCTCGCGTTCGCGGCCCGAGCGGGCGTAGAAGGCGGCAGGCAGGTCGTGGACCTGTCGCAGCCGGGCCGCCGCCACCAGCAGCCCGCGGTCGTCGTCGGCCTGTCCGAGCGCGTCGAACGAGGCCCGCCCCACCTGCCAGCGCCGGCGCGAGATGACGACGTTGTCCCAGGTCAGCCGGGGCACTCGGGGCAGGTCACCGAGCCGGGGCAGCCGGATCCTGGGCAGGGCGAGGGCCGTGTGCAGCGCGGTGTCGTGCTGGCCGTTGTGCAGCAGCAGCGGCTCCTTCGTGCCCTTGGCGTACAGGAGCGCGCGCCGGCCGTCGCTGTGGACGTACAGCTCGTCGAGCCCGATCCGCCGCCGCCCCGGGCCGGCCGTCGCCCCGCCGAGCTCCAGTACGGGGCCGGGCAGCTCCGGCGGCGGCGCGCCGTCGGAGCGGTGGGTGATGACGTTCAGCACGGTGAAGCCGGACAGCGCCCGCCTGATCTCCGCGTCGCGCCCGGCGAGGCAGGCCGCGCCGTCCTCGCGGAACTGCGTCTCCCATGGCGTGAGCAGGACCGCGTCGTGCAGCCGGTCGAGGACCAGCGGGGTCACCCCTTCCTCGTAGGCCTCCAGCGAGGCGGCGGCGACCATGACGTCGGCCGAGCAGAGCACGGGGGCGGCGGGCGGGACGGGCTCGTCGAGCAGACCGGCGAGGTCGAGCGAGCGGGACCCGGCCGGCTCGTCGCGCACGAGGGCGGCGATGCGCTGGGCGAGCCTGTCGCTGTGGTCGATCCGCAGGTCGCCGGTCGCCCGCAGCGCCTCGGCCAGCTCGAACGTGCCCGCGCCGAGCCGCCCGGCAACCAGCCGGTTCGTGCGCGTCCTGGTCAGCTCGGCCTCCTCGGCGAGCAGGTCGAGCACTCGGGGCACCCGTCCGCGCAGGTCGGCCGCCAGCCCGCCGCCGGCGGTGACCCGCAGCGTGCCGGCGGCGGCCTCGTGCACGATCACCCGTTCGTCGCGCCGCGCGGTACCGGTCAGCGCCTCGATCCGGCGCTGCACGGCCAGCTTCACATCCGGCGAGGCCGCCGGGTACTGCCCGAGCAGCTCGCTGATCTCCTCGACGCGCCGCGCCAGCGGCGGTTCACTCCCTGACCGGCCACCGATGAGAACCCGTTCCCGCTGCACGGGTACGCCCGCAGGCGCCACGAACCCCCGCCCGCCCTGACCCGGCCCGCCTGCACGCCCCCACCCACGCACCCCCCGCGCCCCGGTACCCTCCCCGCCACGACCCCCCGCAGACCCCGTCACATCCGGCACCACACCCGGCGTCACATTGGGCGGCACGTCAGCCACCTCCCCCGCCCCATGCCCACATCGAGCAGCCCCCGCCTCCCCCGCCACCCCACCTCCGGCTCCGAGCGCACCACCAGCATCGGCCCCCACCCCGCCCACGGGCCCCGCCGGATCACCAGCGTCGGACCCCCGTCCGCCGCCAGGCCACTCGGCACCACGGACACCGGAAATCGGACCGTCCGCGGACCTCGTGGTGTCACCGCCGTTGGCCCCCCGCCCGCCTGCGAGACCTCGGACGCCGGGAGCCGAGCCGCCCGCAGGCCCTGTGGCACCCCGGGGGTCGGGAGTCGGGCCGGCCGCCAGGCCGCATTCGCACACGTCCGCGCCCTCGGCGAGGGTGCGCCGGACGCCCTTCACCGTCAGACCACGCCCGGGTGCAGGGTCGGGCCGCAGTCCCTTGGCGGCCAGGCGGTCGCGTAGCCAGCCCAGGGGATCGCAGACCGTGGCGGGCGGGCAGAGGTCGTGGGTGAGCAGGCCGCGCCGGACCGCCACGGCCAGCGCCGCCGAGGCCCGTTCCATGCCCGTGCCCGTCTCCTCGGCGATCTCGGCCAGCGTGCGGCGCCCGTCGCAGTGGCCGGCGAAGGCGGCCCCGTCGTGCGCCTCCCCCGTCCAGGTCGTACGCCGTGGCACCAGCCCGGCCACGAGCCCGGGATCGGCCAGGAGGCGCTGCTGCAGCGCCTCGCCCACCCGCGCGGCCGGAAAGGCCACCCGCCGGGCGAGCTCCCGAGGCCCCTTCCAGGTGTAAGAGCCGGCGGCGCCGGGCTCGACGGTGCCGTAGCCGATCGGCCCGTAGCAGCCGATCGTCTCGCACGAGGCCGCCAGCCGCTGGAGGCGGGCGGCGAGCTGCCGGCGCGTCCTGCCGCCCTTGGCCCCGCGCCGCAGGTCGCGGTAGAGGGCCGGCTCGTCGCACACCAGCGCGTCGAGGAACCGTTCGTCGCCGATGAGCCCGGCCATGGCCGTCCTGGCCAGCGTCGCGTCCGCCGCTGCGAGGCCGGCGAGGGTGTGCCTGGCCTCCTCCAGCAGGCCGGTCACCTCGTTCCACGCCGCCACCCAGCCGTCGGGCGCCGGCGTGCCGGCCGGCAGCGGGCGCAGGGCGCGCAGGCCGCCCGGCAGCCGCCCGCCCCTCTCCTGGTGGCCGCCGGCCCGCGCGCCGGGCGCGTCGGCGAGCAGGCCGAGTGCCCTGCGCTCCAGCCGTACGACCGCCGCGGCCGCCCCCGCCGCCCTCGGATGAGCGAGGGACGAGACGAGCTCCCACGGGAACCCGGCGCTGCGGACGACCACGGCCGGCAGCAGGGTCCAGTCGTGTTCGATGTCCATATGAGACAACTCCCTTTCGTGGCCCGAATTCCCGCACCCCGCCGTAACTCAGATATTTACAAGATCGTTATTCCCTGTCAATGAGTTTCCCGATGAGAAGAAAATGAGAGCCCACCAGCCCGGGAGAAAATTCACCTTCAATCCCCACAAGACTCGCCATAAAGGACAGCGCCGCTCACCTTCTGTAGCCAAGAGCCGGATCCTTGCAGTACGGAGAGCTATCATCCGTCTAGATCAACACGAGGAGGACACCGGGATAACCACGGAATGAATTCAGCGCCGGCGAATATGCGTAATTCCCGTGACGGCCGCAGGGTATTTATTCGCACCCCCATGCGAAATGGCACCGGCGCGTTCTCATTCACGCCGGGGCAAGGTGGGGTCAAACGCGCGTGCCAGGGCGCAGGAACGGCGAAACAGGCTGATAGAAGGTGACACGAGCGCGAGAGGCGGCACGAGAGACGGGGAGGTGAAGGGGACCGGTGACGGAAGACGCGCTGCGCACGGAGCGGCGGGGCGGGGAGGGGCGGCGCCTGCGCGCACCGGTGTTCTACATCGGGCTGATCCTCGTCACCGTGGTGATCGTCGCGCTCGACCTGACCTCGGGCACGGCGGTCCGGCTGTTCCCGCTGCTGATCTTCCTGCCGGCGATCGTCTCGGGTCTCGGCGCGGTGTGGCAGACGGTCGTCGCCTCGGTCTGGGTGGTCGTCGTGGAGGTCGCCGCCGGCGCCTACCTGCGCGGCGCGTGGGACGACATCGCGCTCGCGGCCGGGTTCACCGCGCTGTTCGGCGTGGTGAGCGTGATCGGGTGCGGCTTTCGCGTACGGCGCGAGGAGGAGGTGCACCGGCTGCGCTCCGCCGCCGCCGCGCTGCAGCGGCAGATCGTCCGCCCGCTGCCGCTGCGCACCGCGGACGTCCTGGTGGACGGCCTCTACCAGCCGGTGGAGGAGGACACGATGGTGGGCGGCGACATGTACGAGGTCGCCCCCTCGAGGAACGGCACCCGGGTGCTGATCGCGGACGTCCAGGGCAAGGGCCTGCCCGCGATCGGCACGGCGCTGGCGGTGCTCGGCTCGTTCAGGGAGGCGGCCTACCGCGAGGAGACCCTCACCGGCGTCGTGGCCGCCATGGAGAACTCCGTGATCAGGCAGAACTTCTTCGCCTCCCACACCGGCGAGCCCGAGCGGCTGGTCACCGCGCTGGTGATCGACATCCCGCACGAGGCCGGCGATCCGGCGGTCGAGGCGGTCAACTGCGGCCACATCGCCCCGTACGTCATCCAGCACGGCGACGTCTGGCAGGCCGACCTGGGCGAGCCCGACGTGCCGCTCGGCGTGGCGGCGCTGACGGACGAGCCGCGCAGCATCACCCGGTTCGCCTTCCCCAGGGGCGCGACGATGCTGCTGTGCACCGACGGCGTCACCGAGGCCCGTGACCCGCGCGGCGCCTTCTACCCGCTGGAGGAGCGGCTGCGCGAGTGGGCCCCGTCCCCGCCCGCCGCGCTCGCGGCCGTGCTCGGAGCCGATCTGCGGCATTTCACCAGGACCGCGCCGCGCGACGACATCGCCATCCTCACGCTCCGCAGGCCGGAGCCGCCTCCCGGGTAGCGCCGGAGGGCCCCCTGAACCGACCCGTGCACCCGCGCGTACCTACACACATCGGACACGTGGTCCATGGAGGTGTCGTGGAGCTCAGTCTCTTGCGGGCACAAGCGCACAGCCCGTCGTACTTCTCACTTATGCGCAGCTCGACGGGAGAGCGCGCCCCGGTGGACTTCTGCATCCCTTGCAACCCGTATTTCCCCACACCGGAGATCTTCGAGCACCTCGGGAGAAATCTGGAGACGATCCTCAAGTTCTATCCCAGCGACGCGGGCACGATCACCGAGGAGCTCTGCTCCACGCTCGGGCTCCATCCCAAGACCGTCGCGATGGGCAACGGCTCGACGGAGCTGATCACCTGGATCGACCACCTGCTGGTGCGCGAGAGCCTGGCGGTGCCGATCCCCACGTTCGGCCGCTGGACCGACCAGCCGCTGGAGACGGGCAAGCGGGTGGACATGTATCCGCTGATGGAGAGCCGCAACTTCGCGCTCGACGTGGATGACTTCGTGTCGTTCGTCCGCATGCGCGGCTCGCGCGTGGCGGTGATCTGCAACCCGAACAACCCCGACGGAGGCTACCTGCCCAAGCACGAGGTCCTGTACCTGCTCGACCAGCTGATCGACCTCGACCTGGTGATCGTGGACGAGTCGTTCGGCGACTTCGTGGACGCCGAGCCCTATCCGGGTGTGGCCGCGGAGGCGGCGGTGCGGCCGAACGTGATCGTGCTGCGCAGCCTCGGCAAGAACTTCGGCCTGCACGGCATCCGCTTCGGCTACATGGTGGCCAACCCCGCACTGGCCGGCCGCGTACGCGACGCGCTGCCGAAGTGGAACCTCAACTCCTTCGCCGAGGTCGTCGTGTTCATGATGCGCCAGTTCATGGGCGAGTACGACGAGAGCCTCAAGCGGCTCAACGCCGACAGGCGGGCGATGTTCCAGCAGCTCAGCACCATGCCGGGGCTGTCGGTCTACGCCTCGCAGGGCAACTTCCTGCTGGTCAAGCTGCCGCCGGGGCACGACGGGGTGCCGCTGCGCGACCACCTGCTGACCGAGCACGGCGTGTACGTCCGCGAGTGCGGCAACAAGCTGGGCACCACCAGCCAGTTCCTGCGCCTGGTCGTACGCCCCCAGGACGACGTACGGCGGCTGCTGATCGGCATGACGCAGTTCCTGTACTCGGGCAGCCTGCACGAGATCCCCGTGATCGGGGTGCACCACCGGGCGGTCAATCCGCTCTCGGCGTGAACCACGGGCGGGGGAAGGCTGGACCCCCCGCCCGCACCACACCCCACTTTGTCGCCCGATGTCGGTGTAAGCTGTCCCGGCTATTTCCTTACGCCATAAACAGTCACGCCACAAAAGTCGGCCGACGATGGAAGGGTTCCGTGCTCTCCAGCCAGCAGGCAAGCACCGTCCAGCCCCGCGATCACACCGCCGCGGACAGCCATGACCACATCCAGGTCCGCGGCGCCCGGGAGAACAATCTCAAGGGCGTCTCCCTCGACATCCCGAAGCGACGGCTCACCGTCTTCACCGGAGTGTCCGGCTCCGGCAAGTCCTCACTCGTCTTCGACACGATCGCCGCCGAGTCCAGACGGCTGATCGACGAGACGTACACCGCGTTCGTCCAGGGCTTCATGCCGAGCCTGTCGCGCCCCGACGTCGACGCGCTGCACAACCTGAGCGCGGCGATCATCGTGGACCAGGAGCGCATGGGCGCCAACGCCCGCTCCACGGTGGGCACCGCGACCGACGCGCACACCATGCTGCGCATCATCTTCAGCCGCGCCGCCGAGCCGTACGTCGGCACCGCCTCCGCCTTCAGCTTCAACACGGCCGAGGGCATGTGCCCCGCCTGCGAGGGGCTGGGCAAGACGTCCGAGGTGGACGTGGACGCGGTCGTCGACAGGGAACTGTCGCTCAACGAGGGCGCGATCACGCTCCCCGGGTTCGCCGTCGACACCTGGCAATGGCAGGTCGTGGCCGGCTCGGGCCTGTTCGACCCGGCCGTCAAGCTGAAGGACTTCACCGCCCAGCAGTGGGACGACCTGCTGTACAAGCCCGCCACCAAGCTCAAGTACGGCAACAGCAACTTCACCTACGAGGGCCTGATCCCCCGCGTCAAGCGCTCCTACCTGGGCAAGGACAGGGAGTCGATGCAGTCGGCGGCGCGGGCGTTCGCCGAGCGGGCCATCACGCAGGCCACCTGCTCCTCCTGCGGCGGCGCGCGGCTCAACGAGGCCGCCCTGTCGGCCAGGATCCAGGGCCACACCATCGCCGACTGCTCGGCCATGCAGATCAACGACCTGGCCGACTTCGTCCGCGGCATCGACCACCCGAGCGTCGGCCCCGTGCTGGAGGGGCTGCGCTCGACGCTCGACTCGCTGGTCGAGATCGGGCTGGGCTACCTCAGCCTCAACCGGGAGTCCGCCACGCTGTCGGGCGGCGAGGCGCAACGGGTGAAGATGGTGCGCCATCTCAACTCCAGCCTCACCGACGTCACGTACGTCTTCGACGAGCCCACGGCCGGCCTGCACCCGCACGACATCCAGCGGATGAACCGCCTGCTGCTGGCGCTGTGCGACACGGGCAACACCGTGCTCGTGGTCGAGCACAAGCCGGAGACCATCGCCATCGCCGACCACGTGGTGGACCTCGGCCCCGGCGCGGGCACGGCCGGCGGCGAGATCTGCTACTCCGGCAACCTGCACGGCCTGCGCCGCTCGGAGACGCTGACCGGCCGCTACCTCGACCACCGCGTACGGCTGCGCGAGCGGGTCCGCACCCCGTCCGGCCGGCTGCCGATCAGGAACGCGAGTCTGCACAACCTGCGTGACGTGAGCGTGGACCTGCCGCTCGGCGTGCTGACCGTGGTCACCGGGGTGGCGGGGTCGGGCAAGAGCTCGCTGATCCACGGGCACGTCGCCGGGCGGGACGGCGTGGTGGTGGCCGACCAGTCGCCGATCCGCGGCTCGCGCAGGAGCAACCCGGCCACCTACACCGGCGTGCTCGACCCGATCCGGGCGGCCTTCGCCAAAGCCAACGGGGTCAAGCCGGGCCTGTTCAGCGCCAACTCGGAAGGGGCCTGCCCGGGGTGCAAGGGCATCGGGCTCATCTACACCGACCTGGTGATGATGGCCGGGGTGTCCTCGGTGTGCGAGCAGTGCGAGGGCAAGCGGTTCACGCCTGAGGTGCTGACGTACGAGCTGCGGGGCAAGAACATCAGCGAGATCCTGGAGATGCCGATCTCCGAGGCGCGCGACTTCTTCCGCACCGGCCAGGCCGGGGTCATCCTCGACCGGCTCGTCGCGGTCGGCCTCGGTTACCTGGGGCTCGGGCAGCCGCTCACCACGCTGTCGGGCGGCGAGCGGCAGCGGCTCAAGCTGGCCGTCAACATGGCCAGGAACGGCACCACGTACGTGCTGGACGAGCCCACCACGGGCCTGCACCTGGCGGACGTCGACCAGCTCCTGTCCCTGCTCGACCGCCTGGTCGAGGACGGCAACTCGGTCATCGTGATCGAGCACCACCAGGCCGTCATGGCCCACGCCGACTGGATCGTGGACCTCGGGCCCGGCGCGGGTCACGACGGCGGCCAGGTCGTCTTCACCGGAACCCCGGCCGAGCTGATCGCCGACGGCACCTCGCTGACGGCCATCCACCTGCGCGACTACGTCAACAGGAGCTGATCCACGCTCAGACGGCCAGGCGGGCCAGCACCCGGGCGAAGTCGGGCGGGGGCGCCACGACCAGCCGGGTCTGGCCGCCCTGGGCGACGATGTCGGCCCTGATGAGCGTCAGCCGCTCCCCGTGCCACCAGTACACCTGCGGGCTGAGCCCGTCCGTGCGCGCGGCGTGCACCCGCAGCCGCTCGATGGCGCGCACGACCCCGATCCCGTCCACGGGGTGCAGCAGCAGCGTGTACGGGTCGGGCAGCACCACCAGCGTCCCGTCGGCCGGCACCGGCAGGTAGTCGCCCAGCCAGCGCAGATGCGTGGCGGCCGACGGGCTCGGCGCGGTCAGCCGGGTCACCGGTGTGCCCGTCAGCCCGATGTTCTCGCTGGTCAGCCGCTCCCGCTCGCGGACGTTGGCCACGGCCAGCTCGATCGCCCGGCCGGTCGGCACGGGCCAGCAGCCGGCCTCCTCGGGCCGTACGGCCCGCGTGCCCACGGTGAGCAGCTCGACCACGTCGGCGTTGAGGTGGCGGCCGACGACGCGCGTCAGGTCGGGCACCTCGTCCACGGCCTCCACGCGGATGCGCAGCAGGGGCCCGGCCTGCTTCAGGTCGCACACGTCGAGCCGGTCGCCGGCGGTGGCCACGGCGTGGCCGAGGTGCTCGGAGACCAGCATGGGCCAGTCTTCCCTGGCCCTGCGCCCGGCCTCGCGCCGCAGCCCGGTCAGCCGGACGACCATCTCGCCGCCGCCCGCCCCTCCGCCTGCCCCGTCGAGTGTCCCGCCGTGTGTCCCGTCGCGCGCGCCCGTCAAGGTCACGGAGGAGCCGTCCTGGGCGAACGCGAAGGAATATCCGAGGGACTCCGCGACCAGTGCGAGCAACGAGTCGAGATCGACGTCTTCGACGGGCCGTCGCGAGGGCTCACGCCTGAACAAGTTCACGCGCCATGTCCCCTTCTGTCTGATTCGTCCCTCCTACCTTGCCTGCTCCCCATTCCGGATCGAACCGGTCAGCGAGCACGATTCGGTATCGATAACACCAAGTGCATTCAGCCACACGCTCATCTGTGGCGACCCGTGCCCCACCGGCAACCCGGCCACCACCGGCACCCCCAGCGGGGCCAGCCGGTCTTCCAGCACCGGGTAAGGGTCGCCGCAGCCGACCCACGACCCGAGCGCGATCCCGCGCACACCGTCGAAGACCCCGGCCTGCAGCAGCTGGGTGAGCATGCGATCGATCCGGTACGGCTCCTCCCCCACGTCTTCGAGGAAAGCGATCCCGCCGGCGAACGACGGCTGCCACCGCGTGCCGCACATCGAGGCGAGCAGCGACAGGTTACCGCCGCGGAGCACTCCCTCGGCGCGTCCCGGAGCAAGTACCCGGTCACCCCGCACGAGCGGCGCGGCCTCGAAGAGCGCCTGCCGCATGCTCTCCCAGGTGAGCGGCTCTGGCCCCTCCTCGTCGCCGGCGATGACGTCGCAGGCGGCCATCGGCCCGTGCAGCGTCGCCACGCCCAGCTCGATCGCGAACGCGTTGTGCAGCGCCGTGATGTCGCTCGACCCGAGCAGCACCTTGGGCCCGGCCGCGCGCATGGCGTCCCAGTCGAGCAGGTCGAGCAGCCGCGCCGCGCCGTAGCCGCCCCGGCAGCAGAAGACCCCGGTCACGGCCGGGTCGCACCAGGCGGACTGCAGGTCGGCGGCCCGGTGGGCGTCGTCGCCCGCGAGGTAGTCGAGGCCCTGACGGTCGAGGACGTGCGCGCCCACGACCACCTTCAGGCCCAGCTCCTCCAGATGCCGGACGCCCCGCCTGAGCAGGACGGCGTTGGGCGGCCCCGAGGGGGCGACGATGGCTACGGTGTCACCTTGCCGCATCGATCAACTCCTTGACGAGCGTGGGTAGTGCCTGGCCGATCGGCTCGTTGATCACCCGGTCGGCGAAGGGGTCGTAGGGGGTGGGCTGGGCGTTGACGATCACCAGGGTGGCGCCGGCGTCCAGCGCCTCGCCGCACAGCCCGGCGGCGGGATGCACGGTCAGCGAGGTGCCCACGGCCAGGAACACGTGGCACGTGCGGGCGGCGCGCTGCGCGGCCCGCATCACCTCGGGCCTGAGCGACTGCCCGAACGAGATCGTGTTGGCCTTCTGGATGCCGCCGCAGCTCAGGCAGGGCGGATCGTCCTCGCCGGCCCGCACCCGGGCGAGCACGTCCTCCATGGGCGTGATCAGCTCGCAGGACAGGCACTCGGCGCGGCGCATGGTGCCGTGGATCTCGATGACCTTCTCCGGCGAGGACCCGGCGCGCTGGTGCAGCTCGTCGATGTTCTGGGTGACGAGGGCCCGCAGCAGCCCCGCGCGCTCCAGCTCGACCAGCGCCAGGTGGGCGGCGTTCGGCCTGGCGTCCCAGGCGGCGTGATCGAGTCTGGCCCGCCACGAGGCGCGCCTGACCTCCGGGTCGGCGAGGTAGCGGTCGATGCTCGCGTCGGCCTCGGCCTGCGGGTTCTTGGTCCACACGCCTTGAGGGCCGCGGAAGTCGGGGATCCCTGAGTCGGTGGAGACGCCCGCCCCGGTGAGGACCGACACCGTCCTTGGCTCGTTCACCTGGCAAACGGTGTCACACTTACCTGTCGTATGCGACTTCCGCCCCACATCCTCGTGGTCAACGGCATCAAGGTCCGCCGCCCGGTCTTTCTGATCGGAGCGCCGCACTCCGGCGCGGACCTGCTGGCCCGTGCCCTGAAACGCTCTCCGGGTTTCCACGTGACGATGGGCCGCGCGAGCGTGGCGCACGTGCTGTACGCCTTCGCCCGCAAGCCGTCCATCGCCCGGACGTCCGGCGCCGTGCGCGTCATGCGCGACGCGCTGTCCGAGTCGTGGCAGGTGCTGCCCCGCTCGTGCGGCGAGTGCGCCGAGTCGTGCCGGGACGCGGGCGGCGTCACGGGCACGGGCCCGTGCGTGGCCACGAGCGAGGTCACCCGCTTCGCCGACGGCAGCCCCGACCTGCTCTACAGCGTGCCCGTGCTGCTCCAGGCCTTCCCCGACGCCCGGTTCATCCAGCTCATCCGCGACGGCAGGGACGTGGTGGCCGACATGCTGGCCGATCCGGCGTGCCTGGCCTGGTTCAAGCCGGCCATGTTGTCGGAGCAGACCGAGTTCCCCAACGCGTTCCTCGGCGTCAACAAGGACGAGCACCTGCAGCGCTGGAAGACGATGCCGGCGGCGGGCAAGAGCGCGCTGCGCTGGCGCAGCGCCGTGCGGATGAGCGCCGAGCTGCGCCGCACGCTGCCCGGGCCGCAACTGCTGACCGTGCGCTACGAGGACCTGGTCGGCACGCCGCCGCGCACGGTGGCGACGCTGGCGGAGTTCCTGGAGACGCGGGTGTCGAAGGTCGTCATGTACGACACCGCCGTGCCCAAGGTCGGCGCCTGGCGCACCCGGCTGCGCCGCGAGGACCTGGAGCTGGTGGAGAAGGTGGCCAGGGAGGAGCTCACGCGGCTGGGCTATCGGAAGAACTGAACTGGGTGCGGTAGAGCTCGGCGTAGAGCCCGCCGCGCGCCAGCAGTTCCTCGTGCCGGCCGCGCTCGGCGATCCGGCCGTCGTGGACGACGAGGATCTCGTCGGCCTCCCTGATCGTCGAGAGCCGGTGCGCGATGACCAGCGACGTGCGGCCCTCCAGCGCCGTCTTCAGCGCCACCTGCACCGCGGCCTCGGACTCCGAGTCGAGGTGGGCGGTGGCCTCGTCGAGCACGACCACCCTGGGCGCCTTCAGCAGCAGCCTGGCCAGTGCCAGCCGCTGCTTCTCGCCGCCGGACAGCCGGTAGCCGCGGTCGCCCACCACGGTCTCGAGACCGTCGGGCAGGCCGGCGATGAGCGGGCCGATCTGCGCCGCGTCGAGCGCCTGCCAGATCTCCTCGTCGCTCGCCTCCGGCCTGGCGTAGCGCAGGTTGGCGGCGATCGTGTCGTGGTAGAGGTGGGCGTCCTGCATGACCACGCCGACGGTGTCGCGCAGCGAGCCGAGCGTGGCGTCGCGCACGTCGAGCCCGTTGATCCTGACCGCGCCCTCGTTGACGTCGTAGAGCCGCGACACCAGCGAGGTGATCGTGGTCTTGCCCGCGCCGCTGTGGCCGACCAGCGCGATGAGCTGCCCCGGCCGCGCCGTGAAGGACGCGCCCTCCAGCACCGGATGGGACGGTCCCGTGTCCTGTCTGGCCACCGACTCCAGCGAGGCCAGCGAGACCTCCTCGGCCGCCGGGTAGCGGAAGCGCACGTCGTCGAAGTCGATCGTGACCGGCCCCTCGGGCACCTGCACCGCGCCGGGCCGCTCGGCGACCATGGGCTTGAGGTCGAGGATCTCGAAGACGCGGTCGAAGCTCACGAGCGCGGTCATCACGTCCACGTGCACGTTGGACAGCGAGGTGAGCGGGCCGTAGAGGCGCATGAGCAGGGCGGCCAGCGCCACCAGGGTGCCGAGCTCGAAGGCGCCGGAGACGGACAGGACACCACCGATGCCGTAGACGAGGGCGGTGGCCAGCGCCGCGATCAGGCCGAGCGCGACGCGGAAGACGGTGCCGTACATGCCGACGGTCACGCCCACGTCGCGCACCCGGGCGGCGCGGGCACCGAAGACCGCGGCGTCGTCCTCGGGCCTGCCGTAGAGCTTGGCGACGGTCGCGCCCGCCACGTTGAAGCGCTCGGTGGTGACCGAGCTCATCTCGGCGTCGAGCTGCATCTGCTCGCGGGTCAGCGCCGACATGCGGCGGCCGACGTATTTCGCGGGCACGATGAAGATCGGCAGCAGCACCAGCGCGACCAGCGTGACCTGCCACGACAGCGCCAGCATCGCGCCGAGCACCAGGACCAGGCTGACCACGTTGGCGACGACCGAGGACAGCGTGCTGGTCAGGGCGCGCTGGGCGCCGATGACGTCGGTGTTGAGCCGGCTGACCAGCGCGCCGGTCTGGGCGCGCATGAAGAAGGCCACCGGCATGCGCTGCACGTGGTCGAAGACCTCGGTGCGCAGGTCGTAGATGAGGCCCTCACCGATGCGGGCGGAGAACCAGCGCTGCGCCAGCGTCAGCCCGGCGTCGACCAGCGCGAGCGCGGCGATGGCCACGGCCAGCCAGACGATCACGGTGGGCCGCTTGGGCAGGATGCCGTCGTCGATGATCGCCTTCATCAGCAGCGGGTTGGCGACCACGATCACCGCGCCGGCCACGACGAGCGCGAGGAACGCGGCTATCTGCTTCGTGTACGGGCGCGCGTAGCCCGCGATGCGCCGGACCGTGCCCGGCCGCAGCCGCTGTTTGGTGACCGAGCCGTCGCGTCGCAGGGATGCCATCGCGCTCGGGCCGAAGCCCCCACCCATCATCGCCATGCGGGAGATCCCCCCTTTCCTCCGCACGGACAGCGCCGCCGGGACGCCCGGGATTCCCGGCTCAGCTCACCGCGAAACCCGCAGCGAAACCCCGGCGGAACCCAGGCGGAACCCAGGGCGGAACCCACGCCGAAACCACCGGGAAACCGGCCGCCGGAAAGCCTCCCTTCTCCGCGCGGCGCTCTGCGGCACGCTGAGCCGTTTTCCGGCCCCGCCGTCAGTCGTACCCGCCGACGAGCCCGCCCGGCGGCCCAGGGGCGTCACAGCCCCGCACGACCGGCCGGCAGCGCCGGCGCCTGAGTGACGAATCAGCCCGACCGGCCCAGAAGCACCGAACCAGCCTCAAAGCCGCGAATCAGCCCCGACCCGGCCCAAGAGCGCTGAGCCGCGGATCAGCGCGATCGGTCGTGTCAGTCTTGTCAGCCGGATCGGCCGAAGAGTGCCTTGATGCGGGCCGCCTGTTCGATCCCCTCGGCCACACTCTGCTCCTCCAGGGTGCGTGCCTGCGCCCCCTGGAGGAGCCGCTTGGTCGCCACAGCCGCGTCCCGGTTCGTCGACAGCAGCTGCGCGGCCTTGTCCTTCACCGCTTGATCCAGGTCGCCCCCGGCGACCACTCTCTCCGCGAGGCCGATGCGCATGGCCTCTTCGGCGTGCACGGTCCTGGCGGTCAGGCAGATGTCGATCGCCTTGGCCAGGCCCACCAGCTCGACCAGGGGCTTGGTCCCCGTCAGGTCGGGCACCAGGCCCAGTGCGGGCTCTTTCATGCAGAACGAGACGTCTTCGGCCACGATCCGCAGGTCACAGGCGAGCGCGAGCTGGAATCCCGCACCGATCGCGTGCCCCTGCACTGCGGCGATGGAAACGATCTCCGGGCGGCGCAGCCACAGGAACCCCGCTTGGGCCTGTCTGATGCGCTGCTCGAAGCCGGTGTCTCCGTCTGCGGCCACCGAACTGAACGAGCCCTGTCCGGGCACCCCCTCAGAAGTGAACGTTCGCAGGTCTATACCTGCCGAGAAGGACGGTCCCTCACCTTTCACGACGACGACGCGTACCTGCTCGGGCAGGTTCTCGCCGATGCGAGCCAGTTCCGACCATGTCGCGAACGTCTGTGCGTTGCGCTTTTCCGGCCGATCCAGCGTGATCGTCGCTATCTCACCGTCCACCTCGTAGCGGACCCCGTTCTGCGCCGAGGCAGAGCCGTCGTCCGCGTTCTTCCCCCCGCGCTGTCGCGCCTGCGCTTCCGCCATCGCCCGCTCCCTTGTCCGGAGTGCTGACCGTCGCGCCCGAGCTTACAGAATATGATTCTGGCCCGGGCGCGACGGCGGCTGACTAGGGACGGGCGGCTGCGGTCGCACGTTCCGAGGCGGCCGTCAGCGCTTGGACTTGCCTCGGGTCGCCCCGCCGCGTCCGCGCAGAGTCACACCGGACTCGCTGAGGATGCGGTGGATGAACCCGTAAGACCGACCGGTCGAAGCGGCCAGGGCGCGGATGCTTTCGCCCGCGGCGTAGCGCTTCTTGAGATCGCCGGCCAGTTTTTCCCGGTCGGCCCCGGTGACCCGGGTGCCCTTCTTCAGTGTCTCGGCCACGAGTACCTCCTGTAGTGCCGGACTTCCGCAGCGTTACTCCGCCATGATCAGTCATTTCAGCGGGATCGGCTACCTACTCCACGGGAAAAGATCCGTACCCACTCAAATTAAGATCAGGCAAGTGCCACAAGATCGGAAAATTCGGCGCTCCATGCGTCTTCAGTTCCGTCAGGTAGCAAGATCACCCTATCCGGTGACAGGGCGTCAACGGCACCCTCGTCGTGGGTGACTAGGACGATTGCTCCTGAATACGACCTCAGAGCGTTGAGTACCTGCTCCCTGCTGACCGGGTCGAGGTTGTTCGTGGGCTCGTCGAGCAGCAGCACATTGGCGCTGGAGAGCACCAGCATGGCCAGCGCCAGCCGGGTCTTCTCGCCGCCGGACAGCACCCCCGCGGGCTTGTCGACGTCGTCGCCGGTGAACAGGAACGAGCCGAGCACCTTGCGCAGTTCGGTGTCGGTGAACCCGCCGCCTGCCGAGCGCATGTTCTCCAGCAGGGTGCGGCCCGGGTCGAGGGTCTCGTGCTCCTGGGCGTAGTAGCCGATCTTGAGGCCGTGGCCGGGGCGCAGCTCTCCCGTGTCGGGCTGCTCGATCCCGCCCAGCAGGCGCAGCAGCGTGGTCTTGCCGGCGCCGTTGAGCCCGAGGATGACGACCCTGTGACCTCGGTCGATGGCCACGTCGACGTCGGTGAAGACCTCCAGCGACCCGTAGGTCTTGGACAGCCCTTCGGCCATGAGCGGGGTGCGCCCGCAGGGCTGGGGGTCGGGGAAGCGCAGCCGCGCCACCTTGTCGGCCTTGCGCTCCTCCTCGGTGCCGGACAGCAGCCGGTGCGCGCGCCGCATCATGTCCTGGGCGGCCTTGGCCTTGGTCGCCTTGGCCCGCATCTTGTCGGCCTGCGCCAGCAGCGCCCCCGCCTGCTTCTCGGCGTTGGCGCGCTCGCGCTTCCTGCGCTTCTCGTCGGTCTCGCGCTGGGCGAGGTAGGCGTTCCAGCCGACGTTGTAGTGATCGATCACCGACCGGTTGGCGTCCAGGTGGAGCACCTTGTTGACCGTGGCTTCAAGAAGGTCGACGTCGTGGCTGATGATCACCAAGCCACCCTGATGACTGCGCAAAAAATCGCGAAGCCACCCGATTGAGTCCGCATCTAGGTGGTTTGTCGGCTCGTCGAGAAGGAGAGTTTCCGCTCCGCTGAAAAGAATTCGCGCCAATTCCACGCGCCTGCGCTGACCGCCGGAAAGCGTTTGCAAGGGCTGCCCGAGGACCCGGTCGGGCAGGCCGAGACTGGAGGCGATGGAGGCCGCCTCCGACTCGGCCGCGTAGCCGCCGAGCACGTGCATCTGATCTTCGAGCCGGCCGTAGCGCCGCACGGCCTTCTCCCTGGTGCGGTCGTCGGCGGACGACATGCCCAGCTCCGCCTCGCGCAGCTTGCGGATGACCTCGTCGAGCCCGCGCGCGGACAGGATGCGGTCGCGGGCCAGCACCTGGAGGTCGCCGGTGCGCGGGTCCTGGGGCAGGTAGCCGACGCTGCCGGTGGTGGTGACGCTGCCCGCGGCGGGCAGGCCCTCGCCCGCCAGCACCTTGGTGAGCGTCGTCTTGCCCGCGCCGTTGCGGCCGACGAGCCCGATCTTGTCACCGGGGTTGACCCGGAAGGTGGCCTTCTCGATGAGCAGGCGCGCGCCCGCGCGCAGTTCGATATCATTCGCAATGATCATGGTGACCGGTACACTCCCGAGGTAGGAAACGAGGATTGGGCGTGCGACGCCGGTCAATCGGGAGCATGCATACCGATCAGTGTAGGGCCCCCGGAAGGGGCCCCACCTCTCCTTAACGTGCCGTGAGGTGCTTGCCGATCAGCACCAGGTTGTGAATGGCGGCCAGCCCGTACTGCGCGGCGCTGTTGGTGCTGACGAACGCCGCCTCGTGCACCGGGTGCGGCACCCGCGGGCCGTCCACCAGGGTCAGCTCCCAGTTCTCCTGATGTTGCAACGGGTTGCGGTTGAGCTGGTCTCCCTCCCCCAGGCGGAACTTGCGCCACGCCCAGGCGGCCAGCTCGGCGTCCTCGGTACGCGCCGCCGCGTACGCCGTCAGCCTGCTGTGCGCCTGGATCAGCGAGATCCCGCTGAGCCGCTGCCCCGTCTCCGCCTCCTGCTGCTCCGGCGGGGCCAGGTAGAGGCGGCAGTACTCCAGCCAGGCCCGTTCGAAGCCGGGCACGTCCAGGTCGAGCGCGATCAGCTCCGCGCACATCTCCGGCAGCCCGAACAGCGACGACAGATGCGAGATCGAGATCTGGTCACGGCTCGTGTCGAACCGGCCGGTGTCCAGATCCATCCGCCCCTCGCCGGTGAGGAAGCGGCGCGGCATCGCGCCGATGTCGGCCATCGTGCCGAGCAGCCGGTCCCTGGCGCGCTCGTCCCCGTGCCGCTCCCAGCGGGTCAGCCAGGCCGCCGCCAGCGAGCCCCAGTCGGTGCCGAGCCCGACCGACAGCGCCGAGCGGTCCGGGGTGTAGACGTCCTCGCGCACCTTGCGCTGCGGGTCGATCACCAGGAACGTCTCCTCGGGGACGCTGAGCTCGTCCATGAGGTCGCCGGTGCGCTCGTCGGCCGTCAGGTAGTAGTAGAAGCGCCGGTAGGCGGCGTTGGAGATGCGCAGCTGCTTGCAGCTGCAGCCCCAGTGCTGCACGTTGTGCCGGCTGCCCAGGCCCTTCCACCTGCCGAGGTGATAGACGTCCACCTCGCCGGTGTGACGGCACATGGCCTCGGCGAAGCGGAAGACGTCGGCCCGTCCCGTGCGCAGATACTGCAGCCACAGCCACAGATCGGGTGACAGCTCCGAGTTGTCCCAGGCGTAGCCGCCGATGTCGTAGCGCCAGGTGTGCCGGTCGGGGTCGTAGGTGTGCATGACGTCGCCGTAGTCCCAGAACCCGTACCAGCGGCGCTGCTCGCGTTCGCGTTCGTACAGGTCGAACAGGAAGTCCAGCCGGTCCTCGATCTCGGCGTGCGCGGGCGTGGAGCGGTCGGGCAGGCCCCACACGCCGAACACGTCCGCCTCACGCACCCGCTCGGGGCTCGCGGCGAGCAGCACGGGGGCGTTCATCGCGGCGGCGTGCGCGGCGAGCTCGTCGGCCGCGGGCGTGGCGTCGTGGGCGCGCAGGCTCAGCTCGTGCGTACGCGCGATGCCCTTCGGATCGCCGAACCCCGGCTCGTAGTCCTCGTACGTGATCTCCAGCCCTTCGAGCTGCTCCTCGAAGGTGTCCTGGCCCATGCCGTCGTGGTAGAAGCGCAGGTCCATGGCCGGGGCGGACGGCGACCAGAGCCAGATCGTCGCGGTGGCCACGTCGGCGGCGGCGTTCCTGACGTCCAGGCGGGTGGGGTGCAGCCGCCAGAAGTCGCGCAGCCCGAAGCCGAGACCGCCGCTGACGCCGCCGACGTAGCCGTAACCGGCCGAGCGGGTGCCGGCCGGGATCGTCACCCAGCCGTGGCCCTCCTTGGTGCGCTTGCGCAGCGTGTAGCCGTCGGCGGAGCTCTGGTCGAGGGTGTAGTCGCCCCACGTGGGGATGAGGTGCAGCCGCCGGGCCACCTCGGGGTCCAGCTCTCCGGCCGGGCGGCCCTCCACCTGGGCGCGGCGCGCGGCCTCGCCCGGGTCGCGGCGCAGGCCGGTCAGCCCGCGTACGGCCTCGGTCAGGAAGCCGTCGCTCCCGGCCAGGCGCACGTGCCGATCGTGCGGTTCGTCGCGCATGACGACGTCCGCGCTCAGGCCGAGCCCGGCCAGGAAGTCGCGTTCGGGGTCGCCGTCCCAGACGAAGGTGTGCAGGATCCGCACCTGCTCGGCGCCGGCGTAGAAGTAGAGCCGCACGGTGAAGGGCAGCCAGTCGCCGTGCCGGCCCTCCAGCCGGACCACGGCGCGCAGGGGGCCGTCCTGCTCGACGGTGACGCTCTCGACGACGCCCGCGGCCCGCTGTCTGGCGGCGTGGCCGTCCTCCTCGGGGGTGGGCTCGCTCTGGCGCAGGCTGACCAGGCGGACGTTCCTGGCGATCTCGCGGCTCCCGCGCGAGATCGAGCGGGCGACCGTGCCGCCGCCGATCGTCCAGGTGACGACGCCGGTGCCGACGATCAGGTCGTCGCCCTGCCTGGTCACGGTGACGGCGCCGGCTTCCGGGGCGGCTGCCCCAGAAACGGGCGCTGCTGCGGGCTCCAGCCGGTAGTGCTCGGAGCGCGTTCCCGCGCCGGCGGCGTGGGCGGACCACTTGACCGAGCCGTCGGGCCAGGTGGCGGTGACCCAGCTCTGCACGGGCACCCGACGCCCGTCGGCGTCCGACAGCGCGAACGGCGTGCCCCGCTCGACCGCGCCGCGCGGCCACGGGACGCCCCAGGTCACTCCTTGGTCTCCGGGACGGTCCAGCCAGCGCAGCTCGGTCATGCGATCTCCTTCAATCCTTCGGCGACGATCGCGGCCACCTCGTCGGCGCCGCGGAAGCAGAAATGGGTGTCGTCGGCCACGCCCTCGGGGTAGAGCGGGTGTGCCCCGGGCGGGAAGTGGGTGAACAGGGCCTTCGAGCCCTCGGGGCCGAGCCGTTCGTACAGCTCGGTGGTGGCGGCGGTCAGGTCGATCAGCGGCACGTTCTCGGCGACGGCCAGCTCGCGCACCTGATCGGGGTAGCCGCCGTGCGTCGGGACCAGCCGCGCGCCGTCGAACCTGCGCCGCTGCACCGGCGTGCACAGGACGGGGAGCGCGCCCGCCGCGCGCGCCTCCGCGACGAAGGCGCGCAGGTTGTCGCGGTAGGGCAGCTCCGGCTCCTTCTGGTCGTTGTGCCCGAACTGGAGCACGACGACGTCGCCGGGGACGATCTCGCGTACGAGCGCCGCCCAGAGCCCCTCCGCCCGGTGGCCGGCCGTGGTGGCGCCGCCCTTGGCGAAGTTGCGCACGGGAACGCCGGCGTACGCTCCCAGCTGCGCGCCCCACCCGGACATCGGCGCCTCGTGCGCCGGGCAGGACGCGACCGTCGAGTCCCCGGCCAGCAGCACGGTCACTCCTTGACGCCTCCGATCAGCACGCCCTTGGCGAAGTGCTTCTGCAGGAACGGGTAGAAGAACAGGATCGGCAGCGTCGCGATGACGACGACCGCGAACTTCAGGCCCTGCTCGGGCGGCACCCAGGTCCGGTCCATCTGGGACAGCGCCGCCGCGGCGTCGGTGTTGGTGAGCTGGCGGACGAGGATCTGCAGCGTCCACTTGTTCGGGTCGCTGATGTAGAGCAGCGGTGACATGTAGTCGTTCCAGATCGCCACCGCGTAGAACAGCGAGAACGTCGCGATGATCGGCTTCGACAGCGGCAGCACGATCTTGAAGAAGACGCCCATCTCGTTGCAGCCGTCGATCCGCGCCGCCTCCTCCAGCGCCTGCGGCAGCTCCTGGAAGAAGCTCTTGACGATGATCAGGTAGAACGGGTTGATCGCCAGCGGCAGGATCAGCGCCCAGTAGCTGTCGAGCAGCCCGAGGTCGCGCACCACCAGGTAGGTGGGGATCATGCCGCCGGTGAAGACCATCGTGAAGATGACGAGGTTGAGCACCAGCGTGCGGCCCGGCAGGTACCGCTTGGCCAGGGGGTAGGCCATGGTGAAGGTCAGCAGCACCTGCACCACCATGCCGACCGCCGTCACGACCACGGTCGTGAGCAGGGCGCGGACGAAGGTGGGGGTGGCGAAGATGTACTCGTACGCCTCCGTGACGATCTTGTGCGGCCACAGGAAGAACGGCCTGGTGGAGATCTCGGCCTCGTTGGCGAGCGAGCCGGCCAGCACGTACAGCAGGGGCAGCACCGTGATCAGCGCCAGCCCGACGAGCACGATGACGTTGAGCGCGTCGAACACGCGGCTGCCGAGCGAGCTGTTGTTGTCGACCTTGAGCTTGGCCGGCTTCTTGGTCTCGGTCATGGTGGACATGTCCGGCCTCCTCAGAACAGTCCCCGCTGGCCGAGACGCTTGGCCAGCCAGTTGGAGCCGAAGATCAGGATGACGCCGGCGACGCCCTTGAACAGGCCGACGGCGGTGGAGTAGCTGATCGCGCCGTTCTGGATGCCGGCGTAGTAGACGTAGGTGTCGAACACGTCGGCCACCGAGCGGTTCAGCGACGTGGTCATCAGCCAGATCTGCTCGAAGCCGGTGTCCAGCAGGTTGCCCGAGGCCAGGATCGCCATGACCACGACCGTCGGGCGGATCGCGGGCAGCGTCACGTGCCAGAGCTGGCGGAAGCGGCCCGCGCCGTCCATGCGGGCGGCCTCGTACAGGTTGGGGTCGACCCCGGCCAGCGCGGCCAGGTAGATGATCGTGCCCCAGCCGGTCATCTTCCACAGCTGCTGCAGGATGATCAGGGGCCGGAACCACTCCTCCTGCGCCATGTAGTCGATCTTCGCGGTGTCGCCCAGGATGTCGCGCATCCAGCCGGACAGCACGCCGAAGTCGGCCGCGAACAGCACGTACGTCAGCGACGCGACGATCGTCCAGGACAGGAAGTGCGGGATGTAGATGAGCGACTGGATCGAGCGCTTGAGGATGTTGAGACGCAGCTCGTTCAGCAGCAGCGCAACGATGATCGGCGCGGGGAAGACGATGAGGATGTGCAGCAGCGCCAGGAAGAGCGTGTTGAACATCAGCCGCCCGAAGTCGGGACCGGAGAACAGCTCTTCGAAGTGCTTCAGGCCGACCCAGGGGCTGCCCGAGTAGCCGAGGAACGGCAGGAAGTCCTGGAAGGCGATGGTCACGCCGTACATCGGCAGGTACTTGAAGACGACGAAGTACGCCAGGCCCGGCACGAGCATCAGGTAGAGCCAGCGGTAGCGCAGCACCGCCGTGCGCAGCGGGACCTTGTCGGCCCGGCGCTTCTTCGCCTTGGGCGCCGCCTTCGAGGGAGGCGTCGCCAGGTCGGTGGCCACAGCGGCCTCCTTTCGTATGAGGGGCCCGGCGGGTGCCCGGGCCCCTCAGGCGAGCGGTCGGTGACTACTTGGGCAGTTTGCTGAGCAGGTCGTTGATCTCGGCCACGATCTGGGTGCCGCCGCCGTCGTACCAGCGCTTGATCTCGCCCTTGAGCTGCTCCTCCGTGATGGCGCCCGACAGGAACTTCACCCGGGCGTCGGAGACGATCGTGTCGATCTGCGGGCCCCGCTGGACCTGCGTGGGGGCGACCACGGGCAGCGCCACGTTGTGCACGGCCGTCTTGAGGTCCTCCGCCATCAGCTTCTGCTGCAGCGCGACCATGTTCCGGTACGGCTCCTCCGGCGGAACCCGCTGGTAAGCGATGCCGCCTGTGTCGACCGAGCCCTTGGTGCCGAGCTGGATGAAGGCGTCGTCCACGTTGTCCTGGACAGTCTTCACCGCGGGGTCGTCCACGTTGATCAGTGTGGCGGTGTCGCCGTTGTCGACCTTGAAGTTGCGGCCCTCGATGCCGTTCTGCAGCAGGACCTGGCCCTCCTTGGTGGCCAGCTTGTCCAGCGTCTTCAGCACGTTGTCCAGCTCGGCCTCGGTCCGCACGCTCTGCTTGGAGATCGCCAGCGAGTCGGCGTAGCCGGTGAACGGGTAGGAGAACTTCTGGCCGTCGGCCTTGGCCAGGTTGCCGACCATGGCGACCTTGTCGCCGTAGTTCTTGTCACCCTCCTCCCTGAACAGGTCGAGGACCTGGCGGGAGCGGATGTTGACGTCGATGATCATGCCGCCCTTGCCCTGGTGGAACGGCTCGTTCCACTTGGCCGAGTCGAGGGTGGCGAAGTCGGGGTTGACCAGGCCCTCGTCGACCATCTTCTTCAGCCACTTGTTGGCCTCGATGAACTCCGGCGTGTCGAACCCGGGCACGACCTTGCCGTCACGCTCGCCGTAGCCGTTGGGGGCGCCGAACCAGGTCTCGATCACGTCGTACGGGCTGGCGCTGGCGTAATTGCCCGGCCACTTCGGGATGATGAGGCCGTAGGTGTCCTTCTTGCCGTTGCCGTCGGGGTCCTTCTCCGTGAACGCCTTGGCGATCTGGTAGAAGTCGTCGATCGTCTTCGGCTCCTCGAGGCCGACCTTCTTCAGCCAGTCCTTGCGGATGACGATCGCCGAGCGCAGCAGGGGTCGCATCCGGTAGAGGCCGTAGATCTTGCCGTTGATGGAGGAGTTGAGCGCCGTGCGCGCGTCGGCCGGCTTCAGGTTCGGGTACTTGTCCAGCTTGTCGGTCAGGTCCCAGAACGCGCCTGCCTGCGCCGACTTGACGAACGCCGGCAGGTGCGGGTCGACCACCACGACCTGCGGGATGTTGTCCGAGGCCAGGGTGACGTTGAGCTTCTCGGTGTACTCGGCGTTGGGGACCCAGGTGACCTTGATCTTCTTGCCGATGAACTTCTCGATGGCCTGCTGCAGCTCGCCGGTCGGTTCGGGGGCCGTGCCGAACAGCTTCGACATGAACGTGATCGTGTTCGGATCGGATTGAGGCGCGTCGCCACCGCCCGAGCAGGCCGAGGCGGTGAGAGCGGCCGTTAGCGTTAACACACCGGCAAGAAGCCGACGGCGACGGGATGCGCTCATGAGTTCCCTTTCGAATGCAGGCGCGCCTCGTTCTCCTCGAAGAAGCGCAGGCAGAGCCACGTGTTGAGATAGATCCACGCGCCGAAGCTGATCATCGGCGCCAGGATCGGCGCCACCGAGGTCGCGAAGGCGATGGCTGAGAGCGCTAGCAGCAACAGCACGGACGAAGCCGGACGCATCAGCGCTAGCTGCGCCGCCTTGGGCCAGTAGGCCCGCAGCGGCAGGTCGTAGTGCGCGTAGAGCGGCCCCACGTACGCCCCCACACCGGCCAGCGCGATGAGGGCCACGAAGGTCGCGATCCTCGGCACCCCCATGCTGGGCCCGAGGGCGGAGAAGTAGAGGTAGTTGCCGATCAGCACGACGGCGGCCAGCGCCCCCGGCAGGACCAGCAACGAGGCCCGGGCGAACTCCCGCCGGTAGACGGTCCAGAATTCGCGCCAAACCTGAAACGTTTCATTACGAGCATGCCGCCGGGCCAGCGTGTAGCCGGCCACAGTGGCGGGCCCGACCCCCAGAACCACGCCTCCCGCGAGCGTGAAGGCAAGCCAGGCGAGGTTCAGCCGGACCGCCCAGATGAGCTCTGAGCAGGCAGCTTGAAACCTGATCGACATGGCGGGATGGTTCATCCGGCACCACCTTCTCGTGGCATGTGCACGGATACGGGGGTGGAGTATTGCACCGTGGTTCCTGCCCAGTTACAAGCGAGTGAACGGCGGTTGGTGCGAAATTAGTGTTGAATCGACTCAAAGTCAATGACGGGACACGCGGAGATTTGCGTACTCTCCGATCAGCGGCGCCATCTGCCGGAACCCGATCTTGCCTCCTGCCAGGGAGGAACCGCCGATCGAGCCGTCGTCCCGCCACCGGAACGAGACCAAATCGTTGATTGCGAAGCTCACCACTCCCCCCTTGACCTCCAGCCGCACGGCGTAAGGCCCGTCGGCGTCCAGCACCCCCGGCAGCGGATCCGGCCCCTGGGCGACCAGGTGGAACCCGTGGCTCTTGCGCAGGTTGCAGGTGTGCAGGGCGCGCTCGGAGGCCCACATGCGGCGGAAATAGGACACGTGGTAGGCATCGATGTCGCCGTGGTGGTACTGCTCGTACGGGCCGTCACGGGTGCTCAGGGCCGGGTCGAACAGGTCCTCGCCGTTCCTGCCCCTGGCGTGGAAGAACATGATCGCCAGCCCCGGCTCCCTGACCGGCCAGAACTCCCACTCGATCCGGACGCCGTCGGGAAACTCCTCAGGACACCACAACACCAGATTCGCCGCCTGCCCTTCGACGGGGGCCCGCCGGCTCTCCAGCCGCATCCGGCCCTGCGGGAACGACATCGCACCGTCCCCCTCCATCCGGAACCCGGCCAGGTCGTCGGGGGTGGCCAGGGGGTTACGGTAAATCTCGCCCAAGTCAACTCCTCCTGTTCAACTTTGCCGCCGAACGTAGTACACCCGCCCTCGCTGTGCTCTCACGGAAGGCGTGCTGGGGCAGCGGATGGAGGGCTGGCCATCCTTCGCGTCCGACTGGCCTGGGTGGCCTGTTTTCCCAGGTGAACGGGCATGCTGGTCTCGCCGCACGCGTTGCGCCGGGCCCCTCCGCACACCTCCTCACCGACGCGGCGCGCCAAGGTGCGCTGAGGGGGTGCCGGGAGTGCGCGCGCCGGACAGGCCGACGTGCCAGAGACACGGAAAGGGTGGACGTGCCGAGAACGGGCAACACACCCAGCTTCACGCCTCCCGGCACCCCCTCAGCAGGCCCACCCTCCTGCACGCCCCTGGCGCGCCGCGACGGCGAGAAAGCCTACGAAGGGGCCCGGCGCAACGCGCACGGCGGTCGGCACGCCCGTTCGCCTGGGTGAACGTGCAACCCAGCGCGACCCGGCTGGACGCAGGTCAGTCCACGCCCCAGCCCGTACGGCGACCGGGCTCAGCGGCGAAAGGCGCTGGATTCTCGGATCACCAGGTCGGGCTGGAAGATGACCTGCCGGTGCCGGTGCTGTTCAGGCTCGGCCACCTCCTCCAGCAGCAGGTCGATGGCCGTACGCCCGAGCAGTTCCCGGGGCTGGCGCACCGACGACAGCGGCACGGCGGCCGCGGCGGCGAAGTCGATGTCGTCGTACCCGATGATGGCCAGATCCTCGGGCACGCGCAGCCCGTGGGAGGCCATCGCCTGTAAGAAGCCGAGCGCCATCATGTCGTTGGCGCAGAAGGCGGCGGTCGGCCGTTCGTCGGCGGGCAGGGCGGCGACGCGTTCGCCGATCGCGCGGCCCTCGGCCACGGTGAGGGCCGGCGCCGTGGAGGTGAGCAGTTCGACGGCGCCGTCAGCGGCGGCGACGGCGCTGATCACGCCCGCGTGCCGGTCGGCCACCTGTTTGATGGACGGCGGCCCGCCCACGAACATGATGCGCCGATGCCCGCGTTCGATGAGGTGCGCGCCGGCGATCTGCCCGCCGAGCCGGTCGTCCACGGCCACCGAGCACTGGAGCCCAGTCGCGGGGCTGTCGACCAGCACCACGGGGGTGCCGCGGGCGATCAGCTCCTCCAGCCAGGGGGTCTCCATCTCGACCGGGGTGATCAGTATGCCCATCACCCGCTGCTGTTCGAGCTGGTCGAGGTGGCGTCGTTCGCGGCCGGGGTCGCCGGCGCTGTTGCAGAGCACCACCATGGTGTCGTGGTCGTCGGCCACCGCTTCGGCGCCCTGGGCCACGTCCACGAAGAACGGGTTGGACACGTCGAGCACGACGAGCCCGACGGTCCTGCTGCGGCCCACCCGCAGGTGGCGAGCCACCTCGTTGCGGACGAACCCGAGTTTCTTGATCGCTTCGAAGACGCGTTCCCGCGTGGCCGGGGACACGATCTCCGGGCGGTTGAGCACATTGCTCACCGTGCCCACTGAGACGCGCGCCAGCTGCGCGACCTCCTTGATGTTCCTGGTCGCCATCGATCCTCACGAGGCCGTGCTGCTGAAAGTGCGGGATCCGCCGCCCGGGACGCCGGGAGGAGCGCCGGAAGGGGGCGAGACACGCTGGATGCGGCGTACCGCAGAAGGCGGTCCGCCAAGACTCCGGCTCATCATAGCGGCATTCAAGATTTTTTTGAATCGTCTCAACGACTCGATGCGGGGGTGGCCGCTCCCGCCTTCATCCCGTCGAGCATCAGCCGCAGGTAGCGGCCCGGGTCGGCGGCCACCGGCGCGGGCAGGTCCTCGGGGTGGCAGGTGAAGACGTTCAGCAGGTGGATGAGGTCCTGTACGCCGACGTCCCCACGCATCGTCCCCTCGGCCTGCGCCCGGCGTACGAGCTCGTCGAACCGCTCCTCCCACCGCGCCCGCGCCCGGATGAACTCGGTACGGTGCGCGATCACCTCGTCCGGCAGGTCGGCCAGCGCGGTGGACAGCGCGGCGCGGCCTGGCTCGGCGACCCAGGAGACGAAGTCCCAGATCGCGCTCCAGGCGTCGGCCGAGCCGCGGTCGGCGGCGTCGAGGGCGTCCGCCATCGTGTGGATGTAGTGGTCGCCGACCGCCGCGATCAGGGCGTCGCGGTCGGGGAAGCGGCGGTAGAGCGTGCCGACGCCGACACCGGCGCGCTTGGCGATGGCCTCCATGGGCGCGCCGACGCCGCGTTCGGCCACGACTTCGGCCGCCGCCTCGACGATCTTGCCCAGGTTCCGCCTGGCGTCCGCGCGCACGTACGACCTCCAAGTGGACGATCAAATTCCGCTTAGTGTAGCGTCCAGCTAACCGGAATCTGAGATTCCACTTATGCGGGAGGTTTCCTGATGATCGTGATCACCGGCGCGACCGGCTCCATCGGCCGCGCGCTCGTCACGCGGCTGAGCGGCCACGAGGTGCTGGCGGCCGTCCGCCGTCCGGTCGATGACCTCGGCAGCCCGTACGCGCTCGCCGACCTCGCCGAGCCCGCGACGATCGGCGCGCTGCTCTCGCCCGGCGACCGGCTCTTCCTCAACAGCTCACTCTGGCCCGGCGTCGTGGACGCCCACCGCGCCGTCATCGACCTGGCCGCCAAGGCGGGCGTCGCGCAGATCGTCACGGTGTCGGTACGCGACGCCGCCCCCGGTGGCAGGCTCGGCCTGGGCATGCACGGCCTGATCGACGCCCACCTCAGGGAGTCCGGCGTGCCGTGGGCCGCCCTCCGGCCGAGCGGCTTCATGCAGAACCTGCCGGGCGACTTCGAGGGCGGCACCATGTACGGCTCGTACGGTCCCGGCCGGATCAGCTACATCGACGCCCGCGACATCGCCGACGTGGCCGCCACCCTGATGACCTCCCCCGTCGGCCCTGGCCGCGCATACGTGCTGACCGGCCCCGAGGCCCTGTCGCACGAGGAGATCGCCGCCGAGATCGGCCGGGTTCTGGGCCGTTCTGCACGGTACGTAGACCTGCCCGTCCCTGAGCTGGCCGCCCGTCTGGAGCGTCATGGCCTTCCGCAACAGCTCGCACTGGACCTGGCCGAGCTCCAGGCGCAGACGGGTGACGGGAGCTGGGCGCCGGTCACGACGGAGGTCCGGGACGTGACCGGGCGACCCCCTCGCACCCTGGCCGATTTCCTCGCCGACCACGCCGCCGCCTTCTCCTGACCTCGCGCACGAGGCCGACTGGGTCACACGGGGTCGACGACGTGGATGCGTACCGCGCGGAACAGGGCGGGCGTGTCGCGCAGGACCGCCAGCCGCGGATCGGGCACCACCAGGAACGGCTCCCGCTCCAGCGCCAGCAGCGGCGCCAGCCGCCGATCCGGCCTCAGCGCGTCCACCGCCCTGCGGTCGCCGCCGAGCATCACCCCGTCCAGCAGCCCCAGGTGCGGGGTCAGCACCCGTACCGCCGTCTCCACCGCGTCGTCGTACGCCTGAGCGGCCTGGTTGCGCCGCCGCCTGGCGAAGCGCTGCTGCGACCACCCGCCCGCCGCCGTGCGTCCCTGCACCAGTCGCGAGCCGACCTTGGAGGCCACCAGCGCGCCGCCCTGGAAGACCCCCGCCGCGTAGCCGCCGAGCCGTACCAGGAACACCCCGACCCGCCGCTCGGCGCGGGCGTGCGCGACGAGGCGGGTGACGTGCGGCGGGCCGGGCGGCGTCATGGGCGGGAACGGCACGTGCAGCTCGGCCACCGCGCCGTCGGCGGCCACCAGCCGCACCGCCCGCTCGTCACCGGTCGCGGAGAAGGGCCCGTGACGCCCGGCGAACCCGTCGATCCACGGATGCAACCGCTCCGGCGGCACCGTGACCCACCGGCCGCCACCCCTCGCCGGACGCGCGCTCATCCCCGAAGATTAGCCAACGCCTTCGGAAGACGCCCGGGGCGCCGGTGCGGAGCGGGGAACCCTAACCGAAATGTCGGTAAATTCTGTCTCGTGGGGCTTCTGGGGCGCCGGTGACGGGAGCACCATCTGTACGTGTCCTCCCTGCTCACCAGTCCCATGGTGGACCTCGATACCGGTGCCGTCATCGCGCACCCCGCCACCGTGGACGCCACCGGCTCACTCAGGGCGGCGCCCCTCCCGATGATCATCGAGCTGCCGGTACGGACGGTGCTGCCGGGCGCGGGCACGCTGGCGCCCCTGCACGAGGCGCTGCGGAGGGCGGGCCGGCATCCGCGCGAGGCCATCCTCCTGCTCACCGGAACGTGCCAGGACCAGGACAGGCCGCTGCTCAAGGTGGGGCTCGACGGGCTGCGCACGATCGGCTACCTGCTCGGCTTCGCCAGCGTGGGCTCGGGCGGCCCGGCGCTCGACCTGGTCGCGGAGGCGGCGCCGTACGTGCTAGCCCTCGATCCCGACGTGGTGGCGCGCGTCCCGGCGGATCACCGGGCGACGGCGGTGGTGCGGGCGGTGACGTCGCTGGCGCGCGACGTCGGCGCGCACGTGATGGCGGGCGGCGTGCACCGCGAGGCGCAGGTGGCGGTGCTCCGCGGCCTCGGCGTACGGCTCGCGCACGGCCCCCTGCTCGCGCCCGGCCCCGACGGCAAGGTACGGGTGCCGCTGCCGGTCGCGGACGAGTCGCCCGCGGCGATCATGCTCGGCCCCCGGGTGCAGGAGATGCTGCTGCCGGCCGTGACCCTGCCGGCAGAGGCGAAGGCGGAGGAGGCGGTGGCGGCCTTCGGGCACGAGCCGACGATCACCAGCGTGATCCTGGTGGACGAGTTCCAGCGGCCCAAGGGCAGCCTGGACCGCAGCCGGTTCCTGCTGTCGTTCGCGGCCCGGTACGGTCACGCCCTGCACGGCTCGAAGCCCGCTCAGCGCCTGGCCGACCCACCGCGTACGGTGCCGCGCACCACCCCGGCGATCGCGGCCATGCAGGCGGCCGGCCGGGACGCGGCCCGCGTCTACGACGACCTGGTGGTCACCGACGAGCTGAACCGCTGCCTCGGCATCGTCCGCGTCTCGGACCTGATCAGACAGGTGAGCGCGATCCGCACCTGACAGGTCCGGGCGACCGAGCGCGATCCGCGGCTGACAAGCGCGGGGCGGCCGGGATAGGAAGTAATCATGCTGAACAGACGGACCCTGCTCGGCGCCGGGGTGTTGTCCGGGGTCGCGGCGTGCACGGCGGACTCCCCCAAGCCGAAACCGGCCGCCACGGCCTTCGACCCGGCCGACTGGGCTTCCGTCAGAGCCCAGTTCGCCCTCGACCCGGCCGCCGCGCACTTCGCCGCGTTCGTGCTCGCCCCCGCCCCGGCCCCGGTCAGGCGGGCGATCGCGACGCACCGCGACGCCCTGGACGCCGACCCCGAGTACACCCCGCCCGGCGGCGAATTCCCCGACACGACCGTGCGCGAGGCCGCCGCCCGCTACCTGGGCGCCGAGCCGGGCGGGATCGCGCTGACCGACAGCACCACGATGGGCCTCGGCCTGCTCTACACCGGTCTCGGCCTGCGCCAGGGCCAGGACGTGCTGACCACCGAGCACGACTTCCTGGCCACCCACGAGGGCCTGCGGCTGATGGCCGCGCGCACGGGCGCGAAGATCCGCAAGGTCAAGCTGTACGACGACCCCGCCCGCGCCTCGGCCGACCGCATGGTGTCGGCGATCAAGGAGGGGCTGGGCCCCCGCACCCGCGTGGTGGCGATCACCTGGGTGCATTCGAGCACGGGCGTACGCGTGCCGGTACGGGCCGTCGCCGACATGCTGGCCGAGGCGAACCGGGGCCGCGACGAGCACGACAGGGTGCTGCTGTGCGTGGACGGGGTGCACGGCTTCGGCGCCATGGCCGACGGTGTGGCGGACCTGGGCTGCGACTTCCTGGCCAGCGGCACGCACAAGTGGCTGTTCGGGCCGCGCGGCACGGGCATCGTGTGGGGCCGCGACTGGGAGCCGGTGGCCCCCATCGTGCCCAGTTTCAGCGCGGCGGCGTTCAACGCCTGGCAGATGGGCGGCGAGCCGACGGGCAGCACGGCGGATCTGGTCACGCCCGGCGGCTACAAGGCGTTCGAACACCGGTGGGCGATGCCGCAGGCGTTCGCGTTCATGACCTCGATCGGCAAGGACCGCGTCCAGCAGCGCACGCAGGAGCTGGCCACCAGGCTGAAGGCGGGGCTGGCCGGCATCTCCCACGTCACCCTGGCCACGCCGCAGGCGCCGGAGCTGTCGGCGGGGCTGGTCTGCTGCGCGATCACCGGCATGCCGGCGCTCCAGGCGGTGGAACGGCTGCGCGCGAAGAAGGTGCTCACCAGCGTGACCCCGTACAGCCACTCGCTGCTGCGCTTCGGCACGAGCATCGTGACGACGCCCGAGCAGGTCGATCTGGCGATCAAGGCGGTCGAGGAGCTGGTGTGAACGAGGCCGAGCCGTACGGGCCGCTGATCGGCACCCGCGTACGCGTGCTGACCTGGAACGTGTGGGGCGAGTCCGGCCCGTACGCGCGGCGGGCGAAGGTGATCGAGAAGGTGGTGCGCGAGCACGACCTCGACGTGGTCGCGCTGCAGGAGTGGGCGGGCCAGTCACTGGGCTACGAGCACGTCGCGTCGTACGGCGGGGGCGGCAGGAACGGCGGAAGCAGCGGAAGCGGGCAGGGCAGCGGGAGCGGCGGGAACGGCGAGGGCGCTGGGTCCGCTGACGGGGCCGCGTGCGCGGTGCTGTCCCGCTGGCCGGTCGCGCGGCGAGAGGAGCGCCCCCTGCCGGGCGGTGCGAACCCCGGCAGTGCCCTGTTCTGCGAGCTGGCCGGGCCGCGCGGCCCGTTACAGGTGTTCAGCGTCATCATCGGCGCGTTCCGGCTGGACGAGTCGGGGGCGCGGCAGGAGCAGGTACAGGCGCTGACCGCGTTCGTCGGCGAGGTGGCCTCGCGGCGGCGTCCCGCGCTGGTGTGCGGTGACTTCAACGCCGGGCCGGACAGCGACGAGATCAGGATGCTGACCGGCCGCACCGTGCCGGCGACGCCCGGCGTGGTGTTCTACGACGCGTGGGAGGTGGCCGGCGACGGCGGCCCAGGACACACGTGGTGCGACGCCAACCCGTTTGCGCGGCCCGGCCTGTATCCACCGCGCCGCTTCGACTACGTCCTCAGCGCCTGGCCGCGAGCCGGCGGCGCGGGGCATCCGGTGCGCTGCGAGGTCGTGGGCGCCGGCCCGGACCCAGGCTCCGACCACTACGCCATCCTCGCCGAACTCCGCTACTGACCACAGCCACCACCAACCGCGCCGGCACCGTGCGAGCAGCGAGGGGGCAATCGTGCGGGTCAGAGCCAGCCCTGGGTTCTGGCGCGTTGAACGGCTTCGATGCGGTTGCGGGCACGGGTCTTCTGGATCGCCGACGACAGGTAGTTGCGGACCGTGCCCTCCGACAGGTGCAGCCGCCCCGCGATGTCGACGATCGTCGAGCCGTCGGCCGCCGCGGCCAGCACGTCGCGTTCGCGGCCCGACAGCGGGTTGGGTCCGGCGCTGAGCGCGGCCGCGGCCAGCCCGGGATCGATCACCCGCTCCCCCGCGTGCACCCGCCGGATGGCCGCCGCCAGCTCCCTGGCCGGGCTGTCCTTGACCAGGAACGCCACCGCCCCGGCCTCCATGGCGGTGCGCAGGTAGCCGGGCCGCCCGAAGGTGGTCAGGATCATCACCCGGCACTCCGGCACCCGTTCGGTGATCTTCGCGCAGGCGGTGAGCCCGTCGGTGCCGGGCATCTCGATGTCGAGCAGCGCGACGTCGGGCCGCACCTCGACCGCGACGGCCAGCGCCTCGTCACCGTCCGCGGCCTCGCCGACGACCTCGATGTCGGGCTCCAGGCCCAGGAGCGAGGCCAGCGCGCCGCGAATCATGCCCTGGTCCTCGGCCAGCAGCACCCGGATCATGCGCCCGCCTTCGCGTCGGCCGGGCTCTGTGCCCGGATCATGTACTCGCCCTCGTCCCAGCCTGGCTCTGTACCCGGATCACGCGCCCGCCCCGGCCGGGATCCGCACGCGCAGCGCATGACCGCCGGCCGGTTCGGGGCCGGCTGTGACCGTGCCGCCCGCGCTCGTCACCCGTTCGGACAACCCGCTCAGGCCGCTGCCCGGCGTGTAGGGGCCGCTGCCGTCCTTGCCGTCGTCCACGATCTCCAGCGTCGCGTGCGCCCCACCGTACGTGAGCTTGATCTCGCACCGGGTGGCCCGCGCGTGCCGGACGACGTTGGTGGTGCCCTCGCGGACGATCCAGCCGAGCAGCCCGTCGAGCGGTTCGGGGGACGCGCCCATCCCCCGGCCCGTGGTGCGGACCTCCGCGCGTACGCCGGCCGCCGCCAGCACCGTCCTGGCGTTGTCGAGCTCTTCTGCCAGGCTGCGCTGCCGGTAGCCGGTGACGGCCTCGCGTACCTCCACCAGCGCCTTCCTGGCCACCGACTCGATGTCCCCGATCTCCTGACGCACCCGCGGCGAACGTTCGGCCAGCCGCCCGGCCAGCTCGCTCTTGAGCACGATCAGCGACAGGCTGTGGCCGAGCAGGTCGTGCAGGTCGCGGGCGATGCGCAGCCGCTCCTCGGCGGCGGCCAGCCGGGCCACCTCGTCCTGGGCCCGGTGCAGCTCGACGGTCAGCGTCCTGGTGTTGCGGACGCTGATGAACAGCACGCCGAGGGTCACCACCTGCATGCCGAGGACGATGAGGGTCTCGGCGGTGCCGCCGTTGAGCAGGCCCCCGACCAGGATGGTCACCAGGCTCAGCGCCATGCCCCCGAGCGCCCACAGGGCCGGCAGCGAGAACCCGTACAGCACGACGGCGTAGACCGGCAGGCTCAGCCAGGAGCCGGCGAAGACGAGCGCGCCGGTCATCCCGAGCACGGTGGTGAGCGCGAGCAGCGGGTAGGTCCAGCGGCTGCGTTCCAGGAAGCTCTTGGAGCTGAGCACCGTGGCCAGGAACGAGGCGACGAACGCGGCGAGCAGCAGGCCCGCCCAGACGGCCCGGGCTCCGGTGAGCCCGCCGGTGACGATCTCCGCGATGGGGAAGACCAGGTAGACCATCCCGGCGGACGTGCCCAGCAGCCGCCTCCCGCGCGAGGCGCCCCCGTCGGCCCGCCCGAAGGTGATCCTGTCGGCGAAGCTCATCCTCGTACGGTAGCGCGCCGGTAGAGGTAGGCCGCCGCCCCGCCCAGGACGACCGCCCACCCGGCCACGACCAGCACGTCCACCGCGTTCACCCCGTGCCCGCCGGCCAGGCTCCATCCGAGGCTCGCGTAGTGGAAGGAGGGCGTGAGCTCCGCGACGGTCTTCATCGTGGCGCCGAAGATCTCCGGCGGGAACCACAGGCCCCCGGTGATGGCCAGGGCGAACATGCACACCATCGAGGCCGGCTGGGCCACGTCGGCGGACAGCACCGAGCCGAGCGCGAGCCCCAGCGCGATGAACGGAACCGTGCCCAGCCACATGGCGAGCAGCAGCGCCGCCCACCGGCCGGGCGGCAGCGACACGCCCTGCTGCACCACCGCCGCCACGCTCACCAGCAGCAGCGAGGGCAGGACGAGCGCCAGCGCGGTGCCGAGCTTGGTCACGATGACGGCCCAGGACGGCAGCGGGGTGATCTGGAGCTGGCGCAGCCAGCCGGACTGCCGCTCGGTGGCCAGCGGCACGGCCGAGCTCATCATGGACGAGGCCAGCGCGCCGTAGGCGGCCATCGACACCATGAGGATCACGTTGTAGCCGAGCCCGGAGCCGTCGGTCTGATCGCCGTAGATGTTGGCGTTGATCAGGTACAGCGCGACGGGGAAGGCGATCACGAAGATGAGGTAGCGCCGGTTGCGCAGCAGGCGCACGATGTCGGCCCTGGCGAAGTGGATCATCGGGACTCCCGGGTGAGCTGGAGGAAGGCGGCTTCGAGGTCGGCGCCGGTGAGGGTGAGGCCGCGTACGTCGAGCGCGGTGCCCCGGTAGAGCCCGTCGAGGGTGGCGTCGGTGTCGGAGGTGTGCAGCGTGGCCGTGCCGGCGACGATCTCCACGGCGGTGACGCCGGGCAGCCGGTCCAGCCCGGCGGCGGGCTGCTCGCCGAGGGCGAAGCTGACGGCGTGGCCGCCCGCGTCGGCTTTGATCTGGGCGGCGGTGCCGTCGGCGGCCAGCCGCCCCTTGGCGATGACGATCACCCGGTCGGAGTGCTCGTCGGCCTCCTCCATCTGGTGGGTGGCGAACAGCACGGTCCTGCCGCCGGCCGCGTAGTCGTGCATGCTCGCCCAGAACCGCAGCCTGGACTCCACGTCCATGGCCGCGGTGGGCTCGTCGAGCAGCAGGATCCTGGGCGCGCCCGCGACGGCCAGGGCGAACCTGACCCGCTGGGCCTGCCCGCCGGACAGCTTGCCGGCCCGCCGCCCGGCCAGCTCGGTCAGGTCGGCGAGGCCGAGCAGCTCGTCGAGGGCGAGCGGGTGCGGGTAGAGCCGGCGGACGAGGTCGATGAGCTCCCTGACGGTCAGCTCGGGGATGAGCGCGCCGTTCTGGAGCATGGCCCCCATCTGACCGGCCCTGACCGCCTCGGCCGGGGTACGGCCGTGTACGCGGACCGCGCCCGACGAGGGCAGCAGCAGGCCGAGCAGCAGGTTGATGGAGGTCGACTTGCCGGCGCCGTTGGGCCCCAGCAGGGCCACCGTCGTGCCGGGCTCGATGGTGAGCGAGAGGTCGTCGACGGCGAGCACGGCCCCGTAGTGCTTGCTGACGTGGTCGAACTCGACCGCGTTGGAGGAGGATCGCATACCTCGAACGCTAGGGCGGGGCGGGCGCCCTGCATCAGTGTGATCCCTCCGCCGTTGACGGTGACATTTGTCAGATCACCCGCCCCCGGCGGCCCGGTCGTCGGGTCCGGATCACGCCCGCCCCGCCGCAGCGGCGTCAGAGGCGGCAGGCGTAGATGTCGGTGACCAGGATGGCGCGCGCGCCGATGTCCCAGAGCTTGTCCATCACCTGCTGGTGGCCCTTGCGCCGGACCATGGCGCGCACGGCGACCCAGCCCTCGCGGTGCAGCGGGGAGACGGTGGGCCCCTCCATGCCGGGAGTGAGCGCGATGGCCTCCTCGATGCGCTCGGCCCGGATGTCGTAGTCCATCATCACGTAGTCGCGGGCGTGCACGACGCCCTGGAAACGGCGGACGAGCTGCTCGACGCCCTGGGTGTCGGGCACGGCCTGCCGCTTGATCAGCACCGCCTCCGAGCGCATGATCGGCTCGCCGAAGACCTCCAGGCCGACGTTGCGCAGCGTGGTGCCGGTCTCGACCACGTCGGCCACGGCGTCAGCCACGCCGAGCCGGATCGCGGTCTCGACGGCTCCGTCAAGCTTGATGACGCGGGCGTCGACGCCCTGGTCGGAGAGGTATTTCTCGAGCAGTCCCGCGTAGGAGGTGGCGATGCGCCGGCCGTTGAGGTCGGCCGCCGAGGCCATCGCGCCGGCCGTGGTGGCCAGCCGAAACGTGGAGTCGCCGAAACCGAGCGGCATGATCTCCTCGACCGGGGCGCCGGAGTCGATCAGCATGTCGCGGCCGGTGATGCCCACGTCGAGGGTGCCTTCGCCGACGTAGACGGCGATGTCGCGCGGGCGCAGGAAGAACAGCTCGCAGCCGTTGGCCTCGTCGACCACGACGAGCTCCTTGCTGTCGCGGCGCGAGCGGTAGCCCGCCTCTTTCAGCATGCTCTGGGCGGCCTCGCTGAGCGAGCCCTTGTTGGGTACTGCCAGACGCAGCATGTCAGGTCCTTACGTGTGTCTCGCTTCCGTCATCTCCGGGTGCCGGGCGCCTGGGCGCCCTAGAGATGCTTGTAGACCTGGTCGAGGCCGATGCCCTTGGCGATCATGAGCACCTGAACGTGGTAGAGGAGTTGCGAGATCTCCTCGGCGGCCCTGTCGTCTGACTCGTGCTCGGCCGCCATCCAGCTCTCGGCGGCCTCCTCGACGACCTTCTTGCCGATGGCATGGACGCCGGCGTCGAGCGCGGCCACGGTGCCCGAGCCCACGGGCCGGGTCCGGGCCTTCTCTGACAGCTCGGCGAACAGCTCTTCGAAGGTCTTCATGATCTCTCTCGTCGGTCGGCTGCGTGCCTGATAAGCCTAGTCTGCGTCATGGGGTGGCGCCGCCCCGCGTCCGCCACGCGAGACGACGCAAGACAGCGCGACCCGACGTGAGCCGACGGTGAGCCGACGTGAGCCGACGTGCAACGACGTGAAACGACGCGGCCGGACGTTCGCGGGCCGACGGGGCCGACGCGTACGCACACCCGCCCGGAGACGGCGCTGCCCGCCGCGCCTCGGAAGGCACGGCGGGCAGCGTCGTGATATGTCGCCGTATGTCGCGGCGTCAGGCGTGGTCAGCGCTCGAAGCGGCGCCCCGAGTTGCGGCGGAAACCACCGTTACCGCCGCGGTCGTCCGGACGCCCGCCGCCACCGCCGGAGCGGTAGCCGTCACGCGGCGCACGCTCGTCGGAGCGCACCCCGCGCTCGCGGTCGGCCGAGAACGGCCGGCCACGGTCGGCGGCGAAACGGCCGCCCCGGTCGTCGGAACGGTAGCCGCCGGCGCGCTGCCCGCGGTCGTCCTGCCGGAGCGGGCGGTCGTCGGAGCGGTAGCCGCCCCGAGCGGGCCGGCTGTCACGGCGGCGGTCGTCGCCGACCGGGCGCTGCTCCTGCGTACGCCCGAACGGCCGATCACCCGTGTCGTGCCGGCGCGGACGCCGGTCGTCGCCGGAGGTGAAGGGACGCTCACCGTCGTCGTGCCGGCGCGGACGCCGGTCGTCACCGGAGGTGAAAGGACGGTCGCCGTCCTCGTGCCGCCGCGGGCGGCGGTCGTCGCCGGGGCCGAACGAGCGCTCGCCGTCGTCGTGCCGGCGCGGGCGGCGCTCACCGTCGAAATCCCGGCGGCCCCGCCCCCGGCCCCTGCGCTCGGACGAGCCGCCCTCGCGGCGCGGGCGCAGCGGCTTGCGGACGTCGGGCTCCCACACGGGAACGGCCTCGCCGCTCGGCGTGCGGGCCCCGGTCACCTCGGCGAGCCGGGGGTGACCAGGCGTGGCCTTGAGCCGGAACGGGTGGATCCCGGCGCGGCGGGTGAGGGCGTCGGTCGAGCGGCGCTCGTTGGGCAGCACCAGCGTGACGACCGTGCCCTTCTCGCCGGCGCGGGCCGTGCGGCCGCCCCGGTGCAGGTAGCTCTTGTGGTCCTGCGGGGGGTCCACGTGCAGCACCAGGCTGATGTTGTCCACGTGGATGCCGCGCGCCGCGACGTCGGTGCAGACGAGCACGTTGACGGAGCCCTCACGGAACTCGGCGAGGATGCGGGTGCGCTGGTTCTGGCGCTTGCCGCCGTGCAGGCCGCCCGCCTTGACGCCGACCCTGGCCAGCTGCTTGCACAGCCGGTCCACGCCGTGCTGGGTGCGGACGAAGATGATCGTACGGCCCTCGCGGTTGGCGATCTCGGCCGTGACGTCGAACTTGTCGTCGCGCGACACCTGCATCACGTGGTGCTCCATGGTGTCGACCGGCGAGGTCGCCGGAGCCACGGAGTGGGTGATCGGGTCCTTGAGGAAGCGGTGCACCAGCTTGTCGACGTCGCCGTCGAGCGTGGCCGAGAACAGCAGCCGCTGGCCGTCGGCCGGGGTCTGCGCGAGCAGTTCGGTGACGACGGGGAAGAAGCCGAGGTCGCACATGTGGTCGGCCTCGTCGAGGACACTGACCTCGACGTCGCCCAGCGAGCACTCACCCTGGCGGATGAGGTCACCCAGGCGGCCGGGGGTGGCGATCACGATGTCGACGCCGCGGCGCAGCGCCTCGATCTGCTTGCCCATGGACATGCCGCCGACGATGACCTTCATGCGCAGGCCGAGGCCGCGCCCGAGGGGTTCGAGGGCGTCGTGCACCTGGAGGGCGAGCTCGCGGGTGGGCACGAGGATCATCGCGTGCGGCCGCCCGGGGGCGGGTCGCACACCGGCGATGCGCGCCATGGTGGGCAGGCCGAAGGCGAGGGTCTTGCCCGAGCCGGTCTGGCCGCGCCCGAGGACGTCGTGGCCGGCGAGCACGTCGGGGATCGTCGCGCTCTGGATGGGGAACGGGCTGTCGAAGCCCAGCTTGGCCAGTCCGTTGACGAGCGGCTTGGGCAGGCCAAGCAGCTCGAACTCGGACGGGCCCGGCTGCCCAGCGTTGGTCTCGGCGTTCGTCTCAGGGGAGGTTTCGCCGAGCGTGGGCATGACAGCGTCAAGCATGGTCACGAAATTCGTGCCTTTCCGTCGAAGTGGCGCGTCACTTCTGCGAAAGGACGAGCCGGGACGTGCGGCCTGTGGCCGCACACGTTCAAGGGCGCCCGCCATGAGGGCGGGATGAAAATGAGGGGGGACACCGGAGCACCGGCCGCAGGCGATGCGTGACGCGCGATGAGACGTCAGGTGTACCTGTTTTCCAACGCCGGGGATATTATCGGATATTCCCCGGCCGGGGGCACGGACTTTCCGGAACCCGCTATGGCACGCTGAAACGGCTGACGATTTACGCCAGCCGTGACAGCGGAAAAGATCAGACGTTGAAGCCTAGCATACGCAGTTGCTCGCGCCCCTCGTCGGTGATCTTGTCAGGGCCCCACGGCGGCAGCCAGACCCAGTTGATCTTCACGTCGGAGACCATGCCGTCGAGCGCCGAATGGGCCTGGTCCTCGATGACGTCGGTCAGCGGGCAGGCCGCGCTGGTCAGCGTCATGTCGATGGTGGCCACGGGCTGCCCGCCGTCGGACGGGTCGAGGTTGAGCCCGTAGATCAGGCCCAGGTCGACGACGTTGATGCCGAGCTCGGGGTCGACGACGTCCTTGAGCGCCTCCATGACCTCTTCGGCGGTCGCGTCACCGTCGTAGCCGGTCGGAGTCTCCACAGGCTTACTCATTCGGCAGCACTCCTCACAACGGCGTCTTTGTACGCCATCCATGAAAGCAACGCACATTTAACGCGCGCCGGGAACTTGGCCACGCCCGCGAACGCGACGGCGTCACCGAGGACTTCCTCGTCGGCCTCGACTTTTCCCCTGCCCTGCATGAGCCGGGTGAACTCGTCGACCACGGAGAGCGTCTCGTCGACCGTGGATCCGGTGGTCAGCTCGTGCAGCACGGAGGCGGCGGCCTGGCTGATCGAGCAGCCCTGACCTTCGTAGGAGACGTCCAGAATCTTGCCCGCGTCGCCCACCTTGACCCTGAGCGTGATCTCGTCGCCGCACGTCGGGTTCACGTGGTGAACCTCGGCGTCGTACGGCTCACGAAGCCCGCGCCCCTGCGGGTGCTTGTAGTGCTCCAGGATCAGCTCCTGGTACATCGACTCGCCGATCATGGCTATGCGAACACCTTCTGAACGTGATGGAGGCCGCGCACCAGGGCGTCGATCTCGCCCGTGGTGTTGTACAGGTAGAACGACGCCCGCGTGGTCGCGGGTATTCCGAAACGCAGGTGCAGCGGGCGCGCGCAGTGGTGCCCGACGCGTACGGCGACCCCGAACTGGTCGTCCAGGATCTGCCCGACGTCGTGCGGGTGGATGCCCTCCAGCGTGAACGACACCGTGCCCCCACGCCCTTCGAGCGTCTCGGGGCCGATGACGCGCAGGGTGGGCACCTCGCGCAGGGCGTCGAGCGCGTAGGCCGTCAGCGTGCGCTCGTGCGCCTCGACGGCCTCCATGCCGACCTCGGTGAGGTAGTCGACCGCCGCGCCGAGCCCGATGGCCTCGACGATCGGCGGCGTGCCCGCCTCGAACTTGTGCGGGATCGGCGCGTACGTCGAGCGGTCCATCCAGACCGCCTCGATCATCTCGCCTCCGCCCAGGAACGGCGGCATGGCCTCCAGCAGCTCGGTGCGCCCCCACAGCACGCCGATGCCGGAGGGGCCGACCATCTTGTGGCCGGTGAAGGCCACGAAGTCGGCGCCCAGCGCGGTCACGTCGACCGGGTGGTGCGGCACGGACTGGGAGGCGTCGAGCGCGACCAGCGCGCCTACCTCGCGGGCCCGCGCGGCCACCTCGGTCACCGGGTTGACGGTGCCCAGCACGTTGGACTGGTGGGCGATCGAGACGATCTTCGTCCGCTCGGTGATGAGCTCGGGCGTGTAGTCGAGCCGCCCGTCGTCGGTGACGCCGAACCACTTCAGCGTCGCGCCGGTGCGCTGCGCGAGCAGCTGCCACGGCACGATGTTGGAGTGGTGCTCCATCTCGGAGATGACGATCTCGTCACCGGGGCCGAGGGTGAAGCGCGGGTCGGTGTTGACGGGGTTGCCGAAGGAGTAGGCGAGCAGGTTGAGCGCCTCTGAGGCGTTCTTGGTGAAGATCACCTCGTCGCGCGACGGCGCCCCGACGAAGCCCGCGACCTTGTCGCGGGCGTTCTCGAAGGCGTCGGTCGACTCGGCGCCGAGCACGTGCATGGCGCGCCCGACGTTGCTGTAGTGCAGCGCCAGGTGCTCCCGCATGGTCTCGATGACCTGGTTGGGCTTCTGTGAGGAGTTGCCCGAGTCGAGATAGACGAGCGGACGCCCGTCGGGCAGCTCGCGGGAGAAGATCGGGAAGTCTTCCCTGATCTTCTCCACATCGAAGCTGTGTGAAGTCATGCAGACGCCTTCGTGTACTGCTCGTAGCCTTCGGCCTCGAGCTTGTCGGCAAGTTCGGGCCCGCCCTGCTCGACGATCCGGCCGGCCGCGAAGACGTGGACGAAGTCGGGCTTCACGTAGCGCAGGATGCGGGTGTAGTGGGTGATCAGCAGCACGCCGGTGTCACCGGAGGCGCGGAAGCGGTTGATGCCCTCGGAGACCACGCGCAGCGCGTCGACGTCGAGGCCGGAGTCGGTCTCGTCGAGCACCGCGATCTTCGGCTTGAGCAGCTCCATCTGGAGGATCTCGTGGCGCTTCTTCTCGCCGCCGGAGAAGCCCTCGTTGAGGTTGCGCTGGGCGAAGGCGGGGTCGATGGACAGGGCGTCCATGCCGCCCTTGAGGTCCTTGGCGAACTCGCGCAGCTTGGGCGCCTCGCCGCGGACGGCGGTGACGGCCGAGCGCAGGAAGTTCGACACGGACACGCCGGGGACCTCGACGGGGTACTGCATGGCCAGGAACAGGCCGGCGCGGGCCCGCTCGTCGACGGACAGCTCCAGCAGGTCGACGCCGTCGAGCAGCACCTGGCCGCCGGTGACGGTGTACTTCGGATGGCCGGCGATGGCGTAGGCGAGCGTCGACTTGCCCGAGCCGTTGGGGCCCATGATGGCGTGGGTCTGCCCGGCCTGAACGGTCAGGTTGACGCCGCGCAGGATTTCCTTGTCCTCGACGGCGACCTGCAGGTCACGAATCTCTAGGGTGGACATGTGCTTAGGACTCCTTCGAGAGCGAGACGAGCACGTCATCGCCGTCGATCTTGACTGTGTAGACGGTCACGGGCTGGGTCGCGGGCGGCCCTGTGGGCTTGCCGGTGTGGATGTCGAAGCACGAGCCGTGCAGCCAGCACTCCAGGGTGCCGTCGTAGACCTCTCCCTCGCTGAGCTTGACCTCGGCGTGGGAGCAGACGTCGTGCAGGGCGAAGACCTCTTCGCCCTTGCGGACCAGCGCCACCGGCGTCTCGTCCGCGCCGACCTCGACGCCGAGGACGCCCCCTTCGGGGATGTCCTCGACCTTGCACACCTTCTCGAAGCTCATCGAACGGGCTCCGCGGCGGACTCGGCCGCGTTCGATACAGCGGCGGACTCGGCCGCATGGGATACGGCGGCGGACTCGGAGGTGCTGAGCTCGGCCTCCAGGGCGTTCAGGACGCGCTCGCGGATCTCGGCGATCTCGATCTTCTCGATGAGCTGGCCGAGGAAGCCCCGCACGACCAGGCGGCGGGCCTCGTCATAGGGGATGCCGCGGGCCTGGAGGTAGAAGATGTGCTCGTCGTCGAGCCGGCCGGAGGCGGAGGCGTGCCCCGCTCCTGCGACCTCGCCGGTGAGGATCTCCAGGTTGGGCACCGAGTCGGCGCGGGCGCCGTCGGTGAGGATGAGGTTGCGGTTGAGCTCGTAGGTGTCGGTGCCCTCGGCCTCGACCCTGATGATCACGTCGCCGATCCAGACGGCGTGCGCCCGGTCGCCCTGGAGGGCGCCGCGGTAGTCGACGTTGCTCTTGCAGTTGGGCTGCGAGTGGTCGACCAGGAGGCGGTGCTCCAGGTGCTGGCCCGCGTCGACGAAGTAGACGCCGGACATGTCGGCGTCGCCGCCGGGGGCGCTGTAGGTGACGCTGGGCGACAGGCGGACGAGGTCGCCGCCGAAGGTCACCACGAAGCTGCGGAACGTCGCGTCCTTGGCCAGCTGGGCGTGGTGGGAGGAGACGTGGACGGCGTCGTCGTCCCAGTCCTGCAGGCTGACGACCTTGAGGCTGGCGCCGTCGCCGACGACGAACTCGATGTTGTCGGCGTAGACGGCGCTGCCCTTGTGGTCGAGCACGAGCACGGCCTCGGCCATCGGCTCGACCCTGACCACGATGTGGCCGTAGGCGGCGCCGTCGCCGGAGCCGGTCAGCGTGAGCACGGTGGGCTTGGAGGTGACGGCCTCGCGCGGCACCGTGATCACGGTGGCCTTCTCGAAGCTGTTCCAGGCCTGGGCGCTCACCCGGTCGCCCGGCATGAACGACTTGCCCACGCGGGCGTCGTCGCGGCCGACCGTCTCCACGGTGACCTCGGGCGCGGCCTCGACGTCGACCCTGACGTGACCGGCGGCCTCGGCCTTGCCGTTGTGCAGGCCCTTCAGGCGGGCGAGCGGCGTGAAGCGCCACGCCTCCTCGCGCCCGGTCGGGACGTCGAAGTCGGCCAGGTCGTAGGACGCCTTCTCGTGCAGGGTCGACAGGGGCTTCTCGTTCAGGCCCATCAGCCGACGGCTCCTTCCATCTGCAGCTCGATCAGCCGGTTGAGCTCAAGCGCGTATTCCATGGGCAGCTCGCGCGCGATCGGCTCGACGAAGCCGCGCACGATCATCGCCATCGCCTCGTCCTCGCCGAGACCGCGGCTCATGAGGTAGAAGAGCTGGTCCTCGCTGACCTTGGAGACCGTGGCCTCGTGGCCCATCGAGACGTCGTCCTCGCGGACGTCGACGTAGGGGTAGGTGTCGGAGCGGCTGATCTGGTCGACCAGCAGCGCGTCGCACTTGACGGTGCTGGCGCTGCCGTGGGCGCCCTCCTCGATCTGCACGAGACCGCGGTAGGAGGTGCGGCCGCCGCCGCGCGCCACCGACTTGGAGATGACGGTGGAGCTGGTGTTGGGCGCCAGGTGCACCATCTTGGAGCCGGCGTCCTGGTGCTGGCCCTCGCCGGCGAACGCGACGCTCAGCGTCTCGCCCTTGGCGTGCTCGCCCATGAGGTAGACGGCCGGGTACTTCATCGTGACCTTGGAGCCGATGTTGCCGTCGATCCACTCCATGGTCGCGCCCTCGTAGGCGACGGCGCGCTTGGTGACCAGGTTGTAGACGTTGTTGGACCAGTTCTGGATGGTCGTGTAACGGCAGCGGGCGTTCTTCTTCACGATGATCTCGACGACCGCGCTGTGCAGCGAGTCGGAGGAGTAGATCGGCGCGGTGCAGCCCTCGACGTAATGGACGTAGCTGTTCTCGTCGACGATGATCAGAGTCCGCTCGAACTGGCCCATGTTCTCGGTGTTGATCCGGAAGTAGGCCTGCAGCGGGATCTCGACCTCGACGTTCGGCGGCACGTAGATGAACGAGCCACCGGACCACACGGAGGTGTTGAGCGCGGCGAACTTGTTGTCGCCCACCGGGATCACCGAGCCGAAGTACTCCTTGAAGAGCTCCTCGTGCTCCTTCAGGCCCGTGTCGGTGTCGACGAAGATGACGCCCTTCTCCTCAAGGTCCTCACGGATCTTGTGGTAGACGACCTCGGACTCGTACTGGGCGGCGACGCCGGCGATGAGGCGCTGCTTCTCCGCCTCGGGGATGCCGAGCTTGTCGTAGGTGTTCTTGATGTCGGCGGGCAGCTCGTCCCAGGAAGCGGCCTGCTTCTCAGTGGAGCGCACGAAGTACTTGATGTTGTCGAAGTCGATGCCGGTGAGGTCGGAGCCCCAGGTCGGCAGCGGCTTCCTGTCGAACAGGCGGAGCCCCTTCAGGCGAAGGTCGAGCATCCATTCCGGCTCGTTCTTGAGTCCGGAGATGTTGCGGACGACCTCCTCGGACAGGCCTCGCTTGGCCGCCGCGCCCGCGGCATCCGGGTCGGCCCAGCCGAACTTGTAATTCCCGAGGCCTTCCAGCTCCGGGCGGTCGGTGACAGTCACCTTCCGGTCTCCTTGCTCTTGTCTCTATGTGCGGAATCGCTCAACGACTGCGGCGACACGTGCGTCGTGCACACCCCGTCGCCGTGGGCGATCGTGGCCAGGCGCTGCACCGGCGTGCCGAGCAGCTGCGCGAACGCCTCCGTCTCGGCCTCACACAGCTGCGGGAACTCCGCGGCCGCGTGCGCCACCGGGCAGTGGTGCTGGCAGAGCTGGTCGCCACCCGACTTGGCCTTGCTGGCCGAGGCGGCATACCCCTCCGCCGACAGCGCCTGCGCCAGCACCTGCACGCGCTGATCCGCCGGCACCGCCCGCATGACCGGCTCCAGCCGCTCCAGCAGGCTCGACACCTGCTCGCGGGCGAAGTCGGCCACGGCTTGCTCTCCCATGCGCTCGGCCAGGAAACGCAGCGCGCTCCCGGCCAGGTCGTCATAGGCGTGCTCGAAAGCACTCCGCCCCGCGTCGGTGATCGCGAACAGCTTGGCGGGCCGTCCGCGCCCGCGTTGCCCGCGGGGGCGTACCGTACGAGGCTCGATCATCCCGTCGGCCAGCAGCGCGTCGAGGTGACGCCGGACGGCGGCGGGCGTGAGCCCGAGCCGCTCGCCGAGAGCCGCGGCCGCGACGGGACCATGCTCAAGAATCAGCCGGGCGACGCGGGCACGGGTACCGCGCTCGTTGCCTGGCTCCATCGTGGGCATGTTTTTCACAACATCAGTGTGCCGTAATTCCTTCCCGCTTTCCAAACGGATCCGAGCAGGGGCGGGAATGGAATTTGTCACGCAGGGTAGCCTTACCTAACCTTCGCCTGGCTCAGGAACGTGAACGAGAGCACCGAGCACAGGATGAGTCCGAGCATGACACACGCCATGGGCACGGCGGTGCCGGATCCGGCGAGTCCGACCAGCGGGGCCGCGGCGGCGCCCAGCGCGAACTGCAGCACCCCCGTCAGGGCCGAGGCGCTGCCCGCGACGTGCGCCGGCTGCGAGCCCAGTGCCAGCGCGCCGGTGCCGGGCAGGGTCAGGCCCTGGCCGAGCATGATGACGAACAACCCGGCCACGATGCCCCACAGGCCGAGGCCCGCCAGCGCGGCGGCCATCAGCAGGGCCGCGCCGGTCAGGCCGATGCCGAGCCCGACGCGGACCAGCAGGACGGGCGGCACCCGTCCGGACAGGCGGCCGCCGAGCTGGGCGGTGCCGGTCAGGGCCAGGGCGTTGAGGCCGAAGATGAGCGAGTACTGCTGGGGCGTGGCGCCGTACACCTCCTGGAGCACGAACGGCGAGCCCGAGATGTAGCCGAACATGGCCCCGAACGCCAGCCCGCCGGTGAGGGCGTAGCCCATGAACGTGCGGTCGCGCAGCAGTTGCCAGAACGTGCGCGCGGTGTGCTTGAGCCCGCCGCTCTCCCGCGCGGCCGGGGGCAGCGTCTCGCGTACGCCCGACAGCACGGCCAGCAGCAGCACGATCCCCGCGACGCTGAGCGCGACGAAGACGCCCCGCCACGAGGTGAACGCCAGCAGCTGCGCCCCGGCGATCGGGGCCAGAATCGGCGCCAGGCCGCTGACGAGCATCAGCGTGGCGAAGATGCGGGCGATGGCGGCCCCGTCGTACAGGTCGCGCACGACGGCCCGCACGATGACCAGCGCGGCGCCGCCCAGCATGCCCTGCAGCAGGCGGAAGGCGATGAGCATCGGCACCGAGGGCGCGAACGCGCACAGCAGCGAGGCGACCATGAACCCGGCCACGCCCACCATGAGCGGCACCCGCCGCCCGCGCACGTCGCTGAGCGGGCCGGCGATGATCTGCCCCACGGAGACGCCGATGAGGCACGCGGTGAGCGTCAGCTGCACCTGCGCCGGCGCGCTGAGCATCTCGGAGGTGATGGCCGGCAGAGCGGGGAGGTACATGTCGATGGAGAGCGGCCCGATCGCCGACAGCGCTCCGAGGATCAGCAGCAGAAGGCCGCGGCGGCGCTTGTGCTCCTGCTGGACGACGGCGGACATGACTGCGGGCGTGGCTTCTGCCACGGACATGCGTGAACCCCTTTTCCCTCGCGGACCTGTGGCCCCCGAGGGCCGAGGGATCCAACCACGTTCCGGTCCTCCTAATTCCCGGTTATCAGATATTTCCGGAGAAGCCGCGCCCGGCGGGAGAGCCCCGCCCATGCGGTCATGCTCACCTGAGGCCGGGACCGCCCGGTGGAGTCCCTAAACTCGTGACATGGACTCCCCAGCCGTCGAGATCGTCGACCTGGTCAAACGCTACGGCGGCAACACCGCCGTCGACGGCCTCACGCTGCGGGCCGAGCGCGGAGCGGTCACCGCGGTGCTCGGCCCCAACGGCGCGGGCAAGACGTCCACGGTGGAGATCTGCGAGGGCTTCCGCGCGGCCGACGCGGGCACGGTCAAGGTGCTCGGCCTGTCCCCTGCCCGGCCCGAGCTGCGCGCGCGGGTGGGCGTCATGCTGCAGGCGGGCGGCGTGCCCCCGGCGATGCGCTGCGGCGAGTGGCTGCGGCTGGTCTCCCGCTTCTACGCCGGCCCGCTCGACCCCGGCGCGCTGCTGGCCCGGCTGGGCCTCACCGACCACGCCCGCACCCCCTACCGGCGGCTGTCCGGCGGACAGCAGCAGCGGCTCTCGCTGGCCGCGGCCGTCGTCGGCCGGCCCGAGCTGGTCTTCCTCGACGAGCCGACGGCGGGCCTCGACCCGCAGGCCAGGCACGCCTGCTGGGAGCTGGTGGCCGAGCTGCGCCAGGCGGGCGTGTCGGTGGTGCTGACCACGCACCACATGGACGAGGCCGAGCGCCTGGCCGACCACGTGGTGATCATCGACAAGGGCCGCGTGGTGGCCGAGGGCAGCCCCGCCTCGCTGACCGGGGCCGAGCGCCAGCTCCGGTTCAGGGCCAGGCCGGGGCTGGGCCTGGAAGAGCTGCTCAACGCGCTCCCCGCGGGCAGCGCGGCCAAGGAGTCGCCCTCCGGTCACTACATCATCGAGGGTCAGGTGGGGCCCGAGCTGCTGGCCACGGTGACGGCCTGGTGCGCGGCCGAGGGCGTCACCGCCGACGACCTGCGCATCGAGCGGCGCACCCTCGAAGACGTCTTCCTCGAACTGACCGGCAGGGAGCTGCGATGACCACGCTCGATCTCACCCCCGCGCCCGGCGCGGCGCCGTTCGGGCGCATGGTGCTGGCGCAGGCGGGCGCGGAGATCCGCGCGATGCTGCGCAACGGCGAGCAGCTCCTGCTGACCCTGGTCATCCCCGTGCTGCTGCTGACCGGCTTCTCGCTGGCGCCGCTGATCGACGTCGGCGGCGGGCGGCGGGTCGACTTCCTGGTCCCCGGCGTGCTGGCGCTGGCGGTCATGTCCACCGCCTTCACGGGGCAGGCCATCGCGACCGGGTTCGAGCGCCGCTACGGCGTGCTCAAGCGGCTGGGCGCCACTCCGCTGTCCAGGAGCGGGCTCATGCTGGCCAAGACGGCGGCGGTCGCCGGCGTCGAGGTGGTTCAGGCGGTGGTCATCGTGGCCGTCGGGCTGGCGCTGGGCTGGCGGCCGCAGGGCTCGTTCCTGGGTGCGGCGCTGCTCGTCGTGCTCGGCACCGCGGCCTTCAGCGGGCTGGGGCTGCTCATGGCGGGCACCCTGCGTGCCGAGGCCACGCTGGCCGGCGCCAACCTGGTCTACCTGGTGCTGCTGGGGGCGGGCGGGGTGATGTTCCCGCTGACGAAGTTCCCCGAAGGCCTGCGGCCGTTCCTGGAGGCGCTGCCCATCTCCGCGCTGACCGGCGGGCTGCGTGCCGTGCTCTCCCAGGGCGCGGCGCTGCCGCCGGCCTCGGTGGCCGTGCTGGCCGGGTGGGCGGTGCTGTCCCTGGCGCTGGTCTCCCGTACCTTCCGCTGGGAGTAGCGCGTGGGAGTGGCGCAGGCGGCGGTTACTCCGGCTGGGGATCCGGGCGGGCGGCGCGCAGGGCGCCGTAGCGGCGGCGGCTGAGCGCGGCCACGGCGGTCAGCGGCACCGCCGCGACCGCGGCCAGGCCGAACAGCAGCCCGTAGCGCCCGTCCTCGGCCAGCGGCCCGGCCGCCCACGAGGCGACCGCGCTGCCCACGAAGAGCGAACAGGCGAAGAACGCGATGGTCGTCCCCCTGGCCTCGGGCACGACCGAGGTGGCCCAGGTCTGCAGCGAGGAGTGCAGGAACGACCAGCCGCCGCCGAGCAGCAGCGCGGTGACGGCCACGGACGGCACGCTGACGTTCACCGTGACGATCGCGAACCCGACGCAGAGCTGCGCGCCGCCCACGAGCATCAGCAGCGGTACGGGCCAGCGCCCTGACAGGTGCTTGACCAGTTTGGCGAAGACCCACAGGCCCAGCCCGTACGCGGTGATGGCCAGGCCTGCCACGGCGGCGGCCAGCCCGGTGTGCTGCAGCGCGGGGGCCAGGAAGGGCATGGCGCCGAGCATGATCGCCCCTTCGGTGAAGGCGAGCGCGAACACCAGCAGCGCCCACCGCTGCCGCAGCACCGCCCCCAGATAACCGCCGACGCCCCCGCCGTCGCCCTCGTGGCGGGGCGGCTCGGGCAGCACGCGCAGCGCGACCGCGCAGATCAGCGCGAAGACGGCGGGCACGGTGAAGGCCACCCGCCAGTCCACCAGACCCGCGACGACCCCGCCGAGCCCCGTGGCCAGGGCGGTGCCGAGCGCGGCCGCGGCCATGAGATCGGTGAGCGCGCGCTGGCGCACCTCGGCACGCACGGTGTCGCCCACGTACGTCAGGCTCGTCGGGATCACCGCGCCGAAGCAGGCGCCGGTCACGACCCTGGCCAGCACGAGCGTCCCCAGGACGGGCATCAGCGCCGAGACCGCGCCCGCCACCGCGGCGCCGAACAGCGCCCAGCGCATGACCCGCACCCGCCCGAGCCGGTCCGACAGCAGCCCCCACAGCGGCTGGGTCAGCCCGTACGCGAGGTAGTAGCCGCTGGCGGCGGCCACCGCGGCCGACAGGGAGACGCCGAGATCGTCGGCGATGAGCACGAGCATGGGGCTCACCGCGAAGCGGTCGAAGCTGCTGATGAACGAGGCCACCGACAAGGGCAGCGGCGGGCGGACGAGACTGACGGGAGGAGCGGGGGTCGTCATGTGCTCCGCGGTTCGTTGGCCTGGAAGAATGACCCGATCAACAGTAGTACAGCCACAAAACGGGAATGTCGCCGGGCCCGAGTAAGCTCTGACGGTTGTCCCCCTCGCATCCGCCAGAGGAGTCCTGTGACCGCCTTCGCCCTCGACGACCCGTACGACCGCGGCTCCGGCCTGCCCAGGCCGGGCAGCCTGCTGCGCAGCGCGGCCGACTCCATCCCGCCCTCGGGGCTGGTGGTGCTGGCGATCTTCTCCGTGCAGCTGGGCGCCGGGTTCGCCAAGGAGCTGTTCGCGGCGCTGCCGCCGAGCGCGGTGGTGTTCCTGCGCATCACGGCGGGGGCGCTCATCATGGGGGCGTTCGCGAGGCCGAGGCTGAAGGGGCTGTCGTGGCGTGACTGGGCGGTGGGGCTCGGCTTCGGCCTGACCCTCGCTCTGATGAACCTGTCCTTCTACGAGGCCCTGTCGCGGCTGCCCATGGGGATCGCGGTGGCCATCGAGTTCCTCGGGCCGCTGGGCGTGGCGGTCGCGGCGTCGCGGCGGCGGGTCGACCTGGTGTGGGTCGGCCTGGCGGCGGCCGGGGTCGCGCTGCTGGCGCCGTGGGGCGAGTCGGCCATGGTGCAGTGGGCCGGCATCGGGTTCGCCATGCTGGCCGCCCTGGGCTGGGCCGCCTACATCCTGCTGTCGGCCGCCGCCGGGCGGCGCTTCCCCGGCACGAGCGGGCTCTCGTTCGCGATGATCGTCTCGGCCGTGGTGATCGCCCCGGTCGGGGCCACGACCGGCGGGGCCGAGCTGCTGCGGCCCGAGCTGCTGCTGATCGGGCTCGGCGTGGGGCTGCTGTCGTCGGTGATCCCCTACTCGCTGGAGCTGCAGGCGCTGCGGCGGATGCCCAAGCACGTGTTCGGCATCCTGATGAGCCTCGAACCGGCCGTGGCGGCGCTGATCGGGGTGCTGCTGCTGAGCGAGCTGCTGCACGCGCAGCAGTGGGCGGCGATCATCTGCATCGTGGCCGCCAGCCTCGGCTCGACGCGGGCGGCCCGGCGCGCGAAGTAGCCGTCGGCGCGGGAAGCGGCCGGCGCGGGAAGGGAAGCGACCGGAAGCGGCCGGTGTGGGAAGTCGCCGCCGGAGGCGGCCGGCCGCCGCGCGCCCGTTGGATGGGGTCCCGGGCGCGCGGCGGAGGGCTCGGCCTCGGTGGGCGGGGTGTGCCGAGCCCGCGAAGGTCAGCGGAGTGCGGGTGTCCGCTTGACCAGGCAGGTGCCACCGTCGGAGCGGCACGGTGGCCGGTCCGACGGGGACGAGATGGCGAGACCGACGGCGATCGCACTGAGGCGTTTGCCCGGTCGGCCCGCAAATGAGATTACCGCCAACGGGGAGCGTCTGATCCCCGAATGTCGGAACTCACCGGGTTAGCACTCGGCCCGGTTGCCGAACGCGGGCGCTCAGTGCTCGGCTCACCTGCCGGACTCGGGCCGTCAGCGCCCGGCCCGGCTGCCGGGCTCACCAGGTCAGCACTCGGGCTCGGTGGTCAGTGTTCGGCCCAGATGCCCCTGACATGGCCGATGTGCTCGGCCATGAGGGTGCCGACGGCCTCGCTGTCGCCGCGGCTGAGCGCGTCGAGCAGTTCCAGGTGCTCTCTGGCCGAGCCGCCCAGCGTGCCGCGTTCCGACAGCTGTGACAGGCCGTAGAGCCTGGCCCTGTTGCGCAGGTCGCGTACCACCGACACCAGGTGCGCGTTGCCGCACAGCGACAGCAGCTCGACGTGGAAGCGCAGGTCGGCGTCCACGTACGCGAGCAGGTCACCGCGCTCGCTGGCCGAGACGATCTCCTCGGCGATGGGCCGCAGCCGCTCGAACTCCTCCGCCCGCGAGCTATCGGCCAGCCTGGCCACCGTGGGCACCTCGATGAGCTGGCGGATCTCGGTGAGCTCGTCGAGGTCGCGGTCGGACAGCTCGGTGACCCGGAAGCCCTTGTTGCGCACCGCCTCGACCAGGCCCTCCTTGGCCAGGTCGAGCATGGCCTCACGGACGGGCGTCGCCGAGACGCCGAACTGGGCGGCCAGCACCGGCGCCGAGTAGACGACCCCCGGCCGCATCTCCCCCGTGATCAGCGCCGCCCGCAGCGCGTGCGCGACCTGCTCACGCAGGCTCTGCCGCTCCCCCACCATCGGCAGGTCGAGCCGGTCCTCGGCAGCCATCCGCCCATCCTCTCTCTGTTCACGCTTCGAAAGCGTCTACGTCCACGCCTCGTAAGCGGCAGCCGCGACCACGAGGTCCTCCCACGCCATGCCCGTGCTCTTGAACACGCGCGGCCCCGGGCCGGTGATCACCTGCCCGGCGATCAGCTCGGCGAGGTTTCCGGCAAGATGGCGGGAGGAGATCGTACCCCGGCGCATCGGGATGATGACGTCTCCGGCCTCCTCCAGGGCGGCCGCCCTGGCCTCGACGACCACGGTGGCCCGCGCGACGAGGTCGCCGTCGAGCTCGCGGGCGTCGGGCTCGTGCGAGCCGACCGCGACGACGGTGGCGCCGTCGCGGGTGAGCTTACCGGGGAACAGCGGTTCCCTGGCGGTGGTGCAGCAGGCGACGAGATCCGCCTCCGCCAGCGCCCGCGCCACCTGCCCGTCCGGCCCGCCGCCTTCGTCGGTGAGGGCGCGGGCGGTCAGGCCCAGGGCGCGGCAGCGGGTGGCCAGCGTCTCCGCGCGTCCCGCGTCGCGCCCGACCACGGTGACGTCCTCGACCGGCCGCACCTCCCGCAGCGCCAGCACGTGCCCGTACGCCTGCGGCCCGCTGCCGAACACCACCAGCCGCCGCGCCCCCGGCTCCGCCAGGTGCCGGACGGCCAGGGCGGAGACGGCGGGCGTGCGCAGCGAGGTGAGCGCGATCCCGTCCATGGCCGCCAGGGGCGCCAGGGTCTCACCGTCGAACAGCAGGTACGTCCCCTGGATCCGGGGCAGCCCGCGCTCCGGGTTCGCGGGGGCGATGCTGACCGCCTTGACGCCGGCGTACCGGCGGGTGGCGGCGGGCATGAGCAGCAGTTGCCCGGCCGGCACGTCAACGACCGGCCGCTGCGGCGTGGCCTCGGGGTCGAGGCCGGCGCGCAGCGCCTCCTCCAGGACCGTGACGGCCCGCCCCATCGGCACCAGCCGCTCCAGGGTGGCCGCGTCCAGGTACGGGAGCCCGCTCATCGCAGCGTGAACCCGGTGGGGAACGGGTCGGCGGGGTCGAGCTCGAAGGTGTGCCGCCCGGTCCGGTACGCCATGCCGTCGATCTCCACGACCACTCCCCGATCGGTCTCCTCCGCCACGCGCGCGGTGAAGACGCTGCCCACGACGCTCAGATGGAGGAGTTCGCCTGTTCTGCCCTCGTCGTGCAGCAGCGCCATCCTGGCCGCGGTCCCCGAGCCGCAGGGCGACCGGTCCACCTCGCCGTCGGCGAACACGGTGACGTTCCGCTGCCGTATGACCCCGCCGCCACCGGGGCCGCCACCGCCACCGTTGCTGGGAGGCTCGCCGGAGAGGTCGCCGGGCGGCTCGTCAGGCAGCGTGTCGGGCAGCTCATCGTGGAAGATCACCCCGTACACGCCGGACAGCCGCTCGTCCGGATGCCTGGCGGCCGGATGATCGGAGAGCTCCGCCTTGATCCGGCGGGCGTGGCCGATGAGGGCGTCCACGTGGCGGGGCTCGACCGACAGCCCGACGGCCGAGGCGGGCAGCGAGGCGTAGATGGCGCCGCCGTACGCGACGTCCACGGTCGTCCCGGCCACGGGCACGTCGCGGGCGATGACGTACGAGGGCACGTTGACGAAGGTCACGGACGTGACCCGGCCGCCCGACGTACGCACCCGGGCCTTGACCCGGCCCGACGGCACGTCGACGACCACCTCGGTCACGCCGTCGGGGTCGGCCTCGACCAGGCCCTCCTGCACGGCGTACGCGCCGAGCGCGATCGTCCCGTGCCCGCAGGCGGTGGAGAAGCCGTCCTTGTGCCAGAACAGCGCGCCGAACCTGGCTCCCGGATCGTCAGGCGGGACCAGGAAGCAGCCGTACATGTCGGCGTGCCCGCGCGGCTCGTGACACAGCAGCCGCCGCACGTCGTCGAGCTCGGCCATCGCCGTGCTCCGGCGCGCGAGCACGTCGGAGCCGGCGATCTCGGGCACCCCGCCGGTCACGATCCTGAACGGCTCACCGGCCGTGTGGTAGTCGACCGTAGTGATCAAGACCGGCCCCTCACAGCTCGAACCCGGCGGGGAACGGGTCGCGCGGGTCGAGGAAGTACTGGGCGGTGCCGGTGATCCAGGCCCGCCCGGTGATCGACGGCAGGACGGCGGGCTGCCCGCCCACCTCGGTCTCCTCCAGCAGCCGGCCGATGAACCGGGTGCCGATGAACGACTCGTTGACGAAGTCGCGGCCGAGCGGCAGTTCGCCGCGGGCGTGCAACTGCGCCATGCGGGCGCTGGTGCCGGTGCCGCAGGGCGAGCGGTCGAACCAGCCGGGGTGGATGGCCATGGCGTGCCGCGAGTGATGCGCGTCGGAGCCGGGGGCGGTGAAGTAGACGTGGTGGCAGCCGCGGATGCGGTCGTCCTCGCGGTGGACGGGCTCGTCGGCGGCGTTGATCGCCTCCATGGTGGCCAGGCCGGCCGCGATGATCTCGTTCTTGGCCTTGCGGTCGAACGGCAGGCCGTAGCGGTCCAGGTCGACGACGGCGTAGAAGTTGCCGCCGTACGCGAGGTCGTACGGGATCTCCCCGAACCCCGGCACGCTCACCGAGGCGTCCAGCCGGTCGCAGTAGGAGGGCACGTTGCGCAGCGTCACGGACATGGCCATGCCGTCCTCGACCTCGACGTCCACCTCGACGAGCCCGGCGGGCACCTCCAGGCGCACGGTCGTGACCGGCTCGACGACCTCCACCATGCCGGTCTCCACCAGCACGGTCGCCACGCCGATGGTGCCGTGGCCGCACATCGGCAGCAGCCCCGACACCTCGATGAACAGCACGCCGTAGTCCGCGTCCGGCCTGGTCGGCGGCTGCAGGATGGCGCCGCTCATGGCCGAGTGGCCGCGCGGCTCGGTCATCAGCAGGGTGCGGATGTGATCGAGGTGGTCGCCGAAGTACACGCGCCGCTCGGCCATGCTCCCGCCGGGGATCACGCCGATGCCGCCGGTGATGACGCGGGTCGGCATGCCCTCGGTGTGGGAGTCGACGGCGTGGAAAACGCGCTTGGTCCTCATCGCAGCCCTTCTGCCAGTGCCTTCTCGGTCGCCGCCCGCACGATAGCCTCCTGCTCGCCGGTCAGCGGCTGCCGGGGCTGCCTGCACGGGCCGCCGTGCCGGCCGGCGACGTCCATCGACAGCTTGATGGCCTGGACGAACTCGGTCTTGGAGTCCCAGCGCAGCAGCGGGTGCAGGGCCCGGTAGAGCGGCAGCGCCGTCTCCAGGTCGCCGGCGACGGCGGCGCGGTAGAGGGCGTCGCTGGAGGCGGGCAGCGCGTTGGGGTAGCCGGCGATCCAGCCCACCGCCCCGGCCAGGGCCAGTTCGAGCAGCACGTCGTCGGAGCCGATCAGCAGGTCGAGCCCGGGGGCCAGCTCGGCGATCTCGTACGCGCGGCGTACGTCCCCGGTGAACTCCTTGACCGCCACGATCAGCCCCTCCTCGTGCAGCCTGGCCAGCAGCGCCGGGGTGAGGTCCACCTTGGTGTCATGGGGGTTGTTGTAGGCCACGACCGGCACACCCGCCTTGGCGACCTCCCGGTAGTGCTCGACGACCGAGCGCTCGTCGGCGCGGTAGGCGTTCGGGGGCAGCAGCAGCACCGAGCCGCACCCGGCCTCGCCCGCCTGCTCGGCCCAGCGGCGCGACTCGGCGGCGCCGTACGCGCCCGCCCCGGCCATCACGGCGGGCCCGCCGACGGCTTCGACGGCGGTCTCGATCACCTTGGCGCGCTCCTGCGGGGTGAGCGTCTGGTACTCGCCGAGCGACCCGTTCGGCACGACACCGTCACAGCCGTTGGCGACCAGCCAGCGGCAGTGCTCGGCGTAGGCGTCGTAGTCGACCGACAGGTCCTCACGCAGGGGCAGCGCGGTGGCCACCATGACGCCGTGCCAGGGCTTGCTGCGGTTGTCCATCGGGAAGTCCTCCATGTCGCGGGGGGTTCAGTGAGCGGGATGATCTTCGGCGCCGTTGTCGTCGGGGCCGGGGGCTTCGATGGTGGCGAGCGCGCCGAGGGTGACGGGCTGGGCTATGGGGCGGCGGGGCGGCTGTTGGGACCGCTCTCCGGCCAGGCAGGAGACGGCGTAGCCGCAGACGCGGCCCTGGCACCAGCCCATGCCGGGGCGGGCCAGGAGCTTGATCGCACGCGCGTCGGTGGCGCCGAGCCGCTGCGCCTCGCGTACGCGCGCCAGCGGCACCTCCTCGCACCGGCACACGATCGTGTCGTCCTTCAGCCACCCCTGCCAGCCGGGCCGCACGGGATAGGCCCGCTGCAACGCCTCCCCGAAGGCCCGCCACCGCTCCCTACGCCGGGCAAGCCGGGCCGGCACGCCTTCGGGGCCGCCGCGGGCCGGCGGCGCGTCCTGCGCGCTGACACCAGCCCCTGGGCTCGCGTCGTCGGCGATGGCGCGGCCCGCGAGGCGGCCTTCCAGTTCGGCCAGCCGCCATCCGCCCACACCCACGGGTTCGCCGGCCGCCCACACGCCGGGGACGCTCGTACGCAGGGTCGCGTCCACGGCCAGCACGGGGCTGCCGTCCACGTCGTGCCTGGTCGCGCAGCCGAGTTGCGTCCCCAGTTCGATCTGCGGGACGAACCCGTAACCGACGGCCAGGGCGTCGCAGCGGACGACGCGGGTGGCGAGAACGTTCCAGCCGGCGTCGAGGCGGGCCACGGTCACGGCCTCCAGCTCGGTGTCCCCGTGGGCGGCGACCACCGCCTGACGGGTGCGGTACGGCACCCGGTGCCGGGTCAGCGCGGCCGCGTACCCCGCCGCCTCACCGGCCTTGCCCAGGGCGAGCAGCGGATGCCTGGCCAGCCCGAGCCCGCCGTTGGCCTCGTACACGCCGAGCACCCGCGCTCCCGCCCCGGCCAGCCCGGTGGCCACCGGCAGCAGGAACGGCCCGGTGCCGGAGACGACGACCCGCCGGCCCGCGAGGACGCCGCCACCCTTGAGCAGCGCCTGCGCGCCGCCGGCGGTGAGCACCCCGGGCAGGTCCCAGCCGGGGAACGGCAACGGCCGATCATGCGCACCGGTGGCGATCAGCAACCGCCGCGCCCGCACCACCACAGCCCGCTCACCAGCGGCACTCACGCCGCCGAGGCTCGCACCGGCGGCACCCGCGCCGGTAGCGCTCGCCGGGCGGGGTGGCGTGGGCGGCGTGCTGGTCAGACAGTGCACGGTCAGGGTGCCGTCCGGGTCGCGGGAGACGTTCCAGACCTGGTGCCGCGACAGCACGTCGGCGCGGGCGGCGAGGGCGTCGGCCTGCCGCAGGAACCGGGCCAGCCCGGCCCCCGGCTCGGGCCCTTCCTCGCGCACGGGCGCGTGCCGGAAGTACTGACCGCCGAGCCGCGGCCCGGAGTCCACCAGCGCCACGCTCAGCCCGGCCAGCGCCGCCGTCAGCGCACCCGCCACACCGGCGGGCCCACCGCCGACCACCACGAGGTCGTACGTCACGCCGTCGTCACCTCGTCCCCAGGTGCGGCCTCCAGCAGGCACGCCCGCTCGGGCGCCCGCCCGTTGACCGAGATCAGGCAGTCGAAGCAGACCCCGATCCCGCAGAACAGCCCGCGCGGCCGCCCGCCGAACCGGGTGGTGCGCCACGACTTCACCCCGGCCGCGTGCAGCGCCGCCCCGATCGTCTGTCCGGGAGCGACGGGAACGCTGCGCCCGTCGACGGTGATGTGGAAGGTCACACGCCCTCCCTTGCAACGACATGGCGGGCCGCAGGCGCCTCGCCGGCAACGTGGCGGGTCACGAGTCCTCCTCGGTGAAGCGGTCCGGGCGGAAGGGGGTCAGGTCCAGGTCGGGCGGTTCGCCGGTGAGGAGCTGGGCGAGCAGGTGCCCGGTGGCGGGGGCGAGCCCGATGCCGGCCCCTTCGTGGCCGCACGCGTGATACAGCCCGGGCACGCGCGGGTCGGCGCCGATGACGGGCAGGTGGTCGGGGCAGTACGGACGGAAGCCGCAGTACGACCTGATCGCCCGGACCTCCCGCAGCGCGGGGAAGAGCGCGACCGCCTGAGCGGCCAGCATCGACAGCACGGGCACCGACGTCGTCCGGTCGAACCCGACCCGCTCCCTGCTGGCCCCGATGAGCACGGTCCCCGAAGGGGTGCCCTCCACGACGGCCGAGGTCTCCAGGCCGGCGGAGTCGCTGGCCACGTTGGTCACGTAGGCGGCGGTGTAGACCTTGTGCCGGATGAGCGGCTCGCGCAGGGGCTCGGTGACGAGGATGAACCCGCGCCTGGGCAGGATCGGCAGGTGGGCGCCGGCCAGCGCGGCGATCTCGCCGCCCCAGGTGCCGGCCGCGTTGACGACGGCGTCCCCGAGGATGTCGCCGCCGGACGTCCGCACGCCCGTCACCCGCTCGCCGGAGCGGAGAACGCCGGTGACCTCGACCCCGAGACGCAACCGCAGGGACCCATGGTCGCCGGCGCCGCGCCGGAGCAGGGTGGCGGCGGCCAGCATGGGCTGCACCTGCGCGTCCTGCGGGTAGAAGACGCCGCCGGCCAGCCCCTCGGCCAGGTGCGGCTCGTGGTCGCGCAGCTCGGACGCCCCCACGAGCGAGTACTCCACGCCCTGCTTGGCGGCCAGGCCGGTGAGCTGCCGCTGGACGTCCTCGGTCTCGGCGACGACCAGCCCGCCCTTCGGCTCGAACTCGAACCCGCCCGGCTCGGCCAGCTCGCGCCACAGCCGGTTCGACAGCACGGCCAGCTCCAGCTCGGGCCCCGGTTCCTTGTCGGACACCAGGATGTTGCCCTCGCCCGAGCCCGTCGTGCCGCCCGCCACGGGCCCGCGGTCGACCACGGTCACGTCGAGGCCCGCGCGCGCGGCGTAGTAGGCGCAGGCCGCGCCCACGACTCCGGCGCCGACGACGATCACGTCGGACATCACCACCTCCTCACAGTAATATGTCACATACCTTGAGGTCTTGAGAAGCCTGTTCCCGGTGGCGGGACCGCCGGGTCCGGCCCCTACCATCGATGACGTGAAGCTACCCACGGACAACCCCAACCTCTTCGTGCGTTTCCTGCTGTCCTTCTGGGCACCCACGACTCGCTCGCTGCGCGGCTGGGCGCTGGCGTCCGTGGTGGTCAACGCGGGGATCACGGTGACCGGGGCGGGCGTGCGCGTCACCGAGTCCGGGCTCGGCTGCCCGACCTGGCCGAGGTGCACGCCCGACAGCTTCGTCCCGGTGGCGCACCCCGAGGTCTCGCCGCTCAACATGGCCGTGGAGTTCGGCAACCGGCTGCTGACGTTCCTGGTGCTGGCCGTCGGCGTCGCGTGCGTGCTGGCCGCGCTGCGGCTGGCCCCGCGCCGGGTCTCGCTGGTGCGCCTGGCCTGGCTGCAGCCGGCCGGCATCGTCGCCCAGGCGCTGTGGGGCGGGCTGGTCGTCAACACGATGCTCAACCCGTTCACCGTCGGCACCCACTACCTGATCTCCAGCGGCCTGATCGCCGTCTGCTGGCTGCTGTACGCGCGCGCGGGCGAGGGCGACGGCCCCGTGCGCCGGGTGACCCACCGCGACATCCGCAGACTCGGCCACGTGCTGCTGGCCGCGACGTTCGCGCTGCTGGTGGCCGGGGTCGTGGTCAGCGGTACGGGGCCGCACTCGGGCGACGAGATGGCCTCGCGCTTCGACCTCGACATCGAGGCCATGGCCCGCTTCCACGCCGATCTGGCCTACCTGGTGGTGGGGCTGACGTTCGCGCTGCTGTTCGCCCTCCACGTGACCAACGCGCCGAGGCCCGCCAGGCGGGCGGCGCTGGCGCTGCTCGGCGTGGAGCTGCTCCAGGGCGTGATCGGCTACACGCAGTGGTTCCTGGCCGTGCCGGCCGCGCTGGTGCTCATGCACGTCCTGGGCTCGACGCTGGTCTGGATCGCCGCGCTCAGGGTGGTCACCTCGCTGCGGGTCCGCGACGGCGAGCCCGCCCCCGTCAGCCCCTCCCCCACCGGGACGCCCGCCGCCGTCTGAGGGGTTGTGCCGGGGTTTGCGGTGGTACGTCCGCCACTCCCCCACCCCATCGGACGCCCGTTTTGCGCAGAAGGTCAGGTCGGTGCGCCGGGCGCGTAGCCGGGCGGAGGTGAGCCCCTGGCCACCGACCTGGTGTGCAGCGGCATGGGGAAGTCGGCCCGCGCCGTGCTCATGCACTCCAGCAGCGCCCGCTGCTCCTCGTGGAAGGTGTGCTCGTCGACCATGTGGCGGGCCGCCCGCTCGTGCAGCAGCCCCAGCTCGGTGGCGGCGAGCTGGTAGTCGCGCATCGCCCGCACGCCGCGCTTGCCGCCGTAGGCGCGGGCCCACTGCCGGGCCTGGCGACGCCGGGAGAAGGCCGACAACATGTGGATGTCGGCCTGGGTGACGAGCCTGGTCGGCTCGTACGGCGGCAGATACCGCTGGATGAGCGCCACGATGCGCCGCCGGTCCCTGAAGATCACGCCGATGAGCACGACCAGGACGACCAGCAGCACCAGATAGGCCACGACGAGCCCGGGGAAGCCGCCGTAGGAGGCCAGGCCGTTCCACAGCCCGTGCAGGATCATCGCCCCCGACCAGCCGGCCAGCACGTAGGTCACCCGCTCGGGGCCGGTGCGCTGGGCCGCGTACGCCACGCCGACCCCGATCATCGAGCTGAACAGCGGATGCGCCAGCGGCGACAGGATGCCGCGCAGCACCACCGTGACGGCCAGCCCCTTGACGCCCGAGGTGGACAGCGCGCCGAGGTAGTAGCTGACGTTCTCGCTCATGGCGAAGCCGAGGCCGACCATGCTGGCGTAGATGACGCCGTCGGTCGGCCCGTCCAGCTCGGCCCGGCGGAACCTGAGCAGGCCCAGCAGCACCAGGCCCTTCATCGTCTCCTCCACCACGGGCGCGCCGAACGTGGCCGCGATGTTGCGCGCGCTGGCCTCCGACAGCTTGGCGGTGTCGATGATGTAGTGCAGGTTGAGCGAGTTGATCACGCCGGCGACCAGCACCGCGACGCCCGCGCCCCACGCGAAGGCGAAGATCAGGTTGCTGCGCGGCTCCGGCTCCATCCGATCCAGCGCCAGCACCGCCGCGAGCAGCAGCGGCACCGGGGCCAGGGCCAGGGCCAGCGCGATGAAGAACTGCACCGGAGCGCCGTTGAAGACGTCGAAGGAGAACGAGACCAGAGCGCAGATGCCGGTGAGGACCAGCCCGATGATCAACGCGAACGACGGGCGGTCCTTCAACACCCAGCGTGGATCACGGGTCGCCATACGGTGACCTTAACGGATCAGAGTGCCGGGGTCCGTGCGGGTCCTCGCAGTGCCGATCAAGACCCGGAATACCGTGGTCGACCTGGAGTGTCGTGTGCCCGATCGCGAACCTCCGGCTCAGCAGGTCCGCCAGCCGGGAGCGCACCCGGTGGCAGTCGGAGCCCCTGGCCACGATCACGTGCGCCGACAGGGTCGGATAGCCACTCGTCACCGTCCAGACATGGAGATCGTGGATCTCCTCCACGTCCGCCTCCGCGGCCAGCACGCGGCCGATCTCGTCGGGGTCGAGGTCGCTGGGCGCGGCCTGGAGCAGCACCCGGCCCGAGTCGCGCAGCAGCCCCCAGCCGGCCTTGAGCATGAGCGCGGCCACGACCAGGGCGGCGATCGTGTCGGCCTGGCGGAAGCCGGTCAGCCAGACCACGAGGCCGGACACGGCGGTGGCGATGAACGCGTACATGTCGTTGAGCACGTGCTGGAAGGCGCCCTCGACGTTGAGGCTGCGCCGGTTCGCCCTGGACAGCAGCCAGGCGGCCAGCGCGTTGACGGCGATGCCCGCCACCGCGGTGACGACCACGATCGGGCCGTCCACCGCGGGCGGCTCCAGCAGCCTGCGTACGCCCTCGTAGACGAAGTACGCCACCAGCAACAGCAGCGTCACCCCGTTGATCTGCGCGGAGAGGATCTCGGCCCGCTTGTAGCCGAAGGTGTAGGCGCCCTTGGCCGGCCTGGCGGCGATGCGCATGGCGATCAGCGCCAGCGCGATGGCGCTGGCGTCGGTGAGCATGTGGGCGGCGTCGGAGATCAGCGCGATCGAGTTGGCGGCCACACCGGCGATCACCTCGACCGCCATGTAGCCGAGGATCAGCGCCAGCGCGCCGACGAGATAACGCCGGTCGGCGTCCGCGCTCAGCGCGTGCCCGTGACCGTGACCGTGACCGTGACCGTGACCGTGCCCGTGACCGTGCCCGTGACCGTGCCTATGACTGGGCCCGTGCTCGTGGTCGCCGCTCATCCGGTCTCCTTCAGATGCTCCCTGCTCAGGTCGAGGAGCATGCGGACGTGAGCGTCCGCCAACCGGTAGTAGATCATGCGCCCGGCCCTGCGGCTGGCCACGATGCCGGCTGTTCGCAGCAGGCGCAGCGCGTGGGAGACGGCGGTGTCGGTCACCTCGACCGCGTCGGCCAGGTCGCACACGCACAGCTCCCCCGCCTCCAGCAGCGCGTAGAGCAGCCGGGCCCGCGTGGGGTCGCCGAGCAGGCGGAACAGCTCGGCCAGCCGGGTGGCCTCGTCAGGCGTCACGAGCCGGTCGCGGGTGGCCGCGACCCTGGCCGCGTCCGGCTCCGGCACCACGCATCCGTCCAGCGCCGCCACAACACCTGAAGAGCTATTCATATGTGCATGATACGAAAGAGGAAAAGCCCGGCGCAACGGCCGGGCGGTGGGCGGGAGCAAGCCGTTCAGGCCAGCAGCGGATCGATCGCCACGGCCAGGAACAGCAGCGCCAGATAGGCGTTGGACCAGTGGAAGAAGCGCATCGGCCGCAGGTCGACGCCCGTCTTGCCGGCGTTGAGCCGGGCGAGCAGGCGGTGCACCTCCCACAGGCACATCGCGCCCAGCACGGCCGCCACGATCGCGTAGAACGGCGTGGTGCCCGCCACCGGCCACAGCGCCAGCGAGCACAGCACGGTGGCCCAGGTGTAGGCGATGGACTCCAGCACGACCCGCCGCTCGGTGGCCACCACCGGCAGCATCGGCACCTTGGCCGCCGCGTAGTCCTCCTTGTAACGCATGGCCAGCGTCCACGTGTGCGGCGGCGTCCAGAAGAACACCACCCCGAACAGCACCAGCGGCGCCCAGTCGAGCCGCTCGGTGATGCCGGCCCAGCCGATCATCACCGGCATGCAGCCCGCGATGCCGCCCCACACGATGTTCTGGGCCGTGCGCCGCTTGAGGATCATCGAGTAGACCAGCACGTAGAACAGGATCGCCGCGAGCGACAGCACCGCGGCCAGCCAGTTGGTGGTCAGCCACAGGCCCAGCGTGGACAGCACGCCCAGCACGATGCCGAAGATCAGCGCGCCGCGGGGCGAGACCTGGTGCCTGGCCAGCGGCCTGCGGCGGGTGCGGCGCATCTTCTGGTCGATGTCGCGGTCCACGTAGCAGTTGAGCGCGTTGGCGCTGCCCGCCGACAGGGTGCCGAACACCATGACCGCGATCGAGGTCCACAGCGGCGGCAGGCCGCCGGCGGCGAGGAACATCACCGGCAGCGTCGTGATCAGCAGCAACTCGATGATCCGCGGCTTGGTGAGCGCGATATAGGCCTTGATGGTCATGCCTATCGAGCGCGGCGCCTCCACCTGCGGTGAGGGGGCCGTCGCGTGCCTGTTGGTCAGCACCGTCAAGGCGCTTCCAGCCTGTGCGGAGTCAACGCGTAACCTCTGATAAGAGCGGATCCATGGGCGGGCGCCGTGACGCCCCTGCGAACAACCAAACTGTAGTCGCAGGGTCGGCCGGTCCGGCCAATGGGGGGCTTGCGCCGTCCCGGCCGGACGAACCCGACGGAGTCCGGGCCTACATGGACACGCGCGGGTGGAATGGGAATCGATCGCCATCTCCACTCGGTTAGGGTCCCGTGTAGGCGCGGGCCGCACAACCTGCGGCGGGCCGCCGAAGGCGGTCGGCCGCGGGGCGGGACAGCCGACCGGCACCACCACGACAACTAGATTCCGGAGATCGAGCACTTGAGCACCGAACTCGTGCCAGCCCTTGAATGGACCGACCTGGACAAGCAGGCGGTCGACGTCGTTCGAGCCCTGGCGATGGACGCAGTGGAGAAGGCGGGCTCGGGTCACCCCGGCACCGCCATGAGCCTGGCCCCCGCCGCATACCTGCTGTTCCAGCGTGTCATGCGCCACGACCCGACCGATCCGAACTGGCTCGGGCGCGACCGTTTCGTCCTGTCGTGCGGCCATTCGAGCCTGACGCTCTACATCCAGCTCTACCTTTCCGGCTACGGGCTGACGCTCGACGACCTGCGGCGGCTGCGCCAGTGGGACAGCCTGACGCCCGGCCACCCCGAGCACGGCCACACGGCCGGCGTGGAGACGACGACGGGCCCGCTGGGCCAGGGCCTGGGCAACGCGGTCGGCATGGCGATGGCCGCCCGCCGCGAGCGCGGCCTGTTCGACCCCGAGGCCGCGCAGGGCGCCTCGCCGTTCGACCACCACATCTGGTGCTTCGTCAGCGACGGCGACATCGAGGAGGGCATCAGCCACGAGGCCAGCGCGCTCGCCGGCCACCAGAAGCTGGGCAACCTCATCGTCGTCTGGGACGACAACCACATCTCCATCGAGGACGACACGCAGATCGCCAAGTCCGAGGACGTGGTCGCGCGCTACCAGGCCTACGGCTGGCACACCGAGAGCGTCGACTGGACCGCGACCGGCGACTACGCCGAGGACGTCCCGGCCCTGTACGAAGCCCTCCAGAAGGCCAAGGCCGAGACCGACCGCCCGTCGTTCATCCGGCTGCGCACGATCATCGGCTGGCCCGCGCCCAACAAGCAGAACACCGGCAAGATCCACGGGTCCGCCCTGGGCGAGTCCGAGGTCGCCGCCACCAAGCAGGTGCTGGGCATGGACCCGGCCAAGACGTTCGACGTGCCGGCCGGGGTGCTCGACCACGCCCGCGGCATCGCCCAGCGCGGCCGCGCCGAGCACGCCGAGTGGGAGAAGTCCTACGCCGAGTGGCGCCTGGCCAACCCCGAGCGCGCCGCCGAGCTCGACCGCATCTCCCACCGGGAGCTGCCGGCCGGCTGGGCCACCGCGCTGCCCTCGTTCGAGAAGGGCTCCTCGGTCGCCACCCGCAAGGCCTCCGGCGAGGTGCTCAACGCGCTGGCGCCGGTGCTGCCCGAGCTGTGGGGCGGCTCGGCCGACCTGGCCGAGTCCAACAACACCACGATGAAGGGCGAGCCGTCCTTCATCCCCGAGGAGTTCCAGACCAAGGCGTTCCCCGGCAACCGCTACGGCCGCACGCTGCACTTCGGCATCCGCGAGCACGCCATGGGCGCCATTCTCAACGGCATCGCGCTGCACGGCGGCACCCGCCCCTACGGCGGCACGTTCCTGGTCTTCTCCGACTACATGCGTCCCTCGGTGCGCCTGGCCGCGCTGATGAAGCTGCCGGTCACGTACGTGTGGACGCACGACTCCATCGGCCTGGGCGAGGACGGCCCGACCCACCAGCCGATCGAGCACCTGTGGGCGCTGCGCGCGATCCCCGGCCTCGACGTGGTGCGCCCGGCCGACGCCAACGAGACCGCGTACGCGTGGAAGGCCGTGCTGGAGCACACCGACCGGCCCGCCGCGCTGGCGCTCACCCGGCAGAACCTGCCGGTCTACGAGGGCACGAGCGCCGACGGCGTGGCCCGCGGCGGCTACGTGCTGCGCGAGGCGTCCAACGGCCAGCCGAGGGTCATCCTCATCGCCACCGGCAGCGAGGTGGAGATCGCGGTCAACGGCCGCGAGATCCTGGAGGCGCAGGGCATCCCCACGCGAGTGGTCTCGATGCCGTGTGTGGAGTGGTTCAACGGGCAGGATTCCGCATACAGGCAGACGGTTCTGCCCTCGTCGATCCGGGCTCGCGTGGCGGTCGAGGCGGGCATCGCGCTCGGCTGGCACGCCTACGTCGGCGAGTGCGGCGAAGTGGTCAGTCTCGAACACTTCGGTGCCTCCGCCCCGTACAGAACTTTGTACGAGCAGTTCGGACTGACGGCGGAGCGCGTGGCGGCCGCGGCCAAGGCGAGCCTGGCCAAGCTGGGTCAGGACAAGGGCGAGACGACGGGAAACTGAGAAAGATCATGAGCGAGAACCTCAACAAGCTGTCCGGCCAGGGCGTTGCCATCTGGCTCGACGACATCAGCCGCGAGCGCCTGCGCACGGGCAACCTCGACCAGCTGATCAAGGAGAAGAACGTCGTCGGGGTGACCTCCAACCCGACGATCTTCGCCAACGCGCTGAGCAAGGGCGACGCCTACGACAGCCAGCTGCACGACCTGGCCGTACGCGGCGTCGACGTGGGCGAGGCCGTGCGCGCCATCACCACCTACGACATCCGCTGGGCCGCCGACGTGCTGCGCCCGGTCTACGACGCCAGCGGCGGCGTGGACGGCCGCGTGTCGCTGGAGGTGGACCCGCGCCTGGCCCGCGAGAGCGAGAAGACGATCGCCGAGGCCCGCGCGCTGTGGTGGCTGGTCGACCGGCCCAACCTGCTGATCAAGATCCCGGCCACGGTGGAGGGGCTGCCCGCGATCACGCAGGCGATCTCCGAGGGCATCAGCGTCAACGTCACGCTGATCTTCTCCCTTGAGCGCTACCGCGCCGTCATGGACGCCTGGCTGACGGGGTTGGAGGCGGCCCAGGCCAAGGGTCTCGACCTGAGCTCGATCGAGTCGGTGGCCTCCTTCTTCGTCAGCCGCGTCGACACCGAGATCGACAAGCGGCTCGACCAGCTCGGCAAGCCCGAGCTCAAGGGCAAGGCGGGCGTGGCCAACGCGCGCCTGGCGTACGCGGCGTTCGAGGACGTCGTCAACTCCGAGCGCTGGCAGCGCCTGCGCGCCGCCGGCGCGCGCCCGCAGCGGCCGCTGTGGGCCTCGACCGGGGTCAAGAACCCCGAATACTCCGACACCCTCTACGTCGACCAGCTCGTCGCGCCCGGCACCGTCAACACGATGCCGGAGAAGACGCTCGACGCCACGGCTGACCACGCCAACATCACCGGCGACACCGTGCGCCCCTTCTACGAGCAGGCCTGGAACACCATGGCCGCGCTCAAGGACGCCGGCGTCGACTACGACGACGTGGTGAAGGTCCTGGAGGACGAGGGCGTGGAGAAGTTCGAGGCGTCCTGGAACGAGCTGCTCGAGAGCGTCACCAAGAACCTGGTTCCGTGATGGAGGTCTCTTACCGCGAGGAGGGGGTGGCCTCGGCCGCCTCCTCCGTCGCGGGGCGCCTCGTCGCCGACGGCGTGCCCGCGCGGCTCGCCGCCGGCGACCCCACGCTGTGGGGTGAGGACGCCGAGGCGGAGGCGGCGGTCAGGCTCGGCTGGCTGACCCTGCCCCGCTCCTCCCGCGAGCTGCTGCCCGTCCTGGGCGAGCTCGCGGGCCGGACCCGCGCCGCGGGCCTGACGAACGTGGTCCTGGCCGGGATGGGCGGCTCCTCGCTGGCGGCGCAGGTCATCTGCGACACCGCCGACGTGCCGCTCACGGTGCTCGACACGAGCGATCCCGGGCAGGTCCGCCGGGCCCTGGCCGAGGGGCTGGAGTCCACGGTCCTGGTGGTGGCGAGCAAGAGCGGCTCGACCGTGGAGACCGACTGCCTGCTGCGGATCTACGAGGGGCTCTTCACCGAGGCGGGCCTCGCGCCCGCGGGCCGCGTCGTGGTCGTCACCGACCCGGGCTCGCCGCTGGAGCGGCGGGCCGTGGAGTCCGGCTACGACCTGGTGCTCGGCCCTCCCGGCGTGGGGGGCCGTTATTCGGCGCTGTCGGCGTTCGGGCTGGTGCCCGCCGCGCTGGCGGGCGCCGACGTCGAGCGGCTGCTCGACGACGCGGAAGAGGTGCTGGCGCTGCTGTCGCTCGACAGCGGCAATCCCGGCCTCGACCTGGGCGCCGCGCTCGCCGGCGCGGCCCTGGCCGGGCGCGACAAGCTGCTGCTCGAAGACCAGCTCTCGGCCATCACCGGGCTGCCCGACTGGATCGAGCAGCTCGTCGCCGAGTCCACCGGCAAGCAGGGCAGGGGGATCCTGCCTGTCGTGGCCGCCGACCCTTCGGGGACGGCTGACGAGCTGGTCGTGGCGATCGAGTCCGACGTCGGCGACGTCCGCGTCGACGGGCCGCTCGGCGCGCAGTTCCTCGTCTGGGAGTACGCCACCGCCATCGCCGGGACCGTGCTCGGCATCGACCCCTTCGACCAGCCGAACGTGGCCGAGTCGAAGGCGAACACCGCCGCTCTGCTTGACCTGCCCGACCTGCCCGACCTGCCCGCCGGCGCGCCCGCGTTCGTGGACGGCCCGGTCGAGGCGTACGGGCCGACGACGGCCAAGGACCTGCCCCACCTGTTCTCCGAGTTGCTCGACGCCGTTCCCGGCGACGGCTACCTGGCGATCACCGCCTTCCTCGACCGGCTGGCGGCCTTCGACACGCCGGTGCCCGACGGGGCCGACTTCGAGCAGATGACCGACGCCTGGATGATGGCCGACCCTGCCACGCTGCGGGCGCTGCTCGCGCTGCGCACCGACCGGCCGGTCACGTTCGGGTGGGGGCCGCGATATCTGCATTCGACGGGGCAATATCACAAGGGTGGCCCGCAGAACGGGGTGTTCCTGCAGATCACCGGGGCGGTGACCGACGACGTCGCCGTGCCGGGCAGACCGTACACGCTGGGCCGGCTCCAGCTCGCGCAGGCGCTCGGCGACCTGGGGGCGCTGGAGACCCGCGGGCGCCCGGCCGTACGCCTGCATTTGACCGACCGCGCGGCCGGAGTCGCGCGTTTGCTCGCAGCCGCACAGGAGGCTTGAGATGACAGACCCGGCAGCACCCGCGGAGGAGGCCGCCACCGTGGCGGCCGCCGTCGCGGGCACCGCCACCACCATGGAGGTGGCAGCCGCCAACCCGCTGCGCGATCCGCGCGACAAGCGGCTGCCCCGGGTGGCGGGACCATGTGTGATGGTGTTGTTCGGCGTGACGGGGGACCTGGCCAAGCGCAAGCTGCTGCCGGCGATCTACGACCTGGGCAACCGGGGGCTGCTGCCGCCCGGATTCTCCCTGGTCGGGTTCGCCCGGCGGGATTGGAAGGACCAGGACTTCGCCCAGTTGACGCACGACGCCGTCAAGGCCCACGCCAGGACGCCCTTCCGCGAGGAGGTATGGAAGCAGCTGCGTGAGGGCATCCACTTCGTTCCTGGCGAGTTCTCGGACGACGGGGCCTTCGACGCGCTGGCCATGGCCTTGGCCGAGATCGACGAGACCAGGGGCACGGGCGGAAACTACGCTTTCTACCTGTCCGTGCCGCCGAAGTTCTTCCCGACGGTGGTGGAGCAGCTCAAGCGGACCGGATTGTCCGACGCGCCCGACGGCTCGTGGCGGCGGGTGGTCATCGAGAAGCCGTTCGGCCACGACCTGCAGTCGGCCCACGAGCTGAACGAGATCACCACCTCGGCCTTCCCGGAGAGCTCGATCTTCAGGATCGACCACTACCTGGGCAAGGAGACCGTCCAGAACATCATGGCGCTGAGGTTCGCCAACAACCTCTACGAGCCCATCTGGAACCGCAGCTTCGTCGACCACGTGCAGATCACGATGGCCGAGGACATCGGCATCGGCGGCCGGGCCGGCTACTACGACGGCATCGGCGCCGCCCGCGACGTGATCCAGAACCACCTGCTCCAGCTGCTCGCCCTCGTCGCCATGGAGGACCCGACCTCCTTCGACGCCTCGGCGCTGCGGCGGGAGAAGGAGAAGGTGCTCAAGGCCGTGCGCCTGCCGGCCAACCTGGCGCTCAACACGGCCCGCGGCCAGTACTCCGCCGGCTGGCAGGGCGGCGAGAAGGTGGTCGGCTACCTCCAGGAGGACGGCATCTCGGCCGAGTCCACGACCGAGACCTACGCCGCCATCAAGCTGGAGATCGCCAACCGGCGCTGGGCCGGGGTGCCCTTCTACCTGCGCACGGGCAAGCGCCTGGGCCGCCGGGTGACAGAGGTGGCCGTGGTGTTCCAGCGGGCCCCGCACCTGCCCTTCAGCGCCGACGACACCGAGATCCTGGGCCAGAACGCCCTGGTCATCCGGGTGCAGCCGGACGAGGGCATCACGGTGCGCTTCGGCTCGAAGGTGCCGGGCACGCAGATGGAGGTCCGCGACGTCTCCATGGACTTCGCCTACGGGGAGTCGTTCCTGGAGTCGTCGCCGGAGGCGTACGAGCGGCTGCTGCTCGACGTGATGATCGGCGACCCGCCGCTCTTCCCGCACCAGCGGGAGGTGGAGCTGTCGTGGAAGATCCTCGACCCGATCGAGGAGTTCTGGACCACGCAGGGCCAGCCCGAGGGCTACGAGTCAGGATCGTGGGGGCCCGAGTCGGCCGACGCGATGATGGCCCGCGACGGCCGGGTGTGGAGGAGGCTCTAGTGAGCGAGCGAACCATCAGACGCAGCACCACCGTGGTCACGAGACCGACGAAGGAGGGCTCATGACCACGTTCATGCTGACGGACACGACGGCGGGCAAGATCGCCGCCCAGTTCATGCACCTGCGGCACCAGATGGGCGCGCCGGCCATCGGCATGGTGCTGACGCTCGTCGTGATCAGCGAGGAGCGCCACCAGTACGACGCGCTGCGCGCGGCCACCGAGGCGGCCCGCGAGCACCCGTCGCGCATCATCGTCGTGATCAAGCGCGAGGAGGACGAGCCCATCAGGCTCGACGCCGAGCTGCGGATCGGCGAGAACACGCCCGGCGAGGTCGTCGTGCTGCGCCTGTACGGCGAGCTGACCGAGCACGCCGACTCCGTGGTCAGCCCGCTGCTGCTGCCCGACACCCCGGTGGTGGCGTGGTGGCCGGGCGCGGCTCCCGACGTGCCCTCCAAGGACGCGATCGGGGCGCTGGCGCAGCGCCGCATCACCGACGCCAAGGGCTTCGACGACGGCGGCGTCAAGTCGCTGGTGATCAGGGCCAAGGGGTACGCCCGCGGCGACACCGACCTGGCCTGGGCCCGGCTGACGCCGTGGCGCAGCCTGCTGGCGGCCGCGTTCGACCAGCCGGTGGGCAAGGTGCGCAAGGGCGTCGTGGAGGCCGCTCCCGGGCATCCGAGCGCGCCGCTGCTGGCCGCCTGGCTGTCGGAGCGGCTGGGCGTGAGCATGAAGGTCGCCGAGTCCGCCGGCCCCGGCCTGACCGCCGTACGCCTGCAGCTGGGCGACGGCGAGCTCGCCGTGGTCAGGACCGACGCCCGGCTGGCTAAGCTGTCGCGCCCCGGCCAGCCCGACCGCAACGTGGCCCTGGCCAGGCGGCAGACCTCGGAGCTGATGGCCGAGGAGCTGCGCAGGCTGGACACCGACGAGATCTACGAGACCGCCGTCAAGCGGTTCGCTAGGACGTACAAGGGATGACGACAGTTCAAGGGATGGCGACCGTGAGCGTTCCCGGCATCGTCGTGCACCGCGACGCGGACGTCCTGGCCAAGGCCGTGGCGGCGCGGATCATCACCCGCCTGGTCGACGTGCAGTCGGCCAAGGGGTCGGCCTCGATCGTCCTGACGGGCGGCACGGTCGGCACGGCCACGCTGGCCGCCATCGCCGCCACCCCGGCCAGGGACGCCGTCGACTGGCGGCGCCTGGACGTGTGGTGGGGCGACGAGCGGTTCGTCCCCTCGGGCGACAAGGAGCGCAACGAGACCGGAGCTCGCGAGGCGCTGCTCGACCACGTGGACGTGGACCCCGAGCGGGTCCACGTCATGCGCGGCCCCGACTCGGGCATGACGGCCGAGGAGTCCGCCGACGCCTATGCCGCCGAGCTGCGCAGGGCCGCCAGGCCCGAGGATCACGGGCCGGTCCCGAACTTCGACGTGATGCTGCTCGGCATGGGCCCCGACGCGCACGTGGCCTCGCTGTTCCCCGGCCTGCCCGCGCTCTACGACACGCGCCCGGTGGTGGCGGTGCACGGCTCGCCGAAGCCGCCGCCCACGCGCATCTCGCTGACGCTGCCCGCCATCCAGGCCTCGCGTGAGGTGTGGGTGGTGGCGGCCGGTGAGGAGAAGTCGGGCGCGGTACGGCTGGCCCTGTCGAAGTCCGGGCCCGTCCAGGTGCCCGCGGCTGGGGCCAGGGGGCGGGGGCGGACGCTGTTCCTGCTGGACCGGGCGGCGGCCGGCAAGATCCCGCCGGGCCTGGGCCGCATCGCCTCCCCGTAACGCCTGCGGGCCCGTCACAGGCGTGACCCTCGCCGATCGGCCGGGGTCACGCCTGTGGCGGTTCACGCCGGCCTGCTCACCCTCTGGGGTGGGTTCCCGCCGGCCTGCTCGCGCTCGTTTCCCCGGCCGGTCTCTACGCGCCCGGCCCCTGGGCCGGTCCCTGCGCGCCCGGCGTCTGTGCGGCCTCCTGGCCGGTCAGCGTGTCGATCTCCTCGATGAGCTGCCGCTTGCGCTCCTCGCTCAGGTACGACGCCCGCACCCCGTTCCGCGCGAACTCCGCCAACCGCTCCTTCCCGAACCCGAACGCCCGCGCCACCGCCCGGTACTCCGCGGCCGTCGTCGTGGCGAACATCGGCGGGTCGTCGCTGTTGAGCGTGACGAACAGCCCCTCCTCCAGCAGCCGGGGCAGCGGGTGGTCCTCGATCCCGGCGACCTGGCCCGTGCACACGTTGGAGGTCGGGCACACGTCCAGCGGCAGCTGCGTCTCGCGCAGGTACGCCACCAGGCGGGGATCGGACAGGCAGTTGATGCCGTGGCCGATGCGCTCGGCGCCGTAGCCGTCGATGACCTCCCAGATCGTCTCGGGGCCGCTCATCTCCCCGCCGTGGGGCACGCTGTGCAGGCCCGCCGCGCGGGCGGCCGAGAACGCCGACCGGTAGGCGTCGCGGTGTTTGGGGCGTTCCTGCTCGATCCCACCGATGCCGAAACCTACCAACGCGGCGGGAGGTTCTCGAAGGGCGTGCTCCAGGGTCACCTTCGCGGCCTCCTCGCCGTACTCGCCGGGGATGTCGAAGATGTAGGCCATCTCGACCCCGTACTCGCTGAGCGAACGGCTGGAGGCCACGTCCAGCGCCTCGGTGACGGCCCGCATGGGCAGGCCGACCATGTGGTGCGCGTACGGGGTGACCTGCAACTCGGCGTACCTGACCCCTTGCGGGACGAGGTCGCGGGCCAGGCCGAGGACGAGGGTGGCCACGTCCTCCGGCTCGCGTATCAGGGAGTTGACGGCCCCGTAGACCTGGGCGAAGTGGGGGAAGTCGGTGAAGGTGTAGAAGCGGCGCAGCTCCTCCTCCGAGGTGGGCACCTCGATGCCGGGATGGCGGCGCGACAGCTCCAGCACGGTGGGCACCGAGGCCGAGCCCACCAGGTGCACGTGCAGTTCGACCTTGGGCAGGGCGTCGATGAAGGCGTCAAGGGTCATGCCGACGACCATAGATGCGGGGTTTCCCGGAAATACAGGCTTCGCCGCTAAATCTCACAGTCATTTGTCAGATTCTTTGGCCGAGCTAGGCTGGGGCGCGTGACCGATGCCGAAGCCTACGACCGCGGCTTCGCCCGCCTCACAGCCCACACCGCCGGTCTCCTCGTCGCCTCCGTGGCTTGCGACCGTGCCGTGCGCTTGCTCGACGAGGACCGCGTGGCGGGGGGCCGCGCCCTGCGCCTGCTCGACGTGGGCTGTGGCACCGGGGTGGTGACGGCGGCGGCGCTGGCGGCGGGGGCCGAGGTGACGGCCGTGGACGTCGATCCGGGCATGGTGGCGCTGACCGCCCGCCGTAATCCGTCCGCGACGGTCCGGCCGGCGGCGCTGCCCGAGTTGCCGTTCGATGACGAGCAATTTGACGTAATAGCCGGAAATTTCATCATCAATCACGTTCCCGACGCCGCCGCGGCACTGACCGAGCTGCACCGTGTGCTGCGGCCGGGCGGCACGATCGGCCTGACCTGGTGGAAGGCCGACGAGATGACGGCCACCGGCGTGATCGCCGACGCCATCGCCGCCGCCGGGGTCCCCTACGAACCGCCGGTCCGCTCGTTCACCGCGCACGACACACCCGAGCGCTTCGCCGCGCTGCTGGCGCGGGCCGGGTTCAGCCGGATCTCCGTGGAGGACGTCAGATGGCGGCACCGGGTCGACCTCGCCGCATGGTGGGCCGACATCGTGCGGGCGGGTGGTCCCCGGTTCGCGGTCATCGGCCGGCAGCCGCCGGAGGTGGTCGAGCGGGTCAGGGCCTGCTATCTGCGGCTGGCGGCGCCGTACGAGCGGGAGGGGTTTCCCATCTGCGCCCACCTCGCCCGCGCACGCCGCTGAGTCGCCACCGGACGACCCCCGGCAGACGAGTCTCCGCCGAACTTCCCAGTAGCCGAGTCGCCGCCAGACGTCCCCAGACACCGACGCGAGCCCGTCCTTTCAGCGGCCGGCCAGCGCCTCGAACCGCACACCCGTCAGCTCGGCCGAGACCTCCCACAGGCGCGCGGCCAGTTCCTCCGAGCGGGCCCGCTCCGACGGGACGAGCAGCTTGGCCTTGGGGCCGAAGTACTCGCCGCCGCGCACGTCGGGCGAGGTGGCCGCGTACAGCGAGGGGACGGCGCCCGCCGCGGCCGGCTTCAGCACCAGCCCCACCAGCGGCTGCAACAGCCCCAGCTTGACGATCCGGGTGGCCGTCACGCCGGGATGGGTCGCCGTGCTGAGCAGATCGACCCCCGCCTTGTCGGCCCGCCGCTGCAGTTCCAGCGCGAACAGCACGTTGGCGAGCTTGGAGCGCCCGTACGCGGACATGCGGCCGTAGCGGCGCTCCAGGCCCAGATCGTCGAAGTCGATCCGGCCCGCGTTGTGCGCGTCGCTGGTCACGGTCACGACCCGGGCGCCTGGAGCGGCGATCAGCAGCGGCAGCAGCAGCCCGGTGAGCGCGAAGTGCCCCAGGTGGTTGGTGCCGAACTGCATCTCGAAGCCGTCCCTGGTCGTGCTCCTGGGGATCATGGCGATGCCGGCGTTGTTGATCAGCAGGTCGAGCTTGCGCACACCCGCGGCGAAGCCCCTGACCGAGGAGAGATCGGCGAGGTCGAGCCGCCCGTACTCGACCTGGGCCCCGGGCACCTCCCGCAGGATCCGCGCGACCGCCTCCTCGCCCCTGCCCTGGTCGCGCGCCGCCACGATGACGTGGGCGCCGTGCCTGGCCAGCTCCAGCGCGGTGGGGTACCCGATGCCGCTGTTGGCGCCGGTCACGACGGCCGACTTGCCGCTCAGGTCGGGCATGGAGGCTGGGGTCCAGGCGGTCATCGGCGCTCCAGGGGTGCGGAACCGTTGCGTAGATCACAGACTAAACGTTCCGGACGTTTCCTAGATCACCGGCGCAGCTTCAAGACGTCGCGCAAATCACCGGCGCACGTTCATGGTGCTTTGGAGATCACCGGTGCACGTTCAAGGCGCTGCGGAGATCACCGGCCGCGGTCCAGGCGCAGGCGGGCGTGCCGTTCCTCGCGCCGCGTCACCTCCAGCCGCTGGGCGCTGTCGTCCAGCTTCTTGCGTGCCTTGGCCAGCTTCCGCTCCAGCCGCGCCACCTTCTCCGCGCGCTCGCCGTGCTCCTTCTCGGCCGCGTCCAGGGCATCGCGCCACTCGCGGTGCGCCGCCTCGGCCTCCCGCCGTTCCTCGGCCTTCCTGGCCTCGGCCTCGGCGCGCTTCCTGGTCTCCTCCTCCCGAGCCTCCGCCCGCGCCTTCTCCGTGTCCTCCGTACCGCTGCCGCGTTTCCCCCTGGCGGCGGCGGGACGCCCGCGCGGAACGGGGGCGGGGGCGAAACCGCTGAACCGCAGTGGCTTGTCCAGCCGGCCGCGGCGCACCTCCTCGGCCGCGCCCGCGTCCACGACGGCGGCGTCCAGCGTCTGGTCCACCTCGGCCCCGGCGGCGGCCGACAGGTTCACGCCCTCCCGCGCGAGCCGGCCCGCCCTCCCGGTCACCTCGCCCCGCCGCCGGGTCAGCTCGGCCAGCTCGCCCGCGTCCTGCCGTTCCCAGGCCGCGCGCAGGCTCTCGCCCACGTCGAGGAGTTCGGCGAGCGCGTCGGGATGCTCACGGGCCAGCCGGTTCACCGCCCAGGCGGAGACCGTCGGCCGACGCAGTTTCGCGATGTCGCGCGAGAGCCGTACGTCCCCCGCGTCCTTGGCAGCGCGGGCCTCCGCCGTGCGCGCGGCGGTGAACTCGGACGGCGGCAACGCATACAGGCGGCCGGCCACCTCGTCAAGATCCACACAGGACAAATACCCCACACGGCCGGGTTTCTAGCGCATAGTGGAGGCAGCCCCAGCCGAACGGAGGCATCCGGTGTTCGAACGCTTCACCGACCGTGCGCGCAGGGTCGTCGTCCTCGCTCAGGAGGAGGCGCGGATGATGAGCCACAACTACATCGGCACAGAACATCTGCTGCTCGGCCTCGTCCACGAGGGTGAAGGGCTCGCCTCGCTGGTGCTCGACAGCTGCGGCGTGGACATCGAGCACGTACGCGCGTTCGTCGAGCGCGAGGCCGGCCACGGCAGCAAGGCGCCGAGCGGGCACATCCCGTTCACGCCGCGCGCCAAGAAGGTCCTGGAGCTGTCACTGCGCGAGGCGCTGCAGCTGCGGCACAACTACATCGGCACCGAGCACATCCTGCTCGGGCTGATCAGGGAGGGCGAGGGGCTGGCCGCATCGGCGCTGGCGGACGCCGGCGCTGACCTGGTGGATGTACGCCAGCGCGTGCTCGACCGGGTGGGCCGCGCCCCCAAGGAGCGCCCGGCCGAGATGTTCTTCGCCGGCGGCTCCGTGCTGAGCGAGCGGCTCACGCAGATCCAGGAGAGCCTCGACCGCATCGAACGCCACCTCGGCATCGAGAAGCGGGACCCACCCGGCCAGGCGGGCAACGACGAGGCGGGCCTGGGCTGAGGCGACCACGGGCCCACCTCAAGCCGAGGCCTTCAGATCGAGGCCAGCGCGCCGACCGGGAGCCGGGCCTCCATCACTCCCGGGTCCTCGGTGTAGGCGAGGCCGGCTCCCAGCGCGACCAGCAGCCGGCGCATCCGCGCGTTGTCCGACAGCATGGTGGCCCTGACCTCGGCGTAGCCCAAGTCGCGGGCCGCCCGTACGAGCATTCTGGCCATCGCCGTGCCCAGACCGCGCCCCTGCCAGCGGTCCTCGACCAGGAAGGCCATCTCCGCGATCCCGGGGTCGGGGGTGAACATGAGGTTGGCCATGCCCACCACCTGCCCGTCGTGGCCCGCGACCAGCGAATATCCCTTGCTCCTGTCACAGAGCTTGTCGAACGCGCGCGGCGGCAGCGCCGGCATGGCGGTGAAGTAGCGGAACCTGCGCGACTCCGGCGAGCACCTGTCGTGCAGGTCGCGCACGGCCTCGCGGTAGATCGAGGTGAGCGGGCGCACCGTCACCTCAGCGCCGTCGGCGAGCTTGATCGCGCGCTCGGCCACGGCCGGCTCCGTCGCGGGCTGGGCCAGCCGGGCGAAGGAGGCCGCCCTGGCCGCCTCGGTCAGCGTGAACGGCAGCTCGGAACGGCGCAGGCGGACGGCGCGCCTGGGCGCGACGGGGACGACGAGCTGGGTCGGGTCGGGAAGATCACTCACGGGCTCACCATAGATCCACCGGGCGTCGTCCGCGCGCAGCAGCTCGGCCAGCAGCTCCGGCAGCCGCCAGGGCATCGTGCGCAGCCTGGAGGCCAGCAGCAGCGCCCGGGTGGGCTCGTCGGTCAGCTCGTGGGCGGTGGCGGGCACCACCTCGACGCGGCGGCCGCCGGCCGCCTCAAGGGCCTCGCGCACGGTCTCGGCGCTGGCGGGGATGTCGGCGACGAACTCGTCGACGGTGCCGTCGGTGTCGGACTGTACGCTCAGGCCGAGGATGTTGCCGCCCCTGTCGGCAAGGGCCGAGGCCAGCGAGGCCAGCCGGCCGGGTCGCTCGTCCACCGTCGTTCGGATGCGCAGGAATCCCATGGGCACGAGCATGCCCCGCGGCTGTTACACGGTCGCTACCGACGTGTTTACATTGCGTATTTCGTCGCATGATGCGCCGACTTATCCCGATATAGGAGGATATGTCGCTATGAGTGTCCCTTTGTCGACCGGGTTCGTGAACGGCGACGTCTCCTTCTGGTACCGGTCGTCCGGGCTGCCCGCCGCCGGCCCGCGGCTCGACGGCGAACTGAGCGCCGACGTGGCCATCGTCGGCGCCGGCTACACGGGCCTGTGGACCGCCTACTACCTCAAGCGGGCCCGCCCGTCGCTGAACGTGGTGGTGCTGGAGCAGGAGTTCGCCGGGTTCGGGGCCTCGGGACGCAACGGCGGCTGGCTCACCGGCGACCTGGCCGGCTCGCACAAGCGCTACGGGGAGGGCGCACGGCGGCTCCAGCGCGCCATGTACGCCTCGATCGACGAGGTCATCGCGGTCTGCGAGCGGGAGTCCATCGACTGCGACCTGGTCAAGGGCGGCGTGCTGAACGTCGCCCGCACCCCGGCCCAGGCCGCCCGGCTGCGCGAGACGGTGGCCTCCGCCCGCTCCTGGGGCATCGAGGAGCCCGATCTGCGCCTGGTGGACCCGGCGGACCGGGTACGCGTCTCCGGCGCTCTGGCGGCATCCTGGAGCCCCCACTGCGCCAGGATCCAGCCGGCCAAGCTGGCGCGCGGCCTGGCCAGGGCGGTGCGCGAGCTGGGCGTGCCCGTCTACGAGCGCACCCCGGTGACCGCCATCGCCCCGCACCGGGCGCGTACGCCGTACGGCACGGTGACGGCCGGCCACGTGATCCGCGCGACCGAGGGCTTCACCGCCCGGCTGCGCGGCCTGCGCAGGCAGTGGCTGCCGATGAACAGCTCGATGATCGTCACCGAGCCCCTCCCCGCGTCGTTCTGGGACGAGGTCGGCTGGCAGGGCGCGGAGCTGCTCGGCGACATGGCCCACTACTACATGTACGCCCAGCGCACGGCCGACGACCGGATCGCCTTCGGCGGGCGCGGCCGCCCGTACCTGTACGGCTCGCGCGTGGACGCCCGCGGCCGCACCCACGAGTGGACCGTCGAGGCCCTGTGGCGGCTGCTGACCGGTTTCTTCCCCGCCGCCCGCTCCTCCTCGGTCGCGCACGCCTGGTCGGGCGTGCTGGCGGTGCCGCGCGACTGGTGCTCGGCCGTGCACGTGGACCCCGCGACGGGCCTGGGCTGGGCGGGCGGCTACACCGGTCACGGCGTGACCACCACCAACCTGGCCGGGCGCACGCTGCGCGACCTGATACTCGGCGAGGAGACGGAGCTGACGTCGCTGCCGTGGGTGGACCACCGGGTGCGCCGCTGGGAGCCCGAGCCGCTGCGCTGGGCGGGCGTGCACGCGATGTACCGCCTCTACCGGATGGCCGACCACCGGGAGCGGACGATGCCGCGCACCTCCGCCCTGGCCCGGTTCGCCGATATGATCACCGGCCACTAGAAAGGAACGTCCATGAGCATCCTCTTCCGAGGCGGTCGCGTCTTCACCCCGAAGGGCGTCCTGGCCGGATCCGTGCTGGTGCGGGACGGCGTGATCGCCGCGGTGGTCGCGGAAGGGGAGCCGGCGCCGCGGGCCGGCGAGACGGTGGATCTCGACGGCGGGCTGCTGGTGCCCGGTTTCACCGACGCGCACATCCATCCCATCCAGGCGGGCCTAGAACGCGCGAAGTGCGATTTGTCCGACAAATACGGGCTGGACGCGTACAGAGAAAAGATCGCCGACTATGCGGCGAAAAATCTTGATAAAGAGTGGATTGATGGCGGCGGCTGGGACATGTCGGCATTTTCGGGTGGCTTGCCGCACCGCGAACAGATCGACTTCCTCGACCGCCCCGCTTATCTGATCCAGCGCGACCACCACGCCGCCTGGGTCAACACCCGCGCGCTCGAACGGGCCGGCATCACCCGCGACACGCCCGACCCCGCCGACGGCCGCATCGAGCGCGACGCCACCGGCGTGCCGACCGGTGTCCTGCACGAGGGCGCGATGGACCTGGTCGGCCTGCTCACGCCCCGCCCGACGCCCCAGGACCTCCAGGACGCGCTGGCGGAGGCGCAGCGGCACCTGTTCTCGCTGGGCATCACCGGCTGGCAGGACGCCATCGTGGGCTCCTACGCGGGCTCGCAGGACCAGCTGCCCGCCTACCTGGCCGCGGCCCGCTCGGGGACGCTGCGGGCGCGCGTCGTGGGCGCGCTGTGGTGGGACAGGACGCGTGGGCTCGATCAGATCGAGGAGCTGGTGGCGCGGCGCGCGTCGGCAGAGGGCCTCGACCGGTTCCGGGCCGGCTCGGTCAAGATCATGCAGGACGGCATCACGGAGAACTTCACCGCCGCGACCCTGGAGCCCTACTGCCTGTGCGGGGGCACGGGGCTGTCGTACGTGGATCCGGCCCTGCTGCGCGAGTGCGTCGCCGAGCTCGACCGGCTCGGCTTCCAGGTGCACGTGCACGCCATCGGCGAGCGGGCGGTGCGCGAGGCGCTCGACTCCTTCGAGGGCACCGACCCCGCCAACCGGCACCACATCGCCCACCTGCAGATCATCGAGCCGTCCGACGTGCCGCGCTTCGCCGCCCTGGGCGTCACCGCCAACCTGCAGCCGCTGTGGGCCACGCATCACGCCCAGATGGACGAGCTGACGCTGCCGTACCTGGGCGAGCCGCGCTCGTCGTGGCAGTACCCGTTCGCGGACCTGCTGGCCACCGGGGCCCGCCTCTGCGCGGGCAGCGACTGGCCGGTCTCCGACGCCGATCCGCTGCAGGGCATGCACGTGGCGGTCAACCGCACCGAGCCCGGCGGTTCGCTGCACGCGGGCTACCCGACGGCGCAAACGCCGTTCCTGCCCGGCCAGCGGATGGACCTGGCCACGGCCATGACCGCGTACACGGCGGGCTCGGCCTGGATCAACCGCTCCCCCGCCGGCGTCATCGAGCCGGGCCGCCCCGCCGACCTGGTGGTGCTGGACCGCGACCCGTTCGAGCTGCCGCCGGACGAGATCTGGACGACGCGGGTGCGCATGACGTTCGTGGACGGCGAGCCGGTCCACGAACGCTGACGGAGGGTTCTCCTGCGGCGGACATGACGAAGGGGCCCCGGGCAGCCGCCCGGGGCCCCTCGCCGTCCGCCACCACTACCAGGGGGACTTGTTGTTGCGCAGGCGCTCCAGTGCTTCCTCCAGGATCGCCTTGCCGTCCTTGTCGCTCCTGCGCTCCTTCACGTAGGCCAGGTGCGTCTTGTACGGCTCGTTCTTCGGCGGGGCAGGCGGCGCCTCCTCGTCCTGTCCGGCCGGGAGACCACAACGCGGGCAGTCCCACAGCTCGGGCACCGCCGCGTCGCTGGCGAAGCTGGGGCGCGTCTCGTGCATGTTGGCGCACCAGAACGAGACCCGCACTCTCGGAGCCGCCTCGCCACGCTCGGCCTCCCCCATCGGGCCGGCGCCGACTCGGCTGCCACGGATCGCGTTGCCACTACCCACGGATGAACTCCTCGCTCGATCGCCCCGCGTACAGACACGGGGGGAGAATCACTGTCACGCGTTGACTTGCTTGCTCACGGCCTCATGAGCAGGCCGAGAGCGATGATGCAGACGAACCAGACCGTGCCGGTGATGACGGTCAGCCGGTCGAGGTTACGCTCCACCACCGAGGAACCACCGAAGTTCGACGAGAAGCCGCCGCCGAACATGTCAGACAGGCCACCGCCCTTGCCCTTGTGAAGCAGAACGAGCAGGATCATGAGAAGGCTCGCCAGGATGAGGGCGATGGAGATTCCGAGTACCACGGTATGCCTGTTCCTTCAGTGCTCTGTTACGCGTGACGATTCAAACTTGCCTCTTGAGGGTACGACCTGATGTCAAGTCGCACCCCCAGAACGGCTCAGTTGGCAGGCATATCGGAGAATCGGCAGATCTTCGCGAACTCTCCGGCGTCGATGCTGGCGCCACCGACGAGCGCGCCGTCGACATCCGGCTGAGCCATGATGCCGGCGACGTTTCCTGACTTGACCGAGCCACCGTAAAGGATACGGATCGCGGAGGCCACTTCGGGGTCGTAGAGCTCGGCGAGTCTGACCCGCAGCGCTCCGCAGACCTCCTGGGCGTCCTCCGGGGTGGCCACCTCACCGGTGCCGATCGCCCACACCGGTTCGTAGGCCACCACTATCGATTTTGCCTGCTCGGCGCTGATTTTGCGCAGCGCCCCGTCGAGTTGTCGCAAACAGTGCGCGATCTGGCCCCCCGCTTGACGCACGGGAAGGCCCTCCCCCACGCACAGGATGGGCGTCAGCGAGTGGCGGTAGGCCGCCCGGACCTTGCCGTTGACCAGGTCGTCGTCCTCGCGGTGGTACTGCCGGCGCTCGGAGTGGCCCACCACGACGTAGGTGCAGCCGAGCTTGGCCAGCATGGCGCCCGACACCTCGCCGGTGTAGGCGCCGCCGTCGTGCTCGGACAGGTCCTGGGCGCCGTAGACGATCCTGAGCTTGTCGCCGTCGACCAGGGTCTGGACGCTGCGCAGGTCGGTGAAGGGCGGCAGGACGGCGACCTCGGCCTTGTCGAAGTCCTTGTCGTTGAGCGCGAAGGCCAGCTTCTGTACCAGGGCGATGGCCTCGAAGTGGTTGAGGTTCATCTTCCAGTTGCCGGCGATGAGCGGCTTGCGCTGCACCGTTCAGTCCTCCAGGGCCGCGAGTCCGGGGAGGGTCTTGCCCTCCAGATATTCGAGGCTGGCGCCGCCACCCGTGGAGATGTGGGAGAAGCCGTCCTCGGAGAGCTCCAGCTTGCGTACGGCCGCCGCCGAGTCGCCACCGCCCACCACGGTGAAGGCGTCGCCGGCGATCAGCGCCTCGGCCACCGCCCTGGTGCCGCCGGAGAACGCCTCGAACTCGAACACGCCCATCGGCCCGTTCCAGAACACCGTCCTGGCGTCGGCCAGCTTGGCCGCGAACAGCTCGCGCGTCTTCGGCCCGATGTCGAGCCCCTCCCGGTTGGCCGGGATGGCCGTGGCCTCGACCACGTCGTGCTCGGCGTCGGCGGCGAAGGTGACCGCCGCCAGCACGTCGACGGGCAGCACGAGCTCGACGTCCCGCCGCGCGGCCTCGTCGAGGAAGCCCCGCACCTGGTCGAGCTGGTCCTCCTGGAGCAGCGACCTCCCGACCTCGTGGCCCTGGGCCTTGAGGAAGGTGTAGGCCATGCCGCCGCCGATGAGCAGCCGGTCGACCTTGGTCAGCAGGTTGGCGATGACGCCGAGCTTGTCGGAGACCTTGGCCCCGCCCAGCACCACCACGTAGGGCCGCTCGGGGCTCTCGGTCAGCTTGCGCAGCACCTCGACCTCGGCCACGACCAGCCCGCCCGCGGCGTGCGGCAGCAGCCTGGGCACGTCGTAGACGCTGGCGTGCTTGCGGTGCACGGCGCCGAAGCCGTCGCCCACGTAGAGCTCGGCCAGCCCCGCCAGCCTGGCCGCGAACTCACCGCGCGCGGCGTCGTCCTTGGACTCCTCGCCCGGCTCGTAGCGCAGGTTTTCCAGCAGGGCCACCTGGCCGTCCTGGAGCGCCTCGACCGTGCTCCGCGCGCTCTCGCCGACCACATCGGAGGCGAAGGCCACGTCCTGGCCGAGCAGCTCGCCGAGCCGCGCGGCGACGGGCGCGAGCGAGTATTCCGGGTTGACCTTGCCCTTGGGCCTGCCCAGGTGGGCGCAGACGACGACCTTGGCGCCCCGTTCGAGCAGGGCCTTGATCGTCGGCACCGACGCCCGGATGCGGCCGTCGTCGGTGATCGTCTCCCCGTCGAGGGGGACGTTGAGGTCGGCGCGCACGAGCACGCGCCGCCCCTTCACGTCGAGATCGTCGAGCGTGCGCATGCTCATGCTCCCGTGGTAAAGAGGCCGTCCTGACCTTCGCTCACAGACCGCGGCCGACGAGCTCGACCAGGTCGGCGAGGCGGTTGGAGTAGCCCCACTCGTTGTCGTACCAGCCGACGACCTTGACCTGGTTGCCGATGACCTTGGTCAGACCGGCGTCGAAGACGCAGGAGGCCGGGTCGGTCACGATGTCGGAGGAGACGATCTCGTCCTCGGTGTAGCTGAGGATGCCCTTGAGCGGGCCCTCGGCGGCGGCCTTGACCGCGGCGTTGACCTCCTCGACGGTGACGTCGCGGCTGACCTCGACGGTCAGGTCGGTGGCCGAGCCCGTGGGGATCGGCACGCGCATGGCGAACCCGTCGAGCTTGCCCTTGAGCTCGGGCAGCACCAGGCCGATGGCCTTGGCGGCGCCGGTCGAGGTGGGCACCACGTTGAGCGCGGCGGCGCGGGCGCGGCGCAGGTCCTTGTGCGGGCCGTCCTGGAGGTTCTGGTCCTGCGTGTAGGCGTGGATGGTGGTCATCAGCCCCTTCTCGATGGTGAAGGAGTCGTGCAGGACCTTGGCCATCGGCGCCAGGCAGTTGGTGGTGCAGGAGGCGTTGGAGATGATCGTGTGGCTGGCCGGGTCGTACGCGCCGTCGTTGACGCCCAGCACGAGGGTGACGTCCTCGTTCTTCGCCGGGGCGGAGATGATCACCTTCTTGGCGCCGTTGTCAGCGTGCACCCGCGCCTTGCTGGCGTCGGTGAACAGGCCGGTCGACTCCACCACCACGTCAACGCCGAGGTCGCCCCAGGGCAGCTTGCCCGGGTCACGCTCAGCGAAGACCTTGATGGCCTTGCCGTCAACGGTGATCTCGTCACTGGTCGCCTTGACCTCGTAGGGCAGGCGGCCGAGGATGCTGTCGTACTTCAGCAGGTGGGCGAGCGTCGCGGTGTCGGTCAGGTCGTTGACCGCGACGATCTCGATGTCCTTGCCGCTGGCGGCGACAGCGCGCCAGAAGTTGCGACCGATGCGGCCGAAGCCGTTGACGCCTACGCGAATGCTCACGGGAACCGATCTCCTCGAACAGATGGCGGGCTGGATCCTTCAGCCACCGGCGGGCGGGATCCTCAACCACGAACCCTATCGGACCCAAATTGGTTTAGACCACTTCAGGTCCCGCCCTGTGAATCACCGTTCTGGCGACACGTTTTGAGAGGTTCGAGTAAAGTGCCCGACTCGTCGGAGTAAATTCGTGCATTCTCTGGGGGCTGAGATGTCACATAACCGGTCCGGCCTACTGCCCGGACTTCTAGCAGGGCTGCTCGCCGCGCTCGTCTGCGCGGCCGGCATGGGGATGGTCGTGCTGTTCCAGCAGAGCCTGCCGGCCGCCGTCATCACGTTGTGGGGCGGCCATCCGGTCCTGCTGGGCCTGTCGCTCGTGATCGCCGCACTGGTCGCTCTCGCGATGGGCGCCGTACGTCCGCGCTCCCTCGTCCTGCTCCCGTTCGCCGCGCTGTTCGCGGGCGGCGCGGTCGCGGCCGGGCAGATCACGGGCTCCTCCATCCTGTACGGCGCCGCCCTGCGCGGCGCCCCTTCGCCCGAGCCGGCCCCCGCCGACCTGGGCGACATCGACATGACCAACTTCAACACCGGCCTGCAGGACGCGCTCGCGCTGTACCGGGGGCCGCTCGCGGAGACGTGGTCCGCCTGGCTGTACGTCGCCGTGGCGGCCGTGGCCGCGTTCGCCCTGCTCACGCTGCGGGTGACGCGGGTGCGGCGGGCCCAGCGGGCGCAGGAGGACGCGGCGGAGGCCGAGGAGACCAAGGAGCCTGAGTACCGGGCCCCGTTCGAACCCGCCCAGCAGCCCACCCCGAAGACCACGGCCGACCTCTTCACCCCCCGCAAGCCCGTGAAGGACTGACGGGTCCCTCAACCCGCACCCGCCCGCCACGCCCGCCTGCTCACGGCGACACACCGGCGGCGACACGTCCGGCACAGCGGGACCCGCCACCCCAGGACGGCCAGCCGTCCGCCATCCCACGACGAAGGCGGCCACCACCGCGTGACGCGCTCCCGGACACCCCCCTGAGCGCCCGCGTGCAACCTGCCCGCCACGCGAAAGCAGCCGCCTGACCGTCGCGTCACCTCACGGCGCGAGCATGTCCACTGTGAGATTGGCCTCAGTGTTGGGGATCCCCAGATCGGAGGCCCGTTTGTCGGCCATCGCCAGCAACCGCCGGATCCGTCCGGCGATCGCGTCCTTGGTCAGCGGCGGGTCGGCGATCTGCCCCAGTTCCTCCAGCGACGCCTGCTTGTGCTCCACCCGCAGCCGACCGGCCACGACCAGGTGCTCGGGCGCCTCGTCTCCCAGGATCTCCAGCGCCCGCTGCACGCGGGCCCCCGCCGCGACCGCGGCCCTGGCGGAACGACGCAGGTTGGCGTCGTCGAAGTTGGCCAGGCGGTTGGCGGTGGCGCGCACCTCGCGCCGCATCCGCCGCTCCTCCCAGGCCAGCACGCTGTCGTGCGCCCCGAGCCGGGTGAGCAGCGCGCTGATCGCGTCACCGTCGCGCACCACCACCCGGTCCACGCCGCGCACCTCGCGCGCCTTGGCGTGGATCTTCAGCCGCCGTGCCGAGCCCACCAGTGCCAGCGCCGCCTCCGGCCCCGGGCAGGTGACCTCCAGCGACATGGAGCGCCCCGGCTCTGTGAGCGAGCCGTGCGCCAGGAAGGCCCCCCGCCAGGCGGCCTCCGCGTCGCAGGCGGCCCCCGCCACGACCTGGCGCGGCAGCCCGCGCACCGGGCGGCCGTGGTTGTCGATGAGGCCCGTCTGGCGGGCCAGCGCCTCACCGTCGCGGTAGACGCGTACGACGTAGCGCGAGCCCTTGCGCAGCCCGGCGGGCGCGAGCACGAGCACCTCCGCCTTGTGCCCGAAGACCTCGCCGATGTCCTTGATCAGCCGCCGTGCGGTGGCGTTGGTGTCGAGTTCGGCCTCTATCACGATCCGGCCGCCCACCAGGTGCAGGCCGCTGGCGAACCGCAGCAGCGTCGAAACCTCCGCCTTTCGGCAGCACGGCTTGAGCACCGGCAGGCGGCTCAGTTCGTCTTTCACCACACCTGTCATCGCCATGCGTTAGTCCTCTCCCCCATTCAGACCGGCTCCTTTGAGTCTCTCGCACCTTCGCGCCACGCCGACCAGGATCAACGCTTCTGGAGGAAAATCTCGTCCAGGACGGAGGCAAGACGTCGTGGGTCATGCCGCGCGGAGCCGTCGGCGGCGGCCACGTCGGCCATGACGAGCCGGGCGCCGAGCGCCGCCGCCGCCTTCTCCAGGGCGTCGGGATCGTCCACGACACCGGTGTCGGCGAGCACGACGTCGATCGACAGGCCGGGTGCGTGCTGTCGGAGCACCTCCAGATGCTGTTGGGGGGAGAAGTCGTCGGTCTCACCCGGCTGGGGGGCGAGGTTGAGCGTGACGAGCCGCTTGGCCCTGGTCGCGTGCAGGGCCCTGGCCAGCTCGGGCACCTTGAGGTGCGGCAGCACGCTGGTGAACCACGACCCGGGCCCGAACACCACCCAGTCGGCCTCCAGCACCGCCGCCACGGCCTCAGGCCGCGCCGGCGGGTCCTCGGGCACGAGGGAGATCGCCTGTACGCGACCGGGCGTCAGGGCGCACGCCACCTGCCCGCGTACGGTCGAGGTGACGCCGTCGAGCTCCACCTCCGCCACGATGTCGAGCGGCACGGAGGCCATCGGCAGCACCCGGCCGTGCGCGCCCAGCAGCCGCCCGACCCAGTCGAGCCCCGCCACGGGGTCGCCGAGCAGCTCCCACAGCGCCACGATGAGCAGGTTGCCGACAGCGTGCCCGTGCAGGTCGCCCTCACTGCGGAAGCGGTGCTGCACCACCTCGCTCCAGGTGCTGCCCCACTCGTCGTCACCGCACAGCGCGGCCAGCGCCATGCGCAGGTCGCCGGGCGGCAGCACACCGAGCTCCCGGCGCAACCGTCCGCTGGAGCCGCCGTCGTCGGCGACGGTCACCACGGCGGTCAACCGGTCGGTGACCATCCGTAAGGCCGACAGGGACGCGTACAGGCCGTGCCCGCCGCCGAGCGCGACCACCGGCGGCCCGAACCCGCCGTGCCACGGCGCGCCCACACCACCGTCGCGAACCTCAGGCTCCTGCTCCCGCGCATCCGCGTCACCCACGCCGCCGCCCCGCTCCTCCCGCGCGACCACGCCGGCCACGACCCCACCGTCCGCAACCCCGCTGTCTTCGCCCACGCCGGCCCCGGCACCACGCCCGGAAGACTCACCGTCGATCATGCCGCTGCCGGAAACCCCAGCTGGAGACACAGCGCCGCCGGAACCTCCACCGGCCGCGGCCACGACGCCATCGTCCACAACGCCACCACCGCGAGCCGCACCGTCCACGGCACCACCGCCGGGGACGCCACGATCCGGACCGGTAAGGTCCAGAACCTCGCGATTCAGGACACCACGGCCCGAGACACCACGGCCCGAGACACCACGGCCCGAGACACCACGGTCGGCAACCTCATGGTCGGAAGGGTCGCCACAAGGCACGTCTCCACCCGGCCCGCCAACCACCAGCGACGGACCCTGATGACCGCGCCCGCCGAGGCCGGGCCCAGCGTCGCCTACCGGAACCGGCAGAGCGGCTTCGACGTCTTCATCGGTCACTCCCGCCCCACATCCCGGTGACTCACCTGGACCTCCATCCCGCGGTCGCGCAGGCGGGCGGCGACCTGCTCGGCCATCGCGACGCTGCGATGCTTGCCGCCCGTGCATCCCACCGCAAGCGTGGCATAGCTCTTGCCCTCGCGCGCGTATCCGGCCGCGACCACCTGGAGGACCTCCTCGTAGGCGTCGAGGAACTCCTTGGCCCCCGGCTGGCCGAGGACGTAGTCGCTCACGGGGGCGTCGAGGCCGTTCATCGGCCGCAGCTCGGGCACCCAGTGCGGGTTGGGCAGGAACCGGCAGTCGACCACCAGGTCGGCGTCGACGGGCAGCCCGTACTTGAAGCCGAACGACACGACGTTGAGCCGCAGCCCGGGACGGTCTTCCCCGCCGAAGTAGGCGACGATCTTGTTGCGCAGGTCGTGCACGTTGTGCGAGGAGGTGTCGATGACCAGGTCGGCGTTGGCGCGCACCTCCCGCAGGATGCCGCGTTCGCGGGTGATCCCGTCGACCAGCCGCCCCTCGCCCTGGAGGGGATGCGGTCTGCGGACGTTTTCGAACCTGCGCACCAGCTCTTCGTCGCTGGCCTCCAGGAACACCACCCGCACGCGTACGCCGCGCCCTTCGAGCTCCTCGATGGCCGCGTTGAGGTCGGTGGTGAAGGCCAGGCTGCGCACGTCGACGACGGCGGCCACCTTGTCGGCGGCGAGCTTGACCTTGCCCGCCTCCTCGGCCATCGCGAACAGCAGCCCCGGCGGCAGGTTGTCGATGACGAACCAGCCCAGGTCCTCCAGCGCCTTGGCGGCGGTGCTGCGCCCGGCCCCTGACATGCCGGTGACGATGACGAACGCCGGCCCGGCGCTCATCGCGTCACCCCGCGCGGAACCGGCGCCGCGCGCTTCGCGGGCGATGCCCGCGCCACCCCGTGCGTCGCTCATCGTGTCACCCCGTCAGGGGTGATCGATGGTTTCGACGGGGCCCGGCCATGACGGGCCGGACCGTACGCCTCTTCGGCGTGAACACCCTGGCATCCTGGCGAGATCAAGGTGACTCTCCCTTCAGCGTCGACACGATGACCTCGGCGATGGACGGGCCGATGCCGGGAACCGCGCAGATTTCATCGGCAGTGGCCTCACGTAGCTTTTTCACGGAGCCGAAGTGTTTGAGCAGCGCCTGCCTGCGCGCCGGCCCCAGGCCGGGCACACCGTCGAGCGCACTCTCCTTCACCGTCTTTGACCTCTTGGAACGATGGTAGGTGATGGCGAACCTGTGTGCCTCGTCACGCACCCGTTGCAGCAGGTAGAGACCCTCGCTTGAACGAGGCATGATCACCGGCTGGTCGTCGCCGGGCAGCCACACCTCCTCCAGCCGCTTGGCCAGACCGCACACGGCCACGTCGTCGATGCCGAGCTCGTCGAGGGCCCGCTGCGCGGCGGCCGCCTGCGGGCCGGCGCCGTCGACCACGACGAGGTTGGGCGGGTAGGCGAACTTGCGCGGTTTGCCGGTCTCCGGGTCGATGGGGCCCGCTCCGGCGTCGTCGTCGGGGGCCAGCTCGCCGGTCGCGGAGCGTTCCTCCAGATAGCGGCGGAACCGGCGCATGATCACCTCGTGGATCGAGGCGACGTCGCCCTCCTTGGTCTTGACGGCGAAACGCCGGTATTCGCTCTTGCGCGCCAGGCCGTCCTCGAAGACCACCATCGACGCCACGACGTTCTCGCCCTGCAGGTGGGAGACGTCGTAGCACTCGACGCGCAGCGGCGCCTGGTCGAGGTCGAGCGCGTCGGCGATCTCCTGCAGCGCCTTGCTGCGGGTGGTCAGGTCGCTGGCGCGGCGGATCTTGTGCTGCGCCAGGGACTCCTTGGCGTTGCGCTCGACGGTCTCCATCAGCGACTTCTTGTCGCCGCGCTGGGGCACGCGCACCTCGACGCGGGAGCGGCGCTGCTCGGTCAGCAGCTCGGCGACGGCCTCGGCGTCGGGCGGCAGGTGCGGGACGAGCACCTCGCGGGGCATCGAGTCGGGGCTGGCCTCGCCGTACATCTGCAGCAGGAACTGCTCGACCAGCTCGCCGGGCGTGCTCTCCTCGACCTTGTCGACGACCCAGCCGCGCTGGCCGCGGATGCGTCCGCCGCGTACGTAGAAGACCTGGACGGCGGCCTCCAGCGGATCTTCGGCCAGGGCGATGACGTCGGCGTCGGTGCCCTCCCCGAGCACGACCGCCTGCTTCTCCAGCGCCCGCTGCAGCGCCTGGATGTCGTCGCGCAGCCGGGCCGCCCGCTCGTATTCCTGCTCGGCGGCGGCCTCGCGCATCTCCTTCTCCAGCCGCTTGATGAAGCGGGTGGTGTTGCCGGCCATGAAGTCGCAGAAGTCTTCGGCCAGGTCGCGGTGCTCGTCGGGGCTGACCCGGCCGACGCAGGGCGCCGAGCACTTGTCGATGTAGCCGAGCAGGCACGGCCGGCCGATCTGCCCGGCCCGCTTGAACACCCCGGCGCTGCACGTGCGTACGGGGAAGACGCGCAGCAGCAGGTCGACCGTCTCGCGGATGGCCCAGGCGTGGGAGTAGGGGCCGAAGTAGCGGGTGCCCTTGCGCTTGGCGCCGCGCATGACCTGCACGCGCGGGAAGTCCTCGCCCATGGTCACCGCGAGGTAGGGGTAGGACTTGTCGTCGCGGTACTTGACGTTGAAGCGCGGGTCGAACTCCTTGATCCAGGAGTATTCGAGCTGCAGCGCCTCCACCTCGGTGCCGACGACCGTCCAGTCGACGTCGGCGGCCGTGGTCAGCATCGACTGCGTGCGCGGATGCAGCGCGGAGAAGTCGGCGAAGTAGGAGTTGAGCCGCTGGCGCAGGCTCTTGGCCTTGCCGACGTAGATCACCCGGCCGTGCGTGTCCCTGAACCGGTAGACCCCTGGGGACTCGGGAATCGACCCCGGCTTAGGCCGGAAACTCAAGGTGCTGCCCGTTGATCTGACCACGCTGCCAGCCTAGTAGCCCGCACCGACAAGGTTGCCCGCCGTACTCTTCGCGATGGTACGGCGGGCACGCCGCGAGAACGTCCGGCTATGCCAGCATGATCTGGTCGCCGTCGACCTTGATCTCCTGGGCCGCCAGCGGCTTGTCCGCCGGGCCCCCGGTGACGGAGCCGTCCGCGATGGCGAACTTGCTCCCGTGGCACGGGCACACGATCGCGCCGTCCTCGACGGAGCCGACCGGGCAGCCCTTGTGGGTGCAGAGTGCGCTGAAGGCCTTGAACTCGCCCTCGGTCGGCTGCGTCACCACGATCTTCTGGTCCTTGAAGACCGTGCCCCCGCCCACGGGGATGTCGGCGGTCTTGGCCAGCGCGCCACCGCCGTCGGCCGCCGGCGCGCTGGTCTCGGGTGCGGCGGGTGCGCTCGCGTCAGGGGTGGTGTTCGCCGTCGTCTCGGTGCCGCCGCCGCTGCATGCGCTGATCGCAAGCGCCAGGCCACCCGCTCCGACGCTTGCGAACACCGCCCTGCGGCTCTGAAGGTCATCTGCCATGCGCTCACCCAAACGTACACAGGTGAGAAATTCATGAGACGAATTTCAGGCGAGTCTAATCTTGTCGCCGTCGACCTCGATCTGCTTCTCCTCCAGCGGGTCACCTGCCGGACCGGCCGACACCGAGCCGTCCTCGATGCTGAACTTGCTCCCGTGGCACGGGCAGTTGATCGTCTTGTTCGAGACCGTGGCGACCAGACAGCCCTGATGGGTGCAGACCGCCGTGAAGCACTTGTACTCCCCCGCGGTCGGCTGCGTCACGACGAGCTTCTGCTTCTCGAAGACCTTCCCGCCTCCCTCCGGAATGTCGCTGACGTCCGCCAGCGCCTTCGGCTTGGAGTCGGCCTTCTTCTTCGGTGCGTCGGACGACGGCTCTTCGGCGGCCGGCTCCTCGTTCACTTCTGTCGTCGGCGAGCCGTAACTCGCACAGGCCGTCAGAACCGCCGCGAGCCCTGCGCTCCCGGCGCCGAACACCACTGTCCGACGCGTCGTTTCCGTCATGGTGTGTCCTCCCAGATTGTCTTTCACTTCAGGTACGGCCAGCGCCCTGGCGCCGGTTCAGCGTGCCCGAGGGCAATCCGGAGGACTACGCACTATTACCCGTTCAGGCGACCACGATCCCGTCGCCTTCGACCTTCACCTTGAACGAGGTCAGCGGCGCGGTCGCGGGACCCTTGGTGGCCTGCCCGGTATCGGCGGCGAACTCGCTGCCGTGGCAGGCGCACCTGATGACGTTGTCCGCGGGTGTGCCGACCTGGCAGCCCTTGTGGGTGCACACCGAACTGTAGGCCTTGTAGACGTCCTGCGTGGGCTGCGTCACCACGATCTTGAGGTCCTCGATCAGCTTGCCGCCGCCGACGGGCACGTCCGCCGTCTTGGCCAGGACCTTTCCCTTGAGGCTCGGCTTGGCCTGCGCGCCTTGCGAGCCGCACGCGGTCAGCGCCAGGCCGCACGCTGCGACCCCGGTCGCGCCCAGCAGTTCCCGACGCCCCAACCCGTTCCCGGACATGGCTCCGCCCCCGATCAGTGTCTCCGCGTGTTTCCGCGTGTGCCCGCGATGTGCCCGCGCTCCTGCGTTCGCCCCTGGAGCCGCGGTGATGACTCAGGACTTCACCTTATTGACGGCACCCGCCGGTCCTGTCAGCGGGTGGTAGGCCGGCGGTCAGCGGCCCACCCCAGGCTGCGTGCATGACGACTTCGACGACGCGTCCCTCTGTCCCTCCCGTTCAGGTGCCCAGGACCCGGTGGTGACGCCGGCCGTGGGTGGCGCCGCTGATGGTGGTGGCGGCCGCGTTCATCGCCTTCTCGCTGCCGCCGTACCTGTCGCTGGATCCTTCGCAGTCGCGCGTGCCCGCCCCTGACTTCTTCCCGCCGCACTTCGTGATGCTCTCGCTGCACGTGGTGTTCGGCTCGATCGCGATGATCACGTGCTGCCTGCAGATCTGGCCGTGGTTCCGCGCCCGCTACCCGCGGGCGCACCGGATGATCGGCCGCGTGTACGTGTTCGGCGGTTGCCTGCCGGCCGGCCTGCTGGGTCTGGTGGTGGGCCTGGCCACGCCGTTCGGGCCGGTGACGATGGCCAGTGACGTCACGCTGGCGCTGCTCTGGCTGGGTGTCACGGTGGCGGGGTGGCGGATGGCCAGGCAGCGCAGGTTCGTCGATCACCGGCGGTGGATGGTGCGCAGCTTCGCGCTGACGATGTCCATCATCACCAACCGGATCTACAGCGTGCTGTTCGTGATCCTGCTGGAGCCGCAGCTGGAGACGACCTTCCACGGTGACACGGGGCTGATGATCGCCACGGTGTCGGGGCTGGCGGCCTGGCTGGGCCGGGTGCTGCCGCTGCTGGTGGCCGAGTGGTGGCTGGAACGCGGCGACGCCGCCAAACGCCGCGCCCGCACCCGCCGCACCGCGTAGCACCGCGCCCGCACCCGCCGCATAGCACCGCGCCCAGAGCCGCCGCACCGCGCAAACCCCAGCACCGTGCCCAGTGCTGCCGCGCCGCGTAGCTCCGAAGCCCGGCCCAAGCGTCGGGCCCGGAGCCGCCACGTCTGGTGACGCCGGAAGTCCCGCCCGTCGAACGTTTCGGCAGGCGGGATCTCCGGCGCCAGGGGTCAGAACTCGAGGATCTTGCGCAGGAAGCGCCCGGTGTGGCTCTCGTCCACCAGCGCGACCTCCTCGGGCGTGCCGCAGGCCACGAGCGTGCCGCCGCGTGAGCCGCCCTCGGGCCCCATGTCGATGATCCAGTCGGCGGTCTTGATGACGTCGAGGTTGTGCTCGATGACGATCACCGTGTTGCCGCCGTCGACCAGCCGCCCCAGCACGCCGAGCAACCGCCTGATGTCCTCGAAGTGCAGACCGGTGGTCGGCTCGTCGAGGACGTAGATGGTCCGCCCGGTCTGCCGCCGCTGCAGCTCGGAGGCCAGCTTGACCCGCTGTGCCTCGCCGCCGGACAGCGTGGTCGCCGGCTGCCCGAGCCGTACGTAACCGAGCCCCACGTCGTTGAGCGTCTGCAGGTGGCGCTTGATCGCGGGGATGGCGTCGAAGAAGCCGAGGGCCTCCTCGATCGGCATGTCGAGCACCTCGGCGATCGTCTTGCCCTTGTAGTGGACCTCCAGCGTCTCCCGGTTGTAGCGGGCGCCGTGGCACACCTCGCAGGGGACGTAGACGTCGGGCAGGAAGTTCATCTCGATCTTGATGGTGCCGTCGCCGGCGCACGCCTCGCAGCGCCCGCCCTTGACGTTGAAGCTGAAGCGCCCGGGCTGGTAGCCGCGCACCTTGGCCTCGGCCGTGGCCGCGAACAGCTTGCGCACGTGGTCGAAGACGCCGGTGTAGGTGGCCGGGTTGGAGCGCGGGGTGCGGCCGATCGGCGACTGGTCGACGTGGACGACCTTGTCGACCTGGTCCATGCCGTTGATCCGCGAGTGGCGGCCCGGCACCGTGCGCGCCCCGTTGAGCTCCTTGGCCAGGGCGTTGTAGAGGATGTCGTTGACCAGCGTCGACTTGCCCGACCCCGACACGCCGGTGACGGCGGTGAACATCCCCAGCGGGAACTCGATGTCGACGCCCTTGAGGTTGTGCTCGCGCGCGCCCTTGACCGTGATCTGCCGCTTCTTGTCGCGCTTGCGGCGCTTGGCGGGGATCGGGATGCTCCTGCGCCCCGACAGGTAGGCCCCCGTCAAGGACTCCTCGCTGGACAGGAGGTCCTGGACGGTGCCGGAGACGACGACCTGGCCGCCGTGCTCGCCCGCGCCGGGCCCGATGTCGACCACCCAGTCGGCCGCCGCGATCGTGTCCTCGTCGTGCTCGACCACGATCAGCGTGTTGCCCATGTCGCGCAGCCTGACCAGCGTGTCGAGCAGGCGCATGTTGTCGCGCTGGTGCAGGCCGATGGACGGCTCGTCGAGCACGTAGAGGACGCCGACCAGGCCGGAGCCGATCTGCGTGGCCAGCCTGATGCGCTGGGCCTCGCCACCGGCCAGGGTGGCGGCGGCGCGGTCCATGGTCAGGTAGTCGAGGCCGACGTCGAGCAGGAAGCCCATGCGGGCGTTGATCTCCTTGACCACCCGCTCGGCGATGTGCATGTCGCGGTCGGACAGCTTGAGCGCGGCCAGGAACTTGGCGCACTCGCCGATCGACATGGCCGCGACCTCGGCGATCGACTTCCCGGCCACCGTCACCGCCAAGGTGACCGGCTTGAGCCTGGCCCCCTTGCAGGCCGGGCACGGGATCTCGCGCATGTAGCCTTCGAACCGCTCACGGGCCGAGTCGCTCTCGGCCTCGGCGTGCCGGCGCTGCACCCACGGGATGACCCCGTCGAAGGTGGTGTAGTAGGAACGCTGGCGCCCGTAGCGGTTGCTGTAGCGAACGTGGACCTGCTCGTCGTGGCCGTACAGCAGCGACTTCTGCGCCTTCTTCGGCAGTTTCTCCCACGGGGTCTCCAGCGTGAACCCGACCGTGTGGCCGAGCGCCTCGATCAGCCTGGAGAAGTATTCGCTGGTGTGGCCGCCGGACCACGGGTGGATCGCGCCGTCGCCGAGCTCGCGCTCGGGGTCGGGCACCACCAGATCGGGGTCGACCTCCATCTTGGTGCCCAGACCGGTGCACTCAGGGCAGGCGCCGAACGGCGAGTTGAAGGAGAACGAGCGCGGCTCCATCTCCTCGAACGACAGGTCGTCGTAGGGGCAGTAGAGGTGCTCGGAGTAGAAGCGCTCGCGGTTGGGGTCGTCTTCGGGCAGGTCGACGAACTCCAGCGTGATCGTGCCGCCGGACAGCTGCAGCGCCGTCTCGACCGAGTCGGTGAGCCGGCGCCGCGCCGAGTCCTTCACCGACAGGCGGTCGACGATGACCTCGATGTCGTGCTTCTCGTACTTCTTCAGCGTCGGCGGCTCCTCCAGCCGCACGACGGTGCCGTCGACCCTGGCCCTGGCGAAGCCCTTGGTCTGCAGCTCGCGGAACAGCTCGGCGTATTCGCCCTTGCGGCCCCTGATGACCGGCGCGAGCACCTGGAACCTGGTGCCCTCCTCCAGGTCCATCACGCGGTCGACGATCTGCTGCGGCATCTGCCTGGCGATCGGGCGCGCGCACACCGGGCAGTGGGGCTTGCCGATGCGCGCCCACAGCAGCCTCAGGTAGTCGTAGACCTCGGTGATCGTGCCGACGGTCGAGCGCGGGTTTTTGCTGGTGGCCTTCTGGTCGATGGAGACCGCGGGCGACAGGCCCTCGATGAAGTCGACGTCGGGCTTGTCCATCTGGCCGAGGAACTGGCGGGCGTAGGCCGACAGCGACTCGACATAGCGCCGCTGGCCCTCAGCGAAGATCGTGTCGAAGGCCAGGCTCGACTTGCCCGAGCCGGACAGGCCGGTAAAGACGATCAGCGAGTCCCGCGGCAGATCCAGCGAGACGTCCTTGAGGTTGTGTTCTCGTGCACCACGCACGATCAGGCGGTCTGCCACGGCGATCCCGGAAGTCGAAAGGCGGATAGGTCCAACGGGCGATGGTAGACGGGGGCTCCGACAATTTCCGGCGGCCCGATCCTCGGCCAGTCGAAAATCCGTCTCTCACAGGTTACGGCCATCTCCCGCCTCGGCAGGAGTCCTTCCACATGGAACCGCTTGACCTGGGGTTTTATGCCCCGCCCGCCCCAGACACGATAGATGATGAAAAATCTAGACATGACCGTCCTCGCGGCGCTGCGGGCCGAGCTGGCCTCGGCGACCAACCAGTTGCTGGCCACGGCCGCCTCCCTCTCCGACGCCGACGTCCGCGCCCCTTCCCGCCTGCCCGGCTGGACCAGGGGGCACGTCCTGGCCCACCTCGCCGCCAACGCCGACTCCTACGTCAGCCTGCTGGCCTGGGCGAGGACCGGTGTCCGCACCCCTCAGTACAGCTCGTACGAGTCCAGGGCGGCCGCCATCGAGGCCCACGCCCTCCAGCCGGCCGCCCAGCACTTGGCCCGCCTGGAGGACGGCGCCGCCCGCTTCGCCGCCGCCGTCCGGAACCTGCCGGACCGCGCCTGGTCCGCGCGGGTCGAGGGCCTGCGCCCACCACCCCATCCCGCCTGGTACGTCCTGGTACGCCGCCTGCGCGAGGTCGGCTTCCACCATGTGGACCTCGCCGCCGGCTACGGCCCTGCCGACTGGCCTGACCCGTTCGTCCGCCGCGAACTACACGACTGCCACACCACCTGGCCCCACGACCACAGCACGGTGAGCGAGATCATCCTCCTCACCCCACCCCCACCCCCACCCCCGCATCCCGCCACACCCATCACGCACAGACCCCCACCCACACATCCCGGCACACCTGCCACACCCGCCGTCACCCCCGTCACAGACGGACCCTCACAACCCCCTCTTATGCGTCCCATGACGCCTGCCGCTCCTGTCATCCACCAGTCCTCGCCGGGCTCTCCCCCGGTTACCACCCACCGGCCACTCGAGATCGTCGCCCGCTGGCGCGGCCTCGGCGACGGCCCTGCGGTCGCGGGCACGCCACGCGACATGCTGGCCTGGCTCACCGGCCGCTCCCGCGGTGAGGGCGTTAGTCTGTTGCCCGTGGGGCAGTCGTTCATGCCAGGCCCCGGAGGCGCGGGTCTGCCACCACCGCCGCCGTGGCTGACGATGCCGGCCCCCGCTGATCTGCCCGCGACGCCCCCGAAGGACTATCCATGACGTACACAGGCGACGTTCAGGTCGGCGGTCCCGCCGACGTGCGCGAGCTGCCCGCACTGACGATCTCCAAGCTCGCCGTCGGCCCGTACGACAACAACGCCTACCTGCTGCGTTGCACCGAGACCGGCGAGGGCCTGCTCATCGACGCCGCCGCCGACTCCGACCGGTTGCTCGCGCTGATGGGCGACCAGCCGGTCGGCACGATCGTCACCACCCATCAGCACGGCGACCACTGGCAGGCGCTTGAGCAGGTGGCCAAGGTGACCGGCGCCCGGCTGGTGGCCCATCCGCTCGACGCGCCCGCGCTCCCGCTGCCCGTGCATCGCACGGTCGAGCACGGCGACACGATCACGTTCGGCGAGGTCACCCTGGAGGTCATCCACCTGCGCGGCCACACGCCCGGCTCGATCGCCCTGCTGTACGACGGCGGCGAGGCCGGCCATCACCTGTTCACCGGCGACTCCCTGTTCCCCGGCGGCGTCGGCAACACCAACAAGGATCCCGAGCGGTTCGACCAGCTCTTCAACGACGTGGTGGAGCGCATCTTCGACCGCCTGCCCGACGAGACCTGGGTCTACCCGGGCCACGGCAAGGACACCACCCTCGGCGTCGAGCGCCCCGCCCTACCCGAGTGGCGAGCCAGAGGCTGGTAGACCGTGGCCGGCCGCCGTCTGGGCCGGCATCAGGCGCGCGACCGACGCGTCGCCATGTCACGGACGCGCGGCCTGGCGCGTGGTATGTGAAGAACGCGCCGCCGACGCGTGGCATGTCATGAACGGACGGCCGACGCGAGGTGGTGCGTCACGAGCGGGCGGCCAGCACGTGCACGATCCGCGCCGCCGCGAGGGCGGGCTCGTCGGCCAGGCCGACCAGCTCGCCCCACGACCAGCGGTAGAACCATCCGCCGGAGAGCGGCACACAGTCCACGGTCTCGGCCAGCATGAACGTGTCGGGATGGCTGATGCGCAGCGCGGGCGGATGGCTCCGCAGCAGGGCGGTCAGCCCGCGCTCTTCCAGCTCCGTGGCCAGCTTGCCGAGATAGTACGTGCGCGTGTGCTCGCGCGGCGTAGCCGACATGGCTCCATCAAAGCCGAAGTAAGACGAAAAATCCCGTCAGTGGCGCATCAGTGGCCGATTCGGATACGGGCGGCTTCCTTGCGCTGCTCGCGCTTGTAGAACAGCACCCGCAGCGGAATCGCGGCGACGAGCGCGATCTGCATGCTCGCCCCGATCTTGATCGGCAGGTCCCCGCCCTGCGGCCAGGCGACCCACACGGTCAGGAACGCCACGTTCACCATGATCCAGCCGAGGACGACCGCGGCGAGCTGCCCCTTCGGCTTGGGGTATTCGATCCGGCTGACCATCAGCCAGGCCACGCCGAGCACGGCCGCCAGCGACCAGACGCTCGGCTGGAAGAGCAGCACGATGGAGATCACGGTCATCGCGCCCATCGGGATGGGCAGCCCCATGAAGTCGCCGCTCTTGGTCTTGACGCAGGCGAACCTGGCCAGCCGTACGACACCGGCGACCAGCACGGCCGCCGCCGCCGCGAGCACCGCGGTGAACGGCACCTGCGGCGTGAACCCGCCCCAGATCACCACCATGAACGCGGGCGCGAACCCGAAGCTGATGACGTCGGCCAGGTTGTCCAGCTCGGCCCCCATCGCGGAGGCGCGGAAGCGCCTCGCCACGAGCCCGTCGAACAGGTCGCAGGTCGCGCCGATGAGCAGCAGCACGATGGCGGTGGCGAAGTAGCTGGGCTCGGGAGTGAAGCGCCCGCCGTCGACCTGGAGCTGCTGGATGGCGGAGTAGGCGAGGACGCACACCGCGAGGAACCCGCAGACGGCGTTGCCCAGGGACAGGGAGTCGGCGGCGGACAGGCGGAACGCCTTGCCCACGGGACCGCGCGGCTCTTCCTCGTCGGCCTGCCAGCTGCCGGCGTCAGCCGTGGTCAATTCTGGTCACCCCCGCAACCGTCTTGTCACCCACGGACACCGCGGGAGAGATCCCTTCGGGCAGGTAGAGGTCGACCCGGGAGCCGAGCCTGATGAGACCGATCCGCTCGGCCTGCTCCACCTTCGCCCCGGCGCTCAGATACGGCACGATCCTGCGCGCCACCGCGCCCGCGATCTGCACCATCTCGATGTCGCCCAGCGCGGTCTCGAAATGCCACACCACGCGCTCGTTCTGGTCGCTGTCCTTGTTGAACGCCGGCAGGAACCCACCTGCCACATGCTGCACGGAGGTGACATTTCCCGCAAGAGGGGCGCGGTTGACGTGCACGTTCAGCGGGTTCATGAAGATCGCGACCCTGGTGCGGCCGTCCGGCCACGGATCGATGCTCTGCACCACGCCGTCAGCGGGCGACAGAACCCGGCCGCGGCCGGGAGTGCGGTCGGGATCGCGGAAGAACCAGAGCATGCCACCGGTGAGCGCGCTCAGCGGCACCGCCGCGAGCGCCCATCGCCGGTTTCGGCGCGTCAGCAGAGCGGTGACGGCCGCCGTGGCCGCTGTCGGGAGAAGCCACGGGGAGACCCCTCGCGCGAGCCTCACGCGGCTCGGCTTAGCAGAATCGTCTGACACGAACAACCTTTGGTGGTGACTGGACTGGGCGCTTTGCCGTGATGTTACAGAACGAGCAACTATGACACGGCACAACTACACAAGCAAAGCGCCTCGAAGCCCATTTCGCTAGACCTGCTCCGAGTGCGTCTGCTCGCCCTTGCGCGCGTCCATGCGGGCCTTGATCAGGCTCGCCACAGTGGTGATGACCATGGTGGCGCCGATGACCGAGAGCGACACCCAGATGGGAATTTCGGGCGCCCAGGAGACATGGCTGGAGTGCAACGCCTCCAATACGAGCTTAACCCCGATGAACCCCAGGATGAACGCCAAACCATAGCTGATGTAGACGAGCCGCTGCAGCAGGCCGCCCAGGAGGAAGTAGAGCTGACGCAGCCCCATCAGGGCGAACGCGTTGGCCGTGAAGACGATGAAGGGGTCCTTGGTGAGCCCGAAGATCGCCGGAATCGAGTCGAGGGCGAACAGCAGGTCGGTGCTGCCGATGGCGACCATCACGATGAGCATGGGCGTGACCATGCGCCTGCCGTCGATCCGCACGGTGACCTTCGAGCCGACGTAGCCCTCGGTGGTCGGGAAGGCCCTGCGCACCCATCGGAGCAGGACGTTCTCGTTGAACTCCTCCTCCTCGCCCTTCAGGTGCTGGCGGACGAGGTTGATCGCCGTGTAGACGAGGAAGGCGCCGAAGACGTAGAACAGCCAGCTGAACCGCTCAAGAGCCGCTGCGCCGAGCGCGATGAACGCGCCGCGCATCACGAGCGCGAGCAGGATGCCGACGAGCAGCACCTTGTGCTGGTACATCTTGGGCACGGCGAACCGGCTCATGATGATGAAGAAGATGAACAGGTTGTCGACGCTCAGGCTGTATTCGGTGATGTAACCGGCGACGAACTCCCCGGCCCGGTCGGCTCCGGAGGTGTTCCACAACAACACGGCGAACGCCGCAGCGAGGGCGACGTAGAACGTCACCCAGTATCCGGCCTGCCGCATGGAGAATTCCCGGGCTTCTCCGCGGTCGACGATCCACAGGTCAATGGCGATGACGAGCAGAAGAGCGCCGATCACGGCGATCCAGGCCCACAGGGGTTCAGTCACAAAGACCCTCCGGCAGCATGCACGCTTCATTGCCGGAGGTCTCTCCCGCCCGCTCAAACCGCGGACCGGCAGCCCCGGGGGCCCCGTGGAGTGGGGCTGCACCGTGATGACGAGGCTGTCGCGAAGGGATACTCCCCTCCCTAACCCAGGCAGTATATGAGAACGGATCGGGCACGCCTAACCATCCCCGTCTCTCACTCCGCGGTACGCGGCCACCACGCTCTCGACGACGTCGTCGTCATCCGGCATCTCCCGGCCCCGCCGCGCGGCCGCCTCGGCCAGCGTTTCCGCAGCTCGCGGGCTGGACAGCAGCTCCTGTACGGCCATACGCAACCCCTCCACGTCACCGTACGGAACCAGGATTCCGGCATCTCCCAAGATTTCCGGAATGCCCCCCACATTCGAGGCGATGGCCGGCGTCCCCGTCATGAGCGCCTCCCTCAGCGTGAGCGGTTGCCCCTCCCACCGGCTCGGCATCACCAGGGCCAGGGCGGCGCCGAGCAGGTCGGGCACGTCCTCCCGGTGACCCAGCAGCGTGACGGGCAGCCCTTCCCCGTCGATCCTGCGCCGCAGCTCCCCGCGCAGCGGCCCCTCCCCCGCCACCACGAACAGCGGCCGGGCGTCATGCCACGGCCCGGCGGCGACGTCGAGGAGCGTCTCCAAGCCCTTCTGCTGGGCCAATCTGGCGACGGTGAGCAGGATGGGCCGCTCGCCCGCGCCCAGTTCGTCCCTGACCTCCCGCGGCGTACGCTTCGGCGGCCGGGGCACCGGCGCCGTCACCAGGGCGGCCCGCACGTCACGGGCGCCGAGCCGGGTCATCCGCTGCGCCAGGTCGGGCGAGACGGTCAGCACGCGCCCCGCCCGGCGGGCCACGATCCGCTCCAGCACCCCGTAGGCCAGCCCGACGAACCCGCCGGCGGTGAGCGCGTTGTGCAGCGTCACGACCGGCCCCCGCCGCGCCAGCGCGGCCAGCGCCCCCGCCCGCAGCCCGTGGGCGTGCACCACGTCGGCGCCCCTGGTCAGCCGCCTGACGGCCAGCACGGCTCGCAGGTCGTTCACCGGATGCGGCCGATCGGAGACGGCCACCTCCGCGAACCTGGCCCCCGCGGCGCCGAAGCCGAACTGTTCCTCGACACTCCCGGGCCCGATCACGACGACCTGGTGTCCCCGGCGTACGAGCTCCTCCACCAGTGTCAGGACATGCCGCCCCGTGCCTCCGGTCGTAGTGCCCAGCACGAAAGCCACCCGCACAACCCGCTCCCTCCTCAAGTCCACCACTCCCGACCCGACCAAGAACAGTCCGTCCCGCCCGAACCGCCGACCCGCCCGCCCGAACCTACGACCGTCCATCCATCCCGAACGAACCAACGACCCCGTCCGCCCTGAACGAACCAGCGATCCGTCCACCCCGAACGCCCCCCGACGATCCCACACAGACCGACCACTCACCCTCCCCGCACCAACCAACGACCAGCCGCCCGTCCCGAACACCACACCGCCCTATCCACCCTGAGCCAACCAACCCAACGATCCCGAGCGAACCGACCACCCGCCCTTTCGGACCACCCCAACCGCCCGTCGTATCCAGACCGACCAAGCGCTGGATCCGCTGCCCCCACCGACCCCACCAGCCCCACCCCAGCCCCACCAGCCCCGAAGGATCCCCCGCGACCCGCGCGACCCAAACCGATCCCTCCCAGCCTGCCCGCCTGCCCGCCCCAAGCGATCCCTCCGGCCGTGCCCGCCCCAAGCGATCCCTCCGGCCCTGCTCGGCCCTAGCGATCTCTCCGGCGCTGCCCGGGCCACCGTGCCCAGCCCCCTTGAGAGGTGGCCTCCCGTGCTCAGCCCGCTCATGAGGTGGCGTCCCGGGCTCAGCTCGGGCCACGCCGCCGCAGCAGCCCGACCACCGCGTCAGCATCCGCCCGATCCACCACCGCCACGACAGCAGCGCCGACGGCCAGTGCCACCACGGCGGCCAGGGCGGCGGAGGCGACGTTCGGCCACAGGCCGCTCGCCCCGAGCCACCCCACCACGCCGGCCCCGGCGAGCCACCCCAGCACCCCGCCGGCCAGCGCCGCGCCCACGGCCCTGCCCAGCCCCGCCGCGGCCGCGCGCCCCCGAGCCCGGATCACGGACCCGAGCAGCCACGCCCCGCCCACGCTCATGCCGACGCTCATGCCGAGCGCCATCCCGCCGATCTCCCACTGCTCGGGCAGCACGATCACGAACACGACCTGGGCCACCATGACCACACACCACCCGGCGACGGTGCCGGTGGCGGCCGCCCGCCCGTGGCCGGCCGCGTAGAGCACCCGGCTGAGGTGCGCGATCAGCCCGTATCCCACCAGTCCCGGCGCGAACAGCGCGATCGCCGCCGCCAGCTCGGCGGGCGGCACGTCGCTCTTGTCGATCAGGAAGACCACCGCCCCCGGCCCTGACGCGGCGGCCAGCACCCCGGCGGCCAGCCCGGACACCAGCACCACGGCCCTGGTCGTGCGGGCCGAGAGCGCCGCGAAGGCCACCGGGTCGCCGGCCTGCGCGGACAGCCGGGGGAACGCGCTGGTGGCGATGGGCACGGCCAGCACGGCGTACGGCACCAGGTAGATCGCCCACGCGTAGTTGTAGACGGCGATGGCGCCGTTGCCGATCGCCTTGTTGGACAGCACCAGCACCACGATCATGGCCGCCTGCTGGGCGAGCAGCGCCGCGATGCCCGCGAGGGCGAGCCTGCGCACCCGCCCGGCCACCCCGTCGGGGAATCGTAAGGTGGGCCGCCAGCGCAGCCCGAGCCGCGCCACGGGCCCGAGCACGGTCAGTACCAGCGACAGCACTCCCAGGCTGGTGCCCACCGACAGCGCCAGCTCGGCCGGCTCGGGCAGCGTCGCGGGATCGACCACCCCGCCACTGAGCGGCACGAACAGCAGGTAGGCGACGATCACCACGATGCTGGAGACCAGGGGCGCGACGGCGGGCCCGGCGAAGCGCTTGTGCGACTGCAGTACGCCGTAGAGGACGGCGGCCACGCCGTACAGCGGGATCTGGGGGGCGAAGACGACCAGCATACGGGCGGCCACGGCGGCCACGGCCGAGGTGTCCTGGCAGCCGTCGACGGCGGCGCCGACGAACAGCGCGATGACCGGCCCGGCCAGCAGCGCCATGAGCACGCTCACCGGGACGAGCACGACGATCACCCAGGTGAGCAGCGCCGAGCCGATCCGCCCCGCCCGCTCGCGCGAGAGGTCGCCGGCCAGCACGGGGACGACCATCCCGGCCAGCGCGCCGCCGACGACCAGCTCGAAGACGATGTTGGGGATCTGGTTGGCCGTCATGTAGGCGGTGGACAGGCAGTTGGTGCCGACGGTCCTGGCGAAGGCGTACTGCTTGGCGAAGCCCACGACGCGCGCCAGCACCGTGATGGCTCCGATGAGCATCGCGCCGCCCGCGACGCCCCGCGCCGTCACCACACCCACCCGGCCTCCTCAGCCCCGCCCCCGATAGCCCCGCTGCCGGCAGCCCCGCCGCCGATCACGCGTACGCAGACATCCTGGCAGGCCGGACCGACAATCGCGCCGAGCGGGTCACACGGTCTCGGCCGGGCGGCGGCCGAGCATGTCGATGCGGTTGAGCACGGGATTGCCCGCGATGACCTTGGTGAAGCTGACCTTCTCCGCGGCCGCGGTCAGCGCCACGACCGTGCCCAGCAGGACGTAGCGGCCCGGCTTGCCGAGCTTGGTGACGGCGGCGAGCCCGAGCAGCGCGCCCAGGGCGTTGGCGCCGGCGTCGCCGAGCATCGCGCGTTCGCCGAGGTCGTCGGGCAGCAGCGCGGCGGCGGCCCCGAGCGGGACGGCGGCCAGCACCGCCGCGGCGGGCGAGCCGCGCAGGAGCGAGGCGGCCAGCAGCGGGCCGCCGGTCAGCAGGGCCACCTTGATGGCGCGGCCGGGGCGCAGGTCGAAGAGGTTGGCCAGGTTGGCGGTGCCGGCGATGGTGGCGCCGTTGACCAGGATGTCGGCGGGGCCCTGCGAGACGAGGGCGGCGGCGCCGAGGCCGGTGGCGCCGATGCCGAGGATCTTGACGGCTCCGCTGGTGACCTCGCCGCGGCTCAGCGCGCTCAGGTGGCCTTTGAAGCCCTTGGAGGAGGTGGTGCCGTAGAGGTCGTCGTAGGCGCCGAGCGCGCCGCTTCCGGCTCCGGCCAGCAGCGCGGCGGCGCGTACGCGCGGGGTCAGGCCGGGCGCGAGCGCGGCGGCGGCAGTGGAGCCGGCCACGAACGCGGGGCCTTCGAGCAGCGTGATGGGCTCGCCGCGGTGGTTCTTCCTGGTCCAGCGGCCGCTCAGGTCGGCGGGGCGGTTGCGGGTGAACGCCGCGTAGGCGGCCCGCGCCGCGGCGGCGCCGATCGCGGCACCGGCGAGGGCGTACAGCAGGCCACGGGCCCGGCTGGCTGGCATGTCAGCTCCCTGACGTTGCGGTGGGGGACGGGGTGGCGGACGTCTCCACGGGCATGGCGGCCGAGGCTCCCCTGCCCACGCCGTACTGGCCGGCGCGCCCGGCCAGTTGTTCGCGGAGAGAATAGACGACCACGACGCGCCCGAGGGGCATGTCGACGGTGTCCACGGTGGACACGCGCTTGGAGACCTCGCCCTCGTCGCGTACGGCGCTGATCGCGTCGCCGGGCAGGGCCGTGGTGGCGGCCATTCCGGCCAGCACCGTACCCATGCCGCCGACGTCGAAGCCGTCGGCGACGGAGACGAGCGCGCCCGCCTGGGCCTCGGCGCTCTCCCCCTCGTACGCCTTCTCCGGCGCGAACATGACCGCGAGCGTGGCCCGCTTGGTCACCTCGCCCTCGGTGCTGAGCAGGCCGCCGGTCTCGAACGTGCTGACGACGTCGGCGGCGGCGGTGTTAGGGGTGCCGCCCTGCGTCTGGTCGGTCGTGACCAGGGCGGAGGCCAGCAGCGTGGCGGCGCGATCCCAGCTGGTGGTGGTGGCGGGGAAGACCATGTTGACCGGCTTGAGCTGGTTGACCAGGCCGTCGAGCACGCCTATGCCCTTGGGGTCGAGGAACTTCTCGGTCAGCGTGACCCGGCCGGAGATCTCGGCCCCGGCCTGGTCGAGCACCTGCTGCACGGACTCGCGCGCGGCGGTGCTGGAGCCCGGCGTCTCGATCAGCAGCACCCGCTGACCGGCCAGGTCGCCCGACACCAGGTCGGGCGTCACGGAGGTGATGAAGCTGTCGTTGCCCGCCTCGCGGCCCTGCAGCGTGTCGATCTGGGCCCGCAGCTCCTCCTTCGTCTTGGTGAGCTGGGCCGTCAGCTCCTGGGCGGACTTGACCGCCGGCTCCTGCAGCAGCGTGGTGCCGAGCACGATCCCGACCGCGAGCGCCAGGAAGATCGCGACGATGGAGACGAGGTGGTAGCGAAAATCGATCACGAGAAAAGTCCGACCAACCAGAAGATGAATGCGTTCCAGACGTCCTGCAGCCCGTTGAGCCAGGTCTGGCCGAGCGGCGACAGGAAGAGCGCGACCCCCATGGTGATCAGCGCCGTGATCACGAGCAGGAGCAGCTGGGACGTGGTGATGCGGCTGCGGTAGAGCCTGCTGACGCCCTTGGCGTCGATGAGCTTGCTGCCGATGATCAGCCGGGTGAGGAAGGTGCTGGCCATGCCGGAGCGGCCCTTGTCGAGAAACTCCTCCAGAGTGCCGTGGGTGCCCACCGCGACGATCAGCTCGGCGCCCTTGTCGTCGGCCAGCAGCATCGCGATGTCCTCGCTGGTGCCGGTGGCGGGGAAGATGACCGCTTCCCTGCCGAGCTGGTGCACCCGCTCGAGGCCGGGCGCCCTGCCGTCGCGGTAGGCGTGTACGACGAGCTCGGCGCCGCAGGTCAGGGCCTTGGTGGAGACCGAGTCGAAGTCGCCGACGATCACGTCGGGCAGGTAGCCGGCCTCCAGCAGCGCGTCGGCGCCGCCGTCGACCCCGACGAGTACCGGACGGTATTCGCGGATGTAGGGGCGCAGCGTGGCGATGTCTTCTTTGTAGTGATAACCGCGCACCACGATGAGGACGTGCCTGCCCTCCATGGGCGTGCGGATCTCGGGTACGCCGACACCGTCGATGAGCAGCTTGCCCTCACCGCGGACGTATTCCATCGTGTTGACGGCGAACGCCTCGATCTGCACGGCCAGACCGGCGCGCGCCTCGGCCATGGCCGACTCGACGGCCTCCGGGGTCTGCTCCTCGCCCTTGCCGACCACGTCGTCGTCGAGGTAGACGACGCCGTCGCAGACGCGTACGACATCACCGTCTTTGACCCGTTCGAACAACTCCTGGTTGGCGTTGTCGACGAACGGCACCCCGGCGTCGAGCAGAATCTGAGGCCCCAGGTTGGGATAGCGGCCGCTGATGCCGCTGGCCACGTTGACCACGGCCGAAGCACCGCATGCGACAAGAGCCTCCGCGCTGACCCGGTCAACGTCAACATGGTCGATAATCGCTATTTCCCCGGGCTGGAGGCGTTTTGTCAGCCTCTTGGTCCGCCGGTCGATTCTCGCCACTGCCGTTACACCGGGAAGGTCTCCGACCTTCCTCCCGCGGAGGCCCGGCATCCTGCTTCCCGGAACCTTCATCAAGACCATCCTGCCAGAGGGAAACAGCGCGGAGGCCACGCATGACGCGGCGTGTCCGCTATGTCACCCAGGATCACCTGTCGGCCGCCGCCAGCCCGAGCAGTTCTTCGGCGTGGGCCCGGCCGAGCTCGGAGTCCTCCAGGCCGGCCAGCATCCGGGACAGCTCGCGTACCCGGCCCTCGTGGTTGAGCGTGACGACGCCGCTGCGCACGACGCTGCCGTCGCTCGCCTTCTCGACCACGAGATGCTGGTCGGCGAAGGCCGCGACCTGCGGCAGGTGCGTGACGACGATCACCTGTGCGGTGCGGGCGAGCCGGGCCAGCCTGCGCCCGATCTCGACCGCGGCCTTCCCGCCGACCCCCGCGTCGACCTCGTCGAACACGAACGTCGGCACGGGATCGGCGCCGGCGAAGACCACTTCGATGGCGAGCATCACCCGGCTCAGCTCACCGCCCGAGGCGCCCTTGTTGAGCGGCAGCGGCGGCGCGGCCGGATGGGCGGCCATCCGCAGCTCCACCTCGTCGCGGCCCTCGGGGCCGAACTCCGGGCTCTGGCTCAGCTGGACCACGACCTTGGCGTGCGGCATGGCCAGCGCGGTCAGCTCGTCGGTCACCGCCTGGCCGAACCGCTCGGCGGCGGCCTGACGGACGGCGGTGAGCTCGTCGGCCAGGTCGGTGAGCCGGGTGGTCAGCTCCTCGTATTCGCGGGTGAGCTCGTCGATGCGCTCGTCGTCGCCCTCCAGCTCGGCCAGGCGGGCGGACGAGCGCTGCGCCCACGCCAGCACTCCCGCGCTGTCCTCGGCGTATTTACGGATCAGGCCGGACAGCACCGACCGGCGTTCCTGGACGGCGGCCAGCCGCGCCGGATCGGCCTCGATCGACTCCGCGTACGCCGCCAGGTCGGTGGCCACGTCGGAGATCAGGTAGCCCGCCTCGGCCAGCCGGTCGGCCACCCCGGCGAGCTGAGTGTCGAAGTCGCGCACGGCCTCCACGGCCGCGCGGGCCTCGCCCAGCAGCGAGATCACGTCGTGAGGGCCGCCCGCGGCCTCCATCGGGTCGCCGAGCAACGCCGTGTGGGCGGTGGTCGCGGCGCTGCGCAGCGCGTCGGCGTGCGAGAGCCGCTCCTCCTCGCTGCGCAGCTCGACGTCCTCGCCCGGCTTGGGATCGACCTTCTCGATCTCTTCGAGCCCGAAGCGCAGCAGGTCGGCCTCCTGCGCCCGCTCCCTGGCCCTGGTGGTCAGCTCTTCGAGCTGCGCGCCCACCTTCTTGTGCCGCTTGTAGGCCTGGGAGTAGGCGCGCAGCGGCTTGACCAGCTCGTTGCCGGCGTAGCGGTCGAGCGCCGCCCGCTGCCTGGCCGGCTGCAGCAGCCGCTGCTGGTCCATCTGCCCGTGCACGGCGACCAGGTCGTCGGCGAGGTAGGTGAGCGTGCCCACGGGAACCGTGCGCCCGCCGAGCCACGCCCTGGACCTGCCCTCGGCCGAGACGGTGCGGGAGATGATCAGCTCGCCGTCGTCGGCCGCGCCGCCGATGTCCTCGACCTGCTGGGCGACGCGCCCGCCCGGCTCGATGACGAGCGTGCCCTCGACCGAGGCCCGGTCGGCTCCCGGCCGGACCCGCGAAGGGTCGGCCCGGCCGCCGAACAGCAGGCCGAGCCCGGTGACGACCATCGTCTTGCCCGCACCCGTCTCGCCGGTGACCACGTTGAAGCCAGGCGAAAGCTCGAGCACGGCCTCGTCGATGACGCCGAGCCCCTGGATGCGGACCTCCTCGACCCTTGGTCGCACTGCCCACTCCCGTTCACTGCCGTGTCCGACGCCGCCTGAGGCGTTTCATCATGCCCACGTGATCCTACGCGCTCCGCCTTCCATTCACTCAGGCCATTCACTCAGGGACGAACCCTTCCGTCCTCCTCAGCCCATTCACTCAAGGACGAACCCTTCCGCGCCACCCCTGGACAGGAAGCTCGAACTTGGCGACCAGCCTGTCGGTGAACGGCGCGCCGGTGCTCTCCACCCCGTGCAGCCGCGCCAGCCGTACGGGCTCGGCGCCCTTGCGGACCTCGATCCGCGTCCCGGACGGCAGCTCGAACCTGCGCCGCCCGTCGCACCACAGCACGCCCCCGGGGGTGTCGGGCAGGATCTCGACGGCCAGCGTGGAGCGCGGCGAGACCACCAGTGGCTTGGCGAACAGCGCGTGCGCGCTGATGGGCACCATGAGCAGCGCCTCGACCTCCGGCCAGACGACGGGGCCGCCCGCGGAGAAGGCGTAGGCGGTCGAGCCCGTCGGAGTGGCGCAGATCACCCCGTCGCAGCCCCATCTGGACAGCGGCCGCCCGTCGATCTCCGCGACGACCTCCAGCATGCGTTCCTGCTTCTCGACGGTGACCTCGTTGAGCGCCCAGGTGTCGGCCAGCACGCGGCCGTTCTGCCGGGCGAGAACATCGATGGTCATCCGCTCCTCGACGTCGTACCGGCCGGCCACGACACTGTCGACGGCCGCGGCGAGATCGGCGACCTCGGCCTCGGCCAGGAACCCGACATGACCGAGGTTGACGCCCAGCAGTGGCGTGCCGGTGGGCCTGGCCAGCTCGGCGGCGCGCAGCAGCGACCCGTCGCCGCCGAGCACGATCATGACCTCGGCGTCCTTGGCCGCGCCCGGGTCGGCGGGCACCGCCTCGGCCACGCCGCAGCCGATCTCGCCTGCCTCGGCGTCCAGCACCTTGACGTTGATGCCCGCGTCGACCAGCCGGTTGATCACCAACCGGGCGCTGTCGATGGCGGCGCCGCGCCCGGTGTGCACGGCGACCAGCACAGTCCGTTTCATTGCGGCCCTTCCGCGACGGCCCGCTCGATCTCGGCGTCGAGGTCGGCGACCTGCGGCTCGCCTGCCCCCTTGCCCAGCCAGAGCAGATATTCCACATTTCCCGACGGTCCGGGCAGCGGGCTCGCGGTCACGCCGCGCACACTCAGCCCCAGCTCCGTCGCCTTGGCCGCGGCGTCGCGGACCGAACGCGCCCGCAGCGCGGGATCGCGCACGACCCCGCCCGCCCCGACCAGATCCTTGCCCACCTCGAACTGAGGCTTCACCAACATCACGAAATCCGCCGCGGGCGCGGCCACCGCCGCCAGCGCGGGCAGCACGAGCCGCAGCGAGATGAACGACAGGTCGCCCACCACCAGCGTGGGCGGCTCCTCGCCGACCATCTCGGGGGTGAGGTCGCGTACGTTGACCCGCTCCATGACGGTCACCCGCTCGTCGTTGCGCAACGACCAGGCCAGCTGCCCGTAGCCGACGTCCACCGCCAGCACGTGGGCGGCGCCGCGGCGCAGCAGCACGTCGGTGAACCCGCCGGTGGAGGCGCCCGCGTCGAGGCAGCGGCGGCCCTCCACCTTCAGGGTCTCGAACGTGTCCAGCGCGCCGAGCAGCTTGTGCGCTCCGCGCGAAACGTAGTCGGGCCCCTCGTCCGAGGTGGCCACGACGATGGCGGAGGCGGTGTCGACCTGGGTGGCGGCCTTCTGTGCCCGCTGCCCGCCGACGCTGACCCGGCCGGCCTCGATGAGCTGGACGGCCTGTTCGCGCGATCTGGCCATGCCGCGGCGTACGAGCTCGCTGTCGAGCCGGATCCTGCGGCTCACGGGCGTCCCACGGCCCGCTCGCCCGCCAACCACCCACCGGGGCGCGGCCGCTCACCCGGCGTCGGCCCACCCGGCATCGGCCCATCCGGCATCGGTTCGCTCGGCGAGGGTCGTCCGTCCGGCGAGGGCTGGTCCGCCGTCGGCTCGTCCACGGCCGCGAGCGTGCTCTCCAGCCCCGAGAACGCCTCGTCGAAGAGCGCGACGTGCTCACTCACGGGCAGCTCGCCCAGCCCGCCGAGGCGCGCCACGATGGCGTCGACCCGCTCGTCGCCGGTCTCCTCCGGCAGCTCACTCATGACTCGACCGTAACGCCTCCCGGGAGGTGCCGGGACCTTGGCAGGCGTGTCACACGTTGAAGCCCATACGGGGGTGCTACTGATGTGGAACGCTACCGTCCGCAAAGGGAAGAAAGGATACGCATCATGGCAAGCGTCGAGGACTGCCGGGCGGCACTGACCAAGCTCGTGGCCCAGTTCGACGAGATCGACGAGGCGGACCGGGCCAAGCACGTGGTCGAGCGCACGGTCAGCTGCCGGGTGTCCGACCTCGACGTGATCTTCTACGGGCGGCTGCACCACGGGGGGCTGGACCCGTTCACCGAGCAACCGCCCGCGGACGGCAAGGCCGCCGACGTCAAGCTCACGATCGTGAGCGACGATTTGATCGCGCTGGTCGACGGGGAATTGGACCTGGCCAGAGCACTGCTCGGGGGACGGGTGAAGATCGACGCCAGCTTCGGCGACCTTCTCCGCCTCCGCAGACTCCTCTGAACGCCACCCCCAGCCGCCCGCGCACACCGCCAGGAACAGCAGACCACGCAGGCCCTGGCAGCAGCGGGCTCCCCAGGCCACGAGCACCAATCGGCCGCCCAGGCCGCGGCACTTGGAGTGCCGCACAGATCCTGGCACCAGGAGGAGGCGCAGGCGGCGAGCACCGAGGGCACACACGCAGTAGCACTGACCACCCCCAGCACTAGCTACCCAACCGCGTGGAGCGGTCAGGAACGGTCTCTCAGCCGATGCGGTCGAGCACCGGTTTGACCGCATCCTCCTCCGCCCGCCCATCCCCGGCCGCCGCCCAGGCGGCGTCGCAGGCGGCCCTCAGCCCGTCGATCCTGCTGCCCTCCCCCTCCAGGAACAGGACCCCCTCCCGCCACCGGGCCCGCCATCCTCCGCAGGCACCGTCACGCACCTCCGGATAGGGCCGCAACAAAGCCCCCAGATCCTCTCCGATGTACGTAGGCCGGTGCCTGGGCTCAGCCGTCAGCGCGTCGGCGGGCGTGGCGACCCCGGTCAGCACCAGCAGACTCTCCACCCCTGCGTTGGTCGCCCCTTCGATGTCGGTGTCGAGCCGGTCCCCGACGACGAGCGGCCTGCGCGCCCCCGTACGGATCATCGACTCCCGGTGCAGCGGCGGTTCGGGCTTGCCCGCGTAGACGGGCTCGACGCCGGTGGCGGCGGCGATCACCCGTACCATCGCGCCGTTGCCCGGCAGCTCACCGCGCCGGGTCGGCATCGTGCTGTCGCCGTTCGACGCCACGAACAGCGCCCCGTGCCGCACCGCCAGCGCACCCTCCGACAGCAGCCCGTACGACAGCCCCGGGGCGATCCCCTGCACCACGGCGGCCGGCGACTCGACGGCCGTCGAAACCGGCCGCAGCCCCTGATCACGCACCGCCAGGCGCAGTCCAGAGCCGCCGACCACGAGCACGTTCGCGCCCGGCGGAACCCGTTCGGCGATCAGCCGGGCGGCGGCCTGCGCCGAGGTCACCACGTCGCCGGCCTCGGCGGGCGCGCCCAGCTCGCGCAGGTGCGCGGCGATGGCGGACGGTGTACGGGAGGCGTTGTTGGTCACGTACGCCAGCCGCGCGCCGCGCCGCTGCGCCTCCTCCAGCGCCTCCGGCGCCCCGGGCACCGCGTGGCTGCCGAGATAGACCACGCCGTCGAGGTCGAGCAGCAGGGTGTCATAGCCGTCGATCAGCACAGGGCCTCTTCCCGTTTGACTCTCACGCTGCGTGAGACTTTAGCGTCCTCCCCATATTCGCCTGAGGAAGGGATGACCATGTCCGCACCACTCGACCTGACCCCGCAGGAGCGCGAGGAACTGTTCGGCGGCTTCGACCCCGACGAACACGCGGCCGAGGCCGAGCAACGCTGGGGCGGCACCCAGGCCTGGGCAGACGCCATGCGGCGCTCGTCGGCGTACACGAAGCAGGACTGGCAGCGTTTCATGGCGGAGGCGGGCGACCTCAGTTCGCGCATGGCGGACGCGATGCGCTCGGGCGCTCCGGCGGACGGCGAGCTCGCCATGGCCTTGGCGGAGGAACATCGGGCCCACATCACCCGCTGGTGCTACGACTGCACGTACGAGATCCACCGCGGGCTCGGCGACATGTACGTCAACGACCCCCGCTTCACCGCCTCCATAGACGCCACAGCTCCCGGCCTGGCCGCGTATTACCAAGCCGCCATAACCGCCAACGCCGACCGCCACACCACCTGACACCAAGCCAACAGACGCCCGTAAAACCCCCGCCCGCCCTGCAGACCCACCCCGAACGAAACGCCATGCCCGGACGTACAAGCCGGCCCCGCCGAAAGGGCAGTCGGAACAGAAGAACGCCTCCGAACAAGAAGGGCACCCCGAACGAGAGAACAGCCCAGACCTGAACAGAGAGCCACAAGCGCAAGGAGCCCAACTGAAAGATCACCAGCGCAAACTACTGAGACACGACCAACGGGCCAACCCATGCACCCACCCGAGCGCCGCGCAACGATCACCCGAGAACTGAATCAAAACAGTCGAGGAGTCACTCAACAAGCGGACCGCCTGGGCGGCGGGCCGCACGCTGCTCACCGCCGCCCAAGAACCCGTGCGGGAAGCCACTCAACGAGTAGCCGGGAACCTGGACGGACCTGCAACAACCAACCTAAGCGAGGGATTATCAGGCCGGGACGGAAAGCGGGGCGGATGGCGGCCCGGCGATCACATCTCCCGCCGTGCCCGCAACGTCGCCCGCACACTCTTCAAAGCCGACACATAATGCCGCTCATCCGGCCGCATGGCCACCGCGATCGCCAGCGGTTCCTGCGCCCCTTCCACATCCCCCGTCCGCCACAACGCCAGCCCAAGCCCGAAATAGGCATAATCCTCGGCCGGATTCGCATCCACGATCTGCCGGAAGCTGGCCGCCGCCTCGGCATACTGCCGGGAGTTGAACTGCGCCCGGGCCAGTGCCTCAAGAATGCTGCGCGATTCGGGCTCCACGGCAGCGGCCCGTTCGAGCAGGGCCGCGGCAGCCGCCGGACTCCCTTCCTTCAGCAAGCGGACACCACGCTGATACCAGTCATAAACACCACCCAGGGGAGCGCCGGGGTTCTCATCATGAACGTTTCCCTCGTGAGCCATGTGTGGGGACTCCTTCATCGCTGTACGGCTTCCCCCGCTCCGCCCTGACGCGGAACGGGCACGACTGCGACCATGGGGCGACTTCCGGAAGGTTTAAGCACTTATGGCAGCATGCCCGGTATGGGGACTCCTGAACTGCCGGTGCCGGACGGCCTGGTGCTACGGCCCTTCCGGGGCGTGCGTTTCGCTGTCGAAGATCCCGCCAAGGTGACCTCCCCGCCGTACGACCTGATCTCCGACGCCGACGTCGAGGCCCTCCTGGACTCTCACCCGAACAACGTCGTACGCCTCATCCTTCCCTGCTCCACCCCCGGCGACTCCTCGTCCACACCCCACCACGCCCCGGAACCGCCCGCCCCGCACGCCTCCCGCCCGGAGGTGACCTCCTCAACCACCCACCACCGACCCTCGGCCCAACACACCCCGGAACCGGCGGCGTCATCCAATCACGCCCCAGCCGAGACCTCCCGGACCACTCACCACCCACGCTCTGCCCATACAGCCCCAGAACCCAGCACACCACCCCACAACATCCCAGACACAACCTCACCGACCACCAACCACCCGCCCTCCACCGACTACGCCGAGGCCGGGAGAACGCTCAAAGAGTGGCTGGCGGAAGGTGTGCTCGTCCCGGACGAGGTGCCGGCACTGTACGTCTACGAACAGAGCGGCCCTGACGTCCTGCAACGCGGCCTGATCGGAGACGTCGGCCTGACCGACCCCGCGCAGCGCATCATCCTGCCGCACGAGGACGTCATGCCAGGCCCCGTCGCGGACCGCCTCGCCCTCATGAGCACCACCCAGGCCAACCTCGAGCCCATCTTCCTGCTGTACGAGGGCGACAACGGCACCGCCACGGCCCTGGTGGACGAGGTGGCCGCCAAGCGACGCCCGCTGGTGACCGCCCATACCGAAGACGGCCTGACCCACCGCCTCTGGGCCATCACGGACCCGGCGGAGATCGCCGTAGTCAACGCCGACCTCCACCATCGCCAGGCCCTGATCGCCGACGGCCACCACCGCTACGCCACGTACCGCGTCCTGCAACGCCAGGAACACGCCACCGCCCACGAGCCCGGCATCAGCGACTCCAGCACAAGCCGCCACGATGCCAGGCACCCCCACGAGAGCCGTACCGACGCCGGTGGCCCTCGCGAGACCCGCGCCGACGCCGGCCGTACCAACACACGCAGCCCCACCACAGGTGCCCCGACCACGAGCGGGCCCATCACGGGTGAGCCCCGCACGAGCCGACCCGACGCCGACACCCCCACCACGAAAGAGCCCAGCACGGGCAGTGCCAGCGCGGGTGGGACCGGGCCGTGGGACTTCGGGCTGGCTCTGCTCGTGGACAGCACCGCCTACCCGCCCGACCTCAAGGCCATCCACCGCGTGATCCCTGGCCTCCCCCTCAGCGAGGCCACCGAGAGGGCGCGGAGCTTCTGGCAGGTGCGGTACTACGACGACCTGGCGAGCGGCCTGGCCGCGCTGGACAGCGTGCCGGAGCCCGCCTTCCTGCTGGCCGGCGAGGGAGGCGCACGGCTGCTCACCGATCCGGATCCGGTGCGGCTGGCCCGCGCCATGCCGCCCGATCACTCCGATCGGTGGAACTCGCTCAACACCTCCATCCTCACCGAGTTCGTGCTGCCCGTGGTGTGGGGCATGCGTGACGACGAACGGACCGTGCGCATCGTCCACCACGACACCGAGGCCGCGGCCCGGCTCGCCGTACGTACGGGCGGAACCGCGGTGATCCTGAGACCGCTCGCGATCGAGGACGTGCTGGCGGTGGCCGCCGGCGGCGAACGAGTGCCTCGCAAGTCCACCTCCTTCGGCCCCAAACCGAGGACCGGCCTGGTCCTGCGCACGTTCGCGATCGACTGAGTGCCGGGCGCCGACGAAGTGCGCGCCCGGTCGGCCGGCAGTCACCGGTCAGACGGCCGGCGCCAGGTAGGGGACCTGTCTGGGGATCAGGACGGCGAGCGTGCCCGCGCCGCCGTCGCCGACCGGGTCGGCGGGCTCCGCGAGCTCCGCTTCGTAGGGTCTGGCGGAGCTCACCTCCACTTCGTAGCGCCAGATCTTGGCGGCCGACGGCCCGAAAACGCGGCAACGGAACGACCCCGTCACCTCGATGTAGTCGCGGGGTTTGAGTGCGCGGACCACGGCGGCGGTCTCCGGGTTGAACGTGACGCACGGGACGCTGTCCGTCAGGGCGGCGCCGCGTCTGTGCCGGCGGCGGCGCACGATGATGCGCCACTTCGAGACGGTGTCGCCGCTCGGCAACGGATGATCCTCGACCGGCGCTGACAGTCTCCCCACCAGCAAGACTTCGTTTCGATCCACGGTCGTCCTCCTATCGGTGCTCTGGTGAGGATCACTCTCTACGATGAGGGGGACGCCGGATCGGCTCGAACGCCGTTCTGGGGATAACGGCTGGACGATCAGGAGTGCCTGTGGACAACATCACCGCGCTTGGCGGCGACGTCTATGAGATCGACACCAGAATGGCCGGATATGCGGGCATCACGGCTGGCTATCTCATCCTGAGCGACCGGCCGTGCCTGGTGGAGACGGGCACCTCGACCTCGGCGCCCGTGGTGCGCGACGCGCTCGCCTCGCTGGGTGTCGGCCCCGACGACCTGGCCACGGTCGTCGTGACCCACATCCACCTCGACCACGCCGGCGGGGTGGGCGACATCGCCAGATTCTTCCCGTCCGCGCAGGTCGTCGTTCACGAGAAGGGCGCCCGCCACCTCGCCGAGCCGTCACGGCTCATGGCCAGCGCCCGCATGGTCTGGGGCGACAAACTCGACACCCTCTTCGGCGAGCTGGCCCCCACCGAAGCCGAACGCATCCTCGCCCTCGGTGACACCGGCGCCATCGACCTGGGCAACGGGCGTACGCTGAACAGCCACTACGCCCCCGGCCACGCCAAGCACCACGTCGGCCTCGTCGACTCCGCCACCGGCGACCTGTACGTCGGGGATGCGGCCGGCGTCTACCTGCCCGAAACCGGCGACTTGCGCCCCGCGACCCCTCCGCCGGACTTCGACCTGAAGACCGCACTCGACTCGATCGCGCTGTTCGAAGCGCTTGGGCCGCAGAGGTTACTGTTCAGTCATTACGGGCCGGTCGAGGCGGTTGAGGAGACGCTTGAACGGTCTGCGGAAGAGCTCCGGGTTTGGGTTGATCTGACGCAGCAGGCCCGGTCGGAGGGCATGGATCTGGACCACGCCGTCGCCATGGTCAGAGACCGCACCAAGGAACGGTACAGCGCGATGACCGCCGATGAGGCTACGGCGGAGCAGTTCGAGTTGTTGAACGGCGCCGCGTCGAACGTCGCGGGGATCCTGCACTGGCTCGACCGCGTGTCACCGTGAACCCCGTGTCCCACCGTGAACCCCAACGTCTCACCATGAGCCCCCGCGTCCCACCATGAGCTTCCCTCCGGGACGCGAACTCCGCCCACGGTTTTGTACCGTCCCGACGATCACCACCGCCGAGCGGAGACAGACTGACAAAGCCCCACACATCAGCACCGCCTCCCCCACTAGTGCAGGGGAGGCGGTGCGGAGTGTGCGTCAGTCGTTCTTGGGCTTGTCCGTGGGCGTCTCGTTGGCGTCGTCGAGCACGTCGCCGAAGTTCGGCTCGATGAACGCCGGCGTGATCCCAGGCGGCTCGGCCTGCCCAGCCGCCTCCTCCACCTCGTCCCGCTTGGCCGTCTCAGCCTCGGGGGCCGCCTCAGGCTGCTGGCCGCGAGCAGAGTCGGTCTCCGCCTCCTGGTCAACGGCCTCCGTGGAGCCTTCGGGTCCGGCGTCCGCCGCCTCAGGCTCTACTTCAGCCTGCCGCGCATCGGAACCGGCCTCAGCAGCAGCGGATTCGCCCTCAACGACAGCGACCTCGTCCTCGACCGACTGAGTCCGGGACTCAACCGGCGCAGCCTCGGACACGGATTCGTCCGAGTCCGCCGATACAACGACGGATTCGTCCTGCTCCGGTGCTTCGTCCTGAACGTCGTCAGACTCCAGAAGGTCGCCGGCCTCGGCGAGGGCGGCGGCGTCATCGTCGTCGTCCTCATCCTCCGCGGCCGAGATCTCAGAGACATCGTCTCCGTCGAAGTCCTCGTCGAGCTCGTCCTCGTCGTCAGCCGCACCGTCGAGCCCGGCCTCCTCGTCGTAGTCCTCCTCGACGTCCTCGATGACGGCGCCGGTCAGCTCCGCGTACCGCTCGGCCGCATCCGTCTCGCCGTCCTCGTCGAACGCCATCGCCCGGCCGAACCACTCGGTGGCCGCCTCCTGGTGCCCGGCGTCGGCCAGGGCGTCCGCGTACGCGAAGGCCAGCCGTGCCGACCACGGCTTGGGCTGCGGGTCGCGCAGCTCGGGGAGGCGCTGCAGAGTGATCACGGCGGCGTCGTGCTGGCCGAGGTCGCGGCGGGCGCCGGACTCGACAATGGTCAGCTCGATGCGCCCGTCTCTGTCGAGGCGCTCCGCCTCGGGCGAACGTACGAGGTCGATGGCCCGCTCGGGACGGCCGAGACCGCGCTCGCAGTCGGCCATGACCGGCAGGTACGCCTCCGAACCCGTCATCCGCCTGGCCGCCCGCAGGTCGCTCAGCGCCTCCGAGAAGTGCCCGGCCCGGTAGGCGACGATGCCTGCGGCCTCCCGTACGACACCGATGCGGGCCGCGAACCTGCGCGCCACCTTGGTGTGCTCGTGCGCCTGATCGGGATCGTCCTCTTCGAGCGCCCGCTCGGCCGCGACCAGATGCCGGCCGACGAGGTCGGCCAGGTCGCCGGGCAGCGAACGCAGCTCCTCGAGAACTTCCTTGTCGAGCTCGTCGACGGTGATGTCGGGAGCCATCTCGGGCAGCTTCTCGCGCTGCGGTGCGGCCTCGCCCTCCCGCTCCGGCCGGCCGTACCTGGCCCGCGTACCGGAACGCTCCTCGCGGTCGTCCCTCGAGAACGGCCTGGAGTCGCGCTGCTCCCTTTCCCGGTCACCGCCGAAACCGCCTTCACGACGGTCGCGGTAGCCACCCTCACGCCTGTCGGAGGAACCTTCACGACGTCCGCCGTACCCGCCCTCGCGGCGCGGCCCGCGATCGTCACGGAACCCACCTTCACGGCGGGGGCCCCGGTCCTGGAAACCGCCCTCACGGCGAGGTCCGCGATCCTGGAAACCGCCACCCTCGCGACGGGGACCGCTGTCACGGAACCCACCCTCACGACGCGGCCCACGATCATCACGCCCACCGCCGGCACCACGAGGCCCGCGATCGTCACGGAACCCACCCTCTCGGCGGGGGCCCCGGTCCTGGAAACCGCCCTCACGACGAGGTCCACGATCCTGGAAACCACCACCCTCGCGACGGGGACCGTAACCGCCCTCACGACGCTCACCGTAACCACCCTCACGACGAGGACCACGATCATCCCTGTCCCGATAGGGACGACGATCATCGCCTTCGCGGCGCGGTCCACGGTCCTGGAAACCACCCTCACGACGAGGTCCGCGGTCCTGGAAACCACCCTCACGACGGGCGCCGTAACCGCCGCCCTCGCCGCGTGAGCCCCGGTCCCCGCGATCGTCACGGTAGCCGCCTTCGCGGCGCGGCCCGCGATCGTCACGGAACCCACCCTCTCGGCGGGGGCCCCGGTCCTGGAAGCCACCCTCACGACGGGGTCCGCGATCCTGGAACCCTCCACCCTCGCGACGGGGACCGCTGTCACGGAACCCGCCCTCACGACGCGGCCCACGATCATCACGCCCACCGCCGGCACCACGAGGCCCGCGATCGTCACGGAACCCACCTTCACGGCGGGGGCCCCGGTCCTGGAAACCGCCTTCACGACGGGGTCCACGATCCTGGAAACCGCCACCCTCGCGACGGGGACCGTAACCGCCTTCACGACGCTCACCGTAGCCACCCTCACGACGAGGACCACGATCATCCCTGTCCCGATAGGGACGACGATCGTCGCCTTCGCGGCGCGGTCCACGATCGTCACCATCGCGCCGGGGGGCGCGGTTGTCGCGGTAGCCGCCCTCACGGCGCGGACCCCGGTCCTGGTAACCGCCTTCACGGCGGGGTCCGCGATCATCCCGATCGCGATACGTACGGCGCTCCTCGCCGTCACGGCGGCTCGGGCGGTCGTCCCTGGAGTCGTCGCGCCGGGGCCCTCTGTCGCCGCGGTTGTAGGACCGCGACCCTTCGCCGGAACGGAACGGACGGTCCCCGCCGGAGTCTCGCCCGCGGGAGCCGTAGCCGCCGCTCCTGTCGCCTCCGCCCGGGCGCTTGTCCTCGTAGTCGCCGCCCCCGCGCTGTCCGCCGTCCGGTCCGTTATCTCTGTTCACTTCTGGTCCATTTCGTTGGCTCACCCAGCGGACTCTCAACAACGGTCCACCGTGGCTGGTCGCCGCCCACCCTGGGCCTTACGCGACGAAGGCCACCCGTGGGGGTGGCCCGGTGTGCCTCCAGCCTAGCAAGCCGTGGACCGTCCACGAGCCTGTCCAACCGGGATATCGCCAATGCTCAAAGCCGGATAAGCACAACCGCGCCTTCCGTCGCTGCACCCGCACGCAACGGCCGAGCCTGAGTCCGATTTCCGGTTCACTCTCAGCGTGACGAACCCCAGCTTTCCCACCGACATCTGCCACTCGCCATGTGACGGTCGGAAGGAACAATCCATATTGAACGGCCCACGCCAGCATCAAGGATATGAACGTCGACATCCAACCATTAACGTGCCCAGCACCCCCACGCGAACGGCTCGATGTGGCCGCGATTCGAATAAGCCATACGGCCCACCGAGGAGAGCACCCCCAAGTTCTACAAACGTGGCTTGCGGGACCGCATCGACGGCGACGCTAATCCCGATCGGCGGCGGCGCCGCCGAGGCCGGCCAGCTCTCGGGACCTGTTCACCGGCAGGATCGGCAGGATCGGCAGGATCGGCAGGATCGGCAGGATCGGCAGGATCGGCAGGATCAAGGCGATCACGACGACCAGCCGCAGTATCGCCTTCGCCACGGCCGCGACCACGTGATCATTATCACGGCATATACCAACATGCCGCTAGAGCGTCCCTTGTGGGATCTCCAGGTTGCTTCGGCCAGGGCCTGGGCTCCGAAGAGAGAAGATGCATCTCGGCGTCGTCAGTGACGCCGAGACGGTGACAGCCACGGTGGCCGCGCAGTTCCGGGGAGTGCTGCGGTGGCCGCCACGGTGGCCGCCACGGCGGCCGCCACGGTGGCCGCTGCGGCGGCCGAGAGTTCCAGGGAGCACTGCTGCGCTGGCCGCGCGGTTCCGTCGCCGGCTCGCCCCTCCCGAACACCTAGTCGCGTCCGCACAGCGCTACACCTCGCGGGAACTGCGACGGCTGCAGGAGACCATCACCGACGACGAGAACGCCCGCCGGCAAGCACGCTGGGACTCTAAAGAATGCGCTACCGAAGAGCAGTTCTGGCGACGCAGGAGAGAAGGGCACCTCATCGTTCCGGCCAGCGTCACCCCGGAGAGCAATAGAGCCAGGGTGGGCATCACTCCCCGCACCCCACCTTCGCCGCCGCACGGCCCAGATCTTCTCTGAGGACGGCCTCACCGAAGCCCCCTTGGGGACGGCAGCCCACCAAACCCCCGAACAGCCCCCGAACAGCCCCCGAAGAGTGGCGCAGTCGATGACGTGCACGACCATGTCGCACCGCTTCAGGACGCCAGAACAGGGCCCGGAAACGCAAGAAGAGGGCCCCGACACCCGCAACAGGTGTCGGAACCCTCTCCTCAAAAGATTGTCCGGCGGTGACCTACTCTCCCACACCCTCCCGAGTGCAGTACCATCGGCGCAGGGAAGC
>NZ_JBEZGB010000013.1:0-64041 GCF_040649755.1 Nonomuraea sp. NPDC048882
CGCCGCTCGAGTACCCCGAAGGGCCTTTCCGCTCGACTTGCATGTGTTAAGCACGCCGCCAGCGTTCGTCCTGAGCCAGGATCAAACTCTCCAAACAATGTCTGGAAACAATCCCAACAAAAATCCAAATCAAGCACTATGACTTGACGAGGTGTTGCATGAAAATCATGCACTGGCTTTTAACACACTGTTGAGTTCTCAAGAAACGGACGCGTACATCCTCACCGAAACCACACTCTCGCGGCTCCCGCTCGGAGGCGTTCACTCCGTTTTGTTCTTTCGTTGTGTCTTAATTCTTTCAGCCGTTCAAGTCCCTGTCAAATTGACCGGACTCGCTCGACCTGCGGGAATTAAGCGCCGCCCCTTTCGGAGACAACCCCTCTAACTTACCAGCTCATCCGAAGTGGTTTGTCACCATCGAAGGACGACCCTGAAGGTAGTGGGATTTGCCGGGCATCTTCCGAAGCTCTAGGAACCTCTTGGCCGCCCTGCGCGAAGCAACTCTAGCAGCCTGGCGCGCCCACTTTGGCCGACTCAGGTAATCAGACGGTTCTCCCCTCACCACCAGACCCTCAAACCTCACCTGTCCACCCCCTGGACGACGCCTCCGATCGCAAGTCGATGGCAAGTCATCCGCAATCGTTCTCACGTACGAAGTACGTACGAGCAGACTGCGCTCTCGGAGGTGGCGGCCATGACCCGGTCGGAGTTCGACGACATTCGCGCGTTCCTCGCCGACGAGGCGACCCACGTGGGTGACCTGCTGCGCATCGCCAGGACTCTGATCGACGACCTCGAACACGCGCGCATGCGTGAGGCCGTCCTGCGCACCCACTACCTGCGCCTGCTCACGGCCGCGCGCGCGACGGTGGCGGCGGACACCGTCGGCGAGGCGGAGCCGCTGGCGTTCCTGAAGCACGAGCTGGCCGAGCGCGGTCAGCTGCCGGAGGACGGGGAGGCCGTGCAGCGCATCCTGTCCGACGCGCGCGCGGCGGCGGCGTTGCTCGCCTGCCTGGAGGAGCCGGCGCCGCGACGGCCGCGCGGCATGCGCCTGCGCCGTTGCGTCGGCACCGGCCGCACCCTCCGCCGGTAAGCACCCGCACCCGCACCATTCAGGCCGCCGATCCATGGCCGTCGGTCCAGCGCTGTCGGTCCAGCGCCGTCGGTCAGGCCGCCGATCCATGGCTGCCCGGCTCCGGTCACGCCACCCAGGCGATCCACCCAGGGCTGCCCGACTCCCGGCCGCCCAAGCCGGGTCACCCAGCCCACGTGGCCGACCGTCGGTTCACGCTGGTGTGATGAGGACTTCGGGCATACCTCCCCTTGGCGCACCGCCTGTAAGACTTCGCATATGTGGCAGCGGGGGCTGAACTGGGTGGCAATCATCTTGGTTGGGCTATTTGGCCTGATGTGGGTGGGCATCGTGATTTACGCGGACCAGGGCTCTTCCCTCTGGATGCGCGTCGTACAAGTCGTCTTCGGCCTGCTGCTTCTGGGCTGGGCCGTGCGGAAGGCGTTCAGGATGCCCGGCGGCAGGGTCTGAATCCGGCAATCGCCAGACCCTGGATCACTCTGGCGGCAGTGGCTGGAATCGGTACCCCATCCCGGGCTCCGTCAGCAGCTGCACCGGATGCGCCGGGTCCCGTTCGAGCTTGCGCCGCAGCTGGGCCATGTACTGGCGCAGATAGTGCGTCTCCTTGAGGTACGCGCTCCCCCACACCTCGGTGAGCAACTGCCGCTGGCTGATCAGCTTGCCGGGATTGCGTACCAGCAGCTCCAGGAAGTGCCACTCCGTGGGAGTCAGGTGCACCCCGCCCGAGACCGTCTTGTCGGCGAGGTCGACGACGTGGTCGCCCACCCGTACCGTGGCGTTCTCCTCGTCCTGCTGACCCGTGCGGCGCGTCACCGCGCGCACCCGCGCGAGCAGTTCGTCGATGCTGAACGGCTTGGTCACGTAGTCGTCGGCGCCGGCGTCCAGGGCGTCCACCTTGTCGGTGCTGTCCGCGCGGCCGGACAGGACGATGATCGGCACGGTGGTCCAGCCGCGCAGGCCCTGGATGACCTCCACGCCGTCGAGGTCGGGCAGCCCGAGGTCGAGGATGACGAGGTCGGGGTGCCATTCGGCGGACTGGCGCAGGGCCGTGCCGCCGTCGGGCGCCACCGCTACCTCGTACTGCCTGGCGGCCAGGTTGACGCGCAGGGCGCGCAGGATCTGCGGCTCGTCGTCCACCACGAGTACGCGCGTCATGAGGCCCGCCGCAGCGAGATGGTCATGGTCAGTCCTCCTCCTGGCGTGTCCTGAGGCGTGAGCGTGCCTCCCATCGCCTCGGTGAGGCCGCGTGAGAGCGCAAGCCCGAGCCCCACGCCCGCGTGGTTGTCACGGTCGCCGAGCCGCTGGAACGGCAGGAACACCCTTTCATGCGCTTCTGCGGGAATGCCGGGGCCCCGGTCGATGACGTGGATCTCCACGTCGCCGCCGTGGGAGCCGGCGGTGACGCGTACGGGTTCGCCGCCGGGGTTGTGGCGCACGGCGTTCGTGATCAGGTTGACGAGTACGCGTTCCAGCAGGGCGGGGTCGGCCGAGATCTCGGGCAGGTCGGACGGTATGTCGGTTTCGAGGCGGTCGCGCAGCGGGCCGAGGTCGTCCACGGCGTGCGGCAGCACGTCCTCGATCGCCACCGGTTCGAGCCGCACGCCGAGGGCTCCGGCCTGGAGGCGGCTCATGTCGAGCAGGTTGGACACGAGGCGGTTCAGCTTGATCAGCGACTCGTCGGCAGTGGCGAGCAGTTCGCCCCGATCCTCCTCGGTCCACGTGACGTCGGTGCTGCGTAGGCTCTCGACCGCGGCCCTGGCCGAGGCGAGCGGCGTACGCAGATCGTGGCCGACGGCGGCGAGCAGCGCCGTACGCATGCGGTCGACCTCGGCCAGCGGCCCGGCCCGGTCGGCGACCTCACGCAGCCGCTGCTGCCGCAGCGCCACCGCCGCCTGGGCCCCGAACGCCTCCAGCACCTTGCGCTCGTTCACCTCCAGCGGACGCCCCCGCGCGGCCAGCACGAGCCGGTCGTCGACCGCGACGTCGGTGTCGGCCGATCCCGGACGGGTCGCGGGCATCCCTCCCGACGTGGCCACGACCCGCCACTCGCCGGACTCGTCGCTCCGTTCGAGCAGGGTCACCGCGCTCAGCCCGAACGTCTCCCGCGTCCTGGCCAGCAGCGACGGCAGCGCCGACTCGCCCCGCAGCACGTGGCCGGCCAGCGTGGACAGCACCTCGGCGTCGGCACGCGAGCGCGCCGCCTCCCTGCTGCGCCTGGCCGCCAGGTCCACGACCGTGCTGACCATGACGGCCACCAGGACGAAGATGACCAGCGCGAGCACGTTCTCCGGCCTGGCGACGGTCAGCGTGCGCACCGGCGGCGTGAAGAACCAGTTGAGCAGCCCGAACGCGAACACCGCCGCCGTCAGCGCGGGCCACATGCCGCCCGCCATGGCGGCGGCCACGACGAGCAGCAGGAAGAGCAGCAGCTCGCTGGGCAGCGACAGGCCCAGCGGCACGAGCACGGCCGCCAGCAGCGGCATCCCGAGCAGCGCCAGCGCCCAGCCCGACAACCTCCGCGTCCGCGTCAGCGCGGGACCCGGCCGGGCCAGACCGCGGCCCAGGCCGGTCGCCTCGTGCGGCACGATGTGCACGTCGATCGGGCCCGACAGCGCCGAAGTCGTCGCACCGACCCCGCGCGCGAACGGCCACCGCCGCCGCGACGCGCCGAGCACGAGCTGCGTGGCGCGCACGCCACGGGCGAACTCCAGCAGCGCCCGCGGCACGTCCTCGCCGACCACCTGGTGGTAGGTGCCGCCCAAGGTCTCGACGAGGGCGCGCTGGCGTACCAGGGTGGCGGGGTCGCCGCCGGGCGGACCGTCGGCGTTGGTGACGTGCACGGCCAGCAGATCGACGTTCTTGCCTCTGGCGGCGATGCGGGCCGCCCGCCGTACGAGCGTGTCGCCCTCCGGCCCGCCCGTGAGCGCGACCACCACCCGCTCACGCGCCTCCCACGAACGCGCGCCCGGGAAACCGGGCCGCTCGCCGTCCGTCCGCCCGTCCCGATCAAGACCGAGCCGCTCGTCCCGGTCGAGGCGGGGTCGCTCGTCGTCCGGCCCGCCGTCCCTATCAAGGCCAAGCCGCTCGTCCTGGTCGAGGCCGAGTCGCGAGTCGGCCGCCAGCCAGCGCTGGGCGAGCTCCCGCAGGGCGGTCAGGTTGCCGAGGCGGAAATAGCCGGCGAGGGCCGCGTCCACCTGGTCGGCCGGGTAGAGGTCCCCGTGGGCCAGCCGCCGCAGCAGCGTCTCGGGCGGCAGATCGACCAGCTCGATCCGGTCGGCCCGCCGCAGCACCTCATCCGGTACGGTCTCCCGCTGCCGCACCCCCGTGATCCGCTCGACCGCGTCGTTCAGCGATGCGAGGTGCTGGACGCCGACGGCGGAGACGACGTCGATCCCGGCGTCGAGGATCTCGGCCACGTCCTGCCAGCGCTTGGCGTTGCGCGAGCCGGGGACGTTGGTGTGGGCCAGCTCGTCGATCAGGACGATCGCGGGAGCGCGCGCGATGACGGCACGGACGTTCAGCTCGGTGAACGTCGTCCCCCGGTACGGCAGGGTCCGCAGGGGCAGGACCTCCAGGCCGTCGAGGAGGCGGGCGGTGGCGGCACGGCCGTGGGTCTCGACGAGGCCCACGACGACGTCCTCGCCCCGTTCGCGGGCGCGCCGCGCCTCGCTGAGCATGGCGTACGTCTTGCCCACCCCGGGCGCGACGCCCAGGTGGACTCGCAGCCGCCCTCGGGGCCTGCCTCCCATTCCTCCAGGTTAAGCGGCCCGGTTGAGCGGCAGGGCTAAGCGGCGGGGCTAAGGCTGGTACGGCGGCGCCACGCCCCAGCCCCAGTGCGGCACCGGCGCCTGCGCAGGCGGGGTCGCGCCGGGCTGGGAGTTGGACCTGGCCAGCCGGGTGCCCCATTCGATGTAACCCGCGAACGCCGCCCTGAACTCGGGATCGTCGGGCAGACCGACCTCGTCGGCCGCGTCCATGAGCAGGCTCACCCATCTGCGCCGCTGCGGCTCGGTGATGGCCTTGCCGAGGTGGTGGCGGAGCATGTTGGGATAGCCGCCGCGTTCGCGGGTGTAGCGGTCGGGGCCGCCGAAGACCTCGCTGAGCCACATCGCCACGTACTTCGGATGATCGCCATCCATGTGCGCGAACAGCGGCCCGATCAGATCGTCCTTGACGACACTGCGGTAGAAGACCTCGGTCAGCCGCTCCAGCGCCTCGGTGCCGCCGGCCCATTCGTACAGGGTGGGCACTGTCTCATCAGCCATGTAATCATGTGATCACCACCACAGGCCATGAAACAAGGCATTATCCGGACATAACGCCAGGCCGTCCATACATGGGCACAAACGAAAAATCCCCGGCCGCCAGATGTTCTGGCGACCGAGGATTTTCTTTGGTAGCGGGGACAGGATTTGAACCTGCGACCTCTGGGTTATGAGCCCAGCGAGCTACCGAACTGCTCCACCCCGCGTCGGTGTGTCACTAGTTACTATACAGGCTTCCTGAGAGTGGATGGACCGTGATCCCTCGCTCACACGCGAAAGCCCGGGTTTCCGATGTCGAAATCCCGGGCCTTCGGCCTGGTAGCGGGGGCAGGATTTGAACCTGCGACCTCTGGGTTATGAGCCCAGCGAGCTACCGAACTGCTCCACCCCGCGTCGTCTTCGTGCTTTACAAGACTATCGGCGACGCGGGGTGTACGCAAACCAGATCCTGTTTCCGCCTCGGTTCCGGGCCGGTTCCGGGCCGGCTAACCGGTCGGAGAGGCCGACGGCGACGCCGGTGGCGGTGTCGCCGGAGGCGACCCGGTCGGTGCCGCGGTGGTCGAGGCGGTGGGTGACGCGCTGGCCGACGGTGAGGCCGAGGGCGACGGCGCGGTCTCCTGCTGCGTGTTCGCCCCTTCCAGCGCCTTGAGCGCCTCCTCCAGCCGCTTCTGGGCGTCGCCGTAGGCGTCCCAGTCGGGCGGGCTGGCCTGAAGGGCCTTCTGCGCGTCCGAGTAGGCCTTCTTGGCGTTGGAGATGGCCGAGTTGAGCGCCGTGTTGGCCTGTTCTGGCCGCCCCTGTTGCTGTTGATCGCTCGGCTGCGCCTGTTCTTCCTGCTCGCTGCCGAAGACCTCCTGGAGCGCCTCGTCCAGGGTGCGCGCCACGCCGATCTTGCTGCCGAACGACACCAGCACCCGCTGCAGGATCGGGTACGGCTCCTGCCCGCCGCCCGCGGCCACCTGGATGTACACCGGTTCGATGTAGACCAGGCCGCCCGCGTACGGGAGCGTCAGGAGGTTGCCGTAGCGGACCGACGAGGCACCCACGCCGAGCAGGTTGAGCTCACCCGCGAAACGGCTCTGGAAGGAGTTCTGCGCCTGTCCTGGGCCTGGGATGGGTGTGCTCGACGGCATGCGCAGGATGCGCATGCGGCCGTAGTCGGCGCCCTCCGACGAGTCGACCGCCATGAAGGCAGCCAGGTTGGGGCCCTGCCGCGGCACGAACGTCGTGGTCAGCGAGAACGCGGGCGTGCTGCCCGGCATCGTGGTGGTCAGGTAGTAGGGCGGCTGCTTGATGTTCTTGTCGCCCTGTGTCGGGTCGCCCGGGACGTTCCAGAAGTCCTGGCCGCTGTAGAAGGCGGCCGGGTTGGTGATGTGGTAGCGCGACAGGGTGTAGCGCTGCACCTTGAACAGGTCTTCCGGGTAGCGCACGTGCTGGCGCAGGTCGGGGCTCATCTCCGACGCCGGGCGGATGGTGCCGGGGAAGGCGTTGCTCCACGTCTTGAGCACCGGGTCGTTGTTGTCCCAGGCGTAGAGCTTGACCGTGCCGTCGTAGGCGTCGACGGTGGCCTTCACCGAGTTGCGGATGTAGTTGACCTTGTCGCTCGGCTGCTGGGCGATCACGCGACGGTCCGTGGAGGTGTCGCGCGTCATGTCGCCGAGGCTTTCGCTCTGCGAGTACGGGTAGTCGTTGGAGGTCGTGTAACCGTCGACGATCCACTGGATGCGCCCGTCGACGATCGCCGGGTACGGGTTGCCGTCGAGGGTGAGGTAGGGCGCGACCTTCTGCACCCTGTCGCGCGGGTTGCGCACGTACAGGATCTTGGAGTTGTCGTTGATGTCGCCGGAGAGGACGATGTTCGCCTCGCTGTACTTGGCGGCGTAGACGAGCCTGTTGACGAACGAGCCGACGGGCACGCCGCCGGTGCCGGTGTAGGTCGTGTTCTTCTGGCCCGTGCCGCCCGTCTCCGGATAGTCGAGCTCCTGCGGGTTGTTGGGGTTGCCGCCCGCGATCACGTATTCGGAGGACGAGGCCGGATCCTCGCCGTAGTAGACGCGCGGCTCCTTGAGGTTGGTGCTGGTGACCAGCGGGCCGCTGACCGGCATGTCCTTGGCGTCGTAGGCGGGCAGGCCGCTGGAGTCGACCTGGTTGCCCGGCGCGGCGACGAAGCCGTAGCCGTGGGTGTAGACGAGGGCCCGGTTGATCCAGTTGTTCTGGCCCTCGGGCGGGCTGGTCAGCTCGCGTACGCCGACGATGTGGTCGATCAGCTTGCCCGAGCTGTCGGGGTAGCGGTCGACGTCGAGCGGGTCGGCGAAGCTGTAGAAGCCCCTGATCCGCTGGGTCTGCTCGTAGGTCGAGGAGACCAGCGCCGGGTCGAGCAGGCGCACGCCGGAGACGGAGGTGTCGCCCTTGGACTGGACCTTGGTCGGGTCGGCCTGGGCGTTGTAGTTTTCCACCTCGGTCTTGTCGACGTTGTACGCCGCCCGTGTCGCGTCGATGTTGCGCTGGATGTAGGCCGCCTCTTTGCCCTGCTGGTTGGGCTTGACCTGGAACTGCTCGACCAGCGCCGGGTAGACGCCGCCGATCAGGATGGCCGAGAGCACGAGCAGGCCGAAGGAGACGCCGGGCAGCATGCCGCCGGGGCGCACGACGCCGGCGAAGAACAGCGCGGCGCAGATCAGCGCGATGATCGCGAGAATGGTCTTGGCCGGCAGCACGGCGTTGACGTCGGTGTAGGAGGCGCCGTGGACGAAGCCCCGGTCGGAGAAGACCAGGCCGAGGCGGTCCATCCAGTAGGCGACGGCCTTGAGCAGGACGAAGATGCCCAGCAGCGCCGACAAGTGGACGCGGGCCGCCCTGGAGGCGTGCACGCCGGGCGACTGCAGCCGGAACCCGCCGTAGAGGTAGTGGGTGATCGCCGCCAGCACGATGGAGATGATCACGGCGGTGAACAGGAAGTTCAGCACCATCCGGATGAACGGATAGTCGAACATGAAGAACGCGATGTCGTAGCCGAACATCGGGTCCTGCTTGCCGAAGGACGCGCCGTTGCTGAACTGCAGCCAGGTCTTCCACTGCCCCGCGAACGAGGAGCCGGAGAAGAGCGCGAGCAACCCCATGCCGACGATGAAGATCAGCTTTCGGTGGGGATCGAGCGCCATGCGGTAGCGGTCGGCTCCGCTGCCCCCGCCGAACATCGCCGGCCCGAACATGGGCCGGGTGCGGAAGGCCAGCAGCATGTTGCCGCCCGCGATGGCGACCATCAGCACCGCTCCGGCCAGGAACAGCACGATCTGGGTCAGCAGCACTCCGCTGAAGACCGAGGTGAAGCCGGTCGAGTCAAACCACAAAAAATCGGTATAGATGCCCGAAAAAAGGAAAAAGAGCGCGACGATCACTACCAGAGCGATCGCCACAGGCAGAAGCAGTCGCGGTCGGCGGGGCAAGCGCATCGCCCTGCCGGCTCCTGGGGTCCGGAAGCTCAAGGCCAACCCCTCGTCGTAATGAAGAAACGGTCCGTGTCTGGCAACTTACACCGCTGTGCCAGCCCTACGACTAACGCACGGCGATGGCCAGAAGTTTCATCCGGTCTCACAAGCGGGCACCTCGCCCTTGCCGGTGCGCAGCGCGTCGAGCGCCTGCACCGCGCTGTGCAACGTGTCCGCTCTGACCAGCCGCAGCCCGTCGGGCACGGCTTTCATGGCCTCCGCGCAGTTGTCGGCGGGGGTCAGGAAGATCGTGGCGCCGGAATCCTTCGCCCCGACCATCTTCTGCGCGATCCCGCCGATCGGCCCGACGGCGCCGCCGGGATCGATCGTGCCGGTGCCGGCGATCTGCTTGCCGCCGGTGAGCTCGCCGGGCGTGAGCTTGTCGAGTATGCCGAGCGAGAACATCAGCCCGGCGCTGGGCCCGCCGACGTCGCCCACGTTGATGTCGACCTCGAACGGGAACTTGTATTTCGCCTGCATCGTCACCCCCACCAGAGGCTGCCCCTTGGGGCCCGCCACGGTCGGCACGGTGACGTCGAGCTTGTCCTTGCCGCGGGTGATGGTGAAGACGACGTTGTCGCCCGTCTTGTGCGCCTTGACCGCGTCGCTGACGGCGGTGACGTCCCTGGCCGCCTTGCCGTCGACGGCGACGATCTCGTCGTCCTTCTTCAGCTTGCCGTCGGCGGGCTTGCCCTTCTCGGTGTAGGCCACGCTCACGGCCATCGAGTAAGGGATCTTGAGCTCGTTGAGCGCGGCGGCGGTCGCGGAGTCCTGGGAGTTGGTCATCTCGACCGCGTTCTCCTCCTCGACCTGCTTCGGATCGCGGTCGGGAGCGAAGATGGTCTCCTGCGGGACCACCGCCACGGTGGGGTCGATCCAGCCCCGCAGGGCCGTGAGCAGGTCGATCTGGGCCGCGGGGCCGCCCTGGTAGGCCACCGTGACCAGGTGGAGCGCGCCCTTGGTGGGGTAGGTCTGCCGGCCCTTGATCGAGATGACCGGCTTCTTGTCGACCTCGCCGATGGTGTTCTCCGTCGGCCCTGGGCTCAGCACGACGTACGGGACCGGACGGAAGGCGCCCACCACCCCGAACGCGAGCACGAGGAAACCCGCGAGCAGCAGGGTCAGGGCGCGTCGTGACATGTCGATGAGCTTATTCTCCGGCGCCGACCCACTCGGTCTCGCCGTCGGAGAACACCTGGTGTTTCCAGATGGGGACGTGTGCCTTGAGGTCGTCGATCAGCCGCCGCGCGGCCTTGAACGCCTCGTCCCTGTGGGGCGCGGCGACCGCGACGATCACCGCCGTGTCGCCCAGCGCCAGGTCGCCCACCCTGTGCACGGCGGCCAGCGCCGTCACCGGGAAGTCGGCGGCCACCTTCTCCGCCACCTGGCGCAGCTCGGCCTCGGCGGTCGGATGCGCCGAGTAGGACAGGCCGGTCACCGCCTTGCCGTGGTCCTGCTCGCGCACGGTGCCCACGAAGAACGTGGTGCCGCCCGCGGCGTGGTCGCCGACGGCGGCCAGCACCTCGTCGACCGAGAGCGGTGTGTCACGAATGCCGAGCAACCGGATGACGTCCACGGAAAAAGCCTAACCTTTACCGGCCGCGTTTCTTACGCGCCGCGAAGAAGCATCATTGGCGGCGCTTTTTGCGGACCTGCCGGACGATGGCGGCGGTGCCGATCACGGCCACGGTGGCTCCGGCGGCGGTGAGCGTGGCCTCCTTGACCGGCAGGCGCCGGCCGACCACGGTCGTCCTGTTCTCGCGCAGCTCCATGAGCTGCCGCAACGCGGCCTCGTTGGTCCACGCCGGTTTCCAGCCCGCCTCGCGCAGCACCGCGCAGTCGACCACCCACGGATAGACGACGTAGTGCAGGTCGGTGGCGGGGGCCGGAGTGACGCCGAGACGGTGCAGGCGCTGCGCCGTGCCGAAGGTCAGGCCGGCGGGCAGCTCCAGGCTGCGGATGCCGGACAGTTCCTCGACCTGCTCCTGCTCCAGCCAGCCGTCCGAGCCGACCGCCAGCACGCCGCTGACCACGCCGCGCGCCGCCAGTTCCAGCGCCGAGACGAGGTCGTCGATGTGGCAGAACTGCCAGTGCGGGCTGCAGCCCTTGACGGTCAGCAGCCTGGGCGACTCGAAGTGGCGGGTGAGCACCGTGTCGACGCCGGGGCCGACGACCGCGGCCGGGCGCAGGACGGTCACCTCCACGCCCGGGTGGCTGCGCAACGACCTGCGGACGAGGGACTCGATCTCCAGGAAGTCGCCCACGACGCCGGTGTCGGGCTCGGCCGCCACCGGGGCGTCCTCGGGCAGCGGCACCTCGTTGTCGGGCGCGGCGCCGTACACCATCGCGCTGGTGACGAGCACCACACGGCGCACGCGTGCGGCGGCGCAGGCCGTCAGCACCGTCTGGGCGGCGCGCAGGTTGTAGGCCCGCCGCTCGGCCGGGTCGGAGTCGACGGCGTAGTCGCCGGCCAGATGGATCAGCACGTCGATGTCGGAGATCCGGTTCGCCAAGAGCGGATCTCGGACGTCGATCACCCTCCACGTGGCTTCCTGGACGTCGCCGCGTTCTTCGTCGATGGCCACCACTCTGCGGAAATCCGCGGAGGAGACGAGCTTCACGAGCACTTCGCGACCTAGTCCGGAGGCCGCGCCCGTTACGGCGACGACGGGTTGACGCGGGCGTTTCGAGGTAGGCACCAGGTCCTCACTTTGCACTGATCCGCCGTAGGACGGCTAACGTGGCGGATGTGGACTCCTCCATCCTGCACGAGGTAGAGCGGTGACTGACCTGCCAGGTCGCGAAAACGACCCCAACGAGAACCCGTTCGCCATGTTCGGCAACCCTGAGCAGATGGCTCAGGCGATGCGCCAGTTCGCCGACATGTTGTCGGCGCCCCAGGGTTCAGGCCCTGTCAACTGGGACATGGCCAAGAACATCGCCCGGCACGCCGTGGTCGCCGAGGGCGACCCGAGTGTCATGGAAGGCGAGCGCCGTCAGATCGTCGAGGCGCTCAGCCTGGCCGACCTGTGGCTCAACGAGGCGACCGCGCTGCCGAGCGGCGTGTCCAACCCGCAGGCCTGGAGCCGGTCTGAGTGGATCGAGAACACGATCCCGATTTGGCGAAAGCTTTGCGAACCGATCGCGGAGCGCATGGTCGAGACCATGGGCGGCGCGCTCGGCGGCTCAGGGCTGCCTCCTGAGGCCCAGCAGATGGCCGGGCCGCTCATGGGCATGCTCAAGCAGATGGGCGGCATGATGGTCGGCCAGCAGATCGGGCAGGCGCTCGGCTCGCTGGCCCGCGAGGTCATCGGCACCACCGACATCGGCCTGCCGCTGTCCGACACGACCGCGCTGCTGCCGGGCGGCATCGCCTCCTTCAGCGAGGGCCTGGAGGTCCCCGCCGACGAGATCAGGCTCTACCTGGCGCTGCGCGAGGCCGCGCACCACCGGCTGTTCCAGCACGTGCCGTGGCTGCGCTCACACCTGCTGGGGGCGGTCGAGGAATACGCCAGGGGCATCACGGTCGACACCTCCGCGCTCGAAGAGCAGATCCGCGGGCTCGACATCAACAACCCCGAGGCCATCCAGGAGGCGCTGAGCGGGGGCAACCTGCTCAAGCCCGAGGAGACCGAGCGGCAGAAGGCCGCCCTGGCGCGGCTGGAGACGATGCTCGCGCTGGTCGAGGGCTGGGTGGCGACGGTGGTCGACCAGGCCGCCGACGGCAAGCTGCCCTCCGCCGTGGCGCTGGCCGAGACCGTACGCCGCCGCCGCGCCACCGGCGGGCCCGCCGAGCTGACGTTCGGCACGCTGGTGGGGCTGGAACTGCGGCCCAGGCGGCTGCGCGAGGCGGCGGCGCTGTGGCGGGCGCTGGAGAACGAGCGCGGCGTCGACGGGCGCGACGCGCTGTGGAGCCACCCCGACCTCATGCCGACGGCCGACGACCTCGACGACCCCGATGCGTTCGTACGCGGAGACACGGCCTGGGACATCTCGCAGCTCGACGCCAAGCCCGACGACGACGGCGAGGGCGGCCAGGGTTGAGCCTGCACCACGACGCGGTGGCGGTGCTGTCCACCTGGTCGGCGCCCACCCCCGAGGAGGAGGCGCTGCGCGAGCAGTTCCTCGACCACCTGCGCGAGCACGACGACGCCATGCTGCGTGAGTGCGTTCCCGGGCATCTGACGGCGACGACCGCGGTGCTGTCGCACGACGGCGCCAAGGTGCTGCTCACCCTGCATCCGAAGGCCAAGATGTGGCTGCCCATGGGCGGCCACTGTGAGATCTCCGACACGTCCCTCGCGGCGGTGGCGCTGCGGGAGGCGTGGGAGGAGTCGGGGATCTCCGGGCTCCGGCTGCTGCCGGGTCCGCTCGCGCTCGACCGGCACGCCGTGTGGTGCCATCCGCCGCGCTGCTGGCACCTCGACGTCGAATACGCGGCGGTGGCGCCGGCCGGAGCGGAGGCCGTGATGAGCGAGGAGTCGCTCGACCTGCGCTGGTTCCCCGTGGACGAGATCCCGGAGCTGTCCGACGAGGCGACCCGCCGTTTGGCCGCACGCGGACAGGCCGCCCTTACCTCGGATTCACGCGCGCTTGGCTAGAGTCCATCTGCGGCGTTTTGCGTCGTTCCAAAGGGGGCTTGCGTGGAGACATCGCCTGTCGGCGGCACCATCGTGACACCGGTGCGAAAGCGCAGGAAGTTCCCCGCGACGGCGCTGACGTGGGTGGCGGTGACGCCGTTCGCCGCCTGGGCGCTGGTCAGGGTGGCGGGGCTGGAGCGCGGCTCGCTGCCCACCCAGCTCATGACCGCGACCCCGTACGCGGCGGCGGGTTCTCTGGTGCCGCTCCTGATCGCCGCCGTCGGACGCAAGCGCGCCGCGGCCGCCGTCGCGCTGCTCGCGACGACCGCGCTCGGCTTCAGCGTGCTGCCCAGGGCGCTCGGCACCGCCGACGCCGCGTCGGCGCGGCCGCTTCGGGTCATGACGATCAACATGCTGTTCGGCCGGGCCGACGTCGCGTCGATCATGCGGTTGGTACGCGAGTTCGCCCCCGACGTGCTCAGCACCCAGGAGCTGACCCCCGGGGCGGTCGCCGACCTGGACGCGGACGGGCTGAAGGAGATCATGCCGCACCGCGTGCTCCAGGCCGAGTGGAGTGCCGGAGGCAGCGGCATCTACTCCCGCTACCCGATGGAGGCGCTCTGGGACCTGATGCCGCCCGTCGGCCACCAGATGCCCGCGGCGCTGATCTCGGTGCCGGGCGGCAAGCCGATCGAGTTCGTGGACGCGCATCCGTTCCCGCCGCTGGGCCCGCAGGTCACCAGCTGGAACGAGGCAATGGCGGCCTTCCCCTCCACCTCCCCCGACCGGATCCGGATCATCGCCGGCGACTTCAACGCCTCGCTCGACCACGCCGCGTTGCGCGGGGTGCTGTCGCGGGGCTACAAGGACGCGGCCGACCAGGTGGGGGCCGGGCTGATCCCGACGTGGCCGGCCGGCAAGCGGGTGCCGCCGTTCATCACGATCGATCATGTGCTGGTGGATCAGCGGGTGGGGGTGCAGGAGGTCAGCGTGCGCGACGTGCCGGGCACCGACCACCGGGCCGTGCTGGCCCGGCTCAGCCTGCCCTGATCGGCCTGCCCCGGTCGGCGCTCGGCTCGGGGTGGCGAGCTCTCAGCCTGCCCCGACCAGCGCTCTGGTGTTGTCCCAGCCTTCGAGGCCGGGGTCGAGGCGGGCGACGTCCTCAGGTGCGCGCAGGCGGTGCCAGCCAGGGGTGGTGGCGACCCGGCGCGGGCCTGGGGCCTGGGCGCGCAGCTCCTTGACGATGTCGTACGCGTCGAGGTCGGGGTCCGCCCAGGCGGGCGGGGGCAGCACGCAGGCCAGGGCCACGGCGCCGCCGTTCTCCGCCGGGCAGACGACGATCTCGGCCCGGCCCAGCTCCCTGAACAGCTTGCCGACCAGCAGTGGCGGCAGGTCGGGTGCGTCGGCGCTGATCACGGCCGCCTGCTCCGCGTCGAGGCGGGCGAGGGTCGTCCTGAGCGGTTCGCCCTCGGCGATCGAGATCACCTCGGTGCCCGGCCAGACGAGATCGTCCAGGCCGGGGACGCTGGTGAGCAGGACCGGGGTGACGAGGTCGAGGCCGGCGACCATCTCGTAGGTGTCTTCGGCCACCGCCTCCAGGAACTCCCTGGGGTCGACGCCCGGCGGGGCCGCCTGTGCCATGTGCTGATGGACGAGGACCGCGGCGATGCGCGTCAACACTCCTCCGGTGCCGTGTGGGCCGCCGCGGAGAATCCCTCGAGGAACCCGCGGGCCCGCTCCGCCTTCGGATACTGTTCTACCAGCGCCCAGAACTTGGCCCCGTGGCTGGGCACCAGCAGGTGCACCAGCTCATGGATGATCACATAGTTGATGACCCACTCGGGCAGGCCCTTGAGCCTGGTGGAGATCCGGATCGTGCCGGTCTCGGGGGTGCACGAGCCCCAGCGGTGCTGCTGGTTGTCGACCCAGCGCACGCTCACGGGGTCGGGCTCGCCGTCCAGATATTTGGCCGACAGCTCCTTGGCCCGCTCGAGCAGCGCCTCGTCGGTGGGCCTTCTTCGGCGTTCCTTGGCGGCCAGCCGATCCAGCATCCGGCTCACCCACTCATCCGCGTCTTCGCCGCTCAACCAGGCGGGCAGGAGCACGATCGTCTTGTCGCCGTCGCGGTAGGCGGAGACCGTACGCCGGCGACGAGAACTGCGACGAACCTCGACTGTCTCGGGGGGCACATATGCACGGTAGCCGAGACTGGCGAAATTCCACAGAGGGTGGACGTTGTTTCTGCTGGTCAGATGATTAAGAGCCGGTGAATTTGGGCATGCGCCTTTCCCGATGTGCCGTGAGGCCCTCCATCATGTCGGCGGAGGCCATGGTCACGGGCTGGGCCAAGGATTCCCACCTCAGAGCGGCTTCCAGGTCTTGATGGTCTTGGTTGAGGGCTACTTTGGTGAGCCTTGTGGCAATGGGTGCGTTCTGAGCGATCTTCGCGGCGATGCCGCCTACTTCCGACATTAGGTCATTTTTCGGGAAAGATTGATTTACCAACCCTTTAGCCGCTGCTTCCGTTCCGGACAGGCTGCGGCCCGTCAGCAGCATCTCCCGCGCGAGCCCCGCGCCCGCCCTGCGCGGCAGCAGGTAGGTGGCGGCCATGCCCGGGTGCAGCCCCAGCGAGGTGAACGGGGCCAGCAGCTTGGCGTCGTCGGCCGCGTACACGAGGTCGCAGGCCAGCGCCACGCACAGCCCCGCACCGACGGCCGGGCCGTTGACGGCGGCGACCGTGGGGATCTCCAGCTCGGTGATCATCAGCCAGGTGCGGTAGAAGGCGAGCATGCGCTCACGCAGCCGGGGCACGGCCTCCGCGCCGCGCTCGCCGATCCACGACAGGTCACCGCCCGAGGAGAACGCCGTGCCGGCGCCCGTGACGACGAGGCACCTCGCGTCTCTGTCGGTGGCCAGCTCGGACATGGTTTCGCGCCATCGGGCGGTCATGGCGTCGGTCATCGCGTTACGCATGTCGGGGCGATTGAGGGTGATGAGTACGACTCCGTCGTCTTTACGATCAACCAAGAGCTCGTCCATGCCGGGAAGCGTAACGCTTGGCGGTGATCATGTCGGGGCCTGGCGGTTGGCGGTGATCACGTACGGCATAAGGCTTTGCGGTGATCACGTGTGGTCGTATCACTTGAGGATGATCTTCATGTAGGGATGATCATCGCTTGAGGATGATCGCTGCCGTTCATCACGCAGGTCGATGATTGCCGGCGTTCGTCACGCAGGTCGATGATCGCCGGCGTTCGTCACGCAGGTCGATGATCGCGCATCGCGGCAGGAGAGGCGGCGGCCTCCAGAGACCCCTTGAAGGAATGATCTTTTCTACGGATCAACGCTTCGCTTCGCTTCGTCCACAGGCGCTTTCATCAATTCCGGCGGTTATCCACAGCCGTCGCCGAACCCGCTCGGGATCTTGCTCCGGCATGGAAACCTTCCCGCCATGAGGCCACGCGTGAAGCCCATCCTCCGGCACCTCCTCCGCGACGAGCAGACCCTGCAATATGGCGTCCACCCGCTGCGGGCGGTCATGCTGAGCGGCCTGACCAGACCCGTCCGGCAGTGGATCGAGGGCCTCGACGGCACCCGCGACCTCGACGCGGTCCTTCGCGACGCCGCTCGTGCCGGGCTCGACGCGACGCGCGCCCGGGCCCTGCTCGACCAGCTCGCCGCCCAGGGCGCCCTCCACGACGCCGCCGCCGGCCCCGGCTCTCTGCGCGAGCTCCCGCTGGCCGAGAGAGACCGCCTCAAACCAGACCTCGACGCCCTCGACCTCGCCTCCACGGCTCCCGACGGAATGATCGCCCACTTCGAACGCCGCAGACGATCGCGCGTACGCGTCTACGGCGCCGGCCGCATCGGCGCCCAGGTCGTCGCCCTGCTGGCGGCGGCCGGCGTGGGCGACATCCGAGTCCTCGACCCCGGCACGACCCAGCCGGCCGACCTCACCCCGGGCGGGCTGACGTGGGCGGAGGTGGGCCTGCCCAGGGAGGTGGGGGCGGTCGCCGCAGCCAACAGAATCACCTCAGGCGGCGCCACGCCGGGTGCAGCTGTTCACGGCCCCGACGAGACCACCGGGCGACCCCGCAACCCCCAAACCACCAACCGCACTCCTTCCAGCCCCGCCGTCTACCCCACCCTCACCACCCCCACGAACCGCCGCAACACCACCCCCACCCCAGGCCCCGACGCCGCCCCCGGCCTGAACCCCGGCCCCCGCCCTGGTCCCGGTCTGCGAGGAGTCGCACCGAGCACGCGCGGGACAACCACCATGCGTGCAACTCCCACCACGCGCGGGGTCACCAACGCGCGCGGAACGTTTGCCGCCCCACGCCCTACAGCCCAGGCTCCGCGCGGGGCTACGTCCGACACTCACGGAGCAGCCCGGAACCCAGGCGGGGCGACATCCGACACCCAAGGGGCGGCCCAGAGCCCGCGCGTGGACACGTCCCACACCCGCGAAACGACCCTGGACACACGCGGGACCAGGGCCGACTCGCACAGCCCCACGTCCGGGCGAGAGAGCGGCACCGGCCCGGGCGGGACCGGAACCGAGCGACAGGGCACCGACCCGCGCGGGACTGGCACCGGGACCGGGCGAAAGGACATCGACTCGCCCGGGACCAGGCGGGTCGGCGGATCGGAGTCGAGCGGAACCAGGACCGCGCGCAAGGGCGAACCCGCACGACGGGACGCGTCCGACTCCGGCAGAACCGGGACCGGAACCGGACCGATGGGCGGCTCTGGGCGGCGAGAGAGCCGGTCTGATGTCGTTCAAGCCTCGAAGGGTGGCGTTCACCAACCCACCTCGAACCACAAGCCCACCTCGAACGTCGTCGCCGGTGGGCCGTTTCTCGGGGACAAGTGGGATCGGCCCGATCTCGTCGTCCTGGCCCAGGTCGGCCCTCTCGACACGGTGCTGGTCAACGAGCTGAACACGCTGCGCATCCCCCACCTCCTCGTGGCCGCCTTCGAGGGGTACGGGTGTGTCGGTCCGCTGGTCCTGCCCGGAGAGACCGCGTGCCTGCACTGCCTCGATCTCACCCGGCGCGACCACGATCCCCACTGGCCGATCGTCACCGCCCGGCTGGGCGGCTATCCGCCCGGCGAGATCGCCTGCGACGTGGCGCTGGCCACCGCCGTGGCGGCCGCGGCGACCGGTCACGCACTCGCCTACCTGGACGGTAAGGAGTCATCTGTGACCAATGGCACAGTAGACGTAACGCCTGATTGGCAATGGAAAAGGCGATCGTGGAGGGTACATCCGCAATGTCGTTGTATGCGAAGTAACCCATATTCGCTAAGAATGGTCATGGCACCCAACCGCGACTGACGTGCTCAGACGACCACGAAGGGGGGAAGCGGCATCTCGACGAGGTTCCGCGCATCGGTGTGAACGATCTTCCGCGCCGCGCTGTCACGCGTTCGGCCAAACTGGCCACCCTTCCACTCGGCTTCGCGGGCCGCGCCGCCCTGGGGCTGGGCAAGCGCATCGGCGGCAAGTCCGCGGAGATCGTGGCACAGGAGGTGCAGCAGCGTACGGCCGAGCAGGTCTTCAAGGTTCTCGGCGAGCTCAAGGGCGGCGCGATGAAGCTGGGCCAGGCTCTGTCGATCTTCGAGGCGGCATTGCCGCAGGAGGTCGTCGGGCCCTACCGCGCCGCGCTCACCAAGCTGCAGGAGTCCGCCCCGCCGCTGCCCGTGTCCACGGTGCACAAGGTGCTGACCGAGCAACTGGGCGACGGCTGGCGCGAGCATTTCCTATCGTTCGACGACCAGCCGACCGCGGCCGCCTCCATCGGCCAGGTGCACAGGGCCGTGTGGCACGACGGCAGGGAGGTGGCCGTCAAGATCCAGTACCCGGGGGCGGGCAAGGCCCTGCTCGGCGATTTCGCGCAGCTCGCGCGGCTGGGCAAGCTGTTCGGCGCGCTGCTGCCGGGCCTCGACATGAAAGCCGTGCTCGGGGAACTGCGCGAGCGGATCGCGGAGGAGCTCGACTACCTGAGGGAGGCCGAGGCCCAGCACGCGTTCGCCCTGGAGTTCAACGGCGACCCCGACTTCCACGTGCCCGATGTGGTGGCCGCCAACGAGATGGTGCTGGTCACGGAGTGGATGGACGGCACGCCCCTGTCGCGCATCATCACCGAGGGCACCCAGGAACAACGCGACCAGGCCGGACTGCTCTTCGTACGGTTCCTGTTCTGCTCCCCCGCACGGGTCGGGATGCTGCACGCCGACCCGCACCCCGGCAACTTCCGCATGCTGGCCGACGGCAAGCTCGGCGTGCTCGACTTCGGCGCGGTCAACCGCCTGCCCGAGGGCTATCCGCCGGCGTTCGGAAAGCTCACCCGCATCTTCAACCAGGGCGACATGGCCACCGTCACGGAGGGGTTGCGGCAGGAGGGCTTCATCCGGCCGGACATCGAGGTCGACGCCGACGCATTGCGCGCTTTCCTCGCGCCGTACGTGGAGCCGACCGCCGTGGAGGAGTTCACGTTCAGCCGGGAGTGGCTGCAGGAGCAGGCGGCCAGCGTCACGGACCTCCGGCCGACCAACGTGATCCGCCAGCTCAACCTGCCGACGTCGTACGTGCTCATCCACCGGGTGCACGCGGCCGGTATCGGCGTGCTCTGCCAGCTCGGCACCACGGCCCGGTTTCGCGACGAGGTGATCCGCTGGGTCCCGGGCTTCGCCGACGACCCTGACCCGGATGCGAACTCCGACGACGAACCGCTGGCGATCGGCTGACCCGGCTCAGGTCCCTTCGACTCGACTTCCTCCGGCCCAACTTCCTCCAGCTCGACCTTCCCAACGCGGCTCCTTCCGGTTCACCTTCCTCCGGCTCGGCTCCTCCCCCGTCGCGCCGTCACCCGCGGTCTTCGCCTCACGCTGCCCTCTCCTTCGTTGCTGGTCGCGCTACCGCCAAGCCAGCCTCCTGGAGCACGGCCCAAGGTGAGATACGTGAGACTTTGGAGACCCAGCGTTGAACTAGTGCCACTCTGTGTAATGATATGACTTCGAAGAGTAACGATTCCTTCGGAGACGCCTCATGCATCGATCAGCTCGCCCGGTGGTCGCCGCCGCGCGGGTGGTTGCCGGCTCACTGGTGGACGCCGCCGCGCGAGTGGTCGCCGGTTCATTGACGGGCGCCACCACACGAGTGGTCACTGGTTCACTGGCGGGCGTGGCCGTGCTGGTGAGCGCCGCCACATTCGCGGGGGCCGGCTCGTTCGCGGGGATCTCTGCGTTCGCGGAGATCGGCTCGTTGGCGGGGATCAGGCCGCTGGGGTGGATCGGGCCGCTGGTGATCGTCGGTTCGCTCGCCGCCGCGTTGGTGGGTGCACGCTCACTGGGACACCCCGCCGCAAAAGTGGTCGCCGCGCCGATTGTGGTGATCGGCTCGGCGGTGATGGCCGGCTCGCTCGGCACCGTTCCGGCTGCGATGGCGTCCACGGCCGGGGCGCTCGTCACCGTTCCGACCCCACTGATGCTCACAGGCGGTGCGCCGACCACCGGCCCGATCCTGGGGGTGCACACAGGCAGGACGTCCGCCACCACCCGGGCCCCGATGACGTCCGAAGTCAGCGCACGCACCATCAACCCGGCTAAGAGGGTGCGCATAGGCAAGACCATCGTCACCAGACCGGCTCTGATGGCGTTCGCAGGCAGTACACGTGCCACCGGCGCGATCCCGAGGGCGCGTACAGGTGGAACATTCGCTGGCCCGATCGCGATGGCAGCCACAGCTGGAACAACCGCCACCACATCGCCCCAGATGGGGATTGCGGATGGTCCGCCGGCCGCTGTCCCGGTCATGGGTGCCGTTGTCGATCCGGGGGTTGCCGCGCCGGTCGCGAACGCCATCGCCGATCCGAACGTCACCGGTGAGTGCTTGATCTCCAAGGCGGGGAAGGTCACCGCCATCATCGATCCGTCGTACTCGGGCGCACCCGTCGAGGTCGGCGCCCTCTCCTGCATCACCGGGCACTGAGTGTGCGACTCCGGCGAGCGGTTGCGGATGTTGTCGTGATCGCGAGTCGGGCACGCACGTGGCCGGTGTTCTGACCGAGTTGTCCGATCCGCCCGTCCCGTCAGGTACTCGAACTTCCGCACGAGCCTGATGGGTGCGCGGGGGTGGACAGCTCAATGGCTGGTCGGCGGGGTAAATGCTCGCACCTGCCCCGCCGGCCAGCGCCCTCTTCACGGCGCAGACCCTGGTCCCCGGCACGCCGTCTCGGTCGGTCCACGCTGGCGATCACCATCACCGTGATCGCGCAACCAACTTGTGAGCCGTACTGGCCGGGGTCTGGGGATCGTGCGGCGTCCGGCTCGTCAGATCATGCCACCGGCGGCGTTGATGCTCTGGCCGGTGATCCAGCGGGCGGCGTCCGAGGCCAGGAACGCGACGACGTCGGCGATGTCGGCCGGTTCGCCCAGGCGGCCCAGCGGGGTGCGGGCCTTGGCGTCGTCGATGACGTGCGGGGGCACGGTGTCGAGGACGTCGGTACGGGTCAATCCGGGCAGGACGCTGTTGACCGTGACGGATCTGGCACCCACCTCCCAGGCCAGCGTACGGGCGAGTTGATCACCGGCGGCCTTGCCGGCGGCCAGCAGCGCCATGCCGGGCAGCGGCGATACGGTCAGCGCGGACGAGATCAGGATGATCCGGCCATGGTCGCGGATGCGTTGCGCGGCCTCGCGCAGTGCCACGAACGTGGCCAGCACGTTGGCCTGCAAGAACTGGCCGAAGTCGGCATCGGTGGCGCGGGCCAGCGGGCCGCCGGTCGCCGTGGCGGCGTTGTTCACCCATACGTCGACCCGGCCGTACTGGCGCTCGGCAGCATCGAACAACTCCCTGACCGTCTCGGGGCGGGTGATGTCCGTGCGGACCGCGGTGGCCAGCCCGCCCGCGTTCTTGATCTGGTCCACCGCCCGCGCGGCCGTCTCCTGGTCGCGGGAGCCGATGACGACGCGCATCCCAGCCGCGGCGAGCCGGTCGCTGATCGCCCGTCCGATGCCGCGCGATCCGCCGGTGACGACCGCGACCCGATCCTCGGTACGCATGAACTCTCCAATTGGTCGACTCTATGGATGGTCCACAGCATCGACTAATTTGGTCGAGAGTGTCAACTGTCCAGGGAGTAGACTGCGTGGCATGGCCGCCGCACCCGATGACGAACTCGTCGAGACGCTGATCGGCGTCTACATGGAGATCGACGGCCTGTTCAGCACGGCCAGCCGCCAACTGGGACTGACTCCCCAGCAAGCGCAACTCCTGTGCTTCGCCCAGCACATGCAGCCGTCCCTCGGCGAGCTCGCGACTCTGCTGCACTGCGACAAGACCAACATCACCGGCCTGGTCGACCGGCTGCGGCGACGCGACCTGCTCACCCGTGAACCCGACCCCGACGATCGGCGGATGATCCGCGTGCACCTCACTCCCGAGGGCGAGGCGGTTACCAGGAAATTCCAGCAGGCCATCGACACCACCCTGATCACGCGCTTCGATTCCTGGCCCAGCAGCCAACGCGACCGCCTCGCTCAGCTGCTCCGATCCGCCACGACTGCGCTGCGTTCCTGATCGCTGCGGTCGCGACCGATCCGCATCCACCACCGGTCAGTCCTGGCAGGGCCGATCACACCGGACCAGCGTGACCCGACCAGGAAGCCGGGTTCACGCCCCTCCATCAACACCGGACGTCGCCGTCGGCTCGGTCACGGTGTCGTTGATCCGGTACGGCGTTGGGACCCGTCCCGGTGTACGGCTGTTCTCAGCTCGCCCGTACCGGGGTTCAGGTCAGGCCGGAGAGGAGGGCTTGGACGCCGGCGGTGAGGATACGTTCGCCATCCTGCTCCGAGTTCAGGAACCAGCCGGGGAGCGGGGTGCGCAGGGAGCAGGTGAGCTCGATGCTGACGAGGCCGTGGATCGTGGTCCACACCAGGTAGGCCGCGCGTTGCGGGTCCGTCGATCGGATGAGGCCCTCCTGCGCGGCGGCGGAGGCGGCCAGAGTGAGCGGGTCGAAGCACAGGCGCAGGGCGTCGTGGCGCTGCTCGGGAGAAGGGTCGAAGTCGGGCAGCGGGCGCTCGAACATGAGCGCGTACAGGGCCGGGTCGGCCCGGGCGAACCGGCGGTAGCCGTACGCCACCGCCATGATGCGGGCCAGCGGGTCCGCGTGGCCGTCCATGGAGGTGGTCATCGCCTCGTGGAGGAGGCGGAAGCCGTACTCGTAGATCGCTTCCAGGAGGCCGGCGCGGCCGCCGAAGCAGGTGTAGATGCCCATGGTCGAAGTGCCGGCGGCGTCCGCCACCCGGCGGAGGGTCAGGTGGAGCGCGCCCTGCTCGCGGAGCACGCGCATGGCCGCGTCGAGCAGGTCCTGGCGCAGGGCGCCGAGTTCTTTCGAGGTGCTTACGGCTCTCGGCACCCTCTCACCATATCGGTCGATAACGCTCATCATAACAAGCGTTATCACTACCAAAGAGGACCGAGAGGTCGAGAAGGGAATCGGGACATGAGCGTTCATCGGGCCGCCGCGGCGGCCGGGTTCCTCTGCGCCGTGCTGCTCGTCGTCAACTCCGCCCGTCGCGCCGGGCTTCTGCCGGAAACGGCTCTCACGCATGCCATCGCACCGTTCGCGGCCCTTGCGGGGTTACTCGCGATCACCGGCATCTACCTGCTCATTCGCGGTACGGCCGGCGCCCTCGGGCTCGTCGGGTACGTGCTCAACTCGGCGGGGCTGGCCGGGGCGTTCGCGATCGAGTACACGCTGCACTTCGTCTTCCCGTACCTCGGCGGCGGCACCGTGACCGGGCTGCTCGCCGGGGGGACCGGGCGGGCGTTCCTGGTCACGTCGATCGTCCTGCTGGTGGGGGTGCTGACCTTCAGCGCGGCGGCGGTCAGGAGCGGGATGATGCCGGTGATGGCGGTGCTGCTGTACGCCGGGGGCATGGTGCCCGGGGCGCTGCGGAGTGTGGTGCCGCTGCCGGTGTATCTCGGGGGGCTGGTGATCGCGGGGATCGGGGTCGCGTGGATGGCTGCGCGGCTCTGGTCGGCGAAGAGGGTGGATGGGGAGGTCGTGGTGTCCGCGCGGCGTCCGGTTCGCCCTACGGGCTGAGCTTCCGGCGGCGGGCCCGGCCTTCATACCGGCGGCCGGGCCTCACGCCGCTGGCGGGCCTGATGGGGCTGGCGGTCCTGGGGCTGACGACCTTTTGGGGCTGACGCGGGCAGGCCCGATGCCGCCGCAGGGCTCATGCCGCCAGGGGGCCCAAGGCGGCCGGGCGAGCCCGGTACCGGCAAACCTTGTGGAGGCTGGCGGCCTGGTGAGCTTGCGTGCTCGATCATGAATCCGCGTGAGTCTCGCCGTGTCTAGGCTCGCGCGACCCGTGTCGGGACGTCTGATGGCCGGGGTCGCGCGAGTCGGGCCCTGGGTGGGCTCGCGCAGCCGCGTGGTTGGGCGATCCCAGGGTCGGGCGATCCTGTGTCGGGCGATCCTGTGGTCGGGGTCGTGGCGGGCGGGTGTGTTTGGGTGAGTTAGGTGGTGCCGGTGCGTAGCCAGGCGTCGCCGAGGAGGGCGTTGCATACGGCGGTGGCGTGGTCCTCGCCGAGGAGGCGGGTGCAGGCGGCTTCGAGGCATCGGGCGAAGTAGCGGACCTCCGCTGCGGCGACCTCTGCGGCCTGGGCCAGTTCGCGTCTGGGGAGCCAGCCCAGTTCAGGGCCGGGGTCGCCTTCGGTTGGTCCGGTCAGGAGCAGGGTGTCTCCGTCTGCGGCGGCGTGCACCCAGGGGTGTCCGACCCACACCATGCACGGCGAGGTGTCGGTGTGGCAGGCGGCGTTGCCCCAGTTCATGACATCGGTCAGGTCGCTGCAGCAGCCTGGGGACACGATCGTGCCGTCTTCCCCTAGTAGCAGGTATCCGCCTGGCAGGGGGCTGATGCGATCGATGGCGGCGTCGGCGTCGTGAGCGAGGTGTCGTCGCACATCGGACAGCTCATCAGTGGCGCAGTCCGGTGGTGAGGGAAGTGCGACTTCTCGTGGGTTGCCGACGTTGCCGGCGCTACCAGGGGGTCGAAGTGACGTGTCGGTGTCGGACTCGGACTCGGACTCGGACTCGGACTCGGACTCGGACTCGGCGAAGTCTCGCCGCAGGGCGGCCCGGAGCAGGGTCATCAGTGGGCCTTCGGCGAAGAAGTCCGACAGGCGGATCAAGGATTCGGGGCGGTGGCCTGGGATAGGAGCCGGAAAGCCGGCCGCGATCACCTTGGCGGTCCAGTACGCGTTGCGGAGATCTTCGTCGGTAGCCGGGCTGTCCCGGAGCAGAGGCTCCCCCGTCGAAGGCGAAGCGTCCTGGGACAGGTGGTCCGAGGGTAGGGCATCCTCGCTCAGGTGAACCGAGGACGCACTGTCCTCGGAGTGGTCCGGGGGCGGGACGTACTCCCCGAAACTCGAGCGGGCGGCGTGTGCGAGTGGGGCGTGCCCGGCCGAATCCGACGAGGCCGTGGGCGCGGGTGAGGCGTGGTCGGCCGAATCCAGAAGGACCGTAGGCGCGGGTGGGGCTTGGGGAGGGAGGTGGTCGAGGAGGCCGGAGAGGGTGTCCACTACGGGGACCAGGCGCAGGCCGGTGAGGAGTGGCGGAGTGGGGGCCGGGTGCTGGTGACGGGATGGGGCGGTGGTGTGGAGGGCGTGTTCGTACTGGCGGCGGGAGAAGACGAACGGGCCGAGGCGACCGGTCAGGTCCCAGTCGCGGTGGTTGTTGCGGAAGCCCGACCAGCGCACCACCACGCCGTCGATCTCGATCCTGGCCAGCAGGGCCCAGCAGTCCGCGATGCCGCACGGGCACCCGAGCAGCATGGTCTCGTCGTCCTCCTGGTTGCAGGCCGTCTGCTCCCGCTCGCCCAGGTAGTGGCGGCTCGGCCAGCCGAAGCGGTCGCGGGGGAAGCCCTGGTAGTCGCCGGCCAGCAGTGGGGCCGGTTCGGGGGCGAAGTCCGCCTGGCGTTCGAGTTGCTCCTCGCGGGCGAAGGGGAGTTCGGCTTCTCGGACCAGGTCGAGCAGGGGTACGTCGTCGATGACGATCTCCATGAGGGCGCCGGGCCCCTGCCGGGGATCGGTCCGGAACTCGATCTGGTGCGGCTTGTTCACGAAGTGTTCCTCCCGCTGGGAACCGTTCCCCATCGGACAGAGAAAGAGCCGGGCGCTGGTTGCGCCCGGCTCTCTCATGAGCGATCTGTGCGGGAGATCCTACGCCGGCGGCAGGATCTCCTCGATCAGATCTGGCGGCTCAGGGCCTTGCGGAGGCGGTCGTTCGCCCGCTTGACCTCGCGCCGCGCCCGCTGCACGCGGCTGACGCGCAAGATGAGGCGCTGTTCGGCCGCTTCGCGGTGGAGGGTTTGTATTCGGTCGTTTACCAGGTCATGAATAAGATCCGGCACGGTGAGGCTCCTCGACGGTCGTGCGTTCATCGGTTCAGTTCGCTTTCTGTGTGTCGTGCGTTGGTGCGTGGTGGTCAGGCAGCGACCGGGTGCTTGCGGGGACGCCCGCGCGGACGCTTGCGGGGAACGATGGTTCCCCTGAGGACCAGTTCGCCGCCCCAGACGCCCCAAGGCTCCTCGCGCTCGAGCGCGCGGGCCAGGCAGGCCTCCTGGATCGGGCAGCCGCCGCAGAGTGCCTTGGCGAACTCGACGTCCTCCGGCGACTCGGCGAACCACAGGTCAGGGTCGGTACGACAGGGGATTTTGGCTTCGTCGATCAGGTCCATGATCGTCTTCGCCCCCATCTGCTTTCTCCTTTGATCGATCTTTTTGATCTTGTTCGGGCACCTCGTGGGTGGTCGGGGATCACGGACAAACAAGAAGGCCGCGGATCCTGTCTGCGGATCCGCGGCCTGGAGGCTTTTGCTGCCGGTCAGGTTATGACCGGAGCATCCCTCCAGGGATGCGGACCGCGCAGTCCACCCTTGGTGAGCTGGTTGGCCGGCAGTTCGATACGTGCGCTGTAGACAGGAGCACCTTGCTCGGCGGCGACACCGGCATAGGCGTGCGCGTAAAAGGCGGCGGCCTGGCTACGGGCAGACTTCTCCTGCCGCGGCTTGGCGGGGCCATCGGCCAGACTCACCGAGTCACGGCATGCGAAGGCGAGCCACGGCGTGACTGGCATCTTGATGCTGATCACAGTGACCCACCTCCACTCTCGGGATCGTCGGAACAGGACTGTCCGACTCGCTTGACCATGACCCTAAACCGGGAAGCCGGGAAGGGGCAACATATTTTCTACCTGCGATTTCGTGTCACTTCGCGAGGCGAATCATGGCCTCTTGAACCACGGAGACCACGAGCTCACCCGACGCGGTGAACATCTCGCCCCGCGCCAGCCCCCGGGCCCCCGCGGACCACGGCGACTCCTGAGCATAGAGCAGCCAGTCGTCGGCCCTGAAGGGGTGGTGGAACCACATCGCGTGGTCCAGCGAGGCGCCGACGATGTCGGAGGCGCCCCACGCCATGCCGTGCGCCAGCAGGATCGTGTCGACCAAGGTGAAGTCGGAGGCGTACGCGGCCAGCACCACGTGCAGGAGCGGGTCGTCGGGCAGCTCGGCGTGGTAGCGGAACCACACGTTGGTACGGGAGCTGCGCAGCTCCGGGTTCTGGTACGCCTCCCAGGTGAGCGGCGAGGCGTGACGGGAGTCGACCGGCCTGGGCCGCGAGAGCCAGTCGCGCAGCTCCGGGTGGTCGCCGACGAGCTCGTACATCTTGTCCTGGAACGTCGGCAGCGTCTCGGGGTCGGGCACCTGGGGCATCACCGACGCCTGGTGGGCCACGCCCTCCTCGACGATGTGGAACGACGCGGACATCGTGAAGATCGCCTTGCCGTGCTGGACGGCCACGATGCGGCGGGTGGTGAACGAGCGTCCGTCGCGCAGGCGGTCGACGTTGTAGACGATCGGGACGGACGGGTCGCCCGGCCGGATGAAGTAGGCGTGCAGGGAGTGGACGTGGCGGTCCTTGGGCACCGTACGGCCGGCCGCCACCAGGGCCTGCGCCGCCACCTGGCCGCCGAAGACGCGCTGGATGCGCTCTTCCGGGCTCCTGCCGCGGAAGATGTCGAGCTCGATCTGCTCAAGGTCGAGCAGGTCGAGCAGCTCCTTGAGCGCCTCGTTCACGTGTCGGTCCCCTCGTGCTCTTCTCCGGTCCTGGCATATGTGCCGCAGGACGCGGCCAAATCCGAAACGCCGGACGAAGCCAGTCTGACGTGTCTTACGACCGTCAAGTCTGACGTGTCGTACGAAAGCACTCGAACGCGACCCGTCCCGACCTCATCATGGCCGGTCTCGATGTCGGGGGCGTTACGCGTGGCAGAGCGACAGGACGGCTTCGCCGTAACGGTCGATCTTGACCTTGCCGACCCCGGGGATCGCCCGCAGCTCCTGTTCTGTGGCCGGCGCGCGTTCGGCGATGGCCTGCAGCGTCACGTCGGTGAAGATGACGTAAGGGGGCACCTTCGCCTCCTTGGCCATGGTGGTGCGCCACGCCTTGAGCCGTTCGAGCAGCGCCTCGTCGTAGTCGGCGGGGCAGGTCGAGCAGCGGCCCAGCTTCTGCTCGGTGGCGGCCACCAGCGTCTTCGCGCACACCCTGCAGCTGACCGGCGCGGCCACCTGGCGGCGTTCGCGCGGGGCCTGCGCGGCGCGCGGCGGGGTCGCGGCGCGGCCCGTGAGGCCGTCGAGGAAGCGGGACGGGCGGCGGCTCTTGCGCCCGCCGGGCGCGCGGGCCAGCGCCCACGAGATCGACAGGTGCTCCCTGGCGCGGGTGACGCCCACGTAGAGGAGACGGCGTTCTTCCTCGATCTGCTCAGGGGATTCGGCGTAGATGATGGGCAGCATGCCGTCGGTGACGCCGACGAGGAAGACGGCGTCCCACTCCAGGCCCTTGGCGGCGTGGAGCGAGGCCAGGGTGACGCCCTCGACGGGCGGCGCGTGCTGCTCGGAGGCGCGGCGTTCGAGCTCGGCCACGAACGCGGGCAGGTCGGCCCCCTCGGCGGCCAGGTCTTCCGCCAGGTCGGCCAGGGCCTTGAGCGACTCCCACTTCTCCCTGGCTTTGCCGCCGCCGGGAGGCGAGGGGGTCAGGCCGACGCCGGCCAGGATGTGGTGGACCTCCAAGGCCAGCGGCTCGCCCGACACGGAGCGGGCGGCGCCGCGCAGCAGCACGACCGCCTGACGCACCTCGGGGCGTTCGAAGAAGCGCTCGGCGCCGCGCAGCACGTAGGGGATGCCGGCCTTGGACAGGGCCTCCTCGTAAGCCTCGGACTGGGAGTTGACCCGGAAGAGCACCGCGATCTCGCGCGAGGGCACGCCCTTGTCGAGCAGCTTCCTGATCGCGCGGGCCACGCCGGCCGCCTCGGCCGGCTCGTCGTCGTAGTCGGAGAACGCCGGCCGCGGCCCGTCGGGGCGCTGGGCCACCAGCTCCAGGCGGTGCGGGGACTTGCCCTTGGCGATGACCAGGTTGGCCAGGTCGACCACCTGGGGGGTCGAGCGGTAGTCGCGCACGAGCTTGATGACGGCCGCGTCGGGATGTTCGACCGCGAACCCGGTCAGGTAGCGCGGGCTGGCGCCGGTGAAGGAGTAGATGGTCTGGTTGGGGTCGCCGACCACGCAGACGTCGTCGCGCCCACCGAGCCAGGTGTCGAGCAGGAGCTTCTGCAGCGGGTTGACGTCTTGGTACTCGTCGACCACGAAGTAGCGGTATTGCTGGCGGATCTGCGCCGCCACCTCCCGGTGCTCGGTCATCACCGCCGCGGTCAGTTCGAGGATCGTCTCGAAGTCGAGCAGGTGGCGCTCGCGCCTGATCTGCTCGTACGCCTCGTAAAGCCGGGCCAGCTCCTCGACCGGGATCGGCGGCGTGCGGTGGTGCTTGGCCGCGGCCGCCACGTAGTCCTCGGGGCCGACCTGGGTGACCTTGGCCCACTCGACCTCGGCGGCGATGTCGCGCAGCTCGGAGCGTTCGGGGGTCCTGCGCTGCTGGCGGCACGCCTCGGCCAGGACGGGCAGCTTCGACTCGATGATCGAGGGCGCGTCGCCGCCGATCACGCGCGGCCAGAAGTAGGTGAGCTGGCGCAGCGCCGCGGCGTGGAAGGTGCGGGCCTGGACGCCGGGCGCGCCGAGCGCGCGCAGCCGCTGGCGCAGCTCGCCCGCCGCGCGAGTGGTGAACGTCACAGCCAGCACGCTCTGCGCGTCGACGACGCCGCTGCGGACCGCGTACGCGATGCGGTGGGTGATCGCTCTGGTCTTGCCGGTCCCCGCTCCTGCCAGCACACACACCGGTCCGCGCACGGCCTCGGCGACCGCGCGCTGCTCGGGATCGAGTCCGATCAGTACGTCGTCCGCGTTGTTCACCCGTACATCCTCCCAGCCGCTGGCGGTGCGGCACCTTATTCTGGCAACATGCGGGCCGACGTATGTTCTTAGTCTGCCGGATGCGAAGAACTGGTCTCTTCCCCCACAATGGGGCCGACCATCTGCATGGGGGAAAGGAAGGCCGTGCGAACTGCGGTTTCCGTGAGCGCTGTCGCGCTCGCAGCCGTTGTGCTCACACCCGTCGCCGCGACCGCGAGCAACGCGAGCGCGATCAAGGAGCCCACACCCGCCCCGACGGCGAGCAGCTCCATCATCGACGACGGGTTCGACGGGCTGGCGGCAGAGACCGTGAAGTACGGATCTCACCACCGCCAGAGCATGGACGTGTGGTGGACGACCGACGGCGAGAACCGGCCCGGGATCTTCCTCATCCACGGCGGCTGGTGGTCCAGCGGCGACAAGAAGTACATGCGGGAGATCACCCGCAGCTACGCCGAGCTGGGCTACACCGTCTTCAACCTCAACTACCGCCTGTCCGGTGACGCGGCCTGGCCCGCGCAGCGCACGGACGCGCTGGCCGCCATCGCGGTGGCGCGCAAGCACGCGGCCAGGTGGTCGTTCGATCCGCGTAACTACGTGCTGGTCGGCTTCTCCGCGGGCGGGCACATCGCGGCGGCGGTGGGGACGTACGGCAACGGCGTCAGCGGGCTCAAGGGCGTGGTCGGGCTGTCGCCGATCATCTCGCCGCTGCGGGCCTACGCCGACGGCGACAAGAGCCCCGACCCCGACAAGCGCAGGCTGCGCACCGCCGCCATCAAGGTGGCCGGCGGCTGCGCGCCCAAGGGCAAGTGCTCGCGGATCTGGGCCAGCATGGAGGTGGCCTGGCACGCCAGCCCCAAGGACGCGCCGATGCTGACCGTGCACTCCAAGGACGAGTTCGTGCCGCCGGTGCAGAGCCAGTTGCTGCAGAAGATGCTCGGCCAGGTGGGGGTGCCGGTGAACGTGGTCACGGTGCCGGGGATCAACCACAGCTCGCCGCTCTACCGGGAGCCCGGCGTGGCCGAGCGGGTGCAGGCGTGGATCGCCGAACGCATCGGGTAAGAACCGGGATTAACCAGGCGCACGGCGTTGTTGCACGGATCGCCTGATTTCCTGACCTTGGAGGGATTCCCCGAGATGGCGCTCACGGTCTACAGCACCACGTGGTGCGGCCCCTGCAAGCGGCTCAAGTCTCAGCTCGCCCGCGAGGGGATCAGTTTCGATGAGATCGACATCGAGCGCGACCCCGCGGCCGCGGAGTTCGTGATGAGCGTCAACAACGGCAACCAGGTGGTGCCGACCGTGGTGATCGAGACGCCGAAGGGCCGGGTCGTCCGCACGAACCCCTCGGCGCGCGAGGTCAAGGCGCTGCTCGAAGCAGCCTGACCGGACTCACCAGTCGCCGACGAGCTCGCCGCCGTACCAGGTCTCGATCAGGCGGCGGGCTATCGACACGGGAGGCGGCAGGCGCAGCTCACCCGACTCCAGGGCCGCGGTGAGCTCCTGCCGCGAATACCAGCGCGCCTCCGCGATCTCGTCCCTGTCGGGCACGAGCGTGGTGGTGACGGCCTCGGCGAAGAAGCCGAGCATGAGGCTGCGCGGGAACGGCCAGGGCTGGCTGCCGAGGTAGCGCGGGTTGGCCACGGCGATGCCGACCTCCTCGGCCACCTCGCGGACGACGGCCGCCTCCAGCGACTCCCCCGGCTCCACGAACCCCGCCAGGATGGACAGCCGCCCCTCCGGCCACTGCGGCCCGCGGGCGAGCAGGCAGCGGTCGTCGGCGTCGCGGATCAGCATGATGACGGCCGGATCGACGCGCGGGAAGTGCTGGCTCGCGTCCTTCGGGCAGACCCGGATGTGGCCGCCCGCCGAGACCTCGGTGCGTGCGCCGCAGCGCGGGCAGAACTCGTGCGTCGAGTGCCACGCCTCCAGCGCCACGGCGTAGACCAGCAGGCCCGCGTCGCGGTCGCCGAGCAGGCCGCCGGCCTGGCGCAGCCCGGCCGGCACCGGCTCGCCCTCGGGGGTGTCGCGCAGGCTCATCGGCACGGTCAGGCGGCCGTTGACGTCGCCCTTGGACACGCCGGGCAGCGGCGCGGCGACCGCGAAGTAGGCGACCCCGTCTTCGACGCCGAGCAGGTAACGCTGCCCAGGGGGCGCGTCCTGCGCCGTGAACAGCACGGCCTGGACGTCGTCTCCCGATCGCCGCACCAGGGTATGGCCGTTGTCGATCACCAGCACCCTCGTCGCGGGGTCGGACCACGCGCGCTCCAGCCACCGCTCGTCGGCCCGCAGCGCCGAGGATCGGTCGATGGTCCCCCGCGCGAGAAGCAGTGGCCCGATGAGTTGCTCTTCCGCGGTCTCCACTGGCCGCCCCCTCCTGAGTCCCATGTCATCCTATGACCTCGCCGTTAACCCGCGATTGCGGTATCCGGGCACCGGGGTGATCTCTCTGGGGCTAAGATCGACGAGTTAGGTTAGCCTTACCTGATTCCTCGGGGGTGCCTTGCCGTTGCGGCTCTACCTGACCGCGCTCAAACCGACCGACTCCGTGACGGACGGCTTCCTGCCCGCGGCGCGGGCGCTCGGTTGCGAGGTGATCATCCTGACCGATCGCCCGGAGCGGCATCCGCACGCGGTGGCGTGTGACGTACGGGACCCGCGAGCCCTGATCGACACCGTCGAGCAGCTCGGCCGGCCGGACGCGATCTTCTCCAACTCCGACCACCTGCAGACGGAGACCGCGCTCGCGGCATCCTACTTCGGGCTGCCCGGCAAGGACTGGCGGGCGTGCGCGACGGCCAAGAACAAGTTCCTGACCCGGCGCAGGCTGGCCGAGGCCGGGATCGAGCGGGTGTTCTGCCTGCGGCTCGGGCCCGGCGATCCCGTGCCCGCCGACGTGCCGTACCCCGTGGTGCTCAAGCCCCGCGAAGGGGTGGCCAGCGAGGACGTCATGCTGGTCGAGCGGGACCTGGCGCGGGCCGTCGCCGAGGTCAGGCGGCGGCGTCCCGGCGAGGCGCTGGTCGTGGAGGAGTACCTGGAAGGGCCGCTGCGGACGCTGGAGACCCTGGGGGACGAGAGCGGGCTGCGGGTGCTCGGCGGGTTCGAGACGAGCCTGGGGGCGCTGCCGTACTTCGTCGAGGAGCGGCTGGACTGGGCTCCCGAACCGGACGCGCACGTGCTCGCCGCGCTGCGGGCGCTCGGCGTGGGGTTCGGCGCCTGCCACACCGAGTATGTGCTCACCGCGGACGGGCCCAGGATCGTCGAGGTCAACTACCGCGTGATCGGCGACCACTGCGACTTTCTGCTGGCGGACGTGCTCGGGGTGCCCTTGTTCGAGTGGATCCTGCGGGTGCACCTCGGGGAGCGCGTCCCCTCCTTCACCAGAGGGAGCTCTTTTGGAAGTGCCGTCAGCCTCGTCGCGGACCGCGAGGGGGTCGTCAAGAAGGCGCCGGGGCACGAGAGTGTGACCGCCGGCGACGTACGGCTCTGGCACCGGCCGCTGCGCGAGGTGGGCGACGTCGTCACCCTGACCAGGACGAACCGCGACTATCTGGGCGTCGTCCGCGGCGTCGGCCCCTCCCGCGAGCTGGTGGACGCGGCCATCGAGGACTACCGGGCCACCCGGCCGTGGGTGGTCGAATGAGCTCCAGGGAGGCCTACCTGGCCGCCCGCGTGCTGAACGCCCTGCTGCGCGAGGACTACGGCCGGCTGGCCGCCCGCATCACCAGGACCAGGGACGGCGTCGGGCTGACGCTGGCCGACGGGCGGTGGGCGCGGCTGACGCCCGGGGTGCTGTTCCAGGACTTCGTGCTCGCGCCGCAGGAGCGGCTGGGGCTCGAACAGGTGCTGGAGACGCTGGCGGAGGTCGCCGACCCGGCGGACGCGGAAGGGGTGGCCGCCTTCTTCGAGGAGTGCCTGGCGGCCCTGGCCGCGCTGGAGCTGCACGACGGGGTCGCGGCCTCCGTGCTGAGCTCCGGGCCCTCGTACGAGACGCTGGCCGCGTTCGTGGACCATCCGGTCTATCCGACCTCGCGCGCGCGAGTGGGGATAGCCCCTGCCGAGCTGCCGGCGTACGCGCCGGAGTTCGGGCCCTCGTTCGAGCTGCGGTGGGCGGCGGTCCCGCGCCGGGCGCTCGCCCCGGGCTCCGCCGGAAGCTTGCCCGCCGACGCCGTGCCGGACGGGGAGTGGGAGGTCGGCGCCGGCGAGGTGCTCTTCCCCGTGCATCCGCTGTCCGTCGCGGAGGTGCGCAAGATCGACGGCGTACGGGTGCTGGACCGGGCGGCCGTCACCGTACGGCCCACGCTGTCCATGCGCACGGTCGAGCTGAGCCCGCGCCTGCACCTCAAGCTGCCCCTGCCCATCAGCACCCTCGGCGTGCGGAACCGGCGCTCGATCAAGCCGGGCACGCTGGCCGACGGCGCCAGGGCCGAGACGCTGCTGCGCCGGCTGGCCGATCCCGACGTCGTGTTGGCCGACGAGCAGACCTGGGCGCACGCCGGCCACGAATACCTGGCCTGGATGGTCAGGCGGCTGCCCGAGGGCACGATCGTGCCGGTCGCCGCGCTGAACGCCCCCGGGGTGCTCGCCGAGCTGGGCGACGTGCTGCCCGGCTACCTGCGGCTGCTGCTGCGCTGGAACGTGCGGCTCTTCGTCCGGTACGGCGTCGCGCTCGAAGCCCACCAGCAGAACCTGGCCCTGCTCTTCCAGGGTGAGCGCATGCGCCTGCTGGTCAAGGACAACGACGGCCTGCTCGCCTCGCCGTCGCGGCTGCGGGCGGCCGGGGTCGAGATGCCCGATTTCGCCGACGAACGCCTGCTGAACGACGACCCCCACGCCCTCGCGGACGTCTTCGTCACCATCACGCTGCACCTGGCCGCCGCCGCCGTGACGTTCGGCGCCCTGCCGCACGCCCGCGCGGCCGCCCTGGTCAGGGAGACGCTGGCCGAGGCACTGGACGAGTACGGCGACGACCCCATGGCCAAGATCCTGCGCGGCCGGACGCTCGACGCGGTCAGGCTCACCGGCAAGTCCATGATCACCGCTGGGACCCTCGTGTCGAAGGAGCGCTCAGGCGCCCGTGACGTCAACAAGTTCTACGGCACCAGCGGGCCCAACTATCTGAGGAGAGCTTGAATGCTGCGAGGACTGGCCGTCGACGCCGTCGAAGCCGCCGAGGCCGTCGAAGCGCCCTCCGGCCTGACCGACGCGCCCCTCGACCTGGCCGGCGCACCCTCCGACGCGCTTTCCGACGCGCTTTCCTGCCGGGCCGAGGCGGGCCGGGCCGACTCGCCTTCCCGCCTCGCCGAGGAGGCGACGCTGGCGGCGCTGCTGCGGTGCTGCGTGCGAGAGGTGGCCGGGCCGCGCGGCCTGGTGTGGCCGACGCCGCCGTACCTGCTGCTGCGGGTGGCGGGGACGCTGCTGCGGGCCCGCACCTCCGGCGGCGCGGCGCTGCGCTTCGAGGGCCGGCCCGAGCGGCTGGAGTCCGGCGCGTGGCGGCCTCTGACGAGCGACGAACTGGTCCACCTCGTTGAAACCGGGCTGCGCGGGCACGCCGTCGAGGGAGGCGTCGCGGCGCGCGGGCACAATGGCGAGTTCGCCGGGCAGGTGGCGGCCAGCAGGCGTGCCGTGGCCGCGATCCTGGAAACCAGGGCGAAGGCGGAGCCGCCCGCCGATCCGTGGCTCGCCTCGGAGCAGGCGCTGGTGTACGGGCACCCGTTCCACCCCAGCCCCAAGGCACGAGGCGGCGGCGACTGGCTGCGGTACGCGCCCGAGACCCACGCCGAGTTCCCCCTCAGGCTGCTCGGCGTCCGGGAGGACGTCCTGGACGAAGGCGGCGACCCCGCCGCGCTGGACACGATGGGCCGGGCTCCCGACGGCTACCGCGTGCTGCCGGCGCACCCGTGGCAGCTCGACCTGCTGCGACCTGCCTTCGGACCGGAACTGATCGACCTGGGCCCTGGCCCGGTGGTGACCCCGACCTCGTCCGTACGCACGGTGTACGCCCCGGAAGCGGAGGTCTGCCTGAAGTTCTCCCTGGACGTCCGGATCACCAACTGCGTACGGAAGAACGCCTGGTACGAGCTGGCCGGCGCGGTCGAGCTGACCCGGCGCCTGGCGCCCCTCTTCGACCTGACGGCCGCCAGGCATCCGGGCACCCGCTGGCTGCCCGAACCCGGCTACCGCTCGGCCGGCCTCGGCGTCCGGCTGCGCGAAGGGCTCGGCGTGATCGTCCGGCGTGGCCCCTGGGCGGTCTGCTCCCCCGGCGTGACCCCGGCCCTGGCCGCCGCCCTCGCCGTGGCCGCCCCGGTGACGGATCCGCTCGCGTGGTGGCGGGCGTACGTGACGGTGGTGGCGCCGCCGGTGCTGGAGCTGTACTTCACGCACGGCGTAGTGCTGGAGCCCCACCTGCAGAACGTCCTGGTCGGGCTGGACTCCTCCGGCACCCCCGTGCAGGCCGTCTTCCGCGACCTGGAGGGCACCAAGCTCGTCGCGGGCCGGCACGACCTGTCGGGGCTGGCCCCCGAGGTGGCCGGCGCGCTGACCTACGACGCCGGGCGCGGCTGGGCGCGCGTGGTCTACTGCCTGCTCGTGAACCACCTCACCGAGATCGCCGCCACGGTCGCCGGGACCGACGACGAGCTGCTGCGCGAGCTGTGGCGGATCGCCCGCGACGTGCTCGCCCGCCAGGCGGACGAGCTGGGCCGGCCGCTGCCGCTGTCCGACCTGCTGGCGGGGGCGCCGCTGCCCGCCAAGGCGAACCTGGGCGTGCGCTGGGCCAGGGCGGCCGACCGCGCCGCCGGTTACGTCCCGATCGCGAACCCGCTCGCATGATCGGCCCGCGCGTCCAGGAAGCCGCCGCACGCCTTCCCGAGGTCCCCGCCTACCTCTATGACCTGCCCGCGCTGGACGAGCACGTCGCGTCCGTACGGCGGGCGCTGGGCCCCACGGAGCTGTACTACGCCGTCAAGGCCAACCCCGACCCCGAGCTGCTGCGGGTCCTGGCCGGGCACGTGGACGGGTTCGAGGTGTCGTCGGCGGGCGAGCACGCGCACGTCACCGACCTGCTGCCGGGGGTGCCGGTGGCGCTGGGCGGGCCCGGCAAGACCGACGCCGAGCTGCGGCTGCCCCACCACCGGCTGCACGTGGAGTCGCCGAACGAGCTGCGCCGCCTGCTCGCCGCGGGCGTCGAGGCCGACGTGCTGCTCCGGCTGAACCCCGACCTGCCGGTCGAGGGGGCGGCGCTGACGATGAGCGGGCCGTTCGGGATGGACGAGGACGGGGTGGCGGAGTGCCTGCCGCTGTTCGGCGACCGGGTACGCCTGCGCGGCCTGCACACGCACCTGGCCAGCGGGCTGGAGGCTGATCGGCTGCTCGGGCTGGCGCGGGCGCTGTTGGACAATCCGTACGAGGAGGTCAACCTGGGCGGCGGGATGGCGGTGTCGTACGAGAGCCCCGAGACCAGGTTCGGCTGGGAGACGTACGGGGCCGGGCTGGCGGAGCTGGGGCGGGGCAGGCGGCTGCGGATCGAGCCGGGCCGGGCGCTGACCGTCTACTGCGGCTACTACGTGACGAAGGTCGTGGACGTGAAGCGGGTGCGCGGCCGGGCGTACGCGGTGCTGCTGGGCGGCACCCACCACCTGCGCACGCCGGCCACCAAGGGCCACGACCAGCCCTTCACGGTGCTGCCCACAGGCCGTGCCGAAGGGCGGGTCGCGGGGCCGGTCACGCTCGTCGGCCAGCTCTGCACCCCGAAAGACGTCTTCGCGGCGAATGCCGAGACGTCACTCGCCGTCGGGGACACCGTGGTCTTCGAGATGGCCGGGGCCTACGCCTGGAACATCTCCCACCACGACTTCCTCATGCACCCGAAGCCCGCTTTCCATCATCTACGAGCTTGACCCGCTCGATCAGCGCCACCAGCCCGTCGGCGTCGAGCAGGTCGACCGGCCGCACGGTGCGGTTGGCGCGCACGTAGTGGAAGGCCGCCCCCACCTCCTCCAGCGGCACCTCCGCCAGGTGTGCCCAGGCCAGCCGGTAGGCCGCCAGCTGCACGGTGGCGGCCTTGGCCGCCTTGCCCCGCGGCGGCTGCCCGGTCTTCCAGTCGACGACCTCGTAACCGCCGCCCGGCCGCTCGAAGACGGCGTCCATCCGCCCGCGCACCAGCCGGTCGGCGATCATCGTCTCGAACGGCACCTCAAGGTCGATCGGCCGCCGGTCGGCCCACTCGCTCTCCTCGAACCGCTCCTGCAGCTCCGCCAGCCGCACATCGGCCTCTTCGAGCTCCTCGTCGTAGAGCTCCAGGTCGTCGATGAGCCGCTGCTGCTCCCACCGCGTCTCCAGCCACTTGTGGAACGAGGTGCCGCGCCGGGCCAGCGGCGCCGGCTTGACCGGGACGGGCCGGCGGATCCTGCGGGCCAGCTCGCGCGGATCGGCCGCCAGCGTCACCAGTGACGACACGGTCAGCTTGGCCGGCAGCTCGACCGTGGTCGCGGGCCGGCGCCGGTGCAGCTCCCGTTCACGCAGCAGCAGGTCGGTGTCGCGGTCCCAGGCACGCAGCCGCTCCTCCTCGTACGTCTTGAGCGGCTCGTCGTCATCGTCGTCGCCCAGCGTGCCGGCCAGGGCGTCCTCGACCAGGCGGGCGCCGTCGAGCACAGACTCGTAGCGCAGCCCCTCGGGCGTGACCGGCCAGACGGCCTCGGCGGGCTCGGCCAGCAGCGGGTTGGTGGCGCCGTCGGCCAGGTCGTCGGCCCAGGCCGAGACCCGGTCGGCGGTGTCGCGGATCTCCAGCAGGAAGTCGGAGGGCGCGAGCGGCTTGGTCGCGGTGCCCCAGCGGTAGCCGGAGGCGATCAGGTGGTAGTGAGCGCGGGTCACGGCGACGTAGGCGAGCCTGCGCTCCTCCATCAGGTCGCGCTCGCGGCAGTGCTCGTCGAACGCCGCCAGCTCCTCCTTGCTCAGCCCGCTCAGCCGGGGCAGGTCGGCGGCGTCGCCGCGCAGGCCGTAGGGGAGCTTGCGCGGGTTCTCCGTCCAGCGGCTGTTCATGACCGGGGTGGCGGGGAACATGCTGCCGGTCGCGATCGTCCCCTTCGAGCTGACCAGCTGCGACAGACCGGGCACCACCACGATCGGCCACTCCAGGCCCTTCGAGGCGTGCACGGTCATCAGCTTGACGCTGTTGCTCTCGCCGACCCGGCCCGCCTCCAGCCCGAACTCCTCGCTCTCCGCAGCCTGCAAATAAGCCAGGAAGGCGCCCAGCGTCGGGTCCTCGGAGTCGCCGGCGAACCTGGAGGCCGCGTCGAGGAACGCGTCGAGGTCGGCCCGCGCCGCGAACGCCCCCACCACGCCGCTGCGCGCGGCCACCTCGATGTCGAGACCCAGCCTGCGCTCGACCTCCATGATCAGGTCGGGCAGCGGCTGCGCGGTGTGCGCACGCAACTGGCGCAGCTCATGGGCGAGCGCCACCAGCCTGGTGCGGGCCAGCGGCGAGAACGACTCCAGCCACGCCTCCCTGTCGGGCAGCTCGTCGAGCGCGTCGACCAGGCTGCCGCGCTCTTCTGCCAGGTCGGCCACCACCTGGTCGAGCGGATCGCTCTCGCGGTGGCTGTCGCTCAGCTCGCGGGCCAGCTCTCTGGCGTGCTCGCCCAGCACCCGCAGGTCGGCGGGGCCGATCCGCCAGCGGGGCCCGGCCAGCAGCCGGGCCAGCGCGTCGCCGGCCGTGGGGTCGTAGAGGACGCGCAACGTGGCGACGATGTCGTTGACCTCGGGCACGGTCAGCAGGCCGCCCAGGCCCACCACCTCGACCGGGATGTCGCGATCTTCGAGCGCCCTGCGCAGCGCGGGGAACTGCGAGCGCTTCCTGGCCAGGATCGCGACGTCCTGCGGCTGGACGGCAAGCGTCTTCTTGCGCTCCTTCTCCCCCCACGGCAGCCCGTCGGGCGCGACCTCCTGGCCGAGGATCTTGGCGATGCCGTCGGCGATCCACCTGGCCTCGTCTTCGGCCGTCTCGTGGAAGGCGCAGGTGACGCGGCCCCGGTCGACCCGGTTGGGGCCCGGGATCAGGACCGGCACCTCCCTGGCCTCCATCCGCAGCGGGAGCTGGACCCGGGCGGCGACGTCGAGGACCCGGTCGCCGTTGCGGAAGCTGACGCTGAGCTGGCGGACCGGGGCCCGGTCGCCGGAGGCGGTGCGGAAGTCCTGCGGGAAGCGGCGCAGGTTGCCGGCCGAGGCGCCGCGCCAGCCGTAGATGGACTGGCACGGGTCTCCGACGGCGGTGACCGGATGGCCGCCGCCGAAGAGCGAGCGCAGCAGGACGAGCTGGGCGTGGCTGGTGTCCTGGTATTCGTCGAGCAGGACCACGGAGTAGCGCGAGCGCTCGATCTCGCCGACCTCCTTGTGACCGGACGCGATCCTGGCGGCCAGCGACATCTGGTCGCCGTAGTCGATGACCTCACGCCCGCGCTTGAGCCGCTCGTACGCCTGCACCAGCGGCAGCAGCTGCTCCCTGGCCGCCTGGACGCTGACCGGCTTGCGCTGCGCGATCGTGGTGCGGCCGGGGAGCAGGTCGAGCCGCTCGCGCAGCCACTCCCCCACCCGGCGCACGTCGGCGGGCGAGCGCAGGTGCTCCGACAGCTCGCCGGCCAGCTCGAGCAGGGCGGCCGTGACCGACGGCGGGCCCAGCTCGATCTTGTCCATCGGGCCGTCGTACATCGCCACCACCCGCGAGGCGAGCTGCCACGACACGGCCGGCGTGACCAGCCGCATCGTCGGCTCCAGCCCCTCGCGCAGCGCGTGGTCGGTGACCAGGCGGGCGGCGTAGGCGTGGTAGGTGGACACGGTCGGCTCGGTGTCGAGCGAGCCCGGCTCGACCAGGCCGGCCTCCGCCAGGCCGTTGAGCCGCTCTCTGACCCGGGTGGCCAGCTCGGCCGCGGCCTTGCGGGTGAACGTCAGGCCCAGCACGTTTTCCGGTTTGACCAGGCCGTTGGCGACCAGCCAGACCACGCGCCCTGCCATGGTCTCGCTCTTGCCCGAGCCGGCGCCGGCCATGACGACCATCGGCTCCAGCGGGGCCTCGATGACCTCCGCCTGCTCGGGCGTGGGGGGAAGAACGCCGAGCTTGCCGGCGAGTTCGGCCGGGGTCAGCACACCTGGCCCCCGTTGTCGTTGACCGGGCAGCTGGCCCTGGCCGCGCAGGTGCGGCAGCCGTCGTTGACCTTCGCCTGGAAGAACGGCCCCGACATGCCGATCGCCACCGTGTCGACCAGGTCTTTGGCCCAGCCCGGGTCCTTGTCGTCGGCCAGCGCCCCCTGTTTCTGCTCCAGGGCGTCGTTCTTACCCGCCGCCTTGCCGAGCTGGAGCAGCGCCGCCCCGCCGGGCTCGGTCATGCCGTGCCTGGCGAACGCGCCCAGCAGCGCGGCCAGCTGGTAGACGCCGAGCTGCGGGTGCCGGTCGAGGTCGCCCGCCTTGGGCTTGGCGCCGCCCGTCTTGAGGTCGATGATCACCGCCCGGTTCTCCGAGTCGCGCTCGACACGGTCGACGCGGCCCTTGATCTGCACGCCCTCCGACACCATCGCCGTGAACGCCTCCTCCAGGGCCACCAGCTCGCGCGGATTCTCCTTGTGCCAGCGCAGGAACTTGCCGATCATCTGCTCGGCCACCTGACGCTGCTTGCGGTTGTACCAGACGCCGCCGAAGTCGAGCTCGTTCCAGATCTGGTCGAGACGGTCGCCCAGCAGGTCTTCGCTGGGCAGGTCGGTGGCCGCCAGCACGGCCAGGGCGTGGATGATGTTGCCCAGGCCCTGCGCGGTGCTCGTGCCGGCCGCCCCCACCGCCGTCTCCAGGAGCCAGCGCAGGCCGCACTTGGTGAAGCTCTCGACCGCCGACGGTGAGATGTTCACGATGTCGCCGGGCCAGCTCAGCGGGCGGTCGTCGGAGATGGGGGTCAGGGCGTACCAGTCGTTGGGGTGGGCGCCCTGGACCCCGGCGGCGGCCAGGCGGGCCAGTTGCCGCGCCGCCCGCCGGCGCACCCTGGCCGGTTTGGTGGGGTCGGTCACCGCGCTGCGCAGGTCGGCCACCAGCGCGGACATGGTGAGCCAGCGGGCCCGGTCGTCGACCGTGGCCGACTCGACCGCGCCCGGCATCAGCTCCGACAGGAACCTGGACGGCCGCTCGTCGGTGTCTTCCCCGCCCACGGCGGTGACCACGAGCCTGCGCCTGGCCCTGGTGGCGGCCACGTAGAACAGCCTGCGCTCCTCGGCCAGCAGCTTGGAGGCCAGCGAGGCGGCGTTGGGCTTGGCGCCCTCGACCACCTCCACCAGGTCTTCGACGCCCAGCATCGAGCCGCGCAGGCGCAGGTCGGGCCAGACGCCCTCCTGCACGCCCGCCACCACCACGACGTCCCACTCCAGTCCCTTGGAGCGGTGGGCGGTCAGCACGCGCACGGCGTCGCCGTCGGGGGCGCGGTCGGCCAGCGTGTCGCCGGGGATCTCCTGGGCGGCCAGGTCGTCGATGAACACCTCGGGGCCGGCCATGGGCATGCGGTCGACGAACTTGGCCGCGTGGTCGAACAGCGCCACGACGGCGTCGAGGTCGCGATCGGCCTGGGCGCCCCTGGCGCCGCCCGACAGGCTCAGCTCGCCCCACCGCCCGGCCAGGCCGCTGCCGTCCCAGACGGCCCACAGGAGGTCTTCGGCGGTGCCCTGCTGCCTGGCGGCCTCGCGGGCGGTGGCCAGCAGCTTGGCCACCCGCTCGGCCGGCAGCGCCACGTGGGGCTCGATCCGGGTCAGCTCGCGCACGTCCTTGATGGCGGCCACGAGCAACTCACCCGAGGAACGCGCCCCAGCCCGCGACGGCACCTCAGCCTCGTCGTCGCCGTTCGCCTCGCCGTCGGCGTCGGGCTCGGCGTCGCCCGTGTCGCCCGCCTGTACGGCCTCGTTCTCGGCGATCTTGAGGGCGCGGCGCAGGCGGCGTACGCCGATCATGTCGGTGCCGCCGAGCGGGCCCGTCAGCAGTTCCTCGGCCACCCCCTCGTCGAGCTCGGCCGGATCCAGCGCCACCCGGAGCATCGTGAGCAACGGCCGCACGCCGGGCTCCTGCGCGATCGGCACCTCGTCGCCGGCGATCATCGTCGGCACCCCGGCGTTGACCAGCGCCCGCCGCAGCAGCGGCACCTGCCGGCGGGCCGAGCGGACCAGCACCGCCATCCGGTGCCACGGCACCCCGTCGATCAGGTGGGCGCGGCGCAGCGCGTCGGCCACGATCGCGGCCTCCTGGCTGACGCTGTCGGCCAGCAGCACCCGCACGTCGCCCATGTCGGCGTCGGGCAGCGGCACCAGGTCGCGGTGGCCGTGGCGCTGGTCGTGCTCGGGCGCGGGCGCGACCGGCAGCCTGGCCGCCACCCGGCGCGATGCCTCCAGCAGGTCGGCCCCGCTCCTGCGGCACACCCGCAGCGCCAGCACCGGTGCCTCGCGCCCGTCGCGGGTCTTGAACCGCTCGGGGAACTTGAGTATGCCCTGCACGTCGGCGCCTCTGAACCCGTAGATCGACTGGTCGGGATCGCCCACCGCGACCAGGTCGCGGCCGTCGCCGGCGAGGTGGGCCAGCAGCAGCTCCTGAGCCGGGTCGGTGTCCTGGTATTCGTCGACGAACACCACGTCGTGCGCGGCCCGTTCGCGCTCGCGCACCTCCGGGTCGGCCAGTAGCGCGGAGGCCGCCCCGACCAGCTCGGCGTAGTCGTAGGTCTCCTCGGGGGCCAGGTCGAAGCGGTCCTGGTAGCGCTCGGCGAAGCGCCCGGCCGCCGCCCAGTCGGCGCGCCCGTGCAGCCGGCCGAGCGCCACCAGCCGCTCGGCGTCCAGGCCGCGCTCGTTGGCCCTGGACAGGAAGTCGCGCAGCTCCTCGGCGAAGCCGCGCGTCTTGAGCGCCTCGCGCAGCGAGGCGGGCCAGTCGGGCGCGCCCCGCTCCAGCTCGCCGTGGAGCAGCCGGCGGATCTCCAGCAGCTGCTCGGGGCCGGTGAGCAGGCGCGGCGGCGCCTTGCCCGCCAGCACGCACTCACGGCGCAGCAGCGCGTAGGCGTAGGAGTGGAAGGTCAGGGCCAGCGGGGAGCGGGTGGTGCGGCGCAGGCGGCCGGTGACGCGCCGGCGCAGCTCCTCCGCGGCCTTGCGGCTGAAGGTGAGGATGAGCACGCGCTCGGGGTCGACGCCGCGCCGCTCGATCCGCTCGACCACGCTCTCGACGATCGTGGTGGTCTTGCCGGTGCCTGGACCTGCGAGAACGAGGAGCGGGCCGCCCTGGTGGGCCACCACGGCACGCTGGTGCTCATCCAGCACAGGAGGCGCAGCGGGCCCCCCGCCCCCTCGTCGCACCAACCGCCAGGTCTGAGCACTCACAGCACTAGATTCCACCAGACCACAGGGGTAGATCGTGCCGACTTGCCCGGTCTCCCTGGGAGATCCGCCTACGTTATCGAGGGAGATGCCGGATTTCTCGTGACACGCCGGTGGCTTTGTTCGCCCGCAGCGTCACGATGGGACGGCGGCACCGGCGATTTGCGCCCTCTCACGGAGAGTGAAGACCTGTAGCGTACAGTCAAAATTCGCCTTTGTGCGGGGGGTTGAGCGCATGCGCTGGCAGGTCCACTCGGAGAAGTCGCTCTATCGCGATCCATGGATGGACGTCCGCGTGGCGGATGTGGAGCTGCCCGACGGAAGCCGGCTCGACCACCGGCTACTGCGCACGGCGCCGGCCGCCGGAGCCGTGGTGACCGACGACCGCGATCGGGTGCTGCTCATCTGGCGCCACCGCTTCATCACCGACAGCTGGGCGTGGGAGATCCCGCTCGGGCAGGTCGAGGAGGGCGAATCGCCGATGGCCGCGGCCGCGCGCGAGTTCGAGGAGGAGACCGGCTGGCGTCCTGGGCCGCTGCGTCCGCTGATGGGCGTCCAGCCGAGCAACGGCGTCTCCGACAGCCTGCACCACGTCTACCGGGGCGATTCGGCCACCCACATCGGGCCCCCGTCGGATCCGTGGGAGGCCGAGCGGGTGGAGTGGGTGCGGCTCGCGCGGATCCGCAAGCTGATCGACAGCGGTGAGATCGTCTGCGCCACCAGCATCTCGGCGCTGCTGTACGTACTCGTCGAGCACCTGCCGGCCGGCGGCGCGAAGCCCAGGGCCTACGGCATGGACCACGACCCTGGCCGGCGATACGTGCTGCCCGACGACCTGCCCGAGCTCTTCTGAACGCCACAGGCCCCGCCCTCGCCGGGCGGGGCCTGTTCAGGCGTCAGGAGAAGAGGTGGTCCACCACCCGGGCCGTGGCCTTGCCGTCGTCGCGGGGCGCGAACGTGGCGCGGAAGGCGTCGTAGCGGTCGGCGTGGGCCGCCGCCACCTCGTCGATCGAGCGCAGCGCGTCGACCACGTCGGCCGACGTCGAGAGCAGCGGCCCCGGCGCCTGCTCGGGCAGGTCGATGTAGAGGCCGCGCTTGGAGGAGTATTTCGCCAGGTCGTAGCCGTACAGCACGATCGGCTTGCCGGTGGCGGCGAAGTCGAACATGACCGAGGAGTAGTCGGTCACGAGCACGTCGGCCACCAGCAGCAGATCCGCGATATCCGGATATGTGGTGACGTCGCGGGCGATGTCGGGTACGGCGGGCGCGGCCTGCATCGGATGGGCGCGGACCAGGATCTCGTGGTCGGCGCCCAGGGCCTCGCGGGCCTTGGCCAGGTCGAGCTTGACCATCGCGTTCTTGCGGTCGTAGTCGCGCCACGTCGGCGCGTACAGCACCACGCGCTTGCCCTCGGCCAGGCCCAGCCGCTCGCGCACGGCCGCGGCCAGCGCGTCCCTGTCGGGCGAGTTGAGCACGTCGTTGCGGGGCAGGCCGCTCTCCAGGATCTCGCCCTTGTAGCCGAACGCCTTGCGCAGCACCGGCGTGGCCCACGGCGACTGCGACAGCAGCAGGTCCCAGCCGCGTACCTCGGCCACCTGGCGGTGCCAGATCGGCGGCCTCGGGTCGCGCTTCATGTGGGGCTGGTCGCCGCCGATGAGCTTGGCCGGGGTGCCGTTCCACGTCTGCACCACCACCTGGTCCTCGCGGGCGCGGAACCAGACGGGCAGGAACGAGTTGGTGATGATGTGGCGGGACCTGGCCAGCGCCTCGTGGTGCTCGCGGCTGCCGGCGCGGATGACGGTCGCGCCGCCGGGCGGCACGAACGCGCCGTCCTTGACCACCCACAGGTGCTCGCGATCGTCGCCCCTGCGCAGCCGCTCCTCGTAGATGGCGCGGACGCTGTCGGCGTAGAGCCGGCCGTCGTTGACCACGTACACGGTAGCGTCGCGCAGCGGCTCGGTGCGCTGGGCCGGGTAGAAGACGCGGCGCAGGACGTGGGTGCCCGCGACGCCGCGCTCCTGCGCGGGACGGTCCTCCTCGACGGTGATCACCGGGACGTCGAAGCGGGTGGAGACCATCCGGTAGAGGTGGCCGCCGAGCGTGCGCGGCTCCTCGTCCAGGCCGCCCAAGGCCGCGTGGTCCATCCGCAGCGGGACGATCTCGCCCGACGGGTGGCGCAGCGACATGTTCCAGGTGCCCGAGGAGAGCGGGACGGCCTCGCCGAAGCGGTCCATCGAGGCCGGCTCCACCCGTACGGTGAATTCCTGGCCGGAGCGCTCCATCGGCAGCCAGTACGACAGCCCCGACCGGTGCCGCAGCGTGAGCGTGCGGGGCCCGGGCGCGTCGGGATAGTCACCGCGCAGCACGAGCGCGGAGCCCTCCCAGGTCGCCGAGGTGATCACCGGGCGGATGCGGTGGGCGGAGACCACGACCCGGTCACGGCGGTCGCCGAGCACGGTGATCTCGCGGTCGCCCACCGGCGTGCGGGTCTCCACCAGGTCGGCCAGCATGACGGAGGCCGCCGGGTCGCCCTTGGGCTCGACCCAGAGCCGCCGCCCGTCCTTCTCCTGCAGCAGCGCGGGCACGGCCAGCCCGACCTTGACCTCGGTGCCGTCGCCCGACGGGGTGAAGTCGGCGGCGATGCGGTGGCCGCCCAGCCTGGCGTGGCCCTTGGTGACCTGACGGCCGGGCAGGGAGATCTTCAGTTCGAGGTGCTCGCCGTCGAGCGTCACGCCGGTCAGCTCGGCCCTGTTGGGCTGGAGCACGACCTGCAGCGCCCGGTCGGAGGTCCAGACCGGCCTGACCCACCAGCCGGGCTTCAGCTTGAGCCCGGCCGGCCGCTCGGGACGGCCGATCGAGGAGCCGCGCAGCAGGCCCGTGGCCCGCGCGCCCCGGCTCCAGAACACGATCTCGGCCCGCCACGTCGTGGCGTCCGGCACGGACGGACGGTGCCGCATGCGGCGGCGCACGCCCGAGACCACGCTGCGCACGGCGCCGCGCCAGCGCAGCGGCCACATGCTCACCTCGGCGTTGAAGCCGGACCAGTCGTAGTTGCAGCCCGGCTCGCGCGCTCCGTGGGTGGCCTCGGGGGCCAGCACCCGGCGGGTGCGCATCCGGATGGGCGGCAGCCAGCGCGGCCCGCGCAACACCACGGTCGCCCGGTTGAACCTGCGGCTGCGGACCGAGAGCCCCGCCAGGTAGGCGAAGCCGGTCACGCGCAGCTTGCCGTCGACCCAGACGATGTCGTCGATGTGGGTGACGGGCACCAGGTCGGCGCGCCGCAGGCGGTAGAGGTCGGGCGGCAGTTCGTCGCGGAAGGGCAGGTCGGCGTACCAGCGCAGGCCCTTGCGGATGCGCTTGGACGGCTCTGCCGCCGCGGTCACCACCTTGGTGAGCGTCTCGCCGTCGACGAGTTCCTCGTCGGGGCGGGTCTCGATCAGGTGGCACAGGACGCGGCGCGCGACCGGCAGGTCGCGCTTGACGCCGGCGTCCACGCCCGCGAGGTACGGGCGGATGAGGTCGAGCATCTCGCGCCGCCGCGCGGGGCCGCGTTTGACCGCCAGCTCGATGCGCGCGCCGAGGTGGTTGCTGAGCACCTCGGTGTCGAATGCCGCGTCGCGGCCGCCTGGGCCGACGGCTCGCATGACCGCTTCAAAAGGCTCGCCACGATCACAGAGATCCTGGACAGCCTTCAGGCGGTCGGCGAGCGAATCGCCGCCCTGGCTTTGGGCTGTGACGCCGGTGGCCATAGGGGTGGCACCGCCTTTCGGGCCGCCATCAGTGTTTTGCCCATGGTAATGGGAGTCACATGTCACAGAATCGCCGTATTGGAGAAAGTGCTGGTCAACTGGGTTACTGAAAATCGGCTGAACGCCCGTCCCAGCGCGCGAGGCGCATGTCCACCCGCTCGCCGCGCAGCGGAGTGCCCTCTTCGCGCCAGTGGTCCAGGCAGCGTCGCAGGTGGTCAGGGGCCGCGGCGGTGCCGTCCGCGTGGACGACGCGCCACCACGGCACGCCGCCGCCCCACGTGGACATGACCTTGCCCACCTGACGGGGGCCGCCCTCGCCGAGATATTCGGCGATGTCGCCGTACGCCATGACCTTGCCGGGCGGAATCCGCTCGACCACGTCGAGCACGCGCTCGGCGAAGGGGTTCACGGGCTCCATGCGGACGGGCCCGCGTCGATGATCTCCTCGAACTTGCCGATCTCCACCACGCTGCCGCCCGTCGAGACCTCGATGACGCCGTCGCGCAGCGCGTAGACCTCGCCGTCCTCGCCCATGAGCCGGGCTCCGAGCGCGGTCGCCAGCCTCAGGAGCTGGGCCACCTGCCAGTCGGAGCCGGGCTCGCCGACCAGCTGACCGTGCCAGCGGGCGACGGCGTGCGTGCCGCCCCCGTGCCCGGCCACGATCTCCTCAGATCCGCGCAGCTCGAAACCGGCCGGCGCGATGGCCTTCGCGAGCTCCGCGAAGGCGAGTGGCGACTCGCGCACCACCCGCAGCTCGTATCCCATGACGCGCGACCATAGCGGATCTTCCCACCAACGAGAAACCTGTTCACCTCATGCCGTTATGCCTGGTCGAGCATGTCGTTGCGGCTGGCCGATGCCTGTCATCGGGCCTGTCACTGCTCCTTGCGCTGGTTGAGCACGACGATCGCGCCGCAGAACGTGACCAGCGCCACGAGCAGGCCGCCCCCGTACAGCCACAGCCGCAAGGGGTCGGGGCCGGGCCTGGTGGGCGCCGGAGAGTCCTCGCCCTGACCGAAGTGCTCCATCCCGGGCGTGATGCTGCGCTGCGCGCCCGTGAGCCGCTCGGCGGCGTTCAGCGCGGCGGCGGCGTCCACCACGCCGAACCCGGTCTTGTCGTCGTAACCGGCCGCCGGCCGGCCCCTGGCGCTGGCCGCCAGCGCCTGCGCGACCTGCTCGGGCGGCAACGTCGGATGACGCGACTTGATCAGCGCCGCCACCCCGGCCACCAGCGCGGCGGCCGAACTGGTGCCCTCGGACAGCTCGTAACCCTTCTTGCGCTTGGCCACCGGCACCTGCACGCCGGGCGCGGAGACCAGCACGGACAGGTTGTCGCTGCTGAACGTGGCCCGACGGCCCTGCTTGTCGGTGGCGGCCACGCCGATGACGCCGGGGTAACCGGCCGGGAAGCTCCAGTAGGAGGTGCCCTTGTCCTTGGCGTATTGGGTCACTCCGTCGTTGCCCACGGCCGCGACCAGCACGACGCCCTTGCTGAGCGCGTACGAGACCGCCTCGCGCTCGGACCTGAGCGGGCCGTACGAGCCGATCGACATGCTGACCACCTGGGCGCCGTGGTTGGCGGCGTAGCGGAGGGCGCGGGCCAGCGGGCTCTCCGCCGACGCCTCGCTCTCCAGCGGCGGGATGAGCGCGGGCTCGTCGTCGATGACCATGGGCAGCGACAGGATTCGGGCGGCCGGCGCGGTGCCGATGAGCCCGTCGTCCTTGCCCGAGCCCGCGATCAGGGCGGCCATGGCGGTGCCGTGCCGTCCAGGCGGCAGCTCGCGGGTGACCGAGCCCGAGGTCATGTCGGGGCCGGCGGCGACGCGGCCCTTCAGCTCCTTGATCTCGCCGTCGACGGCGCTGTCGACGACGGCGACGGTGACGTTCTCCCCCTTGGTGACCTGCCACGCCTGCTCGATGTTGAGCGCGTCGAGCACCCACTGCTGCTGCTCCCTGACGGGATCGGCGGCGGGTGCGGAGAAGGCGAGCAGCGCGGCGGTGACGACGCGTACGGCGGTCAGCACACGTTCCCCTGGGTGCAGGGCGGCACCTTGGGCGGGTCCGCCAGGAAGTAGGCGATCTGGTTGCCGATCGACTTGGCGGCCGGCCACAGCTCGCTGTGCAGGATCTCCTCGGGCGGGATCGCGGCCCTGGTGCGCCCGTCGGCGTAGCCCGCCGTCGAGAACACGAGGTAGGGGCCGGCGCCCACCCATCCGGTGCGCTGGCGCTGGTCGGGCCCGAAGCGCTCGCTCACCGTGCCGGGGAAGGCGACGGGCAGCACGCCGACGCGGTCGTCCTGGGTGAGCTCCTCGGCGGCCGAGATCCTGGACGCCTCGTCCTTCAGCACGGCCACGCCGACCGTGATGACGAAGGAGGCCGTCTGGTCGATGTAGGTGGCCCGCAGCATGGTGAGGCAGCCGTGGCTCTGCAGCACGCCGGCCACGGAGGCGTCCACACCCTTGGCGCACTCGGTCTCGGGGGCGATGCCGACCCTTCTGGCGTACTGCTGGGCACGGTCGAGCCCGAGGTATCTCACCTCTTCTGGGAAGACCCCGCTGGCGGGCCACGCCTGCCAGCGCCTGGCGATCTCCTCCTGCTTGTACTGGTTCTGCTCGGCGGGCGTCAGCGGACGCGAGCGTGTCTCGGCGACCATGCCGACCGTGCCGAGCAGCACGACGACCGCCGACACGGCGATGATGACGCCGAGCAGCGTCACGAAGACGCGGCGGTTGCGGATGCCCTGCTGGAGGAGGGCCAGCTCGGCCCGCTCCTTGGCCTCCGTACGCCGGCGCGAGCCCGCCGCCGGCCATGAACGCACGCGCGACCGCCGGCCGGTGGTGGCGCCGAGCGGGTTCCTGTGCTCCTGCGTGGCCTCTCCCTCGGCACGCGGGAGCCCTGTGACCGACCTACGTCCCTTCACCACCGCCTCGTTCCCGCATTCGCTTCGTGTCTATTTCGTCCCCCTTGGTGGGCGGATCATGCGTCCTGTGCCATGGCGGCCCGGCGTACCCGTCTGACCAGGATGAATATGACGGCCAGGGACGCGAGCGCGCCGGCGCCGGCCGCGGCGGCGACCGCCGCGTAGACCGTGACGCGCCGTTCGTCCCTGACGATGACCTTGACCGGGCCCGCCTGCCCGCCGGCCAGCGGCCGGGCCGGGTCCTGGGCCTGCGCGCCCGCGGCGGTCTCGGTGTGCCCGGCCAGCCGGGCCGCCTCGGCCAGGGCCTTGGCGGCGTTGACCACGCCGAAGCCGGTCGCGGTGTCGTAGCCGCCTGGAGGCCGGTCGGTGGCGCTGTCGGCCATGGCCCGCGCCACCAGCGGCGGCGACATGCGCGGATGGCGCGCCTTGATCAGCGCGGCCACGCCCGACACCAGCGCGCTGGCCTGCGAGGTGCCCCGGCCGACCCAGTATTCGTCGCCGGGGCCCGCGCCCATGATGTCCACGCCGGGCGCGGCCACCAGCACCGAGGAGTTCCAGTTGGAGAACGTGGCCCGCCGCAGCTCTCCGTCGGTCGCGCCGACGGAGACGACGCCGGGGAAGGCCGCCGGGTAGGAGTAGGGGGCGAAGTCGCCTTCGACCTTCCTGTCGCCCCGGTTGCCCGCGGCGGCGACGAGCACGACGCCCTTGGAGATGGCGTAGCGGATGGCCGCGCGCTCCTCCCTGGTCGCCAGCTCCTTGGAGATCGACATGTTGATGACGTCTGCCCCCTCGTCCACCGCGTAGCGGATGCCCTTGGCCACCACGTTCTCGAAGCGCTCGGCCGAGTTGAACTCCCGGAAGCCCGGCTCCTCGTCTTCGAGAATGACCCTTACCGACAGTACGTCCGCTTCGGGCGCGACGCCGATGATCCCCCGTTTTCCCTGGGGTCCGTGGCCGTGCCCGGCGATCAGGGAGGCCATGTACGTGCCGTGCAGCCTGCTGGGCGTGGTGCCGGGCGGGTTTGCGCCCTCGGTGAAATCTTTGCCCACGCGGACCGAGCCGGAAAGGTCGCGATGGCCCGGATCGACGCCGGAGTCGAGCACCGCCACAAGCACGCCCGCGCCCTTGCTGGTCCGCCACGCCTGCGGCAGTTTCAGCGTCTCGATGACGGCCTGCTGGCCTCCGCGCACGTCGTCGGCGTGGGCGGGGTGGAGCAGGGTCCCAGCGACGGCGGGGGCGGCGGCGGCGAGCAGCAACACCCCCACCACGGCGCCAACGCCGCGCCCTCTGCCCCCGGTCAGCACCGCCACTCCTTGGCGGCGCAGTCGGGCATCTTCGGGGTGCTCAGCTCGCTCAGCACGCGCTCGGCGATGTCGGTGGCGAAGGCGAAGATCGCGGGCCGGGGCTCGCCGGCCGCGTCGGCCGGCCGCCCGTCGACCTGGCCGGCCGTGGTCAGCACCAGGTACGGGCCCGCCTGGCGGACCGACCCCGACTGGCGCACGGCCGGCGTGAACCGGTCGGAGACCGTGCCGGTGAAGGCCAGCGGACGCAGCCCGGGTGCCGGCTTGCCGTTGTCGGCGAAGGCCGACCTGGCGTGTACGGCCCCCGGCTCGTCGCGCAGCGCCACCACGCCGATCGTGACGAGCACGCCGCGCAACGCGTCCACGTACGTGGCCCGCAGGACGCCCTTGCAGCCCGCCGCCCGCAGCGTCGCGACCGCCTTGGCGTCCACGGCGTCCTTCCCGCACGTCGCGTGCGGCGAGATGCCGACCCGGTGGGCCCGCTCGCGCCCGCCCTGTTCGGCGGAGTAGGGCAACGTCGCGGGGAAGATGCGGCCCGTGGGCCAAGTACGCCAGCGCTCGGCCACCTCCAGCGCGGCCGCCGTGCGCAACTCGGCCGTGCTGGGCCCCCTGGTGAGCTCCGTGCCCGCCGCGCTGCCCGCCACTCCGGCGGTCACCGCGCAGAACAGGGTCAGCGCGGAGGCCACCACGAGTGTGGGCCAGGGGCGGGCGGAGTTCACACCTTCGACCTTAAAGCGGGTGTCGGGGGAACATCCCCAGAAACCCTCAGTAGCTGGGCAGGCTCGGGTCCACGGTCTTGACCCAGCTCAGCACGCCACCGCCCACGTGGACGGCGTCGGAGAAGCCGGCGTTCTTGACGACCGCGAGCGCCTCGGCCGAGCGCGCGCCCGACTTGCAGTGGAGCACGATCTTCTTGTCCTGGGGCAGCTTCTCCAGGGCCGAGCCGTTGAGGAACTCGCCCTTGGGGATCAGCGTGGCGCCGGGGATGGAGACGATCTCGTACTCGTTGGGCTCGCGGACGTCGACGACGTAGATGTTCTCGCCGCGGTCCATCATGCCCTTGAGCTCGACCGCCGTGATCGTGGAGCCGCTGGCGGCCTCGGCGGCCTCGTCGGAGACCGCGCCGCAGAACGCCTCGTAGTCGTCGAGCAGCTGGGTGACCGACGGGTCCTTGCCGCACAGCACGCACTCGGGGTCCTTGCGGACCTTGACATCGCGGTACTTCATCTCCAGGGCGTCATAGATCATCAGCCGGCCGACCAGCGGGTCGCCGATGCCGGTCAGCAGCTTGATGGCCTCGTTGACCTGGATGGAGCCGATGGAGGCGCACAGCACGCCGAGCACGCCGCCCTCGGCGCACGACGGCACCATGCCGGGAGGCGGGGGCTCCGGGTAGAGGCAGCGGTAGCAGGGCCCGTGCTCGGCCCAGAAGACGCTGGCCTGGCCGTCGAAGCGGTAGATCGAGCCCCAGACGTACGGCTTGCCGAGCAGCACGGCGGCGTCGTTCACCATGTAGCGGGTGGCGAAGTTGTCGGTGCCGTCGACGATGAGGTCGTAGCCGGCGAAGATCTCCATGACGTTCTCGGTCGTCAGCGCCGTGTTGTGGATCACGACGTCGACCAGCGGGTTGATCTCGCGGATCGAGGCGGCGGCGCTCTCGGCCTTCGGCCGGCCCACGTCGGACTGGCCGTGGATGACCTGGCGCTGCAGGTTGGACTCATCGACCACGTCGAAGTCGATGATGCCCAGGGTGCCGACACCCGCCGCCGCGAGATACAACAGCGCGGGGGAGCCCAGGCCACCGGCGCCCACACACAGCACCTTGGCGTTCTTCAGCCGCTTCTGCCCCGCCATGCCCACATCGGGAATGATCAGGTGGCGCGAGTAGCGGCGCACTTCGTCGACGGTCAGCTCTGCGGCCGGCTCGACCAGCGGTGGCAACGACACGTTCTACGCTCCCGTTTCAGGGGTCTTATCTCAACTGTGAAACCTAGCTGGGCAGTGGGGCATTCCCCAATCGAGTCTCACTGATCAGACGGCGTGCCTCGGCCGCCACCACCTTCGGCGTCTCCATCATCGCCACGTGCCCCGCCGTCGGCAGCAGCACCAGCCTGACCTGCCGGAACGCACGGTACGCCTTCCTCGCCATGGCCGGGCGGACCAGGCGGTCGTGGCGGCCGTGAATGATCAGGGTGCGGGCCCTGACCTTCTCCGCCTGGCGCCACAGCGTGTCCTCGCCCCTGCGGAAGTACTCGGCGACGATGCCCCGCGCGGAGCGGATCATGGCCTCGCCCGCGTGCGGCAGGTCGTCGCGCCTGCGCTGCTCGTCGATGGCGTCGCGCAGGCGTACGGGGTGCACGGCGCCCGCGTCGGCCCACACCAAGGACATGGACGCGGTGATGCGCTGCTCGACCGGGATCATGCGCAGCCTGTCGGCCACCCACTCGCCCAGTCTGGGCACCGCCGCCGCGGCGATGCGGACGGGGCCGTACCTCGGGAGCAGGTCGGGCAGGGCCGGCGAGACGAGCGTGAGCGAGCGGACCAGGTCGGGGCGGGAGGCGGCCACCCTGACCGCGATCGCGCCGCCGAGCGAGTTGCCGAACAGGTGGGCCGGGCCCGTGTGCTCCAGCAGGCCGACCACGGCGCCCGCGTGGGCGGCGACCGAGTAGTCGCCGTCGGGCGGCACGGGCGAGAACCCCGCGCCCGGCAGGTCGATGGCGTGGCCGGTGACGGTGTCCTTGAGTTCGTCCATCAGATCGGTCCAGTTGGTCGCCGCCCCCGCCAGGCCGTGCACGAACACCGCCTGCTCGGCGGGGCCCTTCGGCGTGGATCGGACGTGCACCGAGCCGATCATGCGTCCCGGCCAGTGTGGGACCGGCTCCGCGGCCATGATCTCTCCTCCTCGTTTCCTTCGAACGCCTCATCCCGTCTTTCCACGATAACCATCGGCCCTTGGTGGGGTCCGGACTCCGTGCGGAGGGGTACGCGCATGATCGGTGGAGGGCTCGCCGTCCTGCGTGGTGCCCGCTCTCCCATGGCCGCCGGCCCGGGGCCCGACTCGGGCGTTTCTGGATTTTTCGCTGGATAGATGTCTAAGCGATCTCATGACGCACCAAGGCTGTGGCAAAAGCTGGCGTAAGCCGTTTATGGCCATCCCTGCCGGAAAGCATGACGATACCTAGCGTGACGACCGAGGCACGTACCGTGAACAGACGGAACGGGCCGGCGAGCGTCATGACCGGGATCCACGCACAGCGGCGGACATCTCCCGGGACGGCTCGATCGCCGCTTCCCGCTCGACGATGACCGCCGCTCGCGCCGGACGACGCACATCGGTTTTTGGTACGCATCCCCATTGCGGCGAAAACGGCCAAGCCTGTTCGTGCGTTTGTCATGGCCGGCGTCGCGCCATTGTTCACTCGCGGACTTTTGTTTCCGTGAGCGGCCCGCGCATGCGCATCATCGGCGCCGAAAAGGGTCCGGCGTCATTCGACGTCCGGACGACGGCCGTTGCCGCCCATACTTGGCCGGGCCAAATGCGGAAGATTCGGACATATCCACTCTTTTCAGTGGATAAATCTTTAATCCGAGCAATAAGATTGTTAATGCAGAGCAAAATGGAGTCGTGACTGTTTGCCCGTCCACCGGCCCGGAAATGACATTCCGTGGATGAGCCTTCAGCAGCCGTCCAAGATCTGTTTCCCGGCAATCCGGAAAACGCCGAGAACGGGGCAACCGATCCTTTAGGGGGAAAACGCAATGCCCAAGCTCAAGAGTGTTATCGCAGGCCTCGCCTTCAGCACGGCGCTGACCGGCGGCATGGTCAGCGCGGGCGCGGCGACGACCGCGGCCAACGCCGCCACCCAGGTCACCAGCGGCACGTCCGTCCTCGCGTCGGACGGCTGGGGCTGGGGCCGTCACCACCGCCACCACGGTCGTCACCACCAGCGCTGCAACAGGGGCCACCACGGTGGCGGCGGCTGGGGCTGGGGCTGGGGCGGCCACCGCCGGCACCACCGTAGCGGCAACATCTGCATCGTCATCCGCAACGACAACCACAACATCAACGACCACGAGCACGAGCACCACCACCAGCGCCGTGACGGGCAGAACTGGTAACAAAGTCCGTGCGTTGATGGCGCAGGGATGAGTGCCCGCCATTAGTGCGGGTTCTCGGGAGCGGTCCGCTTTTCCTCGCGGTTCGGCCTGAGGCTTTCATTTCTCCTCGTCTCCACGGCAACTCGGTGAGGGCTCCCTCGGCAACAGCCGGGGAGCCCTCGCTGCGTCGTTTTCGGGCCATTGTCACTGCCGCCGGGAATCGCCGTTCCCGGCTTTTTCGCCGTGGTGCCGTGCTGTCGCATGCCCCATGGGCTGTCGCATGCCCCATGGAAATGCCTCGTGTCGGGCAAAACCCGGTAAGTCCGGTTTGTCGCGCTTTCTGCAGGAAATATGCCCCGTACGGATGAAATGCAAGTCGTCATCCGAGTCGCTGTACGAACCATTCGCTTTGACGCGGACAGCTCTGCAGCGGCTGAACGGGGCAATCGATCCTTTAGGGGGAAAGCGCAATGCCCAAGCTCAAGAGTGTCATCGCAGGACTCGCCATCAGCACCGCTCTGACCGGAGGCGTGGTGAGCGCGGGAGCGGCCACCACCGCGGCTAGCGCCGACGCGGCCACCCAGGTCAGCACCGGCACGTCAGTCCTGACCGGACACGGTTGCGGCTGGCGCCGCTGCGGCGGCTGGGGCTGGGGGTGGAACCGCGGCAAGCGCTGGGGTCGCCACCACCACGGCCCGGGCCGCATCAGGATCGTCATCATCAACAGGAACCACAACCACAACGACAACGGTTTCGATCGCCACAGGTGGTAGCACCTCCGGCACTGCCTGAACCCGCCGCACGCCTGACGCGCCGGCGAGGAGTCCGCCCAGGGCGATGAACCGCCCGGGCGATGAGCTCAGGCACACCACCGAGTGCCCGCATTCACCGGCGAACGGCACCGGCCCTCCTCACCGAGGACCCGGAAGCCCACCCGCCGAATGCGGGCACTCACCACGTCCGCCCCCTCCCACCGAGCACCCACCCGGCCGGTCCGGGCACTTAACGCGTCCATCCGGATCGCGACCACCGCGACCGTCTTCCCCTGCGTGTCCATCCGTTCACGCCTGCCCGACCTGCGGCAGGCACTCGGCGCATCAATCCCTCAAGGCCGGGCACCCACTCGGTGTGTGCCGGCACTCGGCACACGCACCCCCTCACGCCGAACCTCCACCCATCCTGCGCGAACGCCCAGCACGTCCGCCCCCTCACGCCGAAGACCCGTGTGGCCGATGCGAGCGTTCGGCGCGTCCCCTTCGTCGGATGTCCGCCCGGTGACCAAGGGCACCTGGGCGGTCCGCTGCTCATGCGGACCCGCCGCCCTCCACACAGGGGCGGGGTCTGCGTGCGACGGTGGCCGGCGGCGCGGGGATCGGTCGTCGTGAGGGCCGGGTCGCGAGCCGGTCAGGCCCGCCGCCCCCCTGCGACCTCGCCGGGCGACTCCCCGCCGCGCACGCGCGTCACCCCCTCACAGCGACGTCCTCACCGCCATGAGGTGCCGGACGCGTCTTCCGGGCGGACGCTCCCCCGCGTCCGTACGCGGGCACGTCCGAGCCGCCCTCACCCACAAAGGCGACCGCTCTTTTCACGGGCGCGCGAATAACAGGATGAGGACCCCCCGGCAAACGCCGGAGAGCCCTCACCTGAATACCGCTAGGAGAAAGGAATAACGTTCCGTATAAAGCTACGGACCCCACTCCCGAACGGCCACCGATTAACGAGTGGTGTCCTCGTGCCGCTCGTGCCTCGGGAAGACGTTGCGGTTGTAGTTGCGGTTGTGGATCTTAACCCGGACGCGGAGCTTGTGGTTGTGGTGACGGCGCCATCCCCAGCCGCCGCGGTTCCAGCCCCAGCCGCCGCAGCGGCGCCAGGCCCAGCCACCGCCGCAGCCGTTGGTGAGGACGGACGTGCCGGTGCTGACCTGAGTGGCGGCGTCGGCGGTGGCAGCGGTTGTCGCCGCTCCCGCGCTCACCACGCCGCCGGCCAGCGCGGTGCTGACGGCGAGGCCTGCGAGTACGCTCTTGAGCTTGGGCATTGCGTATTCCCCCTAAAGGATCGATTGCCCCGTTCTCGACGTTTCCGGATAACCAGAAACAAATCTTGGACGCCCGCTGAAGAGTCATCCACAAGCTGTCATTTCCGGCAGATTGCCTAGCAAACAGGCACGACTCCATTTTGCTCTGCATTAACAATCTTATTGCTTGTATTAAAGGGCTATACAATGAAGTAACACGAATTATCCTGATATGTCCCATTTGGTGATCGACACAGCAGCGCCGCCGGGGCGATGGCGGTCGGCTTGCCGTGGCCGATCCCAGGCCGATCCCAGGCCGATCCGCCGATCCCCTGGCCGGTCCGCCCACCGGGTCGCATCGACCTCCGGGCACAGCAGCTCAGCGACGCGTCACACGGCGACAAGGCGGCCTACACAGCCGTACAGACGCGGCCGTACAGACGAAGCGGCCTACGCGGCCGTACAAGGATGGAAAGCAGGCCCGCGGCACAGCAGGGCTCAGTGAGACAGGCCGGCGGCACGACCGGCCCTTCGAGCAACTCCTACGCGGACTTGCGGGTCTTGCGCTTGGCGGGAGTCTTCTCCTCGCTCTTGGCCTTCCCGGCCGCCGCCTTCTTCGGCTTGGCCGGCGCCCCTTCGCGCTCGCGCTTGGCAGCCTCCACGCTCGCCCGCAGCGCCGCCATGAGGTCCACCGCGGGCCCGGCCTCCTCTTCCTCCTGGGCCGGGACGACCTCCTTGCCCGCCACCTTGGCCTCGATCACCTGCTGCAGCGCCTCGCGGTAGGTGTCGTGGTATTCGCTGGGGTCGAAGTCCGACTCCATGGTGGTGATGAGGGACTCGGCCATCTTGAGCTCCTGGGCGCGTACCTCGATGTCCTCTTCCAGGAAGCCGAAGTCGGGCGTGCGGATCTCGTCCGGCCAGAGCATGGTCTCCAGGACGAACACGCCGTCCCTGACCCGCAGCGTCGCCAGCGACTCGCGCTGGCGCAGCGCCACCTTGACCACCGCGACCTGGCCCGAGCTCTCCAGGGCGTTGCGCAGCAACACGTACGGCTTCGCCCCCTGCGCGTCGGGCTCCAGGTAGTACGACTTGGCGAAGTAGATGGGGTCGATCTGCTCAGCGGGGGCGAACTGGAGCACGTCGATGCGGCGCGACGTGCTCAGGGGCAGGCCCTCGAAGTCCTCGTCGGTGAGCACGACCATCTCGCCGGAGGCCAGTTCGTACCCCTTCGCGATGTCGGCGTACGGGACCTCCTCGCCGTCCAGCGTGCACACGCGCTTGTAGCGGATCCTGCCGCCGTCCTCGCGGTGCACCTGGTGGAAGGAGACGTCCTTCTGTTCTGTCGCGGAGTAGAGCTTGACCGGGATCGTCACCAGTCCGAAGGAGATCGCACCTTTCCAGATGCTGCGCATGGACACTCCTCAGCTCTCATCAGCTCACCTTTGGGCACATACCCGTCATGGGGCAACCAATGCCATACCCAGTCGAACCGATGCTGGCCGTACCTGGGGAACTACCCTCCGACCGCGATCTGTACGGTCTGGAGGTCAAGTGGGACGGCATCCGGGCCCTGCTGCACCTCGACGGCGGTGTGCGGCTGACGGGCAGGCACGGGGTGGAGTACACCCGTCGTTATCCGGAAATATACGGCTTCGGGATCAAGAACGCGGTCATCGACGGGGAACTCGTGGCGCTGGACCCCCGGGGCCGGCCCAGTTTCGTCCGGCTCCAGCACCGCATGCACCTGACCGACCCGGAGCCGGCCGTGCTGCGGCTGTACCCGATCACGTACATGCCGTTCGACCTGCTCTATCTCGACGGGATGCCGCTCTTCGACCTCACCTACCGCGACCGCCGCGCACTGCTCGACGAGCTGGACATCGGCGCGGCCCCCTACTTCCCCGGCGACTCCGACCTGCTGAGCGCCACGTACGAGCAGGGGCTCGAAGGCGTGGTCGCCAAGCGGCTCGACTCGCCCTACCGGGCGGGCACCCGGTCACCCTGGTGGATCAAGGTGAAGAACCTGACCGTCCGCGAGGTCGTGATCGGCGGCTGGAAGCCGGGCAAGGGACGCCGCGCGGGAGGCATCGGGTCGCTGCTCATGGGCGTGTTCACGGACGAGGGGCTGACGTACGTCGGGCACGTCGGCACGGGGTTCACCGACGCCGTCCTCGACGATCTGTACCGGATGCTGCGGCCGCTGGAGATCCCGCGCAGCCCGTTCAGCAACGAGGTTCCGTGGAAAAATCGGTGGGTTAGGCCAGATCTGGTCGGGGAGGTGGCCTACACGATGTGGACCGACGAGCGGCGGCTGCGCCACCCCGTGTGGCGCGGTCTGCGCCCCGACAAGCTCCCCGCGGAGGTCACGCCATGAAGGTGCCGGTCAAGGTGGACGGCCGCGAGCTGACGCTGAGCAACCTGGACAAGGTCCTCTATCCCGAGTACGGCTTCACCAAGGCCGAGATCATCGACTACTACAGCCGCGTCGCGCCCGTCCTGCTGCCGCACCTCCAAGGCCGGCCGCTGACCGTCAAGCGTTACCCCAACGGCGTCACCGGCCAGTCCTTCTTCGAGAAGAACGCCCCCGACCACACCCCCGGCTGGGTCAGGCGGGCGAACCTGCCCGTGCCCGGCAGCACCAAGAACCGCGAGACCATCGACTTCGCGATCGTGGACGATCTGCCCACGCTCGTCTATTACGCCAACCTCGCCGCACTCGAACTGCACGTCCCCCAGTGGCGCGTGGACGAGGACGGCCAGGCGCTGCCGCCCGACACGCTCGTCTTCGACCTCGACCCCGGCCCGCCCGCGACGATCGTCGAGTGCACGCGCGTGGCGCTCATGCTGCGCGAGGCGCTGAAGGAGGAGGGCCTCACGGCCGTGCCCAAGACCAGCGGCAACAAGGGCATGCAGCTGTACGCGGACTGGGACTGCCGCGAGGAGCCCTCCGCGTACGCCAAGAGGCTGGCCCAGCTCCTGGCCAAGGAGCATCCCGGCGAGATCGTCAGCGTGATGGCCAGGAAGCTGCGCCCGGGGAAGGTGTTCATCGACTGGAGCCAGAACAACCCGGCCAAGACCACCGTCGCGCCCTACTCCCTGCGGGCCAGGGAACGGCCCACGGTGTCGACGCCGCTCACGTGGAAAGAGGTGGAGAGCTGCGAAGACCCCCATGACTTGGATTTCACCGCACCCGACGTACTCGCCAGAGTGGAGAAGCGCGGCGACCTTTTCCGCCGGGCGTAGGCTGGGTGCGTCCACACCGAGAGGGGACCGAGATGTCGGAGATGGACATTCGCGGGGATGAGCGGGCCTACATCGAGGAGGAAGAGGCAGAGGTGCCGATCGACGAGGGGGAACTGTCCATCGAGACGCCGGAGGCGGACGCCGCCGAGCAGCAGCGAGAGCTGGGCGCACAGACCGGCAGGCTGCGCCGTGAGCTGCCGCTCGACGTCGATCCCGCCGACGCGGCCGACCAGGACCGCGAGGTGGATCTCGACGACGATGACTACCGCTGAGCTGGGCTGATGCCGGCGATGTGCGTGACGGGCCACCGGCGATGAGCGTTGTCACCGGGCCGCGGCCGGCGCGCACGTAGGATGTCCGCACAGTCCGCTGAGAGCAATGGAGACCCGCGTGACCGCAACCCCGGATGCCAAACCCCGGGGCACCCGGCTGCCCCGTCTGGCCCGCCGCCGGCAACTCCTGAGCGCTGCGCAGGAAGTGTTCGTGGAGAACGGCTATCACGCGGCCGCCATGGACGAGATCGCCGATCGGGCCGGGGTGAGCAAGCCGGTGCTCTACCAGCACTTCCCCGGCAAGCTGGAGCTCTATCTGGCGCTGCTCGACCTGCACGTCGAGGACATGGTCAACCGGTGCAGGGAGGCGCTGGCCTCCACACAGGAGAACAAACTGCGCGTGCAGGCCACGTTCAGCGCGTTCTTCGACTTCGTCTCCAGCCAGGGTGAGGCGTTCCGCCTGGTCTTCGAATCCGACCTGCGCAACGTCGCGCCCGTACGCCAGCGGGTCGAGCGCTCGCTCAGCCAGTGCGCGGAGATGGTCAGCGAGCTCATCCAGGAGGACACCGGCTGCACCAGCGACGAGGCGCACCTGCTCGGGGTCGGGCTGGTCGGCATGGCCGAGGTGAGCGCCCGCTACTGGGTCACCACCCAGGGCTCGATTCCGAAGGACGCGGCCGAGCAGCTCATGGCCCGGCTGGCCTGGCGCGGCATCAGCGGTTTTCCGCGTACGGCATAACCCGTTCGCTGGCCGCGATCATTCACCCTTTTCACCGGCCTGAGCGGTCACGATGGGATTGCCAGCCCGTCGACTAGGGAGCCATTAATGGAAGTCAAGATCGGCGTACGGTCCGTACACCGCGAACTCGTTGTCGAGACCGACCTCACCTCCGAGCAGGTCGAGGAGGAGATCAGAAACGCGCTGGCCGTCGATCGCGGCGGTATCTTCTCGATCACCGACGTGAAGGGCAGGCGAGTGCTGGTGCCGGTGGCCTCGCTGGGGTTCATCGAGATCGGCGAGGACGAATCCCGGCCGGTCGGCTTCGGCGGCACGCTTTAACGACTTGTCGGCAGGGGTGCGGCCCGACCGCCGTACCCCTGCGTCCGTGTCATGCCAGTTGCGACGCGTCCTTCGACGTACGCCGGCCCGGTTCCGGCGCGTCCTTCGACGCACGCCGGCCCGAGTTCGGCCTCTGCCTTGAGACGGCCGGACGGCCGGACCCGCCACAGTGAGCGGACGACCGGGCCGCATCGGCTTCGCCGTGGGT
>NZ_JBEZGB010000013.1:64141-403460 GCF_040649755.1 Nonomuraea sp. NPDC048882
GAGCCGGGCCGTGGGTGAGCCGGGCCGTGGGTGAGCCGGGCCGTGGGTGAGCCGGGCCGTGGGTGAGCCGGGCCGTGGGTGAGCCGGGCCGTGGGTGAGCCGGGCCGTGGGGTGAGCGCAGCCGCACGTCAGCCGGGGGCCATAGGTAAGCCGCGCCGTAAAGGAGCCGGCCGCGCGGCGTTGCCGTGGCCGGGTGGCGTGGCGGGGTGGGTCAGTGGTGGATGGTGGGTCGGGCGAGTTCGCAGGCGCGGGGCCATCGGCGCCGGGGGACGCACGCCCGTCCCGATTCGGTCGCCGGGCATCCCGCGCTCCCCCTCCGCAACACCGCGCGCGAGGTCCAGCGATTCGGCCCACATCTGGTCAAGGAACTGCCGTAGCGGCGCGAGGCCCTCATGTCTGCACGCTACAGCCGTTTCGTACCCTCGCGCCGCCCGATGACCAGACCCGCCGCAGAACAAACCACACAACAGCCGCACAACCCCCGCAGGACAACCCACGCAACAGCCACACGACCCTCACCCAACAGCCGCAGCCACAGCCTGACCCGGGCCGGGCCGGCCCGGGCGACCATCACCGCGACCGCACACAGCCACCCGTGCGAGCTTCACCGCGACCGCACACAGCCGCCCATGCGTCCATCACCGCGACCGCCACCGCGACCGCATGCAGCCACCCCCATGCGACCCGCGAGCCGGTACGGCGAGCGGTACGACCTCCCCCGACCGGCGGGGAGCAATCAGAGGCCCATGGCGGTCATGCGTTTGTTGTGGGCCTCGGTCAGCCTTGCGAAAAGCCGGGAAAGGTCGGTCTGCCCCTCCCCCAGCGACTCCATCAGCAGCAGGGCCAGCTCCGGCCGCGCGGAGGCCACCTGCTGCCCCTGGCTGAGCGCCTCCCCGACGAGCCGCCGTGCCCACAGCGCCAGCCGCCCGGCCGCCGTCGGCTCGGCCTCGATGCCCGCCCTGACCCGCTCGACCGCGAACTGCGAGCGCTCCTCGTCCACCAGCACCTCGTCCACCAGCTTGGCGATCGAAGGATCGAGGTGCCTGGCCGCCTCCCGGTAGAAGTCGAGCGCGATGCCGTCTCCCACGTACGTCTTGACCAACGCCTGCAGCCAGTCGGCCGGCCTCGTCTGCGCGTGCCAGGCGTCCAGCGCGGCCACGAACGGCGCCATCGCCGCGTCGGGATCGGCGCCGAGCTCGCCCAGCCGGTCGCGCAGGAGGCGGAAGTGGGCGTACTCGGTCACGGCCAGCTCACTCAGCGCGGCCCGGTCGGCCAGCGAGGGCGCCAGGGTGGCGGCGTCCTCGGTCATCCGCTCGTAGGCGCTGAGCTCCGCATAGGCCAGCACGCCGAGCAAATCGACGACTCCAGGAGACTCCTTCATGGAAGGCAGCGTACTTCGGTGAATCTACGGGAACATACGCAAGCTCGGCCAGCGTTGTGGTATCGAGTACACTGCTCTGTGAAAGTGCGACCGCACTGTGTTAATTCGGGGGAATCCCCCGATAATAACCCCCGATTCCCCGGGTGCGCGGTCGCGATGACGCGAGAGGGCTGGCTCTACCGCGAGGACCCACGACACGGGGGCTGTTTTCCGCCCGTCGGTCCCGGCAGGCCCGCCTTCATTTGAGACTGAGGCAGGCCACGCTGACGACTTTCCGAGACCTCGGAGTCACACCAGAGATCGCCGATGCCCTCGAGACCGAGGGCATCGTCACACCGTTCCCCATCCAAGAGATGGCGCTCCCGCTCGCCCTGAGCGGCCAGGACCTGATCGGCCAGGCCCGCACAGGCACGGGAAAAACCCTCGCGTTCGGCATCGCGATGCTCCAGAGCATCGGCAAGCCACGCAAAAACCGCAAGAAGCCCCGCGGGCTGGTCATCGTGCCGACCCGCGAGCTGGCCGTGCAGGTCAGCGAGGACCTCGTGACCGCGGCCGGCAAGCTCGGCTCCCGGGTCCTGACCGTGTACGGCGGCCGTGCGTACGAGCCGCAGATCGAGGCGCTCAAGGCCGGGGTCGACGTCATCGTCGGCACCCCCGGCCGCCTGCTCGACCTGGTCAAGCAGAAGCACCTCGACCTGAGTCAGGTCACCGCCCTCGTGCTCGACGAGGCCGACCGCATGCTCGACCTGGGCTTCCTGCCTGACATCGAGCGGATCTTCAAGCTGATCCCGGCGCAGCGGCAGACGATGTTGTTCTCGGCGACCATGCCGGGCGAGATCGTCTCGCTGTCGCGCAAATACCTCAACCGTCCGACGCACGTACGCGCCGAGATGGAGAGCGGCGAGGGCGAGACCACGCCGCAGGTGCGCCAGATCGTGTGGCGCGCCCATCGGATGGACAAGATCGAGATCGTCGCGCGGCTGCTGCAGGCCGAGGGCCGCGGGCTCACCATGGTCTTCTGTGAGACCAAGCGGGCCTGCGACATGGTCGCCGAGCAGCTCGACACGCGCGGCTTCGCGGTCGCGGCCGTCCACGGCGACCTCGGCCAGGGCCAGCGCGAGCAGGCCCTGCGGGCGTTCCGCAACGGCAAGATCGACGTGCTCGTGGCCACCGACGTGGCGGCCCGCGGCATCGACATCGACGACGTCACCCACGTGGTCAACTACGACTGCCCCACCGACGACAAGACCTACGTGCACCGCATCGGCCGCACCGGCCGGGCCGGGCGCACGGGCATCTCGGTCACGTTCGTGGAGTGGGAGGAGCTGACCCGCTGGAAGATGATCAACCAGATGCTCGGCCTGGAGTTCGCCGAGCCCGAGGAGACCTACTCCACCTCGCCGCACGTCTATTCCGAGCTGAACATCCCCAAGGGCACCAAGGGCGTCCTGCCGCATGCCAGCCGGTCACGCGCCGGTCTGTCCGCGGAGCGCATCGAGGACCTCGGTGAGACCGGCCGGATCCGCACCCGTGGCGGACGCCGCCGGGAAGAGCGCGAGGAGCGCCCTGCCCGCACGCCGCGCCAGCGCCGTCGCACCCGCGGCGGACGGGAGCTGGCGGAGAACGCACCCCTCGAGAGGCCGGAGGTCGAACCTGTGAATGCCAAGACGGACGAGACTCCGGCGATCTTCACGGCGGACGAGGTCCAGGCCGCGGCCGAGCCGAAGCGCACCCGCTCCCGCAGGGGCGCCGCTTCTTCGGCCATCGAGCAGGCTCTCGCCGAGGCCCCCGAGTCGCCGGTGGCGGACACCCGTTCGCAGCCGGCCGACGCCGAGGAGGTCACGGAGGCGCCCGCCAGGCGGACCCGTACCCGCAGGACGGCCGCGGACGTTCCCGCCGATGCGGTCACGGAGGCTCCGGCCAGGCGCACCCGCGCCCGTGCCGCCGCCCCCGAGCCGGAGGCGGCCGAGCCGGCCGAGCCGGTGACCGAGCGCCGGGCCGCCGCGCCGGTGATCGAGCGTGAGGCCGCACCCGCGGCTGAGCGCCGGTCCGAGCCGGTGGCGGCGCGTCAGGCCGAGCCGGTGGCGCGTCAGCCCGAGCCCGTGGCTGCGCGTCAGCCCGAGCCTGTCGCACAGCAGGTGCCCGAGACGAGCTTCTCGACGCCGCCCCCACCGGTACGCCAGGAGCCGGAGCGCATCATCCCGCCCAGCCCGTTCGCGGTGATCTTCCAGTCACCGGACCTGGCCACGGACGAGGACGACATCGCGCCGTCCGCCGCGACCGAGCGCAAGCAGCAGCGCCGCCAGGCCCGTGGCGGTGGCGGTGGCGGCAACCGCCGCCGCGCCGGCTGACCGAGGCGACACCGGTACGCGCCTGACACAGGCGCATACGCGACGAAAGGCGCGCACCCGACCCAGGGTGCGCGCCTTCCGCGCATCCAGAACCCCCTTGCGCGCGGGCAGGTCCTTTGCGTGGGACGGTCCTTTGCGCGGGCAGGTCCTTTGCGCGGACGGTCCCTCGCATGGGACGGGCCCTCGCGCGGAACGGGTCCTCTCGCGCGGGCCGCCCAGGCTCAGAGGCGCCGGGACGGGCGCCAGACGCTCGTGGACGGCCCTGAGCGCGCGTCTGGGTGGTCGGGCCGCCAGGAGCGCCCCGATGGGCGGCGATGCGCCCTGGCGTCGTCTGAGGAGCGCCTACGGCTCGTTCCACGCTCTCACGGCTCTCACGGCTCCGCGATGGGCCTCCGGTGCCCTGCGTGCCCGGCTGTCCGGACGGCCTCACCCGGCCGATCGCACGCCCGGGGCGGGCCGGAGCGGCAGGGGTCGTATACCTCGCAACTCCCCCGAACTCGCACCGGCGTCGCGGGCATGCCGGTGTCGAGGCGCTGACCTCTGGGTATTGTTGCCCCACGTGAGTACGCCGCGATTCCTCGACCTGCCTCCTGGCGTTGCACCACAGAAGATCGAGACGCCACAGGGCACGTTCGCGGCCCTGGAGGCGTTGCCGGTCAGTGGTGTGGTCGAGCGATGGCCCGCGCTCCTGGTCCCCGGCCTGACGGGCAGCAAGGAGGACTTCATCGCGGTCCTGATGACCCTCGCCCAGTCCGGGCGCCGGGTCGTCGCCATCGATCTGCGCGGCCAGTACGAGACCCCCGGCCCCGAGACCCCCGACGCCTACACCTGCCCCGCGCTCGGCGCGGACGTCGACCTGCTCGCCCAGGTGGTCGGCGGCGGCGATCCCGTCCATCTGGTCGGCCACTCGTTCGGCGGGCTAGTGGCCAGGGAGGCGGTCATCGACGGGCGGACGAAGTTCGCGTCGTTCACGCTGATGGGCTCAGGGCCCGGCGCGATCGAGGGCAGGCGGGCCCGCAACGGCAAGAAGATCATGGAAGAGATCCCCGCGCTGGGGCTCGAACACGTCTGGCACCACCGGCTGGAACCCGAAGCGCTGGCCGCCGACGTCTCCGACGAGATCCTCGTGTTCCTGCGCAAGCGCCTGCTCACCAATTCGCCGACCGGGCTGTCCCGGATGGCCGAGGAGGTGCTGACCATGCGCGACCGTACCGACGAGTTGCGTCAGGTCGAGATCCCGACGCTGGTGCTCTACGGCGAGCACGACGACGGCTGGCCGCCCGACGCTCAGTCGGAGATGGCCGCCAGGCTCGGCGCCGAGTGCGTGGTGGTGCCGGGGGCCGTGCACTCCCCCGCCGTCGAGGCGCCGGAGACGACGGCGGCGGCGCTGGTCAGGTTCTGGAACGCCGCCGAAAAGCACTACTTGGACACAAGGTCCAACGCCATGTAATTCTGTACTTACTATGACGGCCATCGAAGACATCGTCGTCCAGCCGCCCCAGAGCGCCACCTGGCAGGTGCACCTCGACCGCTCGATGTGGGTGGCCGGCGTGCGCGGTCTCATGCTGCAGGCGCTGCATCCGCTGGCCATGCTGGGCGTCTGGCAGAACTCCAACTTCCAGGAGGACCCGTTCGGACGGCTGCGCCGCACGGCGGACTTCGTCGGGCGGGTGACGTTCGGCAGCCCGGAGGAAGCCGACGAGATCGGCAGGCGGGTGCGGAGCATCCACAAGGTGCTGCGCATCCACGACCCCGCCACCGGCAGGACGCATCGGGTGGACGATCCCGAGCTGCTGCTGTGGGTGCACTGCGCGGAGGTGTCGTCGTACCTGGAGGTGACCAGGCGCGGCGGGCTGGGCCTCAGTGAGCGCCAGGCCGACCGCTACCTGCGCGAGCAGCGCAAGAGCGCCACGTACGTGGGGCTGCACCCGGAGGACGTGCCCGGCTCGTGCGCGGAGATGGACGCCTACTTCAAGCGGGTGCGCCCCCGCCTGCGCGTGACGCCGGAGGCGGCGGCGACCGTGCGGTTCCTGCTCTGGCCGCGGCTGCCGAAGGAACTGCGGCTGCTCTCGCCCGGCAAGCCGGCCTACTTCCCGTTCGGCGCCCTCTGCTACTACACGCTGCCCGGCTGGGCCAGGCGCATGTACGGCGCGCTGCCCGAGGTCCCGAGGGCGAGCGTCACAGCGGCGCTGGCGGCGTTCAGGCTGGCCGCGAACTCGCTGCCCGAGCCCGTGCACGACCACGCCTTCATGCCGGCCACCCGCGACATGCTGCACGCGTCGGCGGCGCGGCTGGGGGCGGCCGGCTACGACGTGCGCAAGGGCCTCAAGGGGCTGACCGATCCCCGCCGCTGGCCGCAGGCACGCTCCGCCGCCTGACACGCGGCAGCACAACGCCCGCCACCGGCACCGTGCGCGGTCCAAGGCGGGCGGACGGCACGACTTCGTCGCGCCGGTCTACTCCGCCAAGCCGTCCCACGGCTGGCGGTCAGGACCTGCGACCTGGCCCTCGGGGCAGTGGCGGCGGAAGTCGCACCAGGAGCAGATCGGCCCAGGGCTGGGCGCGAACAGCTCGTCGACCTCGGCGGGCACCTCCGGCGGCCCGACCGTCTCGCGACGGCCCTGGGGCGCGCGGCGCGTGGTGCCGGGCGGAGCCTGCACGGCCGCCCGGTAGCGCTCGTCGGCCTCGGCGGCCTCACTGGCCAGGTCTTCCGCGCGGTGCAGGTGGCGGGCCAGCGACTCGTCGGTGTGGCGCCACTCGACGATCTCGCCGGTGGGCAGATGGTGCAGCTCGACCTGGTGGCACGGGGTGCGCATCATCGTCGAGGCGGCGACGGCGTAGATCGCCAGGGCGAGCGAGGAGCGGGCGTCGTCCTGGGTGAGCGGGCGGCGGCCCGTCTTGTAGTCGACCACGACCAGCTCGTCGCCACGCCGGTCGAGCCGGTCGATGCGGCCGGACACGGCGATGACCTTGGTACGGGTGGCGACCGTGCGTTCGACGCCCACCGGATCGTCCGTCGGATCCAGAGTCGCGACATATCCGGACACGAGGTCGCGGGCGCGGCCCAGCCAGCGCCCCGACTGCTCGACGTCCTTGAACCCCTCGTTGATCCACCCGTTGGTGAGCAGGTTGGCCGCCGTCAGCGGGGTGCGCCGTTCGTACGGCTCGCGCCACCAGCCCGCCAGCGCGTTGTGCACGCTCGCGCCGACGCTGTTGTGGGCCCAGGCGGGCCCCTTGGAGGGCTGCGGCCGGTCCAGGTAGGTGAACCGGTAACGCCGGCGGCAGTCGAGCCAGGTGTTCAACCGCGACGGCGTACAGGAATAGAGCCGCCGCGGCATCCCTTCGAGCGGAAGCTGCCCCGCGACGGAACTCATCCGGCCTCACCCCGCGAAGCCGGCGCCGTCGCCGGACGCCGCCTGCTCACTCCGGTCGCGCCCGCACCCACCTAGTCGTCGCTCGGGTCGAGCTTGATGCCGGAGAGCTTGGTGCCGTCGGTCAGCGGCCCCTCGGCCTCGGCGGCGGTGTCGGTACGGGTCAGCGAACCGGACACCCAGTCGTCGAAGTGGGGCTCCAGGTCGCCGATCGTCACCTCGTCGCCGTGGGAGGCCAGCACCCGCGTCTCGCCGGGCAGCGTGAACAGCCGCCCGCCGATCGAGGTGAGCTGGTCGGCCAGGGCCGGGTATTCGCCGCCCAGCTTGCCGGGGCCGTCGGCCTGGAGCGCCTTGCCGGTGAAGACGGCTCCGAGCGCCTCGCAGTAGAGCGACACGCCGCCGGGCGAGACCCCGGGCGTCTCCATGACGTCGAGCTGGACGTCGGCGACACCGAAGATGCCGTCGTCCTCCATGTCGATGTCGGGCCAGGTCTCCCGCCAGGTCTCCCGCCACAGGGGCTTGTCCTTGGGGTGCAGGGCGACCACGGCCTCGTCGCGGCTGGCCACCTCGATGGCCGCTCCGACGTGGTCGGGCAGGCCCGCCGTGCAGATGACGGCCAGCACCTCCCGCTCGCCCACCTGCTCAAGGATCTTCTCGGCGTCACGCGCCGCGTCGATGACGATGACCTCGTCGTCGTCACCCACGATCCAGGTGTTGTTCTCGACCTTGTGCTCGGTGCCGTCGATGTCGACGACGCCCTCGGTCACCACTCGCTCGATACGCGCTGTCACGCCTCCGAACTCTAGCCCGTTCGCCGGACAGCGCGAATCGCGTTCGCCCGTCCTAATCTTCGAGTCTCGGTGAGAACGCGCCGAACGGCACGTCCAGATCGTGGTCACGGGCGTCGAGCAGCGACAGTTCGCCGAGCGCGATCACGCATCCGGCGTCGGCGGGCCAGGCGACGGCCCACAACCAGTTGCCCAGCGCCTCGCCGGCGTAGACGGCCCGGTCGTCCTCGCCGTCGACGCACCACAGCGGGGCCGGATGGCCGAGCACCGAGAGCTTCGCGTTCGGCGGCCCCGCGTCGAACCCCTCGCCGGGATCGGGCCCGTCGAGCCCTGCGAACGCCGCCCCCAGCCCGATTCCGGGCTCCTCCGCGATGATGAGCAGATCGGCCGGCCCTTCCATCAGCGACGGCCCGGTCAGCGCGACCAGGCTGGCTCTGGCGCCGGTGCGCTGGTCACCCACTTCGCCGAAGCCGGTCACCAGCCATCCGGCGGGCAGCGGCCACGGCAGCCACACCGGTACGACGGACGTCTTGCGTATCGCCTCTAGCGCGGTGCCGGTCGGCGGCAACGGCGGCTGGTAGGGCAGCACGTCGCCGTGCGCATCACATCGAAACGCACTCGACCAGGTATTCGGCCCGTGAAGCGGGCCAAAACACCGCGGGCAGGTTGGAGCCGCTCTCACAACTACCCACGGTGCTTTCTCGGGGACGGCCGCGTCAAGACCGCTATCCGTTATCTCGTCGTAATCTTGGTCAGGTGCGCGTAAATTGTGTGGGTGCGATCATCATCGACGCTTCTGACCGGCTTCTCCTGATCAAGCGCGGTCGTCCGCCCGGCGCGGGGCTCTGGTCGATCCCGGGCGGGAGGCTGGAGCCGGGCGAGACGGACGAGGCCGGCGTGCGCCGTGAGGTCCTGGAGGAGACGGGGCTGCGGGTCGAGGTGGGCCGGCTGGCCGGCGTGGTGGACCGCCCTGGGCCCGGCGGGGCCACGTACGCGATCCGCGACTACCTCGCCACCGTGGCGGGGGGCGAGCTCGTGGCCGGCGACGACGCGGCCGACGCGCGCTGGTGCGGGCGGGACGAGCTGCTGCGGCTGCCGCTGTCGGAGGGCCTGCTGGAGTCGCTGCGGGAATGGGACGTCCTCCCCTGGCCGCCCTCGACGACCTCCTCCTGAGCTCCCCTGGCCCCCTGGCCTCCTCCTTGAGAGGCGGCCAGGGGCTGATGTGCGCCGGCCCATAGGCCGGCTCCGAGCAGCGGGGCTATCGGTTCGAGGTCAGGCTGGACGTCCACAGGATCAGGTGGTCGGCGCTGTACGTGGTGGACCGCCCGAGCGCCACCACCTCCGCCCCCTCCACCGCCACGGCCGACAGCCACTGGCTCCCCTGGCCCGCCAGCCGGTCCTGGGTGAGCTCCATGCGGTTCCACGAGAGCCCGTCCTGCGAGGTCCAGGCCGCGCTGTCGCCCTCGCCGGGCACGCCGTGCCAGCCGACCGCGACCAGGCCCTCGTCCGCCGCGGCCAGGTCGTACACCGCCGCCGCCCGATCGGCCGGCAGCCAGGCCGTCTGCCAGCTCTCGCCCTCGTCGTCCGAGACGGCGGCGAACGCGCGCCGCGCCCCGTCCGCCATGGCCGTGCCGATGGCCACGAGCTGGTCGCGGTAGGCGGTGATCCGGCGCAGCCCGGCCGAGGTCGAGCCGGGAGGGGCCACGCGCTCGCGCGCGCGCCAGTTCACGCCGTCCGCCGAGTGCCACACCACGCTGGTCTCCTGGTCGGCGCCGCCCGAGCCGCCGACCGCCAGGTAGCCGTCTCCGACGGAGACGACGTCGTGGACGCGTACGCCGACGCCGCCCTGCGGCAGCTTCTCCGACCGGGTGTATTTCCGCATGTCGGGCGTGAACCACAGAGCGGCGCTGGCCCTGCCCGCCTGGTCCCTGGACTCGCCCGCCACCACGTACCCCTTCTTGCCCGCCGTCACCGCGTGCGTGCGCAGGTAGGGGTGGTCGGCCTGGCGGGCCAGGTCGCCGGTGACGTTCACCCGCTTCCAGTTCTCGCCGTCGCCCGAGGTGACCAGCAGGGGGTCGGTGACCGAGACGTTCGTCTCGGTGCCGCCGACCGCCAGCCAGCCGCGCGTGCCGTACGCCACGTCCTCCAGCGTCTGCCTGCCGGGACCGCCCAGGCTCATGGACTTCCAGCTCTGCCAGTTCTTGATCGTCCACAGGCCGGCGTCGCCCGAGGCCGAGCCGACGGCGACGTAGCGGCCGGCGTGGCTGGTCAGCGCGTTCGTCTCGCGGGCGATCCTGGTCAGGCCCTCCACCTCGCCGAGCGGCACCCGCGAGGCCGAGCCGCGCGGCGGCGCGCTCATGAGCAGGAGCTGGTTGTCCACGTCGGAGGCCGCCTGGTCGCCGCCGGCGAACAGGGTGCCGCCGTCGGAGATCGTGAACCCGCGCAGCGTCGCTCCCGGCGGGTTGCCGAGGTCGGTCCGCTTGTTCCATGAACGGCCGTCGGTGGTGGTCAGCACGGAGTACTTGCCCAGGCCGGCCTGGGCTATCGCGGCGACGCCCGACGGGTAGGAGATCAGCGACTCGACGCCGACGCTCTGCGCGGCCAGGCCGCCGATGGAGCCGCACTGCGACCACTGCGCCCCGGTCGGCGAGCAGTAGACGCGTACGTCCCCGTCGATCGTCCGTCGCCGCGTCGGCACCAGCACGAACCGCTTGGGCAGCACCGCCACCATCCCGGCGCGCAGGTCGGTCGCCTCGGGGAGCTGGAAGCCGGTCGCCTGCCAGGTACGGCCGCCGTCGGCCGATCGGAGCACCCGCGATCCCTCGCCGTCCGCGGGGGCTCCGATGGCCACGACCGTGTCACCCTTGGCGACCACGGCCTTGATCGCCCGTACTTCCAGCTCCCTCGTCTCCACGCGCTCCCACGACCTGCCGTCGCCGGAGCGCCAGATCGCCGGCACGGATCCGCCGCCGTCCGCCGCGGTGCTGCCGACCGCGACGAATCCCGAGCCGGTGCGCGCGATGTCCTCGATGTGGTCGCCGTTCCTGAACGCGGCCAGCCCTGACGCCTCCACCGCCGTCCAGCTGAACCCGTCGGCGCTGGTCCACAGGCCGCGCTCGCCGGTGACGTCGTCGCCGCCGCTGGCCAGCCAGCGGCCGTTCCCGCCGACCACGCGGCGCACCGTGGGCGTGGAGGCTCCGCTCACCTGGCCGAGCTGCCAGTTCTTGCCGCCGTCCGGTGAGAACAGGAACAGCGGGCGCGGTGTCGGGCTCGTCGTGTCGCTGCCGACCGCCACCACGGCGCGGCCGACCGCGATGATGTCGTTGAGCTTCTGGTCGGTGCCGTCGGCGGCGGCCTGGACGGTGAACAGGTCGTCGCCGGAACGACCGGTGCCCGCCTCCAGGCGCAGGCCGCCGGCCTCCTCGTCGGGCCACTGCCACACGAGCACGCCGGTCGCCACCAGGACGGCCACCGCCACGCTCAGGACGACCGGGACGGCCCTGCTGCCTCTGCGTACGGGGCTGGACCTGCGGTAGGCGGCCGGCGCGGGGCCCCTGTGGTGGCGGCCGGCGGGGCCCTGGGGGCGCGGCGCACCGGTCGCGACCAGCAGGTCGGGCCTGGTGGGACGGCCCGCGGGCGGCCGTCCGACCCGCCGCACTTCAGGCTCGTCCTCGTCGTCGTCTCCGGTGTCCTCTCCGGCGTCGTCACCGGTGTGGTCACTGACGGTGGGCTCGTCGCCCGCCTGCTCCTCGTCGTACGGGTCGGGCTCGCGGGTCAGATCCGCCTCTGGCCGGGGCTGAGGCACCTGGAGAACGGGCTCGAACCATCCGGGCACCTCGGCCCCGCCGTCCGGCTCCCGCCCGGCAGAATCACCGGCCGAGTCGCGGGCCGAATCACTGGTGGGGTCGTCGGCGGCGGGCGACGGCCGCTCGGGCCCGTCAGACGCGAACGCACGCCCCTCCGGAACGGAGGCGGCGGATTCGGGAGCGCGTTCCCCGGGCGGAGGCGACCCGGGCAGGGGGCTCTCCGGGGAGAGGGGCCCGCCGGCGACGAGTTTGTCGGGGCGGTTGACGATGCGGCGGGGCCGCCGGCGGGACTCGGTCTCCGGCTCGGCCGTCGGCGAGGCGTACGGCCGGCGCCCCCTGGGCGGCTCAGGCGGCTCCTCGTCCGGGATCGGCGCGGCGAACGGCGGCATGCCCCAGGGAGAGGTCAGCGGCAGCCCTCTGGCCCGGTCGTCGGTCGGACCGGGCGGTGAGTGGCTGATCCTGGGCTCGGCCGGAGCCTGCGGCTCTGATGTGCTCCCGGAACGTGGTTCGTCGTCTTCCGGCGGTCGCCGTGGCGGTTCGCTGGGGCCGGAGGCCACGCGCCGCACCTCCTAGTCGAACTAGTCGTACGGGTCGTACAGGTCGTTCCCGGCCGCTTCGCGCGGACCGTTCCAGGGCGGTCAGGGAAATCCCGCGCCGTCCCGACAGCATCCAGACCAGCATGCCTGAGCCGGAATAGCGAGACCTCTCTAGTGAGATTCCCCGCACCTCTTGCCGGATTTATTCCGAAACAGTGCTAACTGACCGCTTTTTAGCTAGATACATCACACCAAACGCATACACCCCGAGCTGCACCACCGTTCCCGCCAACGCCTGCCACGGCACCGGCACCTTCCCTTGGTCGAGCGCGTCGTCGAGGTTGCCCGCCGCGGCGCTCACCCCGAAGGCCACCACGTTGTTGACCACGTGCAGCGCGATCGGCGCCTCCAGGCCCCCGGTCCGCACCGCCAGCCAGGCCATGACGGCACCGAAGGCGAACACGTCCACCAGCCCCGCCCACGAGTACGCGTGCAGCGAGGCGAACAACGCCGACCCGATGACGATCGCCCAAAGGGGATTGCGCACGTGCGCCCCCATGGCCTGCATGAACCAGCCGCGGAACATGTACTCCTCGGCCGCCGCCTGGAACGGCACCAGCAGCAGGATCACGATGATCAGGGGCAGGAAGACCTCCCACCCGGCCCAGCCGAACATCTCGCTGTCCAGACCGGCCGCCGACAGCGCGAGCCACTGCGCCGTCTGCCCGAGCGCCAGCGCCAGCACGGCCAGCGCCGCGCAGCGCAGCAGCCACGACCAGCGCAGCCGCCCGGCCACCGAGGAGAGCGTCCCCGGCCTGCGCCGCTGGATGAGCGCCGCCGTGCCGAGCACGAGCAGGATCGCGGGCGCGATCGACACCAGCGTCATGGCCAGGCCGAAGGGCGTGCCCGCGGGCGCCCCGGTCGCGGGGTCGAACGGCGAGGGCAGCCCGAGGGCCGCCGCCAGGATCGCGAACGCGAAGACGACCAGGATGCCGATCGCGAAGAACCCGACGCCGATGATGAGCGTGCCCACGATCGAGCGCCACGGCCGCGCGACGGCGTTCCTGGCGAGGTGGTCGAATCTGGCGCCGCTGGGCACCGGCAGGAACCAGGAGGGCGGTTGGTGCCCGTAGGGATATCCGGCCTGCTGCGCGCCGTACGGAAATGGTGACCCTGGATTTTCCTGCATGACTCCATTCTGTCCGCTTGATGCGCAATAGTTCACAGACGGTCCACCGTTTTAGGCGGATGCTCGGAGGCGTAGACATTTCGACCCTGGGAGCAGTCCATGTCAAGGCTGGGACCTGTCATCACGCTCGCGGCGGGCGCAGTGCTCGCCGTGGGGCTGGGTGTCGCCAGCATCACGGCGACACCGGCCGCCGACAACGCGGCCGCGGACAACGCCGCACAACCGCCCTCGGCCGACGAGGCCACACAGGAGGGAACGCAGGAGGGCACGGGAGCGGACGCCTCGGCCGCGCCGTCCCCCTCACCCACGCGAACGGAGCCCAAGAAGATCGCCAAGGCCGACTACGGCGGCCGGGTGCAGGGCAACGGGGCTCTGATCGCCATCTCGATCAGGAACGGCAAGGCCGTCGCCTACTTCTGCGACGGCAGGACGGAAGCCTGGTTCAAGGGCAACGAGTCGTCCGGCGAGCTCCAGCTCACCGGCCTGGCGAGCGCCAAGTCCAAGGTCACGGCCGAACTGGGCGGCGGCCGAGCCAAGGGCTGGGTGTCGGTCGCCGGCAAGCGGTGGAACTTCACCGCGCCCACCGTGGTCAAGCCGTCGGGCCTGTACCGGGCCACCGCCATCGTCAGGGGCGCCAAGTTCCGCGCCGGCTGGATCATGATCAAGGACGCCAACGGCCGCTACTACCAGGTGGGCGCGGCCTTCGCCGGGGAGGAGCAGTTCGACGTCCCGCAGCTGAACAGCGAGCAGCCGACCGCCCCCGTGACGGTCGAGGACACCACGGTCTACCCGAAGGACGTGGACGGCTTCATCGAGGAGATGCAATGACCGCCATCCATCAGCAGCCCTCCCGCAGCCTGACCCCGCTCCTGGTGCCGGTGCTGATCGGCGGGCTCGTGATGCTCGCACTCGGCGTGTACGGCCGCGCGCACACGCCGACCGGTTTCGCGGTCGGCGTGGCCGGCTTCTCCGCCGCGCTGCCGATGAAGGTGTGGCTGACGACGGGTGCGTTCGTGCTGGCGATCGTGCAGGTCGTCTCGGCCATGTCGATGTGGGGCAAGCTGGGCGTCACGATCCCGCCCGGCGTGCACCGCTGGTCGGGACGGCTGGCGTTCATTCTCACGATCCCCGTCGCCTTCCACTGCCTGTACGCGCTCGGCCTGCAGTACGACGTGCCCCGCGTGCTCGCGCACTCGCTGCTCGGCTGCTTCTTCTACGGCCTGTTCACCGCGAAGATGCTGGCCCTGCCCAAGCAGGGGACGCCGGGCTGGACGCTGCCGGTGCTCGGCGGGCTGTCGTTCACGGTGCTCGTGGGGCTCTGGCTGACGTCGTCGTTCTGGTTCTTCACCGCGGTGGGCTTCAAGGTGTGAAGCTCTTCGTACGGGTGAGCCCGGCCGCCCGCCCCTTGGCGGCCACGACGAGCGCCATCTTCCTGGAGGCCTCGTCGATCATCTCGTCGCCCAGCATGACCGCGCCGCGCTTCTCCACGGAGGTGTAGTACTCGTACGCCTCCAGGATGAGCTCGGCGTGGTCATAGTCCTCCTGCGTCGGCGAGAACACCTCGTTGGCCGCGTCGACCTGCCCCGGATGCAGCACCCATTTGCCGTCGAACCCCAGCGCCGCGGCCCTGCGCGCGACCCTGGTGAACCCCTCGACGTCCTTGATCTGCAGGTAGGGCCCGTCGATCACCTGGAGGTCGTGCATCCTGGCGGCCATCAGCAGGCGCATGAGGATGTAGTGGTAGGCGTCGCCCTCGTCGTAGCCGGGCGGCTGCTCGCCGACCACGAGCGTGCGCATGTTGACCGAGGCCATGAAGTCGGCGGGGCCGAAGACGAGCGTCTCCAGCCGCTTGGACGATCCGGCGATGGCGTCGGCGTTGACCAGGCCGCGGGCGTTCTCGATCTGCGCCTCGATGCCGATCCTGCCGACGTCGTACCCCATGGTCTTCTCGATCTGGGTGAGCAGGGTGTCGAGCCAGACGACCTCGGTCGGGTCCTGCACCTTGGGCAGCATGACGCAGTCGACGAACTCCCCCGCCCCCTCGACGACCTCGATCACGTCGCGGTACGTCCACTGGGTGGTCAGGTCGTTGACCCGGACCACGCGCGTCTTGCCCGACCAGTCGCCCTCGCGCAGCGCGGCGACGATGTTGCCGCGCGCCTCCTCCTTCGCCAGCGGCGCGACGGAGTCCTCCAGGTCGAGGAAGACCTCGTCCACGGGCAGGGTCTGGGCCTTCTCCAGGAACCGGGGGTTGCTGCCTGGCACGGCGAGCACCGAACGTCGTGAGCGCATGCGCACACGCTACTGCCCCATGTGACCTTCGACCGGCGGCCCGTTCGCCGTTACAGTCTGAGCTGTGAGCGACAACAGCGCGGCCGGCACCGGCGCGGCCATCGAGGAGGGCGCGAAGAAGTCCGGCATCCTCTGGCTCACCCTCGACCGCCCCCGCCTGGCCTGGCACGCCTGGCACGACGGCGCCATCTACCTGGTGTCGGGGGGCGAGGAGCAGGAGTTGCCCGGGCTCGACGCCCTCGACCGCGTCCACGTCACGCTGCGCAGCAAGGACAACGGCGCCAGGCTGGTGGAGTTCGAGGCGGCGGTCTCGCCCGTCGACCAGGCCGCGGCGGCCGACGTCGTGGCGGTGCTGGCCAAGGAGCGGCTCAACGCCCGCGACAGCGAGCACCTGCCCGAGCGCTGGGCCCGCGACTCCAAGGTCTGGCGCCTCACCCCCGAACGGTGAGCGCCCCCCGCTTCACACAGACGCGCCCTGAGCGGCTTCGGCCGCCGGCGGCTCACCTCGCGCGCTGAGCGGCCCGGGCTCGGGCTCGGGGTGGGCGCTCGCGGTGGCGGTCTGGGCGAGCAGCGCGCCGGAGAGCACGAGCACGCCGCCCACGATCTGGAACACGCCCAGCGTCTCCCCGAGCACCCCCCACGCCACCACGGCGCCGCCGATGAGCTCCAGCGTGGCCACGGTGGCCCCCACCGCGGCCGACAGCCGCCGCACGGCGTAGATGCCCAGGATGTACGCGATCACGGTGGCGATCAGCACCATCCACAGGTACGCGCCCAGCACGGGCAGCGTCAGCCCGCCCTCCGGCGTGACGGAGAGGGTGAACGCCTCCCACGGGAGGTCCCACGGCCGGGCGAACGGGATCAGCACGACGGCCGCCCCCGTCATGCCCCAGGCGATCAGGCCGAGCGGGTCGATGTCGTCGCCGAAGCTATCGTTCATCAGGAAATATCCGGCGCAGCACGCTCCGGCCAGCAGGCCGAGCAGCACGCCCAGCGCGTCGAGCCGCATCCCCTGCCACGCCTCGACCACGATCGCCAGGCCGACCACGGCCACGACCGCGCCGACGTACGCGGCCCTGGCCAGGCGGATCCGGCGCACGGCCCGCACCCACGCCACCACCATCACCGGCGCCATGAACTCCAGCAGCAGGGCGATCCCGACCGGCAGCCGCGTGATCGCCACGAAGTAGAGCGTCTGCACGCCCGCCACCGCCATGACGACGTAGAGGGCCAGGAACGGCAGCCTGGACGCGGGAATCCGCAGCGCCCGCGGGCGCACCAGGACCAGCACCGCCAGGAGCAGCAGCCCCGCGCCCGCCATCCTCGTCCAGACCGCCTCGATCGGCGTCATGCCGGCCTCGATGAGGTATTTGGCCATGGGACCAGAGAACCCGAAACAACAGGAGGACACGAAAGCCAGCGCGAGCCCCGCATACCTCATCGCACACCTCACCCGTAATTACCGTTAAGCGGGTTTGATACTGACACGCCGGGCGTCCCGGGCGCAATGGGGCGGCACTGTTAGCCTGACCACGTGAAGATCTTCGTGGCCCGGCTACCGGGCACCCCGGTCTTCGACCCCGCGGGCGACCAGATCGGCCGCGTGAGAGACGTCGTGGTCGGGCTGCGGATCGGCCGCCGGCCCAACGTCCACGGCTTCGTGGTGGAGGTGCAGCCGCGCCGCCCCGTCTTCCTGCCCATCACCCGGGTCCGCCGCATCGAGGCGGGCGCTCTGGTCTTCACCGGGCGGCTCAACATGCGCAGGTTCGAGCAGCGCGCCGCCGAGACACTGGTCATCGGCGAGATGCTCGACCTGAGCGTGCGCCTCGGCGAGCAGCCCATGACGGTCTACGACGTGGCCATGGAGGAGGTCAGGCCGTCCACCTGGGAGATCACCAAGGTCGCCGTCTACAAGGGCAGGCGGCGCGAGCCGCGGATCGTGGACTGGGAGGAGGTCTCCGGGTTCGACACGCTGCAGAAGGACCAGGGGGCCAGCAGGCTGATCGCCGCGTTCGAGTCGCTGCGGGCCGCCGACATGGCCAGTGCGCTGCACGACCTGCCGAGCAAGCGCCGCGTCGAGATCGCCCGCGCGCTCAACGACATCCGGCTCGCCGACGTGCTGGAGGAGCTGCCGCCCGACGACCAGATCGGCATCCTGGAGACGCTGGAGCCGGAGCGGGCGGCCGACGTGCTGGAGGAGATGGGGCCCGACGACGCCGCCGACCTGCTGCACGACCTGCCGGCCGAGCGGGCGGCCGAGCTGCTGGCGCTGATGGAGCCGGGCGAGGCCGAGCCGGTGCGGCGGTTGCTGACGTACCCGGAGACCAGCGCGGGCGGCGTGATGACCAGCGAGCCGGTGATCCTCCCGCCCACCGCCACCGTCGCCGAGGCGCTGGCGCACATCAGGCAGCAGGACCTCCCACCCGCCGTGGCCGCCCAGGTCTACGTGACCAGGTCGCCGAACGAGACGCCGACAGGCAAGTACCTGGGCGTCTCGCACTTCCAGCGGCTGCTGCGCGAGCCTCCGTCCACGCTGCTCGGCGGCGTGCTCGACCCCTCGATCGACCCGATCAGGCCGGACTTCACGCTGCGCGAGGTCACGTACTACATGGCCAACTACAACCTGGTCGCGGCGCCCGTCGTGGACGAGCTGGGCCGGCTCGTCGGCGCGGTGACCGTGGACGACGTGCTGGACCACATGCTGCCCGAGGGCTGGCGCGAAAGGGCCGACGACCGTGACGAGTGACCGCCTCGACCAGCCTCGCGCGCTACGGCGCTCGCTGCGTCCCCATTACGACCCCGAGGCGTTCGGGCGGCTGTCCGAGCAGATCGCCCGGTTCCTCGGCACCGCCAGGTTCATCGTCTACATGACCGTCTTCGTGATCCTCTGGGTGATCTGGAACGTGGCCGCGCCGCCGAGCCTCACGTTCGACCCCTACCCGTTCATCTTCCTCACGCTGATGCTGTCGTTGCAGGCCAGCTACGCGGCGCCGCTGATCCTGCTGGCCCAGAACCGCCAGGACGACCGCGACCGCGTCCAGTACGAGCAGGACCGCGAGAGCGCCGAGCGCAACCAGGCCGAGATCGAGTATCTGACCCGCGAGATCGCGGGGCTGCGCATCGCGCTGAACGAGGTGGCCACCCGCGACTACCTCCGCGCTGAGCTGAACCGGCTGCTGGAGGAGCTCAAGGAGGGCGCTCAGGAGCGCCGGTGAGCCCTGCCCCTTAGGCGGTGGAAGCGACACCGAGTAACCTGATGACGACGTCAGCGCACACAGACTTCAGCGCAGACAGCTTCAGCACAGACAGCTTCAGCGCACACCGACTTCGCACGGACATCTGACAGCCCGGATTAACCCGGCGGGGGCTCCGGTTCATACCATGGAGGGGCATCCTCGCTGGGCGTCCCGCGCCTGCCACACATATATCGACTAAGGAGGGACGGCACTCCCTCGTGCCGAGACTTCGATGGCACCTACCCAGGAACTGGTGACGGCGGCGCTCTCCACCGTCATCGACCCCGAGATCCGCCGCCCGATCACGGACCTCGACATGGTCAAGAGCATCGAGATCGCTCCCGACGGGGCGGTGCGCGTCGGCGTCTACCTCACCGTGGCCGGCTGTCCGATGAAGGACACCATCACCCGCGACGTCACCACCGCCGTCGGCAAGGTCGAAGGCGTGACGGGCGTCCAGATCGAGCTCGACGTCATGAGCACCGAGCAGCGCAAGGTCCTGCAGACCAAGCTGCGCGGCGACCGCGGCCCGGAGAAGGAGATCCCGTTCAACCAGCCCGGCTCGCTGACCCGCGTCTTCGCGGTGGCCAGCGGCAAGGGCGGGGTGGGCAAGTCCTCCGTCACGGTCAACCTCGCCGCCGCCATGACCGCGAGCGGCCTCAAGGTCGGCATCGTCGACGCCGACATCTACGGCCACAGCATTCCTCGCATGCTGGGCGCCGCCGAGCGGCCCACCAAGGTCGAGGACATGATCATGCCGCCGGTGGCGCATGACATCAAGGTCATCTCGGTCGGCATGTTCAAGCCCCCGGGCAACACGCCGGTGGTCTGGCGCGGGCCCATGCTCGACCGGGCGCTGCACCAGTTCCTCGCCGACGTCTACTGGGGCGACCTCGACGTGCTCCTGCTCGACCTGCCGCCCGGCACCGGCGACATCGCCATCTCCGTCGCGCAGCGGCTGCCCGGCGCCGAGATCCTGGTCGTGACGACGCCGCAGCAGGCCGCCGCCGAGGTGGCCGAGCGGGCCGGCTCCATCGCCGCCCAGACCCACCAGCAGATCGCCGGCGTCATCGAGAACATGGCCTGGCTGCCCTGCCCCCACTGCGACGAGCGCATCGCCGTGTTCGGGGAGGGCGGCGGCCAGACCGTCGCCGACGCGCTGACCCGCACGCTAGGCTCCCGGGTGCCGCTGCTTGGCCAGGTGCCGATCGACCTGCGGCTGCGCGAGGGCGGCGACGAGGGCAAGCCGCTGGTGCTGACCGACCCCGACGCCCCGGCCGCCGCCGAGCTGCGGAAGATCGCGGCCGGCCTGAGCAAGCGCTCCTCCAGCTTGAAGGGCCTCCAGCTGGGCCTGTCCCCGAACCGCTGACCCGAAGAACGGACAAGGGCCCGCTCACCGCGTACGCGGGGGCGGGCTCTTCCGCATGTGCGGGACGCTCACGCGGTCTTCGCGTACGCGGGGGCGGGCTCTTCGTGTGTGCGGGACGCTCAGGTGGCCTCGGCGTCGTAGGGCGGGATCTCACCGAACCCGAGCTCGTCGACCGGCTCAGGCTCGTAGGGGGCCGCGGCGACCGGCTCCAGCGTCTGCTGCTTGCCGTTGTTGTTCCAGTCGTCCTCGATGTCGTCGAGGAGGTGCTTGCGGACGAAGTTTCGCGGGTTGAGGTCGGCGGGGTCGAAGTTCTGGAACTCCGGGCCCAGACCGGCGCGAAGGTCGTCACGCGCGTTGTTCGCCATCCGCCGCAGGTTGCGTAGCGTCTTGCCCGCCTGTGAGGCGGCCTGAGGCAGTTTGTCGGGACCGAAGACGAGGAGCGCGATCACGATCAGCGCTCCGATCTCCGCCCACCCAAGTCCGAACACCGTGAGCTCCTACCGCAGTCCAACCACTCCGAGGACAACCCCGGCCTATCCACAGACTACGGGCTCCTGGGGGTAGGTCGGTCGTCCACCTAGGTCATATCACCGGCGGGAACGGCTTCGCCCAGGAGGGTTCGTTCCCGGACGAACAGGGCTCCGGGAGACGGTGGTGTCTCCCGGAGCCGTGAGCGAGGTGTCCTGGTCAAGCCGCCGGAGTCCCGGAGCCGTGAGCCCAGAGCCGTGAGCCTGGTGCCGTGTTCAGGGCCGCGATCAGGACGGTGTCGGCTTGGGCTCCTCGTCCGCCGTCACGACGAGCGTGGCGGAGCGTTCCTTGCCGTCGCGCTGGTACTTCACGTTGATCTTGGCGCCCGGAGCCTTGCTGCGGATGAGGGCGATCAGCTCGTTCCCGTCCTGCAGCGCGAGCCCGTCGATCTCCAGGATCACGTCACCCGCCTTCAGCCCCGCCTTCCCGGCCGGACCGTCGGCGTCCACCGGCTGCTGGCCGCCGGCGGGCTCGGTGGCGATCTTCACGCCGACCCCGCGGTAGTCCTTCTCCAGCACGATGCCGATCTTGGGGCGCTTGGCCTTGCCGGTCGTGATCAGCTCTTCCGCCACCCGGCGGGTCTGGTTCACCGGGATCGCGAAGCCCAGGCCGATGCTGCCGCTCTGGCTGCTCATCGAGCGCCCGAGCGTGGCGATGGCCGAGTTGACGCCGACGACCTCGCCCCGGCCGTTCACCAGCGGCCCGCCCGAGTTGCCCGGGTTGATGGCCGCGTCGGTCTGGATCGCGCTGATGTACGCGGGCTCCTCGGCGCTGGTGCCGGTGTCGTCACCCGCGATGACCGGGCGGTTGAGCGAGCTGACGATGCCGGTCGTCACCGTGCCGGTCAGGCCCAGGGGCGAGCCGATGGCGATGACGGGGTCGCCCACCACGACCTGGTCGGAGTTGCCGAGCGTGATCTCCGGCGTTCCGAACGTCTCCTCCGGCTTGACCACGGCCAGGTCGGAGCCAGGGTCGCGGCCGACGATGCGGGCCGAGGTGGTCTTGCGGTTGTTGAACATGATCCGGATCTCGCCGCCCTTGGCGGCCAGCGAGACCACGTGGTTGTTGGTGACCACGTAGCCGTTCTTGATCAGGAAGCCGGAGCCTGAGGCGCCTTCGGTGTTGGTGCCGTTGCCGACCTCCAGCGAGACCACGCTGGGCAGCACCCGCGAGGCCACGCCGGCGACCGAGTCGGGCGCGCGGTTGGTGGCGCCGGTCGGGAGCGGGCCGAGGCTGTAGGAGGGGTCGTTGCCGCTGGTCGGCTTGGTGAGCAGGTAGGTGCCGACGCTGCCGAGCATCGAGGCCGCCAGGGCGATCACCACGGCCAGCACGACGAGCAGCCCGGTGGAGGGGCGGCGCCTGGCGGTGCCCACGCCCTGGGGGCCGGGGGGCGGTGGCGCCCAGCCCGTTCCCATGCCGAGCGCCTGGTGCGGGGGCGGCGGCGGCGCGGATCCGCCGTAGGGGCGGGAACCGCCGTAGGACTGCTCGCCCGAGGATCCGAACGACGGGCCCTCGTAGGAGCGCGCGCCGCTGTCGGAGGAGCCGAAGAACGGGCTGTCGTAGGCGCGGGTGCCGTTGTCGGGCGTACCGGACGAGCCCGCGCCGGACGAGCCTCCGCCGGGTGAGCCGTAGGACGGCCCGGAGCCCGAGCCGTCGGGAGGACCGAACGTGGGGGCGCCGAACTGGGGGCCGGTCTGTGAGCCGGTCTGGGGGCCGGTCCGGTAACCGGCCTGGGGGTCGGTGCGAGGGTCGGTGCGGGGGTCGGTGCGGGGGTCGTGGGAGGACGCGCCGGATGGGGAGCCGCTGGAGGATGAGGCGTCGTACGAGCGGTACTCGTACGGCGGCGAGCCGTAGCCCTCGGAGCGGCCCGACGGGTCGCCCCACGACGAGCCGAACGAGGCGGGCGGCTCGGGCCGCCTGCCGTCGTAGTCGGACCTGTCGTCCGCGGGCAGGAAGTCCGGCCGCCCCTGTGGCTCGGGGTAGTCCGACGGCGTGCGTCCTTCTCTGGGGCGCTCGTCGGTCATCTAAGTCTCACCACTCCTTGGCTCGGCCACCGCAATCCTCGCTACTGCGGCATACGAGGGTCATAAAGCTTTAGTCAGGACTTGCTTGTGACAATTCCCGAACCCAGATCGTATGCCCCGCTCGCCGCCGACTACGCCAACCGTCTGTTCCCGGCATACCGGGGGTCAAGGCGTGGCGGTGGAAGGAGCGTTCGTAGGCGTAGTACGAGCCTGCTGCTGGAACAGTTCAACGGGCGGAGCCGGATTGCCCTGCCCGACGCCCGAAGCGGCGAAGAAGGTGCCCAGCGCCACGGCCGCGGAGACCACCCCGACCGCCACGTACGTCGTGCGCCTCCTAGAACCGCGGCCAGGGCCCGAGCCCCCACCGATGGCGTCCCTGCGCGGGCGGTTGTCCAGGGGGGCGATGCTGTGGGGACCGGGGATGGGCACACCGCCGAACGTGCGGGAAGGGAAAGGGCGCTCCCTCGGCGGCAGCGGGCCACCCGGCTCAGCCATCCGGAGCAGCGACATGGTCAGGTCGGCCGGCATCGCCGGAGTCTCCAGCGACCGCAGGCGCGTCTTCAGCGCCCGCATCGACTCGACCTCGCGCCTGCAGTCAGCACAGAAAGTCAGATGGGCGAGCGCGCGCTCGCGTTCGGTGTGATTGAGTTCGCCGTCGACGAGCGCGGATACACGTTCTCCAAGATGAGCCATATCAGACTTCCTCCCCACGGATCACGGTCGGGGGGAGTTGAGAATTACGGGGGGCCCGATGGTCGAGCGCCTCCCGCAACTGCGCCCGGCCACGGTGAATACGGCTTCGGACCGTACCCAGCTTGACGCCGAGCGTGGCCGCGATCTCCTCGTAAGACAGACCCTCGATGTCACACAGCACGATCGCGGCCCGGAACTCGGGGGCGAGCGCGTCGAGGGCGGCCTGGATGTCGGGCTCCAAGTGAGCGTCGTCGAGCGCCTGCGCCGGCGACGGCTCGCGGCCGCGCAGCCGCTCGGCGGCGTCGTCGGCCAGACCTTCGAACCTGATGCGCTGCTTGCGCCGCGCCATGTCGAGGAACAGGTTCGTCGTGATCCGGTGCAACCACCCCTCGAACGTGCCGGGGGTGTAACTCGACAGCGACCTGAAAACCCGGACGAAGACCTCCTGTGTCAGGTCTTCGGCATCGTGAACGTTGCCGGTCAGCCGGTAGGCCAGCCGATACACGCGTGCGGAGTGAGTCCGCACCACTTCCTCCCAGGTGGGAGGCGTCCAGTCAGACGACACGGGAGTATCCGTCTGGTGGTCGCTTTCGTCCACCAGAACTCCTCTCTTTGGGACCACCGCTACCGCCATAGTGCCTGGTTTCGTCCCTTCGTGCGTACTGCCTGCCTTCCGGACCGGCAAAGCCCGTTTAAACCTGCAACGCCTTAGGTCCCTCCTGAGTTCCCGTCCCGGCGTGTCTCCCCTAGGCTGCGATCGGTGCCAATCTCGCGGACCAATCGCACGAAAGTGGGGGGAGGAGGCCGATGACCAGTCCGGTGGAGGCCACTCTGGCCTATGCGGAGCAGTTCCATCACGAAGATGAGATCCTGCACGCGGCGCGGCAGCGCGGGCTTGAGATGGGGGCCATGCCCATCCTTCCCGGCGGAGGGGCGGCCCTGTGCTTCCTCGCCACCGCCGTGAACGCCAAGTCCGTCGTCGAGGTCGGCACGGGCTGCGGGGTGTCGGGGCTGTGGCTGCTGCGCGGCATGCGCGCGGACGGCACGCTGACCAGCGTCGACGTCGAGCCCGAGCATCAGCGGCTGGCCAGGCAGGCGTTCGCGGAGGCCGGCTTCTCCGGCGGCCGGGTGCGGCTCATCTCGGGGCGGGCGCTCGACGTGCTGCCGCGGCTGTCCGACGGCGGCTACGACATGGTGTTCGCCGACGCCGCGAAGTACGAGTACGCCGACTATCTCGCCGAGGCCGTCCGGCTGCTGCGCGTGGGCGGCATCGTGGCCTTCGACAACATGTTGTGGCACAACCGGGTGGCCGACCCCGCGCAGCGCGACACCGAGACGGTGACGCTGCGCGAGGTGGGCAAGCTGGTGCAGTCGGACGAGCGCCTGCGTTCGGTGCTCATGCCGCTGGGCGACGGCCTCCTCGCCGCCGTCAAGATCGCCGACTAGCCCGCGCCGAGCCGCCCGGCGGGCCGGACCTCGGCTGAGCCCGTCCGGCGGGCCGCCGATCGGGCTCGGTCCGCTCAGCCGTTCGGGCTCGGTCGTTCGGGCTCGGTCGTTCGGGCTCGGTCGTACCAGCCGGTCAGGCTCGGGTGAGCCACTCCAGCAGGACGCGTACGCCGAAGCCGGTGGCGCCCTTGCTGAGCGTGCCCTCGTCGACCGTGCTGCGCCCGACACCGGCGATGTCGAGGTGCGCCCACGGCCGCCGGCCCGCGAACTCGCGCAGGAACAGCGCCGCCGTGATGGACCCCGCGCCGTACGTGGACCCGGTCTCGACGTTGGCCAGGTCGGCGATCGACGACTCCAGCGCGGGCGTGTAGTCCTCGATCAGCGGCATCCGCCACAGCCGGTCGTCGGCGGCCTGCCCGGCCTCCACGAGCTCCTTGGCGAGGACGTCGTCAGAGGAGTAGACGGCGCCGACGTGACGGCCGAGCGCCACCGTGATCGCCCCGGTGAGCGTGGCGATGTCGACCACCGCGTCGGGGTCGAGCACGGCGTCGGCGTAGGCGAGCGCGTCGGCCAGCACCAGCCGCCCCTCGGCGTCGGTGTTGAGCACCTCGACCGTGCGCCCGCCGTAGGGGGTGATGACGTCGCTGGGCCGCTGGGCGGTGCCGGACGGCATGTTCTCGGCGGCGGCGACGAGCCCGGTCACGCGTACGGGAGCCTTGAGCGCGGCCAGCGCGCCGAGCACGGCGATGACGACCGCGCCGCCCGCCATGTCGGTCTTCTGGGTCTTCATGTTCTCGGTGGGCTTGAGCGACAGCCCGCCCGAGTCGAACGTGATGCCCTTGCCCACGAGCACCACGTGGCGCTCGGCCGGCTCGGCGGGCGTGTAGGAGAGCTTGATCAGCCGGGGCGGCCTGACCGAGCCCTTCCCGACGGCGAGAAGGCCGCCGAACCCGTCGGCCCGCAGCCGCTCCTCGTCCCACACCTCGACCGGCACGCCCACCTCGGCGGCCCGCTCGGCGAGCCAGGACGGGTCCTTGACGGACGCGGGCGTGTTGGCCAGGTCACGGGCGAGCGCCACGGCCCCCGCCACACCGGCGGCGCGGCGCACCGCCGCCTCGTCGGCGCCGGCGAACACCAGGGCCCGCACGGGCTGCTTGCCCACGGCACCGATCTTGAAGGAGTAGGCGGCCAGCAGCGCCGCCTCGGCGAACACGGCCACGTCGCCATCAGGCACCACCACGGTCAGCGTGTCGCGGCCCTTGACCTTCCTGGTCAGCGCCGCGGCGGCCTTGCGCAGGGCGCGGGGTGAGCCGTCGCCGACGCCGTACAGCAGGACCCGTCCCACGCCACCGGCCCGTGCCACCGGGACCTCGACGATCTCCCCCGCCTCTCCCTTGGCCTCGTAGTGCGCCAGCAGGTCGGGCACCGGCAGGTGCAACTCGACCGCGGGAGCGAGGTCGGAGGCGTAAGGTACGGCCAGGAGCTCGGCATCGCCGGGAACCTCGGCGATCACCGACGCCGTGGTCTCAATGGGCACGGGAACATCTCCTCAAACGTCAGCGACCCTGGCGCCGGGCCACGCCAGGGTCGTCAATCAAGTGGTCTCTCGGGAGCTCTCAGCCGACGACGTTCTTCAACGCCTCGCCGAGAGCCTTCGCCTCGTCGGCGGAGATCTCCACGACGAGCCGGCCGCCACCCTCCAGGGGGACCCGCATGACAATGCCGCGCCCTTCCTTGGTGACCTCGAGCGGACCATCGCCGGTCCGCGGCTTCATCGCCGCCATGCGTGCATCCCTTCCTGCCTTGGGCTCCCGCGGCCCGCGATTTCCGACCTCCCGAGGGGGTGGTCGGCGCATTCACGTCTTCTGTGATGTCCTATTCTCCCGCATCGAGAGCGCTCATGGGTAACGATCTCCTCCCAGAATGCGTTGTCGAGGCGTGCGATGACGTCCAAACTGGACCTCGTGCACGCTCGCGCCGCTCTGTTCGACCTCTATGGGGACCACTTACGCTCACGCGGTGGACAGGCATCCGTCGCCGCACTCGTCCGGCTGATGAAACCCCTGGACATCGCCGCTCCCGCCGTACGAACGGCGGTTTCACGCATGGTGCGGCAGGGGTGGCTGCGGCCACTGAGACTGCCTCAGGGCGCCGGCTACGGCCTGACGCCGAAATGCGTCAGACGGCTGGATGAGGCCGCACTGAGAATTTACCGAGCGGGAACGCTGACCTGGCACGGCCGCTGGCATCTGATCGTCTTCGAGCCGGTCAAGGAGCGTCCGCGAAGAGAGCGGCTCAAAGCAGACCTGACCTTCCTGGGCTACGCGTCGCTGTCGGAGACCACCTGGATCGGCCCGCGCTCCTCGATCGAGCTGGACAACCTGCTCGAAGGCGAGGGGGTGCGGGCCGACAGGTTCGACGCCGGGCTGGAGGGCGACCCGCGCGAGCTGGTGGCCAGGGCCTGGGATCTGACCTCCATCGGCGAGGCGTACGAGAGCTGGCACGCCGAAGCTGTCACGCTGATCAGCACGCTGCCCGAACAGGCCCCGGCCGACCTGGTGTTCGCCACGAGGAGCAGACTCGTGCACGGGTGGCGCAACTTCCTGTTCCGCGACCCCGGCCTGCCGCCCGAGCTGCTGCCAGCGGGCTGGCCGGGCGAGAAGGCCAGGGCCTACTTCGAGCAGGAAGCCGCCCGGCTGCTGCCCGCAGCCGCCGCGTTCGTCGACAGGGAGTTGATGTGATCCGCTACGAGACGGCCGACGCCGTCGCCACCGTCACCCTCGACCGTCCCGAGGCGATGAACTCGCTGACCGCCGAGACCAAGCAGGAGCTCCTCGCCGCCCTGCGCCGCGCCGCGGAAGACCGCGGGGTCAGGGCCGTGCTGCTGACCGGCTCGGGCCGGGCCTTCTGCGCCGGGCAGGACCTGGGTGAGCACGCCGCGAACCTGGAGGCGGGCCGCGGCCTGGCCGACACCGTGCGCGCGCACTACAACCCGATCGTGGAGCTGATCGCCACCATGGCCAAGCCGGTGGTGGCCGCCGTCAACGGAGTGGCCGCGGGCGCGGGCGCGTCCCTGGCCTTCGCCTGCGACCTGCGGGTGGCCTCGGAGAAGGCGAAGTTCGCGCTGGCGTTCGCGGGCATCGGCCTGGCGCCCGACACGGGCGCGTCGTGGACGCTGCAGCGCCTGGTCGGCCCCGGCAGGGCCGCCGAGCTGATGCTGCTCGGCGAGCCGCTCGACGCGGCCCGCGCGCTGGAGCTGGGCCTGGTCACCCGGGTGGTCCCGCCGGGCGAGGTGCTGAAGAGCGCCCAGGAGCTCGCGGTACGCCTGGCGCAGGGCCCCACGCTGGCCTACGCCGCCACCAAGCGGGCGCTGGCCTACGCCGCCACGCACTCGCTGCCCGACGCGCTGGCCCTGGAGGCCGAGCTTCAGGACGAATGCGTCGCGACCCGCGACCATCTCGACGCCACCCGGGCCTTCCTCGCCAAAGAAGTGCCGGTCTTCAACGCGGAGTGACCGAGCCGTCACGGCCGCTTGGGTAAGGCTTGCGCCATGCGCTCTTCCGGATCCGATCGCCCGCCCGCTCCGCACGACGTCAAGGGCCCGCGCTCTCCGCACGACGTCGAGGTCCCGCGCTCTCCGCACGACGCCGAGCGCCCGCGCTCTCCCTATGGCGTCGAGGGCCTGCGCGCGAGCGCCGTGCGCCTGCTCACGGGCGGCGCGTTCGACGCGTCCGACCCGGTCTACGAGCGGCCGCTGGCCACGCTGAGCGAGCGCGCCGCCCGCCGGCTGGCCGAGATGACGCCCGGTCTCCTCTGGCCGGACCTGCCGCTCGGGGACCGGCCAGGCCGCGTGACGGGCAGCTACGGCCGGCTGCGGCTGATCGCCACCGCGTGGGCCACGCCCGGCACCGCCCAGTACGGCGACGACGCCGTGGCGGCCCAGGTGATCGAGGCGCTTGACCTGCTGCACGAGGGCCACTACAACGAGCGGCTCCCGGAGACGGGCAACTGGTGGTTCTGGGAGATCGGCACGCCCGCAGAACTGGCCCGGGTGTGCGTGCTGCTCGGCGACCGGCTCGACGCGGGCCGGACGGAGGCGTACCTGAGGGCGATCGACCGGTTCTGCCCCGACGCCGACCGGCGCGCGGGCTGGCCGGACGCCTCCGAGAGCGGCTCCAACCGGGCCGACAAGGCCTCCATCGTGGCCTTCCGCGGCGTGGCCGGGCGCGACCCCGGCCGGCTGGCGCTGGCCCGCGACGGGCTCTCCGACGTGCGTGACGGCGGGCGGCACAGCGTGTTCCGCTACGCCGAGAGCGGCGACGGCTTCTACCGCGACGGCTCGTTCATCCAGCACGGCAGCGTGGCCTACACGGGCTCCTACGGCCTGTCCCTGCTCATCGCGGTCTCCGAGAGCGTGGCGCTGCTGCACGGCTCGCCCTGGGAGGTGAGCGACCCGGGGCTGCGGGTGGTGCTGGACGCGGTCGAGCACTCCTTCGCGCCCTTCGTGCACGACGGGCTGCTCATGGACACCGTCAGGGGGCGGGCGGCGACGCGGCAGGCGTTCTCCGACCGGGTGGCGGGCCATGGCGTGATCTCGGCCGTGCTGCTGCTGGCGGAGAGCGCGCCGGAGCCGTACCGGAGCCGGTTCATGGCGCTGGCCAAGGGGTGGATCGAGCGTGGCGGGAGCAGGGCCTACCTGCGGCACGCGAACGTGCCGGAGACCAGGCGGGCGGTCGCGGTGCTCGACGACAAGAGCGTGGAGGCCGCACCGGGCCCCTCGGGGCACTTCGTGTTCCCCTCGATGGACCGGGTCGTGCACCGGCGGCCCGGCTGGTCGGTCGCGATCAGCATGTCGTCGCGGCGGGTCGCCGCCTACGAGGCGATCAACGGGGAGAACCCGCACGGCTGGTACACCGGCGACGGCATGACCTACCTCTACACCGGCGACCTCGGCCATTACGGGCACGACTTCTGGCCGACCGTGGACCCGTACCGGCTGCCCGGCACCACCGTGGACACCCGCGAGCGGACCGGCCTCGACTTCAGCGCCTACCGGCCGGCCAACGAGCAGGCGGGCGGGGTGGCGCTGGAGGGGCGCTACGGCGTCGCGGCCATGGAGCTGATCGGCGACGGCGTCACGCTGCGGGCGCGCAAGTCGTGGTTCTGCCTCGACTCGGCCGTGGTGGCGCTGGGCAGCGGCATCAGCAGTGGCGACGGCCGCAGGATCGAGACCGTGGTGGACAACCGCGCCACGGATGTGGAGCCGTACGTGGGCGACGGCTGGATCCACCTGCCCGGGGCGGGCGGTTACGTCGTCGACGAGGCCTCGATGCTGGTGGAGACGCGCTCGGGCCGCTGGCGCGACATCAACGCGGGCGACGACACCGAGGGCGCCACCGACCTCGTCTCCCGGCGTTACGTGACGATCTGGTACGACCACGGCATCGACCCGCAGGACGCCACGTACGCCTACGTGCTGCTGCCGAACGCCACCCGCGAGCGGACCAGGTCCTTTCGCGGCGCCCGGCCCGCGCGGGTGCTGGCCAACACGCGGGACGTGCAGGCCGTACGGACACGCTCGCTGCTCGGGGCGACCTTCTGGACGCCGGGGACAGCGGGGATCGTCAGCGTGGATCAGCCCTGCGTGGTGATGCTGCGCCGGACCCGCGAACGGCTCATCCTGGCCGTGGCCGACCCGAGCAGGACCGTGGACGTCGTGACGATCACGCTCGACCGCCCCGCCCGCGGGGTCGTCAGGGCCGACGAGAGCGTCAGCGTGCGCACAGGCAGGACCCCCGTGATCACCGTGGCGGTCGGCGGGTCGCTGGGGAGCGGCCACGGCGTGGAGCTCAGCGACTCCGGGCCAGGCAGTCCTTGATGTGGTCGTTGACCAGGCCGATCGCCTGCATCAGCGCGTACGCCGTGGTCGGGCCGACGAACCTGAAGCCGTGTTTCTTCAGCTCCTTGGCCAGCGCCTTCGAGCCGGGGGTGACGGCGGGCACGTCGGCCATCGTCGCGGGCACGGGAGCGTCGGGGTCGGCGTGCCGCCACACCAGCTCCGACAGGCCGCCGGGCAGGTCGTAGGCGGCCCTGGCGTTGCCGATCACAGCCTCGATCTTGGCCCGGTTGCGGACGATGCCCGCGTCGCCGAGCAGGCGCTCGACGTCCTGCTCCGTGTACGCGGCGACCTTCGGGATCGAGAAGCGGTCGAAGGCGGCGCGGAAGTTCTCCCGTTTGCGCAGGATCGTCAGCCACGACAGGCCCGACTGGAACGCCTCCAGCGACACGCGCTCGAAGACCTCGTCGTCGCCCCTGAGCGGGCGGCCCCACTCGTCGTCGTGGTAGGCGAGGTACATCGGGTCGGCCATGCCCGCCCAGGCGCAGCGGATGGGCTCGCTCACGGGCGCTCGTCACCGTCCTTGCCCCGGCCGGCGCGCTGAGGCTCGTCCTCGTCCATGCCCGAGTGGGCGCTTGGGAGCTCGACCTCGTCCTCGTCGTCGGCCGAGGGCTGCTCGCGCAGCGCCACCGTCTCGTCCGGCTTCTCCTCGTCGGCCCCGGCCCCGTCGCCCTGGTCATCCGCCGAGCCGGCCACTCGGTCGGTCGCCTGGTCATCCGCCGAGTCGGGCGCTTGATCGCCCGCCTGGTCGTCCACCTGCTCGCCCGAAGGATCGGCCGGCTGGGCGAGGTGCTCATCCCCGGCCTCCGCCACGGGCTCGTCGTCCGGCTTCTCGGCGGTCTCCTCCCCGGCCGGAACCTCGGAGGCCGGGGCGTCGGAGGCGGTGGCGTCGTGCGGGGCGTCGCCGGGCCGGTCGTGGGCCTCGCCGTTGCTGGCGGCGGTGTCGCCCGGCTGGGCGACTCTCCACTCCGGCGGGCGCTTGAGCTGCGCGGCGTGCTCCCACGTCGCCGTGGCCCCGCCCGCCCCCACCGGATCCCCGGACTCGGGCAGTTCGCGCGGCGTGGCCGGCGCCTCGGGCTCGTGCTCGGTACGCGGCCCCGCCCCCGGCGCGGCGTAGACCTCCTGCCGCGCGTACAGCCGGCTCGACAGCAGCTCGGAGACCCGCTGCTCCAGCACCGCGATCCGGGTGTCGCGGGCGCTGATCGCGCCGGCGGCCCTGCGCAGGGTCTCGTCGACGCTCTGCGTGTGGTAGCCGACCAGGTTGACCGGCAGTTGGAGCGCCATGAAGTCGACCGCGGTGAGCTGCCCCGCCTCGGGCAGGTCGAGCGGCGGCACGTCGGGCGGGAACTCGGTCAGCTCACCGCCCCTGCCGAGGGAGACCAGCACCACGCAGGCCAAGATGGCGATGGCGGCGATGGCGAGTATGACCAGCACATTGGCATCGTACTCATACCATCGGGGCACGAGGTCCCGCACTTGCCACGCCCGCCCCCGGAAGCGAGCGAAGCCGCGCAGGTCAGCCTGCGGCCTCGCCGAGTTCGGCGACGCTCGGCCGCACCGGCTGGGTGCGCGATTCGAGCGCGGCGAACGCCTCCGCCACGGTCGAGGTCCAGGAGATCGCGTCGAAGACGTCGGGCCGGGTGAAGCCCTGCTCGTACATGCCGTCCACCAGGTGCTTGAGCGGGTCGTACAGGCCGAACGGGTCGAGGATGACCAGCGGGCGATCGTGCAGGCCGAGCACGCGGGCGGTCCAGATCTCGAACAGCTCCTCCAGCGTGCCGATGCCGCCGGGCAGCACCAGGAACGCGTCGGAGCGGGCGTCCATGATGCCCTTGCGCTCGCGCATGTCGGCCGTGACGATCAGCTCGTCGGACTCCTCGTCCGCCACCTCCATGTCCACCAGCGCCTGCGGGATCACCCCGACCGTCCGGCCCCCGGCGGCCCTGGCGGCGGCGGTGACGGCGCCCATGCAGGACACCGACCCACCGCCGCTCACCAGGGTGTGGCCCCGCCGGGCGAGCTCGGTGCCGACGTTCGCGGCCAGCTCGATGTACTTCTTGTCGATGTTGAGGCTTGAGGCGCAGTAGACGCAGATGTTCACGTCGCAAGAGCTTATTCGGAGCCTATTGGGGCTCCGCGGTCTGGACCGCGGCGGCCTTCAGCTCCTCCTGGCGCTGATGGGAGCGGGCCCGGTCGGCGTCGACGATGATCCGCACGGCCTCGTCCACGTCGTCGGTCATGGTGATCAGGTCGAGGTCCTGCGGCGCGATCTTGCCGGTGCCGAGCAGCGTGCTCTTGATCCAGTCGAGCAGCCCGCCCCAGAACTCCGAGCCCATGAGCACCACGGGGAAGGAGGTGACCTTGCCCGTCTGCACCAGCGTGAGCGCCTCGAACAGCTCGTCGAGGGTGCCGAAGCCGCCGGGCAGGGCGATGAAGCCGCAGGAGTATTTGACGAACATCGTCTTGCGCACGAAGAAGTAGCGGAACTCGATGCCGAGGTCGACGTAGTCGTTCATGCGCTGCTCGAAGGGCAGCTCGATGCCGAGCCCGACCGACACCGCGCCGTCGACGTCGAGCGCGCCCCGGTTGGCCGACTCCATGACGCCGGGCCCGCCGCCCGTGATCACGGCGTAGCCGGTCTCGGCCAGCTTCCTGCCGAGCGCGCGGCCCATCGCGTAGTCGGGCGTGTCGGGGGCGGTGCGGGCCGAGCCGAAGACGGTGACCGCCGGCGGCAACTCGGCGAGCTGTCCGAAGCCCTCCACGAACTCCGCCTGGATGCGCAGCACCCGCCACGGGTCCATGTGGACCCAGTCGGAGGGTCCCTGGCGGGCCAGCAGCCGCTGGTCGTGGGTGGAGCTGGGGACGAGGTCGCCACGGACGACGGCTTGTCCCTGGCGGCGCTCTCGGCGAATCTTTTCCATGGGGATGACGCTAGCCCTTCTCACGCGCGGCCGGTTCCGTCGTCCGAGTCTGTCGGCTGAAGGCGAAATCGCTGGTCGGACGGACGGAACATTGTCTGAAAAAATCTGGACGAAGCCGGGAACCGGATTTCCACTCCCCCGCGTCTAACTGCCGAGGGTGCTGCTCGGGACTGAAAGTGGTCTTCCCCGCCAAATGGCCGGCGAGGAAGGCCACTTTCACATGTGGAGCCAGTTCCGCATCGCCCGCTCGCTCTCCACGATCTTGGGCAGCGACACGTACTCGCCCTGCTGGTGTGCCAGGTTCGGGTCACCGGGGCCGTAGTTGACGGCGGGCACCCCCAGCGCGGAGAAGCGGGCCACGTCCGTCCAGCCCAGCTTGGCGCGCGGAGTGCCGCCGACGGCCGCGGTGAAGGCCGCCGCCACCGGATGCGTCAGCCCCGGCCTGGCCGCGGGCGCGCCGTCGGTGAAGCTCACCGCGAAGCCGTCGAACACCTCGCGTACGTGCTCCTGCGCCGCCTCCAGCGTCAGGTCCGGAGCGAACCGGTAGTTGACCGTCACCACGCACACGTCGGGGATGACGTTGCCGGCCACCCCGCCGCGCACGCCGACCGCGTTCAGCCCTTCGTGGTATTCCAGCCCGTCGACCACCGGCCGGCGCGCCTCGTACGCGTTGAGCCTGGCCAGCACCGGCTCGATCCCGTGAATGGCGTTGACCCCGAACCACGACCTGGCGCTGTGGGAGCGCCGGCCGGTGACCGTGACCTCGGCCCGCAGGGTGCCCTGGCAGCCGCCCTCGATCACGCCGTCGGTGGGCTCCATCAGCACCGCGAAGTCGGCCTCCAGCCAGTCGGGGTGCTCCCTGGCGACCCTGGTGAGGCCGTTGCGCTCGGCCTCGATCTCCTCGCAGTCGTAGAAGACGTAGGTCACGTCCCTGACGGGCGCGGGCCCAGTGGCGGGCACGGTGGCGGCCAGCCTGAGCGCGACCGCCACGCCGGCCTTCATGTCGGAGGTGCCGCACCCGTACAGCAGGTCGCCCTCCACCCGGCTGGGCAGGTTGCCCGCGAGGGGGACGGTGTCGAGGTGGCCGGCGATCAGCACGCGCTCGGCGTGCCCCTGCTCCGTGCGGGCCACGACGGTCTCGCCCGACCTGGTCACCTTCAGGTGCGGCAGCGCCGTCAGCGCCCGTTCGACCTCGTCGGCCAGCGCCTTCTCGGCGCCGCTCACCGACTCGATGTCCACGATCGCGGCGGTCAGGTCGCGTACGTCCTGGGTCAGGTCAAGCATCAGGTGTTCACTCCGTGTTCGCGCAGCACCTCGTTGAGCGCCGCCTTGTCGTGCCTGCGCCCCGGCTCCAGGCGCTTGATCACCAGCACGCAGGGCAGACCGAACGTGCCGCCGGGGAACTCCTTCTGCCGCGTGCCGCTCACCGCCACGCACCACGCGGGGATCGCGCCGCGGGCCAGCTCCGCGCCGCTCTCGACGTCGATGACGGGCATCGAGGCGGACAGGATCGTTCCAGCGCCGACGACCGCGCCCTCGCCGACCCTGGCGCCCTCCACGATCATCGACCGGCTGCCGATCAGCGCGTCGTCCTCGACCACGACCGGCACCGCGCCTGGTGGCTCCAGCACGCCGCCGATGCCCACGCCCCCGGACAGGTGCACGTTCTTGCCGATCTGGGCGCAGGATCCGACCGTGGCCCAGGTGTCGACCATCGTGCCGGCATCGACGTACGCGCCGATGTTCGTGAACGACGGCATCAGCACCACGCCGGGCGCCAGGTACGAGCCCCAGCGCGCGATGGCCCCCGGCACCACGCGGACGCCGTCGAGGGAGCTCTTGAGCGGATGCCGGTCGTGCTGGTGGAAGTCGCCCACCTGCGAGCGGACCAGGCCGAGCACCTTGAAGCTGAGCAGGATCGCCCGCTTGGCCCGCTCGTCCACGACGACTTCGCCGCCGACCAGGTGAGCCGCGCGGGCCTCTCCCCGGTCGAGCAGATCGATCGCGCCGGTCACCAGGTGACGTGCCTCGGCGTCGGCCGGCGACAGCTCCGCGCGGCGCTCCCACAGCTCGTCCACCACCGGGGGTATCGGTGACGAGGTGCTCACGTGACTCATGGCCACGGAGCTTATCCGGCCGGGTAGGTTCTTCAGGGTGCGCGTGCGCTTCTCTCGTGGGGTCATCACCATCGTGGTCGTGGTCGTCGTGCTCGCGGTGGGCGTGTCGGTGGGCCTCTACCACCTGCTGAAGCGGGCTCCGCGGCTGGCGGTCCAGCCTGAGGCCTACTGCACCGCCGTCACGCCCGACGGCACTCTCGGCCTCGACATCGAGCAGGCCCGCATCTCGGCCACCATCGCGGCCGTGGCGGCGCGCCGCCGGCTGCCCGAGCGGGCCGTGGTGATCGCGTACGCCACGGCGCTGCAGGAGTCGAAGCTGTCCAACCTCGACTACGGCGACCGCGACTCGGTCGGGGTGTTCCAGCAGCGCGAGTCGCAGGGCTGGGGCAGGAAGAAACAGCTCATGGACCCCGTCTACGCCACGAACAAGTTCTTCGCCGCGCTGGTCAAGGTGAAGAACTACCGCAAGCTCCCGCTGGCCGAGGCGGCGCAGGCCGTGCAGCGTTCGGCGGGCGGCTACGCGTACGCGCCGCACGAGGGCGACGCGAAGATCCTTGCCGCCGCCTTCACCGGGCGGGTCCCGAAGTCGGTCCACTGCTGGTATCCCTCGGCCAAGACCCCGCCGCCGCAGCCGAAGACCGCCGAGGCGCGCAAGCAGCTGGCCAGGGCGCTGGGCAGCACGGCGATCACGTCGAAGAAGCGCGGGTGGCTGGTGGCCGCCTGGTCGGTGGCCCACGCCGAGCAGTACGCCATCAGCCGGGTCGGCTACAGCGGCGTGACCTGGTCCAACGACGTGGAGCTCGAGGGCTGGCAGGCGGGCGGCAAGGCCGGCAACCGCCAGGTCGAGCTGTCCTGAAAAGGGAAGCGCTGCTCAGGAGGCGCGGCGGATGATGGAGATCGAACCGGGCGGGAGCGGCTGGGCGTAGCCGGCCGTCCACGAGCCGCCCTGGATGCGTTCGAACGACAACAGCCGCCCGTCGGCGGCCCGGTAGTCGGCGAAGTCGAGCAGGCCCCGCTCGGGGTAGCCGGTGTCGCCCTCGGTCCTGAACGCGGCCGTGCCGCGCTCGATCGGGAAGAACTCCACGCCCTCCATGATCAGCATGCTCTTGGCCGGGACCATGCCCTGCGTCGGCACGTCGTTCCAGAGCTGGACCTCGAGGTGCGGCGGGTCACCGTCGAGCACCTCGACCGAGAGCCACTGGTAGCGCCTGGAGGAGTCGCGGAGGAAGAACTCCGTCCACTCGTGGCCCTGCCACGAGATGTACATCGCTCCGAGCACGCGGGCGCGTGAGCCGTGCACCTGGATCCGGTCCCCGATCCGGAGGGTGCGAGGGTCGGTGTAGTCGGTGCCGACATGCGCAGGGACGCTCACCGGCGCCGCCAGCGGGGTCTCGAAGGACGCGACCTGCGCGGGCGGCGCGCTCGTGCGGCCTCTCCTGTCCTGCCGCATGGTAGCCAAGAAGGCGCCCAGCAGCAGCAGGACAGTGGCGATGCTCAGCCCGAGTACGACCATGGAGGTCATGCTCATCGATCAGCTCGCTCCACTCGCGGTCTGCCTCGGCATAAGCCCTTATCAATTTATGCGTGCTCAAGCCAGTTGGGATGGCTATGACGCGCGATCCTACTGGAGGCGGCGCACCGCCGCACCGATCCGCTCATCAGTCGCGGTCATCGCGATGCGGATGTGGCGCCCACCTGCTGATCCATAGAATTCGCCCGGCGCGACCAAAATGCCGATTTCGGAAAGCTTGGCTACCTGATCCCAGGCGTTCTGCCCGTTGGACGCCCAGAAGTACAGCCCTGCCGTCGAATGGTCGATTTCCCAGCCGGCCTTCTCCAGCGCGGGCCGCAGCATCGCGCGGCGCGCGGCGTAGAGCTCGCGCTGGTGCTCGGCGTGCTCGTCGTCGCCGAGCGCGGCCGCCATCGCGGCCTGCACGGGCTGCGGCATGATCATGCCGGCGTGCTTGCGCGCCTCCAGCAGCCGCTTGACCAGGACGGGATCGCCCGTCACGAACCCGGCGCGGTAGCCGGCCAGGTTGGAGCGCTTGGAGAGCGAGTGGACGGCGAGCAGCCCCTCGTGGGAGCCGCCGCAGACGTCGGGGTGGAGGATCGAGATCGGCTGCTCTTCCCAGCCGAGCTCGATGTAGCACTCGTCGGAGGCCACGACGGCGCCGCGTTCGCGGGCCCAGGCCACGACCTTGCGCAGGTGTTCCGCGGGCAGCACGCGCCCCGTGGGGTTGCCGGGGCTGTTGACCCAGATGAGGTCGACGGGCTCGGGTCCGAGCGCGAGCGTGCTGTCGGACGCGGTGCCGACCGCGCCGGCGAGTCTGGCGCCCACGTCGTAGGTGGGGTAGGCCAGCTCGGGGAAGACCACCCGCTTGGCGCCCAGGTAGGTGGGCAGCCAGGCGACGAACTCCTTGGAGCCGATCAGCGGGAGCACGTCGCGCGGCCCGACCGTGACGCCGTGCCTGCGCCTCAGCCAGCCGGCCGCGGCCTCGCGCAGCGCCACGCTGCCGTGGGTCAGCGGGTAGCCGGGGCTGTCGGACGCTCCGGCCAGGGCGTCCTGGACGACCCGCGGCACCGAGTCGACGGGCGTGCCGACCGACAGGTCGACGATGCCGTCGGGATGTGCCAGCGCACGCTCTTTGTACGGCTCCAGCCGGTCCCAGGGGAAGTCAGGCAGCTTGTTCACGATTCTTCTCCTCGGCGTACTGGGGCGCGGCGACTCAGCGGAGCCGCGTCACGGGCGCACGGCGCGAACGGGGCACATCCCTGCGGATGCCCCCGTGCACGACGTCGGGACTCGTCAGTGGTCCTCGCCCTGCGGCGGCAGGGCGGCCACCACCGGATGGTCCTTCTCGATCTTGCCCACCTTCGAGGCGCCACCGGGCGAGCCGAGGTCCTCGAAGAAGTCCACGTTCGCCTTGTAGAAGTCCTTCCACTGCTCGGGAAGGTCGTCCTCGTAGAAAATGGCCTCGACGGGGCACACTGGTTCGCACGCGCCGCAGTCCACGCACTCGTCGGGGTGGATGTAAAGCATGCGCTCGCCCTCGTAGATGCAATCAACGGGGCATTCCTCGATGCACGCCTTGTCCAGGACGTCCACGCAAGGCTGCGCGATGACGTAGGTCACCTCGAGCTCCTTCTTCTCCGCACCATGGCATGACTTCGACCGCGGTTTGCTACGCCCTAGTATTGCCGTGCTTGCACGCTGGCCGAAACGGAGGGTGCCAAACTCATGGCCGCGCGCCTCGTCATCGCCATCACAAGTCAGGATATTGGCGCACGGATCACCACCCGCAGACGCGTCCCGGGCGGGTTCCGCGACGCGGTGGGCGTGCTCGTGTCGTGGTCGGACGGACTTCTCAAAGTTCGCAAAAGGGATGGCACCGTGGTGGAGATCCCCGAAGAGACACTCGTGGCCGCCAAGGTCGTTCCGGCCGCGCCTCCTCGACCTGGGCGGATGTAACAGTAAGTATTCAATACGTGACTTTACGTACCTGCGCCGCCGCAGCAGCCATCCTCGCCAGCGCCGGATGCGGCGCGTCGTCCACGGACACCGCCTCCACCGAGGCCAGGAACCTGCCGCCGATCAACACCGGAGCCACCTCGTTGAAGGCCGGCTTCGGCACCATGGACCGCCTGGCCGAGGCCGCCAAGCGCGAGGGCGAGCTCAACGTGATCGCCCTGCCCCGCGAATGGGTCAACTACGGCGAGGTCATCGACACCTTCGCCGACAAGTACGACATCAAGGTCAACGAGCTGGAGCCCACCGCGAGCAGCAAGCGCGAACTGGACGCCGCCGCTCAGCTCAAGCCCGACGTGTTCGACCTGACGATGGACGTGGCCGTCTCCGCGGCCGACCGGTTCGCCCGCTACCAGGTCCAGGGCTGGCAGGACCTGCCCGACCACGTGAAGGAGCCGTCCGGCGCCTGGTACGCCGCGTACGGCGGCTACATGTCCATCGGCTACGACCCCCGCGCGGTCAAGCCGCCCGCCTCCTTCGCCGACCTGCTCGGGCCCGGCTACAAGGTCGCCCTCGACGGCGACCCGCTGCGCTCGGCGTCGGCGTTCGGCGGCGTCATGGCGGCGTCCATGCGCTCGGGGACGCCGCAGCCGCAGCAGGGCGTCGAGCTGTTCGCCAAGCTCAAGCAGGCGGGCAGGCTGACCGACCTGGCCAAGGCCAACGTGGTCATCGCCTGGGACCACCTCAACGCCGCGCGCAGCGCCGAGCACGGCGACGCCTGGAGGGTGACGATCCCCCGGGACGCGGCGCTCGGCGGCTACCACGTGCAGGCGATCAACAAGAACGCCCCGCACCCGGCCGCGGCCCGGCTCTGGCAGGAGTTCCTGTTCTCCGACGAGGGCCAGAACCTGCTCCAGAAGGGGTACGCCCGGCCGGTGCGCGGCGAGGCGATGCTCATGAAGGGCACGCTCGACAGGGAGCAGGCCGGGAAATTGCCCAAGGCGCCCGGCCCGCCGGTGCTCATGACGATTCCGCAGGCAGACGCGGCGAAGGCGTACCTGAGGAAGGAGTGGGGCAAGAAGGTGGGATGAGTCCTATGTGACTTGATATGTGGTAGCGACAATCAGCCTCTAAAGTGAACAGACAGCACGGCCACGGGGGCCCGATGTCTGATCGATTGTGAGCTGATCGTCTTGCGATACGACACACCGAGTTTGGAGCGGTGGAACAGTCGCGCCTACGACAGCAGCTTCGGCTACGTATCGACCCAAGGCGCGCCACTGGTCGACCTGCTCGACCCCCGGGCCGGCGAGCGAGTGCTCGACCTCGGCTGCGGCACCGGGGTGCTGACGGCGCAGATCGCCTTCAGGGGCGCCGACGTCCTCGGCATCGACGGCTCGTCCGCCATGATCGAGAAGGCGCTGGCGCAGTATCCCGGCATCGACTTCATCATCGGCGACGGGCACGACTTCACGGTGGTGGACCCGTACGACGCGGTCTTCTCCAACGCGGCGCTGCACTGGATGAGCCGCGACCCCGCCGCCGTGATCGCCAGCGTCCGCGAGGCACTCAAGCCTGGCGGACGCTTCGTCGCGGAGATGGGCGGCGCGGGCAACTGCGCCGAGCTGACCACCGCGATGCTGACCGCGTGGCGCGAATACGGCCTGCGCGAACCCGAGCTCCCGTGGTACTTTCCCACGCCTGCCGAGTACGCCCGCCGCCTCGAGCAGGAGGGGTTCGTCGTCAGGTTGCTCGAATACTTCGACCGGCCGACCCCCCTTGACGAGTGCCCCGGCGGGGCCGCCGACTGGGTGCGCGTGTTCGCCGCATCGGTGCTCGAAGGGCTTCCCCCGGAGATCGTGGAGCCCCTGCTCCGTCGCGTCAACGAACTGGCCGCGCCCGCACTTCGCAGGGAGACTGGCTGGATGGCCGACTACGTGCGTCTACGCTTTGCCGCTGTTCGGCGTTGATGCGTCGTGCATGATGCGTAGGGCTGTTTTGCCGGACTATGGTCTGTTCCGTGGGCGGCGAGATTTGGGCTGCACCGCTGCGGCGGCGTGAGGGGCTGGTGAACGGAACGGGATGAACTTCTGCCTGAGCGACCTCGTACCACCGTTGAGGTGGAGCGACGCGTCGACGATCACGCTACTCACCGGGCAGCCGGACCTGCCGGATGCGTGGTGGCGCAGCCTGCCCATGCCCCGCGTCCTGGCCGCGATCGGCCCCGAGTCGCTGGGCGAGCTGCTGACGGAGATCGCCCTGGAACACTGGCCGGCCGCCTCGATCGGCGACGTCCTGCCCGCGCTGCACGTGCTGGACCCGGACGAGGCCGACGAGCCCGCGGTCGCCATCGCGCTCGACCGCACCGGGTCGTGGGCCGGTCTGCTGGCGCTGACCAGCCGGGAGCTGGTGGACCAGCCCTTCATCCAGGCGCGGCCGGTGCTGAACACGCTGTTCTCCGCCGTCCTGGTGCACCTCGCGCAGCCGCTCGCGTACGCCGCTCCTGCCCTGGGCGGAAGGCAGGAGCCGCCGCTCGCCACGCCCGCCGGCCTGCCGCAGGCCGCACCTGTGGCCGCCGAGCCCGTCGCCCCGCCAGTGGACCAGCCAGTGGACCAGCCCGCGGACCAGCCCGCGGAGCTGGTGGCCGCCCAGCCCGCCGAGCCGGTGGCCGCGCGCGAGGCTGAGCCCGCCGCTGCGGCGCCGGAGCCGGAGCACGAGGCCGAAGAGGCCCACGCGGGGCCGGTCGCGGCGGAGAACGCCGCTGGGGACGCCGCCGGCGCTGAGAATGGCCCTGAAACCGGTGCCGAGGCTGGGGACGCCGCCCGGCACGACGCCGAGGTGGCCGCCGCCCAGCACGCGGCCGAGGTCGCCGTCGCGGAACAGGCCGAGGAGGCCGTCGCGCGGGAAGCCGAGCCGGAGAGCGCGCCCGGGAGCGAGCCCGAGAGCGAGCAGGTCGTGGCGGCACACCACGGCGACGCCCTTGAGGAGCACCACGAGCACCACGGAGACGCGCTGGAGGCGCCGCACGGGGACGCACTGGAGGCGCCGCACGGCGACGCGCTCGCGGTGCACCACGGGGACGCGCTCGATACCGCCGACGAGCCCGTGCCCGACGCCCAGGAGGCCGAGCCGGCCGGGGACGTCCTCGATGAGCAGATCCCAGAAAACGTTCACGAAAACGGTCACGCAGACGTTCACGAAAATATTCACGCCGAGCAGGTCCCGGTCGAGCAGTTCCCCTTGGAGCCCGCCGAGCAGCACGGCGAGCAGGCCGGTGCCGAGGGCGGTCGCGAGCAGGAGCTGCCCGAGCTGATCGAGGCCGCGTTCGCCGGTCTGGACGACAAGAGCTGGGCCGTGGCCCAGAACCGGGTCTTCACCGACGAGCCCTCCGCCGTGGACCAGCTCGCCAAGCTCTTCGCCGTCCCGCCCGCCGAGATCGCCGCCACCGAGGACGAGCTGCGCGCCCGCCTCGACCACTGGCTGTCCAGCGACGAGGCGGCCCCGTACCGCGCTCATCTGGACGAGCTGGTCGCGACGATCGGCCCCGAGGCGCCCAAGGAGCGGATCATCGGCGCGGCCGACTGGCACAACGTCGAGATCCGCGCGCTGGAGGTCCCCGCCTGGCAGTTCGTGCTGACCACGCTGGCCCCGCCGCCCGTGCGGGAGCAGCAGTACGAGCAGCCCCAGGAGCCCGAGGCCCAGCCCGAGCGGATCCCGGACCAGCAGGTTCACGATCAGCCTGACCAGTACGGCCCCGACCAGCAGGCCGCCATGCGCCAGGAGCCGGTGGAGCTGCTGCAGTCGGCGTTCGGCCCCGCCCAGACGCCGCCGCCTCCCCCGGGCCCGCCACAGTTCCAGGCGTTCAGCCCGGTGGCCCCGCCCGCGAGCGAGACGAACGGCGGCGCGCCCGAGCCGGACAAGCCGTACCAGCCGCTGAAGGACGTCTCTCAGACCAGGCGCTGCTTCAGGCAGCCGGACGGCCGCTGGTGGCTGCGCGTGGACGTGACCGGCGAGCAGCTGGCGGGCGGCGAGTGCGCGCTGCCGACGGGCTTCGCCTCGTACCTGGGGCTGAACCCGGGTGAGAGCAGGACGGTCAGGAGCGCCGCGGGCGAGCTGACCATGACCTGGCACGGCTCGCCGGTGCTGCAGTCCATCGAGCACCTGCTGGTGGACGTGGGCGCCCGCGAGGGCGGCCACCTGTTCCTGACGCTGTCGGACGAGGGCGTGCTGAGGGCCAGGCACCTGCCGGTCGCCGCGCAGGGCGCCGAGAAGATCACCAAGGCGTTGCGCCTGGTCGGGTACACGGCCCCTGGAGGCACACGAGATCAAGCGGCCAGGGTGATCGCGACCAGGATCGGCATGACGGGCCCCGTCGCCCTGCCCGACCTGCTCAACAGGCTCCGCGAACGCGGTGACCGCGACCTGCTCGAACTATTGGACTGAGCCTGTGCCGCGGCTCGCGATCGGCCCGGAGTTCCCCAGGGAGCTCAGCGCACTGGCCCCGCCGGTGCGCAGGGACGCCGTGGTCGCGCTGCGCCGGTTCCTGCTGAACGTGGCCGGCGCCCCGCACGCCGAGAGGGTGCGGGGCGCGCGCGATCCGCGGGTCGCGACCCTGCGCCTGGCGGCCGGCCACCGCGGGGTGGTGGTGCGGCAGCGGGACGTCTACTGGCTGCGCGACGTGCTGCCGGAGGCCGAGGCCTGGTCGTACGCGCGCCGCCACCGCTACGGCGTCAACCCGGTGATCGGCGTCGTCGAGGAGTGGGACGCGGAGTCCCTGGAGCGGGTGGAGCCCGCATTACGCCGATCGGCGGGGTCGTCCGGGCTGTTCGACCCGATCTGCGACGGCGACCTGCTGGGCCTCGGCCTCGACCTGCACGCGCTGCCGCTGTTCCGGCTGATCACGACCGAGGCCGACGTGGCCGCGCTCGAACCGCTGCTGCCGCCCACCCAGTACGCCCCGCTGGCCGTGCTGGCGCGCGGCGGCACCCTGGCGGAGGCGTGGCGCGAGCTGGACGCCTGGCGGGCCGCAGACCCGGAGAGCGGCCCGATCGACACCGACGACCTGTACGCGGCGCTGCGGCGCAGCCCCGACCGCGCGGCGTTCGTCCAGGACAAGGTGGCGCTGGAGCGGGTGCTGGACGCGCCGGACTGGTGCACGTTCCTCGACCCGCCGCAGCACCGGCTGGCCAGGGCCGCCAGGTACGAGCACCCGGTGCTGGTCATCGGCGGGGCGGGCACCGGCAAGACCGTCCTGGCGCTGCACCGGGCGGCCCATCTGGCGGCGCGCGGCGCGGGGCCCGTGCTGCTGGTGACGTTCTCGCAGAGCCTGGCCGACGAGCTGTCGGCCAAGCTGGACCTGCTGATCGAGGACGAGGTGGTGCGCAAGCGGGTCGAGGTGGACAACGTCGAACGCCTGGCCCTGCGCATCGTGGCCGACGCCGAGGGCCGCCGCCCGGCGCTGGTCGGCCCGGGGGCGCGCTCGCTGGCCGAGCTGACCGACGAGGCGTTGCGGTTGCTGTCGATCTCGACGGGTGATCTGCTCGACGATGTGGATCCCGGGCTGAAGCCGTACCGTCACATCGTCGTGGACGAGGCGCAGGACATCAGCGCGGCGCAGTGGCGGCTGCTGCGGGCGGCGGCGCCGCGGGCGCGTGACGACCTGTTCATCGTGGGCGATCCGCACCAGCGCGTCACCGACGCTCGGGTGGCGCTCGGCGCGCTCGGCATCCCCGCCGTCCAGCACGCGCTCAAGCTCTCCTACCGCCTGCCGCAGGAGGTGCTGTCGTTCGTCGTCCGGCTGCGCGGCGGCGGCCTGTCCTCCGGGCTCGTCGCGGGGGTCACCGACATGTACGGCCTCAGCGCGACGCGCAACGGCGATCGGCCGCTCGTGCGGGCGTACGACACGCTGGAGGCGGAGCTGGCGGGCCTGCGCGCCACGGTCGAGGGCTGGCTGGCCGACGGCGTGCCGGCCGGCGAGATCGCCGTCGGCGCCCGTCACCAGCGGCTCGCGCGCCGGGCCGGCCGCGCGCTCGACGGCCTGGATGTGCGGGTGGCGAGCTTCCCGCAACTCAAGGGGTTCGAATTCGAACGCGTGGCGCTCGTCGGCGTCGCCGAAGACGTGGTGCCAGGGCCGCTGCCGGAGGAACCGCAAGCACGCGCGCACGCTCTGCAACGCGAACGGAGCATACTGTTCGTCGCCTGCACCCGTGCTCGCTCGATGCTCTATATCTCCCATTCTGGAAGAGGCAGCCCGTTTCTACCGCTCTGATCACATAGTCTGAACTGCGGATATCTTCCCTTTGCCGGTTGGACCTCAATGAACCTCAGCCTGAGCGACCTCACGCCACCACTGCGCTGGACCTCTCCTGGTCAGATCGCGCCGATCGTGGAGGAGCCACAGCTGCCCGAGGCCTGGTGGCAGGCGATTCCTCTCGACCGCGCGTGCGCCATCGTCGGCACACAGACCGTGGCGGGCCGTCTGGCCGACCTGGCCGTGGCCTGCTGGGGGCATCTGACGCTCGGCGACATTTTGCCGCTGCTGCGGTTCTCCGACCCCGCCGAGGCCGAGCGGACGCCGGAGACGCTGGGCAAGGACGTGGTGCAGAAACTGTTCAGCGGCGTCTTCGAGCGGCTGCTCGAACCCGCGCCCGAGGCCGGGCCAGGCCCGGCAAGGACGGACAAGCCGCTGCCCGAGCTGATCGACGAGCTGTTCGCGGCGCTGGACGACCGGCAGCGGGCCATCGCGCGCGACCGGCTGTACGCCGAGCAGCGGGCCACCCTGGACGAGCTGGCGCAGCGCTTCTCCGTCACCAGGGAGCGGATCAGGCAGATCGAGCGCGACCTGCGCGAGCAGATCGACGCCTGGCTCGCCAAGCCCGAGGCGGGCGGCCTGGTCGCCCACGTGACGTGGCTGCGCGGGCGGCTGGGCGTGGCCGTGCCGGCCGAGGACCTGCAGACCGTCGTGCCGTGGCACGCGGGCGACCTGCGCGCGCTGGGGATCCCGGCGTGGCGGTTCGTGCGTACGCTGATGACCGGCTACGAGCAGTCGGACGGCTGGCTGGTGGCCGGCGGGGCCGACGACCTGCGGGAGAAGACGCGCCAGCTCTTCACCGACGGGCCCCGCCCGCTGCCCGAGGCCGTGTCCATGGTGTCTCAGCTCGGCGTGCACGAGGACGTGGCCGAGCGGTGGATCCTGGCCGTGCCGCAGCTTCGCGTGCTGGGCCAGCACGTGGTGCCGTGGCCGCGCAGCATCAACGAGAAGGCCGAGGCGGTGCTGGCGGTGGCGGGCACACCTCTGTCGCCCGAGGAGATCCAGGAGCGCATCGGCGAGGACTACAGCCTGGTCGGCATCCGCAACCAGCTCACCGCCGACGAGCGCTTCCGCCGGCTCGACCGCAACAAGTACGGGCTGACCAGGTGGGGCGGCGACGAATACCTGGGGATCAGGGAGATGATCGCCAGGGAGATCGAGCGGGCCGGCGGCGAGGCGTCGGTGAGCACGATCGTGGCCAACCTCACCTCGCGCTACGACGTGAGCGAGAGCTCCGTGCGGGCGTACTCGGGCGGGCCGGGGTTCGAGCGCACGCAGCGGGGCTGGATCCGGGTGGCGGGCACCTCGCCGGGCGGGGAGGCGGAGCCGTACCAGCCGCGCAAGGACGTCTCGGAGACCCGGCGCAGCTTCCGCTCCCGCGACGGGCGCTGGTGGCACCGGGTGGACATCAACGCCGAGCACCTGCGCGGTTCCGGCTCGCCGCTGCCGACGGGGTTCGCGGCGTACCTGGGGATGGCGCCCGGCGGGCAACTGACCGCCTCCGCGCCGTCCGGCGACGTGGTGATCAGCTGGCACAACCAGCCCACCATGGGGTCGATCCGCAACATCCTGGTCGAGTACAAGGCCAACGAGGGCGACCACGTCTTCCTCACCGTGTCCGACGGCGGCGAGCTGCTGACGCGCTACCTGCCCGCCGCGCCCCTGGCGATGCCGCCGGTGAACCGGGCGCTCTACCTGCTCGGCTACACCGCTCCCGTCAGCTCGGAGATGGAGGGTCTGCGCCTGATCGGGGCCAGGATCGGGCTGCCCGACACGGCCGGCCGCGAAGAGGTGATCGCCAGGCTGCGCGAGCGCGGTGACCGGGACATACTCGGTTTCCTGGGCGGATGACGCCGGGCTAAGCTCGGGAGATGTTGCGGATCTACGACACGCGCGCCAGGCAGGTCGAGCGGATCGACGCCGGGCGGGCGCTGCGGATGTACACGTGCGGGCCGACGGTCTACCGCCCCGCGCACGTGGGCAACCTGCGCACCTACGTGCTCTCCGACCTGGTCAGACGGGTCCTGGAGCGGCGGCGGGTGCGGGTCGTGGCCTGCCAGAACATCACCGACGTCGGCCACCTCGCCGACTCCTCCGCCGGTGAGGGCGAGGACAAGGTTCTGGCCCAGGCGCAGGCCGAGGGGCGCTCGCCGCTGGAGCTGGCCCGCTTCCACGAGGAGTCGTTCGTGGCCGACGCCTCCGCGCTCAACCTGCGCCCGCCCGAGCACATGCCGCGCGCCAGCGAGAGCGTCGAGCTGATGGTGGAGCTGATCGCCAAGCTGATCGAGCAGGGGCACGCCTACACCGTGCCCGACGGGTCGGTCTTCTTCGATGTCCGTACGTTCCCCTCATATGGCGATATATCCGGCAACCGGCTCGACGAGCTCAGGCCCGCCCACCGCATCGAGGCCGTCGATCCCCGCAAGCGGTTCCACGCCGACTGGGCCCTGTGGAAGCCCGCCGAGGGCGAGCTGACCTGGGACACGCCCTGGGGCAGGGGCTTTCCCGGCTGGCACGTGGAGTGCTCGGCCATGTCGCTGCGTTTCCTCGGCTCGCGCATCGACCTCCACCTCGGCGGGATCGACCTGCGCTTCCCGCACCACGAGGACGAGCGGGCCCAGTCCGACGCGGCGGCCGGGCACGAGGTGGTGCGTCACTGGGTGCACGGCGAGCACCTGCTGTTCGACGGGCGCAAGATGGCCAAGTCGACGGGCAACGTGGTGCTGCTGTCCGACGTGGTCGCCGAGGGGCTGGACCCGCTGGCCGTGCGGCTGGCGTTCCTGGAGCACCGCTACCGCCAGCAGCTCAACCTGACCTGGGACACGCTGCGGGCCGCCGACCGTACGGTGCGCAGGTGGCGGGCCCGGGTGGCCGAGTGGTCCGAGTCGGTCAGCGCTCCCCTGTCCAGGGACTACGCCGACCGGGTCGAGGCGGCCTTCGACGACGACCTCGACACTCCGGCGGCGCTGCGGATCCTGCGCGAGCTGGAGCGGGACGAATCGGTGGCGCCAGGGACGAAGTTCGAGACGTTCCTCCATCTGGACCAGGTGCTGGCGCTCGATCTGTCCACCGAGATCGGCAAGGCCAAGGTGCTGCCGCCCGGGGCCGGTGAGCTGCTGGAGGCGCGGGAGCGGGCGCGCGAGGCGAAGGACTGGCCGGCCTCCGACCGGCTCCGCGACAAGCTCGCCGACCTGGGCGTACGGGTGTCCGACACCTCCGAAGGCCAGACCTGGGAGTGATCGTCGCGGCCCGAAGGACGTGGGGCCGAGCGCCCGCGGTCGGCGCCGTCGCGGCCGGGAACGCGTCCGGAGGAGTGATCGCGAACTGCCAGACTTGATGCCAGTTCGGCATGAAGGAGGTGGCGGTGAGGCCCTATGCGTGGATGCCGTGGCCGTTGCGGTGGGCCGCCCGGTCGTTGACCGTCGCGCTCGCGCTGGTCCTCGTGCTGGCGGGCGTGCTGGTCTACACGGTGCGGAAGTCGTTCCCCCAGGTGGACGGGTCGCTGCGGCTGCCCGGCTTGACGGGAAGTGTGGAGATTTATCGCGATAAATCTGGAATTCCACACATCTACGCTGACAGCGCCAAGGACCTGTTCATGGCCCAGGGCTTCGTGCACGCCCAGGACCGCTTCTACGAGATGGACTTCCGCCGTCACACGACCGCAGGACGCCTGTCCGAGCTGTTCGGCGCCGCCACGCTCGCCAACGACAAGGCGCTGCGGACCATGGGCTGGCGCCGGGTGGCCGAGCAGGAGCTGCCCGAGCTGGCCCAGGAGACGAAGGACTACCTCGACGCGTACGCGGCGGGCGTCAACGCCTGGCTCAGCGCCAACCCCAACGCCTCCGACCGCAGCCTCGAATACTCCGTGCTCAAGCTCCAGGGCGGCGGTGGCACGCCGGAGAAGTGGACCGCGGTCGACTCCCTGGCCTGGCTGAAGGCCATGGCGTGGGACCTGCGCTCCAACATGGAGGACGAGATCGACCGCGCGCTCGCCCTGACCAAGCTGCCCAGGGAGCGCGTCGACCAGCTCTATCCCGGCTACCCCTACGACCGCCATCTGCCGATCGTCAACGAGGGCGGCATCGCCCAGAGCCGCTTCGACCAGCGGGCCCAGCCACGGGTGCGGGCCGGGCGGGCGCTCACCGACGCGGCCGGGACGCTGCGGAACGTGCCGAGCACCATGAGCACCGCGGACCGGGAGGGCGTCGGGTCGAACTCGTGGGTGGTCTCCGGCGCCAACACCCTCAGCGGCAAGCCGCTCCTGGCCAACGACCCCCACCTGTCGGCGCAGATGCCGTCGGTCTGGTATCAGGCGGGGCTGCACTGCCGCGCGATCACCGAGGCGTGCCCGTACGACGTGACCGGGTTCACCTTCGCCGGGCTGCCCGGCGTGGTCATCGGGCACACGGACAAGATCGCCTGGGGCTTCACGAACCTCGGGCCCGACGTGGCCGACCTGTTCCTTGAGCAGGTGACCGGCGACACGTACCTGTACCAGGGCGAGCAGGTCAAGCTGGAGACCCGCGAAGAGGTGATCAAGGTGGCCGGCGGGTCGCCCGTCACGATCACCGTCAAGAGCACCCGGCACGGCCCGCTGATCAACGAGGTGATGCCCAACGCGCGGCCCAGCGGCGAGGCCAACGCGGTGGCGCTGCAGTGGACCGCGCTGACGCCGGGCCGCACGGCCGACGCGATCTTCGCGCTGAACAAGGCCACCGACTGGAACGAGTTCAAGGCGGCGGCCTCGCTGTTCGACGTCCCCTCCCAGAACCTCATTTACGCCGACACGACAGGCAAGATCGGATATCAGGCCCCCGGGCGCGTCCCCGTACGGGAGAAGGGCGACGGCACCTGGCCCGTTCCCGGCTGGACCGGCGAGTACGAGTGGCGGCCCGCGCCCATCCCGTACGACCAGCTGCCCACCGTCGAGGACCCCGAGGACGGCTACATCGTCACCGCCAACAACGCCGTCATCGACCCCGCCCGCTACCAGCCGCTGCTGACCAAGGACTGGGCCTACGGCTACCGCTCGGAACGCATCCGCACCCTGCTCAGGGAGGCGCTCCAGAAGGGCCCGATCGACACGGAGACGATGCTGCGGATCCAGCGCGACTCCGCCAACGGCTTCGCCGAGACGCTGGTGCCCGCCCTGATGAAGGTGGACCTGGCCGGGCCCGCCGTACAGGCGAGGGAGTTACTGAAGTCGTGGGACCGCACGCAGGAATCCGGCTCGGCCGCCGCGGCCTACTTCAACGCCGTCTGGCGGCACCTGCTCACGCTGACGTTCGACGACGACCTGCCGGAGGCGGCCCGGCCCACGGGAGGCGACCGCTGGTACGAGGTCGTCAGGCGGCTTCTGGAGGCCCCTGACGACCCGTTCTGGGACGACGTGGGCACCAAGGAGCTCAAGGAGAGCCGCGACGACGTCCTGCGCCAGGCGCTGGCGTCGGCGTACCAGGAGCTCGCCGACCGGCTCGGGACGGACGTCAAGGCGTGGCGCTGGGGCGACCTGCACCAGCTCGAACTGGTCAACGGCTCGCTCGGCGTGTCGGGCGTCGCGCCGGTCGAGGCGCTGTTCAACCGGGGGCCACTGGCGGTGTCCGGGAGCAAGGACGCGGTCAACGCCACGGGGTGGAACGTCCAGGAGGGGTACGCGGTGACCGCCGTGCCGTCGATGCGCATGGTCGTCGATCTGTCGGACCTGGACAAGTCCCGCTGGATCAACCTGACCGGCGCCTCGGGGCACGCCTTCCACGACAACTACTGGGACCAGGCGAAGGTGTGGGCGAAGGGGGAGCTGCTGCCGATGTACTCCTCGCCCGAGGCGGTCAAGAAGGCGGCGGTCCACACGCTGCGGCTCACGCCGTGAGCACGCGGGGTGGCGTCCTCTCGGCGGAGAGCGAGCCCTGACCGGAGCGCCTTTCTTTACACGATCGCGTCAACCCGCGCTGCCGGTGCCGCGCCGCCACCGCGCTGGCCTGCGCGGGTAACCGCCGTCGTCCAGCCCGGCCAGCCGTTCGAACACGTTGTACGAGGCCTGGTGCCCGCAGACGATCACCGACACGAGCATGGACAGCAGGTAGAGCGGCAGCATCGGCAGCCCGACGCACCAGGCCCACTGCGTGGCGTGGCGCCCCTCGTGCAGGATGAGCTGCTCACTCAGTGAGTCCTGCCTGGTCAGGACTACATTCCCGACGGTGAACGCCCCCGCGATGGGGAACCTGTAGCGGTAACCGAAGGCCAGGATGAGGCCGTTGGGACCGGGCGTCCTGGACGCCCTGCCGACGAAAGCGATCAGCAGACCGAGCGGCGTGGAGAGGTTGACGTAGTTCGCCGCCCGCCGGAACCGGAAGCGCCTGTTCATGCGTCTGAGTCTTGACCAATCTTGACAAGTCGGAATAATGATCCCCGTCCTGAAATCTCCCAAAGAGCAGGATTATGAGATTCTCCATCCTGGGCGCGCTGCTCGGCACCGTTGCACTGGCAGGAGCCGGCGGAGTCGCGATCACCCAGACGTCAGCGACCGATTCCCTACGATTCACTGACACCCCTTCCAACGCGCGGCTGGCGTTAGCCGCCGAACCCTCCACGTCGCCGCCGTCCGAGACGCCCCCGTCCCAGACGCCCCCGTCCCAGACACCTGGTGCGACGCCGCCTACCGAGACGCCGCCCCCGGCCGAGACCTTGACCCCGGCCCCCACTCCCACGGAGAGCCCCACGACCGGGGAATACACCGCCGAGACGAAGGTGGTCAAGAGGCGGGGCGTTTCCTATCTGAACGTCTCGGTCACCTACGAAGGCGCGGGCTTCTTCGCCGTCGAGCAGCGGGTGTGCAAGAGAAGATCGTGCAAGACCGCGAGCGTGGAGTTCACCGTGCTCGGCGGTGAAGGGAACACCCGGGCCCGGCTGGGGCGCGGCACGTACAAGAAGCAAGGCGAGGCCGACGTCGCCATGGCGCCGCTGCCGACCGTCACCATCAAGGAGACGGTCACGGTGACCGAACCGGGTCCCACGGTCACCGTCACGGAGCCGGGGCCGACGGTGACGTTCACCTGTCAGCCGTCCGTCGAACCCACTGATCCGCCCAGCGAGCCGCCTGCCGATCCCACGGACACGGCGCCTCCCGCGGACACGACCTCACCGTCCGCGAGCGTTCCCCCCACCGTGACGCCGACGCCCAGCGAGACGCCTACGCCCACGCCTACGCCTACGCCCACGCCTACGCCTACGCCCACGGTGACCGATCCCCCGTCCGATCCGCCGACCGTACCGCCGTCAGAAACGCCGAGCGACCCGCCCGCGGACACCGCTCCGCCGAGCGCGACCCCGACGGCTGAGATCCCGACCTGCCCGCCGCCGTCCGAACCTCCGGCCGAGGACCCCTCGGAGACCCCGACGCCGGGCGAGACACCGACCCCCACCCCGACGCCGACGCCGACGGACACGAGCGTCCCGACCGACACCCCCACCGACACCCCCACCGACACCACGACCGACACCAAGGCCGACGCCACGACCGCCGCGCATCACGAGTAGGTCACCGTCCCCGACCAGTAGCACGAGCACACGACCGGGCCAGGCCGAAGCGCCTGGCCCGGTCCATGCCCGGCCTCGTTCCCCGCTCCCGACCCGGCGGACATTAGCCTCAGAAGGTCTTGTAACGCCCCTCGTGGTACAGGAGCGGCGCGGCGTCCGCCGGAGTGTCCAGCGCGCTCACCTCGCCCACCACGATCGAGTGGTCCCCGCTGTCGTGCACTGCAGTCGTCGCGCACTCGACGGTGGCGATGGCCCCGTCGAACAGCGCCACCCCCGACTCCCCCCGATGATGCGGCCACCTGGTGAGCTGGCCGTTCAGCGGCCGCCCCCGGTGGGCGAAGAAGCGCGAGGCGTCCTCCATGGAGGCCGGTAACACCGACACGCCCCACGTCCCGGTCTCCAGCACCGCGTCGTGGAACCGGGCCACCTTCTCCGCGCAGAACAGCACGAGCAGCGGATCGAGCGAGACGGAGGTGAAGGAGTTGACGGTCATCGCATGATCGACGTCACCGAGTCTGGTCGTGACGATCGCGACTCCTGTGGCGAAGCGGCCGACGACTTTACGGTAGGTTGCCGGGTCCACGTGCCGCTCGATGGAATGCACTTAGCCACTTTATGCCTCTACATCGGATTCTTCGGAGGGTACCCACGCAAGAGCCACGAACCCCCTCCTGACGAGGGCGAAAGTAGATAGCCCGCCACGAGAGCGACCAATCCCCCGTAAAGGTAGACAAACCCTGGCGCCCCGCTCGCGATCACCAGATCCCCGGCGCTCAGCTCCAGCGTGAACGGCATCGTCACCAGCAGCCACCCGAGCCCGGCCGTCGTGGCGCCGAGCCTCGCCCGCATCAGCCGGCCCGCCCCCACGCACACCCCGAACAACGCCAGCACCCAGCCGATCGCCGACACCGGGATCAGGCCGGGCTGCCACACGGGATGCGTGAACCCTCCCACGATCGCCATGACGACCCCGAGCACGAACAGCATCCCGTACGCCGCCCCGCCCAGCGCCGACTCGGCCTGGCTGCGATGTTCCATATCGCACGAGGTTAGTGGATGCCCGCGAAGAGATCGTTCTCGCGGTTGTACGGCTCTCCGAGACCCCCCGCCTCGACGGGCGGACCAGGCACCGGAGGGCCGGGCACGCCGATGGCCAGCGTGTAGTGCTCGACGCCCAGGAGCTCCTGGCCGATGTTGTTGGACAGCGCGAACCAGGGCGGCTCGACGGTGATCTGCGTGGCGTGCGCCCGCATGGCCTCGATCTTGTTGCCGATCCAGGGACGCGCGTCGATCTCGGTGGTGATGTCCTCGTCCTGACAGCCGAAGGGCATGTCGTCGACCTCCTCCAGGAGGAAGCCGGTCCCGGACTCGCGCATCGCCTCCGCCCCGCGCCGCATGACGGACCTGGCCATGGCCGTGTGGTAGAACTTCGCGATCTGCCAGGGCTCGCCCTCGCCGAAGCCGGGTTTCGCCGCCAGCTCGAACGCCCTGCGCGAAACCCGGTGCGCCTGGATGTGGTCGGGATGGCCGTAGAAGCCGTTGGCGTCGTACGTGACGAGGACCTGCGGGCGTACCTCACGGATGACCTTGACCAGCTCGCCCGCCGCCTCGTCGAGGTCGGCGCTCCAGAACGCCTTCGGGTGGTCGTTGGTGGCCGCGCCCATCATGCCCGAGTCGCGGTAACGGCCCGGCTCGCCCAGGAATCGGTGGTCCTCGACGCCGAGCGCCTGGCAGGCGGCGGCGAGCTCACCGACCCGGTAGGGGCCGAGCGCGTCGTCCCGGTCGGAGGCGAGCTGCGCGAGGTCGTGGGGGATGATCTCCCCCTCCTCGCCGAGCGTGCAGGTCACGAGCGTGACGTGGGCGCCTTCCGCGACGTATTTGGCGATGGTCGCGCCGGTGCCGATCGACTCGTCGTCCGGGTGGGCGTGCACGAGCAGCAGCCGTCGATCAGTCATGCCCACGAGCGTAGCAATGGCAGGATTGAGGCCATGAGCGAGAGCTTCCCGCGCCTGTCTGCCAGGACCCGCCGTTTCACCCTGGGCGTGCCCAGGGGCTTCACGATCTCCCCCGACGGCGGCCGGGTGGTGTTCCTGCGCACCAGGTCGGGCACCGATCCGGTGACCTGTATGTGGGAGCTCGACACCGGCACCCACGTCGAGCGCCTGGTGGTCGATCCGCGCACCCTCCACGCGGACGACGAGGACCTGCCACCGGAGGAGCGGGCCAGGCGCGAGCGCAGCCGCGAGTCGGCGGGCGGCGTGGTGGCCTACGCCCCCGACGCCGACCTGACCAGGGCCTGCTTCGCCCTGTCCGGCGCGCTCTACGTGGTGGAGCTGGCCGACGGGCAGGTGCGCGAGCTCGACACCCCGGGCTCGGTCATCGACCCCCGCCTGTCCCCCGACGGGCGACATGTCGCCTACGTCACCGGGGGCGCCCTGCGCGTCCAGGACCTGTCCTCCGGCGCCGATCGCGCGCTGGCCGAGCCGGAGACCGAGACGGTGTCCTACGGGCTGGCCGAGTTCATCGCCGCCGAGGAGATGGACAGGATGCGGGGCTACTGGTGGGCCCCTTCGAGTGACGCGCTCCTGGTCGAGCGGGCCGACGAGGCCCCCGTCCACGTGTGGCACATCGCCGACCCGGCCAACCCCGACCGTCCGGCCGTGGCCCAGCGCTATCCGGCCGCCGGCACGCCCAACGCGGTGACCGGGCTGTTCGTGCTGGGGCTCGACGGGTCGCGGGTGGCGGTGCCGTACGACGAGGAATACCTCACCACCGCCGCCTGGGACTCCCACGCGCTGTCCATCGTCACCCTCACCCGTGACCAGCGGACGATGCGGCTGTTCACGGTCGATCCGGCGACGGGCGCGTCCACGCTGGTGCGCGAGGACACCGACCCCGCCTGGGTCGACATCGTCGGCGGCGTGCCCGCCCACCTCGACGACGGCTCGCTCGTGTGGGTGGCCAACTCCGAGGGCGGCCACCGGCTGTTCGTCGGCGACCGCGCCGTCACGCCCCCGACGCTGCAGGTGCGCGCCGTGCTCGACGTCGATCACGACAGCGTGCTGTTCAGCGCGAGCGGCGACCCGACCGAGATCCAGCTGTGGACGTGGGACGGCCACTCGCTGCTGCCCGTCTCGACCCGTTCCGGGGTGTTCTCCGGGCGCATGTCCGGCGGGGTCGGCGTGCTGACCGAGCAGAGCCTCGACGCCGAGGGCGTCTCCACCACGGTCGTCCGCCGCGACGGCATGGCGGTGCCGATCCCGTCGTTCGCCGAGCGTCCCGGCCTCGACCTGCGGGTCTCACTCGGCCGTTCCGGCCGCCGCGAGCTGGCCACCGCCGTGGTGCTGCCCTCGTGGCACGAGCAGGGCTCCGGCAGGCTGCCGGTGCTGATGGACCCGTACGGCGGGCCGCACGCGCAGCGGGTGCTCAACCGGCGGGGCGCGTTCCTGGAGAGCCAGTGGTTCGCCGAGCAGGGCTTCGCCGTCATCGTGGCCGACGGCCGCGGCACCCCTGGCCGGGGCACCGACTTCGAGCGCGCGGTCCGCGGCGACCTGGCGAGCCCCGCGCTCGACGACCAGATCGACGCGCTGCAGGGCGTGGCCGAGCAATACCCCGACGACCTCGACCTGAGCAGGGTGGCCATCCGCGGCTGGTCCTTCGGTGGCTTCCTGGCCGCGCTCGCGGTCCTGCGCCGTCCCGACGTCTTCCACGCCGCCGTCGCGGGCGCGCCGGTGACCGACTGGCGGCTCTACGACACCTGCTACACCGAGCGCTACCTGGGCCATCCCGAGCAGCATCCGGAGGCGTACGACAACTCGTCGCTGTTCGCCGACGCGGCCAAGCTCGAACGCCCGCTCCTGCTCATCCACGGCCTCGCCGACGACAACGTCGTGGCCGCCCACACCCTCCGCCTCTCCTCCGCCCTCCTCGCCGCCGGCCGCCAGCACAGCGTGCTGCCGCTGTCGGGGGTGACTCACATGACGCCGCAGGAGGTGGTGGCGGAAAACCTGCTGCTGCTCCAGGTGGAGTTCCTCAAGCGCTCCCTGGGCCCGGCGACCTGACGCACGCACGCGGCGCGGGCCCTTCCGACAACCCGCGCCGCTCGGCCCCTCACCTCCACCAGACCTGGCCGCCCGACCCACGCCACCAGCCCGGCCGGACAAAACACCTGCCCTGGCGCGGCTGACCACCCCATCCGCTCCCCTGCCGGCCATCGGGATCGACCATCCACGCATCCACCACGCCATCACACCCACCCACACCACCGGGACGAGCCACCCACCCATCACGGGCGCACTCCAACGGGACCGAGCCGAGCCACCCGCCTCCACACGCACCGACGGGACCGGGCCGCCCACCCCTTTCCACCACGTCGGGACAGTGTGTTACCCGCGCCACCACACCACCTCCGGCCAACAGACAACCCACCCCACAGCACCTGGTCGGTCCTCGACGATCAACCCACGGTCTGACAACTCCTGGTCGTACTTTCCTCCCCCATAAACCAAACCCCCGTCCGACGCGATCTCACCGCCCCCTCCGGCATCGTGAACGCCATGCCCAACCCACACCCCTCCCCCCGCACACGCCACCTCGCCCTCTCCACAACCGTTCCCCTGGCTCTGACCCTCACCCTGACCCTGCTCAACGCAGGCATGGCACCCACACCAGCAGCCGCACGGGCAGAGCCCAGTCCGACGAGCACGACCACGAGTCCAGCCGCCACAAGCCCAGCCACCAAGAGCCCGGCCATCAAAAGCCCAGCTACCAAGACCCCGACCGTTAGGACCCCGGCCAAGTCCGGGGGTGCGCTGAAGTGGGAGCCCTGCCCAAGCGACAAGATCGGCATGGACTGCGCCGACCTCCAGGTCCCAGCCGACTGGCGGAAACCGGACGGCCGCAAGATCACCCTCAAGCTGGGCCGCCTCAAGGCCACCGGCCCCTCGGAAGGCTCCGTCCTGGTGGCCTACGGCGGCCCGGGCGGCCCCGGCATCGCCCTGACCCAGTCCTCCCCCGACTGGTGGGCCGAGCTGCGCCAACGCATGGACATAGTGACGTGGGACACCCGCGGCTACGGCATGGACCAGTTCCAGGGCCTCAGTACGGGCCTGCCGTGCGCCTGGACCCGCGTCCCCATCGCCGACGTGCCGAAGGACGACGCTGACTTCGGCCGCCTCGCCGACACCAACCGCGGCTACGCCGAAGCCTGCCGGCTCAAGGATCCCGAGCTGTTCGCCAACATGAGCTCGGCCGACCATGCCAGAGACATGGAAGCGATCAGAAAGGCACTCGGCGACGACGAGCTCAACTACTACGGTGCCTCATACGCGGGCTTCTACGGCCAGGACTACGCCCGCCTCTTCCCCGGCCGCGTCCGCACGATGGTCCTGGACGGCACCTGGAGCCACAGCGCCCCCGACTGGCAGCGCGAGCTTGAGGCGATGGCCAAGACCAACGAGCAGTTCATGCGGCGCTTCTTCACCTGGTGCGCCGCCAACGACTGCAAGGACGTCCCGGCGCTCTGGCGCGCCCTCATCGCCAGAGCCGACCGCACCCCCATCCCCACCACGACGCCCAACGTCGCCTACAAGACCCGCGACCTGCAGACCTTCGCCCTGGCCCTCGCCCGCCAAGGCTCCGCGGCCTGGCCCAAGCTGGCCACGGCGATCCGCAAGGCGAGCAAGGGCGACGCCTCCGACTTCGTACCGACAAGGGGCGCCCGCTATCCCGACCAGGCGACCGGCGTCACCGAATGCACCGACTGGCCCCGGGTCGCCAACCGCAAGGAGATGAACTCCATCTTCGCCCGCCTCCGCAAGATCGCCCCCAACACGGGCATCTCCGGCAGCAACGCCTCCGCCACCCTCAACTGCGTCGGCTGGCCCGTACCCGTCACCAACCCACCCGTCGCCCTCCCCAAGAACCTCCCGCCCATCCTGGGAGCCGGCGCGTGGGGCGAGTCCGACGCGGTCGAACGGGTCCTGACCCAGGTCCCCGGCAGCGCCACCATCCACCACGACGGCCCCGGCCACACCCTGTACGGCTTCAACCCCTGCGCCCGCGACCACATCAACCGCTACTTCACCGACCGCACCCTCCCCACCCCAAAAACCACATGCTGACCAACCACATTTACTAACCGCCCCTCACCGACCCCGACCACCCGCTCACCAGCCATCCCCACGGGATACGAACCCCACGACGTCCTGATCCCGCGAAGCTACGCGCGACCGTCACCATGCCCTCTGCCCGACCCACAACCCCGCCCAACTGCTGCCATATCTCTGCCGCCCCACAACCCCGCCCGACCCCTGCCCCGCTCCCTGACCGGCCCCACAAGCCGCCCGACCCCTGCCCCGTCCCCTGACCGGCCCCACGGCCGCCCGGCCGCTGCCCCGTCCCCTGACCGACCTGCGCGGGCACGTCGCGCTCATCATCCAGGAACACCACGTGTTCAAAGGACCATGCGCGACAACCTGCTCGTCGTCCGCCCGTCCCCTGACCGACCCACAGCTCCGCCCGACCCCTGCCCCGTCCCCTGGCCGACCATGCCGCCGGCCGACTCGCCGCACCGATCCGGTGACCTGCCCAGGTTGGTGATGCGCGATGAGTCCACTGATGCACCAATTGGCGGGCCACCACCCACCCACCTACCGCAGGTTCCCGGTCGGTGGTGACACGCCGAAATGTCAGGAAGGAGAGACAGTCGTGGTGGAAGTCGGGGTGCCGTGCCAACTGCTCCACAGGGCCGCGTACGAGCCGCCCTCCGCCACCAACTCCTCGTGCGACCCCAGCTCGATGATCCGCCCGTCCTCCACCACGGCCACCCGGTCGGCGTCGTGGGCCGTGTAGAGGCGGTGGGCGATGGCGATCACCGTGCGGCCGTCCAGGACGGCGGCCAGCGAGCGTTCGAGGTTTCTGGCCGCCCGCGGGTCGATGAGGGAGGTCGCCTCGTCCAGGACGAGGGTGTGGGGGTCGGCGAGAACGAGGCGGGCGAGGGCGAGTTGCTGGGCCTGGGCGGCCGAGACGGTGGCGGCGCCGCCGGAGCCGACCTCGGTGTCCAAGCCGGACGGCAGCGCGAGCACCCAGTCGAGGGCGTCAACCGCCTCCAGGGCCTTGAGCACGGCGGCGTCGGTGGCGTCGGGGCGGGCGATGAGCAGGTTGTCGCGCATGGTCCCCTTGAACACGTGGTGTTCCTGGGTGACCAGGGCGACGTGCCCGCGCAGGTCGTCCAGGGGCAGCTCGACGAGCGGCACCCCGCCCACGGTGACCGACCCGGTACGCGGCCCGTGGATGCCGGCCAGCAACCGGCCGAGGGTGGACTTGCCGGCCCCGGACGGTCCCACCATGGCCAGCCGTTCGCCGGGCTGAACGGTCAGGGAGACGTCGTGCAGCACGTCGCGGCCCGCGCGGTAGGCGTACCGGACGGAGGAGGCCTCAAGCAGTTCGCCGGCAGGCCGGGCCGAGGAGGAGACGCGGTCGTCGGGCACGTTGGCGACGCCCAGCAGGCGGGCCATCGAGGCACCGCCCACCTGCAGTTCGTCGATCCACATGAGGAACCGGTCGAGGGGGTCCACGAGTTGCTGGGCGTAGAGGGTGGCGGTGGTGACCTGGGCCAGGCTCACCCAGGAGTTGGTGTAGAACAGCCCGCCGACCAGCAGCGCCGCCACCACGGGGATGACGTAGCCGAGCTCCACTGCGGGATACCAGCGGGTACGCAGCCCCAGCGTGTACCGCTCAGCTGCGAACGACCGCCCGACGTCCCGGTCGGTGCGGACCCGCCGCCGCTCGCGCAGGCCGAGGGCCTCCACGGCGCGGGCGCCCTCGATGGTCTCGGCCAGGCCCTCGGTGATGTCGGCGTAGGCGGCGTTCTCGCGGAGATAGCCGTCGCGCGCCCGCCGCAGGTACCACCGGGTGGAGACGGCGATCACCGGGCCGGCGACCAGCATGGGCAGCATGAGCAGGGGGCTGGTCAGCAGCAGCGCGCCGATGGTGATCACGAACGTGACCATGGCGATCAGCGTCTCGGGCACGGCATGGCGCACGGTGCGCGAGAGCGAGTCGACATCGCGGGAAGTACGGGTGATGAGGTCGCCGGACCCGGCCCGTTCGACGGTGGACAGGGGCAGGGCGAGCACCCGGTCCACGAACTCCTCACGCAACTCGGCCAGCACCTTCTCGCCGAGCCTGGCGGAGGCCAGCACCGCATACCGGACGAGGAGGCCCTGGAGCAGCAGGAACGCCCCGATGGCGGTGGCCACGACGGCGACGTTCACCTCGTGGCCGTACTGAAGGTTCTGCACCAGCTCGCCCAGCTGCCACGGCACCAGCAGCCCGGCGACGGCGGCCAGACCGTGCAGGAGCAGGGCGAGGCCGAGCCGGCGCGGATATTTCAGGGTGAGCCGCCTGGCGTAGGCGCGCACCTGCTTACGGTCGGCGACCGGAAGGATCTCACGGGACATCGATCTCAGCCCTTCGCCGAAAGTGGGGATGTGCGGAGCGGAAGAGTCTCACCGGGCGTTGAGCTCGACCTTCCGCCGACAGTGGGCAGGTGCGGGGCATGGGTCAGTCCTCCCCGCGGGTCACGGTGGCCGCGTACTGCGGACAGGTGTCGAGGAGTTGCCGGTGGGTCCCCTCCGCCAGTACGCGCCCGTCCTCGACGTAGATGACGTGTTCGGCCCGGTCGAGGACCAGGGGGCTGGTCGTGCAGATCATGGTGGTGCGGCCGGCCCGCGCCTTGGCCAGGCGGTCGGCGATGCGGGCTTCGCTGTGGGCGTCGACGGCGCTGGTCGGCTCGACCAGGATGAGCACCTCGGGGTCCGACAGCAGCGCCCTGGCCAGCCGCAGCCGCTGCTGCTGCCCGCCGGAGAACTCGCGCCCAGCCTCGGCCACCTCCGCGTCGAGCCCTTCTGGCAGGGCGTCGACGATGTCGGTGGCGCAGGCGGTGTGCAGGGCCGAGCGCACCTCGTCGTCGTCGGCCCCGCCGCGTACGTCGAGCTCGTCGCGGAGCCGGCCGTTGAACAGCCGGGCGCCGTTGTCGGCGACCAGGATCCGGGAGCGGACCTGGTCGATGGGCAGGGTGCGCAGCTCGACCGCGCCGAACGTGACGTCGCCCTCGGCGTAGCGGCCGAGCCGGTCGGCGATGGCGGCGGCGTCGTCGGGGCTGGAGGCGGCGACGGCGGTGAGGGAGCCGGGTTGGAGCGTTACACCGCTGTAGGAGTCGCGCAGCACGCCGCCCTCGCTGCTGCCGGTGCCGCCGGTCATCTCGGGCTCGACGGACAGGATGCGGATCACCCGCCCGGCCGCGACGTGACCTTTGGTGATTTTGTCGGCCATTTCGGTGAACGTGCGCATGGGCCCGATGAGGAACACCGCGTACAGGTAGAACGCGACGAGTTGCCCGGTGGGGATCTCCCCGGCGACGGCGAACGTGGCGCCGATGCCGGTGACGATCGCGATGAGCAGCCCGGGCAGGATGATCTGGGCGCCTTCGAGCACCGACTCGATCCCGGCGACGCGTACGCCGGCGTGGCGCACCCGCTGCGACTCGGCGCGGTAGCGCTCGGCGAACACCTGCTCCCCGCCGATGCCGCGCAGCACCCGCAGCCCCGCCACGATGTCGGCGGCCCTGGTGGACAGCTCACCGGACAGCTCACGCTGCACCCGCTGGCGTTTGTGCATCGGGCGCAGCAGCGGCCCGACGGCCACGGCCATGAGCGGCACCCCGAACAGCACGAGCAGCCCCAGCGGCAGCGAGGTGGAGATGAGGATCACGGTGACGGTGATGACGGCCACGATCGAGCCGATGCCGCGCAGCAGGATGTCCATGGAGCTGCCGATGTGGGCGATGTCGGAGTTGCCGACGCTGACGACCTCACCGGTCGAGAGCCGCTTCGGCAGCGTGGCGCCGAGCCTGGCGGCCTGTCTGCTGGTCAGCTGGACGGTGCGGTAGGCGGCGGCGAGCCAGTTGTAGACGGCCATCCGGTGCCGCATGATCCCGGTGAACGCCTGCAGCAGGCCGAGCCCGAGCAGAATCGACGCCCACAGGAGCAGCGCACTGGTGTCCTTGGCCGTGACGGCCTCGATGCCCTTCCCGAGCACGGCCGGCATGAGCGCCTGCACCAGCCACCAGAGGGTGGCGAAGCCGATGCCCGCGAGCAGGGGTGGCATTTGCCGCCGCGCGTTCCACCACAGGTAGCGGAGCGGGCTGCGTAGATCGGGCACGCCGGGATCGGCCTCAGGAAGGGAGCGCATAGCCTGACCACATTGACAAGGTGTCCCCTCATCCGGCAAACCATTTTCGCAAACCGGAACAGCCTCCGCGATGAGCGCCGGAGGCCGAACTTTACGAAGCAGGACATGCACCCTGTGTAACAGAGAGTCACTTTCTGTGATGAAGTGGGGGTGTGAGCGCCGAAGATCTCCTGCTGAAGACGGGCCGCTTCCTGCGCCGTTCCGCCACCAGCCGCGACCTGCACACGCTCTTCCTCAAGGGCGGCACGGAAGGCGACACCTTCTACCGCGACCGCTGGAGCCACGACAAGGTGGTCCGCTCGACGCACGGCGTGAACTGCACGGGTTCGTGCTCGTGGAAGGTCTACGTCAAGGACGGCATCATCACGTGGGAGACCCAGGAGACCGACTACCCCGGTGTCGGCCCCGACCGCCCCGAGTACGAGCCGCGCGGCTGCCCACGCGGCGCCGCCTTCTCCTGGTACACCTACTCGCCGACCCGGATCCGCTACCCGTACGCCCGGGGTGTCCTGGTCGAGATGTACGCGGAGGCGAAGGAACGCCTGGGCGACCCGGTGGCCGCCTGGGCTGAGATCACCACGAATCCGGAGAAACGGCGTCGCTACCAGTCCGCCCGGGGCAAGGGCGGGCTGGTGCGGATCAGCTGGGACGAGGCGTGCGAGATCATCGCGGCGGCCCACGTGCACACCATCAAGACCTACGGCCCCGACCGTGTGGCCGGCTTCTCCCCCATCCCGGCCATGTCGATGGTCTCCCAGGCCGTCGGCTCCCGGTTCGTGTCGCTGATCGGCGGCACCATGCTGTCCTTCTACGACTGGTACGCCGACCTGCCGGTGGCCTCGCCGCAGGTGTTCGGCGACCAGACGGACGTGCCGGAGTCGGCCGACTGGTGGGACGCGGCGTACCTGATGTTGTGGGGCTCGAACGTGCCGGTCACCCGCACGCCCGACGCCCACTGGATGGCCGAGGCGCGCTACCGGGGCCAGAAGGTCGTGGTGGTCTCGCCCGACTACAACGACGCGGCCAAGTTCGCCGACGAGTTCCTGGCCGTGCGGCCTGGCACGGACGGCGCGCTCGCGATGGCGATGGGTCACGTGCTGCTGAAGGAGTTCTTCGTCGAGCGGGAGACCCCGCGTTTCGCCGACTACGTCAAGCGTTTCACCGACCTGCCGTTCCTGGTCACGCTGGAGCGGCGCGGCGACGCGTACGTGCCGGGCCGGTTCCTCACCGCCGAGGACCTCGGCTCGGACGAGGAGGCGGCCGGGTGGAAGACGGTGTTCCTGGCCGAGTCCGGCGAGCCGGTGGTGCCGAACGGCTCGGCCGGCTTCCGCTGGACCGACTCGGGCGAGGGCCGCTGGAACCTCGACCTCGACCACCAACCGAAACTGACGCTGTACGACCCGAAACCAGACTCGAAACCGGGCCCGAAACCCGGCCCGAATCCCGCCTCGGACTCCGGCAAAGACTCCGCCTCAGAGCCGACCTCGGAACCCGTCTCGGAGCCGACCTCGGAACCCGTCTCCGAGCCCGCCGAGGTCCTGCTGCCCCGCTTCGACGACGGCCCTCCGGTACGCAGGGGCGTCCCCACAACACAGGTGGCCGGTCGTACCGTCACCACCGTCTACGACCTGCTCCTCGCCCAGTACGGCGTCCACCGCCCGGGCCTCCCGGGCACCTGGCCGACCGGCTACGACGACGTAACCGAGCCCTACACCCCCGCCTGGCAGGAACAGATCACCGGCGTCCCGGCCGCGCGGGCGCAGAAGATCGTCAGGGAGTTCGCCAGGACGGCCGAGGCCACCGGCGGCAGATGCATGTTCATCCTGGGCGCGGGCACCACCCAGTGGTTCCACGGCGACACGATCTACCGCGCCTTCCTGTCGCTGCTGCTCCTGACCGGCTGCCAGGGCCGCAACGGCGGCGGCTGGGCCCATTACGTGGGCCAGGAGAAGTGCCGCCCGCAGGCCGGCTGGGCCCTGCTGGCGGGCGCGCTCGACTGGCAGCGCCCGCCGCGCCAGGTCCCCGGCGCCCTGTTCTGGTACCTGCACACCGATCAGTGGCGTTATGACCACTTCGACGCCGGTGAGCTGACCAGCCCGCTGGCCACGGGGCTGTTTCGCGGCAAGCGTACGTCCGACCTCGTGACGGAGGCCGTACGCAACGGCTGGATGCCGATGGCGCCCGCGTTCGACCGCAATCCGCTGGAGCTCGGCGACGCCGAGGATCCCGTCGCGTACACCCGGGCGGAACTCGCGGCGGGCCGGCTGAGGCTCGCCGCCGAGACCCCCGACGACCCGCGCAACTGGCCCCGCGTGCTGACCCTCTGGCGCTCGAACCTCCTGGGCTCCTCCGCCAAGGGCAGCGAGTACTTCCTGCACCATCTCCTGGGCGCCACGTCCAACCTGGAAAATCCCGACCCGCGCGCCCCCGCGGGCAAGCTGGACCTGCTGCTGACCCTCGACTTCAGGATGACCTCCTCGACGATCTTCTCGGACGTGGTGCTGCCCGCCGCCACCTGGTACGAGAAGCACGATCTGTCCTCGACCGACATGCACCCGTTCGTGCACGCGTTCAACCCGGCCATCAGCCCGCCCTGGCAGACCCGCACCGACTTCGCCGCCTTCCACGCCATCGCCCGTTCTTTCAGCGACCTGGCCAAGGACCACCTGGGCGTGCGCAGGGACGTGGTGGCGCTCGCGCACCAGCACGACACTCCCGGCGAGCTGGCCGGACGCGGTCAGCCCGAGCTCGTGGTGGTCGAGCGCGACTACGGCGCGGTCGCGGAGAAGCTGGCCGCCCTGGGCCCGCTGACGGAGAAACTGGGCATCCCGGTCAAGGGCGTGACGTTCCGGCCCGACGAGGAGGTGACCTGGCTGGGCGAGCGCTGCGGCCTGGTGCCGCGCGGCGTGGCCAAGGGCCGGCCGGAGCTGGACACCGAGGCCAAGGCGTGCGAGGCGATCCTCGCCCTGTCGGGCGTGAGCAACGGCCGCCTGGCCGCGCAGGGCTTCCGCCAGCTCGCCCGGCGCACCGGGCGCAGCTTCGAGGGGCTGGCCGCCGAGGGGCACCGGATCGTCTTCGCCGACACCCAGGCCAGGCCGGTCCCGGTCGCCGCCAGCCCCGAGTGGTCGGGCAAGGAGTCGCACGACCGCCGCTACGCGCCGTTCACGATCAACGTCGAGAACGGCAAACCGTGGCACACGCTGACCGGGCGCATGCACTTCTTCCTCGATCACGAGTGGATGCACGAGTACGGCGAGGCGCTGCCGATCTATCGTCCGCCGCTGGATCTGGCCGCGCTGTACGGCGAGAGCGGAACCCTGCGTTACCTGACCCCGCACAGCAAGTGGTCGATCCACTCCGAATACCAGGACAACCTGCTCATGCTGTCGCTGTCCAGAGGCGGCCCGACGATCTGGATGTCCACCGAGGACGCCGCCGAGCTGGGGATCGCCGACAACGACTGGGTGGAGTCGGTCAACCGCAACGGCGTGGTGGTGGCCAGGGCGATCGTCTCGCACCGGATGCCGAAGGGCACGGTCTTCATGTACCACGCCCAGGACCGGCTGATCGACGTGCCGAAGTCGGAGGCCACGGGTCTGCGGGGCGGCGTGCACAACGCGCTGACGCGGGTGCTGATCAAGCCGACGCACCTGATCGGCGGCCACGCCCAGCTCTCGTACGGCTTCAACTACCTCGGCCCGACGGGCAACCAGCGCGACGAGATCACCACGATCCGGCGCAGATCACAGGAGGTGCGTTACCGGTGAAGGTGATGGCACAGATCGCCATGGTGATGAACCTCGACAAATGCATCGGCTGCCACACCTGCTCGGTCACCTGCAAGCAGACCTGGACCAACCGGCCGGGCGTCGAGTACGTCTGGTTCAACAACGTCGAGACCCGCCCCGGCCAGGGCTATCCGCGCCGGTACGAGGACCAGGAGCGCTGGCGCGGCGGCTGGGAGCTGACCCGAGGGGGCAGGCTCAAGCCGAAGGCCGGCGGCCGGCTGCGCAAGCTGCTGACCATCTTCGCCAATCCGCTCATGCCGTCCATCCAGGACTACTACCAGCCATGGACGTACGACTACCAGAACCTCACGAACGCCCCGCTCTCGGACGACGTCCCCGTGGCGCCGCCCAGGTCGCTGATCACGGGCGAGCCGATGAAGATCGAGTGGAGCGCCAACTGGGACGACGACCTGGGCGGCGACCCGAGCCCCGACCCGGTGCTGTCGAAGGTGTCGGAGCAGGTCAGGCTGTCGTTCGAGCAGGCGTACATGTTCTACCTGCCGCGCATCTGCGAGCACTGCCTGAACCCGTCGTGCGTGGCGTCCTGCCCGTCCGGCGCGCTCTACAAGCGGGCCGAGGACGGCATCGTGCTGGTGGACCAGGATCGGTGCCGGGGCTGGCGGATGTGCGTGACGGGATGTCCGTACAAGAAGGTGTATTTCAACCACAAGACCGGCAAGGCGGAGAAGTGCACGTTCTGCTACCCCCGCGTGGAGGTGGGGCTGCCCACGGTCTGCTCCGAGACGTGCGTGGGGCGGCTGCGCTACCTGGGCGTCCTGCTGTACGACGCCGACCGCGTCACGGAGGCGGCCTCGGTGGCGGACGAGCGTGATCTCTACGAGGCCCAGCTCGACCTGTTCGTGGACCCGTACGATCCGGCGGCCGAGCGCGCCGGGCTGCCCGCCGACTGGCTGGAGGCCGCCCGCAGGTCGCCGATCTACGACCTGATCAAGCGGTACCGGATAGCACTGCCGCTGCATCCGGAGTACCGCACGCTGCCGATGGTCTGGTACGTCCCTCCGCTCTCCCCCGTCGTGGACGCCCTGTCCACCACGGGGCACGACGGCGAGGACGCGGGCAACCTGTTCGCCGCCATCGACTCGCTGCGCATCCCCGTCGAGTATCTGGCCGAGCTGTTCACCGCGGGGGACCCGGCGCCCGTGACGGCCGCGCTGCGCCGGCTGGCCGCGATGCGGTCGTACATGCGGGCGGTCAACCTCGGGGAGGAGCCGGTCCTGCCCGACGTCGGCCTGTCCGAGGAGGAGCTGAACGCGATGTACCGCCTGCTCGCCCTGGCCAAGTACGACGACCGCTACGTCATCCCGACCGCCTACGGCAACGTGCCCGGCGTCGTGGAGGAGGGCGGTTGCAGCCTCGACTACGACGGCGGGCCCGGCATGCAGGGGCCGTTCGGGGAGGCGTCGGGGCGCCCCGTGCCGGTCTCGATCGAGAGCTTCCACGGCCTGAAGGAGCGCCAGACCGGCGACGAGATCACCCACGACCGGGTCAACCTGCTCAACTGGGACGGCCGCGGCGCCCCGGCCGGACTTTTCCCGCGAAGGAAGGGCAAATCATGAATCCCGCCGTCGTCTGGCAGGCCGCCGCCCACCTGCTCGCCTATCCGGACGAACGCTTCTGGCGCCGCCTGCCGCTCATCAGGGAGGCCGCGGAGCCGCATTTCACCACGTTCCTGGCGCTCGCCGCAGAGCTGGGCCCCGGCGAGCTGGCCGCCCACTACGTGGAGACGTTCGACCTGCAGCGGCGCTGCTGCCTCTACCTGACCTACTACACCGACGGCGACACCCGCCGGCGCGGCGAGTCGCTGGCCGCGCTGAAGGAGCGTTACCGGATGGCCGGCTGGGAGCTGATGGAGGACGAACTGCCCGACTTCCTGCCGGTGCTGCTGGAGTTCGCCGCGCTGGACGACTCGGGGGCCGCGCTGCTCAACGAGCACCGGGCGGGGCTGGAGCTCCTGCTCACCGCCCTGCGCGAACGCGACTCGCCGTACCGGCACGTGCTCGGCGCGGTGTGCGCGGCGCTGCCGCCGATCGGCGCCGCCGACCGGGCGCGGGCCGCCCGGCTGGCCGCGTCCGGGCCACCCGCCGAGAGCGTGGGAGGCTACCGATGAGCCGGGGCGAGAGCAGGTCGTGGACGACGGGCGGGGGCGAGAGCAGGTCGTGGACGACGGGCGGGGGCGAGAGTAGATCGTGGACGACGGGCGGGGGCGAGAGTAGATCGTGGACGACGGGCGGCCACCGATGAGCTGGGGCGAGGACATGTTGTGGACGGTCGCGCCGTACGTCACCCTGGTGATCTTCGTCGGCGGGCTGATCTGGCGGCACAAGTACGACAAGTTCGGCTGGACCACCCGCTCCTCCCAGCTCTACGAGAGCCCGCTGCTGCGCGTGGCCTCCCCGCTCTTCCACTACGGGCTGCTGTTCGTGATCGTCGGCCACGTGACCGGCCTGGTCATCCCGCTCGCCTGGACCGGCGCCGTCGGCGTGTCCAACGAGGCGTACCACGCCAACGCGGTCGTCTGGGGCGGCCTGGCGGGCCTGGCCACCCTGGCCGGGCTGGCCCTGCTGATCTACCGCCGCCGCACCAAGGGCCCCGTCTTCCTGGCGACCACGGTCAACGACAAGGTGATGTACGTGGTGCTGGCCGGCGCCATCGTCACGGGCACGGTGACCACGATCGCGGGGCTCGTACCCAGCGAGGTGAGCTATCGAACCACGGTCGCGCCCTGGTTTCGCGGCATCTTCACGCTACGTCCCGACGTGGTCGCGATGAGCCAGGCGAGCGGTCTTTACAAGGTGCACACCGTGGTGGGGATGATGCTGTTCCTCCTTTTCCCGTTCAGCCGCCTGGTGCACGCGCTTTCCGCCCCGTTGGGGTATTTGTTCCGTCCTTACATCGTGTATCGGAGCCGCTCGGATGGCGCGCCAAGGGGCCCGGGAGGCGTCCGGGTACGCCAGAATCGACCCTTGTGAAGCACGGGTACACCAACAGCACATTCGGCGACGGCGCCCTGGTCGTGAAGTGCTACCAGGGTCCCGAAGCGGCCTTTCGGCTGAGCACGGAGAGCCGCTATCTGCGCCGCCTGCGTGGCCGCCTGCCGGTCCCCCGCGTCCACCAGGTCACCTCGACCAGCCTGACCACCCGGTTCGTCGACGGCTCCCACGGTCAGGATCTCATCGACGAGGGGCGGGCGGCCGAGGTGTTCGCCGAGTGCGGACGGATGCTGGCCCGCATCCACCGGCTCGGCATCGTCCACGGCGACTACGGCCCGCAGAACATGCTGTTCCACCCGGCCACGATCGAGACGGCCGCGATCCTCGACTGGGAGTGGGCCCATCCCGGCCGGCCGGTCGAGGACCTGGCCTGGCTGGAGTGGATCGTCCGCAGCCACCATCCGGAGCAGGTGCCGCTGCTCTCCCACTTCTTCGCCGCGTACGGGGACGACGTTCCCGGCTGGCCGGAGCGCCAGGCGGCCATGGTGGCGCGCTGCCGCGACCTGCTCGACTTCTGCGCCCGCTGGGAGCCTGGGGGCGGCGGGGAGAAGCTGTGGCGCGAACGCCTCGACGCCACGACGGCCTGGACGGAGTAACCCGAGCCTTCACCTTCCGGACCGAGCAGCCGGCAGCCCTCGACGCGTCCTGCCGGCGACCTTCCAGACCGAGCGGACCGCAGCCCTTGACCGATTCTGTCGGTGGCCTTTGCTTGACTACGGGCATGGCTCGCCAAGTGATTCTCGTGCTAGGCGCCACCGGCACCACCGGCCGCCGCGTGGCGGGGCAACTGCGGGCCGCAGGTCATCGCGTGCGGGCCGCCTCCAGGAGCGCTGAGACCCGGTTCGACTGGACCGACCCCGCCACTTGGCAGGCCGCCGTGTCCGGCGCGTCGGCGCTCTACCTGATGGCCCCCGACGGCACCCCGATCGATCCCGCGTTCGTGTCGCTGGCCGTCGAGCAGGGCGTCGAGCGCATCGTGCTGCTGTCCAGCGGCGGCATCGAGACCATGGGCGACGAGCGGCTGCTGTCCGCCGAGCGCACCGTCCGCGACAGCCCGGCCGCGTGGACGATCCTGCGGCCGAGCTGGTTCGACCAGAACTTCGACGAGGGCTTCCTGCGGCCCGCGATCATGGCGGGCGAGCTGGTGCTGCCGCTCGGCGACGTCGGGCAGGGCTTCGTCGACGCGGGCGACATCGCCGCCGTCGCCGCCACGGCCCTCACCGAGGACGGCCACGCCGGGCAGACCTACGAGCTCACCGGGCCGCGCTCACTGCCGTTCGAGGAGGCCGTGCAGATCATCGGCCGGGCGAGCGGCCGCGAGGTGCGCTACAAGGGCGGCGACGAAGACTACATCGCGGCCAACGGATTCTCGGGAGAGTCGATCCAGGCGACCAAGGCGTTCGCCGCCCTGCGCGCCCTCGGCGACCAGCCGGTGACCGAAACGGTGGCCCAGGTGACAGGACACCCACCCAAATCCTTCGAAACCTACGCCAAACAAGCCGCCACCAACGGCGCCTGGCGCTGACCAAGACCCGCATCCTGACCACCGCATGCGGCGCCGCCGGAACCTCGCGCGGCTGCGAACGTCTGGCGCTGACCAAGCCAGGACGGATCAGGAGGCCAGTTCACGCACCAGCGCCACCGCCTCGTCCAGGAGGCCGTGCTCCCGGTCGCTGAGCGTGCGGTTGGCGTCCCGGATCGCCTTCGCCTCGTCCAGGGGATCGCCCACGTCCAGGTCGTCCCCCAGCTCGGCCACCAGCGCGGCCAGCGCCGCGCGGGCCTCCTCCGGCCGGCCGAGCTCCTCGTCCACGGCCACCTGCGCGATGATCAGCGCCGACAGGGCACAGTCGAGCGCGGGCGGCCCAGACCGGGAGTTGGCCCAGTCGATCACCACCGGTCCCTGCGGGGCGAGCATCACGTTGTCGGGATGCAGGTCAAGATGCAGGACCCGATCACCCGGGTCGCCCGGCTCCATGGGCGGGATCTCGTGCAGCCGCCGCAGTAAGCGCGCCAGGATCCGGCCCACCTCCCCCGCGTCGGCCTTCCCCTCGGTGAACGCCTGCAGCAGGGTCGGCCCCCGCACCAGGCCCATCACCAGGTCGGTCGCGCGGCCCTCGCCGGGAAAGACCTCGGGGACGGGATAGCCGTGCGCGGCCACGTACACCATGACCGCCGACTCCCGACTGGCGTCGAGGTCGTACCGGTAGCGGCGCAGCACCCGGCCGCCGCCGATCGCGTACACGTCGGCACTGCGTCCGACCCCCAGCAGTTCCCCGATCCGCATACGGCCAACCTACGCGCCGACCCCGGCCACGCGCGGCCGAGCCAGACCGAAGCACCACGACCGAGCCAGGCTGACGCACCGCAGCGACCCGTCACGAAAGGGGCTCTGATCACCCGGCGACCCGGTCCAGCTCGGCCAGTTCGGTCGTGTGCACGCCTGCCATCGTCTTCGCCAGCTCACGCACCCGCGCCGAGCCACCGGCGTCACGCTCGCCGTTCGCCACCAGCACAAGCTGATTCAGGTACGCCCGCAGCAGCGAGGTGAAGCGCCGCTCGAAGGCGTCGCCACGCAGCCCGTCCAAGGCACGCAGTTCGTCGGCGGTGGGCATACCGGGCATGTCGTGCAGAGCATGAGGATTGTCCCCGGTAACCCCGGCCTCGGCGAGCAGCGCCCGCAACCGCCCGCGCCCCTTCTCATGCGCGGTGCCAAGCCGACCGGCCAGCCTGGTGAGCGGCTTCCCGGCCCGATCGGGAGCCAGTTCGAGCAGCGGCACGACCCGCCCGTGCAACGCCTCGGCAAGCTGCAACCAGGCCAGATCCGTCGGGCTGAACCCAGCGGCAGCACTCGCACCCGACCCCGCGGCGGCCGACCCCCCGGAGCCGGCCCCGTGAGAGCCGCCCCCGTGCGAGCCGGGACCGTGCGAGCCGGGACCGTGCGAGCCGGACGCCTGAGAACCGGACACAGCAGGAGCAGCAGGCACCGCAGCAGCCGGGCCCCGAGTTGGAGCAGAGCACCCCACGAGGGCAAAGCACGCAACCGCAACCACCACGAACGACATCAACCCACATCTCAGCACCGGAACCATCCCCAGGCGAAAGGCCCGGGCGAGCGGGAAGGGACGCCCGCCCGGGCAAGATCTACGACGGCCACGCATCGGCGCCGACACGTGACGACCGGCCCTACGGCAGCCGCTTGCCGACACCAGCTTGATGACCGGCCCTAGGACGGCCGCCCGTCAGCGCCACACTTGATGACCGGCCTGATGCAGTCACGCACCCGCCGCTCCATCTCCTCGACCGGCCAGGCGTTGAAGAAGTCGCCGTGCATCGTGAACCCGCCCCCGGACGCCAGCCGCAGCCGCGAAGGATCGCCGGTCACGGGGTAACGGATCACCTGCCGCAGCTTCGGCACCGGTACCGGATGGCTGCTCGGGCACTGCAGGCCCACCGGATAGGCCATGTGGCTCTTGTGGTCGGCCGAATCCAGGTCCCGGCCGTTCCAGCACTGCGGGAAGTCCAGGTACGACTCCAGCATCGTCCCGGACGGGCAGTTCACGAAATCCTTGGAAGGGGGCACGTGCCCGGCGTGCAGGCAGGACCACCGGGAGATCGTCGTGTTGTCGGGCCCGGTCGCCCTGGCGTTCCCGGCCACGATCCGCAGCCCGAGCGGCAACGGCTGGGTCCTGGCGACGATGTCGTCACGCACGCCCTCGCCGAGGTAGTAGAACGTGATGATGGCCGGCTCCACGGGAGCGTTGTCGCGGTAGAGGGTCGGCACCCAGTACGACGACTTGTCCACGGCCGGGTTGCAGTTGGTGGCGCCCCGCTGCAGGTCGGCGAGCTGGGTGTGGGCGTTGGTGACCCGGCTGCCGAAGAAGCTGTGCATGTGCGAGGCCCCGGGCAGCCCGGGGAAGACGATCGGGTCGTCGGGCAGCCGGTGGCTGAACGGGCAGTCGGCGAGGAACTCCGCCACCCGTACGGGCTCGGCCGAGGCCGGCCCAGGCGCCACGGCGAACGTGGCGAACAGCACGGACAGCAGGGCGATCAGTCGTGAGACGGGTAACATGGCGGCTCCCTTGATCATCGGTGGACCCGTACGCGGTCGACGAACATCCGAAGCGGTGAAGGCGGACTCGCTCTGGCCGAGCAGGACGGCGCAGGCGGACAACGCGAACGTGCCGACGATCTGGCATTCGCCACGACAGCCAGGCAGCGCAGGGGTGAGCTCACGAGGTCTCCGTCAAACTGGGGGGGCTGGTTCGAGGGAGCGCTCCCTGAGAAGGAGCGTGCTCGCCTCCCCACCCGCTGTCAAGACGTCGGTTAACCCCGCCGAAACCTCCCGGAAGCGATCGAGCGCAGTCGCTCACCGCCAAACATCCGTACCACCAGCGATAACTCACCCTGGACGACGCGAACCCGCCTCACCCAGCCACCGCCAAGAAAACCTCGGAATCCGCCCGGCCTTGACTCCCCACTCGACCGCACCATCCCACCTCAGGGAGCGCTCTCTCATCTGAGTGGTCTCCCGCCACGGAGAAACCGATCAGGGGCCGGTCCGACGCTGTCGGACCGGCCCCCGCGAAGCTGGCGACCCCGGTCAGCCCTTGATGCAGATCAGCTGGCGCAGGTGCGCGACCACCTGGACCAGGTCCGTCTGGGCCGCCATCACCGACTCCAGGTCCTTGTAGGCCCCCGGGATCTCGTCGATCACCCCGGAGTCCTTACGGCACTCCACCCCGGCCGTCTGCTCCTGCAGATCCTTGACGGTGAACGTCTTCTTCGCCTTGTTCCTGCTCATCTTCCGCCCCGCCCCGTGCGAGGCGGAGTTGAAGGCCGCGCTGTTACCGAGGCCCTTGACGATGTAGGTGCCGGTGGCCATCGAGCCAGGGATGATGCCCAGGTCGCCGGAGCCGGCCCGGATCGCGCCCTTTCTGGTGACCAGCACGTCCACCCCGTCGTAGCGCTCCTCGGCCACGTAGTTGTGGTGGCAGGAGATCGTCTGCTCGAACGCGATGTTCGGCAGGTGGCGGCGCAGCACGTCGCAGACCAGGCCCATCATGACCGCACGGTTGCGCCGCGCGTAGTCCTGGGCCCAGAACAGGTCGCGCCGGTAGGCGTCCATCTCCGGCGTGCGGCCGAGGAAGACGGCCAGGTCGCGGTCCACCAGGCCCTTGTTGTGGGAGAGGCCGCGGGCCACCCCGATGTGGTGCTCCGCGAGCTCCTTGCCGATGTTGCGCGAGCCCGAGTGCAGCACGACCCACACCCAGCCCTCGTCGTCGGCGCACACCTCCAGGAAGTGGTTGCCGCCCCCGAGCGTGCCCATCTGCACCTCGGCGCGCTCGCGCCGCGCGTGGACGGCCGGTGCGAGGTCGTCGAAGTCCTTCCAGAACTCCGTCCACCCGGCCGTCTTCATCCCGTGCACGTTGCCCGGGTCGACCGGCCGCTTGTGGTGGCCGAACCCGACCGGCACCGCCTGCTCCAGCTTCCCGCGCAGGTAGGCCAGGTTGTCGGGGAGCTGCGAAGCCTTGTACGAGGTCTTCACCGCGGTCATCCCGCACCCGATGTCCACGCCGACCGCCGCCGGCGAGACCGCGTCCTTCATCGCGATGACCGAGCCCACCGTCGCGCCCTTGCCGTGGTGCACGTCCGGCATGACGGCGACACCGTGGACCCACTCGAGGTTCGCCACGTTACGCAGTTGCTGCATCGCCTGCGGATCGACCGTCTCAGGCTCCGCCCACATGCGCAGCGGCCGCCTGGTCCCGGTCACCTCGTTGTACGTCATCTTCGTATCGCCTCCTTCCGGTCGCGTCTGGAACATGATCTATCAGGCCAGAGTTCCTCTACCCTCCGCAAGCGAATTAGCGCGGTACGTCCGCTCGTTCCAGATCCGAAGGTACGGGCGCCGGCGCCCCGGTCGTCCTGCCCGGGAGCAGCGGGACGAGGGCCAGGACTATCACCGTGGAGACGACGCCGACCCAGAAGACGCCACGCAGCCCGCTCATCGTGTCGGCCGGGCTCTGGACGACGAGGGTCACCAGGGCGACGCCGAGCGCCGCGCCGAGCTGGTTGAGCATGTAGAGGACGGAACTGCCCTGCGCCACCATGGGACCGGGCAGCGTACGGTACAGCGACCCCATGGTCGGCGCGCTGAAGCAACCACTGCCCAGGCCGAGCGTGAGCGCCGCCAGCGCCGGCCAGACCTCAGGCGTTCCCGGCCCGATCAGGGTCAGGGCGAACATGCTCAGGATCGCGACGACCGCCCCGCCGGCGGCCAGGCCGCGCGCGCCGATCCGGTCGGAGAGGCGTCCCGCCAGGGGCATGGCGATGGAGCCGCCGAGCCCGAGCGGAGCCATGAGCAGCCCGGCCGCCAGCACGCCGTGCCCGTGTGCCTGCTGGTAGTAGAGCGGCAGCGCGAACAGGCCGGAGAACAGGCCCATGCCGCCGAGCCCCATGATCGCGACGCTGCCGCTGAACCCCCGGTTGCGAAACAGCCGCAGGTCGATCAGCGGCGTCCGGCGCCGGCCCAGAGCGTGCACGGCGTACCCGGTGAGCAGGGCGATGCCCAGACCCAGGGGCGTGAGCGCCTGCCAGACCGCGATCGTGCCCTGCTCGGCCGTCTGCGACAGCCCCAGCACCACGGCCGCGAACCCGGGGCCGAGCAGCGCCAGGCCCAGGACGTCCAGCCTGGACGGTCCCCGCGAGCCCGGCTCGTCGGCGGGGATCACCCGTACGGCGAGCACCAGCGCCACCACCCCGACGACCACGCTGATCAGGAACATCGCCCGCCACGTGAACGCCCCCAGGATCGCCCCGCCCGCGATCGGCCCGAGCACCGGCCCCAGCGACAGGACCACACCCATCAGCCCCATCACCCGCCCGGCCCGCCGCGGCCCCGCGGCCCTGGCCAGCAGGATGAGCACGAGCGGATCGAGCAGCCCGGCCCCGAGCCCCTGCACGGCGCGGAAGGCGATCAGGCTGCCTGCGTTCCAGGCCAGCGCCGCGGCCAGCGAACCGGCCAGGAACACCAGCAGCCCCGCGATCCACAGCCGCTTGCCGCCGAACCGGTCGACGGCCCAGGTGGTGAACGGGATGGTGGCGGTCACGGCCAGCAGGAACCCGGTGGAGGCCCAGCCGACCGTGCTCAGCGACGTGTCGAACGCCAGCACCAGGGTGTCGGTGGCGACGGCGGCCATCGTGCTGTTGAGGATGCCGAGCAGCCCGCCGAGCAGGACCACGGCGATGATCCCCACCAGCCGGCGACCCAGTCGGTCATCATTTATTGAACTCATTGGTTCAAGATAAGTACCTCGTGCGTTCGATCGCAACCCGGCGCGTCCATCTAGCTGAACCGGTGAGTACAATCGATGACGTGAGCAGCACCACCCGCGGACGGATCGACAAGCGCCAGGCGATCCTGGACGGCGCCTTCACCGTGTTCGCCAGGCAGGGGTATGCGCAGGCCGGCGTGCAGGACATCGCGCTTGAGGCGGGGGTGGCCAAGCCGACGGTCTACAACCACATGACCGATAAAGCCACCCTGTTCAGGCACGCCGTGGAGGCCGCCGCGATCGCCGCGCTCGACCAGCGCGTGGCCGCCCTGGCGCCACTGAGCGACCCGGGCGATGACCTGCCCGCCGCGCTGGAGGGCGTCGCGCTCGCGCTGCTCCGCCTGCACACCGACAGCCGATACTGCGCCCTGCGCCGCCTGCTCTACTCGGAGATCACCCACTTTCCCGACATCCTCGACATCGTCAAGGAGTACGGCCTCGACCGCCTCAACCACGCGCTGGCCGACCGCCTGGCCCGGCTCGCGCTGGCCGGCCGCCTGCGCACCACGGATCCCGATCTGGCGGCCGAGCAGTTCCTGGCTCTGATCCTGGGCCCCCTTGAGGCCCGCTCGCAGATGGGCACCCGGCAGTTGGAGGAGGCGGAGCTGGCGACGATCGCCCGTACGGCCGTGGAGACGTTCGCGCGCGCCTGGCTCACGACCTAGACCAAAAGCGCGCCCTAACCAACACGTATGGGAAATATCGCCGACAAGACCCCTTGTCGATGTTAGTCAAGGGATATAGTCTGCCGCGTGTGGTGGAACGAGATGATTACGCGGCCATCCGCGACCGCATCATCGGCCTCTCCCGCCTCCACGGCCTGCGCCCCGACTGGGTGGAGACGACGAGGCGGCAGCGCTTCCTGCTGCTGTGGGACATCGGGGGCCGGGTCGCGGCCCGCGCGATCGTCCCGCTCTACCCAGGGGAGACGCCACAGCTCGTGGACTCACTCGAAGAAGGGCTGGCACACCTTTTCGGCGACGGCTGGCTGAAGGACTGAGCTGAAGGACTGACTGGAGCACCGATGACCGCAGACCGCGTGGACGTCCACGTCACCATGGCCGGCAGCCTGTGGCTGGCCCAGGTGGACGGCGTGGCCGGCGGCATGTCCGCCCGTACGCTCAAGGAGCTGCACGCCGACGTCGCCGAGGGGCTGCCGTTCCTGTTCGCCGACCGTCCCAGGCCGCCGGCCCCGGTCTACCACTACGCCCTGCCCGGCCTGTCGGAGCAGGACCTCGACGACTTCGCCGCCCTCCAGCGCCAGGCCGCCGCCATCGCCGAGGACTACACGCGGACGCTGAAGAAGCGGGTCAAACACATGCACGAGCTGGGGCTGTCGGACGGGGACATCGGCGAGCTGCTCGGGCTGACCAAGCAACGCATCCAGCAGATCCGTACGAACGCCAACGACGCGGCCCGCCAGAGCGGCTGACCACCCGGCCCACCGGGCGGCCTGCCAAGAGCGGACGCCCGCCCGGCAAGCCGCGCGATCGGGACGACGAGCCTCGCGGCCAGGGACGACGAGCCTCGCGGCCAGAGACGACGAGGTCAGGAGCCCTTCGGCGCCGCGTCCGTCCAGCCGGCCCCGATCAGCACCTCCGACGTCCACACCGTGCCCGGCGCCAGCCCGGCCTGGAACGTGCCCGCCTTCACCACCACGTTCTCCCTGGCCAGCGCCCGCCCGGTCGCCTCGTCGAAGACCAGCCGCTTCTCGTCGATCCCGCCTCCGTGCGTCGGCTCCTCCACCGACACGGCCGTTCCCTGCCGCCCCTCGGCGTCGGTCACGTTCGCGGTCACCTTCGCCTCGTCGAGCTCGGCCAGCATGCGGAAGGCCGCGCCCCGGACCTCGGGCGTCACCGGCATATCCATGATCAGCCCCATGCTGACCGTGAACAGCCACACGTCGCCCGACATCTCCTGGCTCTCCGCCTCGGTCCCGTGGCCCTCGTACGAGGCCATCAGCCACTTCTTCAGCCCGTCCGGATCGCTCGGCAGCCCGCGCAGGTCCTTCATGGTGACGTTCTTGCCGAGCCAGAACACCTTGTCACCGTCGGTCAGCGGGCTGCGTTCCGTCCTCGCCGGACGCGGGGAGGTGGACAGCGGGATGGCGCCGTACTTCTCCTTGCCCTGCCCCTTGCCCGGGATGACGGCCTGGAACGCGGACGGCGACCCCGCCCGCTCCCACGCCTGCCTGTCCTGCTCGGTGGCGGGCTCCGCGCCGAGCGACCGGCTGCGCGACCACTGCTCGCCGCCGACGGCACTGGGTGTCCAGCCCTCGGAACGGGTACGGTCCACGACCAGGTAGCCGCCGTCCTCGACCCGGTAGAGGTTCCGGCTCACCGACTCCCTGTGCCAGTAGGCGCCGCTGCCCTCGTCCTGCCGCGCCGCGTTCTCCGCCGCCGCCAGCAGCACCTCCTTGGCCGGCAACGCCACCCGGGGCGCGCTCGTCCGGGTGACGCTCGCCGCGACGCCCGGGGTGCCCGGCGCGGGGGACGGGCTCGTGGGCACCGCGCCGTTCCCCGACACGACCACCACGGCCGCCGTCGCAGCCGCCGCGGCCCCCGCCAGCCCCAGCCCCCAGGCCGGCCGTACGATTCTGCGCCTACGAGGCGCCTGACGGGGTCCCGACATCGCACGGGCCAGCTCCACGGCCCTGGTCGGCTCGTCCACCTGGCCGCCGTCCAGGTGCGCGGGCCTGGCCGCCCGAAGTTCGTCGATGGGGTTCATGACCACTCCTCGCTGAGGTTCCGCACGTGGGGCGTGGGCGATTCGCGCCGGACCGGCTCGCCGGCGTACGGCGCGCTCGAAGACGGCCCTCCGGAGTGCGGCTCGCCCGCCGCCGCCTCCCCCGAACCCGCCGACGACGCGGACTCCACGAGCTCCGCGGACTCCACCGCCTCGATGGCCTGTTTGAGCCGTTTGCGAGCCCGATGCAGCCGCACCCGGTACGCCGCCGTCGAGCACCCGATCACCCGCGCGGCCTCCTTGGGCGACAACCCGTGCCAGGCGACCAGGACGAGGATCTCCCGATCGTCCTCCCGCAGCGCGGCCAGCGCCCGCAGGACCGCCATCCGCTCGGTCACCTGGTCGGCCACGTCCCCCTCGGTCCACGCCTGGAGCTCGGCGGCCATGGCCTGCCTGCGCACCTCCGCGCGTACGTTGTCGCGCAGGACGTTGCGGGCGACGCCGAGCAGCCAGGGCAGCGCCGGGTCGGGCACGTCGTCAAGCCGCCGCCAGGCGATCGCGAACGTCTCACTGACCACCTCGTCCGCGACCTGCCGCCCGGCCCGACTGACGACGTAGGCCCAGACCCGTTGCCGGCATTCGTCGTACATGCCGGTGAACCGGTGCGCATCATCCGTCACCGCCCAGCCCCTTCGTTCGGAATGCGTTCTTCTGACACCAGGAAGTGGTCACATCCCGCCCGTTGTTACCGCCCGCCTCAGAAAAATCGGCGCGGCACCACCACGGGGTCCGCACCTTCGACCAGCGTAGGCACTCCCACCAGCAGCACGTCTCCCCTGCGCCGCGCCGCTTCGACGAGATCCGGCTGGAAACCCTCCAGGGAGAACAGCGCCAGGACGGCCGGCTCGGTGTCGTGCCCATGCCCGGCCAGCACCGTCTTCAGCCCGTCCAGGCGTTCCAGATCGGCCATGGTCCGCCGCGTGACGGTCGCCTTGGCCTCGCCGACGACCGTGATCTTCGCCCGCCCCGCCCTCTTGTCCAGCGCGACGACGTCGATCTCGTGCTTGGCCCGCCCCTTCTGGTCGTTGACGACGGTGGCCGCCACCAGACCGGCCTCTCCCCTGAACTCGGCCTGACCGCGCAGCCAGTCTCTGGCGCACTGCTCGAAGTGGGGCCCTAGGACGCGGGCCACGAAGGTCGGCCTCGACCGCTGCCAGGCTTGCGCCGACTGCCCCGTATCGACCAGATCGCGCTGCGGCACGGTGATGAGATTGTGGAAACGCACGATGGGATCCACGACGGTGATCACCGGGCGTCTCTCCCACAGGGGGTCGGTGTCGTACCGGAGGAATCCGGCGCTCGTCAGGGCCTCCAGCGGCCGGGCCAGCGCGGTGCGCGGCCGCTCCAGCAGCCCGCCGATCTTCGCCGGGCTGCTGGCCCCGCCGGCGACCGCGTTGATGATCGCGTAGTGCAGCGCGCTGCCGGTGAACTTGGGATCCTCGCGCAGCAGGTACTCGGCCTCGCTGCCGGAGAACAGCGCCTGCCGCGGATCGAGCACGGTGGCGGGCACCCACTCGTCCAGGTCCGCGACCGTACGAGGAGCGGGAACGCCGGCCAGGTTCCGGTAGCCGGGAGATCCCCCGAGGATCGCGTGCACCCGCACGGCGGCGGCCGGATCGCCGATGCCCCAGTGGCGGGCCGTCGTACCGAGATCGAACGGCGCCAGCCGCAGGTCGAGCGCTGCCCGGCCGCGCAGGGCCTTGGTCCCGGACAGCAGCTCGTTCATCACCGACATGGCAGACCCGCAGACGATCACGCGCCCGCCCGGCGCGCCCTCCCCCGCCTGGGACCGGTCGTAGAGCAGCTGCAACAGCCCCGGCAGCTCGGGAGAGTGGCCCATCCAGTACGGCAACTCGTCGATGACGAGCACCCCCGGCCGGCGGGAGGTGAGCTCGATCGCCGTCGTGAGCAGCTCCTCCCAGCTCGCATCGGCGATCATCCCCGACCCGACGCCCGCGTGTCGGGCGATGTCCCCCGCGAGCCGCCGTCGCGACGCCACGACCCCTTCCTCGGCGACGGCGGTCACGTAGAGACCACCGCTCGCCTCGGCGAGGGCACGCAGCACGAAACTCTTGCCCACCCTGCGCCGCCCGGACACGACACCCAGGCGGAGGTGCGGATCGGGATGCCGGACGAACTGCTCCAGCGCCTTCCACTCGGCATCCCTGGAGAGCACCCGCTGCGGCTTCTGCATCGACGTCACCTAATTAGTATGCTGCACAACATACTAATTAGGCCACATGAGTGCTCACTCCCCCGAGTACAGGCGCGACAGGTCGATCAGCTCCACATCCGCACGTGATCGCGCCACCTCCGTCAACCCTTCGGTGAACCCCGAGCGGGCGAACAGCAGCAGCTTGGGCGGCTGGGTCACCTGGGCGTCCGGCAACAGTTCACGCAGATGTTCCAGCCGCTGGAGCTGCGGGAGGTCCATGGGCGCAAGAGTGCCCTTGGCCTCTCCGATCGCCGTGATGCGGTCAGGAGCGGATGGACGGACCTCCGTCACCACCAGGTCGAGCTCATGTCCGCGTTTGTGGGTCCGGCACGAGACCTCGCTGGGCCGGACGGCACTCGCGATTCCGCCCAGCGTGTCGTCGGAAGCGTGCAGGAAGCTCCACTCACGGGCCAGGTCCTCGAAATGGGGGCCGTAGATCTTGGAGGCGACTGTGTCGGCGTTCGCCCGCCAGACCCGCGCCCCCCGCCCGGCCACCAGCTCGGGTTCTCGCCGCTGAGTGATGAGCTGATGGAGCCGGACGATCGGCTCGGCGATCTTGAACACGCTTCGTTTCTGCCGCAGCGCGTCGTCCACCTGCTCGATGAGCCCGATGCTCTGCAGGCCGGCGAACAGATGCGCCAGCGCGCCGACAGGCCGCCCGAGGGCGGCGGCGATCTCCGAGCGGCGGTGGCTTCCCGCGCTGATGGCCGCCAGCACTGCGGAGTAGGAGCTGGGATCGGAGATCGACGGCTCCTCGCGCAGCAGCAGCCCGCCTTCTCTGAACATCGCGGAGGCGGGGTTCAGCAGTCGCCTCTCGACCCATCGATCGAAGCCCTTGAGCGTGGCGGGCCCCGATCCGCCGCTCATCTCCAAGTACGCGGGCGTACCCCCGACCAGCGCGTTGACCCGGAAGGCCAGCTCGGGATCGTCGGTCAGCCCCCAGAAGGCGCTCGCGTCACGAAAGCCGAAAGGCCGCACGACCAGCTCCAGAACCGCCCGGCCTCGCAACGGAGCGCCACCGCCGAGAAGTTGCGTCATCGTCGTCAGAGCGCTTCCGCAGAGGATCATGCGGGTACGCGTGTGCTCCTTCGCGTGCCCGGTCGGGCTGAGCGCCTGTTGCAGGTACGACGGAAGCGCAGGCGTGGCCGACACGAGGTAGGGGAACTCGTCGATGATCACCGGCACGGCGCGCTCTTCACCCAGGCGGAGCAGTTCGTCGAGTGCCTCCCGCCAGTCGCGGAAGGGGACCGGCTGACGCATGCGGCGATGGGCGGCGAAGGCCGCGCCGAGATCGGCGAGGTTCTGCGCCTCTGTCTGCTGGGTCGCGGCGAAGATGAAGCCGCCGGTTTCCTGCGCCAGAAGTTCGAGCATGAGGGTCTTCCCCTGCCGGCGACGACCGTAGACGAGCCCCAGGGTGGCACCCGGCGTGGACGCCGTGCCGAACTCGGTGAGTTCCTCCCATTCGGTGTCGCGGCCGTACAGTCGCTCCGGTTTGCTGACCATCTGATCACCTGCGTTCAATAATGATGGGCGCAACTATAATAGTTGCGCCCATCATTCTGAACCGGCTCCTACTTGGCGTTGGCCTTCAGATAATCGCTGTTCATCTGGGCGATCGCGTCCAGCGGGATGCCCTTCGGGCACACCGCCGTGCACTCGCCCGTGTTGGTGCAGCCGCCGAAGCCCTCCGCGTCCATCTGGTCCACCATGGCCTTCGCGCGGGTGAGGCGTTCGGGCTGGCCCTGCGGGAGCAGGCTCAGGTGGGTGATCTTGGCGGCGGTGAAAAGGGAGGCCGAGCCGTTGGGGCAGGCCGCCACGCAGGCGCCGCAGCCGATGCAGGTGGCCGCGTCGAAGGCCGCGTCCGCGTCCTCCTTGCGGACCGGGATGCTGTGGGCGTCGGGCGCGGAGCCGGCCGGGACCGAGACGAAGCCGCCCGCCTGGATGATCCGGTCGAACGCGCTGCGGTCCACCACCAGGTCCTTGACGACCGGGAACGGCGCCGCGCGCCACGGCTCGATGGTGATCTCGGCGCCGTCCTCGAAGTGGCGCATGTGGAGCTGGCACGTCGTGGTGGCGCGCTGCTCGCCGTGGGCCACGCCGTTGATGACCATGCCGCACATGCCGCAGATACCCTCGCGGCAGTCGTGGTCGAACGCGATCGGGTCGTCGCCCTCCAGGATGAGGCGCTCGTTGAGGACGTCGAGCATCTCCAGGAAGGACATGTCCGGGGAGACGTCCTCCACCTTGTACGTCACCATGCGTCCGGCGTCCGAGGGGCCGCTCTGCCGCCATACGCGCAGGGTCAGGTTCACTTGTAGCTCCGCTGGGTCATCTTGACGTACTCGTACTCGAGCGCTTCCTTGTGCAGCACCGGCCCGTCCTCGCCGCCGAACTCCCAGGCCGAGACGTGCGCGAAGTTCTCGTCGTCACGCAGGGCCTCGCCGTCGGCGTCCTGCGACTCGGCGCGGAAGTGGCCGCCGCAGGACTCGGTGCGGATGAGGGCGTCCAGGCACATGAGCTCGGCCAGGTCGAAGAAGTCGGCGACGCGGCCGGCCTTCTCCAGCACCTGGTTGAGCTCCTCGGCGGTGCCGCTCACCTTGACGTTCTGCCAGAACTCCTCGCGCAGCTCGGGGATGCGCTCCAGCGCCTTGCGCAGCGACTCCTCGGTGCGCTCCATGCCGCAGTAGTCCCACATGAGCTTGCCCAGCTCACGGTGGAAGGAGTCGGGCGTGCGGGTGCCGTTCACGGACAAAAGGCGGTCGATCTTGGTGCGGACCTTGATCTCGGCCTGCGCGACGGCCTCCTCGTCCACGTCGCCGAACGGGCCCGCGGCCAGGTAGTCGCCGATGGTGGTCGGAAGCACGAAATATCCGTCGGCCAGGCCCTGCATGAGCGCCGACGCGCCGAGCCGGTTGGCGCCGTGGTCGGAGAAGTTGGCCTCGCCGACGACGAACAGGCCGGGGATCGTGGACTGCAGGTCGTAGTCGACCCACAGCCCGCCCATCGTGTAGTGGACGGCGGGGTAGATGCGCATCGGCACGTCGTACGGGTTCTCGCCCGTGATGCGCTCGTACATCTCGAAGAGGTTGCCGTACTTCTTCTCGACCGCGTCCCGGCCGAGGCGGTTGATGGCGTCCCTGAAGTCGAGGTAGACCCCGAGCCCGCCGGGGCCGACGCCGCGGCCCTCGTCGCAGACGTTCTTGGCGGCGCGGGAGGCGATGTCGCGCGGCACCAGGTTGCCGAAGGCCGGGTAGATGCGCTCCAGGTAGTAGTCGCGCTCCTCCTCCGGGATGTCGCCGGGGGCGCGCTCGTCGTTCTTGCGCAGCGGCACCCACACCCGGCCGTCGTTGCGCAGCGACTCGGACATGAGCGTGAGCTTGGACTGGTACTCGCCCGAGACGGGGATGCAGGTCGGGTGGATCTGCGTGTAGCAGGGGTTGGCGAAGTACGCGCCGCGCTCGTGGGCCCGCCAGATGGCGGTGGTGTTGCAGCCTTTGGCGTTCGTGGACAGGAAGAACACGTTCCCGTAGCCGCCGGTGGCCAGCACCACGGCGTCGGCCAGGTGGCGCTCGATCTCGCCTGTGACCATGTCGCGCACGATGATGCCGCGCGCCCGCCCGTCGGCCACGATCAGGTCGAGCATCTCGTGCCGCGTGTGCATCTCGACGGTCCCGGCCGCGATCTGCCGCTCCAGCGCCTGGTACGCGCCCAGCAGCAGCTGCTGCCCCGTCTGGCCGCGGGCGTAGAACGTACGGGAGACCTGGGCGCCGCCGAAGGAGCGGGTGTCGAGCAGGCCGCCGTACTCGCGGGCGAACGGCACGCCCTGCGCCACGGCCTGGTCGATGATGTTCACCGAGACCTGGGCCAGGCGGTAGACGTTCGACTCGCGGGCGCGGAAGTCGCCGCCCTTCACGGTGTCGTAGAACAGGCGGTAGATGCTGTCGCCGTCGCCGCGGTAGTTCTTGGCGGCGTTGATGCCGCCCTGCGCGGCGATGGAGTGGGCGCGGCGCGGCGTGTCCTGGTAGCAGAACGACTTGACGTTGTAGCCCAGCTCGCCCAGGGTCGCCGCGGCCGAGCCGCCCGCCAGGCCGGTGCCGACGACGATCACGTTGAGCTTGCGCTTGTTGGCCGGGTTGACCAGCTTGGCGCTGAACTTGCGCTTCTCCCAGCGCTCCTCGATGGGCCCGGCGGGAGCCTTGGTGTCCCTGATCTCGGAGCCTTCGGTGTACTTCACTTGACAACTCCGAACGTGATCGCGAGGGGCGGGGCCAGGAAGCCGATGACCAGGACCGCGGAGACCAGGGCGGCCGACACGCGGAGCAGGCGGTAGCGGCCGTGACCGGCCCAGCCGAGGGTCTGGAAGGCGCTCCAGAGGCCGTGCCGCAGGTGCAGGCCGACCATGACGACGGCGACGACGTAGATGAGCGTCACCCACCACCGGGAGGCGTCGAAGCCGGCGATCATCCGGTCGGCGGGGGCCGAGTCGAAGCCCTTCGGGTTCACCACGCCGAAGGTCAGGTCGAGCAGGTGCCAGACCAGGAACAGCACGATCGTCACGCCGCCCCAGCGCATGATGTGCGTGGTGTAGCCGCCGGCCTGCGACTTCTTGGCCACGTACTTGACCGGCCTGGCCTTGCCCGCGCGGCGGGACAGCGAGATCGCGGCCCATATGTGAAGAACGACCGACACCACGAGAACGATCTCCACGAGCGTCAGCAGCGTGCGGTAGGGAGCCAGCGGCTCAAGCAGCGTGCGCAGCGCGTGGGCGTAGTCGTTGAAGGACTCGCGGCCGAAGAAGATCTTGAGGTTGCCGAGCATGTGGCCGAGAAGAAAGAGCACCATCACGGCGCCCGTGACGGCCATGACGACTTTCTTGCCGTTCGAGGAGCCCAGGAACCCGCCCGGCTTCTTCCTCTTCGGGGCCTTGGCCGGGGCCTTATGGGAGGGGGTAACAGACGCGGTGGCGGCACCGCGCTCTATCGTGGCAGTCACGTCTTCGACGCTAGGTATCCAGCATTGATCCGTCCAAGTCATGACGGATCTGGTTTCGATAGCCACGGGCTATGATGAGGCAAGGCGCGGCTTTTATCGCCGGCTTACACCGGGCTGGTGCGAGGAAAATCACATGCAGTTTCAGCAGCTCGCGTACTTCGTCGCGGTGGCGGAGGCCAGGCACTTCACCCAGGCGGCCGAGCGCATGCGGGTCGCGCAGCCGTCGCTGAGCAAGCAGATCAAGGCGCTGGAGGCCGATCTCGGCGCGCCCCTGTTCTCGCGGGCGCGCGGCAACGTGACGCTGACCGCGGCCGGCGAGGCGCTGCTGCCGCTGGCCCGCCGGATCCTGGCCGACGCCGACACCGCCAGGCAGGAGGTGGCCGAGCTGGCGGGGCTGCGCCGGGGCCGGGTGCGGCTGGGGGCCACGCCCTCGCTGTGCGCGGGGCTGCTGGCCGACGCGCTGGCCCGCTTCCATCGCGCGTACCCCGGGATCGAGCTGCTGGTGGAGGAGGGCGGCTCGCGCGACCTGATCAGGGCGCTGGCCAGGGGGCAGCTCGACCTGTCGCTGATCATCATGCCGCTGCAGAGCGACGATCCCTCGCTGGTGACCGAGGAGATCCTGCGCGAGAACCTCGTCGTCGTCTCCCCGTCCCACGCGCAGATCAAGGGCCCCTACGTGCGGATCGAGGACCTGCGCGGCCGGGCGATGGTGATGTTCAGGCGCGGCTACGACGTGCGCGAGGCGACACTGGCGGCCTGCCGGCAGGCGGGCTTCGAGCCCCGGTTCGCGGTGCAGGGCGGGGAGATGGACGCCGTGCTGCGGTTCGTCGAAGCGGGCCTGGGCGTGGCCGTGGTGCCGTCGATGGTGCTCGACGGGCGGCCCGGCCTGCTGGGCACGCCGCTCGCGCCGCCGGGGCTCAGCCGGACGATCGCGCTGGCCCACCGCAAAGACGTCGAGCCGACCAGGGCGGCGCAGGCGTTCAGGGAGACCCTGCTCTCCTTCGTCCTGGAAGCCGATCACGAGGGGACGCTTCCGCAGGGAGTCGAACTCATCGCGCAAGCCGGTCACGAGAGCACGCTTCCACAAGGGACCGAAATCATCGCAGAATGAGCACCAGGCGGTTCTACCCGGAGAGGCTTTTTGACGGCGAACCTTTCTCAGACGCTCACACTGCTCCTCATCGAGGACGACGACGGCGACGCCTTCCTCGTCGAGGAGCTGCTCAACCAGGTCCTGGCACCGCCGCGCATCTTCAGGGCACGCAGTCTGCGCGAGGCCAAGGAGCTGCTGACCCCCCAGATCCAGTGCGTGCTCGTCGACCTCTCCCTGCCCGACGCCAGCCGGCTGGAGGCGCTGGAGGAGGTGCTGGCGCTGGCGCCGCACACGGCGGTGCTGGTGCTCACCGGGCTGAGGGACGTGCACGTCGGCGTCTCGGCGGTGCAGTCGGGAGCCCAGGACTACCTGGTCAAGGGCGACGTGGACGCCCGGCTGCTGGCCAGGTCCATCCGGTACGCGATGGAGCGCAAGCGCGCCGACCTGGCCCAGCTCAAACTCGTCCAGGCCGAGCTGACGGCCCAGGAGAACGCGCGGCTGGAGAGCGCCCTGCTGCCCAGCCCGCTGCTGCGCTCGGCCGCCATCGAACACGTCACCCGCTACCTGCCGGGCAGCGGCGGCACGCTGGCCGGTGACTTCTTCGACACCGTGCAGACGCCGGACGGCTCGGTGCACCTGGTGATCGGCGACGTGTGCGGCCACGGCCCCGACGAGGCCGCGCTCGGCGTGGCGCTGCGCATCGCCTGGCGCACGCTGGTCCTGGCCGGGCAGCCGGACGACACGCTGCTGCGTACGCTCGACACCCTGCTGCGGGCCGAGCGCAAGGCCCCCGAGATCTTCACCACGCTGTGCACGGCCACGATCAGCCCCGACCTGAGCCACGCCACGATGCGCGTGGTCGGCCATCCGCCGCCGCTGCTGGTGCGCGACGGTGAGGTACGGGTGGTGACCGAGGCGCCTTCCGGCCCGCCGCTCGGCATCTTCGCCGACGCGGAGTGGGCGGTCATCGACGTCCCGCTGGGCGCGGAGTGGTCGATGATGCTCTACACCGACGGCCTGATCGAGGCCGCCGTGGGCGAGCCCGGCCGGCTGCTCGGCGTGGAGGGCCTGCTCGATCTGGTACGCGACCACGGCGCCATCGACCTCGACCGGCTCATCACCCACGTGGGCCGGCTGAGCGACGACCTGGCCGTGGTCATGGTGCGGAGGAGGAGAACATGACGATCCATCCCCTTCCTCCTCCCAAGGAGCCGATCGGCCTGGGCCGGGTGCCGGTCGCCCGCTGGTTCCTGGCCACCGGGACGGTGGCCGGCCTCACGTTCGCCGCCGGGGTCGTCATCGTCATGACGATGATCGCGAGGACCGCCGAGCTGAACCCGCGCCCCGAGGTGGCCGCGCAGGTCGAGCGCCTGACCGTGGCGCTGATCGTGGTCTTCGCGCTCCTGCTGGCCTGCGGCGCCGGGCTGGCCGTGATCGTGCGCTACGCCGTGCTCAAGCCCATCGACCAGCTCACCGAGCAGGTCCGTACGGTCGCCGCCGGCGACTTCGACCACGACCTGCACGTGGACAGGCCCCTTGAGCTGGCCGAGCTGTCCAGCCACATCGACTCCATGCGCGCCCGCGTCGTCTCGGCCTGGCGGACGGCCGCCGACCAGACCGAGGAGCTGCGCCGGTCCAACAGCGAGCTGGAGCAGTTCGCGTACGTGGCCAGCCACGACCTCCAGGAGCCGCTGCGCAAGGTGGCGAGCTTCACGCAGATGCTGGAGCAGCGTTACGGCGACCAGCTCGACGAGCGGGCCAGGCAGTACATCCACTACGCGGTGGACGGCGCCAAGCGCATGCAGCTGCTGATCAACGACCTGCTCGACTTCTCCCGCGTCGGCCGGGTCACCGGCGAGAAGACCGAGACCGACACGGGCACGGCGTTGGACCGGGCGCTGGACAACCTGTCCGCCACGATCGAGGACACCGGCGCCGTCGTCACGCGCGACGAGCTGCCCCGCGTCCTCGGCAACCAGCTGCAGCTCACGCAGCTCTTCCAGAACCTCATCGAGAACGCCGTCAAGTTCCGCGCCGACGACCCGCCGCGCGTGCACATCGGGGTCAGGCGCGACGGCGACCAGTGGGAGTTCAGCTGCTCCGACAACGGCATCGGGGTCGAGCCCAAGTACGCCGACCGCATCTTCCTCATCTTCCAGCGGCTGCATCCGCGAGACGTCTATCCGGGAACCGGCATCGGGCTGGCGCTCTGCCGCAAGATCGTCGAGTATCACGGGGGAACGCTGTGGCTGGACGGGAACGAAGGCGGGGGCGGCGCGACGTTCCGGTGGACGCTGCCCGCCACGGGAGCCGAGCGATGAAGGGCTGGCGGCCGATCGAGGTGCTCCTGGTGGAGGACGACCAGGGCGACATCCTGCTCACCAGGGAGGCCTTCGACCTCAACAAGGTGCACAACCGGCTCAACGTGGTCAACGACGGCGAGCAGGCGATGGCCTACCTGCGCCGCGAGGGCGAGTTCGCCGACGCGCCGCGCCCCGACCTGGTGCTGCTCGACCTCAATCTGCCCAGGATGAGCGGCATGGAGGTGCTGGAGGAGGTGAAGGCCGACGCCGAGTTGCGTACGATCCCGGTGGTGATCCTGACGACGTCCGAGGCGGAGGAGGACATCCTCCGCAGCTACCGGTTACACGCGAACGCATATGTCGCGAAGCCCGTCGACTTCGAGCAATTTATTCGCGTTGTCCGGCAAATCGATAACTTTTTCGTGACAGTGGTGAAGTTACCGCCCCTCGAACAGCCCCTCTGACGGGCTACGTGACAGGAATCACAGCTAGTCATCGAAAAAGTGAGTGACCCCGCTCACAAATGTCGATCCTGTCGTCGTAACGTATCCCCCACCAACGCGCGCGCCCGAGCGGATCCCGCCCTGAGAGCGCGCCCAGTGAATCGAAACCACGGACCCCCTGCGCTAAGGGTCCGCGGGAGGTGGAGAGGTCCGCGATGACCCAGACGACGCCCGAAGCCCCGGTCCGCCGGCAGCGTGCGCAAGTCAAGGTGCGCACCCTGCGTACGGACAGATGGTGGCTGGTCCCGCTCGTGACGTTCCTCGGGCTCAGCTCATTTCTTGTCTACGGTGTATGGGCGATCATCGACAACAGCATCTTCGTCGATCCCTACATCGCCCCGTTCGCCTCGCCCTGTCTGGCCGCGGTCACGTGTCCCGAAGGGGCGCAACTGTTCGGCTGGGCGCCGATCGGCGACTGGTACACGCTCTCGCCGGGGCTGCTCATCCTGGCCCTGCCCGGCGGGTTCCGGCTGACCTGCTACTACTACCGCAAGTCTTACTACCGCTCCTTCTGGCTCTCGCCGCCGGCCTGCGCCGTGCAGGAGCCGCACGGGAAGTACACCGGTGAGCGGCGCTTCCCGCTGATCATCCAGAACATCCACAGGTACTTCTTCTACGCGGCCATCGTGATCGGCCTCATCCTGGCCTACGACGCCGTCCTGGCGGTCGTGCACAAGCCGCTCGGCCTGGGCAGCTGGATCCTGATCGCCAACGCCGTCCTCATCAACGCCTACACGCTGTCGTGCCACTCCTGCCGGCACATCACCGCGGGCAGGCTCAACCACTTCTCCCGCCACCCGCTGCGGTACCGGGCCTGGACGTTCGTGTCCAAGCTCAACGCCAAGCACCAACCCCTCGCGTGGGCCTCGATGTTCTCGGTCATGGGCGCCGACCTGTACGTGCGCCTGGTGGCCAAGGGCATCATCGCCTTCCCGTACGCGTAAGGACAGCTTTCAGTGGAAAACACGCACAACATAGAGCGCCACGAGTACGACGTCGTCGTCATCGGCGCGGGCGGGGCCGGCCTGCGGGCCGCGATCGAGGCCCGCCAGCAGGGCAAGCGGACCGCGATCATCTGCAAGTCGCTGTTCGGCAAGGCCCACACGGTCATGGCCGAGGGCGGCGCGGCCGCCGCGATGGGGAACGTCAACCCCGACGACAACTGGATGGTGCACTTCCGTGACACCATGCGGGGCGGCAAGTTCCTCAACAACTGGCGGATGGCCGAGCTGCACGCCAAGGAGGCGCCCGACCGCGTGTGGGAGCTGGAAGCCTGGGGCGCGCTGTTCGACCGCACCAAGGACGGCAAGATCAGCCAGCGGAACTTCGGCGGGCACGAGTACCCACGGCTCGCACACGTGGGCGACCGTACCGGCCTGGAACTCATCCGCACCCTGCAGCAGCGCGTCGTGGCCCTCCAGCAGGAGGACTACGAGGCCCACGGCGACTACGAGGCCTACATCAAGGTCTTCGCCGAGTGCACCGTCACCCGGCTGCTCAAGGACGGCGACGCGATCTCCGGCGCGTTCGGCTACTGGCGCGAGACGGGCAACTTCGTCCTCTTCGACGCCCCCGCCGTGGTCCTGGCCACCGGCGGCATCGGCAAGTCGTACGTCGTCACGTCCAACTCCTGGGAGTACACCGGCGACGGCCACGCCCTGGCCCTGCTCGCCGGCGCGAACCTGATCAACATGGAGTTCATCCAGTTCCACCCCACGGGGATGGTCTGGCCTCCGTCGGTGCGCGGCATCCTGGTCACCGAGTCCGTCCGCGGTGACGGCGGCGTGCTGCGCAACTCCGAGGGCAAGCGCTTCATGTTCGACTACATCCCCGAGGTGTTCAAGGACAAGTACGCCACCACGGAGGAAGAGGGCGACCGCTGGTACACCGACCAGGCCAACAACCGGCGCCCGCCGGAGCTGCTGCCGCGTGACGAGGTGGCCCGCGCGATCAACGCCGAGGTGAAGGCCGGTCGCGGCTCACCCCAGGGCGGCGTCTTCCTCGACGTCTCCACCCGCCTGCCCGCCGAGGAGATCAAGCGGCGGCTGCCGTCGATGCACCACCAGTTCAAGGAGCTGGCCGACGTCGACATCACCGCCGAGCCCATGCAGGTGGGGCCGACCTGCCACTACATCATGGGCGGCGTCGAGGTCGACGCCGACAGCGGCGCGGCGGCCGTTCCCGGGCTGTTCGCGGCCGGCGAGGTCTCGGGCGGCATGCACGGCTCCAACCGGCTGGGCGGCAACTCGCTGTCCGACCTGCTGGTGTTCGGGCGCCGGGCGGGCGCGGGCGCGGCGGCGTACGTGGACGGCCTGGCCGCGCGGCCCAAGGTCGAGTCCGAGTCGGTGGACGCGGCCCTGGAGGAGGCGCTGGCCCCGCTCAACCGCGGCGGCGAGAACCCCTACGAGGTCCACCACGAGCTCCAGCGCACGATGAACGAGCTGGTGGGCATCATCCGCAAGGCCGAGGAGGTCTCCGAGGCCCTGGAGGCCGTGGAGAAGCTCAAGGAGCGGGTGCGCATGGTCGGCGCGGCCGGCTCGCGCATCTACAACCCGGGCTGGCACCTCGCGATCGACCTGCGCAACATGGTGCTGGTCTCGGAGTGCGTGGCCCGCGCCGCGCTGCTGCGCGAGGAGAGCCGCGGCGGGCACACGCGCGACGACTTCCCCGGGATGAACCCGGACTGGCGCCGCAAGCTGCTCGTCTGCTCCACCGCGGACGGCACGTCCGTGCAGGTCGAGGAGAAGGTCCAGCCATCCATGCGCGACGACCTGATCACCCTCTTCGACCGGGACGAGCTGAGCAAATACCTCACCGACGAAGAGATGGCCGAGTTCGACGGGATAGCGAAGTCATGAGCTACAAGGCAAAGTTCAGGGTCTGGCGCGGTGAGGGCGGCGAGGGCAAGCTCGAGGACTTCACCGTCGAGGTCAACGAGGGCGAGGTCGTCCTCGACATCATCCACCGCCTCCAGGCCACGCAGGCGCCCGACCTGGCGGTGCGGTGGAACTGCAAGGCCGGCAAGTGCGGCTCGTGCAGCATGGAGATCAACGGCAAGCCGCGACTGGGCTGTATGACCCGCATGTCCACCTTCGAGGAGGACGAGACCATCACGGTCACGCCGATGCGGACCTTCCCCGTCATCAAGGACCTCGTCACCGACGTGTCCTACAACTACCAGAAGGCCCGGGAGGTGCCCTCCTTCACCCCGCCGAGCGGGGTGAAGCCGGGCGAATACCGGATGAAGCAGGTGGACGTCGAGCGCTCGCAGGAGTTCCGCAAGTGCATCGAGTGCTTCATGTGCAACAACGTCTGCCACGTCATCCGTGACCACGAGGAGAACAAGAGCAACTTCTCCGGTCCCCGGTTCCTCATGCGGATCGCCGAGCTGGACATGCACCCGTACGACGTGGCCGACCGGCAGGACGCCGCGCAGGAGGAGCACGGGCTCGGCTACTGCAACATCACCAAGTGCTGCACCGAGGTCTGCCCCGAGCACATCAAGATCACCGACAACGCGCTGATCCCGATGAAGGAGCGCGTGGTGGACCGCAAGTACGACCCGCTGGTGTGGCTGGGCAACAAGATCTTCAAGCGCAGCAGCAGCAACAGCAAGTAGGCGTACCAAATCAGAAGAGCGGGGGCCGGACGACCGGCCCCCGCTCTTCTGCGTCTGTCTGGTCTTACTTCTTCTTCCGGCCGAAACGCCTGCGCTTGGCGTCGGGCATCTCCTTCGTCGGCTCCTGCGGCGGCTGCTCCTGGAACTGGGGCGGCAGCGGCTGCACGGCCGTCACGTCCGCGTCGGGCGCCAGGTAGGGCGGCGGCTCGTAGTCGGTGGCCGTCGTGGAATCTCCCGCGCCAGGGCCGGTCTCCTTGGCGGCCGGCTCGAACAGCGAGCCCGCGGCGGAGGGCTTCCAGGGGTCGGGGTCACCCGACTCGGCGGCCGAGGCAGGGCCGAGCGGCTGCTCCTGGTCGCCGTCGTACGGGCCGGCCCCGCCCGGCGGGATGTCCGACGGCACCGGCGGCACCAGCGGCTCGAACGGGTCGCGCTCACGCGGACCCGACGCCGGCTCGAACGGGTCACGCACCTCGGTCGCCGGCTCGAACAGATCACGCTCGCGGGACGGCGGCTCGCTGTAGGAGTCGAACTCGTCCGGATGCAGGACCACAGGCTCCTGAACGGGCTCCTGGTACGGCTCCTGCACGTAACCCTGGGGCGGATACGGGTGGTTCGAGTCCTGGTAGCCGGGCGGGACGCTGGGGTAGGTCTGCACCGGCACGAAGCTGATGATGGGCGCGTACGCGGTGCCGCCCGGATAGCCGGGGGCCTGGAAGCCCGCCGTGGCGTAACCGGGCCCCGCCGGGTAGCCGGCGCCGGGCGGAGGCATCTCGGGCCCGCCGATCGGGGGCCCCGCCTTCCGTACGGCCGCCGCGTGGGCCATCCGGCGCAGCCGGCCCTCGAAGATGAGCACGGCGAAGAGCGCGAGCAGGACCAGCACCAGCGCCGGGATGCTGAGCTTCTGCGTCAGCGTGCGCTGGTCGAACTCCGGCGCCGCGTTACGCAGCTCCAGCGGCACCTCCTCGTCGGAGGCGACCTGCGTCTCGCTGGGCGTCGGCACGACGGGGGTGGTCTCCTCCGGCGCGATGGCCGGCATCGAGACGGTCTCCTCCGGGGTGGTCGTCGGCTCCGTCGTGGACGGCACCTCGGCGGGCTGCGTGGGCAGCGGCTGCGGGTTCTGCGTCGGAGGAGTCGGCGGAGGGGTCGTGGTGGGGCTGGTCTTCGTGGGGGTCGGCGCCTTGGTCTTCTTCGTCGGGGTCGCGGTCACCGTCTTGGTGACCGTCGTCTCCGGCGCCGAGTCCGTCTCCTCGGGAGTGGGCTCGCCCAAAGTGGTGGTGACGGTGACGGTGGTCTCGGGGGTGATGTCGCAGACCTCGCCGACGTCACATGGCTCGACGGGATCCAAGGCGGTCACGGAGGCGCTCGCGCTCTGCACGATGAACGGGGTCGCTCCGGCGCCCGTCAGTGCGAGCGCCAGGACGACAGCGGACAGGGCCGTCGCTCGCGTGCGTGCCACCGGTGCCCTCCGCGCAGTCCCGGAACCATGGTCAAAGGGAATACTAGCCGGGTAAAAGTAACAGTAAAGACGGAATTACAACACGTTTCTCCGGTTACGCCCTCGTTGTACCGTGACAACGATCCAGAGCCCTCCGAGCAGCACTCCGATGGCCCCCGCGACCATGGGCAACGCCTGCGGCCCGTCGATCGGGCTGACGTAACGCACCGGATGAACGTGTTTCGCGGCCGACACCATTTCCCACGGCAGCGGCGCCGCCCCGCCGGGGCCTTCGGCTTGGAACGAGGCAAGGAGCCGCGTACCGGCGGGCATGCTCACGGCGGCGCTCGGCAACGCCTGCGGCACGCCTCCTGAAGGCACGCCAGGACCGGGCACGCCGGGGGTGACGGAGGTGACGGGGACGATGGGGGTGACGGGCGGGAACGGCGGAAGGGCGGGCACCCCTCCGGCGGCCACCGCCGCACTCGCCGCAGGAGCCGGACTCGCCGCGAGGACGCCGCTCGCCGGAGGGGTCGCGCTCGCCGCGGAACCCGCGCCGGCCGCGGGGCCGCCCGCACCCGCCGCAGGAGTCGCACTCGCCGCCCTACCGGCCCTCACCGTCCGGTGACCCCTCGCCGTCCGGTCGGCCCTCGCCGCGCTTCCCGGGCCCTGCACCCTTGCCGTCGCTCGTGCGCTCGGCGTGGCTCCTGGGCTCGGTCTCGTTCCCGCGATCGGGGACGCGCCGACGGTCGGGGCGGCGCCTGCCCCAGCCGGGGGCCTGGTCGAGGGCCGGGCCGGGGTCGGGGTCGGGGTCGGGGAGGCGAGCGGGCTCGTGTGGGCCCGCTGGTCGAGGCCGTCGCGCTTGGGCGGCGGGAGACGGTGGGCCCGGCCGCTGAACGTCGCCCGCTCCCCCGTGATGCGAGTCCCCCCGACCTGTACGGCGGTGCTCCTGCTCAGGATCGTCGGCCCGTCGCCGGTCCCGCGCAACCTGGCCACCGCGGCGAGCACCACCTCCCACGCGCCGGCGGGCGCCTTGACCGTGACGTCCACGGCCCGCTCACCGGCGACCTTCCCCAACCGGCACACCCCCGCCCCCGGCGGAACGGCACCCGGCGCCGCCGGATCGCCCACGACCCGCAACGCCCGCCTGGCCAACCGCCCAGCCGCCCCGCCCCCTTCACCGGCACCCACCGCCTCGGCCGAAGCCGAGCCCTGCCCGGAGAGACCGACTGAAGCCGTGCCCTGCCCGGTGAGCCCGGCCGAAGCCGCGCCCTGCCCAGCGAGCCCGGGCGCAGCCGCTCCCGCAGGCCCGGCCGAAGCCTGGCCGACGACGCCGGCCGGGGTCGCGGCGCCGAGGCCGTCGGCACCCGCCGTAGGACGCGGGTCCAGCAGGGGCGGGCACGAGACCTCGGTCAGGGCCGTAGCCGGGCTGGCCGCGACCGCCACCCTGGCCCCCTTGGCCATGCCGTTGAGCCGGACCCGGAAACGCTGCACGTCCCCGGTCCTGACCTGCTTGCCGACCTCGCCGCCTTCGTGCACCCGCTCCAGCACCAGCGACACCCCGGTCGCCGCCACAGGCACAGAAGGCACCGCCACCAGCGTCAGCACCCCGGCGACGCCCCATCCACGCCGCATCGCGCCCCATCTCCCCACCGTGACACAAAATAACGCCTAGTAATCATTCTGTCACAGAGAGGGATGTCCTAATCACGCGGGAGGAGACTCTCCACCGTCTTCATGATCGGCAGGTCCGCGCCCAGCCATTCGACCTCGTAGTACTCCCCCGGCCCGAGCCAGCGCAGCGCCAGGTGTTCTCTGGCCTCCGGCGTCCCCGAGATCAGCGAGCAGAGCCAGACGCGCATGACGTACCCCTCCGCCAAGGGCCAGTCGCCGCCCACGCGCGCGCCCACGGCGACCTCGACGCCGAGCTCCTCCCTGCACTCCCTGACGAGCGCGACCTCCTCGCTCTCGCCGGGGTCCACCTTCCCGCCGGGGAACTCCCAGCCGCCGGCCAGCGCGGCGGGCTCGGCGCGCTGCGCGGCCAGCACCCGGCCGCCGGGCCCGACGATCACCGCGGCCACGACCACGATCACGCTCATGCGGACGGCGTCCGCAACAGAAAGATCCTCATAGGGTGCGATTCTGCAGCTTCTTCAGCTGTTCCTGCACCCCGGGGTTCTGCAGCGGGCGGGTGAAGCCCACGCGGGTGTCGCGCGCCTGGTAACTCGTGACCTTGATGGGGCCGCACAACCGGCACCGCGCCTCCAGCATCTTGCCCTTCGACACGACCAGCCCCACGTGGCCGGGGTTGTTCGCGGACGTACCGGGGCCGGCGTTGAAGAACACCAGGTCGCCGGGTTGTTCCTCGCCTTCTAACACCTTCACGCCGAACGGCCACTGCCCGAACGTGGTGCGCGGGATCGTCAGCCCGGCCGCCTTGTAGGCCGCGTAGATGACCCCCGAGCAGTCGAAGGAGTCGGGCCCGGTGCCGCCCCACAGGTACGGCTTGCCGCGCTGCGCCAGCGCGTACTGCAGGATCTTGGCCACGACGTCGCTGGGCGCGGCCTCGACCAGCGGCTCGTCGCACTCCTCCGACGCCTGCGGCGGCACCTTGACCGCTCCCGACTTGGCGTACTTCCTGGCGATCTCCTCGACCTGGTCCACGTACCACCAGGCCCGGTTGTAGACGAACAGCGCCCGCCGCACGTTCTCGGGGGCGCCGTTGCGCTTGAGCATCTTGGCCGCGCCGAGGATGGCGTCGGCGGGGTTGTAGACGTCGCCGACGCCGTCACCGTCGCCGTCGGAGGCGTAGCCGTTGAACGTCGACGACATCGCGACCCTCGCCTTGCCGCCCCACGTCGAGATGAGGAACTGCATCGGCCCGGCCGCGCCCGCCGAGTTGGTGCCGCTCTTGACGCCGGGCAGGGAGGAGCGGCCGTGGTCGGTCTCGCGCTTGCCCACGGCGGCCAGGATGTTCCACTGGACGCCGATCCGCTTGCCGTAGTCCTTGTACAGCTCCAGGTATTCGGACGGGATGTCGGACGAGGCGGAGTCGGACGCCTCCTCCACCTGGGCCGTGTCGTCGCAGTCGACGGAGGCGCTGTCGCTCAGGAACGACGGCATCGACATCAGCAGCAGCGGTGAGACGATGACCGCCACCAGGAGCAGCATGCCGGCCAGGCCGATGATCAGGGCCAGCCGGGTCTTGGAGAGTTTCACCAGGGGGGATCTCCGTCCTGGCCGTCGGCGGCGGGCAGGATGTCATAGACCCGCCAGTCGGCTCCCGACTGGCTCACCGTCACCGCGAACTCCTCGCTGACCAGCTTGTTGCCGCTGGTGGCCGTGACCTGCCTGTTCGCGGTGACCACGAAGACGATGGAGCTCTTGTCGACCTGCCTGATCTCCTTGAGCGCGGCCGTGGCCGTGGAGACGATCTGGTCGTTCTTGTTCGCCTCGACGGTGCCGGCCGAGGTCATCGTCCTGGTCAGGGTGTCGCCGAGCTCGGCCGTGGTGTACGCCTTGAGCCGCCCCGCGTAGGCCGCGGGATCCTCGTCGAAGCGGAAGGTGCCGTAGGCGGCGGTGAACCGGGTGGCCAGGTCGGCCGCCGCCGCCAGTTGCTCCTTCTTCATCGGCAGGTACGCGTACACGTCGAACGGCGCGGCGCTCGCGGTGGCCAGCGGCGTGCTGGACGCCACGGCTGAGCTGGTGGCCCTGGCCGCCTCCGGCCGCGCCTGGGGTTCCTCGGAGGAGTCGGGCCACATCGTCAGGTAGATGCCGACCGCCGCGATGACCACGACGATGGCGGCGAAGGCCACCCCCCGCCTGTCACCTACCTGCGCCATGTTCTAGTCCTTGTCGGGGTTGTTCGGCTTGAGCCAGAAGGGCACGTCGGGGCTGTCGCCTCCTGAGCCGCCGCCGTTGCCGCTGCTGCGCAGCCAGAGCGGGGGCGCCTCGGAGGAGCGCGACGACGACTCGCCCGAGCCGAAGATCCGGGGCCCCGGCGACGTCCCGCCCCCGGAGCGGGAGCCGTTGCCCGAACGCGAGCCGTTGCGCGACCCGCCGCCGAACAGCCCGCCGCCTGAGCCACCCGATCCGCCGGACCCGCCGGACCCGCCTGAACCGCCTGAACCGCCGAAGAGGCCGCCGCCGGAGCCGCGCGAGCGCGTGCCGCCCGTACGGGAGCCGCCCGACCCGCCGAAGCGCGACCCGCCTGATCGTGACCCGCCGGACCCGCCGAAGCGCGACCCGCCGGAGCGTGAGCCACCAGATGAACCGCCGCGCCGCGCCCAGCCACCGCCGGACGCCCCGCCGAACCAGCCGCCGGAGGAGCCCGACGAGGCCGCCGAGGCCGCTGAGCCGGTGGAGGCCGCGGCCCCGCCGCCGACCCGGGGACCGCCGGCCGCGGGCCCGCGCTGAGGAGCCGAGGTGCCCAGGTTGAGCGGGGGCGCGGTGCCCTTGCGCGGCTCGGGCGTGCCCCGCCCGGCCGCCCTGCCGCCCTGCGCGTCGGTGTCGAGGGGAGCCGCCGTGGCCGGGACCCTGGTGCCGGCGGCGGCGCCTTCGCCCTCCTCGCCGCGCATCCTGACCTGGCCGCCCGCCGCGGCCGTGGCCGCCGCGCCCGCCGGGTTGGCCGCACTGGCCGCCCTGATCAGCGGCTCGGCCTTGCGCAGGCCCCAGCGGCCGATCCTGGCCGACGCCACCGGCGGCAGCACGCCCGCCGACCGCTCAAGCACGGACGAACTCGCCGCCTCGCCGAGCATGCGGGTGGTGACCGTGTGGCCGCTCATGGAGGCGAACAGGTGCTGGAACGGGCGGCGGTAGAAGAACACCGCGATCGTCAGCAGGGCCATGAACAGCACCTGCATGCCCCAGGGCATGGCGGTGGAGATGATGAGCGCGTACCCGTACACGAGGACGCTCAGCACGATCGTCAGCACGGCCTGTCTCAGCAGCGTGCCGATGAGCATCTCCACCCAGCGCAGGGCGACGATCCGCCCGCTGCCGGGATGGACTCCGATCAGCAGGAAGATCGGCCCCAGGATGAGCAGGAGCAGGAAGCCCACCTTCAGCACCAGCAGCGACACCGCCACCAGGAAGATGAGCAGGCCCGCCACCAGGGCGGCGATGAACGCGCCGACGGCCACGCCGAGCCGGTTGGACCAGTCGCGGCCGGAAAAGGTGGCGTAGCGGGGGTCGTTCCTGAGCTTGTCGCCGAGCGCCGCGTACTCCGACTGGCGGGCTCCCACGTCGGGAGCCGGTTGCCCGGCCACCGCCTGCGGCACCGACTGCATCTCCAGCACCTTGCGACCCCAGTCGCGCACGATCGGCTGCTGCGGGTCGGCGGTGCCGAACAGGCCGACCAGCCACGGCTTGCAGACCAGCGTGGACCACAGCGCGTCGGCGTTCTGGTCGACCCCGGGGGTGCCGGTCTGCGCGTAGCCGCCCGCCTGCACCTGCGGGCTGGCGCCGCCGCCGGGCGGCGGCAGGCAGGACGCGCCACCCGCGCCCGGCAGGCCGGAGAAGGCGGAGTTGACCACTTCGCCGGTCTTGTCGGTGACGACCTTGCCCAGGCCGGTGAAGTCTCCCGGCCGGCTGAAGAACCACACCGCCACCGTGACCGCCAGCACCATCCAGATCACGCCCTCGGCGGTCGTGGTGGCCCGCTTGCGGATCAGCCCGTACCAGGCCAGCCAGATGGCGCCGAGGATGACGATCGGCTGGAGGAAGTCCCAGTAGACGGCGTCGGCCAGCCGCGTGACGATGTCGTCGACCACGTCCTTGATCGCCTGGAGCGGTCCTTCCGTGGCCGCCGCCTGGTACGTGGTGATCGTCAGCCGGTCGACGGCCTTGGCCGCGGTGAAGATGCCGTTGGCCCACATGTTGCCGAGCACGGCCACGTAGTCGGAGCAGGTCAGCTCGTGGGTGTGCCAGAACTGCCCGCTCATCCCGAACTGGGCGTAGTTGGTGGTCGCCGCGGGCGTGCCGGCCGGCGGGGCGGGTGGCTGGATCAGCCCGTCGGTGCCGCTGCCCACCATCTCGGGCGAAAGCGGTCCTGACAGGTCACAGGGGGCGGCGGCGACCGGAGTGGACGTCGCGCCCAGGACGAGCGGCACCACGAGGATGCCGGTGACGAGCGCGAGAGCCAGCGCGATTCGTCGGGATAGCCGGACCTTCATGACCGTACCTCCTGCGCCCTGCCCACGCCCCCCTGAAGATCATCATGCCCCGTGCCGCCGGGTTTGTCGTGTGTCGGGTTCGTGTCGAGCCAGCGGAGAAGTTCTTCGGAGATCAGGTCTACGCCCATACGCCCCGCCCTGCCATCCAGATCACGGAATACGCATTCGCCGTTGCCCAGGGAGCGGAGCACGGCCTTGTGCTCCTCGGACGACTCCACCCCGAGCAGGGACATGACGTGGTCCACCTCCACCCTCTCGGTGGACCTGAACGCGAAGACGGACGACAGGCAGTTGGTCACCTGCTCGTTCAGCAGGTCTCCCGCGTTCTGCGAGACCAGCACCAGAGCGGTGTTGCGGGAACGGCCCATCCTGCTGACCTCGGGCACCAGCTTGGCGCCCTCGGGTGTGGAGGTGATCGCCCACGCCTCGTCCAGGAAGATCGCCTTGGGGGCGCGCCGGTCGAGGCCGTTCATCAGCCTGCGCGCGAACTGGGACACCAGGTAGAGCAGGGCCACCGACAGCCGCTGCTCGTAGGAGTAGTCCTCCCTGCCCGTGGCCACGTCGGGCAGCGTCAGCCCGCCGAGCGTGAACACGGTCGTCCAGCCCTCGGTGTCGATCTGGTCGCCGCCTGACGGGTCGAAGCACAGCCTGGCCAGGTGCATCTCCGACATCGAGCGCAGCACCGCGCCGAGGTTCTTCGACGCCGCGTCCTCGGCCTGGTCCAGGAAGTCCACGACCTTGCCGAGCGAGGGGTCCTCGCCGTTCGACACGGCCGCCACCGCCTGGATCATCGCCGACTCGCGCTCCTCCGACATGCGGGGCAGCAGCAGCCGCAGCGTCTCGGTGGCCATGGTCTTCTTCGCCGCGATGTCGTCGCCGAACGAGAACGGGTCGAGCAGCCCGGGGGCCGCCGAGCCGAGCGGGATGACGCGGGCCTTGCGGCCCCGCTTCTCCAGCAGCCGTACCAGCGACTCCGCGTCGCCCTTCGGGTCGATCACCGCGACCGTCACGCCGCGCAGCGCCATCTGGTAGATCATCAGCAGCGCCAGCGTGGTCTTGCCGCCGCCGGGCTCGCCGGTGATCGCGATGGCGGTCGGCCGGTTGCGCGTGGCCGCCACCAGCGGGTCGAAGTGCACGATGCTGCGCGCCCTGCCGACGGTCTCACCGATGTACGGGCCCAGCCAGCCCTCACTGCCCTCGTCCAGCCGGTCGCCGAGATCGACGGTGGCCGTGGCCATGCCGCCGGCGATCGTACGCAGCGGCTGGCGCTGGGCGTAGGCGTTGACGCGCACCTTCTCGCCCGGCAGCGTCTCGCAGAACAGCGAGAACTGGTCGCCGGTCGAGTTGACCACGTCGATGCCCATGTCGCGGTAGTGCTCGACCACCGCCTCCACCCGCTGCACGCAGATGTCCTCGGTCGGGGCCGCGACGATCAGGCGGTGCCAGCCGTACACGAAGGGCAGCCGCTCCTTGGTGATGCCGTGCTCCAGCATGCGGGCCGCGTCGATCTGCTCGGCCAGCGCCAGCGGCGCCTCCGCGCCGGCCTCGCGGATGTGGTGGTCCATGTCGCGGGCGTGCGCCAGCTTGCGCGCCACGTCCTTGGACGCCTTCACCGGCGGGATCAGCCGCATCCGCGAGGAGACCTCCACCGGGAACGGCAACTGGTCGGCGAAGTGCAGCCACGGCTCCCCGTCGGGGAAGGGCATCAGGTCGGGGAAACGCGCGAACGACAGGTGCGCCACGTAGGAGTCGCCCTGCGGCTGCACGATCCGCAGCAGCGACCTGCCGTTGTGGATCTCGCCCTCGACCAGCGACTCGATCTCGCCCTTGCCCCAGCGCCTGCGCGGGCTGGCCGAGGGCGGCGGGTCGCCGAGCGCGCCCGCGGCCGAGTGCTGGAACAGCCACGCCACCTCGACGGAGGTGGCGTGACGGGCGTAGAGGGCACTCGACGCGAGTGCTCGCCCGAGCCGTTCCGCCTGCTCCGTCCAGCGCCCGATCTCGCTGTCGGGAACGTGGTCGTCGTCCATCCCCAGCACCTTCTCGGTCTTCTGGTAGAAGCCGAGGAGCTGGCTCAGCACGCCGCTGCCGAGCTGCTTGCCGCGCGGGCCGAGCCGCACGCCCAGGTAGACCTCCTTCGACCAGAAGTCCTTGGCCCAGACGTGCCGGTACATCTCCTCCAGGTAGTCGCGCCAGCCGGGCCCCTCGTCGGAGGTGGCGTTGAGCGCCATGGCCCACTCCGCCGCCGGGTACGTGCGGTGCGCGACCCTCAGGTGGACCTCGGCGTCGGGCATTCTGATCGCCGCCAGCGCGATCGTGATGTTGGTGGCCAGCGCCTCGCGTTCCTCGGGTGTGACGAACTCGTAGCTGACCGTCGGGAGCCGGAAATACGCCCATGCGCAGGTGTCCGTGAGCAGGATGCGGTCGTCGAAGTAGCGGACCGCGAGGCGCTGGTGCGCTCGGGATGCCCTGCTCATGCCGCCCCCTCGGCGCATGAACGGGCCAGACCTGCTCGCTTGTTCACTTATCGCTCACCGATTCTCGTGCCCGGGGGGTCACTCGCCAACTCCTCTTCGCTCGGTCGTACGGACTGTGCCGCGAAACCTGCGACCACGACCCCGGCGAGGGCGAGGTACGCCCGCCGCCCGGCCGCGCGCAACTGCCCGGGATCGACGACGTCCGCGCCGCCCGGCGCGAGGTCGTCCTCCCAGGGGACCCTGACGATGGCCCGGCACCTGCCTCTGGCCACCGACTCCGCCTGCTCGACGTCGGTCATCGAACGCCTGCTCACGCCGTTGACCACCATCACCGCCCGCCTGCGCAGCTCCGCGCACCCGTGCCCGTCGAGCCACTCGTACGTCATCGCCACCGCCTCCGGCGCCTCCTCGCTCGCCGGGACCACCAGGACGAGCTGGTCCGCGTACGGCAGCAACCTGGCCGCCAGGGCGGCGGCCGGGTCGATGACGGCCAGCTTGTAGTGGCGGTCGAGCAGGCGCATGGATTCGCCGAGCCGGTGGTCGGAGAAGAAGGACCTGTCCGCGAGGCGCTGCTCGGCGCCCGCGTCGGTGTCCGCGCTGATCACCTCCAGACCGGAGGCGGTCCGCGTGGTGTAACCCCGCATGGTGAGATAGCCGCTGACCCGGTCGAGCCCCGACAGCAGCGACGTCAGGGTCTCGGGGGTCTCCGGCTGGATCTTGCTGGTCAGCGTGCCGCCGCCGCTGTTGGCATCGACGGCCACGACCCGGTCGTCGCGGTGCTGGGCGAACGTGTGGCCCAGCATGAGCGCCGTGGTGCTCTGCCCGGCGCCGCCGGTGCAGCCCAGCACGACGACCCTGCGGCTGCCCGCGAACACGCCCCTGGCCCTGGCCTCGTCGATCTCGGACCCGTCGGTCCGCACCCCGCCGCCGCCGACGACGACCTGAGCGATGCGCCGCCAGCCGCCGGAGTCGCGTCCCACGACGGACTCGATCCGCCGCACCCGGCCCTCGCCAGGCCGTGGGACGGGCACGGGCCCGATCTCCCCACCGACCTCACCACCCGGCCGAACCACAGCCCCACCCCGCGCCGCCTCGGCCACCTCCCGGCCTGCGGCGGCCACCGCCTCCCGCTCCCGAGCCGCCCGCCGCTCCCTGGCGACCTCACGCTCCCTGGCCGTCACCCGCTCGCGGTCGGCCTCACGCTCCTGAGCCGGCACGGGCTCACGACCGGCCTCACGATCGCCCGACACCGGGGCGGTACGTTCACCGGCCGCCGGGGTTGTGCGGTCGTCTGCGTGCTTCTCAGCCCCGTCTACGGCCGTGCGCGCGTCACCGGTCCCGGCCCCACCGGCTCCGACCGCCTCGGACCCGCTCACCTCAAGCCCGGCCGCCTCGGACCCCGGTGCCTCGGACTCGGGTGCCTCAAGCTTGGCCGCCTCAAGCTTGGCCGCCTCGGACTTGGTCGCCTTGGATCGGGTGGCCCTGGATCGGGTCGCCTTTGGTCTTGCCGCCTTGGGCCCGGGCACTTCGGCCCCGGGTGCCGACGCTGCGGCGGCGTCGTTCACGCCGGCGGCGTCGGACCCATGCGCACCAGCCGTGCCCGGCTCCTGTGCAGCAGCCGGGTCCGGCACGCCGGCCGTCCCGCCCGCGATCTCCGCGTCGCCACGCTCACGCACGGACTGCGTGTCACAGGCCTCGGACAGCTTCCGCACGGGCTGCGGGTCGTGGCCCTCCGGCGTTTCGGCCGGAGTGCCAGGGACCTCGGAGTCGGTGTCCTGCCGGGACGCGGCGGGCGTTCCTGGGGTGCCGGTACGTGGGAGGTCCGCTCGTAGGTCCTCGTGGGTCTCGTCCTTGCGGGCGCTGGGTCGGGGCACCGGCTTGGCGTCGGGGTCGAGCGGCGGCCAGACCCCCTGGCCGCCCGAGAGCACCAGCCCGGGGACGAGCCGCGGCGGCTGGCCCTTCCTGTGCTTGTCACGGGCGACCTCGTCCTCGGGACGCTCACCCGCCGGACGCGGACCGGCGTCGGCCCGATCCCTCGCGTCGATCGGGCCGTCGGCGCTCGCCGCGAGCCGCCGCAGCCTGCGCAGCGCCTCGGTGTCGATGGGCTTGCCGGCGGTCGGCTTGCGGCTCTCCGCCGTCCTGATCGGATCCGCTGCCGCCTCCTGAGCGGCCAGCGCCTCGGCACTCATCGCGGCCTGCACCTCAGGCCGGTCCCGCGTCTCAAAGCCGTCCCCCGCCTCGAAGCGGTTCCGCGCCTCAGGCCGGTCCCGCACCTCAGAGCTGCCCGCCACCTCGGAGCGGTGCCGGGTCTCAGGTCGTTCGCCGAGCTGGTCGTCGGGGTGTTCGCCGGGGCGTTCGTCGAGGTGATCCGTGGACCGCCGTCCGGCCCGCCCTGCGATGCGCCGGTCCCCGGTGCGGTTCCGGCCGTGGCCTGCGGTGGTGGTGCCGTTCTGGGGCGCCTCAACCGCAGAAACCCGGGAGGCGGGTTCAGGGTCGCGTTCGCCCCGTACGGGCGTCGTCGCCCCCACCGCCTCGCCCAGCAGTGAGCGTTCCTGGCGCCGCCCGGACGCCGGGGCGCCCGCGGTGGCCCCCTGGCGTACCTGGGACTTGAGGGCGGGTGCGGCGCCGCGGCGGGTGCCCCAGCCGGTGCGCGCGGTCGTCGGCTCGGCGACGGGCGCCTGCGTGGCCGCGGCCGCCGCGGCGGCGACGGCGGGGCGCACCTGGCGCGGCCCTGCGGCGCCTTCGCGCCTGCGCTGCGGATGGCGGGCCTTGCGCGGCCCCTTCGACTTGGCGCGTACGGGCGCGGTGCGCCACACCCGGCCGGAGAACGTCACGGCCTCGGGCTCGGAGCTGGGCGCCAGGCGGTACCAGGCCTTCGGCTGCCCCAGGTAGCGCAGCTGGGACTCCAGCAGTTCGGTGAGGCGCTTGCCCTCGATGACGGGACGGGTGGACAACCACGTCACGATGCCCGGCGGCACCAGGAACAGCACGTGCCAGGGCATCTCCACCGGCACACCCACCAGGACCAGCAGGAGCGACCACGGGACGAACACCCCGACGAACACGCCGATCCAGACGATCGGCAGCGGCATCGGCAGCCGTAGGTCGTACAGCTTGTAGAGCCGCTTCTCGATCCGCCAGATGTTCGTGTACGTGGGCAGGTCCACGCGGTCCTCCTCTCCACCCGCTCGTACATGACCGCCGCGGAGCGGTCTCAACCCTTACCTGATGCCCAGTGCGCCCGCGATCGCCTTCGCCGTCACCTCGATGATGTTGGGAACGTAGAAGATCACCCCGATGGCCACGGCCAGGATGAGGAACTGCACGAAGCGCGTGATCTCGCGGGTGAAGAGGAAGAACAGCGCGACCACGGAGACCACGACGAGGAACAGCGGCGCGAAGAACGCGCGCAGGAAGTTGGCCAGCCCTCCGGTGTCGATGCCCGTGGGCGTCGGTGTCGGCGTCATCTCCATCAAGGTGAGCATTACGGTCTTCAAGGTCACTTCTTGTCCTCCCGGGGGGTACCGATCAGCAGCACGGCCGTGCCTCTATCCAGCGACCCGGCCGCCACCGCGGATGTCGGCGACGAACCACTTGTCGCCCTGCTTTTCGACGGTCAGGCGGTAGGCCTGCTCCAGCGTGCCGCCGACCACCGCGGGGTCGGTGGTGTTGGGAGTGGGCGGGGGATCGCTCGGCACGGCCCACACCACGACCGCCTGGATCTCTCGGGTGGCACCCCCCACAGGCACCACGACTTCCTTGAGCTGCGAGAAGGTGAACGCGCCCGCGAAGCTGGGCAGGCTCTTGCCCGCGGCGACGTAGCGCTGCAGCCCGCCGGTGTCGCCTGACGCGTAGTCCTTGAAGAAGCCCTCCAGCTGGGGCTTGAGCTCGGCGGCCGCCGCGTCGTCCGTCTCCGGCGCGGCGACCTGGGGCAGGTCGGCCGGGGCGGGGGCGGGCAGGATCGCCGGTCGGCCGGAGATCACGAACCGCCGTCCGGCCTCGTCGCCGGAGTAGTAGACCGGGACCGACAGCATCATCCGGCGCGGGCCCGACTGGTAGGCCACGTTGACCACGGCGTTCCTGTCGTCGCTCGCCTCGATGTCGTACGGCTGGATGGCGACGGCCGCCAGCTTGCCGTAGCCGTCCCAGCCCAACTGCGGATCCATGCCCTCGGCCAGGAACGCCTTCAGCTTGCTCGACCTGCTGGCGGCGTCTTCCGGGCTGAAATTGAGATAGACGCCGGCGAACTGGGCCGCGAAAGCCATGCCCTGCTCGGCGGGAAATCCCTTGTCAGCCGGTGCGGCGCCGGTTGTTGTCGCCGGTTCTTGCTGGGTGAACCTCTCAAATGGGGCACGAACCCCATTCACGACAACCACCACAATAAGTGCCCAAAGAATGATGCGGCCGGTCCACACCAGCCACCGTCCGCCGCCACCCGACCAGCCGCCACGCCGCGGCCTGCGGGGCGGCGGCGTGTCATAGTCGGCCGGATCGAGGGTTGCGGAAAGCCCGGGCCCGTCAGCGATCCGAGGATCGTGCTGGACGGTAGACCTACGAGCCATCACGCCTCCGCTCGCGCCGATCCCCCCGGCTGGCGCGGTGTCGTCCGTTGCCGATCCCCATCATCCGCGGTGAAGTAGTCACCCTATCCGGTCTCCGCCATTGTTCCAGGAAAGCCACGCCCATGCTGCGGCATGACAGTCCACACGGCAAACCGGGCCCGTATGACAGGCCACGGCGCCGATTCCTGTGCGTTCCCGGTGGAATGGGCTTTTGACCAGGCCAGACGCCTAAAATCGCATACCGCGGCGGCCACGCTTTCCTGTCCAAAACAGGCATGGACTCTCGCGACCTGCGGATTCGGCATGAGTCTGAACCAGATCCAGGCCGAACTCCGAGCCCTCAGCTTCGGACAGCGCCTCAGACAGGGCCTCGGACGGAGCCCCGAGCGGGGTTCCGTCCGGGTGTCCGGTCAGGCAGGCTCGGGGTCCTGGTGGGTGCGCGACTGGCGCCTGCTGCGCAGATCGACGACGGTCGGCTGCACCGTCCGCTCCAGGGAGCCACGGAGATCGGCCAGCATCTCGGCGGGCTCACGCTCTCTCATGCGGGTCGCCATCTCGTTGCGCTCGTCGACCTTCCTGCGGAGGTACGCCTCGCGGTTGACGCGCAGGCCGTACATGAGCTCGACCCTGATGAGGGCGAGCTCCTCCTCCAGGCTGATGCCCGCGAGCGTGGGCGCGGGGCGTCGTTTCCGGATGATGCGACGGATCATGAGGGCCTCCCGAGTCAGCGTGAACGCCGTGACGATTCGACGCGCGGGGGCCCAAAGTGGTTGACGCATCACTTGTCCCCGGAGCAATCGTTCAGCTTCACACCCGGGGACCAGCCGCCGATGAGCCTCGCCGCCATCCGCCGCCGGTAACTTACCGTAGTAGGCCATCGCTCACCGTGACCGGCTCGCCGCGAACGGAACTCCCCCATGTGCCCCCGGGCTCGACGCCCGTCAGACGTTGAAGCGGAACTCCACCACGTCGCCGTCGCGCATGACGTAGTCCTTGCCCTCGATGCGCGCCTTGCCCACCGACCGGGCGCTGGCGATCGAGCCGGCCTCGACCAGCTCCTCGAAGGAGATCACCTCGGCCTTGATGAAGCCGCGCTGGAAGTCGGTGTGGATCACGCCGGCCGCCTCGGGCGCCGTGGCGCCCTTGGGGATCGTCCAGGCCCTGGTCTCCTTCGGCCCGGCCGTGAGGTAGGTCTGCAGCCCCAGCGTCTCGAAGCCGACCCTGGCGAGCTGGCGCAGGCCCGACTCCTCCTGGCCGACCGACTGCAGCAGCTCCAGCGCCTCCTCCTCGTCGAGCTCGACCAGCTCCGACTCGATCTTGGCGTCGAGGAAGACCGCCTCGGCCGGGGCGACCAGCGCGGACAGCTGCTCCCGCAGCGCGGCATCGGTGAGCTCGTCGGCGTCGAGGTTGAACACGTACAGGAACGGCTTGGCCGTCAGCAGGTGGAGCTCGCGCAGCTCGGCACGGTCGAGACCGCTCTCGAAGATCGTCTTGCCGGTCTCCAGCACGGCCAGCGCGGCCTCCGCCGCCTCCAGCGCGACCTTCTTGTCCTTGTTGTTGCGCGCCTCCTTCTGCAGGCGCGGAACGGCCTTCTCGACCGTCTGCAGGTCGGCCATGATCAACTCGGTGTTGATGGTCTCGATGTCGCGCTTGGGGGAGATCTCGCCGTCGACGTGGGTCACGTCGGGGTCGTTGAAGACCCGGATGACCTGGCAGATCGCGTCGGTGTCGCGGATGTTGGCGAGGAACTGGTTGCCCCTGCCCTGCCCCTCCGAGGCCCCCTTGACCAGGCCCGCGATGTCGACGAACTCGACCTTGGCGGGCAGGATGCGGGCCGAGCCGAAGATCTCGGCCAGCTTGGGGAGCCGGTCGTCGGGCACGCCGACGATGCCCACGTTGGGCTCGATGGTGGCGAACGGGTAGTTCGCCGCGAGCGCGTTGCCGGTCTTGGTCAGCGCGTTGAAGAGCGTGGACTTGCCGACGTTGGGCAGGCCGACGATCCCGATGGACAGGCTCATCCGACCCACTCCATCGCCGGGAAGAGGCCGACAGGGCCGCGCTGAATGGTTGACTCGCTTCGCTCGCTCACGGCGCCGAGTTTACTGGCTCAGCACAGACAGACAGGTAACCGGACGATAGGCCTGCTCGGCGCGCAGATAACGGCGCGCGCCCTGGGGGCAGGCCGAGGGCTCGCTCTCGAACGACAGCACCCTCGCCCAGGCGTCAGCAGAGCCGCACGGGACCCTGGTGACGGCGGACCTGGCGATCACGTCCGTGGCCGGCTCGGCCACGCAGGCGCCCCGGTCGAGCACCTGGCCGCCCGGGCCCAGGCAGATCACGTGGGGGTCGCCGTCGAGAGCGTCCAGGGTGCCGGACGGGCAGGCGCCGGGGTCTTCGACGATCGCGACGGACCTGCCGTACCAGCCGGGGCCCGCGCACGGCCGCTCGCGGCCGTCCAGCGTGACGCAGTCGCCCGGCCTGAGCAGGCCGCCGCCTCCGCCGGGCGCGCCGGGGTGCGGTTCGAGGAAGTTGCGTACGCACGCCGTACGGCCGGCTCCAACGCGCAGGACGTCGTCGGTGTCCTCGGGACAGTCCCCGGGGCCCGGCGGGTCGGGGGCCAGCGCCACCACCTCGGACTCGCCGCCGTTGCACGCGGTCAGCGCGTACTCCCCCGTGACGCAGGCGCCGGGGGACCAGCGCAGGACAGGACGCGGCCGGGTGCCGCTCCCCGACCCGGCGATGACGGCTCCGGCCAGGGCGATCAGGGTGATCGCCAGGGCGGCGCCCGCCGCGGCCATCTTCGGTCCCGTGTTCATGCCGGTACTCTGCGTGACGAGAGATGTGCCGCACAAGCGGAACGCCCAAGCGTGTCGGCGAGATCGGGACCCGGCGGGCCTGCAATCATCGATGGAGTGGACGTCGTCTCGCTTCTCATAGGTCTCGCCGTCGGGTTGCTCGTGGGGTTCCTGGTGGCCAGGACGCGGGCCGCGGTGCGGATCGCCGAGTCGGACGCGCGGGCCAGGGCGGCCGCCGAGAAGCTGGTCTACGTCGAGGAACAGCTGGCCGAGCGCTTCCAGGCGCTGTCCACGCGCGCGCTCGACGTCAACAACGTGCGCTTCCTCGAGCTGGCGGAGAGTCGGCTCGCGGCCACGAGGGCCGAGGCGGCGGGCGATCTCGAACAACGCAGGCTGGCCGTCGAGCACCTGGTCGAGCCGCTGAAGGACGCGCTCACGCGGGTGGAGTCCCAGCTGCGCGACTCCGAGTCGGGGCAGCGGGCGGCGCGGGCCGAGCTGGCCAAGCAGCTGGAGTTCGTGCAGCGGAGCAACGAGCAGCTCCGCTCCCAGACCACCGCCCTGGTCAGGGCCCTGCAGCGGCCCGAGGCGCGGGGCCGGTGGGGCGAGCTGCAGCTGCGCAGGGTCGCCGAGATCGCCGGCATGCAGCGTTACTGCGACTTCGACGAGCAGGTCACCGAGGGCTCCATGCGGCCCGACATGGTCGTCAGGCTCGCCGGGGGCAAGAACATCGTGGTCGACTCCAAGGTCTCGCTGGCGGCCTATCTGGAGGCCGCGGAGGCGTCGGACGAGTCGCTCGCGACCGTACGCCTCGACGCCCACGCCCGGCACGTGCGCGAGCACATCGACCGGCTGGCGGCCAAGGCCTACTGGCAGGGGTTCAACCCGTCGCCGGAGTTCGTGGTGCTGTTCATCCCCGGTGAGGCGTTCCTGGCGCCGGCGCTCGAACGCGACCCCTCCCTGCTGGAGTACGCGATGACGCGGCGGGTGCACATCGCGACGCCCACGACGCTGATCACGATGCTGCGCACCGCGCACTACGCCTGGCAGCAGGCGGCGCTGAGCGAGAACGCGCGGGCGGTGTTCGAGCTGGGCAAGGAGCTGTACGAACGGCTGTCGTCCCTCGGCAGGAACGTCGAGTCGCTCGGCAAGGCGCTCACCCGGACCGTGGAGGCGTACAACAAGTCGGTCGGATCGCTCGAAAGCCGCGTCCTGGTCACCGCACGCAAACTTCACGATCTCGGTGTCGTGGACGGCGATCTCGACTCCCCTGAGATGCTCGAAGGGCTGCCCAGACCCCTGAGCTCCCCCGAACTGCTCGAAACCTCCTCACTGATTTCCCACGCGAACGGTAAGTTGGCCAACGGGTCGCAGTGACGGGGGAGGGCAAGTGGGTGAGAAGGGCAGGCGTTCTGCCGTCAGGCTGACGGCGCGCGGCGCCATCGCGCTCGCCCTGGTGGCCACCCTGGCGGGCTACGTGCTGGCGGCCGTGTTCGACGTCGACCACATCGTGGGCGCGGCGTTCGTGCTGGCCAGCGCGCTCGGCGCGCTGCTGGTCAACCGGCGCGAGCTGCTTTCGCTGGTGGTGACGCCGCCGCTGGTGTTCTTCTGCGCCACCCTGTTCGTCGAGCTCGGGCGGGCTCTCGGCTCGGTGTCGGTGGTGCAGTCGCTGGCGCTGGGCCTCTACACGTCGATGACGCGGGGCGCGCCGTGGCTCTTCGCCGGCTCGGCGATCGTGCTGGGCGTGGCGTGGCGGCGCGGGCTGCGCGACAACGTACGCGAGCTTCGTGAGGAGCTGAAGGCGGACGCGGCGGAGGTGCCGCGCCCGCGCCAGCCGTTCGTGCCAGAGCCGGAGGGCTATTTCGAGCCCAAGGTGTACGGCACGCCGCGCAGCGAAGACTAGAACCGGCCCCCGGCTTCAGAAGAAAGCCAGGGACCGGCATCGGGGCTCAGGAGGCCCGCAGGTCCTTGCGCAGTTCGTGGGGCAGGGCGAAGCGCATGCGCTCCTCCACCGGCTCGACCTCCGTCACGTCGCCGAACCCGTGGCGGGCCAGCCGCGCCAGCACCTCCGCCACCAGCTCTTCCGGCACCGAGGCGCCGCTGGTGACGCCGACCGTGGTGACGCCGTCGAGCCACTCGTCGCGGATGTAGTCGGCGTTGTCGACCAGGTACGACGCCTGCGCGCCGTAGTCCTTCGCCACCTCGACCAGCCGTTTGGAGTTGGAGGAGTTGTCGGAGCCGACCACGATGACCAGCTCGGACTCGGCGGCGATCTCCTTGACCGCCACCTGACGGTTCTGGGTGGCGTAGCAGATGTCGTCGCTGGGCGGGTCGATGAGCGTGGGGAAGCGCTCCTTGAGCCGGGCGACGGTCTCGGTGGTCTCGTCGACCGAGAGCGTGGTCTGCGACAGCCACACCAGCTTGCTCGGGTCCTTCACCTCCACCTTGCCGACCGCGTCGAGGCCGTCGACGAGCTGGATGTGGTCGGGGGCCTCGCCCGAGGTGCCCTCTACCTCCTCGTGGCCCTCGTGGCCGATCAGCAGGATGTCGTAGTCGGCGGCGGCGAACCGCTTGGCCTCGTTGTGCACCTTCGTGACCAGCGGACACGTGGCGTCGATCGTCCGCAGTCCGCGCTGTCTGGCCTCCTCGTGGACGACCGGGGAGACGCCGTGGGCCGAGAAGACGACGATCTCGCCCTCGGGCACCTCCTCGGTCTCGTCGACGAAGACGGCGCCCCTGGCCTCGAGCGTCTTGACGACGTGGGTGTTGTGGACGATCTGCTTGCGCACGTAGACCGGGGCACCATACTGCTCCAGAGCCTTCTCGACCGCTACCACGGCTCGATCGACTCCGGCGCAGTAGCCCCGTGGCTTGGCAACGAGGACTCGGCGGGAAGTGGGGGTCTGGGGCTCCATACTTTCTATGCTACGTGGAGCGGCGTTCTGGCCCGCGCGTGCGTGGTTGCCCGCGATTTGCCAGACTGTCCGTCCATCACTGACCTCCCAGGGAGACGTACATGTCCTTCAGCGACGTGATACGCAACATCGCTAAAACCGTTACCAACAAGGACGAACTCAAGGAGAAGGCCAAGGACCTGCCGCTTCTCGTCGTCCAGACCACGCTGAGCGCCGCCGGGCAGGCGCTGCTGCTCGTGGACCGCATGAAGAACTCCATCAAGGGCATCGGCTCCAAGGAGGAGCACGAGGAGGAGAAGGACTCCCGTCCCTCCGCCGCTCAGCAGGTGGCCGCCGCGCCGGCCGAGGCCGAGGAGGGCAAGGCCGAGCGCAAGGAGCCGGTCATCTTCTCCCCGCGCCCCGCCGCCGAGCCCAACGGGGTCGCCAAGACGAAGCCGGACCCGGTCATCTTCTCCCCCGCTCCCAAGACCGAGCCGGCGCCCGCCGCCGAGCCCGAGGCCGCCGCCAAGCCGGAGACCGTCTCCAAGCCCGCGACCGCGGACCCCGAGCCGGAGGCCGCCGCCCAGGCCGGCACCGCCGCCAAGGAGTCCGTCACCACGACGGACGTGGCCCGCGAGCCCGTCCAGGAGCCGGTCGTCACCTCCGCGCCCGAGCCGGAGGTCGCGCCCGCCGCGCCCAAGGCCGTAGCCGACCCCGCAGTGGCCGAGCCCGAGCCCGCCGCGAAGCCGAAGGCCGCCAAGCCTAGGACCAGGGCCGCCAGGCCGAAGGCCGCGACCAAGACTTCCGGCAAGGCATCCGAGGTGGCGCCCGAGGTGGCGCCAGAGCCGGCCGCCGCGCCCGAGCCCGCCGCCGCCACGGCCGAGCCCGCCAAGGCCCCCGAGCCCGTCGCCGCCGCTGCCGTGAACCTGACCGAGCCGCTGCCCGGCTACTCCAGCCTCACCGTGGCGTCCCTGCGCGCCAGGATGCGCGGCAAGAGCGCCGAGCAGATCGGCTCCTACCTGGAGTTCGAGCGGTCCACCGCCGCGCGGCCCGAGGTCATCAAGATGTTCGAGAACCGCCTGGCCAAGCTGCAGGCCGGGGAATAACGTCGCACCGAGCCCGTAGTCTTCCGCCATGAGCTCGAAGACCACGCCTGAGTCTCCCCTGCCGATCCGCACGGTCCTGCAGATGGTGGGCGGATGGATCGGCAGACTCGGCACGGTCTGGGTCGAAGGTGAGATCACCGACCTGAGCACCCGTGGCGGCACGGTGTTCCTGACCCTGCGCGACCCGGTCGCCAACGTGTCCGCCAGGGTCACCGCCCCGCGCGGCGTCTACGAGGCGACCGTGCCGCGGCCGGCCAACGGCTCCAGGGTGGTGCTGCACGTCAAGCCCGACTTCTGGGTCAACAGGGGCTCGTTCGCCTTCACCGCGCTGGAGATGCGCCCGGTCGGCGTGGGCGAGATGATGGTCAGGCTTGAGCGGCTCAGGCAACTGCTGGCCGCCGAGGGGCTGTTCAACGCCGACAGGAAGCGGCGGCTGCCGTTCCTGCCGAGCACGATCGGGCTCGTCTGCGGGCGTGAGTCGGCGGCCGAGCGCGACGTGCTGGAAAACTCGCGCAGGCGCTGGCCGGCGGTGCGGTTCAAGGTCGAGGAAGTCGCCGTCCAGGGGCCTTACGCGGTGGCCGAGGTGACGGAGGCGCTGCGCAAGCTCGACGCCGACGCCTCGATCGACGTGATCGTCGTCGCCAGGGGCGGCGGCTCGCTCGAAGACCTCCTCCCGTTCTCCGACGAGACGCTGGTGCGCGCCGTGGCCGCCTGCCGCACCCCCGTGGTGAGCGCGATCGGCCACGAGCAGGACAGCCCGCTGCTCGACCTGGTGGCCGACGTGCGGGCCTCCACGCCCACCGACGCGGCCAAGAAGGTCGTGCCCGACGTGGGCGAGCAGCTCACGCTGGTGCGCCAGCTCCGCGACCGTGGCCGCAGGGTGGTGAGCGGCTGGCTCGACAGGGAGATGTCCTGGCTGACGTCCGTGCGCTCGCGGCCCTCCTTGGCCGATCCCGTACGCGAGCTGGAGCGCCGGGCCGAGCAGGCCGAAGCGCTGCGCGACCGGGCCAGGCGTTCGCTGTCGTCCTCGCTCGACCGCGCAGAAGACGACCTCACCCATCTGCGCGCCCGCCTCATCGCGCTGTCCCCCGCCGCCACGCTGGAACGCGGCTACGCCATCGTGCAGCACCCGTCCGGCGACGTGGTCCGCCTGGCCAAGGACGTCTCCCCCGGCACGCTCCTGACGATCCGGCTGAGCGACGACCGCCTGACCGTACGCGCAGAAGAACCGGACGGGCCCGATGGGTCGGACGAGCCGAAGAGCGGGACGAGCGGAAGTGCGCCGGCCAGGCCGAAGAGCCGGGCGGGCGGGACGAAGAGCGGGGCGAAGAGCGGGACGAGCCGGGCAGGCCGCGAAGCTCCCGACGAGCCGGAGCATGCATAACGGGTCGAAGGAGGAGCGCGTGACGGCTCCGGGGTCTACGTTCGGCGCATGAGAGGACTCACCCAGGTCGCCCAGCACGCCGACGACCTCGACCGAGCCACCGCCTTCTACCGCGACGTGCTCGGCCTGCGGCACATCGCCACCTACCGGCCGCCCGGGCTGGCCTTCTTCGACCTCGACGGTGTACGCCTGCTGATCGAGAAGGGCGCGCCCTCAGCGGTGCTCTACCTCGCCACGGACGACCTCGAAGCCGACGTGGCCCGGTTGCGCGCGCACGACGTCGCGATCGTCCAGGAGCCGCACCTGGTCTTCACCGACGACGGGACGTTCGGCACCCGCGACAAGGAGATCCGGATGGCCGCGTTCAGGGACTCGGAGGGCAACCTGCTCTGCCTGATGACCTAGCGGAGCCCGATGACCTAGCGGAGCATGGCCTCGGCCACGGCGGTCACGCCTGACTTGATCTGCTCGACCGTCATGCCGCGTTCCTCCCGCTGGAACGCGATCAGATAGGCGTTGACGGGCGCGAGCAGGGCGTCGGCGAAGTACGCGGCGTCGGCCCGCGGGCACGCCCGCGCCAGCAGCGCCGTGAGATGGACGTGGTAGATCCGGTACGGGGTGCTGAACCCCTTCACCTTGCCCCTCTCCAGCAGCAGGAACAGCTCCTCCTGCGCCACCACCCGGTCGACGAGCGCCCGCATGAACGCGACGATCCGCTCGCCCGCGGGCGCGCCGGGGCCGAGCGGCGGCGGCCCGGCGAAGAAGGACTCCTGGAAGCGTCGCTCCCCCTCGTCGAGCAGCGCCATCGCCAGGCCCGTGCGGTCGCCGAAACGCCGGTAGACCGTGCCCACGCCCACGCCCGCCACGCGGGCGACCTCGTCGAGCGAGAGGTCCGCCGCCCCGTGCTCGGCGATCATCCGCGTGGCCACGTCGATGATCTTCTGCCGGTTGCGCGCGGCATCGGCCCGCTCGGGCTGGGGTTGCCCGACCACGGGCAGGAATCGGCGTCCGCACACGTGGCCGAGCATATCGGTGACAAACGGAGAGCTCTCCGATTAGGCTACAACCGGAGAGTTCTCCGATTACCGAGGAGCGAAGCGTGACCATCGACTACAACGAGTTCAACAAGCAGATCATCAAGGAGTTCCGCGAGAACGAGGGCCGGGTCGGCGGCATGTTCGAGGGCGCGCCGCTGGTGCTGCTCACCACCACGGGCGCCAAGAGCGGCAGGCGCGTCACCACGCCGGTGATGTACCTGAAGGACGGCGACCGCTACGTCGTCATCGCCTCCAAGGGGGGCGACGACAGCAACCCCGCGTGGTACCACAACCTGGTCGCCACGCCCGCGGCGACGGCGGAGATCGGGACGGAGACGTTCGAGGTGAAGGCCGTCGTCGCCGAGGGCGAGGAGCGCGACCGCCTCTACGCCAGGATGGTGGAGCAGGCGCCCCAGTTCGCCGAGTACGAGAAGAAGACCACCCGCCGCATCCCGGTGGTGGCCCTGGTCAGAACGGACGCCTGACGCCCCTTGCGGGTCCGTGGGAGGGGCGGGCTCGCAAGACGGCGGGCCCGAAGCTCGTGGGTGGGCGCCCAACAGCTCGTGTGCGTGCGGCCCGAAGCTCGTGGGCGTGCGGCCCTGAAAGCCCCTAGAAGGGGGTGTCGTCGGAGCCAGGAGAGGTGGGCTCGGAGCGGCGGGCCATGGCGGCGGCCAGCTTGACCCTGGCTCCCTGGAGCCATTCCTCGCAGACGGCCGCCAGCTTCTCGCCGCGCTCCCAGAGCTCGATCGACTGCTCCAGGGTGAGCCCGCCGGTCTCCAGGCGGCGCACCACCTCGGTCAGCTCCTCGCGGGCCTGCTCGTATGAGGGTGCCTTCTCGTCTGCCACGTCACCACCCTAGAGGGACCGGCCGACAATCACGGCACGCTCAGCCCTTGGGTCGCTGCTGGAGGCGTGCGGCCAGCTCGCCCAGCTCGGTCCAGTCGGCCGTCCCGGTGATGACGAGCGTCACGTCGGGCAGCACGCGCACCAGCGAGCGCTGGTTCTTGTCCTCCCTGAAGCGCCGCTCCCACGCGACGCCGCCGACCTGCTGGCTGCCTGCGGCCTTGTCGGTGTTGGCCATGCGGCTGGCGAACCCGGCCGCCGGCCGCTCGTCGCTCTGCGCGAACATCGCGTGCTGCCGCGCGGCCGTGGCGTAGCCCAGGTAGAGGACCTTCGCGCCGTTCTCGCCCTCGGCGATCCTGTTGCTGTTGGGCACCCAGTTCGCCGGATCTCCCTGGGGCGCCCACACGCCGTAGGGGACCGTGTGGCCGAAGTTGGCGACGGTGATGGAGTAGTCGAGCCGCGGGATGTGCTCCTCCCGGCTCTGCGGGGTGACCAGCAGAAACAGCCCCGCGCCCGCGAGACAGACGAACAGGGCTACCGCGTAGCCGTAGAAACCTTGGGTGAACCGTCGCACAGTCGCCGAGGCTACCCGCTGGAGGCGGCGGTCGCCGAAGCGGCCGGCCGGATCTGCCCGATGATGGTGAGGACCTCTTCGGCCAGGTCGCGGTCACCTGTGCGGAGCACCTCGGGCACGGCCGCCGCCAGCGCCCCGGTGAGCACCACGACGAGCGCGGTGTCGTGCTCGAACAGCGCCGCGTTGAGCTCCGCCCACTTGCGCAGCCGGTCGCGCATGACCACCTCGAAGCCGGGCGGCCCGTCACCGCGCAGGAACAGCTCGGCCAGCTCGCGCTCCTCGAGACAGCCGTCGAGGTAGGCGCGGGCGGCGCCGACGAACACCCGCATCGGGTCGCTCTCGCCGGTCGCCCTGGCCGCGCGGGCGGCCTGCTTGGTCCGCTGCGTCTGCCTGGCCTGGAACTCCTCCCACAGCGTGAGGTAGAGATCCGCCTTGCCGGAGAAGTGGTGGTAGAGGCTGCCCACGCTGGCCTCGGCCCTGGCTACCACGTCCGTCACGCCGGCCTCGGCGAAGCCCTTGGAGACGAAGACCTCCCTGGCGGCGGCGAGCAGCGAGCTGCGCGTGGCCGCACCGCGCTCGGACGTACGCGGCTGGGCGACCGCGTTCTCCACATCGCTCATTCGGGATCTCCTCCACGGCGGGATGCCACGCTCCATGTTGGAGGCAAGATCCATGCCGCGCACAGCGTATGGCGCAAAATCCGTTCTCCGGAGCCAGATTATCCCCCTCTGACCGGGAAGAGACCGGCAACTACGATCGAGGTAGACGTCCGACGAGGAAGGCCACCGACATGTCCGATCAGACTTCCGTGCCCGCGGCGCTCGCCACCAGCGAGCGCGCGCCCGACCGCAACCTGGCGCTTGAGCTCGTCCGCGTCACGGAGGCGGCGGCGATGGCGGCGGCCCGGTGGGTCGGCCGGGGCGACAAGAACGGCGCGGACGGCGCCGCGGTCAACGCGATGCGCCAGTTGATCAGCACGGTCTCCATGAACGGCGTGGTCGTCATCGGCGAGGGCGAGAAGGATCACGCCCCGATGTTGTTCAACGGCGAGCACGTGGGCGACGGCAGCGGCCCCGACTGCGACGTGGCGGTCGACCCCATCGACGGCACCAGGCTGACCGCGCTGGGCATGCCGGACGCGGTGTCGGTCATCGCGGTGAGCGAGCGCGGCTCCATGTACGACCCGTCCGCGGTCTTCTACATGGAGAAGCTGGTCACCGGTCCCGAGGCGGCCGACGTGGTCGACATCGAGGCGCCGGTGTCCGTCAACATCGAGGCGGTCGCCAGGGCCAAGCACTGCTCGCCCTCCGACGTGACCGTGGTCGTGCTCGACCGGCCCCGGCACGAGCGGATGGTCAAGGAGATCAGGGAGACGGGCGCGCGGATCAAGTTCATCACCGACGGCGACGTGGCCGGCGCGATCATGGCGGCCCGCGCGGGCACCGGCATCGACCTGATGCTCGGCATCGGCGGCACGCCCGAGGGCATCGTGGCGGCGTGCGCGCTCAAGTGCCTGGGCGGCGTGATCCAGGGCAAGCTGTGGCCGCGCGACGACGCCGAGCGGAGCCGGGCGGTGGACGCCGGTCACGACCTGAGCCAGGTGCTCACCACGAACGACCTGGTCAAGTCCGACGACGTGTTCTTCGCGGCCACCGGCATCACGCACGGCGAGCTCATGCAGGGTGTACGGTTCCGGTCCGGCTCGGCGGTGACCGAGTCGCTGGTGATGCGCGGCCGGTCGGGCACGATCCGCAAGATCGAGAGCGAGCACCAGCTGTGGAAGCTGCGCGCGTACAGCGCGATCAACTTCGACACGGCCGGTTGAGCCCGCGCGGGCCGGCCCAGACCGGTCGGCTCATGGCGCCGGGCGCCCAGCCCCCTAGCGGCGGCGCTTGCGGCGGGGTGGTTCCTTGACCTTGACCTCGCCCGCGAAGTTCGTGGTGCGCACCTCCACCACCGGCGCCTCGGGCCCGGTGGGCTGCTTGGTCAGGCGGACCGTCTTGTCCTTGGTCACCCTGATCACTTCTAGCCCTTCTGGCACGTGGATCTCCAGCCCGCCGAAGACGAGGGTGGCGTTGATGATGATCCGCCGGTTCTGCAGGATCGCGTCGCGGAAGTCGAGCTTGGTGGTGCCGAACATGGCCGTCACCCCGAGCTCCGCCGGCACCACCCAGCGCCCGCCGCGCTGCTCCTTCTTGAAGATCGCCGAGACCGGCCGGCCGTCCAGGTTGAGCGGCTGCTGGTCGGCGGGCAGGAGGTCCCTCGTGAGCTCGGCCAGTTCGCCGAGTGTGCGGGCGGCGTAGAGCACGCCGAGCCGTTCCTCCAGCTCGTCCAGCGTGAGGCGCCCGTCGGCGTGCGCGTCCTGGAGCACCTGGGCGATGCGCTCCCTGTCGGCGTCGGAGGCGCGCAGCTCGTGCGGCTGGGGTACGTCGTCCGCTCCCTGCGGCCGGCGGGCGGACACCCACTCCTCGGCCAGCCGCTCGCCGACTTCCTGAAGTTTCGGCAACCACGATCCCGCGCGTTCGTTCACACTTCTGACGATATCTGGCGGTCGCGCCGTTCGCTCGTCCTGATTGGACAGGTGTCGATGGATTCCGGCGGGTAGTCCGGCAATCCTCTCTCGTGAGTTTCTCGTTCACGTCGGCGTGGCGATGGGCGCGCCGTACGGCGGGGGTTTTCTCACCGATTTCTTAGGAATCCTCCTTCGGGTACGGCCGTTGATCCGTACATAAGGGACCGGTCGAAGTGGGGTGTGCGCGTGCATCAACCAGCGCGATGGGGTCTCGGCGCGGCAGGCGCGGGCGTAGCCGTGATCCTGGGCCTGGACCTGGCGAGCTTCGACGAGATGGACCCGTTCAGGCGGACGATCAGCCAGCACGGCCTGGGCCCCGACGGCTGGATCTTCGCCCTCGGCGTGGGCCTGCTGGCGGTGGGTTCCGTGGCCATCGGGGTGTCGCTGGCGCGCAAGAGGCTGGCCGGGGTGTTCGGCACGATCGCGCTCATGGGCTGGAGCGCCGGGCTGCTGATGACGGCCTGGTTCGAGAAGCACGACTGGTCGGTCGGGCCCAGCCTGAGCGGCAGCATCCACCGGGTGGGCAGCTTCGTCGCCTTCCTCTGCCTGCCGCTGGCGGTGGTGATCATCGCCAGGCCCTGGCGGCGGGAGCGGTCGCGGGCGACGCTCGTGGCGTTCGGGTTCGGGATCTGCTCGGTGCTGTGGGTGGCGGGCATCGGCACGATGATGCTCGTCGGGGCCGCCGAAGGGGTGCCGTGGTATCGCGTCATGCCGTTGGGGCTGGTGGAGCGGGGTCTGGCGGTCAGTGAGGTGGCGGCGCTGCTCGCGCTCGGCGTCTGGGCCGCCGCCAGAGATCACTCGTTGCGTTCCGGTGCTGGCGGAGGGCCTGTGGCAGCGGCTAACCTGACCGCGCCTCACGTTTGATCTCCCCCCATCAGGAGGCCGCCGTGCCGTCCTTGCGTGATCGCCAGGCCCGCATCGCCACGTACGCCGTGTTCGCCGTACAAGGGCTGTCCCTCGCCACGCTGCTCGTCCAGATCGCGAATCTGCAGACCAAGCACCACCTCGACGAGGGCTCGCTCACACTGCTGCTGCTCATCGTGCCGGTGTTCGCCGGGGTGGGCAGCGTGGGGGCCGGGGCGTTCGCCGCCCGGTTCGGCAGCAGGCTGCTACTGCGGATCGCGCAGCCGGCGGTGGCCGCCGCCGTGGTGCTGGCGGGGTTCGCGCCGCAGGTGGCGCTGCTCGTGCCCGTGCTGCTGGTGTACGCGCTGGCGCTGGGCGCGGTGGACGCTGGCATGAACATGCAGGGCGTGGCGGTCGAGCGCAGGTACGGCCTCCATGTGCTCAACGGGTTCCACTGCGCGTGGAGCGCGCTCAGCATGGCCGGCGCGCTGTGGGCGTCGGCGGCGGCCACTCTCCCGCTCGAACTCATCATGACGCTGCCGATGCTGCTCGCCGTGGCCGGCTCCCTGATCTTCGGCCGCTCCCTCTACACGCCGGGCGAAGAGAAGCCCGAGACAGGGCCGGTGCACTTCGACGGCTTCCCGTGGCGGCCGATCATCCCGCTCTGCCTGGCCATGGCCTTCCTGTACGTCGGCGACGCGGCCGTCTCCAACTTCAGCTCCGTCTACATGCAGGGCGTGCTGACGGCCGAGCCCTGGGTGATCCCGCTGGCCTACGCCGCCTACCAGGCGACCACGCTGGCCGTCAGGCTCGGCGGCGACCTCGCCGTCAGGCGGTACGGGCCGGCCGCCATCGTCAGGGTCGGCGGCGTGATCGCGACAGTGGGCTTCGCGTGGGTCGTGCTGGCCCCGAACCAGCTGCTCGGGCTGGTCGCCTTCGGAGTGACCGGGGTGGGCCTCGCGGTGGTGGCGCCGCAGTCGTTCTCCGCGGCCGGCCGGCTCGACCCGGCCGGGACGGGGGTCGCCATCGCCCGGGTCAACCTGTTCAACTACGTCGGCTTCATCGTCGGCGCGGCGCTCGTGGGCGGCCTCGCGGAGGCCGCGAACATGCGCGTGGCCTTCGCCGCGCCGCTGGTGCTGGCCGCCGTCATCATCCTGCTGGCGCCCGGCTTCGAGCCGAGACGCACGACGGCCACCACCTGACGGGCCCCGGTCACGCCTGGAGTCGTACCTCGGCGACCTCGACGGGGCGGCCCTCACGCAGGGACAGGTCGGCGGCCTCGGCCACGTACAGGGCCTCCAGCGCGTCCGTGATCGTGCACGGGCTCGTGTCACCCGTCAGGAAGCAGTCGATCTCGTCCCGGTAGGCGGTCTCGAACCGGGCGACGAAGTCGGGCCAGGGCTTGTCCAGGCCGGGCAGGTCCTCGGTGGTGTACAGCGGGGCGCGCGGGCTGAGCCCGACAGCCTGCGTCCGCTTGGTGCCCGCCAGCTCCATGCGCACGTCGTACCCGCCGCCGTTGTAGCGCGAGCCCTGCAAGGTGGCGAGCGTGCCGTCGTCGAGCGTCAGCAGCGCGGCGCTGTTGTCCACGTCGCCCGCCTCCCGGAAGAACGGCGCGCCGCGGTTGGCTCCGCGCGCGTAGACGGAGGTCACCTCGCGGCCGGTCACCCAGCGCAGGATGTCGAAGTCGTGAATGTGGCAGTCGCGGAAGATGCCCCCCGACGTCGGCAGGTATTCGGCGGGCGGCGGCGCGGGGTCGGCCGTGATCAGGTGCACGCGGTGCACCTCGCCCAGCTCGCCGCGGCGCACCGCGTCCGCCGCCGCGACGTAGCCGGGGTCGAACCTGCGCTGGAAGCCGATCTGCACGCGGTGTCCCGCGCAGGCCCGCAGCACCTCGACGGTCGCGGCGACCGTCCCCGCCACCGGTTTCTCGCAGAACACGGGGACGCCTCTGGCGCACGCCTCAAGGATGAGGTCCGCGTGGGTGCTGGTCGGGGTGGCGATGACGACGGCGTCGGTCTCGAAGGGGTCCCCCGGTCTGCCGTACGGCGACGTGCGTACGGGATCGGCCACGATCAGCTCGTCCACGAGGGGATGCGCGGCCAGGGTCGCGGCGTGAAAGGCTCCGATCCGGCCCAGACCCAGCAGTCCCACCCGCATGACGCCTCCCGCTTTCTCGCGAAATACTCACTTATTCAGAGATTTGTCCTGACATGCTGACCTTCAACCCTCGTACCGCCTCGGCCGCCTTGTGCACGGGCAGCCGGGCGAAGCCCACCACCATGGCCGGCGGCCCCGCCGCCTCCCGCATCGGCCCCACCGCCTCGGCCGACAGGCCCAGCTCGCGCGCGGCCCGCACCGTACGCGGCTCGCCCCAGCCGTCCGGCAGCTCCAGGTAGAGGTGCAGCCCCGCGTCGATCCCCTTCACCCGCACCTCGGGCAGCTCCGCGCCCAGCGCCGTGACCAGCGCGTCCCTGCGCCGCCGGTACTCCCTGCGCATGCGCCGCAGGTGCTTGTCGTAGCCGCCGGTACGCAGGAAGTGGGCCAGCGCGTACTGCTCGATGACCGGCGAGCCCAGGTCCAGCTCGCCCCGCGCCCGCCGGATCGCCTCGGCCAGGTCGGGCGGCGCCGCCACCCAGCCCAGCCGCAGGCCGGGCGCGAGCGCCTTGCTCACGCTGCCCGACAGGATCACCCGGCCGGGCGCCAGCCCCTGGAGGCAGCCGACGGGGTCGCGGTCGAAGCGGAACTCGGCGTCGTAGTCGTCCTCCAGGATCGCCCGGTCGCCCGCGTACGCCCACTCCATCAGCGCGGCCCGGCGTGGCGGCGACAGCACCACACCCGTCGGGTACTGGTGCGCCGGCGTCACCAGCACGGCGTCCCCGCTCAGCCGCCGCACGTCGAGGCCCTGCTCGTCCACCGGCACCGGCACCAGCCGCGCGCCCGCCCGCCGCAGCAGCGGCACCTGCCGGTGGCTGGTCGGGTCCTCCACGGCCAGCCGGATCGGCCGCTGCTGGGTCAGCACGTGCAGGACCAGGCTCAGGCCCTGCGCCACGCCGCCCACGATGACGAGGTTCTCCGGGCGCACGTCGGCGGCCCTGACCCGCCGGAGGTAGCCGGCGAGCTCTTCGCGCAGCTCAGGCACGCCGCCAGGGTCCCCGTAATCGAGCGCGTCCGAGGGTACGGTGGTCAGGACATGCCTGACGGCCGCCAGCCAGCGTTCACGGGGGAAGTGGCTGAGGTCCGGGGAGGTGGGGCGATGACCGTAGTACGAGGTGCCCCTGGCGGGGGTCCTGCCAGGCCGGCCGGCCTGCTGATTGGCCCGCTGGTCGGGCCGGGGCCGCGCGGTGTCGCGCGGCTTGGGCACGCCACGCGCGTTCTTGGGGGTGACCTGGGTGCCGACGCCCACCCTGGAGATCAGGAAGCCCTCGGCGACCAGCTGCTCGTACGCCTCCACCACCACGCCCCTGGAGACCTGGAGGTCGGAGGCGAGATCGCGGGTGGCGGGCAGGCGAGTGCCGGGAGTGAGCCGCCCGCCCCGGATGGAGTCGCGCAGCTCAGCCGCGATCTGCCCGGCGATGGCCCCCTTGCCCCGCCTTATCTGGATATGGAGGTCAGCCATATTGGTCCTGTCTCTCGGCGGGACATTGGACTGTTTGAACGAACCATTGTCTCCCTAGCATCCTTCGCATGAGAAACGGCATCATCGGCGCCGCCTCGGCCATGTTCCTCGTCGGCACGCTGGCCGGCGTCTCGAAACTCGTCGAGGCGTACCCGATATACGGCGGCCAGGCCGTTCGGTATCTCGTCGGTTCGGTCATCCTGCTCCTCATAACGCGAGCGCTCGGCCTGCGGTTCGTCCGCATGACGGCGCGCGAGCTCCTGTGCCTGGGCGGGCTGACGCTCTTCGGCCTGGTGATCTTCAACGTGTGCGTGGTCGAGTCCACCCGCGCCTCGGGGCCCGCCCTGGTCGGCACCGTGCTCGGCACCGTGCCGCTGGCGCTCGCGCTGGCCGGCGGCCGGCCCGCCCCCCGGCTGCTGGCCGGCGCCGCCGTGGTCGTGGCCGGAGCCACCCTGGCCACCGGGCTCGGCAGCGGCGACACCGCCAGCCTGCTGTGGGCGCTCGGCGCGCTCGTCGGCGAGATCTGCTTCTCGCTGCTGGCCATCCCGCTGCTGCCCAAGCTGGGCGCGATCAGGGTGTCGGCCTACTCGACCGCGCTGGCCGTGCCCATGCTGGTCGTGGTGGGGCTGATCGACGCCGGTACGGACCTGGTCAGGGTGCCCACGCCGGCCGAGGCGCTCGGGTTCGCCTACCTGGCGGTCGTGGTCACCGTGATCGCCTTCTTCCTCTGGTACAGCTCACTGCCCAAGCTGGGGCCGGGGCGGGCGGGGCTGTTCGCGGGGCTCATCCCGGTGGGCGCCATCGTCACGGGCGCGGTGCTGGGGGTCGCAATGCCGTCGGCGTACGATCTGCTGGGCGCCGGGCTGGTCGTCGCCGGCATCCTGCTCGGGCTGGGCTCCGCGCGCTCGGGCGCCGAGGCTGCCGTACGGCCCTCGGAAGCCTGAGCCTTTCAGCCAAGAGCGTGCAAAGCCTGTGCCGGTCCGATGGTCGGGCCAAGGGAGCGTAATCTCTTGGAGGACCGAAAGGATGGACATGGGCGAGTTCGACTACACCGACCTGCTTCCACTGGGAGCCGACGAGACCGAATACCGGTTGATCACGTCGGAGGGGGTGCGGAAGGTCGAAGCGGCGGGGCGTACGTTCCTCGAAGTCGATCCTGAGGCGTTGCGGCTGCTCACCGAGACGGCCATCCACGACATCTCCCACTTCCTGCGTTCCTCGCACCTCGCCCAGCTCAGGAAGATCGTCGACGACCCCGAGTCCAGCGGCAACGACCGTTTCGTCGCCCTCGACCTGCTGAAGAACGCCTCCATCTCGGCCGGCGGCGTGCTGCCCATGTGCCAGGACACCGGCACCGCCATCGTCATGGGCAAGCGCGGCCGCCACGTGCTGACCGACGGCCTCGACGCCGAGCACGTCTCGCGCGGCGTGTACGACGCCTACACCAAGCTCAACCTGCGTTACTCGCAGATGGCTCCGCTCACCATGTGGGAGGAGAAGAACACCGGCAGCAACCTGCCCGCCCAGGTCGAGCTCTACGCCGAGGACCCCCACGGGCACCCCGACGAGTACAAGCTGCTGTTCATGGCCAAGGGCGGCGGCTCGGCCAACAAGTCGTTCCTGTACCAGGAGACCAAGGCCGTGCTCAACGAGAAGCGCATGCTGGCCTTCCTGGAGGAGAAGATCCGCTCGCTGGGCACGGCGGCCTGCCCGCCGTACCACCTGGCCATCGTCGTCGGGGGCACCTCCGCCGAATACGCGCTCAAGACCGCGAAATACGCCAGCGCCCGCTACCTCGACTCCATCCCCACCGAGGGCTCCGCGTCCGGGCACGGGTTCAGGGACCTGGAGATGGAGGCCAAGGTCTTCGAGCTGACCCAGAAGCTGGGCATCGGCGCGCAGTTCGGCGGCAAATACTTCTGCCACGACGTCCGCGTCATCCGCCTGCCCCGCCACGGCGCCTCCTGCCCGGTCGCCATCGCCGTCTCCTGCTCGGCCGACCGCCAGGCGCTGGCCAAGATCACGCCGGAGGGCGTCTTCCTGGAGAAGCTGGAGACCGACCCGGCCCGCTACCTGCCGGAGACGACCGACGAGCACCTCTCCGACGACGTCGTCCAGGTGGACCTCAACCGCCCCATGCCGGAAATCCTCGCCCAGCTCACGAAATATCCGGTCAAGACGCGCCTCTCGCTCACCGGCCCCCTCGTCGTCGCCCGTGACATCGCGCACGCCAAGATCGCCGAGCTCCTCGACAACGGCGGCGAGATGCCGCGATACCTCAAGGACCACGCCGTCTACTACGCCGGCCCCGCCAAGACCCCCGAGGGCTACGCCTCCGGCTCCTTCGGCCCGACGACGGCCGGGCGCATGGACTCCTACGTGGGGCGCTTCCAGGCGGCCGGCGGCTCGATGGTGATGCTGGCCAAGGGCAACCGCTCCAAGCAGGTCACCGAGGCGTGCCAGGAGCACGGCGGCTTCTACCTCGGCTCCATCGGCGGGCCCGCGGCTCGGCTGGCACAGGACTGCATCAAGAAGGTCGAGGTGCTCGAATATCCGGAGCTGGGGATGGAGGCGGTGTGGAAGATCGAGGTCGAGGACTTCCCCGCGTTCATCGTCGTCGACGACAAGGGCGAAGACTTCTTCACCGACAAGACCGGTCCGGTGCTGTCGATCGGCCGCCGCTGATCATCGCGCCGGCGTTTTGAGGGCCGGGCGGGTCAAGGGCCGGGCGGGTCGAAGCCGGTTGACCCGGTCAGAGACTGACCGGCCGGCCGGCGATCCGGCGGTGGCCGGGCGGCCGGGCGGTGGCCGGGCGGCCGGGCGGTGGCCGGGCGGTGGCCGAGTGGCCAGGCTGAGGCCCGGCAGGGGCCGGGTGGGTCAGAGGGCGAAGGGTGGCGGGTAGGCGATCGTGCCGGTGGGCACCGGTCGCCGGTCGTCGGGCACGAGCGCCATCATGGCCTCGTCGGGCACGTCGAAGGGCGCCCTGATGCCGTACGCGGAGGCGCGGACGAAGCCGAAGCGGGGGTAGTAAGCGGGGTGCCCGAGGACGAGCACCAGGGACTCACCGGCGTCGCGGGCCGCGGCGAGGCTCGCGGTGATCGCGGCGGAGCCGGCGCCCTGCCGCTGGAAGGCGGGCGACACGGCGCAGGGCGCGAGGGCCAGGGCGGGCGCCCCGGCGACGTGGCAGCGGGTGAGCAGCACGTGGCCTGCCACGCGCCCGTCGTGCTCGGCCACGATCGACAGGCCAGGCAGCCAGGAGGGGTCTTTACGGAGCGCGTCGACCAGGTCGGCTTCGAGCGCGGTCGGGAACGCCGCGAGCAGGACCTCGCGGATCGCCGGGAGGTCGCGCCGCTCCTCCGGCCTGGTGACCCAGGAGATGCTCACGCGGCCACCGGAGCCCGGTGCGGCGCCACGACGGAGCCGTCGGGCAGCAGCAGGCCGGTGTCGTCGAACAGCACGACGCCGTTGCAGAGAAGGCTCCAGCCCTGATCGGGGTGGGCCGAGATGACGTGCGACCGCTCACGGTCGAGGGAGTCGGCACTCGGGCAAGCGGGGTAGTGACTGCACATCGCGCACCTCTCAGATTGCGCTCCTGAATGCGGGTTTTCAAAAGGGCAGCTGGCGCCCTGACGGAGTGCGAAGGTCCAGAGCGGCTCTGGTCGACTTCTTCGGCCGCCGGCGAACCTGGATCTGGCGCATCTTCATCACGTCCTTCATCGGTCGTTGACTCGGTAGTGGACCTCGGAGCGGACCTCGGCGTATGCCCTCAGTCTGACGTTCGGGACCGACAGATTCCGGCCGTCTGTGGAGCTCGCCTTCTTTCTAGGCTCAACCATGCCCCCCGCCTCTTACGGCGCCCTTACAAGTCACTGACGGAGCCGGGTGTTTCCTGTAAGCCAGCCTGCCGTACGCCTGAAAGTCCTCTACCAGGCATCATGCACAAGATTTCGGCGAGTCGTTGTGCCGGACGACACACCTGCCCGATGAGCTGCGGAAACGCTCCGAGAGGGCCGGGCGGGAAAACGCGCCGGCGGGCGGGGCCGAGCCGCCCGAGCGGCGGGGCCGATCCGGCCCTTGCCGGCCCGCCGCGGGAGGACCTAGGTCGCAAGTCCGATGCAGTTGCGAATGACTTGCAATAGTGTCCTTTCATAGATCGACTTCGCAGATCCACAAGGAGGACCCATGGGGGACTACACCCTTCCCGACATGCCTTACGACTACTCCGCTCTCGAACCGGCCATCACCGGCGAGATCCTGGAGTTGCACCACGCCAAGCACCACGCCGCGTACGTGAAGGGCGCCAACGACACGCTCGAACGCCTCGCGGAGGCGCGCGACAAGGGCGAGTTCGGCGGCCTGGTCGGGCTGGAGAAGACGTTCGCGTTCAACCTGTCCGGCCATGTGCTGCACTCGATCTTCTGGGAGAATCTGTCACCGGACGGCGGCGACCGCCCCGACGGCCCGCTCGCGGACGCCATCGTGGAGCACTTCGGCACGTTCGAGGCGTTCCAGCGGCAGCTCACCACCGCGACCGCGTCGGTGCAGGGCTCCGGCTGGGGCGTGCTGGCCTGGGAGCCGCTCGGCCGCAGACTGGTCGTGGAGCAGGTCTACGACCACCACGGCAATGTCGGGATGAACACCACGCCGCTGCTCGTGTTCGACGCGTGGGAGCACGCGTACTACCTTCAGTATCGCAACGTGCGTCCGGACTACGTCGAGAAACTGTGGGGCCTCATCAACTGGGATGATGTGGCCTGGAGGTTTGCTGACGTGACGAGTCAGGCGGGTTGACTTAAGTTCGCAACAAATTATCGGCCCCGCCTCTACTGGTCGGTTTACACAAATAGGTAAGCTGCCTGGCATGCGTGCGCCCTCCGGTTACCTACTCGCCGCGCGCTATCGGCTCATGGAGCCGGTCGGTCGGGGCGGCATGGGCACCGTTTGGCGGGCACATGACGAGTTGCTTGACCGAGACGTGGCGGTCAAGGAAGTGCGGCTGCCGACCGTTCTCGACGAGGAGCTGCGCGCTGAGTTGTGCGCGCGCACCGAGCGCGAGGGCCGGGCCACCGCCATGGTCACGCACCCCTCGGTCATCACCGTGTTCGACGTGGTCACCGAGGACGACCGGCCGTGGATCGTGATGGAGCTGCTCCGGGCGAAGTCCCTCGAACAGCTCATCCAGGAACAAGGACCGCTCCACCCGCGCCGGGCCGCCGAGATCGGCCGGCAGATCCTCGGCGCGCTGCGGGCCGTGCACGCCAAGGGCATCCTGCACCGCGACGTCAAGCCGAGCAACGTGCTGGTGACCGAGGATCGCGCGGTGCTCACCGACTTCGGCCTGGCCGCACTCGAAGGTGACGTTTCCATCACCCAGGCGGGCATCGTTCTGGGGTCCGCGGGCTACATCGCTCCAGAGCGCGTGCTGGGCTCGAAGGCCAGCCCCGCCGGCGATCTGTGGTCGCTCGGCGCGACCCTCTACACCGCCGTCGAGGGCAGGGGGCTGCACGGCAGGCGTACGGCCGCCGCCGCGCTCGCGGCGCTCACCAGCGGCGAGCCGATCCCGATGACGAAGGCGGGGCCGCTGGCGCCCGTGCTCGACGCGCTGCTGCGCATCGACCCGGCGACGCGCCTCGACTCCGTACGCGCCTCGCTCATGCTGACCAGGGTCGCCGCGGGCGGATCCGCTGAAGAGCCGATGAGCCCGCGCCAGCCCACGCCCGCCACCCAGCCCGCCTTCGCGCGCAGGCCCTCGCACCGCGGGCTGCACCGGGCCGACGCTCCCCCGCCACCGCCCGTCAACGTGCCCTCGCCCCGGCAGGAACGCAAGCCCGGCGAGGGCGTCCACAGGAAGCGCGTCGAACCGCGGCCTACTCCATCGGCTTATGCTCGATTCAAAGCTACGGTGATAAAGTTGTGCCTTCCTCGACGGTTCTGGCCCAGAGAACTTCGCAAGCGAGGGTAAAGCACTTCCCAAGCGAGAATCGATATCTTCTTCTCATGCCGGAACAGCAGACACGCCTGCTCGCGGAGCGCTACGAGCTCATCTCCCCGCTCGGCCGGGGCACGATGGGCACGGTGTGGCGCGCTCGCGACCGCGCGCTCGGGCGCGAGGTGGCGGTCAAGGAAATCCGCCAGGACCCGGGACTCACCGAGGAACAGCGGGCCGAGCTGCGCGAACGCATGGTCCGCGAGGGGCGTATCGCCGCGCGGATCAGCCACCCGTCCGTGGCCTCCATCCACGACGTGCTGATCCAGGACGACAGCCCGTGGATCATCATGGAGCTGATCGAGGCCCGCTCGCTGGAGCAGGTGATCGAGGAGGAGGGTCCGCTGCCGCCGCGGCTCGTGGCGGAGATCGGCGTCGACCTGCTCGGGGCGCTGCGCGCGGCGCACGCCCAGGGCATCACCCACCGTGACGTCAAGCCCGGCAACGTGCTCATCACCGAGAGCGGCCGGGTGGTGCTGACCGACTTCGGCATCGCCAAGGCCGAGGGCGACTCGCGGCTGACGAAAACCGGCATGGTGATCGGATCACCCGGCTACACCGCCCCGGAACGCGCCAGGGGCGAATACACCGGCCCCGAGTCTGACATCTGGTCGCTCGGAGCCACCCTCTACTTCGCGGTCGAGGGACGTCCTGCCTACGAGCGGTCCACGATCGCGGAGACGCTGGCGGCGCTGCTCACCGAGAGCGCCGACCCGCCCACGCAGGCGGGGCAACTGCGGCCGGTGCTGAACGGGCTGCTGAGCAAGGACTATCGGCAGCGGCTCAACGCTGCCAAGGCGGAGACCCTGCTGCGCATGGTCGCCGACACCCCGACGAGCGAGATGCCGGTGCTCACGGCCGAGGCTCTTATGGCGCAGGAGGCCGCTTTGCCCGATCCGTTCGCCGCCCCGCAACCCCCCACCCAAGGAGGCCAGGGTCCCGGCGGCCGGGGCGTCCAGGGCGCGGCGGCCGCCCAGGCCGGAGGCCCTCACGGGCCGGCCGGTGCTGGCCAGGGCCCCGGGTCTGTTTCGGGCGGGCCGGGTGCCGGCGGCCCTGGTGCCGGTGGCCCCGGTTCCGGGGGGCCGGCGCAGGGCGCAGGCGGTCCCGGGCAGGGCGCGGGTGGTCCCGGACAGGGACGGCCCGGCGGGCCGGCTCAGGGCGCTCCTCCGTACGGTGGCGGCGCACCGGGGCAGGGCCCCGGCGGTCGTGGCGGCCCGCAGGCCGGCCACGGCGCACCGATGGGCGGCCCTCAGGCAGGCGGTCCGGGAGGCCCAGGAGGCCCGCAAGGACCCGGCGGCCCGGGAGGACGCGGTCCCGGCGGCCCCAACGCGTTCAACCCCCAGGGATCCGGCGGCCCCAACGCCCCGGGCGGACCGGGCGCCCCAGGGGGACCGGGCGGACCCGGTGGCCCCGGGGGCCGGGGCGGACCCCATGGCACGGGCGGCCAGGGCGGGCCCGGCGCACAGGGCGGACAGGGGCCCGGCCAGAGCGGGCCTCACCAGGGTGAGCCCGGTCAGGCAGCCCCGAACCAGGGTGGTCCGGGGCAGGGCGGGCCTAACCAGGGTGGTCCGGGGCAGCGGCCCGGAGCGCAGGGCGGGCAGCCGATGCGTGCTTCGAGCGCGCCGACCGTGCCCCACTCCACCTCCTCCGGCTACCCCCCGCAGGGCCAGCAGCAGCACTTCGGCGCCCAGCCGCAGACCGGCGGCACAGGCGGTACGGGCAGCGGCACCGGCGGCGGGGCGGGCAGCGGCGAGGGGTACGACCCCGAGCGCACGGTCAGCATCTCCCGTCCGAAGGGCCCCTTCCCCGCCCCGGGTTCCGACCAGGGCAGGCCGCCGCAGCGCGACGAGGGCTCGATGGCCACCACGCGCATCCCCTCGCAGCTTCCCGGAGCCCCCGGCCAGCAGGTCTACCCGCTGCCCGCCGACCGGCAGCAGCCGGGCCAGCAGCAGCCGGGTCAACAGCAGGCAGGCCAGCAGCCACCGGTGGGCCCGGGGGCCCAGCAGGCCGGCGCCCCGCAGGTGCCGTACGAGAGCCAGGGCCTCGGCACGGACCTGTTCTCCATCGCCGGCCAGCCGGAGCAGAAGCCCGCGGGCAACCGCAACGGCATGCTGGTGCTCATGGCGGTGGCCGCAGCGGCCGCCGTGGTGATCGCCGTCCTCATCGTGGCGCTCTTCTCCAGTTGACGCCGGCCGGCCCGAGCCCACCACGGGCGCCGGGCGGTGTCGTCCGAGGCGAACGCGCGGGCGTGAGCCAGACTGAAGTCATGAGCGAGTTCAGGATCGAACATGACTCGATGGGCGAGGTACGCGTGCCGGCGGGCGCGAAGTGGCGTGCGCAGACCCAGCGGGCGGTGGAGAACTTCCCGATCTCCGGACGCCCGCTGGAGCCGTCCCACATCGCCGCCCTCGGCCTGATCAAGGCCGTGGCCGCCGAGGTCAACGGCGAGCTGGGCGTGATCGACAAGGACATGGCGGAGGCGATCGCGCAGGCCGCCGCGGACGTGGCGGAGAACGAGCACGACTCCCACTTCCCGATCGACGTCTTCCAGACCGGCTCGGGCACCTCGTCCAACATGAACGCCAACGAGGTGATCGCGACGCTGGCCGAGGAGCGGCTGGGCCGGCCGGTGCATCCCAACGACCACGTGAACGCCTCGCAGTCGTCCAACGACGTCTTCCCGACCTCCATCCACGTGGCCGCGGCGACCGAGGTGAGCTACCACCTGGTGCCCTCGCTGCGGCACCTGGCGGAGGCGTTGCGGGCGAAGGCGATCGAGTTCGGCGGCGTGGTGAAGTCGGGGCGCACCCACCTGATGGACGCGACGCCGGTGACGCTGGGCCAGGAGTTCGGCGGGTACGCGACGCAGATCGAGCACGGCGTCGTCCGCGTGCTCGGGGCTCTGGAACACGTTCTGGAGCTGCCTCTGGGCGGCACCGCGGTGGGCACGGGGATCAACACGCCGCCGGGGTTCGCGCACGAGGCGATCGGCAAGCTGCGCGAGGCTACCGGGATCCCGTTCATCGAGGCCAGAGACCACTTCGAGGCCCAGAGCGCGCAGGACTCCATCGTGGAGTTGTCGGGGCAGCTCAAGGTGGTCGCGGTGTCACTCACAAAGATCGCCAACGATCTCCGGTGGATGGGCTCGGGGCCGCGGGCCGGGCTCGCCGAGATCAACCTGCCCGACCTGCAGCCCGGCTCGTCCATCATGCCCGGCAAGGTCAACCCGGTGATCCCCGAGGCCACGACCATGGTCGCGGCCCAGGTGATCGGCAACGACGCGGCGATCACGTTCGCGGGCGCCTCCGGCGTCTTCGAGCTGAACGTGCAACTGCCCGTCATCGCGCGCGGCATCCTGGAGTCGATCAGGCTGCTGGCCAACGTCTCACGCCTGCTCGCCGACCGCTGCGTCTCCGGCATCACCGCGAACGTCGAGCGCCTGCGCGAGTACGCCGAGTCGTCGCCGTCGATCGTCACCCCGCTGAACCGGTACGTGGGCTACGAGGAGGCCGCGAAGATCGCCAAGCAGGCTCTGGCGGAGCGCAAGACGATCAGGGAGGTCGTCATCGAACGCGGCCACGTGGCCGAGGGGCGGCTCACCGAGGAACAACTCGACGCCGCACTCGACGTCCTGTCGATGACCCACCCCTGAAAACGCACACGCCCGGCACGACGGTCGGGTCCGGATAACCGCCCGTCCGGACGGCGGCGGCCTCCTCGACGGTCAGCCGCCGGCGGGCCGGACGCGGGCGGCGGCCTGGGTGGCCTGGGCCCAGCGGGTGAGCAGCGACAGCGCGGCCCCTGAGTCGACGGCGTCCGCCGCCCGCTTACAGGCCGCCCCCAGGGCCGGCGTGAGCTCGGCCGCCGGCGGAGTGCCGTCGGCGGCCACCAGGGCGGCGGCCGCGTTCAGCAGCACGATGTCGCGCACCGGCCCCGCCTCGCCCGACAACACCGCGCGCGCCACGTCCGCGTTGTGCCGGGCGTCGCCGCCGCGCAGGTCGTCGAGGCGGGCGCGCGGGATGGACAGGTCGAGCGGGTCGAAGGTCGTGCGGGTGACGACGCCGCGGCGTACCACCCAGACCGTCGAGGGAGCGCAGGTCGTCAGCTCGTCGAGCCCGTCGTCGCCCCTGAAGACGAGCGAGGAGCCGCCGCGCTCGGCCAGCACGCCCGCGATGACCTCGGCCATCGCCGGCTGGAAGACCCCGACCGCCTGACTGGGCGGCAGGGCCGGGTTGGTCAGCGGGCCGAGGAAGTTGAACACCGTGGGGACGCCGAGCTGGCGGCGCGGCCCCGAGGTGCGTCTGAGCGCCGGGTTGAAGACGGGCGCGAAGCAGAACGTGATCCCGACCTCGTCCACCACCCTGACCACCGCGGCCGGCGGCAGGTCGACGACCACGCCGAGCTCTTCGAGCACGTCCGCCGCGCCCGCCGCCGACGAGGCGGCCCTGCCGCCGTGCTTGACCACCTTGGCGCCCGCCGCCGCGGCGACGACGGCGGCCATGGTGGAGACGTTGACGGTGTTGGCGCGGTCGCCCCCGGTGCCGACGAGGTCGACGGGGTTGCCGGAGACGCGGATCGCCGCCGATCCGGCCAGCATGCCGTCGGCCAGCCCGGCCACCTCGGCCACGCTCTCGCCCTTGGCGCGCAGCGCGACGGCGAACGCCGCGATCTGGGCGTCGGTGGCGCGGTCGGTCATGATCTGGTTCATCGCCCAGGCGGCCTGGCGGGAGGTCAGGGAAGCGCCGTCGAGCAGCGTGGTGAGAAGCCGTGGCCAGGTGAAGGCGGTGCCGGTCATGAGTGCCCTTTCTCGTCGGTGCTCGACGGGGGGACACCCACCTCAACGGTGACGGCCGCCTCGTCGAGGCGGCCGGGTGCGTATGCGCTGGATGGTCCGCCTAGGAGGCGGGCCACCACTGGGACGGATACGCGATCATGCGCTCAACATAGCAGACGCCGTAGATCCACATATCGCGTCGTCCATCTATGTCGCCCGCCCCCATGCTGCGTCACCCGGTCAGCGCTTAGGGTGCGGAGTATGGCGAAGCATCTCTCGGGTGAGCTGACGGGGCGCACCGCGCTGGTGACGGGGGCGGGAGGCGGCATCGGGGCGGCCTGCGCCCGGCGGCTGGCCGCGGCGGGGGCCAGGGTGCTGGTCGTGGACATGCGGGCCGAGCCCGCCGCGAAGGTGGCCGCCGAGGTGGGCGGCCTGGCCGTGGTGGCCGACCTGAGCGATCCCGGCTTCACGGCGGCGCTGCCTGACGAGCCCGTGGACATCGTGGTGAACAACGCCGGGTTCCAGCACGTGGCGCCGATCGAGGAGTTCCCGCCCGAGGTGTTCGGGACGATGCTCAGGGTGATGGTCGAGGCGCCGTTCCTGATCGCGCGCAAGGTGCTGCCCGGCATGTACGCCAGGGGCTGGGGGCGGTTCGTGAACATCTCGTCGGTGCACGGGCTGCGGGCGTCGCCGTTCAAGTCGGCCTACACCACGGCCAAGCACGGGCTGGAGGGGTTCTCCAAGGTCGTGGCGCTCGAAGGGGCGCCCCACGGGGTGACCTCGACCTGCGTCTGCCCCGCCTACGTACGCACCGGGCTGGTCGAGGCGCAGATCGAGGACCAGGCCAGGGTGCACGGCATAGCCCCCGACGAGGTCGTGAGCGACATCATGCTGGAGCCCGCGGCGATCAAACGCCTGATCGAGCCGGAGGAGGTGGCCGAGCTGGTCGCCTACCTGTGCGGCCCCAGCGGGTCCTTCATCACCGGGGTCTCTCTACCTGTGGACGGCGGCTGGACAGCACGGTGAGGGAGTGCCGTCCTCTGGAGGAGCGGAGAGAGCGAAGCGACCGGAGCGGGGGAAGAGGGCGGCATATGGCGACCGAACCCGCCGCACGCAGTGCGGCAAATTGGACATGTGATGCCTTCACTCACCCTGGAATTTCTTGAGCTGCTGGCGCGGGAGGCGTCGGCGGTCGAGTTCGAGGGGCCGATCATCCGGGCCAGGGCGGCCGGGGCGGACGCGGCGGCGATCGAGGAGCTGGAGCAGGCCAAGGTCGAGGCGCTCAAGGTACGCGACCTGCTCAAGCGGCGCGCCAGGCGCGAGACCGAGCTGTCGGCGCTCTACGACACGGCCGGCGACCTGGCCGCGCTGCGGGACCTGGACGCCGTCCTTGAGGCCATCGTGCACCGGGCCAGGCAGTTGCTGGCCACGGACGTCGCGTACATGACGCTGCACGATCCCGAGCGGGGCGACACCTACATGCGGGTCACCGACGGGTCGATCTCGGCCAAGTTCCGGGCGTTGCGGCTGGCCATGGGGGCGGGCCTCGGCGGGCTGGTGGCGCAGACGGCGACGCCGTACGCGACGGCCGACTACTTCGCCGACGCCAGGTTCCGTCACAAGGAGGACATCGACGAGGCGGTGACCGAGGAGGGCCTGGTCGCCATCCTGGGGGTGCCGCTGCGGCTGGGGCAGCGGGTGATCGGCGTGCTCATGGCGGCCAACCGCAGCGCGCGGCCGTTCCACCAGGAGGAGGTGTCGCTGCTGGCGAGCCTGGCCGCGCACGCCGCCGTCGCGATCGACAACGCCAGGCTGCTGCAGGAGACCAGGAACGCGCTGGAGGAGCTGTCGCGCGCGCACAGGACGGCGCGTGAGCACGGCCAGGCGGTCGAGCGGGCCGCCATGGCGCACGACAGGATGACCTCGCTGGTGCTGCGCGGCGGCGGGATCGAGGACGTGGCGGCCGTGGTGACGGACGTGCTGGGCGGCTCGCTGGCCGTGCTGGACGACCTGGGGCGGGCGATCGGCGGCGCGGCGGGCGAGCTGGCGGAGCCGGACGTGGGCGTGCTGGAGGCCGCGCAGGCGTCGCGGGCGCTGGGGCGTACAGTGCGCAGGGGCGATCTGCTGATCGCGTCCGTGGACGTCGGTGGTGAGCCGCTGTGCACGCTGGTGCTGCGCAGCGACGATGCCGACGAACGCATTCTTGAGCGGGCGGCGCTGGTGTGCGCGCTGCTGCTGCTGTTCCGCAGGAGCGTGGCGGAGGCGGAGGGCCGGGTCAGGGGCGAGCTGCTCGACGACCTGATCTCGCGGCCCGGCTCCCCCGGGCTCGCGGACCGGGCCAGGCGGCTCGGGGTGGATCTGGGCGCGCCGCACGTCGTCGTGGTGGTCAAGCACGGTGGCCAGCGGGAACGGGCCGCGTTCTGGGGCTCGGCGCAGGCCGCGATGCGGCACGGGCTGGCGGCGGGGCGGGGCGACGAGGTGGTGCTGCTGCTGCCAGGCGACAACGCGGGCGCCGTCGCCCAGCGGGCCGCCGCCGAGCTGTCCGCGTCGTTGCACAGCACGGCGACGGCGGGCGCCGCACCCGCCATCGGGCCTGCCGAGCCGTCACGGGGCGCGGCGGGCGACTCGCGCGCACGGGACGAACAGGGCGATTCGCGCGTACGGAACGTGGCCGCGGCCTACCAGGAGGCGCGGCGCTGCGCGGAGGCGCTCATCGCGCTGGGACGGGCCGGCGACGGCGCGAGCGCGGCCGAGCTGGGCTTCGTCGGGCTGCTGGTGGGCGACGGCCACGACGTGCGCGGATTCGTGGACCGGGTGATCGGCCCGGTGATCGACTACGACGCGCGCAGGGGCACGGCGCTGGCCGGCACGCTGGCGGCCTACTTCGGCACGGGCGGCTCGCCGTCCCGCGCGGCCGAGGCGCTGCACATCCACGTCAACACCGTCACGCAACGGCTCGACCGCGTCGGGAGGCTGCTGGGTGACGGCTGGCTGGAGCCGGAACGGGCGCTGGAGATCCAGCTCGCGCTCCGCCTGCACCGGCTCGGCCACACATCGACACGCAAGAGTATGGGTCCGGAAGCCATATGAGTGACACCGGTCACAACCTACGGTGACCGGCATGGCCACTTCCATCAAGAAGATCGTCGCCGCGAGCCTGATCGGCACCACCATCGAGTGGTACGACTTCTTCCTGTACGGCTCGGCAGCCGCCCTCGTGTTCAACAAGCTCTTCTTCCCCGAGTCCGACCCGTTGACCGGCACGCTGCTGGCATTCCTCACCTACGCGGTCGGCTTCGTCGCCCGGCCCCTGGGCGGCCTGGTCTTCGGCCACTTCGGCGACCGGATCGGCCGCAAGACGCTGCTGGTCGTCAGCCTGCTGACGATGGGTGCGGCGACGTTCCTGATCGGCTGCCTGCCGACGTACGAGACGCTGGGGCCGTCCGCGGCGCTGGTGCTGACGGCGCTGCGGCTCGTGCAGGGCTTCGCGCTCGGCGGCGAGTGGGGCGGCGCGGTGCTGATCGTCTCCGAGCACGGCGACACGGCGCGGCGCGGCTTCTGGGCCTCCTGGCCGCAGGCGGGCGCTCCCGGCGGGAACCTGCTGGCCACCGGCGTGCTGGCGGCGCTGGCCGCCTGGCAGTCGGACGAGGCGTTCCTGTCGTGGGGCTGGCGGGTGCCGTTCCTGCTGTCGGGCGTGCTGGTGCTGATCGGGCTGTGGATCCGGCTGACGATCACCGAGTCGCCGGTGTTCCAGCAGGCGCCGCCCGAGGAGCGGGCCCCGATCGTCGGGGTGCTCAAGCACCACTCCAAGGACGTGGTCATCGCGATCGGCGCGCGCCTGGCCGAGAACATCTCCTTCTACCTGCTGACCGTCTTCGTCATCACCTACGCCAAGCAGACCGGCATCGACAACTCGACCGTGCTGAACGCGGTGCTGATCTCCTCGGCCATCCACTTCGTCACGATCCCGATGTGGGGCGCGCTGTCCGACCGGTTCGGCCGCCGCCCGATCTACCTGTCGGGCGCCGCCGGCATCGGCGTGTGGATCTTCGCGTTCTTCCCGCTCGTGGACACGGGCAGCTTCCTCGCCATCACCCTGGCCGTCACCGTCGGCCTGCTCTTCCACGGCATGATGTACGGCCCGCAGGCAGCCTTCTTCTCCGAGCTGTTCGGCACCAGGACCCGCTACACCGGCGTCTCCATCGGCGCGCAGCTGTCGGCGATCGTGGCGGGCGCGCTGGCCCCGATCATCGCGGTGGCGCTGCTGCAGGCCTACGGGAGCAGTGTCCCCATCTCGATCTACCTTGGTCTGGCGGCGCTGCTCACCCTGGCCGCCGTCTACGCCGCCCGCGAGACGCGGGGCAGCGACCTGGCGGAAAGGATCAACGCGCGATGAAGATCACCACGTCGAGGCTCACCCAGAACGTCCTGACCGTCGAGGGCAGGACCACCGGCGAGCCCGTGCTGTTCGTGCACGGCAACGTCTCCTCCGGCGCCTTCTGGCGCGACACCATGGCCGCGCTGCCCGAGGGCTACCGGCCGCTCGCGGTGGACCTGCGCGGCTTCGGCGACACCGACCCCGCGCCGGTGGACGCCACCCGCGGGCTGCGCGACTACTCCGACGACGTGCTCGAACTGCTCGGCGCGCTCGATCTCGACCGGGTGCACCTGGTGGGCTGGAGCATGGGCGGAGGCATCGTCCTCCAGGCCCTGCGCGACCGCCCTCGGCTCGTCAGGAGCGTCACCCTGGTCAACCCCGTCTCCCCCTACGGTTTCGGCGGCACGGAGGACCTCAGCGGCCGGCTGACGCATCCTGACGGCGCGGGCGCGGGCGCCGGGGCGGCCAACCCCGACTTCGTGGCCCGGCTCAAGGCGGGCGACCTGTCGGACGAGTCCCCCACGTCGCCGAGAAACGTCTTCCGCTCCGCGTACGTGAAGAACGCGGTCCCCGACGAGGACTTCTACGTACGCGCCATACTCACCACCCGGGTGGGCGAGTCCCACTACCCCGGCGACGCCGCCACCTCCGACGCCTGGCCGGGCGTGGCCCCCGGCAAGGGCGGCGTGCTGAACGCCCTCGGCCCCACCCGCTTCCGCCTGGACGACCTGCACGAGATCGAGCCGAAGCCGCCCGTCCTGTGGATCAGGGGCGCCGACGACGTGATCGTCTCGGACACGTCGCTGTTCGACCTGGCCCACCTCGGCGCGCTCGGCGTCGTGCCCGGCTCCCCCGGCACGCCGGCCCAGCCCATGGTGGGGCAGACGCGGGCGGCGCTGGAGCGGTACGGGCCCTACCGGGAGGCGGTGCTCGACGACTGCGGCCACAGCCCGCACCTGGAGCGTCCTGAGGACTTCGTACGGCTGCTGACCGAGCACCTGAGGGAGGCGTAGATGCTGGTCGCGCTCACGCTCGTGGCGAGCTTACTGACGCCGCCCGGCCACCACCACCACCAGCTCACCGTGCCGGGCGCCGAACACGCCGAGATCGCCGTCCTGGACGACCTGACCACGGCGGGCACCGGCAAGACCGGCCACACCGACCCGGCCGACTGGGCGGGCCTGCACTCGGCCGCCACGGTCAACCCCACCGGCGTGCCCGGGGTCCAGATCGACGGCTACTTCCCCGACACCTCCCACGGCAACACCACGCACGGCTGGAACCACGACTCCCAGTTCGTCATCAGGCTGCCGCGCCGGTGGAACGGCGGCCTGGTCGTCGGCGGCACTCCTGGCAACAGGGAGCAGTACGCCAACGACTACACGATCTCCGACTGGGTGCTGGCCAAGGGATACGCCTTCGCCACCACCGACAAGGGCAACGTCGGCGTGGACTTCCACGAGGACGGCCGCCGCCCCGGCGACGCCATCGCCGAGTGGAACGAGCGCGTCACCGAGCTCACCGTGGCCGCCAAGGCCGTGGTCAGGCAGCACTACGGCAGGAAGCCCGCCCGTACGTACGCCGCGGGCATCTCCAACGGCGGCTACCTGGTGCGCTGGCAGCTGGAGAACCGGGGCCACCTCTACGACGGCGGCGTGGACTGGGAGGGCACGCTCTGGCGGGTCAAGGGCGACAACCTGCTGAACTTCCTGCCGCCCGCGCTGAAGGCGTATCCGGACGAGGCCGGGGTGCGGGCGGCCGGGTTCGCGGCGGGCTCTGAGTTCCTGTGGCCGTTCCACCAGCAGTACTACTGGGAGCTCACCCAGCAGCTCTACCAGAAGGAGCTGGACCCGTCCTACCAGGGCGCGGCGGCCGACTACGACTACGACCGGCGCAGGCCGTACGCGGCCATGGCGAAGATCGGGCTGACCGGCCGGATCACCAAGCCGCTGATCACCATCCACGGCACGCTGGACACGCTGCTGCCGATCTCGCGTGACTCGGACGTGTACGCGAAGATGGTCGGCCCGCACCGGCCCTTCCGGTATCACCGCGTCGAGGGCGGCAACCATCTGGACAGCCTGGTCGACCTCTACCCCGACCGGCTCACCCCGATGTTGCCCGCCTTCAGAAGCGCCTTCGAGGAGCTGGAGGCCTGGACCCGGCGGTGAAGAGCACCGGTCAGTCCGTGAGGTAGCGGTGGCGCCCTGCGCGTGCCCACCGGACGAGGTGGCGCGCGCCGGGCAGCCGCCGGCCGAGCCGGTGCAGCGCGGTGTCCCGGCCCATGGGCGAGCGGCGCTCGGGGTCGACGGCGGCGGCCGGGCGCACGCCGACCCTGCCCCTGCGCATCTCCAGCGCGAACCGCAGCCCGAACTCGCCCTCGGACGAGCGCAACGAGGACAGCCAGCCGCCGGGGCCGAGGTGCTCGACGCCGGGCATGATCCGTTTGACCGGCACCTTGGCCACGAGCTGGCCCGCGATCCTGCCCGGCACCCCGGCCTCGACCAGCGCGGGGGCGCTCACCTCGCGCCTCCGCCTGCCGGTGCCGCGCAGCACCAGCTCCAGTGCGGGGCCGCCGCTCGGCGGCACGTACGGCACCGGCAGCACGACGTAGAGGTGCTTGTCGAGTTGCTTGACCATCACCCCCGGCGACACGAGCGCGATCGACTCGGAGAACGAGCGCGGCTCGATGGCCAGGCCCAGCTCTCCGTTGTCGCTCCAGCACGGCACCACCAGCCGCATCCTGGGCCGCTGGGCCAGCACGCCCAGGCAATTGAGCGGGCCCTCGGGGCGGCTGACGCGGCTCCTGGCCTGGTTGGCCCCGCTGAACATCCGTACATGCACCTCCCACTGGCCGGGCCGCAGCGGCTCGCCCAGCGCGGCGCTGGTGATGTCCAGCCTGGTCTCGCCCTTGATCCGGACGCGGACCCGGCGGCGGCCGTCCTGGACGCGTTCGACGTGCTGCTCCAGCGGCAGGAAGTGCACGATGCCGGTCTCGGTGTGGCGTACGTAGAGCTCGACGCGGGCCCGTTCGACTGCGTCGGTGATGTCGGTGACGTCCTGCGGCAGCTTCTTGGTGTCCAGGGCGCGCGGCGGGATCCAGTGCAGGCGGTCGCCGTCCACGCGGTACCTGTCGGGCGCGCCGTCGCCGGCCATGACCTCCACGGTCAGGCCGAGCACGAGCACGTGGGCGTCCCAGCGCACCTCGGTGAGGTCGGCGCGCAGGCCGGCCCGTCTGGTCGCGTTCGCCATGAGCACGATCTGGTCGAGGCGTCCTGCGCGGGCGTACGCGGCCACCACGCGCAGCTGGACCGGGAGGTGGCGGTCGAGCCGCTCGGGGAAACGCCGGACCATGAGGTCCTGCACGACGCGGAAGTGCATGCCCCTGTCCACGGACGAGTCGGCGAACTTGCTGGTCACCAGCGGGCGCAGGACGGCGAAGCGGAGCCAGTAGGCGTACATGCGGTCGCGCTGGCGGCCCTCGCCGACGAAGGCGTCGATGTCGTCGAGCAGCGCGCTCAGCTCTCTCACGATCGCGCGGGGCTCCTCCTCGGCGGGCGGGCGCTCCCCGAGGTGGCAGCACACGTGCTCGGCCAGGACGGCGATGACCTTGGCGTGGAGGTAGGCGCGCAGCACGAACGCCTGCTCGCCGAGCCGGCCGCCGGGCACGGAGAAGCCCAGCTCGTGCTCCTCCAGGAAGGCGCGGCGGTAGAGCTGCTGCGGGAGGAGCAGCGTGAGCAGCCGGTCGCGCAGGATGTCGGCGCGGGCCGTGCTGCGCTCGAAGGCCGTCATCGGCGGCCCGTAGTCGCGGATGAGCCGGCCGACGAGCACGTCGGCGTCCGTCTCGACGGCGCGCTCGTACATGTGCGCGAGCGCGTCGCGTTCCAGGCGGTCGCCGGGGTCGAGGAAGTAGACGTACTCGCCGGTGGCCGCCGCCGCGCCGACGTTGCGGCCGCGCGACGGCGATCCCGTGTACGGCAGGTGCAGCACGCGTACGTGGTCGCGGACCGCGGCGATGGTGTCCAGGCGCTCGGCGATGCCGTCCGTGGACCCGTCGTCCACGACGATCACTTCGTATTCGTCCGCGGGCAGCGTCTGCTCCAGCATGGAGCGGATGCACGCGTCGGCGGTGTCACCCGGATTGTGGACATTGACGATCACACTGACCTTCACACCCATGCGGCCAGCGTGCGCCCGTATACAGGATCGGGCGTGGCGGCTTGCCGATTAGAGATGCAAAGTTGACCCGCTCCTGCAGATCCGTGGACTCAGGAGCGGGCCGGGCGTGCTCTGGTGCTCTAGTACCAGCCCACGGACTGGGAGTGGCCCCACGCGCCGCAGGGGGTGCCGTAGCGGCCCTTGATGTAGCCGAGGCCCCACTTGATCTGGGTGGCGGCGTTGGTCTGCCAGTCGGAGCCCGCGCTGGCCATCTTGCTGCCCGGCAGGGACTGCGGGATGCCGTACGCGCCGGAGTAGCGGTTCATGGCCCGCTCGTTCCAGCCGCTCTCCTTGTGCCAGAGCCGCTCCAGGCAGCCCCACTGATCGGCGCCGAACCCGAAGCTCGCCAGCATCGACTTCGCGGTGGCCTTGTTGCTGCCCGGCGACGGGTCGCTGCCCGGCGGGAAGTTCGCCGGCGGGAAGCCGTCGCCGGCCGGCGCCTGCTTGGGGATCACCCAGTCGAGGTCCTTGCCCGAGCCGCCCCCGCCCGCGCGGTCCTTCTTCAGCTTGTCGGCGCGGTAGGCCTGTTCGGCCTCGGCCTTGAGCAGGTCGCTCTTGGGGTCGGGCGCGTAGAGGTCGCCGCTGGCGATCTTGCCCAGGTCCTCCATGGAGAAGACGGGCTGCTGCGGCGGGTTCTTGGCGTTCTGGACGGCGTGGTAGGCGACGAATCCGCCGCCGCCGAGGACGATGGCCACCGACAGGACACCGATGATGATGCGCTTGGGCGTCGCACGCGAACGCCGGCGCGCCGGGGGAAGGTCTTCCTTCGGGGGGCGGCGCTCACTCAACTGCGGACCGGGGCTCACGATGCATGAGCTTGCCGTGTGGTGGGGGGTGGTCCGCAACCGAAACGCGGGAATCGCTTGGCGAAAATTTCACCAACCGGCTGGTTAGCTCCACAAATCCCGAAAAATGTGACTTTCACCACATAAGCGCGGCTCCCCCTCAGGCGCCCGTAGCAGAAGGGAAGCCGGTTACAGCGTGCCTTGACTACTTTGGGGTCTGATCCACGCCATGTCACAGTTTGGTGACACAACTCGGATAATCCAGACATGGAATAATAATGTGCGCGTGGCTGGCATCCTCCTTGTAGAAGACGACCCCTCGGTCCGTACGGCTCTAGAGCTGGCGCTGACCAGGCAGGGGCACTCCGTCACGTCGTACGCGACGGGCGAGGAGGCGCTCGACCACATCAGGTCCCGCCGCCCCGAGATCGCGATCCTCGACGTCATGCTGCCCGGCATCGACGGGGTCGAGGTCTGCCGCCGCGTACGCAAGCTCGACCAGCTCCCGGTCATCCTGCTCACGGCCAGGGGCGACGACCTCGACGTCGTGGTGGGCCTGGAGGCCGGCGCCGACGACTACGTGGTCAAGCCGGTCGAGCCCCGGGTCCTGGACGCCCGCATCCGCGCCGTGCTGCGCCGCGCCGAGTCCGCCTCCTCCGACCGCATCACCTTCGGCGACCTCGTGATCGACCGGGGCGCGCTCAAGGTCACCCTGGCCGGCAAGGAGATCCACCTGACGCCGACCGAGCTGCGGCTGCTGCTGGAGCTCGTCCGCCATCCCGGCCAGGTGCTCAACCGCCGCTACCTGCTGCGTGTGGTCTGGGACCACACGCACATCGCCGATTCGCGCCTGGTGGACGCCTGCGTGCAGCGCATCCGCGCCAAGATCGAGCCCAGGCCGGCCGCGCCCGTCTTCATCCACACCGTGCGCGGGTTCGGCTACCGGTTCAGCCCCCCGTGATCCCGCTGCCCACGGGGCTGCGCGCCCGCCTCGTCATCACGTTCACGCTCGTCGCCGTCGCCGCCTCGTTCCTGGTCGCCACGATCGGCTACGAGCTGGCCAAGGAGGCGCTCGTCACCAGGGCCGAGACCACCTCGCTCGACCTGGTGAACAGGGAGCTCAGCAGCATCTCCTTCCCGATCGGCAAGCTGCGGCCAGGAGAGGTCGCGCCGACGTCGAAGGAGCTCGACAGCGTCGCCCACGCGCTGCGCGGGCCGGGCCGCAGCGTGCTGGTCGAATATCGCAGCCTCATCGCCGCCGACGGCCCCATGTCGATGAGCGACGTGCCCAACGAGCTGCACGGGCGGGCCAAGCAGAGCCTGGTCACCCAACGCAAGATCATCAGGAACGAGCTGTATCTGATCGTCGGCGCAGAGGTCTACCGCGACAGCGGCGGCGTGCCCGAGGCGACCGGGCTGCGGGCGTTCGTCTTCTTCCCCCTGGCGGACGACGAGCGCCAGCTCGCCACCCTGCGCACCACGCTGGCCCAGACGGGCGCGGTCATCGTGCTGATCGCCCTGGCCGTGGCCCTGCTGTCGGCCAGGCAGGTGCTGCTGCCGGTACGGAGGCTCAGCGCGGCGGCCGAGGCGCTCGGCCAGGGCAAGCTGGACACCCGGCTGCCCGTGCACGGCCAGGACGAGCTGGCCGGCCTGACCGCCAGGTTCAACGACGCGGCGGCGGCGCTGGAGCTGAGCGTGTCGGAGCTGCGCTCGCTGGAGGCCATGTCACGCAGGTTCGTCGCCGACGTCTCCCACGAGCTGCGTACGCCGCTGACCGCCATGACGGCCGTGGCCGACATGCTCTCCGACGAGGCCGACCACCTGCCCGAGGCGCCCGCCGAGGCGGTCCGGCTGGTGCTCAGGGAGATCGAGCGGCTGCGCGAGCTGGTCGAGCACCTCATCGAGATCAGCCGCTTCGACGCCGGCACCGCCACCCTCAACCTCGAACCGGTGAACGTGGCCGACAGCATCGAGGACTGCCTGGACGTGCGCGGCTGGCGCGAGAAGGTCGAGGTAAACGCCTCCCAGGGGCTGACCGCCAACCTCGACCCGAGCAGGTTCGACGTCATCGTGGCCAACCTCGTCGGCAACGCGCTCAAGCACGGCGAGCCGCCGGTGACGGTCAGCGCCCGCGCCACGGAGAACGGCCTGGAGGTGAAGGTGCGCGACCACGGCAAGGGCATCCCGCGCGAGGCGCTGGCCCACGTCTTCGACCGCTTCTTCAAGGCCGGCGCGGGCCGGGCCCGCAGCCAGGGCAGCGGCCTCGGCCTGGCCATCGCCAGGGCCAACGTACTGCTGCACGGAGGCACGATCTCCGTGCGCGCCCAGAACCCAGGAACCCTCTTCACGGTCTGGCTCCCCCACACATGAACCCCATCCGAGCCCGCACGCGGCCCGTCCGAGCCCTCGTGGCCGCGGCGCTGCTGGCCTGCCTGATCCCCGCCGCGGGCTGCGGCATCACACCCACCGACGTGCAGGACAGGGGCGACGCCCCCACGACCAAGATCCCGCCCCCGTCCAAGACGTTCTTCCTCATCAGGGACGGCGAGCTGGCCAAGGAGCCGGCGGACGTGGACGACGACACCGTGGCCAGCCTGCTCGGGGCCCTCTTCGCCGCCTCCTCGCGGCCGATGGAGAACCGGGACACCGCGCTGCGCGGATTCACGTACCTGCGGGCCAAGGACTCGGTCGATCCGCCCCAGCGCGACGAGATCCAGCTCCCCCGCACCTCGACGCTGACCGTCTACATCAGCGGCGAGGGCACGCTGTCGCAGCTCGGCAAGGCGCAGATCGTCTGCACCGCGCAGCAGGACGCGGCGTTCGAGATGGTGCGGATCGTCCGGGAGAACAAGAACCGCCCCCCCATGTCGGAGGGGCGGTTCACCTGCGGCGAGCTGAAGTAGTTACATCGTGATGTCTTCCAGCATCTCGGTCACCAGCGCGGCGATGGGCGAGCGCTCGGACCTGGTCAGGGTGACGTGGGCGAACAGCGGATGGCCCTTGAGCTTCTCCACCACCGCGACCACGCCGTCGTGCCGGCCGACCCGCAGGTTGTCGCGCTGGGCCACGTCGTGGGTGAGCACGACCCGCGAGTTGGCGCCGATCCGGCTCAGCACGGTCAGGAGCACCCCGCGCTCCAGCGACTGGGCCTCGTCCACGATCACGAACGCGTCGTGCAGCGACCGGCCCCGGATGTGCGTGAGCGGGAGCACCTCCAGCATGCCCCGATCGAGTACCTCCTCGATCACCTCGGGCGAGGTGATCGCGCCGAGCGTGTCGTAGACGGCCTGGGCCCACGGGCCCATCTTCTCGCCCTCGCTGCCGGGCAGGTAGCCGAGCTCCTGGCCGCCGACGGCGTAGAGGGGCCGGAACACGATCACCTTGCGGTGCTGGCGGCGTTCCAGGACCGCCTCCAGGCCCGCGCAGAGCGCCAGCGCCGACTTGCCGGTGCCGGCCCGCCCGCCGAGCGAGACGATGCCGATCTCCGGGTCCATCAGCAGGTCGAGCGCGATGCGCTGCTCGGCGGAGCGGCCGTGCAGGCCGAAGACCTCGCGGTCGCCGCGGACGAGCCGGACGGACTTGTCGGGCTGCACCCGCCCGAGCGCCGAGCCCTTGGCCGACAGCAGCCGCAGGCCGGTGTGGGTGGGCAGCTCCCTGGCCTCTTCCAGGTCGGCGGTGCCCTGGTCGAAGAGCGTCTCCACGTCGTCGGTGGTCACCTGGACCTCGGCCATCCCCGTCCAGCCGGACTCACTGACCAGCTCGGCGCGGTATTCCTCGGCCGACAGGCCGATCGAGGCCGCCTTGACGCGCATCGGCAGGTCTTTCGACACCAGGACGACATCGCAGCCCTCGCTGGCCAGCGAGCGGGCCACCGTGAGGATGCGGGTGTCGTTGTCGCCCAGGCGGAAGCCCGCGGGCAGGATGGACGGATCGCTGTGATTGAGCTCTACCCTGATGGTGCCGTCCCCGGTCGGCATGGCCTCGTCCAGCCTGCCGTACTGGACCCTCAGCTCGTCGAGGTAGCGCAGAGCCTTCCGCGCGAAGTAGCCGAGCTCAGGATGGTGCCGCTTGCCTTCCAGCTCCGTGATGACCACGATCGGAAGGACCACGTCGTGCTCGGCGAACCTGGTCATCGCCGCCGGGTCGGCTAGCAGAACCGAGGTGTCGAGTACGTACGTGCGCTTGGCCGACTGGAGAGTAGGGTTGCTCGAGGACACTGCCACACGTTCTCCCCCGGGTGCCCCTTGGTGCGGGCACCCTGCAGACGAGGTGGGAATCGGACCGGACCCGCGTCCCCGACCGCGAACTGCCGCCGGTGCCGGAGTCCGGCCCCCCTCGGCAGATGTTGGTGCAAAGGCGGGACCTCTCCGAAATGTCCGACCTGTGATCGGACACTTCCAACGTTACGTCCTGGATACCCGAATGTCGCGTCAGGAACCGTAACGCCGGTGCCTCGCAGCGTAATCACGCAACGCCCGCAGGAAGTCGACCCTGCGGAAGTCCGGCCAGTAAGCCTCGTGGAAGTAGAACTCAGAGTGAGCGCTCTGCCAGAGCATGAAGCCGGACAGACGTTGCTCGCCCGAAGTCCGGATGAGGAGATCCGGATCGGGCTGGCCGCGAGTGTAGAGATGCTCCGCGATGTGCTCGACATCGAGTACCTCGACGAGGTCCTCGATGCTCGCTCCCTTGCTCGCGTGCTCCTGGAGCAGTGAGCGCACCGCATCGGCAATCTCACGTCTTCCTCCATACCCAACTGCAACGTTCACAATCAGGCCTGGACGGTGTGATGACGCTTCTTTTGCATTTTTTAGGACATTAGCCGTGCGGTCCGGGAGCAGATCGAGCGCACCGACGGGGCTGATGCGCCAGCCTTCCGCCACGAGCTCCTGCGTCACGTCCTCGATGATGCGCAGCAGGGGCTCCAGCTCTTCGCGCGGCCGGTTGAGGTTGTCGTTGGACAACATCCAGACCGTGACGACCTCGACGCCGCTCTCCCGGCACCAGCCGAGCAGCTCGGAGATCTTGTCGGCGCCCTTGCGGTGGCCCGACGCCACGTCGCGCATGCCCATGGCGCGCGCCCAGCGGCGGTTGCCGTCGATGATGACCCCGACATGCCGGGGGACGCTGTCCTTCGACAGCTTGGCCTCCAGCCGGCGTTCGTACAGCCGGTAGACCAGATCGCGCAGGCCCACGGAGTGCCTCCCAGCGGTGCTGTGCCCTTGGGGCGCTTGCCTCAACAGGCAATTATCACCGCGAATCGTCCGTGCCTGCTCCTTCTACCGGATTCCTCGCAATATCTCTACCTTCCAGACACCCTTCCGCCTCATTCACCAGCTCGCCCACGAACGCCGACAGCTCCGACGAGGTCAGCACGGCCCGCATGCCCACGCCCGTGGTGCCCCACGCCTCCACGAACGCCCTCCTGGTCAGCCGCCACGCGCCGGGGCCCGGCTGCCACATGGGGATGGTCCGCAGCTGGCAGCGCAGCTCTCCGCCGCCCACCAGGCCGGCCCTCGTGCGGTAGCGGAAGGAGAACAGCTCGCTGTCGGGCTCCTCACCGGGGAAACGGTCGTCGGGGTCGGACCACCGCCTGGCCGCCCCGCCGCCCCTGCGGGCCTCGTCGACGCCGCGCGCCAACCGGCTCAGCAGCCAGCCGCAGCGCTCGCCCACGCTCCCGTACGGGGTGCCGTCGCGGTGGAGCTCCAGGGTGATCTCGTACGGCGTGCCGACGCTGTCGGTGCACGCGACGGGCGTGACGCTCAGGAACGAGCCGTCAACACAGCGTAGTCCTCCCACGCCTTCTCCGTATCCGCCCGAAAGGCCGCTAAACCGGCGTTTTACTGGGGCTTCCATGCGTGCTCGCGCCAGCCGGGCGGCTGGTGCCACTCCGTCCAGCCGTAGCCGGTACGCCCGTCCTCGGTCTCGTACGCGCACATCGCCCGGGGGAACTCGGCCACCTCGCCCTCGGGGGAGGTCAGCGTCACGGGGGCGAAGGCGATCGGGCGCACGGTCGTGGCGTTCCCGGGGAAGGCCAGCACCGTCTCGACGGGCCGGTCACCGTCGAACGTGGTCGCCGCCGAGAAGCCCTCGACGTGCTCCAGGCCGCCGTCACGGGCCAGGAAGGCCGGCCAGGGCAGCTCCTGGCCCAGGTTGGCCCGCATGCCGTGCAGGTAGGTGCCGTCGTCCAGGCGGGCGCTGCTCCACAACCACGACAGTGACCACCAGTCGCGCACGCCCCAGCTGTGGTCGCGCTCGCCGTGACCGTGGAAGGGGACGCCGCCGATGGTGCCGGTGACCTGGCAGGGGATCTCGTAGCGGGGGGTGATGGCGTAGCCGTAGACGCCCGCCGCCGGGCGCCACTCCAGGTCGAACGTCAGGTCGTCCGAGGTCAGGCCGATCCTGGCCGGTCCGAAGGGGTGGGTCGTGGTGTGGGTGGCCGTGTAGTCCTGGCCCGTCACCGTGAGGTCGCCGGCGGGCAGCGGGGCCTCGTGGTCGATACGGGTGACGAGGCCGCCGGGGGTCACGAGGCAGGCCCAGTACCAGGCGCGCTTCCAGTGGGGATAGAGGCCGAGCCGGATGTATCCGGCCACCTCGCCGTCCTCGGAGACGAAGTCGTAGTACCAGGACTCGTTCCACAGCGGCTCGCCGCCGGGCTCGTGCCGGTGCTCGTCCGCCTCGGTCAGGGGCCATCGGCCCATGTTGACGATCCGCATGCCGCCTCCCAAGCGCTTGCTACGATCAGCTTAGGCCGCGGATCCTGGACCACCAGCGCCGCCGCGCGGGCGGCTCGGGCGGCTCGGCGGGTTGCGTTGGGGGCATCCTGCCGCGTTCGCGCAGCCAGGCGGCGAAGTCGTCGGCGTCGGTGCGGTAGTCGGGCGGCGGCGCCGTGCGGGCCCGCGCGTACGCGGCGAACTCGGCGTCCAGGTCCTGGCCCGCCGCGACGGCCGTGTCGGGGCGGATCCTGGCCACGATGCCGCGCCGCTTGGCGATCAGGCTCGCCGCCTGGGAACGCATCCGGCCGGGATCGAACCCGTCCGGCACCTCCGCCCCTGCGACCAACGCCGCCACGACCCGAGCCTGCGCCTCGGCCAGCCGAGCCACCTCGTCCTCGTGCGCGGCACCCACCCGGTCTTGCGTGGCGTCCGGCGCGGCGCCGGACGCCCTGCCGGACGGTTCCCGGCTCACCGGCGCTCTCCTGCCTGGGCCATCGCGGCCCTGATCCTGGACAGCTCGCCCGCCAGCACCGCGTCGCTCGGGTACTCGTCGTCCCACTCCAGCAGCACGCCCGGCGGGGTGACGCGGGCGCACAGCTCGGTGAGCAGGTCCAGCACGGCCTGCGGCGCGGTCGTGGTGTGCGTGTCGTGCCAGATGCCGCCGTGCTCGTACCCGCCGGCGACGTGCACGTACGCCAGGTGGTCGAGCGGCAGCGCGTCGAGCGCCGCCACGGCCGGGAGGCCCAGGTTGACCTGGTTGGTGTAGAGGTTGGCCACATCGATCAGCAGCCCCACCCCCGTGCGTTCCACCAGCTCGGCCAGGAACTCCGCCTCGGTCAGCTCGTCCTCGGGCCAGCCGAAGATGGCGGCGACGTTCTCCAGCGCCAGCGGGACGGGCAGCGCGTCCTGGGCGCGGCGCACGTTCTCCGTGACGACCCGCAGCGACGCGCGGGTGCGCGGCACGGGCAGCAGGTGCCCGGCCTCGATGCCGCCGCCCCTGACGAACGCCAGGTGCTCGCTCACCAGGGGCGCGTCCAGGGCCTGGGCGCAGGCGGCCAGGTGGGCCAGGCGGGCCGGGGACGGCGGTTCGGCGCCCCCGATCCCGAGCGACACCCCGTGCGGGACGACCGTCAGGCCCCTGGCCCGCAGCACGCGCAGCGACTCGGGTAACCGCGCGGGCTTGACGTTCTCGGCGACCACCTCGAGGAAGTCGACGCCGTCCATCCGTTCGATGGTCAGGTCCAGCTCGGACCGCCAGCCGATGCCCACGCCCAGCCCGGTCATGTCAGCATCCTCCTCCGCAACCTCCGCCACCGCAGCCGCCGCCCCCGCCGCCCCCGCCGCAGCCGGACGCTCCGCTGCCGTAGCCCGATGTGTGGCTGTAGGAGACCAGCGTGCCGTTGCCGGCGTAGGAGGCGGCGGCCCTGGGCCGGCGTTCGCGACGGGGCTCACGCTTGCGCAATTCCGTCCGCAGGGCCGGGTCCTGGACGGAACGGGGCCCGTAGAGCGCGATCGGCACGGGGCCTTCGGCGACGCCCTCGGCGTTCTCGCGCCTGGCCCGCTCGATCGCCTCGTGGCCCGACGCGGTCAGCCCGTCGCGCAGGCGGCGCCGGTGACCGGCCAGCACGACCTCGGCGGCGATCCCCGTACCCGCGAAGACGAGCAGGGCCAGGACGGCGAGGAAGGCCGGGTCCACGAGCACCGTCAGCGCTTCCAGCCCGGCGCCGGCGTAGGCCGCCACCGACGTCATCCGCAGCCGGAAGCAGAGCCTGCGCACCCGGGCGAACGAGCCGTCCTCGAACAGCAGGCCCTCGTCCGTGAGGCGCTGCTTGATCGCCTGCACCGCGAAGCTCCTGGTGACCTCGATCCGCAGCGACATCACGGGCAGGCCCGAGCGGACGGCCACCGCGCCGAGCACGGCCGCCTCCACCGGCTCGCGGGTGATGGTCCCCTTCGTCACCTTGTGCACCCTGCCGCCGCGTGACATGCGCAGGTCGCCGGAGCCGGCCAGCAGCGCGATGGCGGTGTCGGCCACCCGCTGCGGGCCGCCCACCAGGTACGCCAGGTCGTAATGGCCGAGACGCAGACGCCCGGATCCGGCTGTGGCCAGGATGTCGGCCCGTGCGCGCCGGATGTTCGTGGTGGTACTGACGGCGTAAGCGCCCAGGCCCACCGAAACGATCAGCAGAAACAAGTCCATGTGCGGCCTCCCCTCGTAGGCCGAGCTGGGAGTGCGTACCGGATGGTACGCCTACGAAGCACGCTAGCCACCGCGGACGCGACGGCCGGACTTCTGCTCGTTTCGCTATCTGCCGGTACTTTTCCGCATTTGCCGATCATGGGATACTTGCCGGTCCTGGGTCATCCGCTGCCGCCACCACAGCTCGACCCGCAACTGGACCCGCAGCTCGACCCGCCTCCCGAGTCACCGCCTGAGCCGCCGAAGTCGCCGCCGCCGTAGGAGTCGGTGCCGTACGTGGTGCCGTCGCCGCCCGCATGGGTGCCGCAGGAGCCGGCGCAGTCGCCTCCGGGGTCCCCTGCCGACAGCTCGTCGCAGAGCGCCTGGTCACCGGCGTCCTGGAGCCCGTACAGGGCGACGGGGACACCCACCGCCAGGGCCAGCGAGGCCGGATCGCGCACGCCTCTGGGATGGTGGCCGCGGGCCGCGACCAGGACGGCGCGGCCCTCCCTGGTGGTGACGCTGTGCAGCCGCCGGTCCTGCTTGGCGAGTGCCACCAGGCCCGTGACCAGGGCGACCGCCGCGATGAACAGCGCTCCGGCGAACGCCGTCTCCTCCCCCGCCAGGTCGAGGTTGTCCAGCACGATCAGCAGCACCAGGTAGCCGGCGGCTCCGAGGGTGATCCACTTGAGCCGGTCCCTGAGCCGCCACGCCGTGCCGTACGCCTGCTGGGGCACGATCAGGCCGCGTGCCTCCAGCCCGCCGGCCAGCGCCGTGAGGGCGGGGTGCCGCTCCAGCTCGCGGCGCAGCTCACCGGCGCGGCAGCCGCCCGGCCTGGCCTCCAGTGTGTCCAGCACGGCCTGTTCGAGCGGGTCGGGCGAGGGGCGCGCGCCGTGCACCGGCGTGACCTGCGAGCCCCTGGACACGCGGACGGCGCCGGCCGTCGCGAGGACGGCCAGCGCCGTGTTGATGGCCCGTCTCGGCCCGCCTGCCAGGTAGGCCAGCTCGTAGTGGTTCAGCCGGTGGCCGGCGCCGCTCGGCTCGCGCTCGCCGACGCGGCGGCGCTCGCGTTCGACCCGCTGCCCGGCCCGGCTGACCACGAGGAACACGCCGATGGCGGCGACGAGCAGGATCGAGTCCACGGGCGCCCCTCCCTCGCGGTACGACAGTGCGTCAAGTTAGACGGCATCCGCCGTACCACACAAGGGAGATCGCGTCAGCCGAGGCGGTCGAGCAGCGCGTTGTACTCGTCCCACAGCTCCTTCGGCAGGTGGCTGCCGAAGGTCTCGAAGTGGGCCGGGATCAGCGCGGCCTCCTCGCGCCACACCTCGCGGTCGACGCTCAGCAGCGTGCGCAGGTCGTCCTCGGGCAGGTCCAGGCCCTCGGTGTCGAGGTCGCCGGGCAGCAGGCCGATCGCGGTGGGCACGGCCTTGGCCTCGCCGTTCAGCCGCTCGACGACCCACTTGAGCACCCGGCTGTTCTCGCCGAAGCCCGGCCAGATGAACTTGCCGTCGGCGTTCTTGCGGAACCAGTTGACGTAGTAGATGCGCGGCAGCCGCGCGCCCTCGCGCCGGCCGATGTTGATCCAGTGGCCGAAGTAGTCGCCCATGTTGTAGCCGCAGAACGGCAGCATGGCGAACGGGTCGTGACGCAGCTCGCCGACCTTGCCCTCGGCGGCGGCGGTCTTCTCGGAGGCGACGTTGGCTCCGAGAAAGACGCCGTGCTCCCAGCTCAGCGACTCTGTCACCAGAGGTACGGCGGTGGCGCGGCGGCCGCCGAACAGAATCGCCGAGATGGGCACGCCCTTGGGGTCCTGCCACTCGGGTGCGATGGTCGGGCACTGCCCGGCCGGGGTGGTGAAGCGGGCGTTCGGATGAGCGGCGGGCTCGTCGCTGTCAGGCGTCCACGAGCGGCCCTTCCAGTCGGTCAGGTGCGCGGGAGGCCGCTCCGTGAGGCCCTCCCACCACACGTCGCCGTCGTCGGTGAGGGCGACGTTGGTGAAGATGCTGTTGCCCCAGAGCGTCTTGATCGCGTTGGCGTTCGTCACCTCGCCGGTGCCGGGGGCGACGCCGAAGAAGCCGGCCTCGGGATTGATCGCGTAGAGCCGGCCGTCGTCGCCGAAGCGCATCCAGGCGATGTCGTCGCCGATCGTCTCGACCTTCCAGCCGGGGATCGTGGGCTGGAGCATGGCGAGGTTGGTCTTGCCGCACGCGCTCGGGAAGGCGGCGGCGATGTAGCGGGTCTCGCCGGAAGGCGGCGTGAGCTTGAGGATGAGCATGTGCTCGGCCAGCCAGCCCTCGTCGCGGGCCATGACGCTGGCGATGCGCAGGGCGTAGCACTTCTTGCCGAGCAGGGCGTTGCCGCCGTAGCCGGAGCCGTAGGACCAGATCTCGCGGGTCTCGGGGAAGTGGCTGATGTACTTCGTGCTGCTGCACGGCCAGGGCACGTCGTCCTGGCCGGGTTCGAGCGGCGCCCCGACGGAGTGCACCGCCCTGACGAAGTCGCCGCGCTCCTCGATCAGCCGCAGCGCCCTGTCGCCCATGCGGGTCATGACCCGCATGGAGACGGCGACGTACGCGGAGTCGGTGATCTCGACGCCGAGCTGCGAGATCTCGCCGCCCAGCGGGCCCATGCAGAAGGGCACGACGTACATGGTCCTGCCGCGCATGCAGCCCTTGAACAGCGCGCCGAACGTCTGCCGCATCTCGCCGGGGGCGATCCAGTTGTTCGTGGGCCCGGCGTCCTCCTCCCGCTCGGAGCAGATGAAGGTACGGTCCTCCACCCGCGCCACGTCGGTGGGGTCGGACTTGGCGTAGAAGCTGTTGGGCCTGGCGGCCAGGCGCGTGAGCGTTCCCTGCTCGACGAGGAGGTTGGTCAGACGCGTCCACTCCTCCTCAGACCCGTCGCACCACTCGATGCGGTCGGGCTGGGTCAGGGCTGCGATCTCGCTCACCCACGCCCGCAATTCACTATTGGTGGTGGGTGCGGTTACTTCCACGGAAACGGACACGGCGGTGACTCCTCCACTCTTCCAAGGCCCAGTCATCATTAACGACGAGGCGGCCGGAAAGCCAATTGGCATAGACCTCTTGGCCAGGCCGTCGCCGCAGGCAGAGGCCTTGACGATTGGGGGAGCCTACCCAGGCCGAGCGGATTTAAAAGAAGCAATTCCGAGCACTGGTCCAGTCCAATTAAGCTGGTCTAAACCAATTTCCGAAGTGGTTTAGTCCAATGCCGGAGCCGTTTCCCCTGGGCCGTCTCAGGAATTGACGTCCGGCCCCGCGGAGCGAACGCGGTCGACGTGCTGGAGAGCGTCGCGCAGATCGCTCAGCCAGGTGTCGGTGTTCTTGCCCACCAGGCGCACGCACCAGGCGAGTGCGTCGCTGCGACTCCTGGCCACACCCGCGGCCACGAGCGTGTCGAGCACCTGGCGTTCCGACTGACGCAGGCGGGTCATGACGGGCACGGAGAGTGTGGTGAACATCACAGTCTCACCGCCGCAGACGACACCCCAGGAGACCTTCTGCCGGAACTTGCGCTCGGCCTCCCTGGCGATCTCGATCCGCCGTTCGCGCGTCTCCTCCCTGAACCTGACCGCGAGCCCCTCGATCAGCGCGGCGCGCTCGGACTCCGGCACGTCTTCTGGAGGGCCGGGCAGGGTGCCGAGTACCGCGATCTCCTCGCGGTCCCTGACGATCTCGGGCGCGCCGGTGAACCAGCTTTCGGGCAGCCGCCCGGTGAACCAGCCGCGCACCTGCGCGGTCGCATCATCCGTTGCCATGTAATCAACATTACATAGTTGCGGCACCGATGCACGGAAGGGATAGCGAAGACTGTCCATGAGGCGTGTCTCCGGTCTCCGGTTCTTCGGTCTCCGGTCGAGGAGGCTCCCGACGCCCTGGCCTCTCCCCGGAGGCTCTGACACCGTCCGGAGCGAGCTTCTGACGGGCTATCGGACCCCGGCCGCCGCCACGGGGCTGACGCGGACGACTCCGGCCAGGTTGCGGGTGTTCACCGGGACGATCTTGACCACGTCGCCGGTGCGCGGCGCGTGCAACATCTTTCCGTCACCCCAGTAGATCGCCACGTGCGAGATGTAGTCGGGGTTGGTCGGGTCGTTGCGCCAGAAGAGCAGGTCGCCCGGCTGCGCCTGCGCGAGCGGCACCTGTGGCCCGGTCACCCACTGCTGGTGCGTCACCCGCGGCATCCGCACCCCGGCCTGCGCGAAGGCCCACTGGACCAGGCCCGAGCAGTCGAAGGTGTCGGGGCCCTCGGCGCCCCAGACGTAGGGGCGGCCCAGCTTGGACACGGCCGCCCTGAGCGCCACCGTGAGCTGTTCGCCCGTCATGAACGAGCCGGCCGGCCAGTTGCGCGCCACGCTCTGCCGCGGGCGGGGCAGCACCGGGTTGACCATGGCCACCTGCGTGCCCTTGGGCAACACCTTCAGGATGCGCTTGCGCAGGGTGTCGGAGTTGGCCTTGGGCGCGCTGACGATGAGCGCGTTGTTCTGCGGCACCCCGAGGGTGCGGCCGACGTCCCTGGACACGACCGCGTCCACCGCGCCGAAGCCCGTGGTGGCGTACGCGCCGATGCGCAGGTTGCCCGCCGAGCCCGCCGGCACCCTGCGGTGCAGCGTGAGCCCGCCGTCGTTGCCCAGCACGAACGAGACCGCCACGTCACCGGCCGCCACGTTCTGCCAGAGCGCGTCGGACGCGGCGGTCACCTTGGGGGTGTAGGCGCGGAACGTGGAGGGGTTGACGGCCAGGGTCTGTACCCGCTTGCCGTCGAGCGTGATCGAGGCCGCGTCGGCCAGCTCCAGCGCGCGTACGCCGGAAAGTCTCGCGACCCTCTGTAAAGCGGCGTTGGTGAACGGCCTGCGGGTGAGCACGAACAGGTTGGGCTTGTGCAGTTTGCCCAGCGGCGCGACCGGCTGGAGGGTCCTGGCCTGCGAGGTCTGTTCCTGGGGGCGCTGTTCTTGGGAGCGCCGTTCTTGGGGGCGCTTGTCGGCCAGCAGCGACTGTTTCGGCGTGGCGCGTACCGCGACGGGCTCGACGGCCGTGCGGGCCTGCGTGAGCAGCAGCACGTCGGCGGTCATCACCGCCACGAGCGCCACCACGATGAATGGCACGAGTTTGAGCGTGTTGCGCCGCTTACGGGTTTTGACTAAGAAACTGAGGTCTTGCCGAATTCCGGATGAATGCGAAAATGCCGCCGGGCCAGCGTGGGCCCGGCGGTCGTCGTCCAGGGGGGTCAGTTGCCGATGTACGGCACAGCCTCGAGGATCTCGACGGTGTTCTGCCGTCCGTTGGGCATGGAGTAGGTCGCCTTCTCACCGATCTTCTTGCCGTTGATCGCCGAGCCCAGCGGGGACTTGGGCGAATAGACGTCGATCGGCGCTCCGCTCTCCTCGCGGGAGGCGAGCAGGAAGGTGACCTCGTCGTCGTCACCGACGAACCTGATCGTGACGGTCATGCCGGGCCCGACCACACCCTCGGCCTTGGGGGCCTCGCCCACCTGGGCGTTGTCGAGGATCTGGCGCAGGTGGAAGATCCTGGCCTCCATCTTGCCCTGCTCGTCCTTGGCGGCGTGGTAGCCGCCGTTCTCCTTCAGGTCGCCTTCTTCGCGGGCAGCCTCGATCTTCTTGGCGATGTCGACGCGCCCGGGGCCGGAGAGGTATTCGTACTCCCCCTTCAGGCGGTCGTACGCCTCCTGCGTCAGCCAGGTGACGTTCTCATCGCGAGAGTCGGCCACGGGTTCTCCTTGCTTGCCTAGGGGGCCCTGAGATCACTTGAGGATGCGTACGGTTGAATTGCGAAAGGCTAACAAGTTAACCGCTCGAACGCTTCCCCAAATGTCTCACTATACGAGATTGCAGTACTGGATGTGGACGGAAGTCGCCTGACCGCTCGTGTCGAGGCTTTCCTTGAGCTGCTTACTACCCTCACCAGCCGGGATTCTTACTTCCTTGCTGCCCACTTCCGCGTGATCGACGTCCAGCGCCCTGATCCGGCAGACGGCCACCCTATCGTCTGCCTTGTACACCTCAAAGGTGATCTCGGCGCGGCTGGGCCCCAGCACCTCGAACGTGATCACCTGCGACGGCGCCTCCGACCCGCCCGCGGTCATCGACCACATCACGTAACCCCACCCACCGGCGATGATGGCGACGAGCACGCCGATCACCACGTGGACGACGAGCCGGCCACCTCGCTTGGGGCGATCGGGGAAGTCGTCGGGGGTGCCGAGAACCGGTCCGTTCTCGACATCTCTGGTGGCCATGGCGGAATCTCCCTGCACTCCCTGAGCGTTATCCGAGACAATTGTCGCCCGCGGGGGGTGTGCCCTCGCGACCGCCCAGCAGAAACTAACCTCTCTGGGCGACTGACTGGTCCCGACTGAGGAGCATCGAGCTCGTGAGTGCACCGCTGAGGCTGATGGCCGTTCACGCCCACCCCGACGACGAGTCGAGCAAGGGTGCCGCGACGATGGCGCGTTATGTCCGCGAAGGCGTGGAAGTGCTGGTCTGTACGCTGACGGGCGGTGAGCGCGGCTCGGTGCTGAACCCCAAGATGGACCGGCCCGAGATCGTGGCCAACATCGGCGAGGTGCGCAGGGCCGAGATGGCCAGGGCGCGCGAGATCCTCGGCGTCGAGCAGCGTTTCCTGGGCTTCGTCGACTCCGGGCTGCCGGAGAGCGAGGAGGAGGAGCTGCCCGAGGGCTGCTTCGCCCTGCACAAGCTTGAAGACGCCGCCGCTCCGCTGGTGGCCGCCGTACGCGAGTTCAGGCCGCACGTGATCATCACGTACGACGACGACGGCGGCTACCCCCACCCCGACCACATCATGACGAACAAGGTCTCCGTCGAGGCCTTCGAGGCGGCCGGCGACCCCGACCGCTACCCGGGCGCCGGCGACCCGTGGCAGCCGCTCAAGCTCTACTACCAGATGGGCTTCACCAAGGAGCGCTTCGAGGCTCTGCACGAGGCCATGACCGAGCGCGGCCTCGGCTCCCCCTACTCCGACTGGATCGCCCGCTGGGAGGACCGCCCCGCCAAGTGGCCGGTGACCACGCGCGTGCCCTGCGGCGACTACTTCGAGATCCGCGACGAGGCCCTGCTGGCGCACGCCACCCAGGTCGACCCCGACGGCTTCTGGTTCGTCTGCCCGCGCGAACTGCAGCAGGAGATCTGGCCGACCGAGGACTACCACCTGGCCCGCTCGCTGGTCGACACCGAGCTGCCCGAGGACGACCTGTTCGCCGGCATCCACGCCGACGAGGTCGAGCCCGCCTGCCACTGACGGCGCCCCTGGCCGGAGCACGACCCCCCGGTGGCAGACTGGAAGGGTGACCGTTCTAGCAGCTGGTGACGTGAGCCCGGGCGTCCTCGGTTTCATCGTCGTGGCCCTCATCGGATTCGCCCTCTATCTCCTGATCAAGTCGATGAACAAGCAGATGTCGAAGATCCAGGTGCCGCGCGAGAGCGAACTCGACGACAGCGCCGACGGCCGGGCGTCCGGTGCCGCCGGCGATCGGGCCGGCGGGACCGACGGGGTCGATGAGGCCGCCGGGGCCGACGGGGCCGACGGGGCCGACGACAAGGTCGTCGCTGACAAGAAAGCCGAATAGATGCCGATGGAAGTCGTCGACAACACGACGGAAAACCGGTTCGAGATCCTCGTGGACGGCAAGGTCGCCGGGTTCGCCGACTATCGGCTGCTGCCCACCAAGGTCGTCTTCACCCACACCGAGGTGCTGCCCGCCTACGAGGGGCAGGGGCTGGCCGGCAAGCTGGTCGACCAGGCCCTGCGCACCAGCGCCGACACGGGGCTGCGGGTCGTGCCGCTCTGCCCGTACGTGGCGAAGTACATCAAGCGCCACCCCGAGTTCGAGGACCTCGTGGACGCCCAGGACCGTACCGCCTGACAGCGCCGTAACGACTGGGCCGTACCGACTGACGGGGCCGTGCGGCCGGGCGTGCCCGCGAAGGACGCACTCGCGACGGACGTACCCGCGACGGAGGTTCAGTCGACGGCGGGCGACCAGGCACGTTCCAACGCCTGCGGCAGCCCCCACCAGCCCAGCCGGGTGAGCACCTCGCTCCCGTCCACGATGCCGAGGTGCCCCCACAGGCTCACCACCGACGCGAACAGCCCCTCCGTGGCGCCGAGGTCGTCCTCGTCCTGATCGTCGATGTCGATGTCCTCGGACTCGGCGATGAGCCGCGCCATCCGTTCCGGCGAGGCCAGCACGCCAGGACCCAGCCGCACCAGCGCCGCCACCCCGGCCAGCCAGTCGGCGTGCTGGATCGCGCAGAGGTTGGCCAGCGCCGTGTCCTCCTCGCCCAGTTCCCCGTCCAGGTCGGCGAACTCCTCCAGCACGTCACCGCCCTCCGACAGGTCGGAGACCGGCCCCGCGACGCCCGCCGCCACCGCCAGCCACAGCTCCACGTCGTCGTCCGGCACCGGCCGCTCGTCGAACCCGGCGCAGGCCCGCAGCACGCTGCCGGGATAGCCGGGCAGGTCCAGCAGCGCCCGCAGCCTCGTGGCGGCCGCCTCCAGCTCCTCTGCGGGCAGCTCAGGCCGTTCGGGCAGCTCCGCCATGATGCGGCGCAGCTCCGACAGCGCGAACGCCTCCTCCTCGTCCCAGGCGGCGAACAGCTCCTCGTCCTGCTCGTCGCTCACCGCGAACCCCGGCACCCTGCCGTCGGGCAGCGGCGTGCTCAGCCAGCGCTCCTGCAGCTCCTCGTACGTCTGCCTGGCCGCCCTGTCGCCGGTCGCCAGCGCGTCGGGATCGACCTCGCCCGCCTCCACCCGCTCCTCCAGGTAGGCCACCAGCCGCGCGAACATCTCCGTGGCCACGGGCCCGCGCTCGTCCTCCTCCGGCCACACGAAGTAGCCGGGCGTCACGAGGATCGGCTCCGTGCCCGTGGACTCGACCCACCGCTGCACGTCACCGACCGTGGCCACACCCGCCTCGATGGAGCCGAGCGTCGCCTTGGCCGACTCCCAGAACGCGACGGAGAGCGGGTTGCCCGCCGCCATCATGGCCCGCCGCAGGTCGGGCAGCGCCACGAGCGCGACCCCCGACGGCACGGCGAGCAACGCGCGCGCCACGTCCCTGCGCGTGATCCCGCTCGCGGGCCGGCCGGCGTAGGCGCGGAGGAAGTCCATGTCCACGCCCCGTAACCTACGCCGTCCCACCCACCCGAGTCAGCCTGCCCAGACCCGCGCGCCCGGGCACGGCGGTGGTGGCGTCTAGGGTTGGCAGGGGAGGCTTCATGAACCGGTTGAAAGACGCGACCAGCCCTTATCTGCTCCAGCACGCCGACAACCCGGTCGACTGGCATCCGTGGGGCGAGGAGGCGTTCGCGGAGGCGCGCCGGCGGGATGTGCCGCTGCTCATCAGCGTGGGCTACTCCGCCTGCCACTGGTGTCACGTCATGGCCCATGAGAGCTTCGAGGACGCCGGCACCGCGCGCCTCATGAACGAGCACTTCGTCAACATCAAGGTCGACCGCGAGGAGCGTCCCGACGTCGACGCCGTCTACATGGGCGCCACGCAGGCCATGACGCAGCAGGGCGGCTGGCCGATGACGGTGTTCGCGACGCCCGACGGGCATCCGTTCTACTGCGGCACCTACTTCCCGCGCCCCGCCTTCCAGCGCCTGCTCACCGAGGTGCACCGGGTGTGGACCGGCGACAGGGACTCCGTGCTGCGCCAGGGCGCGAAGGTGGTGGAGGCGCTCAACACGCACGCCACCCTGCCCACTGGGCCGCTGCCGGGCGAGGAGACGCTGCGCGAGGCCGTGGCCGACCTGCGGCGTACGTTCGACGAGGCCCACGGCGGGTTCGGCGGGGCGCCCAAGTTCCCGCCGTCGATGGTGCTGGAGTTCCTGCTGCGCTCGGGCGAGCGGGAGATGAGCGGCGCGACGCTGGAGGCGATGGCCCGCGGCGGCATGTACGACCAGCTCGGCGGCGGGTTCGCCCGCTACAGCGTGGACCGCGCGTGGGTGGTGCCGCACTTCGAGAAGATGCTCTACGACAACGCCCTGCTGCTGCGCGTCTACACGCACTGGTGGAAGGCGGGCGGCGGCGAGCTCGCGCGGCGGGTGGCGCTGGAGACGGCGGGATGGCTGCTGCGCGAGCTGCGCACGCCCGAGGGCGGGTTCGCCTCGGCCCTCGACGCCGACAGCGAGGGCGTGGAGGGCAAGTTCTACGTCTGGACGCCCGGGGAGCTGAGCGAGGTGCTGGGCGAGGACGACGGCCGGTGGGCCGCCGGGCTGTTCGAGGTGACGGCGGGCGGCACGTTCGAGCACGGCTCGTCCGTGCTGCAACTGCTGCGCGACCCGGAAGATCCTGAGCGGTACGCGGATGTACGGTCGCGGCTGCTGGCCGCCCGTGAGCGCCGGGTGCGTCCCGGGCGCGACGACAAGGTCGTGGCCGCGTGGAACGGCCTGGCCATCGCGGCGCTGGCCGAGACCGGCGCCGTGTTCGAGCGTCCCGAGCTGGTGGCGGCGGCCACGGAGGCGGCCGAGCTGCTCGCCCGCACCCACATCGACGGCGGCAGGCTGCTGCGCACCTCCAAGGACGGCCGGGCGGGCACGAACGCCGGTGTGCTGGAGGACTACGCCGACCTGGCCGAGGGTCTGATCTCCCTGTACGGCGTCACGGGCGAGGCCAGGTGGCTGCGGCTGGCGGGCACGCTGCTCGACACCGTGCTCGACCGGTTCTCCGACGGGACGGGCGGCTTCTACGACACCGCCGACGACGCCGAGCGGCTCTTCCAGCGGCCCCAGGACCCGACCGACAACGCCACCCCCTCCGGCCAGTACGCGGCCGCCGGCGCCCTGCTCTCCTACGGGGCGCTGACCGGCTCCACCCGGCACCGTGAGGCCGCACAGGCCGCGCTGGGCACCGTGTCGGTGCTGGCCACGCAGCATGCCAGGTTCGCGGGGTGGGGGCTGGCCGTGGCGCGTGCGGCGCTGTCGGGGCCCGCCGAGGTGGCCGTGGTCGGGCCGGCCGACGACCCGCGTACGGCGGCGCTGCACCGCGAGGCACTGCTCGCCGCCGCGCCCGGGCTGGTCGTCGCCCTGGGACGGGGTGACCACAACGGACTCGCCGGGCGTGAGCCCGTCTTTCCCGCACTGCTGGAGGGACGTGAGCCGGTCGGCGGCGCACCGGCCGCGTACGTGTGCAGGCAGTTCACCTGCCGCATGCCTGTGACGACGGTCGAGGAACTACGCGCCGAGCTGGCCCGCTGACCCACTCAACAGTTCCAGCAGGTCAGCCGGTCGGGCGGCGGCTGGGGCGGTCGTCCGTGCCGCCACCACCCCCGTCCTGCTGGATCGACGGCTGGTCGGGCAGCAGCGTGTCCGGCGGGGCGGTCTCGCGTGGCTGCTCGTCGGGCCGGCCGTCGTCCTGCGGCGCCTCCTCCGTCGGCTGCTCGTCGGGGAACGGCTCGTCGGTGACGTCGGGCTCGGGAACGTCCCAGTCGTCCTGGTCGGGCGGCGGCGAGTACTCCTGGTCGGGTACGTCCCCCTGACCAGGGTCGGGCTCCGAGTAGTCGGGCGACCAGCCGTACTCCGACGGCTCGGGGAACTCCTCGACCGGCTTGCCCGCCATCGCCTCGGTCATGAACGCCCGCCAGATCTGCGCCGGCAACTGACCGCCGAACTGGGTGCCGTACCCGGGGATCGTCACCGTGGCGTTGTCGTCGCGGAACATGTTCACCGCCACCGCGAGCTGCGGCGTGAAGCCGTTGAACCAGACCGCCTTGGACTCGTCCGTGGTGCCGGTCTTGCCGGCCACCGGGCGGTCGTAGAGGCGGGCGGCGGTACCGGTGCCGTACTTGACGACCTGCTCCATCGCGTACGTGGTGTCGGCGGCGGCCTGCTCGCCGACCGCCTTGGTGGCCAGCGGCTTGACGACCGCCTCTCGCCCGTCGGCGTCGGTGACCGACTTCACCACGTGGGCCTCCATGTGCACGCCCTTGTTGGCGAAGGTGGAGAAGCCGGAGGCGTTCTGGACGGCGCTGACGGAGGCCACGCCGAGCGGGAAGGCGGCGGCGTTCGCGTGCTGGTCGAGCTGGGCGGCCGGGATCCCGGCCGCCTCGGCGGTCTTGGCGACCTTGTCCAGGCCGACCTTCTGGCCGAGGTCCACGAAGGCGGTGTTGACGGAGTTCTGGGTGGCGCTGACGAGGTTGATCTGCCCGTACGAGCGGTCGCCGTCGTTGGGGATCGACTGGGAGGCGGAGGCGACGCGCATGGGCGAGTTGCCGTTGACCCTGGTGGACAGGTCGAAGCCGTTGTCGAGCGCGGCGGCCAGCGTGTACGGCTTGAACGTCGACCCGGCCATGACCTTGGCCGAGAACGCGCTGTCGTAGTACTTCGACTGGGAGGGCTTGCCCCCGTAGAAGGCGACGACCTCGCCCGTGGCGGGATCGACGGCCGCCAGGCCGGTGCGTACCTTCTTGGGCGTGTCGTCGGGCAGCATGTCGGAGACCGCCCGCTCGGCCGCCTGCATGAGCTTCTTGTCGAACGTCGTGACGATCTTGAGCCCGCCGCTGTTGACGTCCTCGTCGGAGTAGCCACGCCGGTTGAGCTCGGCGGTGACCTGCTCCAGCATGTATTGGGCCTGACCCTTGAGCTCGAACGGCTTCTTCGGCGCCTTGAGCTTGGGGAAGACCTGGGAGGCCACCTCGTCGGCGCGCAGCGCGCCGGTCTGGCCCATCGCGGCGATCACCGAGCGCCAGCGTTCCTGGGCGGCGGCCAGGTCGGAGCCCTTGGGCGCGGCGAAGCGGCTGGGCTGCTGGATCACCGAGGCGAGGTAGGCGCCCTCCGACACGCTCAGCTCCTCGACGTCCTTGCCGAAGTAGGCGCGCGCCGCCGACTGGATGCCGTTGGCGCCCCGGCCGAAGTAGATCGTGTTCAGGTACTGCTCCAGCACCCAGTCCTTCGACCTGGACTGGTCGACCTTCATCGCGATGAGGATCTCTTTGAACTTGCGGGTGACGGAACGTTCCTGGCTCAGGCCGCTGTAGTAGTTGCGCACGAGCTGCTGGGTGATGGTGGAGCCGCCCTGGAGCTGCTGCCCGGTGAGGGTGGACCACACGGCCCGCCCGGTGCCCTTGAGCGAGACGCCGGCGTCCTCGTAGAAGGAGCGGTTCTCGGCGGCGATGACCGCGTCGCGCACGTGCTTGGGCACCTTGGCCAGCTCGACCTTCCTGCGGTCGATCCCCTGGCGCGCCAGCACCGTCTTGCCGTCGCGGTAATAGATCACCGAGCCCTGCGCGGTGGCCTGTTTCTGGGTCGTATCCGGAATGGGAGTCAGGGCCCACGCAATGGCGAAAAGCCCGGCCAGTACCAGGATTCCGGTACCGATAGATATCAGGAGCACCCGGAGTATCCGTCGTTTCCGCATCCCTTTCCCACCGCCGATCCGCACCCCTCGACTCCCCTCGTCGTCAAGCGTCGCCCAACCCCCGCAAGCTGGGCGAATGCCAAGGGTAAACGATCGATAATGGTGCCTCGTCCCTTAGCGATAGTACGACTAGCGGCCTCCACGACGCGGAACATCGGCGACCAAAGGCAACACTCGGTAGGGAACCGGCGTGTCAAGGGCGATGATCGAATTAGTCCTGAGTACGCCCTGAACGTCGACGATGCGATCGATAACCCTTTGCAAATCGGCATTCGTGCGCGCCACCACCCGGCAGAGCAGATCACTGTCACCGGTGATCGTGTGCACCTCCAGCACCTCGGGGATGCGAGCCAGCCGGTCGGCCACCGGATCGTGCCCGGCCACCTGCCTGATCTCCATGGTGACGAACGCGGTGACGTCGTAGCCGAGGGCGGCGGGCGACACGTCGGGGCCGAAACCGGTGATCACCCCTCGCTCGGTGAGCCGGTCGAGCCTGGCCTGGACCGTGCCACGGGCCACGCCGAGCCGGCGTGAGCACTCCAGCACCCCCAGGCGGGGCTCGGCGGTGAGCAGGGCGATCAATCGGGCGTCGAGTTCGTCGATCGTCATGCTGTACAGATGTACCCGAGGATCGGCGATACGACTAGGCAGATTGCACACTCATCAAAGTAACTGTTGCGCAAGTCGTCCAGGTAAATCCAGTGTTTGTGGTATGAGTGATGTCTTTCCGGTCAACGGCATGGACGCCGTGGTGTTCGCCGTGGGCAACGCCAGGCAGGCGGCCCACTACTATTCGACCGCTTTCGGCATGCGCCTGGTCGCCTATCGCGGGCCTGAGAACGGCAGCAGGGACGAGGTCGCGTACGTGCTGAGGTCGGGCAGCGCCACCTTCGAGTTCAGGGCGTCGATCCGCCCCGGCACCGAACTCGCGCGGCATGTGGCCGAGCACGGCGACGGGGTGATCGACCTGGCCATCGACGTGCCCGACGTCGAGGCGGAGTACGCCCACGCGGTCGCGCAGGGCGCCAAGGGGCTGGTGGAGCCGTACACGGCGGAGGACGAGCACGGCAAGGTCGTGCTCGCGGCCATCGCCACGTACGGGCAGACCCGGCACACGCTGGTCGACAGGTCCAACTACGGCGGCCCCTACCTGCCGGGCTACGCCGCCGCCGAGCCGCTGGTCGCGCCGCCGGACACCAGGAACGGGCGGCTGTTCCAGGCGGTGGACCACTGCGTCGGCAACGTCGAGCTGGGCAAGATGGACGAGTGGGTGGAGTTCTACCGCAAGGTGATGGGCTTCACGAACATGGCCGAGTTCATCGGCGACGACATCGCCACCGAATACTCGGCGCTGATGTCCAAGGTCGTGGCCGACGGCAGCCGCAAGGTCAAGTTCCCGCTCAACGAGCCGGCCGTCAGCCGCAGGAAGTCGCAGATCGACGAATACCTGGAGTTCTACGGAGGGCCCGGCGTGCAGCACATCGCGCTGGCCACCAACGACATCCTGGCCACGGTCGACCACATGCGGGCGGCCGGGGTCCGCTTCCTCGACACGCCGGACTCGTACTATGACGATCCCGAGCTGCGCCGGCGCATCGGCCGGGTGCGCGCCCCGATCGAGGAGCTGAAGAAGCGCGGGATCCTGGTGGACCGCGACGAGGACGGCTACCTGCTGCAGATCTTCACCCAGCCCGTGCAGGACAGGCCCACCGTGTTCTTCGAGCTCATCGAGCGGCACGGCTCGCTCGGATTCGGCAAGGGCAACTTCAAGGCGCTGTTCGAGGCGATCGAGCGCGAGCAGGAACGCAGAGGCAACCTTTAGTTTGTCCCGACTTAGTGGTGGTCATCCAGACATCATGGGATTGCCACCACCGGGGCTGGCGGGACGCTGGCGGCGGCTGTTCGCCGGCGTCCTCGACTGGCTCATCGTCAGCGTCGCCGCCGCGCCGTTCAGCTGGACGAGCTGGGAGTACGCCTGGGACGGCGGCAGAGGCGCCTGGGAGCGCTACCCGGTGGAGCACGCCTTCCTGACCGGGCTGCTGGCCTTCCTGTACTTCTGGCTGCTGCACGCCTTCTGGAACGGCCAGACGCCGGGCAAGAAGCTGTTCGGCATCCGCGTCGTCAGCGAGTACGACCGCAGGATCGGCGTGGGCCAGGCGGCGGTCAGGCAGGCCGTGATGAGCGTGCTCGCCTGGCTCTGCTGCGTGGGCAGCCTGCTCGATCTCGGCTGGATCCTCTTCGACCCCCGAAAACAGGCACTGCACGACAAGGCCGCCAGGACGGTCGTCGTCAATGCCTGACTCAGCGTAAGATTCTGGTCACGAACCGAAGGGGGCCGGTCGCCTATGCGGGTCAACAGACGCAGGATGGCCATGGTCGCGGCGCTGGTCAGCGTGCTCGCCTGCTCACCGGCCGACGGGCCGCTGCCGGGAGACGAGGCGCCGGCCGCCGCCGACCAGCGAGCGGGCGCGCCCGGCATCGGCGACCCCGACTTCCCCAAGGACGGCAACGGCGGCTACGACGTCGCCCACTACGACCTGGTCGTCGACTACGTGCCCGCCACCAAGCGGCTCACCGGCGTCACCACCATCAAGGCCAGCGCCACCCAGCAGCTGTCCCGCTTCAACCTCGACCTGGCCGGGCTCGACGTGCGCGAGGTGGCGGTCGACGGCTCCCCCGCCAGGTTCGGCAGGCAGGGCGACGAGCTGACCGTGCGGCCCGCGAAGACGATCGCCGACCGGGCCAAGTTCACCGTCAAGGTCTCCTACTCGGGCACCCCGAAGCCGCGCAAGGACAGCGCCAACCTGGGCACCTACGGCTTCGTCCCGACCTCCGACGGCGCCTTCGTGGCCTCCGAGCCCAACGGCTCCAAGACCTGGTTCCCCAACAACGACCATCCCTCCGACAAGGCCACCTACGACTTCACGATCACCGTGCCCGCCGGGGTGACGGCCCTGGCCAACGGCGAGATGGTCGGCGCGCCCGCCACCAAGGGCGGCACGACCACCTTCCGCTGGCGCGAGCGCCACCCCATGGCCAGCTATCTGGCCACGGCCACGCTCGGCAAGTTCGACCTGCGCCAGGGCACCACGGCGAGCGGCATCCCCAACCTGGCCGCCACCGATCCCCGGTTCAAGTCCACGCTCGACAAGCTCTACACCGTCTCCGCCGAGGTCACCGACTACTGGTCCACGGTCTTCGGCCCCTACCCGTTCTCCTCGACGGGCGGCGTCGTCGACGACTACTCCGCCGGCTACGCGCTGGAAAACCAGACCAAACCGCTCTACGGCGGCTTCGACCCCGACGAGACGATCATCGCGCACGAGCTGGCCCACCAGTGGTTCGGCAACAGCCTGACCATCAGGCGCTGGAAGGACCTCTGGCTCAACGAGGGCTTCGCCACCTACGCCGAGTGGCTGTGGTCGGAGCACAAGGGCCGTAAGACCGCCGAGGCCACCTTCGCCGAGCTGCTCAAACGCCCCGCCACCGACCCGATGTGGTCCTACCCGCCGGGGCGCGCCAAGCCCGACGACCTGTTCAACCAGTCGGTCTACACGCGCGGCGGCATGACCCTGCACGCGCTGCGCAAGGCCGTCGGCGACGCCACGTTCTTCACCCTGCTCAAGACGTGGGCCGCCGACCACCGCTACGGCCACGTCACCACCGACCAGTTCATCGACCTCGCCGAACGGCTGTCCGGGAAAGACCTCACCGCCCTGTTCGACGCCTGGCTTTACCAGCCCCGCCGCCCAGCCTGACCCGCTGTGCGGGGCCTCAGAGGTCCGTACGGCTCCCGCAAGTGTCTCCGGGCCGTCAGGGCGCGACAGGCGTCGTCAGGGGCTGCCGGCGGCGCTGGAGAAGACCAGGACCGAGGCCGTGAAGCCGTGCACGTGGTTGTGCCCGGCGACCGGCCCGACCTCCCCGGCCGCGAAGAAGCCGGCCACGCCGATGGGCCCCAGCGTGTCGCGCAGGGCGACCGGGTCGTGGTCGGCGGTGCCGAACATGGCCGAGCCGCGCCCGTTGCAGGAGAACAGCAGCGCCCCGTCCACCTTGCCCAGCTCTTCGCGGTGCGCGTCGAGCAGGTCGTAGAGGTCCTCGTCGGCCGTGGCCGCGTCGCGGACCTGGAAACGCACGGTCCTGCCGACCTCGACGATGTCGCCGATGGCCACGGCCTCGCGGTCGGGGTCGATGCCGATGACCCCCCTGATCAGGAAGTCGCCGCGTTCGTGCCGCTCGGCGTACTCGTCCATGGCCAGGCCGATCTGCAGCCCGGACGCGACGAGCTCGCGGTCGTCCTCGTCCAGGTCGCTGACGATGTCCTCCAGCCGGGCCAGCGCCGGCTGGCCGGCCAGTTCGAGCAGCAGGTTGTCCTCCGACGCGGTGACCACCATGCTCGGGCCGATCGGGCGGCAGCCCTGGCTGACCACCGTGCTGATCTTGACGGGGCCGCTGAGGAGCACGCCGATCGCGCCCTCGGTGTAGATCTCGCCGTCGGCGAAGAGCCGTACGGAGCCCCTGCCCTGCAGCCCGTTGGCCAGCCCGCCGATCAGCGGCAGGTCGCCCAGGACGTCGACAGAGCGCTCGACGAAGGCGTCGGTCGGAAAGGTGTACGGATCGGCCAGCAGGATCGCCACGTGGTCGTCGCCGCCGCGTTCCGGCAGCCCGACGACGACGAACCTGTCCTCGGCCGTCAGCGTCTCCAAGGCGAACGTGGTCAGCCGCGCCCCTTCCAGGGTGGCCGCCCACGCGCTCACGGCCGGCGTCAGCTCAATGCCCTGGCCGTCTCCGATCACTCCGGTGGCGCTGCATCCGATCACGTGCGCCTCGGGCGCGAGTTTCATCGCGGCCTGGCCGGCCCGCGCGACGTCCTCGGGATCGTCGCCGCAGATGAAGAAGCAGACCAGGTCGGCTGGGCCGTTGAGCCTCGACAGTGCCTGACCGACGGCGTTCTCCGCGGCCTCCACCAGGTCGGAACCCACGGCGAGGCCGTCGGCGAAGCGGCTTGTCATCAAGGCCACGGATCTCGCCTCCCTCGACATGTCCAAGTTCCCTAGGCCCGATTCTCCCCACTAAAAGGACAAGCACGCGCACGAACCGTCACGCAATAGTCAAGATCCGAAATCTCCGCCAGCTGCGAAACTCTCTGACACATTCCGCACGGGGGACGTAGTCTCGATCCCGTGCATCAGCCACGTATTCTCCGCGAGTTGCGAGAGAGCGGCCACGTTCATCGCACCGTCAAGGCCGAGGTCCGGGAAAACCTGCTCGCCAAGCTGCGGGCGGGCGAGCCGCGCTTCCCCGGCATCGTCGGCTTCGACGACTCCGTCCTGCCGCACCTGGAGCGGGCCCTGCTCGCCGGGCACGACCTGGTCCTCCTGGGCGAGCGCGGCCAGGGCAAGACCCGGCTCATCCGCACCGTGACCAGCCTGCTCGACGAGTGGACGCCGGTGGTCGAGGGGTGCGAGATCAACGACCACCCCTATGCCCCGGTCTGCACCCGCTGCCAGGCCATGGCGCGCGAGCTGGGCGACGAGCTGCCGGTGGCGTGGAAGCACCGCGACGAACGCTACGGCGAGAAGCTCGCCACCCCCGACACGTCCGTGGGCGACCTGATCGGCGACGTCGACCCGATCAAGATCGCCGAGGGACGCACGCTCGGCGACCCCGAGACGGTCCACTACGGCCTGGTCCCGCGCACCAACCGCGGCGTCTTCTCCGTCAACGAGCTGCCCGACCTGGCAGAGCGCATCCAGGTGTCGCTGCTCAACGTGCTGGAGGAGCGCGACATCCAGGTGCGCGGCTACAACCTGCGGCTGCCGCTCGACATCCTGCTCATCGCCAGCGCCAACCCCGAGGACTACACCAACAGGGGCCGGATCATCACGCCGCTGAAAGACCGGTTCGGCGCCGAGATCCGCACCCACTACCCGCTCACGGTCGAGGACGAGCTCACGCTCATCCGCCAGGAGTCCGTGCCGGACATCGGGGCCGACGTCCCCGAGCATCTCATCGAGGTGATCGCCCGCTTCACCCGGCTGGTCCGCGAGTCGACCGCGGTGGACGCCCGTTCCGGCGTGTCCGCGCGCTTCTCGATCGCCGCGGCCGAGACCGCCGCCGCCTCCGCGACCCGCAGGGCGGCGCTCGCCGGCGAGGACAAGCCGGTCGCCCGCGTGGTCGACCTGGCCTGCGTGGTGCACAGCCTGCGCGGCAAGGTGGAGTTCGAGGTCAGCGAGGAGGGCAGGGAGACCGAGATCCTGGCCCACCTGCTGCGGCGGGCGACGGCCGAGACGTTCAGGAACCGGCTGGGCGGCATGGACCTGTCGCCGGTGACCGACAAGTTCGCCGAGGGCAACCAGGTGGAGTCGGGCGAGCTGGTGCCGGCCGGCGAGCTGCTGCACCGGATCGGTCCCGTCACGGGCCTGGCCAAGGTCATGTCGCGGCTGGGCATGGGCGCGGGCGAGGAGTCTCCCGGGCACGCGGCGGCGGCGCTGGAGTTCGCCCTCGAAGGGCTTTACCTGATGCGGCGGTTGTCCAAGGAAGACATTGACGGGGTGACCGTTTACCGCACGTGAACAAGTGGGCGCTCTCCCGCGTCATAGTGGTACAGAACTACGCCGTCGGGGGAGACCGTCCATGCGCCTGTTCACCTGTGCCACCATCGCCGCTCTCACGCTGAGCACGCTCGCCGTGCCCGCCCAGGCCGCCACTTCCGCGTACGGATGGGCCTGGTCCAACGGCAAGGGTCACCTGCGGATCTTGCCGAAGTCGGCCACCCGCGTGACCCGCCAGGGCAACGTGCTGCACCGGCTGAAGGCCGTCTCCGGGGCCAAGGAGCTGCGGCTCGACTACACCGGGGCGGCCTACGGTCGGGTCACGGTCAAGTGCGACCTGAAGGAGACCGAGGGGCACGTGGCCCTCGACTCCAAGGGGCTCGGGCGCACCCGGTGCGCCTCCGGGCAGCTGGCCACCTCGCTGGGGCGCGGTCCCGTACCGGTGCGGGTCGAGCATCGGGGCGGCAAGGCGGTCAAGGTGAACGAGATCCTGCTCGCCGAGTGGCCCGAGCAGCGCTCGGCCAGGGGGACGATCAAGCGGGTGGACGACACGACCCTCCTGTTCGCGACGGGCGGAAAGACCATCAAGCTCGGCTACTCGTACGTCACGGGCTTCTCCCGCACCACGGCCGGCTGCGGCGACGGCTGGCTGTCCGGCAGGCCGGTCAACGCCGACAGGAACGGCCTGGGCAAGAAGCAGTGCACGTGGACGGACCTCACGAAGGCCCTCAAGACGGTCAGGCACCCCGTCCTGGTCAAGATCGAGTACACCCCGGGCGCCGACTCACTGGACCAGGTGTGGGAGATCTTCGGCGACGCCTGATCTTCCACGCACACACATGGGGGCGTTTTCCGGGTTAGCGTGGTTTCGTGATGGCCTTCCGCTATGGCGAATACCACGACGGCCCCGACCCCCTCGCTCCTCCCTACGACGTGCGCGCGGCGCTCGACGAGATGGGCGATGCGATCCTGTCGGGCTCGACGCCGGTCCACGCCCTGCGTGATCTGCTCAAGCGCGGCCTGCCCGGTGGCCAGGACCGCCGCGGGCTCGACGACATGCTCAAGGAGGTCCGCCGGCGCCGCCGTGACCTGCGCGAGCGCGGGCGCCTCGACGGCACGCTGGAGCGGGCCAGGGCGCTGCTGGACAAGGCGATCGGGCAGGAGCGGGCCGAGCTGTTCCCCGACCCGTCCGACGAGGCGCGGCTGCGGGAGTCCGAGCTCGACGCGCTGCCCGAGGACACGGCCAGCGCCATCCAGGAGCTGAGCTCGTACGAGTGGCGCTCCGCGGCAGCCAGGCAGACCTTCGAGGAGCTGCGCGACCTGCTGCGCAGGGAGGTGCTGGACAGCCAGTTCAGGGGCCTGCGCGACGCGCTGGCCAACCCCGACCCGGCGGCCATGGAACGTGTCCGCCAGATGATGTCGGACCTGAACGACATGCTCGACCGCGACTCCAGAGGCGAGCACACGCAGGACGACTTCGATGACTTCATGTCGAAATATGGGGATCTCTTCCCGGAGAAGCCCCGCACCCTCGACGAGCTCGTCGACATCCTCGCCCGCCGCGCCGCCGCCACGCAGCGCATGCTGGCCTCGATGACCCCGCGCCAGCGCGAGGAGCTGGGCAACCTCATCAACCAGACCCTCGACCAGGCGGGCCTGGCCGACCAGATGCGCCGCCTCGGCGAGGCGCTCTACGCCCGCCGCCCCGACCTGGCCTGGAACGCCCCCGAGCGCCTCACCGGCGAGGAGCCCCTGGCCATGGGCGACGCCGTGACAGCGCTTGAGGAGCTGGCCGACCTCACGCAGCTCGAAACCGCCCTGCGCCAGGACTACCCGGGCGCGCGGCTCGACGACATCGACGAGGCCGCCGTACGCCGTGCGCTCGGCCGCTCGGCGGTCGACGACCTGGAGGCGCTCAAGCGCATCGAACGCGAGCTGGAGGAGCAGGGCTACCTGCTGCGCCGCCGCGGCAAGCTGGAGCTCACCCCCAAGGCGGTGCGCCGGCTGGGCGAGACCGCGCTGCGCCGGGTCTTCGCCTCACTCGACGGAGGCCGCCGCGGCGACCACGACCAGCACGACGCGGGCTCGGCCGGCGAGCTCACCGGCTCCTCGCGGCCCTGGCGCTTCGGCGACGAGCAGCCGATCGACGTCGTCCGCACGCTGGTCAACGGCGTGCGTGGCGGCGGCGTCAGCCTCGGCGAGCGGCCCAAGGTGCGGCTGACGGTCGACGACTTCGAGGTGGCCGAGACCGAGCGCCGCAGCGCCGCCGCCGTCTGCCTGCTGGTGGACCTGTCGTACTCGATGGCCCTGCGCGGCACCTGGGCCGCGGCGAAGCAGACGGCGCTGGCCCTGCAGGCGCTGGTGGCCTCCAAGTTCCCGCAGGACGCCGTGCAGATCGTCGGCTTCTCCAACTACGCCAGGGTGCTGCAGCCCGACGAGCTGGCCGGGCTCGACTGGGACATGGTCCAGGGCACCAACCTGCACCACGCCCTGCTCATCGCCGGCCGCCACCTCGACCGCCACCCCGACTTCGAGCCGGTGGTGCTGGTGGTCACGGACGGCGAGCCGACCGCCCACCTCATGCGCGACGGGCGCTCGGCGTTCGAGTGGCCGCCGTCGCACGAGACGCTGGAGCTCACACTGGCCGAGGTGGACAAGATGACCCGGCGGCGGGCCACGATCAACATCTTCATGCTGGCGGCCGACGACCGGCTGAAGGAGTTCGTGGACGAGGTGGCCCGCAGGAACGGCGGGCGCGTCTTCTCGCCCGACGCCGAGCGGCTGGGCGAGTACGTCGTCAGCGACTTCCTGCGCCTGCGCCGTTCTCGCTGATCACCGGCCGTTCTTGTCGGTGCCGCCTGCGAGACTGCTCGCCATGAGCGAGGACGTGCGGTTGCGTGATGTCGTGGAGGCCGACCTGGAGGTGTTCCTGGCGCAGGAGCACGATCCGGAGGCGGTGCGGCGGTCGAGGTTCGCGCCACGGGAGCGCGAGGCGTTCCTGCGGCATTGGCGCACCTCGGTCCTCGGCGATCCGGACGTCCACGTGCAGGCGATCATGGTGGGCGACGAGCTGGCGGGCAACCTGGTGGCGTGGTGGGAGGGTGATCGGCGCTTCATCGGCTACTGGATGGGGCGGGCGTTCTGGGGGCGGGGCGTCGGCACGCGGGCGCTCGGCCTCTTCCTCCAGGCGGAGAAGACCAGACCGCTCTACGCCGACCCCTTCCACGACAACACGGCGTCTGTGCGGCTGCTGGAGCGCCTCGGCTTCGAGCGCACCGGCACGGTGCGGCACGGCGACGACGAGCACATCCTGCTGACCCTGCACGAGTAAGCCCACGGCATACCCCGGCGCATCCCGGCGCTCCATACCCGCCGCAGGCTCCACGAGCAGCCGCCGGCGACCACCTGCCGCGGGCTCCACGACCTGCCGCCGCGATCGGCTCACGCGCCACGCATGGTCAACCGTCGTGGGGTCCTGCGGCCGACAGCAGTTTGGCGGCCAGCTCGCGGCTGCGTTCCACCAGCTCAGGCGGGTCGAGCACGGTGAAGTCGTGACCCAGCAGCACCACGTGCATGAGCACGAAGTCGAGGTTGGCGGCGCCGCTGGTCACCTCGCAGCGCTCGCTCCCCCGCGCCCTGACCACGGCCGCCGACGCCGGGATCTGCGCCCGTACCGTGTCGGCTGGGGCGTGCACGAGGAAGCGGGCCTGGTGCGGGTAGACCCGGCTGGCGACGCTCTCCTGCACGTACGACGCCGCGTCGGGAGCCGGCCGAGGGCGGAAGCGCCGGGTCCTGGCGGACACCTCGCTCATCCGGTCGACGCGGAAGTTGCGCCAGCCGTCGCGGTCGAGGTCGTAGGCGAGGAGATACCAGCGCCGGTCGGAGGCGACCAGCCGGTACGGCTCGACCCGCCGCGCCCGCACCTCGTCCCTCGAGGGATAGTCGAAAGCGGCCTCGACCTCGTCCCGGCAGGCCCTGGCCAGGGTCATCAGGGTCTTGGGGTCGATGAGCGTACGGCCGCCCCCGCCGAACGACTCCACCGAGCCCGCCAGCGCCCGCACCTCGTGCCGCAGCCGGGTGGGCAGCACCTGGTCGAGCTTGGTCAGCGCCCGCAGCGCCGCCTCGCCCGCGCCGCCGACCGCGCCACCGGCGCCGGCCAGCAGCGAGACCGCCGTGGCGATGGCCTCCTCGTCGTCGAGCAGCAGCGGCGGCAGGTCCTGGCCCCGGCCGAGCTGGTAGCCGCCGCCGACGCCCTGGCTGGCGTGCACGGGATAGCCGAGCGTGCGCAGCCGTTCGACGTCGCGCCGCACCGTGCGCGGGGTCACCCCGAGCCGGGCGGCGAGTTCGGGGCCGGTCCAGACCTGGCGCTGCTGCAGCAGCCCGAGCAGGGTGAGCACTCGCTCCGTCGTACCCCGCTCGTCACCGTTCGCCACGCCCATAGCCTGCCAGAGATAGCGGACCGATCCTGTCCGCCTGTGGTGTCAGAGTGGGGCCATGGACGCAACAGACTTCGACTGGAACCGGTCGCTGCGCGAGCAGTTGGAGTGGCACTGGAACCACCATCTTCTCCGCCGGTTCGACGGTCTCACCGACGACGAGTACTTCTGGTCACCGGTCCCGGACGCCTGGAGCGTGCGGCCACGGGGGCACTCGACGGCGCCCGTGCAGGCAGGCACCGGGGACTTCACGATCGACTACGGCTTCCCCGAGCCGGTCCCCGCGCCCTTCACCACGATCGCCTGGCGCCTCGGCCACGTCATCGTCGGCGTGCTCGCCGCCCGCACCGCCTCCCACTTCGGCGGGCCGCCGGCGTCGTACGAGAGCTGGGAGTACGCCGGCACCGCGGCCGGTGCGCTCGGCCAACTGGAGACGGAGGTGGAGGCGTGGCTGGCCGGGGTACGCGGCCTGAGTGAGGAGCAGCTGCGCGCCCCGGTCGGCGAGAAGGAGCCCTACCCCGAGGCCCCCATGGCCGACCTGGTGCTGCACATCCACCGCGAGCTGATCCACCACCTGTCCGAGGTCTGCCTGCTGCGCGACCTCTACCTGCACACCCACCCCACCACGAAAACCGCAGAAACCACGGAAACCGCGAACGACTCGAACAACGCGGAAGGCACGAATCGATGAGCCGCACCATCCAGGTCACCTTCGACGCCCACGACCCGCGAGGGCTGTCGATCTTCTGGCGCGACGTGCTGGGCTACGTGCATCCAGGGCCTCCCGGCGTCGACCTGCCCGAGGGCGCCGATCCGCTGGCCGCGTGGGACGACTTCCTGGAGCGAGCCGGCATACCGGAGGAGCAGCGCAACACCAGGTCGGCGCTAGAAGATCCGGACGGGGCCGGGCCGCGGCTGTTCTTCCAGCAGGTGCCGGAGGACAAGGTGGCCAAGAACCGCGTCCACCTCGACGTACGCGCGGCTCCCGGGCTTGAGGGGGACGAACGCATGGCGGCGCTGGAGGCGGAGTGCGAGCGGCTGGTCAAGCTGGGTGCGACGAGAACCCGCCGCTTCGAGCCCGAGCCCCCGATGAGCGGCGGCTTCATCGTGATGGCCGACCCGGAGGGCAACGAGTTCTGCCTGGACTGAGCAGCCTCCGGCGGGGAGCCGGTGATGGGACAAGGCTCTGCCGGGAGGGGGCTCTGCCGGGAGGAGGTTCCGGGGGCGGGACGAGGCTCTGGCGGGAGAGAGCTCTCCGGGGGAAGGAGCTCAGGCGTCCACGAGTCGGGTGTAGAAGTCGAGGGCGACGTCGAAGCCGTCGCGGCAGTTGCGGTGGGAGCGGTAGCAGGGGCGCCAGGCCGAGCTCGCGCCCACCCCCGCCCGCGCGTCGTGCAACGCCGCCACCACGCGCTCCGGTTTCGGCAGCAGACCGTGACCCAGGTAGCGGACGACGCCCGACAGCTCGGTGTGCCGGCCACGGCCGCCCGAGGCGAAGACGCCGAGGCGCCAGCCGCTCTCCTCGTCCCACACCAGCGCCGTGCCGTCGGCGAGCTTGAGCGTGGCGTCACGCGGATCGCACGGGCCCTTCCACCAGTCCACGACCTCGGATCCGAGCAGGTCACGAACCTGCAGCACGTAGCCGTACGGCTGCTGCAGCCATTCGTCGGTGTAAGGCTCGACGTGCCTGATGGCCACGGACGGCACCCCCTTGTGCCCAGACGGTAAGGAAATTGCGGCGGTCCCCAACCATACCCGCGCCGAACTTATTCCGTTGCACAGCCGTCTAGTCATTACGGACGATATTTACGTCCGAGACGGGGAAGGAGGGGCAGCCATGATAGCCACGGTTCTCCTCATCGTGCTCATGGTCGTCGCGGTGGCGGCCACGGAGCTGTGCCTGCGTTGTGGCGGAGAAGGCAAAGAGAGTGTCGAGTCCCCCGCCGAGATCGTCGGGGACTAGTCTCTCCCGCATGTCGTCCCTGCTTCTCTGGCTGCACATCGTCTTCGCGGTCTTCACCATCGGGCCGGTGACCGCCGCGACCATGTCCGCGCCGCGCGCCATCCGCACCAAGAACGTGCCCTCGCTGCAGTTCATCCAGCGGACCACCAGGATCTACGCCTTCGGCAGCCTGGGGGTCTTCGTGTTCGGGCTGGTGCTCGGCGTGGTCATGGGCGGCGGGGTGCTCGGCAAGTGGTACATGACGGCGTCGATGACGCTGTTCATCGTGGCCGCCGTGCTGCTCGTCATCATCGACCGCGACCTGCGCACCGCCGTCCAGGCTCTCACCAGCGAGAGCGCGGACGACGACGCGAAGGTGCAGAACGGGAGGATCGCCGCGATCAGCGGGCTGCTGTCCGTGATCTGGCTGGTGATCCTCTTCTTGATGGTCGTCCCCTCCTGACCCGGCGCGTCAGCGCAGTGCCTGGGTGAGGTCGGCGAGCAGGTCGTCGACGGTCTCGATGCCCACCGACAGCCGGACCAGGTCGGACGGCACCTCCAGCGCCGAACCGGCCACGGAGGCGTGGGTCATCCGGCCCGGGTGCTCGACGAGCGACTCCACGCCGCCGAGCGACTCGCCCAGGGTGAACAGCTTCGCCCGGTCGCACACCGCGACGGCCTCGGCCTCTCCCCCGGCCACGCGGAACGACACCATGCCCCCGAAGCGGCGCATCTGCTTGGCCGCGATCTCGTGGCCGGGGTGCTCAGGCAGCCCCGGGTAGAGCACGTCGGTCACGCGCGGGTGGGCGAGCAGCAGGTCGACGACGCGTTCGGCGTTGTCGCAGTGGCGGTCCATGCGGACGCCGAGCGTCTTCAGGCCGCGCAGCGTCAGCCACGCGTCGAACGGCCCCGCGACCGCTCCCATCGCGTTCTGGTGGTAGGTCAGCTCCTCGCCGATCCCGGCGTCGGCGGCGATCAGCGCACCACCCACCACGTCGGAGTGCCCGCCCACGTATTTGGTGGTCGAGTGGACGACCACGTCGGCGCCGAGCGCGAGGGGCTGCTGCAGGTAGGGCGAGGCGAAGGTGTTGTCGACGACCAGCAGCGCCCCGTTGTCGTGGGCGAGCTGGGCCAGGGCGGCGATGTCGGCGATGCCGAGCAGCGGGTTGGTGGGCGTCTCGACCCAGACCACCTTGGTCTTCTGCGTCATCGCGGCCGCGACGGCGTCGAGGTCGTGCAGCGGGACCGGGTCGTAGTGGAGCCCCCAGCGCTCGTGCACCTTGGCGAACAGCCGATAGGTGCCGCCGTAGGCGTCGTCGGGGATGATCACGTGGTCCTGCGGCTTGCACACCGTACGCAGCAGGGTGTCCTCGGCGGCCAGCCCCGACGCGAACGCCAGCCCGCGCGCCCCGCCCTCCACGGCGGCCAGCGCGGATTCGAGCGCGGTCCTGGTGGGGTTGGCCGAGCGGCTGTATTCATATCCGGAACGCAGCCCGCCCACGCCGTCCTGCTTGTACGTGGACGTGGCGTAGATCGGCGGCACCACCGCGCCGGTCAGGGGGTCGGGCTCCTGACCTGCGTGGATGGCCAGCGTCTCAAAACCGTTGCTCATACAGGCAACGTTACAGGCCCCGCCCCAGGTGAACGTCCGCCTGGCACGCCGCACACCGCGGCCCCTGACCCCCGCGCCCGGCGCACCTCGACCCACCCGCTCACCGCAGCCCCGGCCGCTCGCCGAAGATGGGTGCGGCCCGCGATCCGATCCCCATCGGACCGCGGGCCGCTCACGAGGGTTCCGTCCCCAACGGCCCCCGTGGGGCTCGCGCACCATGCCCGCGCGAGCCGGGTCGGTCAGGCCGCCTTCGGCTCCCGCCGGTCCCCGCCTGACCGGGGCGGGAGCCGTACGACGTCCGCCTTGACGAACCGGCCGCTGCCGCCCTGCGCCTCTTCCCCGTTGATGCGCGAGAGCAGCACCGGGTCGGCCAGCGCGAGCAGTACCGCGACGACCAGCCCGAGACTCAGCAGCGCGAACCCGATGGCAACCATTTCTCTGTCCCCTTCCGACATATCCAGCATCGGCCAGGCACCCGGCGGCGCGCCTCCACTCAAGGGCTGGTCTCCGGCGAGCCGCCTCGGCCGAACGGTTGATACGACTTGTCCGACTTCCGGCTTAGGCTCGGGGCCGTGGGGGATTCGAAACGGGTCGTGTACTGGCTCCGCCGGCTCAGCGAGCTGGCGATGCTCGGCTGGCTCGGCCTCATGCTGCCGATCGACCTCGTGCTCGCGACCTCCGTCGGGACGTTCCAGTGGCTGGTCCCCATCTGCGGCGCGGCCGGCATCGCGGCGGTGATCCTGCGGCGCAGGTACCGGCTGGAGGGCTTCTGCGTCCTGCTGGCCCTGTCGTTCGTCTCGTCGATGGTGATCGGCCTGACCGGGACGGCCGGCGCGCCGGGCATGACGGAGACAGGCGCGCTGCTCGTCCTGCTCATCGGGGTGCTGCGGCACGTGCAGCCGGTGCACCGGGCGGCGATGCTGACCATCGCGGCACTGGTCGTGCTGATGATCGAGGGCAGCGGGCGCGACTACGGCGGGGCGGGGCTGGCCTTCTCGTTCATCCTGTTCGCGGGCTGGTCGATGGCCGCCGGCGCGGGCGGCTACCTGCGCTTCCAGCAGGAACGCCGGATGGAGGCGGTGCACTCGGTACGCCGGGCCGAACGCCTGGAGCTGGCCAGGGAGTTGCACGACCTGGTCGCCCACCACATCACCGGCATCGTGGTGCAGGCCCAGGCCGCCCGTACGGTCGCGGAGACCCGGCCGGACGCGGTGGCTCCCGCGCTGGACGCCATCGCGTCTGCCGGCTCGGAGGCGCTGACCTCGATGCGGCGCATGGTCACGGTGCTGCGCGCGGAGGACGAGGCGGCCAGGAAGCCGGGCGTCACGCTGGCGGACCTGCGGATGCTGACCGAGCGGTTCTCCTCGGAGGGGCCGCAGGTGGCGTTCGAGATCGGCCAGGGGCTGGACGACCGTACGTTGCCGCCCGAGGTCATGACGACCCTGCACCGGGTGCTCCAGGAGGCCCTGACCAACATCCGCAAGCACGCGTCCCGCACCGCCTGGGTGGAGGCGGATCTGCGGCGCTTCGAGCGGATGACGGTGCTACGCGTCCGCAACTTCGGCTCCGGCTCAGACTCCCGGGTGAGCCGGCTCGGCGGCGGCTTCGGCCTGGTCGGGATGGGCGAACGGGTGGAGGCGCTGGGCGGCAGGCTCTACGCAGGCCCGTCCCCTGAGGGCGCCTGGGAAGTGATCGCCGAGTTCCCGCTCCCCTGAGGCCAGCGCGTCGGCGAGTGTGTGCTCGCCGAGGGCGGCGCGCAGGCGGCGCAGGATCCGGTCCACGTCCAGTCGTTCGCCGGAGGGCAGTGGCGTCCCCGCGGCCCTCCTGATGGCCGTGGCCGCCCCGAGCAGCCCGGCCGCCTCCAGCTCCTGCTCCCCGGCCGTACGGCGCTCAGGGGCCAGCGACAGGGCCCCGGCCAGCCCTTCCAGGGCGAGCGCGACCGCGCGGGGGTCGCCGGTGGCCCGGGCGGCGGCGTACCCCTCGCGATGCCGGCTCAGCGCCGCCGCGCCGGCGCCGCGCTGCTCGGCCGTGAAACCCAGCTCGGCCATGATGAACGCCACCCCGGGCGTCCCCTCCACCTCCCGCAGCCAGTCCAGCAGGGACAGCAGGTGCGCCTCCGCCTCCTCGTGCCGGCTCTGACGCCGCGCGCTCATACCCAGCCCGAGCACGGCGTTCTCCTCGGCCGACTTGTACGACTGCGCCACCGCCAGCACCCTGGCCCGCTCGTGGTAGTCGTCGGCCCGCGCGTAGTCACCCGCCAGCAGCGCGATCCGGCCCAGCCCCGCCAGTTTGAACGACACCTCGATCCCCAGCTCCTCCGCCAGCCGCAGCCCCTCCTCCCTGAGGCGGACGACCTCGGCGTAGTCGCCCCTGATCTCGGCCGCCCGGTCGAGGACGTCCATGGCCTCGATCCGGCCCCAGGCGTCACCCAGCTCCTCGAACAACGCCAGCCCCCGCCGCCCGTCGCGTTCCATGGCGGCCAGGTCGGCCCGCCCGACGGCCAGCTTGGCCCGCAGGCACAGCGCCGCCGCGACCCCCCACCGATCCCCCAGCGCCTCGAACGCCGCCAGCGCCCGGTCTGCCGCCGCCTCATGCGCCTGGTGATCGCCGTACGCCCACCGCACGTGACTCAGCAGCCAGTCGGCCAGTGCCACCCCCGCCGCGTCGAGCCCGTCCCGCCGTACGGGCGGCGCACTCTCCCCGATCAGCAACTCGATCCCGGCCAGCCACACCGACGCCCGCGCCACCTCCCGCGCACGAGCCCGAACCGCGCCGCCATCCAGGTCCGCGGCTCCGTCCGCGTCCCCGGCACCGGACGCGGCAGCGCGCAATGCGGCGGTCAGGGAGCGGCGGCCCTCGTTGAGTCGCCCGCGCAGGATCCAGTACCAGGCCAGCGCGTTGACCAGCCGCACCACCTCCGCCCCCGACAACGCGAGGCGTAGGTTGGCGCTCTCGGCGTCGAGCCGGGCCAGCCACTCCCGCTGGCCCGGCCCCCGCAGGTCGGCCCGCGCCGCGAGCGCCGTGTAGTAGCGGGCGTGCCGGTCTCTGATCCGGTCGTGCTCCCCCGCCTCCCGCAGCCGCTCCACGCAGTACGCCGCCACGGACTCCAGCAGCCGGTACCGGGGCCCTTCGACCCGGACCACGAGCGAGCGGTCCACCAGCCTGGCCAGCGTGTCGAGCACGTCCACGCCGGGTTCTGCGCACACCTCCTCGGCCGCCTCCAGCGTGCACCCGTCGGCGTGCACGGCCAGCCGCCGCAGCACCACCCGCTCGGCGTCGCCCAGCAGCTCCCAGCTCCAGTCGATCATCGCCCTGAGCGTGCGCTGCCGGGCGGGCGCGTCCCGCATCCCGGCGTTGAGCAGCCGGAACCGGTCGTCCAGCCGCGCGGCCAGCTCCCGTACGCCGAGCGCCCGCACGCGGGTGGCGGCCAGTTCCAGGGCCAGCGGGATGCCGTCGAGCCGCCGGCAGACGGCCGCCACGGTCTCGTCGGCCGGGACGTCCGCTCGGGCGGTGAACAACCGCACGGCCTCGGCCTCGGGCAGCGGCTCGACCACTCGTACGCGCTCGCCCGTCACCCCCAGCGGCTCCTGCCCCGTGGCCAGCACCCGCAGCCCCGGCGCGACCCGCAGCAGCCGCGACACCAGCCCCGCCACCGCCTCCACCAGGTGCTCACAGTTGTCCAGCACGATCAGCACCCGCTTACCCGCCAGCACCCCGCCCAGCCGCTCCACCATCGAACCGGACGCCTCACCACGCACCCGGAACGGGGCCGCGCCATCACCAGACCCACCGGTCACGTCCGCGCGCGCGGCGGTCGTGGAGTCACGGCCGCCGCGCGGAGCAACGGCGTCGTCACGCACCCCCAGCACGGCCGCGAGAGCTTCGGCCGGGTCGGCCGCTCCGGCCAGTTCGACCAGCCACACCCCGTCGGCCGGCGCCGGGACGTTCGCGGCGGCGGCGAGGGCGAGCCGGGTCTTGCCGACGCCGCCAGGACCCGTGAGCGTCACCAGCCGGGACGCCGCCAGCAGCGCACCCACCTCGGCCAGATCCCCCTCCCGCCCGATCAGCTCCGTGAGCGGCGCGGGCAGGTTGGTACGCGGCGCGCCCCCAAGCCCCGGCTCCTGCCGCAGAATCGCCTGGTGCAGCGCGGCCAGCCGGGGCGAAGGATCCACCCCCAGCTCCTCCGACAGCCGCCCCCGCAACTCCCCGTACGCAGAAAGCGCCTCGCTCTGCCGCCCGCCCCGGTAGAGCGCCGTCATATGGGCGGCCACCAGCCGTTCACGCAGCGGATGGCGCGCCACCAGATCGCCCAGGTCCACCAGCTCGCCCAGCGTGAGGCGCAGCTCGGCCTGCTCCTCCAGCGCCCCCAGGCGCAACTCCTCCAGCCGGGCCGCCTCCGCGCGGGCGAAGCCGTCGTCGGCGAACTCGGCGTAGGCCGGTCCGCGCCACAGCCCCAGCGCCTCCTCCAGCTCGGCGGCCCGGGCGGCGGGATCGCCCGAGCGGCGGGCGACGAGCGCGGCGAAGCGGCCGGCGTCGGAGTCGCAGGCGGCCAGCCGGTAGCCGGCCGGCCCGAGCACGACCGTGCCGGCGCCGCCGAGCGCGCGGCGCAGCTCGGAGACGCGCGCCTGAAGGGTGCCGGCCGGGTTGCGAGTGGGCCGGGCGCCCCACAGGTCGTCGATCAGCCGGTCCGCGGGTACGGGACCGCCGCCGTGCGCGAGCAGGTCGGCCAGCAGCGCGCGCACCTTGGGCTCGGCCACGCGCACCGGCGAGCCGTCGCCGGCCACCACTCGCAACGGCCCCAGAACCTCGAAACGCAGCACGTCCATGCCAACCCGTGGCGGAGCCGAAGGAATTCCGTAGCGGCCGGCCCGATGGTGAGGTCCATGAGTCAAGTGACGGTTGTGGGACTGGGCCCGATGGGGTCGAAGATGGCCGAGACGTTCCTGGCCGCGGGCCACGAGGTGGCGGTGTGGAACCGTACGGCGAGCAAGGCAGACCCGCTGCTGGCGAAGGGCGCCAGGCGGGCGGCGAACGCGGTGGACGGCGAGTTGCTGGTGGTGAGCCAGATCGGCTACCAGGCGATGGACGACAGCTTCGGCGACGCGCGGCTGGACGGGAAGGTGGTGGTCAATCTCAGCTCGGGCAGCCCCGGCGAGCTGCGCGCGGCGGCCCGCCGGGTGGCGGAGCGCGGGGGCACGCTGATCACGGGAGGCATCATGGTGCCGCCGCCGGGGATCGGGCAGCCGGGGGCGTACACGTTCTACAGCGGCCAGAAGGACGTGCTCGACCGGCACGCGCCCGTGCTGGAGGCGCTCGGCGAGGTCTCCTACGTGGGGGCCGACGAGGGCCTGGCGATGATGTACTACCAGGCGCAGCTGCTGATCTTCTGGTCCAGCCTGACCAGCTACATGCACGCGATGGCGCTGCTGAGCACGGCCGGGGTGGCGCCGGAGGAGTTCCTGCCGTTCGCGCGGGAGACGTTCATCCAGCTGGGCGGTGACGGGCCCATGGGGTTCGTCGGGCAACTGACCGAGGAGTTCGCGGCCGGGTCTTATCCGGGTGAGCTGAACTCCCTGCACATGCAGGCCGTGGGCCTCGGCCACGCCGTGGAGGCGCTGGCGGAGGCCGGGGTGGAGATCACGGTGCCGACGGCGCTGTGGCGGCTGTTCGAGCGCGCCGACGCCGAGGGCCGCGGCGGCGAGGGCCTCGGCACCGTGATCCAGTCGATCATGAAGCCCTAGTGGTTGGCCAGGAAGGCGAGCAGGTCCTGCCTGGTGAGCAGGCCGGAGGGCTTGCCGTCTTCCAGCACAACGGCCGCATCGGCCTTCTCCAGCGCTTCCACCGCACGCGCCACAGGTTCACCACTGCCGATCGTGGGTAGCGGCGCGGACATGTGATCGGCGATCGGGTCGTCGGAGGAGAGCCTGCCGTGATAGAGCGCTTCGAGGAGGTCGCGCTCGACGATGGAGCCGACCACCTCGGCGGCCATGACCGGCGGCTCCTCCTTCATGACCGGGAGCTGGGAGACCGAGTATTCGCGCATGATCGCGATGGCCGTGCCGACCGACTCGTGGGGGTGGGCGTGGACGAACTCCGGCAGCCCCGGCCGCTTGCGCGCGAGCACGTCGCCGACCAGGCCCTCGTCGGACGAGGTGGTCAGGAAGCCGTAGTCGGCCATCCAGTCGTCGTTGAAGATCTTCGACAGGTAGCCGCGGCCGCCGTCGGGCAGGAGCACGACCACCACGTCGTCGGGCGCCGCCTTGGCCGCCACCCGCAGCGCCGCCACCACGGCCATGCCGCAGGAACCGCCGACCAGCAGCCCCTCCTCGCGGGCGAGCCTGCGGGTCATGTTGAACGACTCCTTGTCGGACACCGCGATGATCTCGTCACAGACCTCGGTGTCGTACGTGGCCGGCCAGATGTCCTCGCCGACCCCCTCGACCAGGTAGGGGCGCCCGGAGCCGCCGGAGTAGACGGAGCCCTCGGGGTCGGCCCCGATGATCTTCACCCGCCCGTCGGACACCTCCTTCAGGTAGCGCCCGGTGCCGCTGATCGTGCCGCCGGTGCCGATGCCCGCCACGAAGTGCGTGACCCGGCCCTCGGTCTGCTCCCACACCTCGGGTCCTGTCGAGTGGTAGTGGGAGTCGGGGTTGTTGACGTTGGAGTACTGGTCGGGCTTCCAGGCGTTGGGCACCTCGCGGGCCAGCCGGTCGGAGACCGAGTAGTAGGAGTCGGGGTGGTCGGGCGAGACGGCGGTCGGGCAGACCACGACCTCGGCCCCGTACGCGCGCAGCACCGAGATCTTGTCCTGGGCCACCTTGTCGGGCACCACGAACAGGCACCGGTAGCCCTTGCGCTGGGCCACGATGGCCAGCCCCACCCCCGTGTTGCCGGAGGTCGGCTCAACGATCACGCCGCCAGGGCGCAGCTCACCCGACTTCTCCGCCGCCTCGATCATGCGGACCGCGATGCGGTCCTTGACCGAGCCCCCCGGGTTGAAGTACTCGACCTTGGCGAGCACCTGGGCGGGGACTCCCGCGGTGACTTTGTGCAGCCGGACCAGCGGGGTGTTCCCCATGAGGTCGACCAGGGAATCGTAAACGCGCACCGAGGTGTTCACCTTCTTTGCCGAAGCTTGATCAGCTTGCCGACGGCCGAGGTCCGGTGGGGGTGGCAGGCCCTCGGCTACTTTTCAAGCAAACGCTACCGCCGAGTTCGACCGGGGAGGGCACGTACGTGGTCTGGCCAGCTGGCATGGCGCGCGCGGCGCGGAAGATCGCAACAGCGGCGGCACTCGGCGGAGGCGGCCTCACGGCTCTCGGAGCCACGGCGTACGGGCTGCTGATCGCCGAAGGGCTGCTCGCCCGCAAGGCCATCGGCCGACCCCACGGGCTGGACGGCCCCGTCGCCGACGGACTGTACGGGGCGTTTCCCGGCGAACCACTCAAAATGGCCATGCTCGGCGACTCCACCTCCGTGGGCCTGGGCATGACCGACCCCGCCAAGACCCCCGGAGTCCTGCTCGCCAACGGCCTGGCTGCGGTCGCCGAGCGTCCGGTGCGCCTGGTGGTCGCGGGCAAGTCCGGCGCGCCCTCGGCCGAGCTGGCCGAGCAGGTGGACGTGGCGCTGGCGATGGAGTCCGACCTGGCGGTGATCTTCGTGGGCGCGAACGACATCATCACGCAGACGCCGCCCGCGACCGCCGTACGACATCTGTCCAAGGCCGTGCGGCGGCTCAGGGACGCGGGGGTCGAGGTGGTCGTGGGCACGTGCCCAGACCTCGGCACCGTGCGGCCCATCGCGCAGCCGCTGCGCTGGGTGACGCGGCGCTGGAGCCGGCAGCTCGCGGCGGCTCAGACGGTGGCGGTGGTGGACGCCGGCGGCCGTACGGTGGCGTTCGCCGACGTCCTGGGCCCGGAGTTCGCGACAAATCCGACAGAAATGTTCGGACCCGATCGTTTCCATCCAAGTGACCGAGGTTACGCGCAGGCCGCTTACGCGGTGCTACCGTCAGTGTGCGCTGCGTTGGGACTGTGGCCTGAGCCGCGCCCCGCACGCGGCGAAGCACTGCAACCGATCTATCTCGCGGCGGCTACGGCCGCGGAGGAGCCCGGCACCGAGGTCACCGCGACCAGGGTCGACGGGCGGGCGACGGGCCTGCACGGGAAGTGGGCCACGTTGTTCCGCCGTCGGCTCGGCGAGCCAGTCAACGACGCCTGAACGGCTCGGCGGGACCACGCCCCCAGCCGGTCACCCTTCGCGTCGAAGCCGTCACTCCTCGTCCCACTTTGGAGTGGATTGCCCGTGCTCCGGCCCCACTGGAAACCGTCCCTCGCCCTCGCCGGAACCCTCGCCGTGACGGCCTGCTCCGGCAGCGACGCGGCCACCACGAAGTTCACGACCTGGGAGAACGGCCAGGTCAACGCCGTCAGCCGGATGGCCGTGGGCGGCGGGGTGGTCGCCACGACCTCGATGAAGCCCGGCGGAGCCCTCGAAACCGTCGCCATCGGCCTGCGTGACGGCAGGCGCCTGTGGGCCCACCCCGCCACCATGGCCGGCCGCCTGCCCGGCATGGGGGTCTCCACGCCCGCGATCGTGGAGACGAGCGGCGGCGACAGCGTGATCGTCGCGCTCGACCCGGGCAGGAAGGGCCGCTGGAACGCCACCCTCGTCGCCCGTGACGCCCTGTCGGGCGCGCAGAAGTGGTCCAGGCCCGTGCACTCGACGTTCGGGCCGCAGCGGTGCGGGCCCTACGTGTGCCTGTCCGAGCACACCGCCCTGGCCAAGGCCCGCATGGTGGTGCTCGACCCGGCGACCGGCAAGCAACTGTGGAAGCTGCCGGGGATCTCCGAGGTCGAGTGGTCCGACGAGAGCCGGGTGCTGCTGCTGCGGCTGGCCACCAACCCCATGGTGGAGTCGTACGAGCTCAAGACCGGCAAGCTGCAGTGGCAGCAGCCGATCGAGCAGGCGCTCGGCCCCGGCATCGACCTGTCGGGCGGCTGGGCCTTCGGCTCGACCGGCGACGACCTGGTCGGCTACGTGGCCCCGTACACGAACCCGCGGACCAAGAAGCTGTCCGCCTTCGGGCTCTTCTCCGTGAAGATCGCCGACGGGACGATCAACTGGATGCGGCCCTCCGTCGTCCGCGTCTATCCCAGCGGCAACCCCGGCGCCGCTCCCGTCGTGCGCCCGGTGGACCGCCAGGGCGGCTACGGCGGCTTCGCCCGGCTCGACTCGGCCTCCGGCCGGGTGCTCGGCCAGATCACCGCCGCCGACGTGCCCGGCTCCGGCTGGTGGCTGGCCTTCCCCGACGGGATGGACCGGCTCGGCTTCCTCAAGCACGGCGCCAAGGGCACGGCGTTCGACATCGCCTCCGGCCGGCCTGTGCCGGTGGAGGAGGAGCGCGGCTGGTCCTTCTGCGTCACCGACCCCAAGCCGCTGCCGCTGCGCGGTCAGGCGCCCGGCTTCTACGCCACCGCCGCCGTCTGCGAGTACGACCTGGCCACCGGGCAGCGGATCTCCCCCGCCACGGCCCCGCCGCCCTGGTTCACGGGCAGCCAGGACGGCTGGCGGCTGTGGCGCGACGAGAAGGGCGCCGTGCACGCGGTCAATGACCACACAGCGACGGCGCCGGGTATGTACGGATAAGCGATGGGCCGGGCGGGCCTCGCGTGGTGAACTGGAATATAGTTCTACAATTAGCGCCGACAGAGGAGGGGCCATGCCCGAGGCAGTCATCGTCGCAACCGCGCGTTCCCCGATCGGACGAGCCTTCAAGGGTTCGCTGAAGGAGATCAGGCCCGACGACCTGACCGTGCAGATGATCCAGGCGGCGCTGGCCAAGGTGCCCCAGCTCGACCCGTCCCAGATCGAGGACATCATGCTGGGATGCGGCCTGCCGGGAGGCGAGCAGGGCTTCAACATGGCCCGGGTGGTGGCGGTGATGCTGGGGCTGGACAACGTGCCCGGCACCACCGTGACCCGTTACTGCTCCTCCTCGCTGCAGACCACCAGGATGGCCTTCCACGCGATCAAGGCGGGCGAGGGCGACGTGTTCGTCTCGGCCGGGGTCGAGACCGTGTCCAGGTTCGCCAAGGGCAACTCCGACTCCCTGCCCGACACGCACAACCCCGCCTTCCTCGACGCGGGCGGCCGGACGAAGGCGTTCGCCGAGGGCGGCCGCACCTGGCACGACCCGCGCGAGGACGACGCCGTTCCGGACGTCTACATCGCCATGGGGCAGACGGCCGAGAACCTCGCCCAGCTCAAGGGCGTCTCCCGCCAGGAGCAGGACGAGTTCGGCGTACGGTCGCAGAACCTGGCCGAGAAGGCGCTGGCCGACGGGTTCTGGCAGAAGGACATCACCCCGGCGACCCTGCCCGACGGCACCGTGGTGAGCAAGGACGACGGGCCCAGGGCGGGCACGACGTACGAGAAGGTCGCCTCCCTCGCGCCCGTCTTCCGTCCCGACGGCACCGTCACGGCGGGCAACTGCTGCGCGCTCAACGACGGGGCCGCGGCCGTCGTCATCATGAGCGACGTCAAAGCCGCCGAGCTGGGCATCACGCCGCTGGCCAGGATCGTCTCCACCGGCGTCACCGGGCTGTCGCCCGAGATCATGGGGCTGGGGCCGGTCGAGGCGTCGAAGATGGCACTGTCCAGGGCCGGCATGGCGATCGACGACATCGACCTGGTGGAGATCAACGAGGCGTTCGCCGCCCAGGTGATCCCCTCCTACCGGGAGCTCGGCATCGACCTCGACCGGCTCAACGTCAACGGCGGGGCCATCGCGGTCGGGCACCCGTTCGGGATGACCGGCGCCCGGATCACCTCGACGCTGATCAACAGCCTGCAGCACCACGACAAGAGCATCGGCCTGGAGACGATGTGCGTGGGCGGCGGCCAGGGCATGGCGATGGTGATCGAGCGCCTGAGCTGACGCCAGGCGCACGCGATCGAGGTCTGAGCGTCTGAGCGGACGCGCGGCGAGCGGCCGGGTCGCGGAAACGCGACCCGGCCGTCAGCCGTTGAGGGCCAGCCGTTGAGGGTCAGCCGTTGAGGGTCAGCCGTGGCGGTCGGGGCCGGCGTGGACCGGCGTGACGCGCATGATGACGCGGCGGTCGCTGACCATGGCGGCGCGGTAGTCGTCCCAGTCGGGATGCTCGCCGGAGATGTCGCGGTAGTACGTGACCAGCGGCTCCATCGCCTCCGGCAACGAGACGATCTCGGCGGTGCCGTCGACCTGGATCCAGTCGCCGAAGAAGCCGTCGGTGAAGACGCACAGCGACACCTGGGGGTCGCGGCGGGCGTTGCGCACCTTGGCCGCGGTCTCCCTGGTGCTGATGACGATGTGACCGTCCTGCACCCCTGCCGTGACCGGCGACATCTGCGGACGCCCATCGCGATGCCGGGTCAGCAGGACCGCTCGGTGGTTGTCGCGAAGAAAGCCGAGGGCCTTGTCGATGTCCATGCCCTCATGATGACGCGCCCGCGCTTGCGGCACGGGCGCGGGGGCGGTTGGGCTTAGATGAAGCCCATGCGGTTACGGCGGTGCCGCTCGTGCTCGTGGACGATGGCGGCGGCGTAGCCGTGGGTCAGCCCGTGCTCGTCGGCGAGCCAGTTGGCCCGCTCGTCACACCTCAGGAAGGACGGGCCGTTGTCGATGGCTTGGAACCACTCGGGGAGTTCGCGTCCCGTGATCGTTGGGACCCTTGCTATCAGCTTCGTCTGCGTCTCCATTGAGTGGTTCAAGGACATGGGCACCTCCGCGGATTAAGGTCCTTTGCTTGACACTGCAACACGGACGTGCGAATGGCAACCCCTGAGCCGGGCATCATTTCGTGACCATGGGTAGATCTTCGATCGCACAGCGAAAGGAGCCCCGCCTTGACGGCGAGGCCCCTGACGACCGTAAGTGGTGACGGTCAGTCGCTACTGCTGAAGTAGCTGATGAACCGGAGCACCTCCAGGTAGATCCACACCAGGCTCAGCGTCAGCCCGAACGCGCACTGCCAGGCGAACTTCTCGGGAGCGCCCTGCTTGACGCCCTGCTCGATCGAGTCGAAGTCGAGCAGGAGGAAGAAGCAGCCGATCAGGATCATCACGACGCTGAAGATCCAGCCGATCGGGCTGTCGGTACGCAGACCGAGACCGCCCTCGACGAAGAAGCCGACGAGCAGGTTGACCAGGATCAGCCCGAGCGCGGCGATGGCGGCGGCGACCGTGAACTTCACCAGTTTGGGAGTGACCCTGACGATGCGCAGCGAGTAGACGGTCAGCACCGCGCCGAAGGCGAACGCCGTGCCGAGGACCGCCTGCATCACGATGCCGCTGATCATCCCCTCGAAGACGGCGCTGATCTTGCCGAGGAAGACGCCCTCGAACACGGCGTAGCCCAGGATGAGCGCCGGGTTGGTGCTCCCCGTGAACGAGACGATCAGCCCGAGGATCAGCGCGACGACCGCCGCGCCGATGGCGATCATCGGGGGCACGTTGAGAATCCAGGCCGCGGCGGCGGCCACGACGAGGGTGCCGAGGGTCATGAACCCACGGACCACGACGTCGTCGAGCGTCATGGTTCGGAACGCCGGCCGTGCCGGGGGTGCGTACGACGGGGAGTCGTACATGTTCTGCAACTGCTCGGGGGACGGACTGGGGCCGCCCCAGCCCGTCGCGGCCTGCTGCCGCGACCTGCTGAATACGGGGTTCTTGCTCTCCATCGCTGCCTCCTGTGACGCCGAGCCTACGATGCGCGGCGGCACCTTGGTCAACTAGACGCTCAGATCGATGTTCATTCGGGACTTCGGCTGGGATCACAACGAACCGCCTCACCGCGAAGTTCCCCGCCCCCGCCCCCGGGGAAACCCGCCGGGAGCGCGCCGGGCGCGCGATGACCGGCCGGGGCCGGACCGGGCGGCGACGTGCGGGAGATCGGGCGGGAGATCAGGTCAAGATCGGCGGTGGCGGGGCCGGGATGGCGGCCGCGATCGGGCCGGTGTCCACTAACGCCGTTATCCCGAACCGAAAAGGGCCGGTCGTAAAGCGTAGTCAACCATTCACGGAAAGAAACTCCGACAGGTCGGGAGAAAGCAGAAACCGGCCACGTTGTCAATATCGTCGTGCGTACGAAAACCGCTCGGCCGGGTAAACGCGCGCCTACATCAACAGCCAGTGAGCGAGACCTTACCCACCCGTCCGACAGGGCCCTCAGCCCCGGCGGCACCGGCCCTCCACCAGCAGTGACCGCCCGGTGACAGGACAGCTCCATAACAACTCGATATCGACCGAGAAGGGCCGGCCGGGGCCCGTCCGTCGATCGCGGTAAACCTCCAGGTCAGAGACCCGAGGACAATGAAGATGGCAAGTGCCCCCGGCGGGATTCGAACCCGCACGTCAACCCTTTTAAGGGGTTTGCCTCTGCCATTGGGCTACGGGGGCGCCGCAATCATACGAAACGGACCATGCTTCCGAGGAGCACAACTTCGCATCAGGCGCCACAAGTGTGAAGTCTGCGGTGAAGTGATAGCGCTCCAGGGACTCTGTCCAAGAAGAGTAGACCGTCTAGATGGTCCAGTTGGTGCTGAATGCAACGAGCTTCGAACGCGTCCGCTTCGATGGTGACTGCCTCGCCGCTGCCTGGCAAATGCCCATGTACGGTGATACGCGTCGCACGGCGCACGTCGGCCGTGAGCCCCTCGACGGACGCGCACCCCTCCCTGCCCTCGTCCCAGTGGGCCGCGCGCGAGAGCCGTGGATTGGCCACCACGAGCTCCCCGGCCCAGGACCGGCTTCTAGGGTGGCGACCGGCGTCAAAGGCGATCAGGCGCAGGCTCAGGCCGATCTGGGGGGCGGCCAGCCCCGTCGTCCCCCGCTCAGCGCGCAGGGTGGCCAGGAGGTCCTCCGCGGCGGACACGACCGCGGGGTCGGTCGGGTCCACCGGTTCCGCCACGGCGGACAGGAGGGGGTGCGGGGCGCCGAGCACCTCACGCACCGTTCCTCCTGTCCCTGTCACAGGAGATCCGGTTCTACGGGTCTGAAGGTGATGTCGGAGTCGAGGCTCGCCCCCGTGGCCGCCAGCCGGCGCATGAGCGCCGCCACGTCCACGTCCTTGGGCAGCTCGACGTCGGCGATGAGCACGTACAGGCGTCCGCTGAGCCTGGTGCTCATGCCCGTGATGTTGCCCCTGTCCTCGGCGAGCACCGCGCTGATGGCGGAGACGATGCCCGGCCGGTCGGGGCCGTGCACGGTCAGCACGTAGGCCAGCCCGCCGCCCTCGTCGCAGAAGTGACGGCGGGCCTCCACCGCCGAGGCGCTGATCACCAGGTCGGGCACCTTCAGACGTTTCAGCAGCTCGGCGGAGTCGAGCTCGCCCGACACCAGCAGCATCATCGCGATGTGGCCGCCGAGCAGCGTCATGGTCGAGTCCCGGATGTTCGCCCCGCAGTCAGCGAGAGAACCTGTAACGGCGGCGATCACGCCCGGCCGGTCGACACCGAGCACGGTGACCGCTGAAAGACTCACCCGTGGTACCCCTTCCGCTTGCGCCAGGGGTGCCGAAAACGCCCCGGCGATGATCGCCGGGGCGCTGCCGTACCTGGGCTAGCGGCGAGTCGTCGCCACCGCGGCCCTGAAGCCCTCGCGCGGGTGCTCCATCTCACCCAGTGAGATCGTCTCTCGCTTGAAGAACAGGGCCAGGGTCCAATCGACGACGACCCGGACCTTGCGGTTCAGCGTCGGCACCCGCGACAGATGGTAGGTCCGGTGCATGAACCACGCAGGGAATCCGCGAAGCTTGACGCCATAGACATTGGCCACGCCCTGATGCAGGCCCAGACCGGCCACCGATCCGACGTACTTGTGGCGGTATTCGACCAGTTCCTGCCCGCGAAGGTGACGGACGACGTTGTCGGCCAGCACCTTGGCCTGGCGGACCGCGTGCTGGGCGTTGGGGGCGCAATACTGGCCGGGGTTCGTCACGTCCGGCACGCCGGCGGCGTCGCCCGCGGTGAAGGCGTCCGGCGTGCCCGCCACGGTGAGCATGGCGGTGGCCTTGATCCGGCCGCGCTCGTCGAGCGGCAGGTCGCTGTCGTTGACCACGGGGCTGGGCTTGACTCCGGCGGTCCACACCAGCGTCTCCGCGTCGAACTCCGAGCCGTCCGACAGCACCACGCGACCGCCCTCGCAGGACTCCAGGCGGGTGCGCAGCTTGACGTCGATGCCGCGCTCGCGCAGCTGCTCCAGGGTCCACTTGCCCATCTCGGGGCCGACCTCGGGCAGCACCCGGTCGGTGGCCTCGACGAGCACCCAGCGGATGTCGGCGGGCGTGATGTTGCGGTAGTAGCGGGTCGAGTCCTTGGCCATGTCCTCAAGTTCGGCCAGCGCCTCCACGCCGGCGAACCCGGCCCCGACCACCACGAACGTCAGCGCCCTGCGCCTGACCTCGGGGTCGGTGGTCGACTCGGCCACGTCGAGCAGGTGCAGCACGCGGTTGCGCAGCGCGATGGCCTCGCCCACGGTCTTGAAGCCGATGCCGATGTCGGTGAGCCCGGGGATGGGCAGCGTGCGGGAGATCGAGCCGGCGGCCATCACGATCACGTCGTAGGCCACCTGGCGCGGCTCGCCCTCGGCCGGCTGGAAGGTGACCGTGCGCTCCGCGTGGTCGACCTTGGTGACCGTTCCGTTGAGGATGTGCACCTTCGGCAGGATGCGCCGCAGCGGCGCCACCATGTGGCGCGGCGACAGGTTGCCCGCGGCGGCCTCGGGGAGGAACGGCTGGTAGGTCATGTAGGACTGGGGGTCGATGACGGTGATGCGGGCTTCTCCGCCGCGCAGCTCGCGGTGGAGTTTGCGCTGCAGCCGCAGCGCCGTGTAGAGGCCGACGTATCCGCCGCCGACGATCAAAATGTGCTTGTTCATCCTGAGGCCCCATCCCTCGTGGGAGTGCTTGTGAAAGCATTCACAAGCATATGTCAGGGCCTCTCGGCGAATCCAATCCGGGCGTGGTGGGACGCGTCACACAGCCAGTGACCTGGCCCTCTCGAAGACGTCGTCCAGCATCTGGGCGGTGACGCGGCCGGTGAAGGTGTTCTGCTGGCTCGGGTGGTAGCAGCCGAGCAGGGTGACGGGGCTCCCGGCGTGCCGGATCTCGTGCTCCACCCCGTGGCCGAACGGCGGGCGGGCGCGCGGCAGCTCGTAACCCGCGGCCTTGAGCGCCGGCCACATGGCCTGCCAGGCGTACCCGCCGAGCGCCACGATCACCCGTACGTGCGGCGCGACCAGCTCGACCTCCCTGGCCATCCAGGGGAGGCAGGCGGCCTTCTCCTCCGGCGCCGGCTTGTTCGCCGGCGGCGCGCAGCGCACGGAGGCCAGCACGCGCGTGCCGATGAGGCGCTGCCCGTCGCCCGCGTACGTGCTGGTCTCCCGCGCGGCCAGGCCGGTGCGGTGGAGTGAGGCGAACAGCCAGTCGCCGCTCCTGTCGCCGGTGAAGATGCGCCCCGTCCTGTTGCCCCCGTGGGCGGCCGGCGCCAGGCCGACCAGCAGGATCCGCGGCCGCTCGTCGCCCCATCCGGGAACGGGACGGCCCCAGTACGTCTCGTCCGCGAACGCGCGCCGCTTGACCCGCGCGACCTCCTCGCGCCACTCCACCAGACGGGGACACGCCCGGCAGACCGACTGCGCGGCCGTGAGCTCGGCGAGGGTGCCGCACCCTGCGGCGATGCGGCGCACGTCCGCCGGGCCGAGCGCCACGGGGGTGTCGGCGGTCGCGGGGTCGTCGGGCCAGCCGGTTCCGGGAGGTACGAAGCTCATGGCACCGATGGTGCCCGATCAGTCGCCCTGAGCAGGCGCGGGGGTCGCGGTGACCGTGGTCCCCTCCGATGGACGCGCCGACGGGACGGCCGACGGGCCACCTGACGGGGCGGCCGACGGGCACACCGAGGGCTTGGGCGTCTCCATCTCCGCGCCCACCTCCGCCTTCATGGCCGCGTCACCGGAGATCAGCGGCAGCGGGTAGCGGTTGAGCACCGGGTCGCCGCACGACCTGTCCACCTGGTAGCCGTAGTCCTCAGGCGTGGTCGTGAACGGCCTGCCGTCCTGGTCGTAGAGGTAGACGTCGGTCAGCGGGGTGCCGTCCTTGGCGTACGGCCGCAGGTTGTAGACCCCGTCGGAGGAGGCCTGCCGCACGTAGACGCGCCCGATCGAGGTGACGGCCTCCGGGCTGGGCACGGGCGTCGTGAGACCTCCGGCCTCCACCATGCCCGCGAACAACGCCAGCGCGGCCACCGCGTTCGCGGCCACGGCGACCAGCACCACCGGCCGGCTCCTGGCCCGCCGCCCGAACCAGACCGAGGCGAAGACCCCCGCGAGCACGACGGCCCAGTCGCTCGGGGTCATCGGGACCAGGCGTACCTGCGCCGCCATGGACACGACGACCATGGCCAGCAGGTAGCCGCGCAGCACCCACCAGCCGGGCCGCAGCTCCGGCAGGAAGGCCGTGAAGCCGCTGTAGGCCGCGGAGACCCGGAGACGGGCTCCGACCCTGCGTCCCCACTCGCGCGCGGCCGTACGGCGGTTTCCGTCGCTCTCAGGGCGCTCCCCGTAGGCGGCCGCCAGCTCGTCGGCGTAGACCCCGGGCGAGCCCAGCCGCTCCTCCAGCGGCAGGTCCGACTCCGCCGCGATCTCGCCCAGGTGGTCGTCGAGGTCTTCGAGCAGTTCGTGCCGCTCGGGATGATCCGCCAGGGCCTCACGTACGGCCTGCGCGTACTGTTCGGGGGTCATTCTCGTTCCTCCTTGAGCAGGGTCGCCATCGTGGCCGAGAAGGAGGCCCAGGTCTTGGCCGAGGTGGCGTACATCTGCCTGCCGACGTCGTTGAGCCCGTAGTACTTGCGGTGCGGCCCCTCGTCGGAGGCCACCACGTATGAGGTCAGGGCGCCCGCCTTGAACAGGCGGCGCAGCGTGCCGTAGACCGAGGCGTCGCCCACCTCGTCGAGCCCGGCCTCCCTGAGCCGGCGCACGACGTCGTAGCCGTAGCCGTCACGTTCTTTGAGCACGGCCAGCACGGCCAGGTCGAGCACGCCTTTGAGCAGTTGGCTGCTGTCCACGCGAAGCACACTACTGTGCAAAGCGCGGTAGTGGCAACCAGAAAACCGGGTGGCGCCCGAGGGTGCCACCCGGTTCGTCGTGCTGGAGGCGCCGTCCCACTCGCCTACGGCGCCCCAGTGTCGGATCCGGCGTCAGATCCGGTATCAGATCCGACGTCAGACCAGGTGTCAGATCCGGTGTCAGATCCCTACGACGCCGCGGGAGCCGTCGGCTCCGGAGTCTTCGTCGGCGTCGGGGTCGGCGTCGGCGCCGGGGCCGAGGCCTCGCACGCGCTGTAGGACTTGACGACGTGGTCGCGGTTGTTCGGGCCGCTGATCGACAGCGTCACCGTGCCGCCCTTGCGGGCGTCGCCGCTCAGCGGGGAGGAGAAGCCGGAGATCGACTTCGACCCGCCGTTACGACCGAAGTAGGTGTCGCCGCTGGTCACCACGCTGCCGTTCAGCTTCCACACGTAGCCGACCCGGCCGGCGCCGGTCGAGGTGACGACCGCGGAGGCGTTGACCGCGCAGTTGAGGCTGACCACGGTGGCACTGGCGGAGACCTTGGTCACCGGCCTGGGGATCTCGGGAGCCGAGTCCTTGCACCAGACCTTGTAGTAGGCCCGGTTGGAGTAGGCGCCGTCGCGACCCAGGACCTGCAGCTGGGCATAACCCTCGCCGCTGTGGCGCGGGGAGATGCCGAAGCCGACCCGGCGCGAGTCGCGAACCCTGATCTTGCCGTAGTCGACCACGTCACCGTTGAGCACCCAGCGGTAACGCACCCAGGTCGGGCGGCTGGTCTCGATGCGGCCGACGAAGTCGATCTTGTCGCCGGGGGTGCAGGGGCCGACGTACCTGCTCGGGCTCGCCCACGCGGTGGCCTCGACCGTCCGGTCGAGGTGCGTGCGCACCTTGTCGTCGTCCCGCGGCTGCTCGCACGAGACGGAGAAGCGGCCCTTCTTCGAGGTGAACTTCTTCGGACCGAGGACCTGTACGGCCTCCCAGCCCTTCACGTCCTCCTTGAAGGTGATGGACTGCTTGACCGTCACCGTCTTGGTGCCCTTGCCCGTGAGCCGGACCACCTTGACCTTGCTCTTGGACCCGTCACCGTGCAGCCAGCGGTAGGCCAGCACGGTCTTGCCCTTGACCGGCACCCTGATCTTGGCCGAGAAGTCGACCTTGACCGGGCAGGAGCCGTCGTGAGCACGGGGCGAGGCCTTCGGCGTGGAGACCGAGGCCCTTGACTTGGACGCGGGCTTGGCCGCCGCCTTGCCGGCGGCCGAGGCCGTGGCGGCGGTGGCGGCCTGGGCCGGACTCGCGACGAGCCCCGCGGCCAAGCCGGCCAGCATCGCGGCCGAAGCGCCGAACGCGGCGGCCTTACGTGCTAACCCGACAGACATCATGTGAGAGTGCTCCATTCCTTTGGGGGAAGAGACGCGCTCGGGAACGGTCGTCACGCCGGCGCCTTCCGCGCACAGCGATATGACAAAGCCCCCGTAATGCCCCTTTACTGAAGCACAATACTGATCACACTCTCAACAGTGACTGTGAATAAGAAATGTCCGGATTTCTTCAGCTATGTCGCTAGAGACCAGGCGATTCCATCCAAGATGTCGTGTTCACTGACGACGACCTGCGAAAACGCGAAACGACGGACGATTCGGTCAAGAATGAGCGCTCCGGCACCAATCACGTCCACCCTTCCCGGATGCATCACCGGGATCTCCGCGCGCTCACCATGGGTCATCGCGAGCAGCCGCCGCGTCACCTCGTGCACCTGCTCCGCCGAAACGCGCGAGTGGTGGATGCGCTCGGAGTCGTACACCGGCAGCCCGAGCGCGATGCCCGCCACCGTCGTCACTGAGCCGGCCAGGCCCACGAGCGTGTGCGCCTGCCTGACCGGCACCTGTGCCTCCACCCGGTCGAGCGCGGCCTCGATGTCGGCCACCACGGCCTCCAGGGCCGGCGCGGCGGGCGGGTCGCCGGCGTCGCGCAGGTGACGCTCGGTCAGGCGGACGCAGCCGATGTCCACCGACAGCGCCGACTCGGCGTGGCCGGAGCCGACCACGAACTCCGTGGAGCCGCCGCCGATGTCCACCACGAGGTAGGGAGGCAGCGGGCCCTGCGGCACCTCGGTCTCGGGCGACAGGCGCAGCAGCCCTCTCGTCGCTCCCGTGAACGACAGCTCGGCCTCCTCCGACCCCGTCACCACCTCGGGCTCCACCCCGAAGATCTTCCGTACGCCGTCGACGAACTCCTGCCGGTTGGCCGCGTCGCGCGTCGCGCTCGTCGCCACCACGCGCGTGGCGGTGGCGCCGTGGCGCCGGATCAGCTCCTGGTAGCCGCGCATGGCCGCGAACGTGCGCTCCAGCGCCTCGGGCGCCAGCCGGCCGGTCCTGTCCACGCCCTGGCCCAGGCGGACGATCTCCATCAGCCGCTCGACGTCGCCCAGCTCGCCGTCGCCGACGTCGGCGATGAGCAGGCGTACGGAGTTGGTGCCGCAGTCGACGGCGGCTACACGCATGGTCCGTCACTCCACCAGTCGGGGAGTGCGTCCAGCGCCTCCCTGCCGAACGGGTTGGCCCCGGGCACCGCCAGCTCGTGCGCCACCAGCGCGTGCAGGCACTTGACCCGCTCCGGCATCCCGCCCGTGCTCTGCATGTCGCGGGGAAGCGGGGCCAGGCCCTCCGCCTCGGCCGCCTGGTCGCGCCTGGCCACGTAGTCGTCGTGCGCCGCCCGGTAGGCCTCGGCCAGCTCGGGCTCGGTGGCCAGCCTGGCCTGCATCTCGCGCATCAGGCCTGAGCCCTCCAGCGTGCCGATGGCCGAGGCGGCCTTGGGGCAGGTCAGGTAGTAGAGGGTCGGGAAGGGCGAGCCGTCGGGCAGCCGCGGCGCGGTCTCCACCACGTCGGGGTTGCCGCACGGGCAGCGGTGCGCGACCTCGCGCAGCCCTCTCGGCGGGCGCCCGAGCTGCTTCTCGACGACCTCGACGTCCTTACTGTCCAACGCGTTCCTTCCGTGTCGCGGGCTCGCCCGGCGGGCTCGTAAAGCGGCCGCCCCGCCGGGTGAGCCCGCCGGGTCGCTCCGGCGGGCTCACCCGACCGGCTGCTTGGTGGGCTGCCCGATGGCCGGCCCGGTGGGCGGCCCAGTCGGTTGTTTCGTCGGCGGCTTCGTCGGCCGTTCCGTCGGCTTCTTCGCAGGCTGCCCGGCCGGCGATTTCGAAGGCTGCTTCGTGGGCTGCCCGGTGGACTGCTTCGTGGGCTGCTTGGCGGGAGTCTCGTCGGACCCCCGAGCCGACCCCTCGGACGGCCCCTGGGATGGCCCCTGGGATGGCTCAGCGGCCGTCACAGCCCTGCGTCCCGTGCCCTTGTCGGCGGCCTCCACCGACTCCCACAGCGTCTCGTACCACGGCGGCACCACCGCGGGCTGCTTCACCGCCGCCTGCTGCCTGCTCTGGTCGGGCTCCATCACCACGTAGCACTTCTCGCCCGGCCCGCAGTAGTGGAGCCGTTCCTTGGCCGTCTTCTTGATCCAGTTGGGGTCGTCGCTCTGCCGGTCTCGGGCCAGCAGAGCCTGCTTCTCCGCCTCGACCCTGGCCTTCTCCGCCCGCAGCTCGGAGATGCTGCGGCGCAGGCTGATGTACTCGCGCACCGGGTAGGCCAGGCTCATCGCGATCGCACACACCACGACGGCCAGGATCGCGGCCCGCCCGGTCAGCTGCGGTCTCTTCGCCAAGTTGCTGCACACCCCCTCAAGTGCGGCTCGCGGCCGGGTCAGGGGCGCCGCGAGCCGTACTCGAAACTAGCGCCGAAAACGCGGGAACGCCGCGCGACCCGCGTAACGGGCGGCGTCATCGAGCAGCTCCTCGATGCGCAGCAGCTGGTTGTACTTCGCCACCCGGTCGGATCGGGCGGGGGCGCCGGTCTTGATCTGGCCGCAGTTGACCGCGACGGCGAGGTCGGCGATCGTCGTGTCCTCGGTCTCGCCGGAGCGGTGGCTCATCATGCAGCGGTAGCCGCTGCGGTGGGCCAGGTCCACGGCGTCGAGGGTCTCGGACAGGGTGCCGATCTGGTTGACCTTGACCAGCAGGGCGTTGGCGGTGCCCTCCTTGATGCCGCGCTCGAGCCGCTCGGGGTTGGTCACGAACAGGTCGTCGCCGACGAGCTGCACCTTGTCGCCGAGGGCCTCGGTGATGGCCTTCCAGCCGGCCCAGTCCTCCTCGTCGAGCGGGTCCTCGATCGACACCAGCGGGTAGCTGGCGACCAGGTCGGCGTAGAACTCGATGAGCTCCTGCGCCGACAGGCCCTTGCCGTCGATCGTGTAGACGCCGTCCTTGTGGAACTCGGAGGCGGCCACGTCGAGCGCCAGCGCGACGTCCTCGCCCGGCACGTAGCCGGCCCGCTCGATCGCGACGAGGATCAGGTCGAGCGCGTCGCGGTTGGAGGGCAGGTTGGGCGCGAAGCCGCCCTCGTCGCCCAGGCCGGTGGCGTAGCCCTTCTCCTTCAGCACGCCCTTGAGCGCGTGGTAGACCTCGGTGCCGACGCGCACGGCCTCGCGGAACGACTCCGCCCCGATCGGCGCGATCATGAACTCCTGGATGTCCACGTTGGTGTCGGCGTGGGCGCCGCCGTTGAGGATGTTCATCATCGGCACGGGCAGCACGTGCGCGTTGGGCCCGCCGACGTAGCGGAAGAGCGGCAGGTCGGCGCTGTCGGCGGCGGCCTTGGCCACGGCCAGGGAGACGCCCAGGATGGCGTTGGCGCCGAGCTTGGCCTTGTTGGGCGTGCGGTCCAGGTCGATCATGATCTGGTCGATGATGCGCTGGTCCTCGGCCTCGACCCCGTTGATCTCCTCGAAGATCTCGTCGGTCACGGCGAGGACGGCCTTCTCCACGCCCTTGCCGCCGTAACGCTTGCCGCCGTCACGCAGCTCGACCGCCTCGAACTGGCCGGTCGACGCCCCGCTCGGGACGGCCGCGCGGCCGCTGCTGCCGTCGTCGAGCACGACCTCGACCTCGACCGTGGGGTTGCCCCGGGAGTCGAGGATCTCGCGGGCGTATACGACCTCGATGGTAGCCACGGGATGCGCTCCTAAATCGAAAGGTGATATGCCGTCAGAGCCTATCGGTACGTCCGCCCGCCAGGGCTGCTCGGGCGTGCACCCGCGCGGTCTCCAGACGGCCCCGTCGCGGCGAGCTCAGTCGCTCGCCTCTGGCCGCTCGTCGCGCACGGCTCAGCCGCTCGCCGACTCCCACGTGCGGACCCGTTCGCGGTAGGCCCGCGCCGCGGCCCTCAGCTCGGCCTCCGCGTCGAGCCCGGCCTCGGCGGCCCGCCGGACCAGGTCGAACAGCTCGCGCGCGACCCCTTGCCCGACCGCGGAGGAAAGCGACTCGGGCGCCCCCGCCCGCTCGGCCCTGCGCAGCAGCTGGGCGGCCAGCGACAGCGCCGGCTGGCCCATCGGCACCCCTTCGAGCACCGACTCGCGCCCCTTGGCGGCCCGCTCGGCCGCCTTGATGGCGTCCCAGTTGGCGTTGACCTCGTCGGCGCTCTCGGCGCGCACGGAGCCGAAGACGTGGGGATGGCGGCGGACGAGCTTCTCGACGATCCCGGCGGCCACGTCGTCCACGTCGAAGCCCTCGGCCACCCGCGCGTGGAAGACCACCTGCAGCAGCAGGTCGCCCAGCTCCTCGCGCAGCGCCGCGTGGTCGCCCTGCTCGATGGTCTCCAGCACCTCGTAGGCCTCTTCGAGCAGGTACGGGACCAGCGTCTCGTGCGTCTGCTTACGATCCCACGGGCACTCGGTGCGTAGCCGGTCCATGACGCCCACCAGGTCGAGCACCCGCGCCCCCGGCAGGTCGTACGACCCCGGCACGACCTCGATCACCGGCGGTTCGTCGAGCGCGATGGCCGCGTGTCCCACGCCCCGCATGAAGTCCTCGGCCTCGGGCTCCGACACCGGCGCCAGCCACACCACGGTCTCGGCGACCGCGCGCCGCGCCAGCGCGGGCGGGTCGGGCTCGACGACCTCGGCCTCGATCCCGGCCTCTGCCAGGTAGGGCAGCTGCGGATGGGCGGCCGAGCCGGTGAGCACAGGGCCCGAGCGCAAGGCCTGCCAGGCCTGGTGGCTCAGCAGGCCCGGCGCGACCCTGGGCGAGGTGGTGACGACGATCAGCGGCACGGTCAGCCCTGCGGCTGCTGCTGCGGCTGTGCCTGCTCGATCTGCTTGCCGAATCTGCCGGTGTCGAGGAACAGCGCCGGGTTCTCCTGCGAGCGCTGCGGGTTGAGCGCGCCGTAGCGGGGGTTGAAGACCGTCTTGATGGAGGCGAACTCCTGGCCCAGCTTCTGCCGGCCCGCCTCGCCGCCGAACTGCTGCTGCAGCTTCGACAGGCCGACCATGATGCGGCCGTAGTCGCGGGCGTCGTTGGGCGAGACGCCGTTGGCCAGCAGGTTGATCTGCGGCGACTCGAACTGGCCCGGGTCCTTGAGCGCGGCGTCGATCTCGGTCTCGCTCACCGCTACGTTGTAGCGCGCCATGAGCTGCTTGGAGATGCTCACGTTGACCAGGCGCTGCAGCACGACCTGGGTGGCCGGCACGCCCAGCGCCTTCTCGTCGAGCTGGTTCTGCTTCAGCGCGGCCAGGTAGGCCTGCGTGTCAGCGCTCAGCTTGCTCGTCGAGATGCGCTCGTTTCCCACCACGGCCGCGGCGCCCGCGTGCATGGGCGAGGAGCAGGCGGTCAGTCCTACGACCACCGCCGCGGCGGTCACAGCCACTCGTATCGACTTCACGTACGTCCCTTTCCGACCCGAAAACCGCCGCTAGCTTACCCGGGCGGGCTCGAGGAACATCGCCTCGACCAGATCGCCGCACCATTTGAGCAGGTCGAGGTCGCGTAGCGGCTGCCCGCCCAGCGGCTTGGTCTTGGGCACGGGCACCAGCAGCGTCTCCGCCGCCTGCTTGTATATCGCCTTCTTGTACAGCCGGTCGAGCCGGACCTGCTGCGACTCGCGCAGCCTGGCGGGGCCGAACTTGATGTTCTGGCCCTGCAGCGTGACGTCGGTGAGCCCGGCCGCGCGCGCCTTGATCCTGAACCTGGCCACCTCCAGCAGGTTCTCCACCTCCACCGGCGGCTTGCCGTAGCGGTCGGTCAGCTCGTCGCGCACCTCGGTGATGTTCTCGATGGAGACGATGGCCGCGATCCGCTTGTACGCCTCCAGCCGCAGCCGCTCGGAGGTCACGTAGTCGTGCGGGATGTGGGCGTTGATCGGCAGCTCGACCTTGACGTCGTGCTGCTCCTCCTGGACCTCGGCGCCGGTCAGCTTGGCCTTCTGCTCCTGCACGGCCTCGGCCATGAGCCGGACGTACAGGTCGAAGCCCACGCCCGCGATGAACCCCGACTGCTCGGCGCCCAGCACGTTGCCCGCGCCGCGGATCTCCAGGTCCTTCATGGCGACGTACATGCCGGCGCCCATCTCGGTGTGCTGCGAGATCGTGGCCAGCCGCTCGTGGGCGGTCTCGGTCAGCGGCTTCTCCGGCGGGTAGAGGAAGTAGGCGTAGCCGCGCTCCCTGCCCCGCCCGACGCGCCCGCGCAACTGGTGCAGCTGCGACAGGCCGTAGTTGTCGGCCCGGTCCACGATCAGCGTGTTGGCGTTGGGCACGTCGAGCCCGGACTCGACGATCGTGGTGGAGACGAGCAGGTCGTACTCGCGTTCCCAGAAGCCGATCATGATCTTTTCGAGCTGGTGCTCGTTCATCTGCCCGTGCGCCACCGCGATGCGCGCCTCGGGCACCAGCTCGCGCAGCCGCGCGGCCACCCGGTTGATCGAGGCGACCCGGTTGTGCACGAAGAAGATCTGCCCGTCGCGCATCAGCTCGCGCCGGATCGCGGCGCCGATCTGCTTCTCCTCGTACGGCCCCACGAACGTGAGGATCGGATGCCGCTCCTCGGGCGGCGTGAGGATGGTGGACATCTCGCGGATGCCGGTCAGGCCCATCTCCAGCGTGCGCGGGATCGGCGTGGCGGACATGGCCAGGACGTCGACCTGCGTGCGCAGGTGCTTCATGGCTTCCTTGTGCTCGACGCCGAACCGCTGCTCCTCGTCGATGATGATCAGGCCGAGATCCTTGAACCTGACCTCGGGGCTGAGCAGCCGGTGGGTGCCGATCACGACGTCGACCGCGCCCGACCGCAGCCCTTCGAGCGTGCCCTTGACCTCGCCGTCGGTCTGGAACCTGGAGACCGCCCTGATCGCGACGGGAAAGCTGGAGAAGCGCTCGGCGAAGGTGGACATGTGCTGCTGCACCAGCAGCGTCGTGGGCACCAGCACCGCGACCTGCTTGCCGTCCTGGACCGCCTTGAACGCCGCCCGCACCGCGATCTCGGTCTTGCCGTAGCCGACGTCGCCGCAGATCAGCCGGTCCATCGGGACGCCGCGCTCCATGTCGCGCTTGACCTCGTCGATGGCTTCGAGCTGGTCGCCGGTCTCGGCGTAGGGGAAGGCGTCCTCCATCTCGCGCTGCCAGGGCGTGTCCGTGCCGAACGCGTGTCCCGGCGAGGCCATGCGCGCGGAGTAGAGCCTGATCAGCTCGCCGGCGATCTCCTTGACCGCCTTCTTGGCGCGGGACTTGGCCTTGGCCCAGTCGGCGCCGCCCATGCGGTTGAGCGTGGGCGCCTCGCCGCCGACGTAGCGGGTGACCTCGTCGAGCTGGTCGGTCGGCACGTAGAGCCGGTCGCCCTTGGCGTATTCGATGACGAGGTATTCGCGGGTGGCGCCCTGCACCGTGCGCTGCACCATCTCGATGTAGCGGCCGACGCCGTGCTGCTCGTGCACCACGTGGTCGCCGACCTTGAGCTGCAGCGGGTCCACCATGTTGCGGCGGCGTGAGGGCAGCCGGCGCATGTCCTTCGTGGAGGCCTTCTGGCCGACCAGGTCGAGGTGGGTGAGCACGGCCAGGCCGGGGGTGATGAAGCCGTGCTCGATCAGGCCGGTCGAGACGTGCACGACCTTGGCCTCGGGTGCCTTGTCCAGGAACTGGTGCAGCCTGGCAGGGACGTCGACGCCCTTGAGCAGCTCGACCATGCGCTCGGCCGGGCCGTGGCCCTCGCTGAGCAGCACGACGGCCTTGTCCTCGGCCAGCCAGCCCTTGATGTCGGCCAGCGCCTTGGCGGTGTCGCCCCGATAGGCCTCGGAGTCGTGGGCGTCGAGCTCGACCCCGTTGCCGAAGGGCGCGATCGTCCACCACGGTTGCCCGAGCGCGTCGGCGTGGTCGCGGATCTCCTCCAGCGAGCGGAACGCGGCCGCGCCCAGGTCGATGGGCGCCTCACCGCCGGCCGCCGCGTTGATCCACGAGGCTTCGAGGAACTCCTGCGAGGTGCGTACGAGCTCCTCGGCCCGGCCTCTGATCCGCTCGGGGTCGCAGACGAACACGGCCGACCTGACCGGCAGGTGGTCGAGCAGCAGGTCCATCTCGCCGGCCAGCACGGGCGCGAACGCCTCCATGCCCTCGACCGGCGTGCCCTCGGCGAGCTGGTCGAGCACCTCGGCCAGGGCCGGATGCTCCTCGGCCAGCTCGCGCGCCCGCTGCCTGACCTCGTCGTTCAGCAGCAGCTCGCGGCAGGGCGGCGCGAACAGGCCGTCTTCCGCCGCCTCAAGGGAGCGCTGGTCGGCCACCTTGAACCAGCGGATCTCCTCGACCGTGTCGCCCCAGAACTCCAGTCGCAGCGGATGCTCCTCGGTGGGCGGGAACACGTCGAGCAGCCCGCCGCGCACGGCCACCTCACCGCGCTTCTCCACCATGTCCACGCGGTGGTAGCCGTTGGTGACCAGGTTGCCGACGACGTCGTCGAGGTCGGCGTCGTCACCGGCGCGCAGCCTGATCGGCTCCAGATCGCCGAGGCCCTTCACGATCGGCTGCAGCAGCGCCCTGACCGGCGCCACGATCACGCTGAGCGGCCCGGCGGCGGTGTCACCCTTGACCGGGTGGGCCAGCCTGCGCAGCACCGCCAGCCGCTGGCCGACGGTGTCGCTGCGCGGCGAGAGCCGCTCGTGCGGCAGCGTCTCCCAGGCCGGGAAGACCGCCACGGAGCCGGGCTCGATGAGGCTGGTCAGCGCGGCGGCGAGGTCTTCCGCCTCGCGCCCGGTCGCGGTGACGGCCAGAACGGTCCGCTGATCGTGCCCGGCCAGCGCGGCCACGCCGAACGGCCGCAGCGCGGACGGCGCGATCAGCGCGACGTCGCCGCCCTCTTCGAGAGCGGCGGTCAGTCTCGGGTCGGCGCGAACAAGGTCAAGTAGTCCGGAAAGACTCATCAGATACGCCCACAGCCCCACGACGGCAACACGACTACCCCCGGATGTGTCAGGTCGCGGGGGTCTCGTTCCAGACTACTCGCCGCTCCCGACCTCACTCGACCCGATAACCAGGCACGGACGGCCAGCGCACGGTCAGCACGGTGGACGGCTCCTCCGCCCGCCAGGAGTGGTCCACGCCCTTGCCCCAGACCACGTAGTCGCCCGGCTCGGCCAGCAGCACGCTGCGGCCCGGCAGCTCCACCCGGAAGCGGCCGCTGATCAGGACGAGCAGGGCCGTGCGCGCCTCGCCCTCGACCCACTGCGCCCGCTCGTCGCCCTGCGGGTGCACGCCCCACTTGATCTCGACGTCGTCACTGTGGCGGGGGTCGCCGGGGGGCTTGAAGTGACCGAGCAGCCAGCCGTGGTCGAGCGCGCCGTCCACACCGGCGTTGCCGACATAGACCTGCTCGTCGAGGGGATCGTTCACGGGGCAGGACGCTAGCAGGGAAATGCCTTACCGATCCGGCTTGATTGATTACTGTAGGTCACATGTCTGAGGTGCGATCGGTCGCCCAGCGAGGCGACCTCTTCGGTGAGCGGGTCCGCGAACACTGCGCGGGGCGGCCGGACAGGCGGCTCGACGTGCTGGTCGCCGGCTGCGCGCACGGTGAGCCCCTGGTGCTCGACCACGTCGAGACGCGGGCGACCGGGGTCGACGAGAACCATCCGGCGATCAGGAGGGTGGTGGCCGAGCGGGCCGACCTGGTGGCCTATTCGCTCGGCGACCTGCGCTCGGCGCCGCTGCCGCCGCGCGGTTTCGACGTCATCCAGCTGTCGTTCCTGCTGGAGCGGGTCAAGCACGCGGAGCTGGTGTTCGACCGGCTGCTGCTGGCGCTGCGGCCTGGCGGGCTGGTGCTGGTGCGCGTACGCGACCGCGGGTCGGCCTACGGGCTGCTCGACCGGATCACGCCCTCGTGGCTGCGCCGCCTGCTGTGGCGGGTCCTGGTGCCACCGGGCACGCCGGGCCCGTTGCCCAGGGTCTACGGGCCGCTGGCGTCGAGCGACGGCCTGCACGCGTTCTGCCTCAGCCGCGGCCTCATGATCACCGACGACGAGCGCACCACCAGCGGCCCGGCCCGCTCGCGCCGGCTCGGCGCCGCCGCGGTCGCGCTGATGTCGCGCCTGACCCACAATCGTTTCCCCGCCTCTCACGACGAGATCACGATGGTGATCAGGAAACCCCAGCACCACTTCGCCAGGCTCATCTAGCGGCACACTGTTATCAGTCGGTATGCTCCTTTCCTACCAATTCAATCGGAATAGTTGGGATGTAGGAACCGTGGAGTGGACCCCCGACCCGCGCGAGCTGGCCGACCTCGAACTGTTGCTGTCGGGCGCGTTCGAGCCGCTGACCGGGTTCCTCGGCCACGACGACCTGCACACCGTCCACGAGCGCGGCACCCTCGCCGACGGCACCCGCTGGCCCGCGCCGGTCACCCTCCACCTGCCCGCCGGCGTCTCACCCGGCGACGAGGTCACCCTGCTCGACCCCGAGGGCCTGCCGCTGGCCGTGCTGACCGTCACCGCCCACGAGCCCGACGGGCTCACCTCCGGGCCGATCAAGGGGCTCGGCACTCCTGAGCACGGCCCGTTCGCCCGCCTGCGGCGTACCCCTGCCCGGGTCAGGGAGGAGCTCGGCGGGCGGCCCGCGCTCGCCGTCACCATGCGCGGCCCGCTCGACGACCTCTCCGAGATCGCCGACACCGCGAAAGAGCTCGACGCGGTGATCCTCCTGCTCCCCCTCGCGTACGGCGAGCCGGGCCCCGCCCTCGTCCGCGCCGCGCTACGCGCCCAGGAACGCCTGCCCGCCGGCACCCTCGTGGTCCCCGTCCCCCTCGCGCCACGCGACGAGCCCGAGATCGACCTGGAGCTGCGCGAACACGTCGCCACCGCCTACGGCGCCACCGAACACCTGGCAGGACCCGACCCCGTGCACATCCCCGGCCCGCCCCACCGCCGCGGCCTGGTGGTCTTCTTCACCGGCCTGTCCGGCTCGGGCAAGTCCACGATCGCCCGCGGCCTGCGCGACGCGCTGCTCGAACTGGGCACCCGCACGGTGACCTACCTCGACGGCGACGTGGTGCGCCACCTGCTGTCCAAGGGCCTGACCTTCTCCAAGGCCGACCGCGACCTCAACATCCGCCGCATCGGCTTCGTCGCCGCCGAGACCGCCCGCCACGGCGGCCTGGCCATCTGCGCCCCGATCGCCCCCTACGCGGCCACCCGCGAGGAGGTGCGCGAGATGGTCGAGTCGGTCGGGGCCGACTTCCTGCTCGTGCACGTCGCCACGCCGCTGGAGGAGTGCGAGCGGCGCGACCGCAAGGGCCTGTACGCCAAGGCCCGCGCCGGCCTCATCCCCGAGTTCACCGGCGTCTCCGACCCCTACGAGGAGCCCGACGACGCCGACCTGGTGATCGACACCACCCACATCTCGATCGAGGCGGCCGTGTCCCGGGTGCTCGACACCCTGAAGGGCGGAGGGTGGGTCCGTTGATCGACTGGGCCCTGATCGCGGGCTCGTTCCTGGTCGCGATCGTGGTCGGGCTGACCGGGATGGGCGGCGGGGCCCTGATGACCCCGATGATGATGCTGTTCTTCAACGTCCCGCCGCTGGCCGCGGTCTCCAGCGACCTGGTGGCCTCGGCCGTGATGAAGCCGGTCGGCGGCGTCGTGCACCTGCGCCGGGGCACGGTCAACCTGCGGCTGGTCGGCTGGTTGTGCGCGGGCTCGGTGCCGGCGGCCTTCTGCGGGGTCTTCCTGGCCAGGGCGTTCGCGGTGACCGACGGGGTCAAGTACGCCCTCGGCGTCGCCCTGCTGCTGGCCGTGGCGGGGATGGCGGTCAAGTCCTGGCTCGCGTCCCGCCAGGAGGGCGGCGCGGCGAGCCCACGGGAGATCGTCGTGCGCCCAATTCCGACCCTACTGGTCGGTATGGTGGGCGGCGTGGTCGTGGGCGTCTCCTCCGTGGGCTCGGGATCCCTGATCATCGTGGCCCTGCTCGTCCTCTACCCGGCACTCAAGGCCAACCAGCTCGTCGGCACCGATCTGGTGCAGGCCGTGCCGCTGGTCGTCTCCGCCGCGCTCGGCCACCTGCTGTTCGGCGACTTCCGGATGGACCTCACGGTGTCGCTGCTCATCGGCTCGATCCCGGGCGTCTACCTGGGCGCCAGGATCTCCTCGCGGGCGCCGGGCGGCCTGATCAGAGCCCTGCTGGCGATCGTCCTGCTCGCCTCCGCGCTCAAGCTCCTCGGCGCGGGCGACGCGCTCACCGTCGGTGCGCTGGCGGCGGCGACGCTCGTGACCGTCACCGGCTGGAGGTTGCGGGTCAGGGCCGCGGCACGGGCGTCGAGCGGAAGTACGGATCTCGAGCCAGCTCGCTGAACGCCTTGTCGGCCCCCGAGTCGGAGTCGAAGCTGGTGTCGCCGCGCGGGGCCTGCGGGGAGTCGAAGTAGAGCAGCGCCTTGATCTGCGGATACCGCTGGATCTGGGTGCGTACGGACTCGAAGAATCTTCGCTTGAACGCCCGGTCGCGCGGCCGCTCGAACACCCCCCACTCCGCCACCATGACCGGTTTGCCGGGGAAGCGCGCCTGCATCCACCGGTAGAAGCCGGGCCACTGCGGATATTCCTTGCGCGTCTTGTTGACGAGCCCGTCGAAGTCCTGGACGCGGTCGTCGGCGTAGGGGTCCATCGCCACCCAGTCGACCACGTCGTCACCGGGGTAGAGGTCCTCGAACCAGGTCTCGGCCGCCCAGTTGGGCGCCCCCATGTACGTCATGACGACGACGGCGTTCCGCACGCCCCCGGCCCGCAGCCGCAGCACGACGTGGCGGAACATGGCGGCGTAGTCGGTGGCCTGCATGCCCGACCCCGACGACGGATCGACGTCGTTCTCGGGCTCGTGGTGCAGGGTGAGGAAGAACCGCTCGGGGAAGGTGCGCCGCAGGTGGGCGGCCAGCCGGTCGATCCTGGCGTCGAGCGCGCCGCCGGCGATCTCGGCCCAGGTCCGGTCGAGCGACGGCTTCCAGTTGATCATGAGCAGCCGCGGCCTGGCGGGATCGCGGGCCAGCCGCACCTCGGCCCCGGTGGGGAACAACTCGCCGCCCCGGTGATAGACGTGCACCACGTCGGCCGCCACGCCCATGCGCGACTCGGCCCCGTGCAGCGCCTGCTCCACCGGCGCACCGGTGAACACCTCGGGCGCCATCCCCCACCACGCGCCGCACGACGGGATGAGCCTGGAGGTGGCGGTGCAGGCGGGCGAGCCCGCCTCCTTCACCGCGGGCGCCCCGGCCGGCGGCACCGCGCGTGAGCCCTCGGCACTGGAGCAGGCGGTCAGTGCCGCGACCGCGGCCAGGATGACGCCGCGGAATGTTGCGTTTCGCGAAATTCCCCGTAGCTGCAAAGCCTTCCAACCCCTTCGTCGAACGACCCCCGCCTGTCACACCTGAACCTTGCCATGTCATTCCTGGAACTTCAGCCAGTGTGGAAGTCTCTCCAGTTCATAGCCGCGAGGTGACGTTCCAAATTTCCCGAAATTTCCATTTATCGGGAGGCTTCTATATGGCCTTTCCGGAGAAAATCTTGAGTATTCAGCCGGGCCAATTACCGGCCCGCCTATAGTGGGCGCTCATGAGCTCCGGCACCGACCTGGACGAGCATCTGTCGCTGCTGCGCAGGCGGTGGCTGCTCCTGGTGGGCTGCGTGGTCGTCGGCGGCACCGCGGGCCTCGCGCTCATGCGCTTCGTCCCGCCCGCCTACACCGCCACCACGCAGGTGCTGGTCATGCCCGTCGGCCCGCAGGAGCAGGCCAACCAGGTGACCAGCCGCCAGCGCGAGGCGCTCAACCTCGACACCGAGGCCCAGGTCGCGCAGTCGGCCGTGGTCGCGGCCAGGGCGGCCAGAGAGCTGGGCGCCGACGTGCTCGAACCGGCCGAGGTCTCCGTGCCGCCCAACTCGGCGGTGTTGTGGATCTCGGTGACCGCCGCCGACCCCACCGCCGCGGCCGCGCGGTCCAGGGCCTACGCGCGGGCCTACCTCGCCAACCGGCGCGAGAGCGCGCTCACCTCCATGGCCGAGCAGCAGGAAGCGGTGCTGAGCAAGCTCAAGCAGGTCAACGCCGGCATCGACACGGTGATCAAGCAGCTCGGCACGCTGCCCAAGGGCGGCGCGGAGCACGCCATCGCCGCGCAGCGCCAGGGCGTGCTCAACCGGCAGGCGGCCAACCTGGCGCTCAAGTACGACGCGCTCAGGACCGTCGCCGTGACCCCCGGCTCCGTCATCAGCCAGGCCGTCCCGCCCGCCGAGCCCAGCTCCCCCAGCCTGCCGCTGCACCTCGGCACCGGGCTGATGGCCGGGCTGCTGATCGGCTCGGCCGCCGCCTACGCCCGCGACCGCCTCGACACGCGGCTGCGGACCGCCGCCGACGTCGAACGCCTCACCGGCCTGCCCGTGCTCAGCGACCTGTCGGGCCCGCGCGAGCACGGCACGCTGCACGAGCTGGCCGGCGCCGTGGTCTCCGCCTGCCCGGGCAAGCGGCTGCTGGTCAAGGCACTGCCCGCCGACCTGTACGCCTCCGCCCTGGCCGAGCCGCTGTCGATCAGCGCACCGCTGGTCGTGCTCGACGGCACCGACGTACGCGACCTGTCCAGGGCCGACGCCGCCGTGCTGCTGGTGGGGCTCGGCCTGGTGCGGGCCGGGGAGGTCACCGCCACCGTGACCCGGCTCGCCCGGCACGACGTTCCCGTCATCGGCGTGGTGACGGCCACCGACGCGGTGCCGTCGTTCGTACCCCTGCTGGAGCCGCTCCCGCACACCCCGCTCGGCAAGCTCGTCGCGACCGGCGAGCTGGAGCCGGGCACCGCGGCCGAGACCACCCCCATGCAGGCCCTCCACCACCCGCGGCGGCCGGGTCATCCGACGTGACGACGGCCGCGTGGCCCATCGCGGCGCTGCTGGTGGGCTACCCGATCTGGTGGGCCCTCGGGTTCGGCGGGCTGTCGGTGATCGTGCTGGCCGGGCCCATGGCGGTGCTGCTGTGGCGGCGCCGCCCGATCAGGGTGCCCCGGGGGTTCGGGCTGTGGGCGCTGCTGCTGGCCGGCTACCTGATCAGCGCGCTGATGCTGGCCGAGACGCCGCCGGGCACGTACGGCGAGCTCGGCGCCGGCCGGATCATCGGCTACGGCATGCGCCTGGGGCTCTACTGCTCGGCCCTGATCATGGTGCTCTACCTGGGCAACCTCACCGAGCGGGAGCTGCCGCAGCTGCGCCTGGTGCGCATGCTGGGCGTGCTGTTCGTCACCACGGTCGCGGGCGGGCTGCTCGGCGTGTTCCTCCCCGCCTTCTCCTTCACCTCGCCGCTGGAGCTGGTGCTGCCCGAGTGGATCAGCGGCAACTCGTTCGTGCGCAACCTCATCCATCCCACCGCCGCCCAGACGCAGAAGGTGCTCGGCTTCGCCATGCCCAGGCCGGAGGCGCCGTACGAGTGGGCCAACGCCTGGGGCAGCAACGCCTCGGTGCTGCTGGTCTGGTTCGTGGTCGGCTGGTGGGTGCACGGCAGGACGCGGCACCGGGTGTTCGTCGCGGTCGTGCTGGCCCTGGCCGCCATCCCGATCGTGTACTCGCTCAACCGCGGCCTGTGGATCGGGCTCGGCCTGGCCGTGCTGTACGTGATCGTCCGGGTCGGAGGGCGGACCAGGGTCGCGCTCTGCGGCGCGGTGGTGGCGGCGGCGCTGGCGTTCACGCTCAGCCCGCTGGCGGGCCTGGTCACGCAGCGGCTGGACCGGCCCCACTCCAACGACATCCGCGCCTTCACGATCTCCGCGACCCTCGCCGCCGCCGGTCACTCGCCCGTCATCGGCTACGGCAACACCCGCAACGCCCTGGGCAGCCACCGCTCGATCACCACGGGCAAGACCGGCTGGTGCGACACCTGCGGGCATCCGCCGCTGGGCAGCGACGGGCAACTCTGGCTGCTGATCATCACGCAGGGGTTCACGGGGGCGGCCCTCTACGTGGCGTTCTTCCTGGGGGCGATCCGCCGCCACTGGCGCGACCGCAGCCCCGTCGGGCTGGCCGGGGTGCTCGTGATGGGGCTGGTGCTGCTCTACATGTTCGTCTACGACGGCCTGGTCACGCCGCTCAGCCTGTATCTCGTCTCGTTCGCCCTCCTGTGGAGGAACTCATGAACGACTCCGCCGTCCGTCTCGGCTACCTGGAGGAGACCGTGCGGCTGCTGTATCCGGGGGGCGGTCCCGCGCGGGCGTACACGCTGCTGCCGCACGCCCGCGTGCCGCGCAGGCTGGCGCCGCGCCGCTGGTGGCACATGGGGGCGCGGATCGCGGTGCCGGTCGAGGACTCCATCACCACGTACCTGAGCGAGGTGTTCGAGCGGCCGGTGGAGACCGTTCTTCACGTACGTCCCGCGCTGCGGGCCAACCGCAAGCCCGTCCTGGAGGCCCGCTCCGGCGGGCGGCGGCTGGCGTTCGTGAAGATCGGCGACACCGCGCGGGCCCGCGCGCTGGTCACGGCCGAGGCGGCGGCGCTGCGCCGGCTGGCCGGGCTGGCCCTCGACACCGTCACCGTCCCCACGGTGCTGCACCACGGCGACTGGCGCGGCCTGTCGGTGCTGGCCCTGTCACCGCTGCCGGTGCGGCGCGGCCGGGTCCCCGAGCGGCTGCTGCTGGACGCGATCAAGGAGATCGCCGGCACCGGCGGCCCGCGCCCGGCCTGGCACGGCGACTTCTCCCCGTGGAACCTCGGCAACGCCCCCGACGGCCGGCTGCTGGTGTGGGACTGGGAGCGGTACGAGATCGGCGTCCCCTACGGGTTCGACGCCGTGCACCACCTCTTCCAGCGGGCGCTGCGCAGGATGGCGCCGCCGGTCGCGGCCCGCGCGTGCGTGGCCCGCTCCGTACGAACGCTCGCGCCCCTCGGACTGGCCGCCGCGGCGGCCAAGCAGACCGCCATGCGCTACCTCATCGCCCTGGCCGACCGGCACGCCGCCGACGGCCACACCCCGCTCGGGCCGCCGGAGTCCTGGCTCAACCCGGCCGTCGACCACGAGGAGCTGCTCACGTGAAGACCATGAAGCGATCGGTGCTGTCGTTGTCGCTGGCCACCGGCCGGTTCACCTCGGGGGCCCGCCTGCTGCCGTCGTTCCTGATCACGGGCGCGCAGCGGTGCGGCACCACGTCGCTCTACCGCGCCCTGGCCCAGCATCCGCTGCTGCTCAAGCCGGTGCTGCGCAAGGGGGTGCACTACTTCGACGTCGGCTACGAGCACGGCCTGAACTGGTATCAGTCGCACTTCCCGCTGCGGATGAGCGCGGCCCTGCTCGGCCACCGGTACGGCAGCCGCGCCCACGCCTACGAGTCCTCTCCCTACTACCTGTTCCACCCGCTGGCCGGCGAGCGCATCGCCGCCGACCTGCCCGGCGTCAAGCTGATCGTGCTGGTCCGCGACCCGGTCGAACGGGCCTGCTCCGCCCACGCCCACGAGCTGGCCAGGGGCTTCGAGACGGAGTCGCACTTCGAGCGGGCTCTGGAGCTCGAGCCGGAGCGCCTGGCCGGGGCCGACGACCTGCTCAGGGAGTCCCCGTACGCGCTGCACCACTCCCACCGCCACCACGCCTACCTGGCCAGGGGCCGCTACGCCGACCAGCTCGACCGGCTGGAGCCGCTGATCGGCCACCAGCGCATCCTCGTGCTCGACAGCCACCGCTTCTTCACCGATCCCGAGGCGGCCTACGATCGGGTGCTGGAGTTCCTGCGGGTGCCGCACGTGGGCTATCCCGTGTTCGAGCGGCACAACGGGCGCTCGCTGCCGCGCCGGGTGCCGAAGGAGCTCGCCCGGTCTCTGCGGGAGCACTTCGCGCCGTACGACGCGCGGCTGACGCGCTGGCTGGGCGGTGAGCCCTCGTGGCGGCGGTGACCTTCCGCAGAGGGCTGGCCGGGGTCAGCGGGGCCGCTTTCAGCGCGCTCGCCCAGTTCGTCCTCGTGGTGGTGGTGACCAGGGCGTATCCGGCGGCCGAGGCTGGCGGGTTCTTCACCGCGACCGCGCTCGCGCTCATGGTGGCGGGCGTCGCCAAGCTGGACGCGGGCAACGGGCTCATCTACTTCATCGCGCGGGCCAGGACGTACGGCTATCGCGGCATCTCCGGCTACCTGCGGGCGGCGCTCGTGCCCTGCGTGCTGGTGGCGGCGGGGGCGGCGGTCGTGCTGTACCCGCGCATCGGGCCGCTGGCGGCGCTGCTGCCCGTCATGGTGGTGGTGGACGTGCTGCTGGCCGCCACCCGGGGGTTCGGGTCGCTGCGGCCCACCGTGCTGCTGGACGGGATGCTGGTGCCGGCCTGCCAGCTCGTGCTAGTGGCCGCTCTGGCGCTGGCCGGGACGCCGGCCTCGTGGCTGCCGGTGGCGTGGGGGGCTCCGTACCTGCCCGCGCTGGTGCTGGCCGCGGCCGGGCTGCGGGGGCGGGCGCCGCGCACGGCGTACCTGCCGGGGACCGGGAGGGACCTGTGGCGCTACACCGCGCCGCGCTCGGCCGCCGGCGCCATCCAGGCGGTGTTCCAGCGGATGGACATCGTCATCGTGGCCGTGCTCGCCGGGCCCGCGCCGGCCGCCGTCTACACGGCCGCGACCCGGTTCAAGGTGGTCGGGCAACTGGCCAACCAGGGGCTGGCACAGGCGGTGCAGACCGGGCTGGTCAGAGCGCTGGCCGCGGGCGAGCGGGAGCGGGCCGGGGAGCTGTACCAGGCGGCCACCGTCTGGCTGGTGCTGCTCACCTGGCCGGTGTGGCTGGCCTACGCGGGGCTCGCGCCGTGGGTGCTGCGGCTGTTCGGGCCCTCGTACGGCTCCGCCGTGCCCGTGGCACTGGTGCTGGCCGGGACGATGATGGTGGCCACCGCGTGCGGGATGGTGGACGTCGTCCTGACCGCCGCCGGACATACCGGCACGAGCCTGCTCAACCTGCTGGCCGCCGTCGGCTGCACCGTGCTGCTCGACCTGGCGCTGGTCCCGGCCCACGGCGCGCTCGGAGCGGTGGCCGGCTGGTCGGGGGGCGTGCTGGTGAAGAACCTGCTCCCCCTGTGGCAACTGCACCGCCGCTACGGGCTGCACCCCTTCGGCCGCCACACCCTCGCGGCCCTGCGCGTACGCGGCTGGGCGGCGGCATGACGGTGCTGGTGACGGGCCTGCCGCGGAGCGGGACGAGCTGGACGGGCAAGATGCTCGCCGCCGGCGGCGACCTGGTCTACGTCAACGAGCCGCTCAACCCCCAGCACCCTCCCGGCCGCTGCCCCGGGGTGCTGTCCGCCCAGGTCACGCACCGGTTCCAGTACATCTGCGACGACAACTCCGACCTCTGGCTGCCCGCCTTCCGCGACACGGCGGCCCTGCGGTACCGGTGGCTGGCCGAGTTGCGTGCGAACCGGTCCCCGTACGATCTGGCGCGCCTGCTCCGCTACGGCACCGCCTTCACCCTCGGCCGCCTGGCCGGGCGGAGGGCGCTGCTCGACGACCCGTTCGCGGTGCTGAGCGCGGGCTGGTTCGCGCGCCGGCTCGGCTGCCGGGTCATCGCCCTCGTACGGGATCCGGTGTCGTTCGTGGCCAGCTGGGAGCGGCTGGGCTGGACGGTGTACTTCCACGAGCTGCTCGAACAGCCGCTGCTCGTCCGCGACCATCCCGAGCTGCTGGAGCTGCGCTCGCTCGTCGGCTCCCAGGACCGGCTGGCCAAGGCGGCGGCGCTGTGGCGGGTGACCAGGGCGATCCTGGAGCGCACGCCGGGCATCCTGGTCACGTCGTACGAGTCGCTGGCCGCCGACCCGGTGCCCGCCTTCCGGCGCCTGTACGCGTACGCCGGGCTGCCCTGGACCCCCGCCGCCGAACGCCGCATCACCAGGGCCTGCTGCCACGAGGCGGGCGAGGGCGCGGGCTCCGGCTTCGCCTGGTCCGGTTTGTCGCGTACGGCCTACCGCCCGATGGATTCCCGCCGTGCCCTGTCGGAGGGCCCCCGCGGCCTCACCCCGGACCAGGCCACCCGCATCCGCGCCCTGACGGGGACCTGAGCCTGCTACGGCGAGCTGAGTCGCTCCGGGCGGCGGCGGCTCGGCGTGAGGAGATGGCGAGGGTGTCTCAGTGCGCGGAGGCCGCTTCTGAGGCGGACTGTCAAGCAGCCGGTGAGCAGGCCCGCCGCGAACGGCAGGTCGTCGATCAGGTAGCGGCGCGCCAGCCGCCCCGGCTCGGTGAGAAGCCGGAACGCCCACTCCAGCCCGGCCCGCCGCAGCCACTCAGGAGCCCTGGCCACCGTGCCCGCGGCGAAGGCGATGGCCGCCCCGCAGCCCACGAACCACGCCTGCGGCAGCTCTTCCCGCAGGGAGGCGATGAGCCGGTCCTGGCGAGGGAAGCCGAGGCCGACGAAGACGATCCTGGGCCGGGCGGCGACCACCTTGCGGCGGGCGCGGTCGATCCCTTCGGGGGTGGCGTCGAAGCGGTAGGGCGGCGCGTCGACCCCGCACACCCGTAACCCGGAGTGACGCCGCCTGAGCGCGCCGGCCGCCTTCCTGGCCACACCGGGCGGGCCGCCGAGCAGGTAGACGGGCCAGCCACGGCGGGCGGCGAGCCCGCTCAGCGACCAGATGAGATCGGCCCCCGTGACCCGTTCCGGCACGGGCGTGCCGAGCAGCCTGGCGGCCCACACCAACGGCATCCCGTCGGGAACGACGAGCTCGGCCGAGCACACCAGCCGCTGGAGCTTGGGGTCTGCGGCGACAGCACGGCAGATGTCCACATTCGGGGTGACAATCCGCCCGCCCCGGCCGACCTCCAGATCCGCGGCCACCCGCTCAACGACCTCCGCCTCCGTCAACGCATCCACCCCCACCCCACCCACGACCACCCGCCCGTCGCCAGACCGCCGCCGCGACGCCTCACCACTCCCCTGCGGCTCGTCGCCCTGGGGCGGGATCAAATGCCGTGTCCGCGGGTGTGCAGGGCCGACAGCACCGTGGGCGCGGAGACGAGCCCGGCCGCCACCGCGAGCGCGATCGGGGCGCGTGGCTCGCGGGGCCGGGTGGCGAAGGCGCGGGCGGCCCAGCGGACGGCCGCTCGCCGTCGCCCGAGGGCGGCGTGGCCGAACGCCAGCTGACCGTAGACCCGCGCCGCGCCGCACGGGTCCACGGCCAGTTCCGGATGCCGGGCGAGCATCCACTCCAGCCCGGCGATGCGGTCCGCCCACCGGGCGGCGTAGTGGGACCCGGCCCAGCGCACGAGCACAAGCGGCCGGTCGATGTGGACGAGCGGCCGCCGCTTGGCGGCGCGTAGCGCCAGGTCCCAGTCTTCGTTCTGTCCGGCGGGGGCGCTCTCGTCGGGCCGGAGCTCGCCGCGCCGGAACAGAAAGGTCGATGAGTGCACCATCACCATCCGCGACCGGATCAGGTCGGCCGCGGTCACCACGGAGGCGCCGGCGAGACGGGCCACGCGACGGCCGCGGTGCTCCACCTCGATGCCGCAGCTGGCGAACTCGCCGCCGCCGTCACGCAGGGCGCGGATCTGGGCGGTGAGCTTGCCGGGCAGCCACACGTCATCGTCGTCGCAGAAGGCGATCAGCTCGGTGTCACAGGCGTCGATGCCGGTGTTACGCGCACCGGGAAGTCCAGGGGTGCGCGTGTTGCCCAGAACGCGCACCGTCCGCTCCGCCCCGCCCGATCGCCCAGCCAGTCGCTCGTCCGGCAGCCCGGCCAGTTGCCCCGTCACCTCATGGGCGCTGACGCCGTCCGCCACCACGACCACGTCGAGCCGCCCGGCATGCTCCTGGCCGAGCACGGCGGCCACGGCCTCGCGCAGCGGCCCCCGGCGGTCGCCCCGGGTCGGGACGATCACCCCCACCGAGGGCGTCACGCCGCCCCCCGATACCCGTAACGCGCCCGCAGCGGCCACGTCAGGGCGCTGACCACGCGCCGGTCCGCCTCGGGCAGCCGCGCCCGCCACATGTCATCGCGGCACAGCACGATCTGCCCCACGTGAAAGCGCATCGGATTGCCCGAGACCGTGTGGGAGTGGCCGAGCCAGGCGGTGCGTCCGTGCAGGAAGGGCAGCTCGGGCTCGGGCAGCCCGAGCTGGAACGCCAGCGCCCGCAGGGTGTCGCCGGGCGCGGCGACCAGGTCCTCGTACCGGATCCTGGTCACGCGGGCCCTGCGCATGGGCAGGAGCGAGAGCGCGGCGTTCTGCGCCGTCCAGTGGACGGCGGTGCGGGCCGGGCTCCAGCGGGTCATCGGCCGCCCGTCCTCGGGCCGCCGCACGGTCCTGCTCCAGGAGTGGGCCACCGCGCGGGGATCGCGCACCACGTGCACGATCTTCAGGTCGACGCCGCCGGCGATCAGGCAGCGGGCCAGCGAGGCGTGCTTGCTGGAGTCGACGACGACCGGCGCGCCGGTCGCGTCGTAGAGCTGCCGGTACGCCCGCACGTACTCGGCCAGATCGGGATGGCCGATCCGGGGGATTCTGCGGGTGCGGTCGATCCTAGTTCTCAGTCTCAGGATCCGTTCTGCCGACCCTCGCGTCCAGCCACCAAAGGCGCGCTCCCCCACGAAGCGCCAAAATGGACACGAAGGGAAGGACGCACCGCACCCGCAGAGCTCTTCCGCGAGAACCCCGCGCTCCCACAGGTGCACCACCTCGCCGAGCGCCACCACGCCGGGAAGCTCACCGAGGAGCCGCTCCAGCAGCGTGGTGCCGCTGCGTCCGAGGCCGCCCAGGTAGATCACCTGGGCGTGCGTGCTGTCTGTCACGGGGCAGGGCCTTCGCGTCGTCGACTACCGAACGCGACGACCTTAGCGCGCAGGGTAATCGGCGGGTATGGAAAACCCCAAAAGATCTACCTAGCTGGCGTCCATGATCATGCCGGCGCCGACGGTGCCGTTCGTGGCCTCGTCCACGAGGATGAAACCGCCGGTCAGCCGGTTACGGGCATAGTCGTCCACGAACATCGGCTGGGTGACCCGCAGCGACACGCGCCCGATCTCGTTGAGGCCGAGCGAGGTCGCCTCCTCGTCCCTGTGCAGGGTGTTGACGTCGAGCCGGTAGTGCAGGTCACGCACCATGGCGCGGGCTGTACGGGTCGTGTGCTTGATCGTCAGCTTCGAGCGCGGCGTCAGCTTGACCGCGTCGGCCATCCAGCAGACCATCGCCTGCAGCTCCTGCGCGACCTGCGGCTGGTTGTTGGGCCTGGCGATCATGTCGCCGCGCGAGATGTCGAGGTCGTCCTCGAAGCGCAGCGTCACCGACATGGGCGGGAACGCCTCCTCCACCGGCCCGTCGAAGGTGTCGATGGAGGCGATCCGCGTGGTCAGGCCCGAGGGCAGGTGGACGACCTCGTCGCCGGGCTTGAGCACGCCGCCGGCCACCTGGCCCGCGTAGCCGCGGTAGTCGTGGAAGGCGTGGTCGGTGGCCCGCTGCGGGCGGATCACGTACTGGACGGGGAAGCGCACGTCGACCAGGTTGCGGTCGGAGGCGATGTGCACGTTCTCCAGGTGGTGCAGCAGCGAGGTGCCGAGGTACCAGGGCATGTTCTCCGAACGGGAGACCACGTTGTCGCCGTTGAGCGCGGAGATCGGGATGAAGGTCAGGTCGGTGACGTTCAGCTTGGACGCGAACGCCGTGAACTCCTCCCTGATCTCCTCGAAGCGCTCACGCGAGTAGCCGACCAGGTCCATCTTGTTGACGGCCAGCACCAGGTGCGGGACGCGCAGCAGCGAGGTCAGGAACGCGTGCCTGCGCGACTGCTCCAGCACGCCCTTGCGCGCGTCGATGAGGATGATCGCCAGGTCGGCCGTGGAGGCGCCGGTGACCATGTTCCTCGTGTACTGGATGTGGCCGGGCGTGTCGGCGATGATGAACTTGCGGCGCGGCGTCGCGAAATAGCGGTACGCCACGTCGATCGTGATGCCCTGCTCCCGCTCGGCCCGCAGGCCGTCGGTCAGCAGCGACAGGTCGGTGTATTCGGTGCCCCGGTCGCGCGAGGTGCGTTCGACGGCTTCGAGCTGGTCCTCGAAGATCGCCTTGGAGTCGAAGAGCAACCGTCCGATGAGGGTGGACTTGCCGTCGTCGACGCTTCCCGCCGTGGCAAAGCGAAGGATGTCCATTAGCTGTGACCTTCGAAAGTAGACGCCGTCTGAATGACTGGTACGGACGGTTCCATCAGAAGTAGCCCTCGCGTTTCCGGTCCTCCATGGCGGCCTCGGAGGCACGGTCGTCGGCCCTGGTGGCGCCGCGCTCGGTGATCCGGGTGGCCGCGATCTCCTCGATGATCTCCTCCACCGTGGCGGCCGAGGACTGCACGGCGCCCGTGCAGGTCATGTCGCCCACCGTGCGGTAGCGCACCACCGACTCGAACAGCGGCTCGTCGTCGCCGCGCTGTACGACGTCGGAGTCGGGCAGCAGCATGCCGTCGCGCTCGAAGACCTTGCGGGTGTGGGCGAAGTAGATGGAGGGGATCTCGATGCCCTCGCGCCTGATGTAGTCCCAGACGTCGAGCTCGGTCCAGTTGGACAGCGGGAAGACGCGGATGTGCTCGCCCTTGCGGATGCGCGAGTTGTAGAGGTTCCACAGCTCGGGGCGCTGGTTCTTCGGATCCCACTGCCCGAAGTCGTCGCGGAAGGAGAACACCCGCTCCTTGGCCCTGGCCTTCTCCTCGTCGCGCCGCGCGCCGCCGAACACCGCGTCGAACTCGTGCTCCTCGATCGCGTCGAGCAGCGTGGTGGTCTGCAGGCGGTTGCGCGAGGCGCGCCGCCCGGTGTCCTCCACAACCCGGCCCTGGTCGATGGAGTCCTGCACGCTGGCCACGATCAGCCGCGCGCCCAGCTCGGCCGAGCGGCGGTCGCGGAACTCGATGACCTCGTCGAAGTTGTGGCCGGTGTCGACGTGCATGAGCGGGAACGGGATCGGCGCGGGCCAGAAGGCCTTCTCCGCGATGCGGAGCATCACGATCGAGTCCTTGCCTCCGGAGAAGAGCAGACACGGACGCTCGAACTCGGCCGCCACTTCGCGCATGATGTGGATGGCCTCTGCTTCGAGCACGTCGAGCTGCGACGTCGTGTAGTCGCGCTGGAGCATGGGAGCTTTCCTCCGGCGGTTCAGCGGTGCAGGTCCCGGATGCCGGCGAGCAGGGATGTCGCCAGCTCCGGTAGGGAAACCAGGATATCCGGTAGTGATGGGTCGGCTTGGTTGTAGGTGAGCTCGGAGCCGTCGATCCGGCTCGCGTGAGCCCCGGCGGCCTGGGCGACGGCGACCGGCGCGGCCGAATCCCACTCGTACTGGCCACCGGCGTGTACGTACGCCTCGACCTCTCCGGTGAGCACGGCCGAGATCTTCGCGCCGGCCGACCCGATGGGCACGAGGTCGGCCCCGACGAGGTAGGCCAGCTTGCGCACGAACTCGGGCGGCCTGGTGCGGCTCACCGCGATGCGGAAGCGGCCCTTCTCGAAGGCGGGCGGCTTCGGCGGCTCGGCGGTGGTCAGGGTGCGGCCCTGGGCGGGCAGCGCCACGGCGCCGGCGGCCAGCCTGCCCCGCTCCCACAGCGCCACGTGGACCGCCCAGTCGGCCCGGCCCACCTCTTCGTCCTCGGTCAGCCGCTCGGAGAACTCGCGCGTGCCGTCGAGGGGATCGACGATCCAGACCCGCTCGGCGCTCAGCCGGCGCGGATCGAGCCGCTCCTCGCGCGTGGCCTCCTCCGACAGCACGCTGTCGCTGGGCCGCAGCCGGCCGAGGGACTCCATGAGGTAGACGTGGGAGGCCCGGTCACCCTCCGCCCGCAGCGCGGCCGCGTCACCGTAGCCCATGCGCTCGCGGATCCGCAGCAGCCGCTCGCCCGCCTCGTTCGCCAGATCGGCGGCGAGGGCGTGGTCGTCGCGAATCGTCATCAATATGCTCCTTGCCCGCGGGCGACGGCCGACCAAGTCTTCCACAGGATCTGTAGGTCCAAGGTGAGGGACCAGTTCTCGACGTAACGCAGGTCCAGACGTACGGATTCCTCCCACGATAGGTCAGATCTGCCACTGACCTGCCACAGCCCGGTCAGCCCAGGGCGTACGAGGAGTCGTCTGCGCACGTCGTCACCGTAGCGCGCCACCTCTTCCGGCAGTGGCGGCCGGGGGCCCACGAGCGACATGTGGCCGCGTACGACGTTGAGGAGCTGAGGCAGCTCGTCGAGCGAGTGGCGGCGCATCAGCGAGCCGAGCGGCGTGACCCGGGGGTCGTTGCGCAGCTTGAACAGCAGCCCGTCGCGGTCGCTGACCAGGGTCACCTTCTGCTGCTCAGAACCGCGGCGCATCGTGCGGAACTTCACGATCGTGAACAGCCGGCCGTCCCTGCCCACCCGAGTCTGGCGGAACAGCGCGGGCCCCGGGCTGGTCAGGCGCACGGCCGCGGCCAGCCCGGCCAGCGCCGGGGCCAGCAGCACCAGCAGGGCGGCGGCCACCAGCCGGTCGAAGACGTTTTTCACCAGTTGCCTGACCCCGGCCAGCTCGGGGTGATCGACGTGCAGCAGCGGCATGCCGGCGATGGGCCTGATCATGGTGCGCGGCCCGGCCACGTCCATCAGCGCCGGGGCGACGACCAGCTCGGTGCGGGTGCGCTCCAGCCGCCAGGCCAGCCGGCGCAGCGCCTGGCCGTCCATCTCGGGGCAGGCCAGCACGGCCACGGTGTCGGCGTCGTACTGCTCCACCACGATCGGCACGTCGGTGAGGTCGCCCGCGACCGGGACGTCCGCCACCCGCCGGCCCACGTGCCCGCCGGGCAGGCAGGCGGCGACCACGTCCATGCCGTGGTGGCGTTCGCGGCGGAAGAGCCGGATCAGCTCCTCGATCGAGGACTCGTGACCGGCCGCGACCACCTTGCGCATGCAGGCGCCCGCGGCGCGGCGGCGGTGCAGCGAGCGGCGCAGGGCGTACCTGAAGACGAGGGTGAACAGCGTGACCAGGGGCAGGGCCAGCACGACGTAGCCGCGGGCGACGTCGGTCTTGGTCACGTAGGAGCCGATGGCCGTGCCGGCCACCAGCGCCACGCCGGTCTGCACGATCCGGCGGAACTCCTCGGAACCGACGCCGAGCATGCGCGGCTCGTACGCCCGGTTGAGCGCCACCGCGCAGCACCACACCCCCGGCAGCACCATGCTGACCAGCAGGTACGGCAGCACGTAAGGCGTGATCCCGCCGAATCTGACGGTGAAGGCGGCCCCGGCCCCGATCGCCGCCCCGCACAGGTCTCCCGCCACGGCCATCAGCCGGTAGGAGCGGACCCAGGAGAGCGTGCGCGGCCGGTCTCCCCAGCCGAGCTCATGACCCGTCCTGACGACGGCCATGACCCCATCACCGCGCACGCCTGCCTCCAGGTGACCAACCTCTCCTGAACGGACAGTCACCGATCGTAGCCGTGCGTAAGGCCGCGATCCGGCGAACGGCTCTATGCGGGGATCAGCGAGGAGGGCCGGATATGTGCAGATCAGCCCGGTGGAAGTCGTTCTGTGTGGCCTCCAGGCCGCGGGTCATCAGCGACTCCACCACGTCGGCGGCCCGGTCGACCAGGAAGGGCAGGTCCTTGCGCTCCATGGTGGCGAAGTCTCTGAGCACGAACGAGGCCGGGTCCATGCGGCCGGGCGGGCGCCCGATGCCGAAGCGGACACGCAGGTAGTCGCGGGTGCCGAGCACCTTGGTGATCGACTTGAGGCCGTTGTGGCCGTTGTCGCCGCCGCCCGGCTTGGCCCGCAGCGCGCCGTAGGGCACGTCGAGCTCGTCGTGGACGACGATCAGCCGCTCGGGGCCGATCTTGTAGAAGTCGCAGAGCGCCTTGACGGGCCCGCCGGACAGGTTCATGTACGTCAGGGGCTTGGCCAGAACGGCGGTGCTCGTCTCGCACACCTCGGCCCTGATCTTGTGGGCCTTCATCCGCCCGCCGGCCCTGGCGGCCAGCTCGTCCAGCACCATGAAGCCGGCGTTGTGCCGGTTGCCCGCGTATTCGGGCCCTGGGTTACCCAGTCCGGCGATCAACCAGCGATCCATGCGCTCCCCTCACAGCGGAACGGGACGGCTCGAATCCGGCCGCCCCGTCCACGATCGAACCCGACGCTTACTCGCTGTCGGCGGCCTGCGCGGTCTCGCCCTCGGCGGCCACTTCGCCGCCTTCCTCGCCCTCGGCGGGAGCCTCCATCGGCTTGTTGATGACCTGGAGGATCACGGCCTCGGGGTCGGCGGTCAGCGTGCTGCCCTGCGGCAGCTTGAGCTGGGCGGCGGTGACCACGGTGCCGACCGTGAGGCCCTCGACGTCGACCTCGATGCCGGTCGGGATGTGGGTAGCCTCGGCCTCCACGCCGATGGAGACGAGCTGCTGGTCGAGCAGGCCCTCGGAGTTGACGTCGCCGGTCGTGGTGACCGGGATCTCGACCGTGACCTTCTCGCCGCTCCGGACCAGGAGCAGGTCGACGTGCTCGACGAAGCCCTTGATCGGGTCGCGCTGGACGCCCTTGGGCAGCGCGAGCTCGTCGACGCCCTCACCCTTGAGGCGGATCAGCACGTTGGGCGTGCGCAGCGCGAGCAGCACCTCGTGGCCCGGCAGGGTCAGGTGCTTGGGGTCGATGCCGTGCCCGTAGAGAACGGCGGGCACCTTGTCGGCACGGCGGATCTTGCGGGCGGCGCCCTTGCCGAACGTGGTGCGCGGCTCGGCGGCGATGCGAACTTCAGACACGACATCTCCTAGGGATGCGGTAGGCGGCTGGTGCGGCGCTCTCCCTGACCCGCCCTAGCGGGAGGCGTTACGAGCGCAACCTGTTCAGTCTACTGGCTCACGTGTCGCCCTCGAACAAGCTCGTGACCGAACCGTCCTGGAACACCTCGGTGATCGCGCGGGCGATGAGCGGCGCGATGGACAGCACGGTGAGCTTGTCGAACTTGGCGCTCTCGGCCAGCGGCAGCGTGTTGGTGACGATGACCTCGGAGATCCGGGAGTTCTTCAGCCGGTCGACGGCGGGGTCGGAGAAGACCGCGTGGGTGGCGGCCACGATCACGTTGGTGGCGCCCTGGTCGTAGAGGGCATCGGCGGCCTTGCAGATGGTGCCGGCGGTGTCGATCATGTCGTCGATGAGGACGCAGGTGCGGCCGCGCACCTTGCCGACGACCTCGCTGACCTTGACCGAGTTGGCCACGTCGAGGTCGCGCCGCTTGTGGATGAACGCCAGCGGCGTGCCCAGCGTGTCGGCCCAGCGCTCCGACAGGCGCACCCGGCCGGTGTCGGGCGAGACGACGGTGGTGTTCTCCAGGTCGAGCTTGTTCTTGAGGTAGCTCTCCAGCACCGGCATGGCGAACAGGTGGTCGACCGGGCCGTCGAAGAAGCCCTGGATCTGGGAGGTGTGCAGGTCGATCGACATGAGCCGGTCGGCGCCCGCGGTCTTGAACAGGTCGGCCATCAGCCGGGCCGTGATGGGCTCGCGGCCGCGGCCCTTCTTGTCCTGGCGGGCGTAGCCGAAGAACGGCATGACCACGGTGATGCGCTTGGCGGAGGCCCGCTTGAGCGCGTCGACCATGATGAGTTGTTCCATGATCCACTTGTTGATCGGCCCGGTGTGGCTCTGGATGACGAAGGCGTCGCAGCCGCGTACGGACTCCAGATAGCGGGCGTAGATCTCGCCGTTGGCGAAGTCGATGAGTTTGGTGGGGGTGAGGGAGACGCCGACGTGCTCGGCGACCTCGTCGGCCAGCTCCGGATGTGCCCGGCCCGAGAAGAGCATGAGGTTCTTCTCACCGGGCTGTTTGATGCTGGTCACTGCTCTTTCTCCTGATCTTGCCCGGCCAGCGCCCGCTCGGCGGCCGCGGCCGATTTCGTGCCCGCGCGCCTGCGCACGACCCATTTCTCGATGTTGCGCTGCCGTGCGCGGGCCACGCCGATGGCGCCCGGGGGGACGTCGTCGGTGATGGTCGAGCCCGCCGCCGTGTAGGCGCCGTCGCCGACGGTCACCGGGGCGACGAGCATGGTGTCGCAGCCGACGAACGCGCCGTCGCGCACGGTGGTGTGGTGCTTGTCGACCCCGTCGTAGTTGACGAAGACGGTGGAGGCGCCGATGTTGACGTCGTCGCCGATGGTGGCGTCTCCCGCATAGGACAGGTGCGGCACCTTGGAGCGCTGGCCGACCTTGGTGTTCTTCATCTCGACGAAGGTCCCGGCCTTGGACCTGTGACCCAGCACGGTGCCGGGGCGCAGGTAGGCGTAGGGGCCGACGTTGGCCTCCGGGCCGATCTCGGCGTGGTCGCAGACCGCGTTGCGGACCACGGCGCCCTGCCCGACGAACGTGTCGGTCAGCGTGGTCGCGGGGCCGACCTCGGCGCCGGACTCGATGACCGTGGCGCCGTGGAGCTGGGTGGCGGGGTGGACGACCGCGTCGGGGCCGATCTTGACCCCGACGTCGATCCAGGTGGAGTCGGGGTCGACGATCGTGACCCCGGCCCGCATGTGGGCCTCAAGCAGGCGCCGGTTGAGCACCTTGCGGACGGCGGCCAGCTGCACGCGGTCGTTGACGCCCTCGACCTCGACGAAGTCGGCGGCCACGCAGGCGCCGACCCGGTGGCCGTCGCGGCGCAGGATGGCGAGGACGTCGGTCAGGTATTCCTCGCCCTGGGCGTTGTCGGTGGACACGCGCTTGACGGCGTCGGCGAGCAGCAGGCCGTCGAAGGCGTAGATGCCGGAGTTCATCTCCCTGATGGCACGCTGCTCCGGATCGGCGTCCTTCTCCTCGACGATCTCCAGGACCGCGCCGGCGTCGTCGCGGATGATCCGCCCGTAGCCGGTCGGGTCGGGCACCTCGGCCGTCAGCACGGTGACCGCGTTGCCCTCGGCGGCGTGCCGTTCGAGCAGCCCGGCCAGGGTCTCGGTGCGCAGGAGCGGCACGTCGCCGTAGGTGACCAGGACGGTGCCGGAGATCGTGCCGACCTCTTCGAGCACGGTGCGGACGGCGTGGCCGGTGCCGCGCTGCTCGCGCTGGACGACCGCGCGGGCGTCGGGGCTGCTCGCGGCGAGATGGCCGCCGACCTGCTCAAGGGCGTGGCCGATGACCACGATGAGCCGCTCGGGGTCGAGGTCGCGGGCGGCGGAGAGCATGTGGTCGACCAGTGCTCGGCCGCACACCTCGTGGAGGACTTTCGGGGTCTGGCTCTTCATCCGGGTGCCCTCGCCCGCGGCGAGGACGATCACGGCTGCCGGGCGCGGCACACTCACGGACTGAGGCTCCTGTGGCTGGAAGGATCAGGGCTCTGCGGTACGTCTACCGCACCGCTACCCTCCCGACACCGTGAGGATACCTGGCCCCACCCCGGAGATTTCGCGGGGGGAACACCTCAGAGCTCCCGGAAGAGGACTCGAACCCCTACAAAGTGGACCAAAACCACTTGTCCTGCCGATTAGACGATCCGGGACGGGCCGAACACGTGATGTCCGACACCCCCTACGATACCGACCCCGCGGCCTGGCGCGCGCCCGTAATAGCCTCCCGCCCGCGCAACGTAGCGCATCCGCCCTGCTGACAGGGGTTTCGGAGCGGGCGTCCTTATAACAGACCGTCCGAAACGGCGCAAGCCACGAACCCCACGCACCTTGCCGGAAGCGCCGTCATCTTCCCGATATTCCCAACTTAGGTCTTCCTAACTTACGCTGGCGTAGGTTACGGTGGCGTAGCCTGGACATACATCCACATACACGTCGTTGGAGGTCGCCAGTGACCGTTATCGCCGAGCGTTCAGCCTCTTCCCCGAAACCGGAGTTCGAAGCGGAGCCGAAGTCCAAGTCCGAGCTCATCACCTTCGGACTGGTCGTCGGGCTGCCCATCGTCGCGCTCGCCGCGGCCGTGCCGTTCGCGTGGGGATGGGGGCTCGGCTGGACGGACATCGCCATCGCGTTCGTCTTCTACGTGGTCTCCGGACTCGGTGTCACGGTGGGGCTGCACCGCTACTTCACGCACGGCTCGTTCAAGGCCAAGCGGCCGCTGAAGATCGCGCTGGGCATCGCCGGCACCCTGTCGCTGGAGATGTCCGTGCTCGACTGGGTGGCCACGCACCGCAAGCACCACAAGTTCTCCGACAAGGAGGGTGACCCGCACTCGCCGTGGCGCTTCGGCCCTGGCTTCAAGAACATGGCCAAGGGCCTGCTCTACGCCCACATGGGCTGGCTGTTCGAGAGCGAGCGCACCAACAGGGAGAAGTACGCCCCCGACCTGTGCCGGGACGACGACGTGCTGAAGATGCACAAGTGGTTCGGCGCCATGGCGCTCGCCTCGATCCTGCTGCCCGGCGTGCTCGGCCTGCTGCTCACCTGGTCCTGGCAGGGCGGCCTGACCGCGCTGTTCTGGGGCTCGCTCATCCGCATCGGCCTGCTGCACCACGTGACCTGGTCGATCAACTCGATCTGCCACGTCTTCGGCGAGGAGGACTTCCAGGTCCGCGACAAGTCGCGCAACGTGTGGTGGCTGGCCATCCCCTCCTTCGGCGAGTCGTGGCACAACCTGCACCACTCCGACCCGACCTGCGCCAGGCACGGCGTGCTCAAGGGTCAGATCGACCTGAGCGCGGGCCTGATCAGGATCTTCGAGAAGCTGGGCTGGGTATATGACGTGCGCTGGCCGACGCCTGAGCGCCTGGCGGCGAAGCGCGTTGCCTGACCCTGCCCAAGATTCGATGAGCGGCCACGGAAGCGTGGCCGTCATTATGGGTACCGTGACCGAACCCCGATCCCGCAGGCGCATGTCCGGTGCAGAGCGAAGAGAGCAGCTGATCAGCATCAGCCGCACGCTCTTCGCGGAGAAGGGGTTCGACGGGACCTCTATCGAGGAGATCGCCGCTACCGCGCAGGTGTCGAAACCCGTGGTATACGAACATTTCGGTGGTAAGGAAGGCGTCTACGCCGTCGTCGTCGACCGCGAGATGCAGAAGCTGCTCGGCATGATCACCGAAGCCCTCTCCGCCTCCCACGCGCTGATCAAGCTGGAACGGGCCGCGCTGGCCCTGCTCCACTACATCGAGGAGAGCAGCGAGGGCTTCCGCATCCTGGTCCGCGACTCCCACGCGGCCTCGGGCACGGGCACGTTCGCGAGCCTGATCAGCGAGATCGCCAGCCAGGTGGAGGACGTGCTGGCCGACGAGTTCGCGGGCCGCGGCTACGACCCCAAGCTGGCCCCGATGTACGCCCAGATGCTGGTCGGCATGGTGGCGCTGACCGGCCAGTGGTGGCTCGACGTGCGCAAGCCGGGCCGCGAGGAGGTCGCCGCCCATCTGGTCAACCTGGCCTGGAACGGCCTGACCGGGCTCAACCCCACTCCGTCGATCACCGTCACGGGCAGCCGTGGCCAGGGCCAGCCGCCCAAGCCGCGGACGAGCGGGGAGAAGGAGCTGCGCGAGTTCGAGAAGGCCAGGGAGAAGGAGTTCAAGGAGGCCGAGAAGCAGCGTCAGCGCGAGCTCAAGGAGGCAGAGAAGGCCAGGGTGCGCGAGCTGAAGGAGCGCGAGCGGCTGCTGAAGGAGGCGGAGAAGGAACGCGAGCGCCTGCTCAAGGAGGCCGAGAAGGCCCGCGAGCGGGAGGAGAAGATCCGCCAGCGGGAGGCCAGGCTGGCCGAACGGGCCGCCCGTCTCGAACAGGTAGATCATCCTGAGTGAGTCTTGAACACTCGGGGCGTACCGGGTGACGATGGGGTTGAGCTGGGCCGACCTTCCAGGTTGAGCCGTTGCGGCTACGTTAACGTTCTGTTCAACCAATTGGGGCAATATACGCCATATGTCCGCAGAACCGGTCGGAACTGCCAACGACCTGCCCCTGCCACAGGAGCGGTTTCTCAACCGTGAGGAGAGCTGGCTCCAGTTCAACGAACGCGTCCTCGACCTGGCCGAAGATCCCTCCCTTCCCCTCCTCGAACGGGTGCGCTTCCTCGCCATCTTCGCCAGCAACCTGGACGAGTTCTTCCGGGTCAGGGTGGCCGGACTGAAACGGCGCATGGCGACCGGCCTGCTGCTGCGGACCAGGAGCGGGCTCAAGCCCCGCGAAGAGCTGATCAGGATCGCGACCGTCGCCGACCGGCTGGCCAGGCGGCACGCGGCGGCCTTCCACCAGCAGATCTGCCCCGAGCTGGCCACCGAGGGCATCGAGGTCGTCCGGTGGGACAACCTCGGCCGCGAGGAGCGCACCGAGCTGCGCAAACTGTTCAGGGAACGGATCAGGCCCGTGCTGACGCCGCTGGCCGTCGATCCCGCCCACCCGTTTCCCTACATCTCCGGGCTCAGCCTGAATCTGGCCGTCCTCGTGCGCAACCCGGCGACCGGCCACACGGTGTTCGCCCGGGTCAAGGTTCCCTCGCAGCTCCCCCGGTTCGTCCCGGCGTCCAAAGACCGCTTCGTCCCGCTCGAAGACGTCATCGCCGCTCATCTCGGACAGCTCTTCAAGGGCATGGAGATCCTCCAGCACCACGTCTTCCGCGTCACCAGGAACGAGGACCTCGACGTCGACGAGGACGTCACCGAGAACCTCATGCAGGCCCTGGAGAAGGAGCTGCTGAAGCGGCGGTTCGGCCCGCCCGTGCGCCTGGAGGTCGAGGACACGATCACCCCCGAGGTGCTCGCGCCGCTGGTCGAGGAGCTGGAGCTGGCCACGCACGAGATCTACCGGCTGCCTGGGCCGCTCGACCTGTCGGGCCTGCACGCCATCGCCGACCTCGACCGGGGCGAGCTGAGCTACCGGCCGTTCGTGCCGGCCGAGGTGATCAACGCCGAGGACGACATCTTCTCGATCCTGCGCGAGCGCGACGTGCTGCTGCACCACCCGTACGACTCGTTCGCCACCAGCGTCCAGCACTTCATCGAGGCCGCCGCGGCCGACCCGCGGGTCCTGGCGATCAAGCACACCCTCTACCGCACCAGCGGCGACTCCCCCATCGTGGACGCCCTGGTCGACGCGGCCGAGGCCGGCAAGCAGGTCGTGGTCGTCGTCGAGATCAAGGCCCGCTTCGACGAGCGGGCCAACATCACCTGGGCGCGCAAGCTGGAGCGGGCCGGCTGTCACGTCGTCTACGGCGTGGTCGGGCTCAAGACCCACTGCAAGCTCGCCCTCGTCGTACGCCAGGAGCCCTCGGGCGAGCTGCGCCGCTACTGCCACATCGGCACCGGCAACTACAACCCCAAGACCGCCCGACAGTACGAGGACTTCGGCCTGCTCACCGCCGATCCGCTGGTCGGCGAGGACGTCACCGACCTGTTCATCCACCTGACCGGCTACTCCCACCACTCCGCCTACCGCCGCCTGCTGGTCGCGCCCCACTCCATGCGCGGCGGGCTGCTGGCCAGGATCGAGCGGGAGATCACCCACCAGCAGGCCGGGCGTCCCGCGCGGATCAGGATCAAGACGAACTCGCTGGTGGACGAGCCGATCATCGACGCCCTCTACCGGGCCTCCAGGGCGGGCGTTCCGGTGGATCTGTGGGTACGCGGCATCTGCACCCTGCGTCCGGGCATTCCCGATTTGTCGGAGACGATCCGCGTACGGTCGATCCTGGGGCGCTTCCTGGAGCACTCCCGCGTCTACGAGTTCGGCCTCGGGCGCCGGCCCGAGGTGTGGATCGGCAGCGCCGACCTGATGCGCCGCAACCTCGACCGCCGCGTCGAAGCCCTGGTCAAGGTCACGGCGCCGCAGCACAAGGCGTACCTCATGGAGCTGATGGACCTGGCCATGGCCGAGAACACCAACGCGTGGTGGCTCAACTCCGACGGCACCTGGAACCGTCATCCTGGCGAGGACCTGCAGAGTCACCTCATCGGCACCCGCCGCTGGAGGACCGTTGACGACTGACCTGCCTCGCGTCACCGGGAGAGAGTGATGATGACCGACCCGCTCCGGGCCGCCGGAGCCGTGGTCTGGCGGGGCGAGCAGAGCCGCCCCGAGGTGGCCGTCATCCACCGGCCCGCCTACGACGACTGGACCCTCCCCAAGGGCAAGCTGAAGCCGGGCGAGCACGAGATCGCCGCCGCTCTGCGCGAGGTCCGCGAGGAGACCGGCCTGACCGTCCTGCTCGGCCGCGCGCTGCCGCCGGTCCACTACATGACCATGGGACGGCTCAAGCGGGTCGACTACTGGGTGGCGCGGGCCGCCACTGACAACGGGGCTGACGCCGGGTTCGACGGCGGCTTCCATGCCGGCTTCGAGCCGGGCGAGGAGGTGGACGAGCTGCGCTGGCTGCCGGTCGAGGAGGCCAGGCAGCTGCTGACGTACGAGTGGGACGCCGGGCTGCTGCGCGCGCTGCGGGCCGCGCCGCTGGAGACCGTGCCCCTCGTCCTGGTCCGGCACGGCTCGGCCGGTTCCAGGAGCGAGTGGCAGGGCGACGACGCCGCGCGTCCACTCGACGCCGACGGCGGTTCCCAGGCGGCGACCCTGGCCACGGCCCTGCCCGCCTACCGCCCCGAGACGCTGCTGAGCTCGCCCAGCCTGCGCTGCGTGCAGACGCTGGAGCCGTACGCGGCCGCGATCGGCGCCTCGCTCAGGACCGACCCGCTGCTCAGCGAGGAGAGCCAGGATCCGGACAAGACGCCGGAACTGGTCGGGCGTCTCTCGGGGCCCGCGGCCGTGTGCAGCCACGGCAAGGTGCTGCCCGCCCTCATCGAGGCGCTGAGCGGCAAGGACGTGCACCTGCGCAAGGGAGCGTTCGCCGTCCTGCACCGGGCCGGCGGCCAGGTCGTCAGCGTGGAACGCTACGAGACCTGAGCGATGGTGCGGCGCTACGAGATCTGATGCATTTTGCAGCGGATTCGCCCTCTATTGCGGTCTTCGCCGTTTCAGACGCGACATGAATGGAGACGAGCCGTAATGACGACGGCAGGAATCCTCCCGGCCTGGAGAAGCCGTGCACAAATCCCCGCCGGACCAAGCGCCTGCGATTGACAGGAAACGTTCATTTCCGGTTTTGTGAAAGCCTGTCAGAAGTGGGTAGCCGTACCTGGCTCCGGCGAACACATGCCGGGTGCGTTCACAGGCGATGGATGGTCGGGTGGGTACGTGAGTAAGCACTTGCTCCACGCGCCGATCAACAGTGACCTGGAAACGTTGCGCGCCCGCCTGCGGGCCGTCGGCCGGCAGGCCGGACTGGGGGCACGTCGCGTGGACGATCTGGTGATCGCGGTCCACGAGGCGGTGCTTCATGTGCTCGACAAAGGCGCCGGGCGGGGCAGTGTGCACGCCTGGCAGGATCACCATTCCCTCACCGTGCAGGTCATCGACGAGCACGGACTGCCGCGTGAAGAGTCCATACCCGAGCAGCCTTCCTGGTCGGACGCGCACAATGCCCGGCTGTGGGTGATGCGGCAGGCGTGTGACGAGCTGAGTATCGACCTGCGGCCCGGCCTCACTCTGGTGCAATTGCGTCTGTCACTTACCGACAACCATGAGTAACGTATCGTGGCGGTACTGTAACCATTCCGACTGCTGACAAATGGCAACGGAAAGTCTCACCATTCAAGGCAGCCGAGCGCTCAGGCCGAGACTTTCCGGCCACCGGCCAGCGTGTCGGCCCGCCGAATGGTGGAGGTCTGCATGGTGGGGCTCATTCTGGAAGCCCGGCCCCTGTCGGGCGGCGTACTCATCATCGTCCGCGGGGAGGTGGACGCGACCAACGCCCACCAGCGATCACCTGCCGTCGGACCACGACGGCCCTGAGCCGGACCTGCAGTCCGGCGTGAGCTGAGCCGCGTCCCGCCCGGCGCGGGATCCCTCACAGCAGCTTGCCGACCGCCTTCACGGTCTCGGCCCACACCTCGGGGAACTCGGCATCGGCACGTTCCGCCTTGCCGCGTTCGATGCCGATCAGCAGGCCGTACGTGAACGTGTCCTCGCCCGACTGCCGTGCGCGCTCCGCCTCCTGGAGCAGGGTCTCCTGCGCGACCACGCCGTCCTGGTGCAGGCCCAGGATCTCCTGGACGCCCTCGGCCAGCTTGGCGAGCCTGCCCATGCCGCCGCCGATGCTCGGCTTGAGCGCTTCTGCGGTGTAGCGAGCGCGTTTGGCCGCCTTGCGTACGTCGTGCATGGCCAGGGCGCGGCGCTCGGGGTCGTCGATGGCCTGGGCTTGGTCGTACCGCTTGGTCACCCGCTCCCAGCCGGCCACGGCGATGGCGCGCAGCTCGTCCTGCGCGGGCCTGGCCGCGGCCTTGCCCAGGGACGGGGCCGACACGAGCTGATCGAGCGCGTCGAGCAGCAGGTAGTAGCGCTCGCCGCTGAGCGCCTCCCCGATGCGGCCGTACGCCTCCTGCTCGCGTTCGTGCAGATCGGTACCGAGCCGGGTCCTGATCGGGCCCGTGACCAGCTCGGGCGCCAGCCCGTCGAGCAGTCTGGCGAACCTGGCCCTGATCACCTCCAGGTCACGCGCCTCGCCGAGCACTGTGCCGAGCCATCGCAGCTCGTCCTGGACGTGATCGGTGTCGGTCACGACCTTCTTGAACGCCTTGAGCGCGCTGCGCAGCCTGCGGGCCGCCACGCGCATCTGGTGCACCGCGTCGTCCTCGGCCCTGCGCACCCGCGGGTCCTGCGAGAGCAGGGCGTTCACCTGCGACGCCAGGTAGGCGACGACGACCTCGCCCGCCGTGCCCGGTTCGGTGGGGGCGGTGGGCAGCGGAGCGGGTTCGAGGAGTTTGGCGAGTTTGCTGGTGGCCTGTGACGGTACAGCGCCGGCCTTCCTGAGGCGCTTGCCCACCTTGGCCAGCAGTTTCGCGGTGCCGCCTTCGAGCAGCTCCGCCTCGACCTCCCGCCAGCGGACGATCGTGGTCTCCGCGCCGTACACGGTGCCCTTGACCCGGTCGTCGGCGACCTCCACCAGCCTGGTGTCGCCGTCGAGCAGGACGGTCACGTTCCTGCGGGTGTCGAGCTCGGCGACCGGTTTGAGCTCAGCGCCGCGGGTGTAGGCGCGGACGAGCTCGGCCAGCTCGGTGGGCACGATCTTGGCGCTGCGGGTGAGGGGGTGGTGGATCTCCTGGCGCACGCCCTTAGCCTTGGGCAGCTTCAGGTGCCAGCCCGCGTCGTCACCGCCCCGCCTGCGCCTGAGCGTGATGCCCCGGGCGGCCAGCCGCAGGTCGGCGGTGTCGAAGTAGAGAGCCACGAGCTGGTGACTCTTCGGGCCTGCGACGTCGCCCAGACCACTCAGGTCCGGCAGCGTGAACTCCGGGGAGATGTCGAACTTGTCCTCGATCTCGATGCCCACCGCACCTCGCAAAAAGTCCGATTTCGGACAATGATGCCACCGGGCGGTGGACATCACACCAGTTGCAGGAGTTCGATTCTGTTGCCCACCGGATCGGAGACGTAGATCCTGCGCCAGCCAGGGGCCAGCTCGTCGGGGACAGACCCCGGAAATTTCGCGATATATACGTCGAGATCGTCCACCACGAAGGCCGGATGAGCCTTGCGAGCCGGCCTGAAGTCGTCCTCGACGCCGAGATGCACCTCCACCCCGTCACCCCGGAACCAGGCGCCACCGCGTCCGGCCAGCTCGGGCGGCTTGGGCACTTCGCGCAGGCCGAGCACGCCCGCGTAGAACTCCCTCAGCAGCGGCTCACTGCCGCGCGGGGCAGCGAGCTGAACGTGATGCAGCCCCCGAATCAAGATCCGCTCCTTCTTCTACCACCACTCACTTCTGCACCACCACGAAGATCCTCCGGAACGGGAACGGCGTGCCGTAACTGCTGGCCGGATACGCCTCGGCGAGCGGCTTGGCCAGATCGCGCTTGAAACGGCGCTGTTCGTCCGGGTCGAGGCGGTCCAGGATCGGGCGCAGGGCCGTGCCGGAGACCCAGCCGAGCACCGGGTCCTCGCCCTGCAGCACGTGCACGTACGTGGTCTCCCACGCGTCCACCTGCGAACCGCCCTGGTTGAGCAGGTCGAGGTATTCGATGGGCTCGTCCACGGGCTTGCCCCTGGTGTAGTCGCCGAGCTTGTCGGACCAGGCACGCGAGCCGCACAGCTCGCGGATCGCGACGTGACTGGGGGCGTCGAAGTTGCCCGGCACCTGGAACGCCAGCCAGCCGCCCGAAGCCAGCTCCTCCATCCAGTGCTCCAGCACGGAGCGGTGCTCGGGCACCCACTGCAGCACGGCGTTGGACACGATCACGTCCACGGGCCGGTCGGGCCGCCACGTGGTCACGTCCGCGACCGCGAACCTGACGTTCGACTCCAGCCTGCGGGCCTTCGTGATCATCGCTGGGGACGAGTCGAAGCCCTCGATCGTCGCGCGCGGCCAGCGTCCGGCCAGCTCAACGGTGAGTTCTCCGCTTCCGCAGCCCGCGTCCACGACATAATCGGGCTCGACGGCCCCCACTCTGGAGATCAGCTCGATGAACGGTCGCGACCGCTCGTCCGCGAAGACGGCGTACGTGACCGGGTCCCAGATATCTCTTGACATGAAGATAATTGATATCGAGAGAGATATCTCGATGTCAAGACAGTACACTCTTGTGTCATGACGGAGGATGCTAGAGACGAGGTCGATCGCCTTGTCGCGGCCTGGCGCGCCGAGCGCCCCGACCTCGATGTCGAGCCGCTCCAGGTGCTCTCCAGAGTGTCACGACTCGCCCGGCATCTCGACCGGGCGCGGCGGGCGGCGTTCGCCGAACACGATCTGGAGCCGTGGGAGTTCGACGTGCTGACGGCGCTGCGCCGAGCCGGCAAACCCTACGAGCTCAGCCCCGGCGCCCTGCTGCGTGCCACCCTGGTGACCTCCGGCACGATGACGAACCGCATCGACCGCCTCGCCGCGGCCGGCCTCGTACGGCGGCGGCCCGATCCCGAGGATCGGCGTGGGGTGCTGGTGTCGCTGACGGATACGGGGCTGGGACGGGTGGACGCCGCGTTCGCCGATCTGCTGCGCAGGGAGCGGGAGTTGTTGTCGGGGTTGAAGGGCGAGGACCAGCGCACACTCGCCGCACTCCTCCGCACCCTCCTCACCCCCTTCGACTCCCCACCCGACCCACCCCGCCCCTGACCTGCCCTGGACAGTCAGTCGCCCAGGCGGTCGGCCACCTCAAGCCACTCGGCCTCCACCGCGTCCTTCTGGGCCGTGATCTCGCGCAGCTGCGCGTCCAGCGAGCCGAGCCTGGCGTAGTCGCTGGCCGCGTCCGCCATGGCGGCGTGCAGGCGGGACTCCTGGTCGCCCAGCTTGTCGAGCTGGCGTTCCAGGCGGTTGAGTTCCTTACGGAGCTCGCGTTCCTCCTTGGCGGAGAGCCCGTCCTTGGCCTGGCCGGACCCGGCACCGGAGACCGCCGGCCCGGAAGGTGCCGAGGCGGCCTCCGTGATGGCGCCGATGCGGCCGGACGGCGAGGCGCCGGTCGTGGCGGCGACACCCAGGCGCGCGGTGACGGCCGTGCCCGCCGCGCGTCGTTCGAGGTATTCGTCCACCCCACCGGGCAGCAGCGACAGCTTGCCGTCGCCGAGCAGCGCCACGCTGCGGTCGGTCACCCGCTCCAGGAAGTAGCGGTCGTGGCTCACCAGGATCAGCGTGCCGGGCCAGCCGTCCAGCAGGTCTTCGAGCTCGTTGAGCGTCTCGATGTCGAGGTCGTTGGTGGGCTCGTCGAGCAGCAGCACGTTGGGGTCGTCCATGAGCAGCCGCAGCAGTTGCAGCCGCCGCCGCTCACCACCGGAGAGGTCGCCGACCACCTTCCACTGCGCCTCACCCTTGAAGCCCAGCCGTTCGAGCAGCTGCGACGCGGTCCACTCGCGCTTGCCCAGCTGGAGGTACTTGCGAACCTCCTCGACCGACTCCAGCACGCGCCGCGTCAGGTCGAGGTCGGCCAGCTCCTGCGACAGGTGAGCCAGGCGTACGGTCTTGCCCCTGGTCACGCGGCCCGAGTCGGGCTTGATCGTGTCGGCGAGCAGCCGCAGCACGGACGACTTGCCGGAGCCGTTGACGCCGATCAGCCCGATCCGGTCCCCCGGGCCGAACTGCCACGTAAGGCGGTCGAGCACCAGCGGCCCGTTGCCGGGGCCGCCCGCGTGCAGGGTGACGTCTTCGAGGTCGTAGACGGTCTTGCCGAGCCTGGCCGCCGCGAACCGCATCAGCTCCACCGTCTCGCGGGCCGGCGGCTCGTTCGCGATCAGCGCCTGTGCGGCGTCGATGCGGAACTTCGGCTTGGACGTACGTGCGGGCGGGCCGCGCCGCAGCCAGGCGATCTCTTTGCGCATGAGGTTTTGGCGGCGCTCTTCCGCGGCCTGGGCGATCCGGGCCCGCTCGGCCTTGGCCAGCACGTAGGCGGCGTATCCGCCCTCGTACCGTTCGACCCGCCCGTCGACGACCTCCCACGTGCGCATGGAGACGGCGTCGAGGAACCAGCGGTCGTGCGTCACCACGACCAGCGCGCTCTTCCGACCCGCCAGGTGCCCGGCCAGCCACGCGATGGCCTCGATGTCGAGGTGGTTGGTGGGCTCGTCGAGCATGATCAGGTCGTGGTCGCCGATGAGCAGGCGGGCCAGCGCCGTACGCCTGCGCTCACCGCCCGACAGGTCCGCGGCCCTGGCGTCGAGGTCGAGGTCGCCGATCAGGTTGGCCAGGATCTCGCGTACGCGCTGATCTCCCGCCCACTCGTGCTCGGCCAGCTCGCCCAGGACGAGCTCGCGCACCGGAACGCCGGGGTCGAGGTCGTCCTGCTGCGACAGGAACCCGACCCGCAGGCCCCGGTTGTGGGTGACGCGACCGCTGTCGGGACGCAGGGCTCCCGCGATGACCGACAGCAGGGTCGTCTTACCGCCGCCGTTGCGCCCGACCACGCCGATGCGCTCTCCGGCTTCGACGCCCAGGGAGACGTCGTGCAGGAGAGGCTTGGGCCCGTAAGCGTGGGAGACCGACTCAAGGTTGACCAGATTCATGGCCTTCCCAGGGTATCGGCGGCCCGGAGGCCCTGGGTACGGGCGATCTGTTCACGATCGAGTGAGGCGGACGTGGAGAACCACCGTTCACAGGAAGGGGGCGGATCAGGCGGCGCGTGTGGACTCAGCTACTAACCCTCGCAGGAGTCGTCCTCGGCGCAACGGCGTCGTTCATTTTCACATCCCGCACTGAACGGGCGCGCAACCAAAGAGAGACGATCATCCGGTGGGATGTTCGCAGATATGAAGCGTTTGCGGACTATCTCGGTGCGGTCACACAGATGGCTCGCGTGGCCGGCCAGCTTACTAGTGGGCGCGGCTGGGAGAAGGTTGCTTTCGCCATCGACCGGGATACCGGGTTAGCTGCGCTGGACCGGTTCGAGAGCAGCACCGAACCTCACCTGCTGCCGCCGAGGTGGTGACGACGTCAGTGTCCCAGGCCGCGTTACGTGATCACAGGTGCAGGCGAAGAAGCTCTTCACTATGTGACATTCGGTAATCCTGCTCGACGCTACGTACCGCGCCGTGACCGCGGGCTTGGATCAACGATGCCGTGAATGAGTTTCTCTCCACGCGGCTGTGAGGTCGGCGCCGTCTGCACATCGTCCACGCGCGGCTCCGGCCGACTCCTAGAAGCGTCAAAATACACGGTGCCCGTGGGACCGTATCTTGCTTGGCAAATGGGCCGTAGAGCTAGTGTGACCAGGCTCGCTGTCATCTTCCTGAGGCTCGACAGAGTCACATGGCCCCTCAAAGGGTGCTCCTTGGGGTTGTGTGCTGGTCGCGAGGTCAGAGCAAGGTGGCGCCCTGGACCGGGCCGTGGGCGGCTACGGCGGTGTGGGCGGCGCCGGTGGTGGTCAGGCTGTGGGCCAGGTCGCGGGCGTGGGTGGCGTCGATGGCCAGGAAGGCGCAGGTGGGGCCCGAGCCGGAGACGATCGCGCCCAGGGCTCCGTGCTGGCGGCCCGAGTCGAGGGTGGGGGCGAGCTCGGGGCGGAGGTTGAGGGTGGCGGTCTGGAGGTCGTTGCTCAGGTGGTTGCCCAGGGCGTAGGCATCGCCGGTGCCGAGGGCCTCCATGAGGGAGTCGTTCAGCTGGGGCCAGGGGACTTCGGCCGCCGAGGCCTTCCTGAGACGGTCGCATTCGGCGTAGACGCTGGCCGTGGAGAGGCCGCCGTTCGCCAGCGCGAACACCCAGTGGAACACGCCACCGGTGGGCAACTCGGTCAGCTGCTCGCCGCGGCCCGTGCCGACCGCTGTGCCGCCGAGCAGGGAGAACGGGACGTCGCTGCCGAGGTCTCCGGCGATCTCCATCAGGTCCTCGAAGGGCAGCCCCAACCCCCAGAGCTCGTTGCACGCCACCAGCGCGCCGGCGGCGTCGGCGCTGCCGCCCGCCATTCCACCCGCGACCGGGATGCCCTTCTGGATGATCAGGTCGGCGCCGTAGGTGCGGCCCGCGTGTTTGGCGAGCGCGCGAGCAGCCCGGATGGCCAGGTTGCTGTCGTCGGTCGGCACCTGGTCGGACCACTTGCCGTTCACCTGGACGGTGATCGACTCGGACTCCTTCGCGACGACCTCATCGAAGATCGATACGGCATGGAAGACGTTGACCAGGTCGTGGTAGCCATCTTCCCTGAGCGGGCCGACAGAAAGCTGCACGTTGACCTTCGCAGGCACACGCACGGTCACCGAACTCATCGATCTTCTGCCACTCTCATCACTTGCCGGGGTCAAGGACACTCGATGTTATCGGGGCGCGCTGCCCTGACATGCGGTTCTGGGAATATGACTCCCCGAGTGGCCGACTTCTCAACACAGAGAGTCAAGTTGGTGGGCATTTGCCGGGTTCCCTTGAGTCCCCCCTCATCCATGGTGAACCGGGGGTTGGTCGGGGGTTAGGGAGTCAGGTTCGTTGAGCGGTCGTCGGGGGCGAAGGCTGCGGGGTCTCCGGGATCTCCGTGTGCGGCCTCGCTTCTCCGGGGTGGTGGCAGCCGAGTATCGAGCATTTCGCACCTCGGGCGGGGGAAGGGGCCATCAACGGGGTTGGTTCGAGGTTTCGTTGGCTGACTGGTCGTTGGGTGGGGGCTGCAGGTCTCGGGGTCTCTGGGGTCTCTGGGGTCTCTGGTTGAGGCCGTGGGCAGAGGACGTGGTGCGGGGCTCAGGGCTATGACAGGCGAGATGGTGGTAGCGGTGGGGTGCGGGGCCTCAGGTTGAGGCTATGGATGGTGGTGAGGGGCGAGGTCTCAAGTTGAGGTCACGAACGGCGGTGAGGGGCGGGGCTCAGGGCGAGTTCGTGGCAGGAACTCGGGTTGAGGTCGTGAGGGCGTGGGGTGGGTGGCTGGGACTTCGCCGGCGTGGGGGCGGTTGTCCAGGTGGGGCGGAGGGAGGTGGGTCAGCCTGGGCGTACGGTGCCGCGGTAGGTGGTGCGGAAGTAGGGCGTGTTGAAGTTGGCCTTTCTGACCACGTCGCCTGTCTTGGGGGCGTGGATCATGAGGGTTCCGGTCAGGAACAGGGCCACGTGGGTGGGGGCGCCGGGGGTGCCGCCGAAGAAGAGCAGGTCGCCTGTGCGGCGGGCCCTGAGAGGGATCTTGCGGCCCTGGCGGAACTGGGCTGCTGTGTGGTGGCTCAGTCTTATGCCTGCTCTGGACCAGGCGTAGAGGGTGAGGCCGCTGCAGTCGAAGCCTCTGGTGGTGGCGCCTCTGCCTATCCCCAGGGTTGGGCCCTTCGTCGAGCCTCCGCCCCAGGAGAAGGAGACGCCCAGTTGGGCCAGGGCCGCTGCTGCGGCTATCTGGCCCTTTGTGAGAGTGCCCTTGAGTTTGGGGAGCTTGTCGGTGAGTGAAGGGGCGGGGGTCGCTCGAACGGGGGTGGCTCGGGCGGGGGTGGCTCGGGCGGGGGTGGCGTTGATGGTCAGCGTGGTGAGGGGTGCCGAGAGGAGTGCTCCGCCGATGGCGAGCCGCAGGAAGGTGATGCGGGTGGTCATGGTGGCCTCCGGTTTATCGGGGGTGGGAGGCCAGGATCTGGGGATGCGGGGTTACGAGGAGCGGCCGAACGCGGTTCTGTGGAAAAGAGGAGGGAGGGGGGCGAGGGTTGTGGATAACGGAGTGGGTGTCGGTGGTGTGGGACGTCCTAGGTGGCGGGCCTCGTTGGTGACGGGCGTCGTTGGTGACGGGCGTCGTTGGTGACGGGCGTCGTTGGTGACGGGCGTCGTTGGTGACGGGCTACCTCGTGGTCGGGGGGAACGGCGGGTGTTGGTGATGGGGGGGTGGGTGAGGGCTGCCCCCGGGTGAGGGCAGCGGGTCAAGGTCTGTGTTCGGCTATGTGGGTGAAGGCGTGGATGTCTAGTTGTTCGCCCCGCGCCGAGGGGTCCACGTCGGCTGCGCGCAGGGCGCGTTCCGCGTCTGCGGGGGTGCCGGCCCAGCCGGACAGGGCTGCGCGGAGGGTTTTACGGCGTTGGGCGAAGGCCGCGTCCACCACCTCGAACACCTCCTCGCGCGTCGCCGTCGTGGGCGGTGGGTCGCGGCGCCGGAGGGAGACGAGGCCGGAGTCGACGTTGGGGACGGGCCAGAAGACCGTGCGGCCCACGGGTCCCGCCCGGCGTACGTCCGCGTACCAGGCCGCCTTGACCGACGGCACCCCGTACACCTTCGAGCCGGGACCCGCGGCGAGGCGGTCGGCCACTTCCGACTGGACCATCACCAGGCCCTTGCGCAGGGACGGGAGCACCTGCAGGAGGTGCAGCAGCACCGGGACGGCCACGTTGTACGGCAGGTTGGCCACCAGTGCGGTCGGCACGTGGCCGGACAGGTCGTCCAGGGTGATCTTCATGGCGTCCGCGTTGACGACCGTGAGGCGGTCGGCGGCGTCGCGTTCGGCCACCGTGACGGGGAGTTGACCGGCCAGCACCGGATCGATCTCGACGGCGACCACGTGAGCGGCCGCGGGCAGGAGCCCCAAGGTGAGCGAGCCGAGCCCCGGGCCCACCTCTATGACCACGTCATCAGGGGTGAGATCGGCCACACGGACGATGCGCCGGACGGTCCCCGCGTCGATCACGAAGTTCTGGCCTAGTTTTTTTGTGGGACGAAGATCTAGCTTGTTCGCCAAAATACGTATTTCTGCAGGGCCCAACAGCCTCATCATCCAATCAGTCTCTCGCATCGAAGAACGTGTGATGGCGGATGGGGAGACCAAAGGAGAGGATGGCGTGGAACAGGAAGGAACGTCCCTCATGGAGCCAACGGGCGCCGCGCCGCTACGGCCGACCGACTTAAGGGAGATCGGGCCGTACCGGCTGCTTGGCCGGTTAGGCGAGGGCGGGATGGGGACGGTGTTCCTCGCACGGGCACCGACGGGGCGTTTCGTCGCGCTCAAGGTGGTGAAGGCGGAGTTCGCCAACCAGGAGGGGTTCGCGGCGCGGTTCCACGCGGAGGTCGACAACGCACGGCGGGTGGCCTCCTTCTGTACGGCCCAGGTGCTGGACAACGGCAACACCGGGGACGGCCGGCCGTACATGGTGACCGAGTACATCGCGGGCACGCCGTTGTCCGACCAGATCACGACCTACGGAGCTCTGGACCCGGGGCCGCTGCACGGCGTCGCGCTGGGGGTCGCGGCGGCGCTGGCGGCGATCCACGTGGCCGGGCTGGTGCACAGGGATCTCAAGCCCGCGAACGTGATCCTCTCGCTGTCGGGGCCGCGGGTGATCGACTTCGGCATCGCCAGGGCCCTCGACCGGGAGACCGGGTTCACGATGTCCGGCGAGTTGCTGGGCAGCCCGGGGTGGTGGGCTCCTGAGCAGGTACGCGGTGAGGTCGTCAACCCGGCGGCCGACATCTTCGCCTGGGGCTGCCTGGTGGCCTACGCCGGGAACGGACGGCATCCGTTCGGCCGCGGCGACCCCATCACGCTGGCCACGCGCGTGCTGAACACGCCGCCCGACCTGGGTGCGCTGCCCGCGCCGCTCGACGAGCTCGTCCGGCGGGCCACCTCCATGGACGTCGCGCTGCGTCCGACCGCGCAGGATCTGCTGATCGCGCTGGTCGGTGGCAGTGCGCCGGCGCCGGTCGCTGCCGCGGCCGATCCGCCGACTCTAGTCGCGACGGAGATGCTGAGTGAGTGGGAGCCGCCGCAGAACGTGGTGGATGAGCCGGACATCACGGCCACCTTCACGACGCCTCCTCCCAGCGATGCCACGGGCCGGGGGCCGGTTCCTGGGACTGCGCCTGGGCAGGGGGATGCCGCTGGGCGGGCAGGGCAGAGTGACGCTGCTGGGCGGGTGCCCAGTGTGCCGCCTTCCGGGGAGCGAGCCGCGAGTCCCATGGCCGGAGGTCCTGCGGCCGCTGAGTCGTCGGTGGCCGCTGGAACCGGGGCTGGCGGTCCGGGGTCCGCGGATCCGGCGACCGGGCCGAGTTCGCCGTCCGGTGTCCCTGGCGCGCCGGGGTCCCCTGGCGTTTCCGGGTCCTTCCCGTCGGCCGGCGGGCCGTCTCAAGGGTCGTCTCCGGGGTCGTCGTACGGGCCTGCGCAGGGGTCGTCGTACGGCTCGTCGCCCAGTGGCTTGTCGGCGGAGGAGCTGGCCCGTCGCGAGGAGGACGCGGCCAAGGAGGAGCTGGCTCGCTGGAAGGTGCCCGACCAGGGGCCTCCGGAGCGGCAGGGGCGGCTGCGCGCCCTGTTCGGCTTCGGTACGTCGCCGCGGACGGACAAAACTGGGACGGACGAATCTCCGACTGACGGATCCCAGGCGGGCGGATCCCAGGCTGGCGGATCCCAGGCGGGCGGATCTCGGACGGACTCGTCGTCGCCCGTGCGGCAACAGCCCGAGCAGGCTGCGGCGCAGCAGGCCCCGACCGAGCAGGTACGGCTCCAGCAGCCCGATCAGTCCACCCCGGGGTCCCAGCAGAACCGTCTCCAGCAGCCAGGGCCGCAGCAGGGCGGTCCTGAGCAGGTGCGACCGCAGCAGGACCGTCCCGATCAGGTGCGGCCCCTGCAACCAGGGCCGCAGCAGGACCGTCCCGGCTGGCCCGGGGCGCCTTCGGGGCCGGGGTGGCGGCCGGAGCAGGGTGTCGCTGTACCGCAGGGCGCCGCGCTGGGCACCGAGACCCAGCCCGGCGTCAGAACCGCCGTGCCTGGTGACGATTCCGACACCATCGGCGGTACGCGTACGCCCGGCACCCGCTGGCTCATCGCCGCAGCGGCGGCGGTGCTGGCCATCGTGGTGACGGCGGGGGTGCTGATCGTGACCTCCGCGCGCAACACCGCCGTCACCGGAACCCCGGGCACCCCCACCCAGGTGGTCGGCAGCGCCAAGCCGAACGACGTGGGCCGCAGGTTCGCTCTGGGCGCCAACTTCGACGACCCGGTCGCGATCGTGTCCGCGGCGCCGGAGTGCGGGCTGAGGGAGTACGAGGGCATCACCGCGACCAAGGGACAACTCTGCGTGATCCGCTGGACGATGCTCAATCCGGGCGGCGAGCGCAGGGTGCTGGTCCAGCCCGTGGTCACCATGGTCGACGACCGGGGTGGCGAGCACGACTCGATCCCCGTCACGCTGCCACCGGCGATCCTGCCCGGTGCCCGGGTGGACAGCGCGTTCGTGTTCGACCTGGCGACGTACCGCAAGCCCGTGAGCATGACGGCGAACATGCTGGAGAACGGTCAGCAGATCGAGGTGGCGCTGTGATGATCGGATCCGCGCTCACCGCACTCATGCTCGTGGCGAGCGGCGTCCCAGCCGCCGCCACAACAGCCGCCGCCACAACGGCGGCCACCACGACCGCGACTGTCACGACGAAAACCGCCACGATAGCCGCCACGATGGCCGCCACGGCAAGAGCCTCTACGACGAAGGCCGTGGCCTGTACCGGGGCCGCCGACTTCGACGGTGACGGTGTGGACGACGTGGCGGTGGGCGACCCGTTCGGCGACGACCGGAAGGGGGCCGTGCACGTGCTGTCCGCCGGCAAGGTGACGCCGGTGAGCGTGCCCGGGCTGAGCGAGGGCGACGGGTTCGGCTGGTCCGTACGGCTGGCGCAGGTCAACGGCGACACCTGCGCCGACCTGGTGATCGGCGCCCCGTACGCGGACGTGGACGGTGTCGAGGACGCCGGGGCCGCGTACGTCGTCTACGGCGGCGGCACCACTCCCCCGCAGCGGCTGGCCGCGCCTCAGCCGCAGCGGTTCGCGCACTTCGGCTGGTCACTGGCCGCGCGCGGCGACCTGGTCGCGATCGGGGCGCCGTACGAGGACGAGGGCGACATGCTGGACGTCGGCGCCGTCTACGTGCGCAAGGGCGCGGGTGACCTGCGCAGGATCAGCCAGGAGTCCGTGGACGTGCGGGGCAACAGCGAGGTGGGCGACCAGTTCGGCTATTCGCTGGCGATCGGGCCGAAGAACGGGCTGGTCGTCGGTGTGCCGTACGAGAACGACGACGGCCTGGGCCGGCAGATCGAGAAGGGCAAGATCGACTCGGGTTGCGTCGTCTTCATCGACGACGTGCTGGCCCCGAGGCTGACGTCACTGAAGCTGGACTCGCCGACCGCCGAGTCGGGCGATCGGTACGGGTACGCCGTCGCCTACGCGGAGGGCTCCGGGTACGCGGTCAGCTCGCCCGGCCCCGGGTACGTGCAGCTGCTGGACACCGCCAGGAAGCCCACCAGGAGGGTGACGCAGGAGGGCAAGCAGGCGTTCGGGTTCTCGATGGCCACCTCCTCGGACGGCCGGCTGGCGATCGGCGCTCCTTACGGGGGCGGCGTCCGGGTGGTGTCCTGGAAGGACGCGGCCGAGGACCGGAAGCTGACGACCGGGGACGGGCTGTTCGGATGGTCGGTGACCTTCAGCGGGAACAGGCTGTACGTGGGGCAGCCGGACGGTGGACCGTTCGGCAAGGTCGCGGTCGCCGGGCGCAACGCCGAGACCATGCAACCGCTCCAGCCCGCCAAGGGCGCCGACTTCGGGGTCTCCGTGTCGGGTTGACGGTCCGGAGCGCCGGGCCGATGGTCTTGGCTCCGGCGCACAGGACGCGTTTCGGATCCGCTGTCTTCATGCCGATCGGATCCGCCGTCTTCATGCCGGCTCGCCGGATTCGGCGCCGCATCCGCGGCACCGGCTCATGAGATCCGTCAGCGGCGCAGGGCTGTGACCGTGGGCCGGCCGAAGAGGCGGGCGCCGCAGTGGGGCCACTGGCCGTGCCACCTGCCGCCCACCTTCTGATAAAGCACCTGCGCCCGATAGGTCTGCTCGTCCTCCGGCCAGGTCGACGGCAACCCCATGCCGCCCACGGCCTCCCACATCGGCAGGCTGAACTGGTACATGCCGTAATAGGGCCCGTCAGGGTTGTACGCCTCCGGATCCCCATGCGACTCGCACGCGGCCAGCGCAGGCCAGTCGAGCCGGGCGGTGGCGGGGTCGATCTGGATGGTACGCGGCGGAACGATCGTGATGACCGTCCCGTCCTCGGGAAAGCTGTCCAGCGGCGGGTCCACGTGATAGCCCCGGCGCAGCTCGACGCGCTGCTGCCTGAGCACCTGGCGCACCGTCCTGGCGGTCGTCCGCGAGGTCAGCCGGGTGGTGCCCGCGACCACGTACACCTTGCGCCGGGTGTAGACCGTGAGCTCCATCCCCTCCAGCGGCACCGCGTCGCCGGGCGGCGCCGACAGCCGGCCGGCGGCGGGGGTGAGGTCGAGCTCGGCCAGGGCCTCGCCCACGTTCGAGGCGGTGACCAGGTGCTTACTCGTGTGGCCGTCGAGGGTCAGGGTGAGGGGGCGGGCGCGGCGTACCTCGATCGTGGCGCCGTCGCGCACCTCCTCCTGGGCGGGTGGATGGACGACGTCGCCGTACGCCATCGTGACGCCCGCCGCGGCGAGCACTCCTTCGACGGTGCCGGCGAAGGCGTGGACGGGCCTGCGCTCGCCGTCCACGACCAGAACGACCTCTTTGACGAGGAACGACACCGCCACGAGCGCGCTCGCGGCCACCACGCCGGCCACGCACACGACGGGCGTCCATGGGGAGCGCCACGGGAGCGACGGACGGGGCGCACGCCTCTTACCTCGCACGAACCACCTCCGGTAGCGGGGCAGGATCGCCAGAACGCTAGCCGCGGGCGCGCGCCGGCCTCCGCTTCTTCACCGAAAGATGGTCACCACTCGCCGAAGACCGTGACTCCGTTGCCGCTGATCACCTCGCACAACCGGTCAGGATGGACGTTCTTGACCTCGGCGAGGCAGCGCAGGGTGAGCGGGATGAGGTAGGGGGCGTTGGGCTTGCCCCGGTGCGGGACGGGCGGCAGATAAGGGGCGTCGGTCTCGACCAGCATGAGCTCGGCGGGCGCGGCCTCAGCGGCTTCGCGCAGGTAGGAGGCGTTCTTGTACGTCACCGGCCCGGAGAAAGACATGAAATATCCGGCTTCGGCGCACTTTTTCGCCATCTCGGCGTCGCCGGAGAAGCTGTGGAACACCACCTTGTCCGGAGCACCGGCCGCGGCCAGCACCTTGAGCACGTCGTCGTGCGCGTCGCGGTCGTGGATCACCAGCGCCTTGCCGGTGCGCTTGGCGATCTCGATGTGCGCCAGGAAACTCGCGTGCTGGTCGTCCTTGCTCGCCCAGTCGCGGTAGTAGTCGAGCCCCGTCTCCCCCACCGCGCGCACCGCGTCCTGCCCGGCCAGGGCCTCGATCTCGGCCAGCACCTCGGGCGTGGACGCGTGGGCCTCGTTGGGGTGGATGGCCACGCCCGCGTACACGCCCTCCTGCCCGGCCGCCACCTCCGCGTTCCAGCGGGACGACGCCAGGTCGTAGCCGATCGTGACCAGCCGCGTCACGCCCACGGCCCGCGCGTCGTCGAGGATGCTCCGCACGCTCGCCGCCGCCTGCTGCGCGGCCTGCGCCACCGGGTCGCCGGACGACGCCTGCCGGTTGCCGACCATGATGTCGAGGTGGCAGTGGCTGTCGAACACGGGTGCGGAGAGCGGCTCTGGGGCGGCGGGAAGCTTGGTCACGGCATCTAAAGTAGCCCCCATGCGGTACGGCATCCTCGGCACCACCCGCGCGTGGCGGGCCGACGGGAGCGAGGTGCCACTGGGCGGTCCGGCGCGGCGGGCGTTGCCGGCGCTGCTGCTGCTCAGGCCCGGGGAGACGCGATCGGCTCGTCGAGGCGCTGTACGGGGAGCGGGCGCTGGAGGACGGCGTCCATGCCCTGCACGCGCAGGTGTCGGGCATGGGAACGGGGCTGGCCGTGGTGAGCGCGTACGTGCTGGCGGGCGAGCTGGCCGCGGCCCCCGACCACCGCACCGCCTTCGCCGCCTACGAGCGCGAGGTGCGCGGCTACGCCGAGGGGTGCGGCCGTTCGGCCGAGGGCGTCGCCGGGTTCATGGTGCCGCGGAGCAGGTTCATGGCCTGGTTCGTCAACCAGAAACCGGCTGCTGCCCTACCTGCCGTGGAAGGGCCTGATGGCGAAGTCGGCCAGGAAGACCGCCTCCGCCATCGCGCTCAAGGACTACACGGGCTTCGAGGTCACTGGCCCAGGCGGGCCAGCTCCTCGTCGACGACCTTCGGGTCGAGCTTCTTGAACAGCGGCACGGGCGGCGCGAGCGGCGTGCCCGGCTTGATCGGCCGGTGCTCCCAGCGGGCGGCCCCGTCGTACTCGCCGGTGATCACCGGGTAGGGGGTGCCGCCGTCCTCGTCGACCTCACGGATCTCCGGCATGCCCGACCAGACGCCCTCGCCGCCCAGCATCGCGAACACCTTGTTGGACGATCCGGGCAGGAACGGCGTGAGCATCGTCTTGGCGTCGTCGACCACCTGCAGCGCGACGTGCAGGATCGACTTCTGCCGCTCGGGGTCGTCCTTGAGCTTCCACGGCTCCTGATCGGCCAGGTATTTGTTGGCCTCGCGCACGACGTCGAACGCCTCGGTGATGGCGTTCTTGAAGCGCGAGCGGCCCAGCTCGGCCCCGACCGGGGCGAAGGCGTCGCGGGAGCGCTGCAGCAGCGCCCGGTCGGCGTCGGTGAGGTCGCCGGCCTCGGGCACCGCCCCGAAGTTCTTCGCGGCCATGGAGATCGACCGGTTGACCAGGTTGCCCCAGGCCGCGACCAGCTCGCCGTTGTTGCGGTTGACGAACTCCTGCCAGGTGAAGTCGGTGTCCTGGTTTTCCGGCCCGGCCACCGCGATGTAGTAGCGCAGCGCGTCGGCGTCGTAGCGGGCCAGGAAGTCGCGCACGTAGATGACGACCTGGCGGGAAGAGGAGAACTTCTTGCCCTCCATGGTCAGGAACTCGCTGGAGACCACCTCGGACGGCACGTCGAGCGCGCCGAGCGAGCCCGGCGAGCCGTCGCGCGCGCCGATGCCGCTGTAGCCGAACAGCATCGCCGGCCAGATCTCGGCGTGGAAGACGATGTTGTCCTTGCCCATGAAGTAGTAGCCGCGGGCGTCGGGATTCTGCCACCACTGACGCCAGGCGTCGGGGTCGCCGGAGCGCCTGGCCCACTCGATGGAGGCCGACAGGTAGCCGATGACCGCGTCGAACCACACGTAGAGCCGCTTGTTGGGCTGCTCGCTCCAGCCGTCGAGCGGGATCGGCACGCCCCAGTCGAGGTCGCGGCTGATCGCCCGCGGCTGCAGGTCGCCGAGCAGGTTGAGGGCGAACTTCAGCACGTTGGGCCGCCACTCGCCCTGCTTGGACTGCAGGTAGGAGCCGAGCACCTCGGCGAAGGCGGGCAGGTCGAGCATGAAGTGCTCGGTCTCGGCGAACACCGGGGTCTCGCCGTTGATGCGGCTCTTGGGGTTGATCAGCTGGATCGGGTCGAGCTGGTTGCCGCAGTTGTCGCACTGGTCGCCGCGTGCCCCGTCGTAGCCGCAGATGGGGCAGGTGCCCTCGATGTAGCGGTCGGGCAGGGTGCGGCCGGTGGACGGCGAGATCGCGCCCATCGTGGTCTTGGGGAAGATATAGCCGTTGTTGTAAAGGCCCTTGAAGATCTCCTGCGTGACGGCGTAGTGGTTCTTCGTCGTCGTGCGGGTGAACAGGTCGTAGGACAGGCCGAGCCCGGTCAGGTCTTCGGCGATGACGCGGTTGTAGCGGTCGGCCAGCTCTCTGGCGCTCACGCCCTCCTTGTCGGCCTGAACCTGGATCGGGGTGCCGTGCTCGTCGGTGCCGGAGACCATCAGCACCTTGTTGCCCGCCATCCGCTGGTAGCGGCTGAAGACGTCGGACGGCACTCCGAATCCGGAAACGTGCCCGATGTGACGGGGGCCGTTGGCATACGGCCACGCGACGGCGGTCAAGATGTGCTGGGACATGGTCCTAAGCCTACGGGGTCCGTGATGATCGTTTGTTACGCGCCGGCCACGGCGCCCGGCCCACGGGGCGCGCCGTTGCGGCGGCGCGCCGGTGAAGGGTCAGCGGGCGTTTCCCTGGAGGACCGCCCGCCGGAGTGCGGCGGGTGGCCTGCCACGGCAGCGCGTAAAGGATGGTCAGCTCTTCGCTTTGGCCTTTTCCAGCGCGAGGCCCTCGGCGGCCTCCTCGGCCGCGCGGGCCGCGTTGTCGATGAACGTCTCGCGCGTACGGCGGATGCCCAGAATGCTGATGAACAGCGACGCGAAGATCGTCTGGAAGCTCATGACGAGCGCCGTCGCCGACGGCACCACGATGCGCAGCGACTCGCGCGGGTCGAGCTCGCCGAAGCTGCGCACCTGCCAGTGCACCAGCGACATGACCAGGCCGATCAGACCGGCCAGCGCCAGCAGCCCGCCCACCACGAGGCCCTTCTCCAGGCTGACGATGTCGATCAGCCTGCGGATGCGCGGCGACTCCGGCAGGAAGCCCTCCTCGGCCGCGTAGACCTTGGTGAACACCGCGAACAACGCCGCCTGGAAGCCGATCACCACCAGGGCGGACGAGCCGACCAGGGTGTCGACGTCGAAGGCGAGCTCGCCGATCTCGACCGGGCCGAAGGTCAGCGCCGTGCCGGCGACCAGGCCGATGACCATCATCAGCACGCCGGGGTAGAAGAACAGCCACTTCGGGCTGTAGAGGAGCAGGAAGCGCAGGTGGCGCCAGCCGTCGCGCCACGAGCGCAGGTGCGGCGGGCGGGAGCGGCCGTCGGGGGCGAGCGTGGTCGGCACCTCGCGTACGTCGAGGCCGGCCAGCGTCGAGCGGACCACCATCTCCGAGGCGAACTCCATGCCACCGGTCTGCAGTTGCAGCCGCAGGATCGAGTCGCGCCTGAAGCCGCGCAGGCCGCAGTGGAAGTCCTTGATCGCCGATGGGAAGAACAGCCGCCCGATGAACGACAGCACCGGGTTGCCCAGGTAGCGGTGCAACGGCGGCATGGCGCCAGGGGCGATGCCGCCGCGGAAACGGTTGCCCATCACCAGGTCGGCGCCGTCACGCAACTGCTCCACGAACGGCAGCAGCGCGGTGAAGTCATAGGAGTCGTCGGCGTCGCCCATGATGACGTATTTGCCGCGGGCGGCCCTGATGCCGCCCATGAGGGCGTTGCCGTAGCCCTTCTCGTCCACGTGGACCACGCGGGCCCCGGCATCGCGGGCCAGCTGCTGCGAGCCGTCCGTGCTGCCGTTGTCGGCGATCAGGACCTCGCCCTCGATGCCATGCTCCTCCATGCACGCCAACGCCTTGCGTACACAGACTTCCACGGTCTCCGCCTCGTTGAGGCAGGGCATGACCACCGTCAGTTCCACGTGTCTACCCTTCAGTTAAGGCTCTTCCAGTGAACCATCATGCCCTGAAGACGACCATGCTCGGGCACGGACCTGAAAACGACTGGCATTCTTTACAACATGGTGAGCGTCGCGGAGATTACCCCTGTGGACCACTCCGCCCCTGGTCGGATAGCGCGCGCGCTGTCGATGTTGGGCAGGCATCGGGTGTTCGCCGCGGCCTTCGGCGTCGGCGCCGTGCTGCGGCTCATCACCATGCTCGGCTACGGCCCGGCGATGTGGTTCAACGACTCCTACGAGTACGTCTCGGTGGCGCTGCACCCGCGGCCCCACCCGATCAGGCCCGACGGCTACAGCACCTGGCTGATGCTGCTCAAGCCGTTCCACAGCTTCAGCCTGGTGATCTTCACCCAGCACCTGATGGGCCTGGCCACGGCCTGCCTGATCTACGCGCTGCTGCGGATCAAGTTCAGGCTGCCGAAGTGGGGGGCCACGCTGGCGGCGGCGCCGGTGCTGTTCGACGCCTACCAGATCCAGCTCGAACAGATGGTGATGTCCGACACGCTGTTCATGCTGCTCGTGGTCGGCGTGATCACGATGGTGCTGTGGAAGCGGCGGCTCACCTGGCAGGCGGGCGCGGTCGTCGGCCTGCTGCTGGCGATGACCTGGCTGACGCGCTCGATCGGGCTGCCGGTCCTGGCCCTCGTCGTGCTCTACCTGCTGGTCAAGCGGGCCGGCTGGCGTACCGTCACGGCGCTGATCACCGCCTGCGCGATCCCGGTGATGGCGTACATGGGCTGGTTCGCCTCCGCGTACGGCAAGTTCGCGATGACCAACAGCGACGGCCTCATCCTCTACATGCGCACGGCCATCTTCGCCGACTGCAACAAGATGGACATCGACAAGTACAAAGAGGTCCAGCTGCTGCTGCTGTGCATCAACGACCCGGTCAACCAGCGCAAGGACTACGCCCAGTGGTACCTGTGGGGCCAGGGCAACGGCGACGGCACCGGCACCGGCGAGGTGCTGCACCGGTGGGGCATCAACAAGAAGTGGAGCGAGATCACCAACGACGCCGCCAGCGCGTTCGCCACCAAGGCGATCCTGTCGCAGCCCGGCGACTACCTGCAGGTGGTGGCGCGCGACTTCTTCCGCTCCTTCCACTGGTCGCGGCCGCGTTTCCCGGACGAGTCGACGTACAACATGTACGAGTTCAAGCCGTACGTCCCGCTCGACGAGAACGGCCAGCCCAAGCGGCTGCCGAGATGGTCGTCGTACGCGGGCGGGCGCACCGACACCGACGCGTTCAGCTACGAGCAGGGCCCGCCGGAGACCAGGATCGTGCAGCCGTGGGCCGGCATCATGAGCGGCTACCAGAAGGTGTTCTACCTGCGCGGCATCATGCTCGGCGGCATCCTGCTGATCGGCCTGTACGGCGTCGTGGTGCGCTGGCGCAAGTTCGGCGGCCCGGTGGTGCTGCCCTGGCTGGGGGCGGTGGGGCTGCTGCTGGCCCCGGCGGCGACGGCGGAGTTCGACTACCGGTACGTCCTGCCCGCCGTCCCGTTGGCCTGCGTCGCGGCGGCGATCACGCTGCGCAGGGGCGTCACTTGGGCGCGGCGGTCACCCAAGAGCTCAGGAGCATCCGAGTCCACCACTGTGCCTGCGTGATCGTCTCGGCCGCCAGCACCGGATAGAGCCACCAGAAGTTGACCAGCACGACGAGCGCGTAGGCCCCCACGACCGCCGCCCCGATCGCCCGCCGGGCGGCCGGGGCGTCCTGCGGCCCGAGGATCAGCCCCGCCATGAGCACCAGCGCCAGCACCATGAACGGCACCACGGGGATCATGTAGAACAGGTACATCGTGCGGTTGTCGGCGATGGCGTAGTAGAACCACGGCAGCCAGCCCACCCCGTAGGTCAGCAGCACGGCCCCGGCCCGCCAGTCGCGGGTGGCGACGTACCAGGCGACGAGGCCGACGAGGGCGATGGCGGCGGCGTACCAGAGCGCGGGGGTGCCGACCCCGAGCACGGCCTGCGCGCACTTGTCGGCGCCGCAGGCGGAGGGCGGCAGGTTCGTCGGGTAGTGGAAGGAGACCGGGCGTAAGAGCACCGGCCACTGCCACGGCTCCGACATGTACGGGTGATAGTCGTCCAGGCCGCTGTGGTAGCCGAGCACCTGCTGCTGGTAGCGCAGCCACGACCGCACCGAGTCGACGACGAAGAACAGCGGCCCCGAGGAGGTGGCCTGCTCCCAGTTGCGGCCGTAGCCGCCGGCGGTGACGAACCAGCCGGTCCACGACGCCAGGAACGTCACCGCGGGCGCGAGCGCCATCGCCCCCGCCGCCCCGGGCAGGTCGTACGTCAGCGCCCCCCGGTACGGCTCGCGCAGCCCCACCGCCCGCCTGGCGCCCATGTCCCACAAGACCGACATGACGGCGAAGCCGAGCAGGAAGAAGATCCCCGACCACTTGACCGCGCACGCCGCCCCCAGGCAGATCCCGGCGGCCAGCCGCCACGGCCGCCACCCGAGGCGCGGGCCGAGCGCGGTGACCGGCGAGCGTTCGTACCAGGCGACCAGCTTCTCGCGGGCCCGGTCGCGGTCGGCCACCAGGCAGGCGAGCCCCGCGAGCACCCAGAACATCAGGAAGATGTCCAGCAGGGCCGTGCGCGACAGCACCAGGTGCAGGCCGTCGAGCGCCAGCAGCAGCCCGCCCAGGCAGCCGAGGAGCGTCGAGCGGGTCATCCTGCGCGCCACCCTGGCCAGGACGAGGATGGACAGCGTGCCGACCAGGGCCGCGGCGAAACGCCAGCCGAAGGGGTTCATCCCGAACAGCCACTCGCCCGCCGCGATCATCCACTTGCCGAGCGGCGGGTGGGCCACGAAGGAGGCGCAGTCGACCGGCTGGGCGCACTGCTGGAAGACGTCCAGGTTGCCGGCGATCAGGCGCTGGTCGGCAACGGGGTTCTTCGCGTCGCCGAGCATGGTCCGCTCGACGCCGTGGATCATCAGCGAGTAGGCGTCCTTGACGTAGTAGGTCTCGTCGAAGACGACCGCCTTGGGCTCGCCGAGCCTGACGAAACGCAGGAGACCGCCGAAGATCGCAACCGCGATCGGGCCGAGCCAGCCCACCAGCGCCGAGCCCTGCATGGGCGGGACGAGCCGCCGTGCCGACACCCCCCAGTTGCTCACGTTGCGCACCCTATGGCGTGGCGGTTCGCCTGTGAACCAGGTCGTACAGCTCTCGTCTCGGCACCCCCGCCCCCTTGGCCACGGCGGCGACCGCCTGGCTGCGCTGCTCCCCCTCGGCGACCCGGCGGGCGACCTCCGCGATGAGCGCGTCCATGTCCTGCTCGGCCTCGCCGGGTACGTGTCCCGCGACCACGATCGTGATCTCGCCCTTGACGCCCTTGGCCGCCCACTCGGCCAGCTCGCCGAGACCGCCCCTGCGGACCTCCTCGTAGGTCTTGGTGAGCTCGCGGCACACCGCCGCCCGCCGGTCGGGCCCGAACGCCCGCGCCATCGCCTCCAGCGAGCTCGCCAGCCGGTGCGGCGCCTCGAAGAAGACCATCGTGCGCTCCTCTTCTGCCAGCGCCCCGAGCCGCCGGTCCCGCTCGCCGGTCTTGCGCGGCGGGAAGCCCTCGAAGCAGAACCGGTCGCTGGCCAGGCCGGACACGGCCAGCGCGGTGGTGACGGCGCTCGGCCCCGGCAGCGCGGTGACCTGGACGCCCGCCTCGACCGCCAGGCTCGTCAAGCGGTAGCCGGGGTCCGACACGCCCGGCATGCCCGCGTCGGTGATCACGACGACCGTGCGGCCCTCCTTGAGCGCCTCCACCAGCTCCTGGGCGCGCGCGGCCTCGTTCTGGTCGTAGTAGGACACCACCCGGCCGGTGATCTCGACGCCGAGGTCGGCGGCGAGCCTGCGCAGCCGCCTGGTGTCCTCGGCCGCCACCACGTCGGCGCCCGCCAGCGCCTCACGCAGCCGGGGCGAGACGTCACCCGCCTGGCCTATGGGGGCCCCTGCCAGCACCAACCTGCCGTTCCCAGTCACCTGACCATTGTGGCAGGGCATCCCAATTAGACGGTGTTTCTTGGGTAACCACCGCTCTGGGGCCCGTACGATGTCCGAATGGCGGTGACCGATTCCCCGTACCAGGCCTACGAGAGCCCGGAGGCCGGCGACAGCCAGCCCGAGACTCGGTCCGTACGCGATCGGGTCCTTCCCCCCATGCGCGGCAGCGTGCTGTGGGGGTGGATCGGGCCGATTCTCGTCATGGTCTTCGGCGGTGTCCTGCGTTTCCTCCAGCTCGGCCATCCCAAGTCCGTGGTGTTCGACGAGACGTACTACATGAAGGACGCCTTCTCGCTGATCACGCACGGCGTGGAGAAGGTCACCATCAAGGACGCCGACAAGGCGATCATGGCCGGCAACACCGACGTCTGGCAGGCGTGCTCGCCGGCGGAGCTGGACAAGTGCGCCTCCTACGTCGTGCACCCGCCGCTGGGCAAGTGGATGATCGGCGTGGGCGAGTGGCTGTTCGGGCTCAACCCGTTCGGCTGGCGCTTCGCCGCGGCCGTGATCGGCACGCTGTCGATCCTCGTCATCGCCAGGGTCGCGCGCAGGATGACCCGCTCGACCCTGCTCGGCTGCTTCGCGGGCCTGCTGCTCGCGCTCGACGGCCTGCACTACGTGCTCTCCCGCACCGCGCTGCTGGACATCTTCCTGATGTTCTGGGTCCTGGCCGCGTTCGCCTGCCTGGTGGTCGACCGCGACCAGGCACGCGAGAAACTCGTCTCCTGGTACGAGCGCTCGCCGGTCTCGCCGATCGGCACCTCGATGTCCACGCTGGGCCCGTCGCTCGGCATCAGGTGGTGGCGCATCGGGGCCGGGGTCTGCCTGGCCTTCGCGATGTCGGTCAAGTGGTCGGGGCTGGCGTTCGCGGTGGCGTTCGCGATCATGTCGGTGCTGTGGGACTTCGGCGCCCGCCGCGCGGTCGGGCTGCGCAAGCCCTACGTGGGAGCGCTCAACAAGGACGTGCCGCAGGGGGCCCTGGCCTTCGTCGTGGTGCCGTTCGTGACCTACATGGCGACCTGGGCGGGCTGGTTCGTCAACGCGACCGGCTACGGCCGCAACTGGGACCAGGCCACCTCCGCGGGCAACCCGCTGTTCTTCCTGTTCGACTCGACGCGGTCGTGGGTCCACTACCAGTGGCAGGTCTTCACCTTCCACAGCGGGCTTGAGACGTCTCATCCGTACATGTCCGAGCCGTGGCAGTGGCCGCTGCTGCTACGGCCCGTCGCCTTCTACTACGAGGGCAGGCAGAACGTCTGCGGCCCCGGCGTGAAAGACTGCTCCGAGGCGGTGCTCGGCGTGGGCACGCCGGTGATCTGGTTCGGCGCGGTGGCCGCGCTCGTGGCCCTGATCGCCTGGTACTTCTCCTCCCGCGACTGGCGGGCGGGGGCCGTGCTGCTGGCGTACGCGATGGGCTGGCTGCCGTGGTTCTACTTCGCCATCGCCGACAATCGCACGATGTTCCTGTTCTACGCCATCCCGATGGTGCCGTTCATGGTGCTGGCGATCACGTTGTGCGCCGGGCTGCTGATCGGGACGTCCAGGCTCACGGTCAAGGGCGTGGTGCCGCTGCGGCGCACCGCCGGGGCGGCGGCCGTCGGCGCGTTCGCCCTGCTCGCCCTGATCAACTTCTGGTGGCTGCATCCCGTCCTGTCCGCCGAACTGATCCCGTACCTGGACTGGAAGGCCCGCATGTTGTTTGAAAAAGGGTGGATATGATCACGTTACAGTCGGCTCAATAGGGGTTTCTTAGGTAGTCGCTGTGCAAGACCCAATACGCACCGGTTTCGGTCATCGTCAGGTCCGGGGTCGATACGGCAAACTTCGAGGCATGAGTGCACCGGATGTCACCGCCCTTCTCGCCGAGTTGGAGCGATCTCAGCCGGATCTGGCCGAGGAGGCCAGGACCGCCGTCGAATGGTTGACGGGTGGCGAGCCGCTCGAGTCGGTGACCCAGCTCGACGTCTGCGAGTTCCTCTGGTACACGTTGCCGCTCAAGGTCGGCCCGCAGATGACGGGCGCGGACCAGGAGCGCCTGGCCCATTCGCTGGGGCGGCTGCTCCAGCTCGGCGGCATGGAGCGGTACGCCGCTCTGTGCGTCTCCCCTACGACCCTGCAGATCCTGCGCACCTACGCCCGTGAGGGCGAGGACGCGGGCACCAGCGCCTACCAGCAGGCGCTGGAGGCCACGGGCGTGCTCCCGCCCGACGTGCCCGAGCTGCAGTGGAGCATGATCATGGGCCCGGAGGAGCTGGGCGCCCACCTCGCCTGCTCCGCCGCCCTCGAACTGGCCATCGTGGCCGGCGAGACCACCGACCGCGCCGCCCTGACCCGGCGCTGGCTCACCGAGCCCCGCACCGACCTGGGCGGCGACAGCTGGCTCAACCGGGTGCACGGCGAGCGCCTCAACCGCTGGGTGCTCGGCCGTGGCCCGGCCAGGCGGGAGCTGGCGCAGCCGTTCGAGGTGCGTCTGCACGCGCCCGTGTCCCCGCAACCCCTGCCCGCGCTGCACGGGCTGCTGACGCTGGCGGCCTCGGGTGAGAGCCTGCCGCTGCGGCTGGCGCCGTCGCCCGAGGCGCTGCGGCTGCGCGACCTGGCCGAGCGGGAGCTCGGCGCGATCAGGCGCGACGGTGCCAGGCTCGCCATCACCGACTACGGCATGCGGCTGCTGAAGTCGAAGTCGGCCATGTGGAAGGCGGTCACCAGGCTGCTGCTGGCCAGGGGTGAGCACGAGTTCGAGGTGTCGGCCAGGGAGGCCGCGCTCATGCTGCTGGCCGACGGCACACTGATGTCGCCAGGCCAGTTGCGCGAGCGGGTGGCCGAGGTCGTGGGCGGCGAGGGCTGGCATCCGGCGACGAGCCTGGAGGACGTGGCCCGGCCGGTGACCGATCTGGTGGCGCAGCTCACGGCGCTGGGGCTGGCCTTCAGTGACGAGCTGGCGGTGCGGATGGACCGGCCCGGTCAGCTCGCGGCCCTGGCGGCGCTCCGGGCCCACGCCCTGCGCCCCAGGAAGTACGTCAGCTCCGCCTGACAGCGTACGTACGGACCCCGGTGGCCCGGGCTCCCGACCAGGCTCGGGCCATAGGGCTTCACCCCTGCGGGACCCGTCCGAGGGCCCGCTTGAAGTCGGGGCAGTCGACCAGCGGGTCGTGCTCGCAGACGGCCGCGTGGCGCAGGCTGTCGCGCAGCCGGGTGAGCTGCGCGATCCGCCCGGTCACCGCCCGCTCCCTGGCCGCCAGCTGCTCGCGCAGCACCGCGTCGGACGGCCGCGCGCGCAGGAAGGCGGCGATCTCGGTGAGCGTGAATCCCGCGTCGCGGGCACAGGTGATCAGCGTCAAGCGCTCCAGCGTCTCCGGCCGGTACGCGCGGCGCAGCCCGTTGCGCCCCTCGGCCTGGATGAGCCCCTTGCGCTCGTAGAACCGCAGCGCGGAAGCGGCCAGCCCGCTCCGCTCCGCCACCTCGCCGATGTCGATCAGTCCGTCGTCCACGACCCTGGCACTCCCCTTGACTTGAACCGCGGTTCAAGTCGCAGTCTATTCGCCATGCGAATCCACCATCTGAACCTCGGCTCCATGCGCGAGATCGACTCCCCCGACGGCCGGCCCTCGGCGCCGGCGGTGTGCCACGCGTTGCTCGTCGAGACCCCGGCCGCCGGCCTCGTGCTGGTGGAGGCCGGGCTGGGCCTGCACGACGTGGCCGAGCCGGGCGAGAGCCTCGACCGTGAGTGGCGGGAGTTGGTCGAGCCGGCGCTGGTCCCGGAGGAGACGGCCGTACGCCAGGTGGCGGCGCTCGGATACGATCCCTCCGACGTACGCCACATCGTGCTCACCCACCTCGACGTGGACCACAGCGGCGGCCTGCCCGACTTTCCCCAGGCCAGGGTGCACGTCACCGAGGCCGAGCTGAAGGACGCGCTGGCCCAGGCGCCCAACCGCCGCTACCGGCCCTCCCACTGGGAGCACGGGCCCCGCTGGGAGACCTATCCGGACACGGGCACCCGGTGGCTGGGCGTGGACGGCGTGCGGCCGCTGGCGGGCCTGCCCGAGGAGGACTTCCTGCTGGTGCCGCTCGACGGGCACACCAGGGGTCACGCCGGCGTGGCGGTCAGGGACGGCGACCGCTGGCTGCTGCACGCGGGCGACGCCTACTTCTACAGCGGCGAGCTGGAGCGGGCGCCGCGCCCCCATCCGCTGATGGACATCGTGCAGCTGAGCGCCCAGGTGGACGAGGAGCGCAGGGTGTCGAGCCAGGCGGTGCTGCGCTCGCTCAAGCACGACCACGGGGTCGAGGTCTTCTCCGCTCACGACCCCTGGGAGTTGAGCGAATACTGAGGGTAGTTACGATTGCGGGGAAATGCTCTAGTCGGAGGGGGGCCGTCATGGAGCTGTTCCCGGCCATGCCGCTCGCGGAGTGGACAGAGGCCAAAGAGACCTTTCACCGATTCGCGCAGATCGTAGGGAAGATCCGGCTCGCGTCGAGCAACCGGCGCAACCACTGGTGGCAGGTCCCGTTCCACCCGACCGGGCGCGGGCTCACCACGCGCCCGATGGGCGGGCTGGGCGAGCAGCCGCTGTTCTGCATCGACTTCGACCTCGTCCGCCACCGGCTGGTGGTGGACGTCTTCGACGGGCGCAGCGCCGAGTTCAGCCTGATCGGCAGGTCGGTGGCCTCGTTCCACGACCGGCTCTTCGAGACCCTGGCGGGGCTGGGGATCCGGCCCGAGATCTGGGCGGTGCCGTTCGACCTGGGCGACGACACGCCGTTCCCCGAGGACACCCTGCACGCGCGCTACGACCCCGTCCTGCTCAACCGCTACTGGCGGATCCTGTCGCAGGTCGTGCAGCTCCTCGACCGCTTCGCGGCCGACTTCGCCGGCAAGACGAGCCCGGTGCACCACTTCTGGCACACCTTCGACATCGCGGTCACCCGGTTCACCGGGCGCGTGGTCAAGGTCTCGCCGCAGGCCGATCCGGTCACGCGGGAGGCGTACAGCTGGGAGGTGATCAGCTCGGGGTTCTGGTTCGGCGACAAGGAACGGCCGTGGCCGGCGTTCTACTCCTACACCGCGCCGGAACCCGAGGGCCTGGAACGGGAGCCGCTGCGTCCCGGGCAGGCCGAGTGGGTCGCGGCGCGGGGCAGCCATCTGGCCGTGCTGCGTTACGACGACGTACGGGCCATGGAGGACCCCGTGGGCGCGGTGCTGGAGTTCCTCGACAGCGCCTACCAGGCGGGGGCCAGGCTGACCGGGATCGATTCGGAGGCGCTGGCCTCCCCCGGCGGCATCACGGATCCGTACTGGGAGAAGACCTGACACACGTGAGCGCCCGCCCTCCGGGGAGGGCGGGCGCCCGACGAGTGCGTACCGGTGTGCGTGTCGCCTCTCGGCGAAAGGCACAACGCGGCTCCAGCCGAACGGTAGTCCGCGAAGGCAATAGGTGAGGCCCGGGGACACTGGGCACACCGGCCACGATTCATGTAACCACACCCGGGGCCCGGGCATTCCCCGTCCACGCCGATCAATTTTCCGCGGGGCCGCCGGCGTAGGCGCCGTGCAGGAACAACTCCACCAATTCGGCCGAGGTGAGCGGGGTGACGCCGCGCCCCGAGGCCATGGTCATGAACTGGAACGCCTCGGCGAGCCGTTCGGGGTCCAGCCTGAGCCGGTCGCGTTCGGGTTCGAACAGGCCCGCCAGGACCTCGCGGGTGGCCGCCATCGAGGCCTCCCGCCCGTTCAGCGCCCGTCTCCTGTTCTCCGCCGCGCCTTCTGAAGAACCCTCCGAGGGAGGCTCGCGGCGCAGGCCGCCCGAGGCCGCGAGGGCGCCGGCCACCGCACCCATCCGCGACAGGTAGCCGCGCAGCGCCTCCGACGCCTCGATCAGCCGCTCGGCCAGCGGCAGCTCCAGCGAGATCGCCCCCACGTGGGCGAGCGTGTCGTCCGGCCGGGCCGCCTCGGCCATGCACGCGGCCAGCAGCGCGTCCTTGTCGCCGAAGGCCCGGAAGATCGTGCCTTCGCCGATGCCCGCGGCGCGGGCGATCTGGGCGGTGGTCACGGACGTGCCGTATTCGACCACCAGGGGCAGAGCGGCGCGGACGATCATCTCGCGGCGCAACTCCGGGCTCATCGCCGGCGCTCGCCGCCGGCTCGTCGCATCCGTCATGCGCTTCACTGTACGGAGTGAGTACTCACTCCGTCAACAGCCGAGCCGCCCTGGCCCGCAGATAGCGCTGCTGGGGCAGGCTCATGGCGCGTCCTGCCGCCTCGTCGTACGCCCGCCGCGCCCCCGCCAGGTCCCCCGACATCTCCAGCAGGTGCCCGCGCACGGCGCTCAGCCGGTGGTCGCCGGACACCCGGTCGTCGTCGCGGAGGCGTTCGAGCAGATCGAGACCGGCCTCGGGGCCCTTGGCCATGGCCACCGCCACGGCCTGGTTGAGCGCCACGATGGGGTTGTCGGAGATGCGCAGCAGCAGCTCGTACAGCGCCGCGATCTGCGGCCAGTCGGTCTCCTCCGCCGTGGGCGCCTCGTCGTGCAGAGCCGCGATGGCCGCCTGCAACTGGTACGGCCCCGGCCGCCCGCGCGGCAGTGCGGCGGTGATCAGGGCCACGCCCTCGGCGATGAAGTCCGCGTTCCACCGGCTGCGATCCTGCTCGGCCATCGGGATCAGCGCCCCGTCGGGAGCCGTCCGCGCCGGGCGGCGGGCGTCGGTGAGCAGCATCAGCGCGAGCAGGCCGGCCACCTCCCCGTCGTCGGGCAGCAGCCGGTGCACCATGCGGGCCAGCCTGATCGCCTCAGCCGCCAGCTCGGCGCGCTGCAGGTCGGGCCCCGACGTGCTGGCGTACCCCTCGTTGAAGATCAGGTAGAGCACGTGCAGCACCGCGGCCAGCCGCTCGGCGCGCTCGTCCGGGCGCGGCAGGCGGAACGGCAGGCCGCTGTCCCTGACCGACTGCTTGGCCCGCGTGATGCGGCGCGTCATCGTGCTCTCGGGCACCAGGAACGCGCGGGCGATCTCGGCGGTGCTCAGCCCGCCGACCGCGCGCAGCGTCAGCGCGATCTGCGAGGTCGGCGACAGCGACGGATGGCAGCACATGAACAGCAGCACCAGCGTGTCGTCCGAGGCGGCGAGCGGCTGGTCGGCGGCGGGCGCGAGCCAGTCACCCGGCAGGGTCCGCGCGGCGGCGTCGTCCTCGCGGCGCCGGCGCGCCTGCTCGGCACGGAGCAGGTCGGTCAGGCGGCGCGCGGCCACCGTGATCAGCCAGGCGCGCGGATCGTCCGGCAGCCCTTCCTCCGGCCACTGTCCGGCGGCGGCGAGCAGCGCCTCCTGCACCGCGTCCTCGGCGATGGCGAAGTGCCCGTACCGGCGTACGAGCGCGCCGAGAACCTGCGGCGTCAGCTCACGCAGCAGGCCCTCGACCATCGCGCTCAGAACCCGAGGTCCTCGACCGAGTCGGTGATCGGCCGGATGTCGGCGTACCCGTCACCGTTGCCCGGCATCGGGCACTGCCCCAGGCGGACGGCGATCTCGGTGGCCCGGTCGAAGCTCTCGCACTCCACCACCCAGTAGCCGGCCAACACCTCCTGCGTCTCGGCGTAGGGCCCGTCGGTGACGAACGGGACGCCGCCGCGGACGCCGGCCCTGCGGGTGTGCACGGGAGCGGCCAGGCCGCGGGTCTCGACCAGTTCCCCGGCCTCCTCCAGCTCCTTGTTCACGGTGGTCATGAACTCGTACATGGCCGCCATGTCCTCGGGCTTCCAGACGACCCCTCCCGTGTCCTTGCCGGTCATCTCGTCGTAGTCGCGCTGGGAGGCGTACGAAAGAATCATGTACTTCATCGTCTGAGTCCTTTCCGTCGTGTCCTTTCGACCGGTACGTCGGAGCCGGGGCGGCGTTCCGGACATCATCCCCCCGAGTTTTTTCCTTGTCACCGTGTAGGGCACTCTTGGAGGCGTGCCATACGCGACCGCCCCCGACGGTGTGAAGCTGCTCTACCAGGTCACCGGTGCCGGGCCGCCCCTCGTGCTGCTGCAGGGCCAGGCCAACGACCACCGCTGGTGGGGCCCCGTACGCGCCGACTTCGATGCGACCTATCGGTGCGTCACCTTCGACTACCGGGGCACGGGCGGCAGCGACAAGCCCGACGAGCCCTACAGCACCCGCGGCTTCGTCTCCGACGTGCTAGCCGTGCTCGACGAGCTGGGTCTTGCGCGGGCGCACGTCTACGGCACGTCGATGGGCGGGCGGGTGGCCCAGTGGCTGGCGGCCGACCACCCCGCCCGGGTCGGCGCGCTGGTGCTCGGCTGCACCTCGCCGGGCGGCGCCCACGGGATCGAGCGGAGCAACGACGTACGCAAGTCGCTGGCCCAGCCCGACCGGGCCGCCGCCGAGCAGGCGCTGCGTGAGCTGATGTACACCCCCGCCTGGCTGGCCACCCACCCCGGCCCCCACGTCACTCTCGGCGATCCCGCCCTGCCCGCCCACGCCCGCCGCCGCCACCTGGCCGCCAGCGCCGCCCATGACAGCTGGGACGTGCTGCCTTCCATCACCGCGCCCACGCTGGTCGTGCACGGCACCGACGACCTGCTCAACCCGGCGGCCAACGCCCCGCTGCTGGCCGGCCGCATCCCCGGGGCCGAGCTGCGGATGATCGAGGGGGCGCGGCACGCGTACTTCGAGGAGTTCCGCGAGGTCGCGAGCCCTGTGGTGCTGGACTTCCTGGCCAGGGCTACCCCGCCGCCCGCGTGAGCCGCCCGGCCAGCGTGCGCAGGCGGGCGACGAGCTCGGGCGGGTCGTGCACCTCGAACTCGCAGCCCAGCGCCAGCAGCCGGAAGGCCAGCCAGTCGAGGGTGTCGGCATGCATGTGCACCCGGCAGGCGCCCTCGCCCAGCGGGGTCACCTCGCCCAGCGCCCTGACCGGCTCCGTCACGGAGCGGCGCAGCGTGACGACGGCCTCGTACGTGGGCTCCGCCGAATACAGCCGCTCGGCCACGTAGGCCGCCGCGTCACCGCCCGGCGGCTCGCGCGGCACGATCCTGGCGCCCGTGGCCAGGAGCTCGCTGACACGGTCGAGGCGGAAGATCCGCCAGTCGTCGCGGTCGAGGTCGTGCCCGAGCAGATACCAGCGCCGCCCGGCCGCCACCAGGCGGTGCGGATCGACCAGCCGCCCGCTCACCTTCCCGTCGTTCGCCCGGTACGCGAACCGCACCCGTTCTCCTCCCTGCACCGCCATCGCCAGCGTGGCGAGCAGCCCGGGGTCGAGCCGCGGCCCGTCGAGCCCTGGCATGGGCTCGGTGGCGCCGCCCAGTGACCTGACCCGGTGGCGCAGCCGGGCGGGCAGCACCTGCTCCAGCTTGGCCAGGGCCCGTACCGAGGCCTCCTCGATGCCCCGTACCGGCTGCCTGGCCGCGGTGGACAGGCCGACCGTGATGGCCACCGCCTCCTCGTCGTCCAGCAGCAGCGGCGGCATCGCCGTCCCCGCCACCAGCCGGTAGCCCCCGGTGGAGCCCATGGTGGCCTCGACCGGATAGCCGAGGTCGCGCAGCCGTTCGACGTCGCGGCGCACGGTGCGGCGGCTGACTCCCAGGCGCTCGGCCAGCTCGCCGCCTGGCCACTCGCGCGGGGTCTGGAGCAGCGACAGCAGGGCCAGCAGGCGGGACTCGCTCATGAATCCCAGAATGCCCGACATGTAGGACAAGTCCTGACCTACTGCGCTCCTAACGTGGCCGTCATCGCCCTTCAAAAAGGAGAAACCATGACCGTCAACCCCATCCCCGAGGGATACACCACCGTCACGCCGTGGATCATCTCCCAGGACACCGCCGGGATCATCGGCTACCTGGAGGCCGCGTTCGACGCCGTCGAGCTGGGCCGCGTGACCGACGCGGAAGGACGGATCGGGCACGCGGAGGTCCGCATCGGCGACGCGATCGTGATGCTCTTCGACGCCGCGCAGGACGCGGAACCCACCCCCGCCTTCCTGCGCCTGTACGTCCCCGACGCCGACGCCACCCACCGGCAGGCCGTCGCGGCGGGCGGGACCTCGCACACCGAGGTCACCCACCTGTACTGGGGTGACCGGGTGGGACGGGTGCGCGACCCGTTCGGGAACCTGTGGTGGATCCAGTCCCGCGTGGAGGAGGTCTCGGCGGAGGAGATGACGCGGCGGCTGAGCGATCCGGTCTTCGTCCGGGCGATGGAGTACGTCCAGGGCGTCAGGGACCGCTGATGGGGTACATCCTGCCGCTGATCGCCTTGCCATGGCGTCAGGGACCGCTGATCGGCTTGCTATATTGACCGTCATGTCCAGCCCCGAGGCATCAAGACGCTAGCCACCGGTCGTCCGGTGGCCGTCACGCGCCGTCTCCGCCCCGCCGTCGCCCGGCCAGGGCGCTGACGCGCGTCTCCTGAGCCCGCTGGGATGTTTCCCGCCTGCCTCCACGCCATCCGGATCACCGTGACACGGGCCGTGTCGTGCCCGGGATCGCGCGTCGCTCCATGACGCCCATCCCGGGCCACTCCATCGCCGCGGGGCCTTCACTTCGGCCCCGCGCGCCTTACCTGTGCCGATCCATGACGTGGTCGCGGAGTTGTCGATGCCTTTCGTTGTCTACCTGCTCGGACTGGCGGTCTTCGCCCAGGGGACGTCCGAGTTCATGCTGTCCGGGCTCCTGCCCGGCATAGCCGAGGATCTGAACGTGTCCATCCCCGCCGCGGGGCTGCTGACCTCGGCGTTCGCCGCCGGGATGGTGGTGGGGGCGCCGCTGATGGCGGTGCTGAGCCTGCGGTGGTCCAGGAGGTTCGCCCTGCCGGCGTTCCTCGTCGTCTTCCTGCTCGCCCACGTGGTGGGGGCGGTCACGACCGGCTACGGGGTGCTGCTCGTGAGCCGGGCGGTGGCGGCGCTGGCCAACGCCGGGTTCCTGGCCGTGGCCATGGCGACCGCGATCGGCCTGGCGCCGCCGGACGCCAAGGGCCGGGCCACCTCGGTGCTGCTGGGCGGGGTGACCGCCGCCTGCGTGGCCGGGGTTCCCGGCGGGGCGCTGCTCGGGGAGCTGTGGGGGTGGCGCTCGGCGTTCTGGGCGGTGGCCCTGGCGCTGGTGCCGGCCGTCGTCGCGGTGCTGAAGTCCGTACCGGCCGAGACTCCCGAGGCCGGAACCGGCGGCGCCCCTTCCGACGGAGCTGCGCCAGCCGACGGTGGGTCGGGTGGCGCGGGGCGGGGCTCCTCCGGGGGCGCCCGCGCGGAGTTCCGTGCCCTGCGCCGGCCCCGGCTGCTGGTGCTCCTGCTGCTGGGCGCCCTGGTGAACGGGGCCACCTTCTGCGCGTTCACCTACCTCGCGCCGCTGCTGACCGGGGTCACCGGGATCGGGGCGGCGTGGATGCCGGGGATGCTGGCCCTGTTCGGGCTGGGGTCGTTCGCCGGGGTGACGATCAGCGGGCGGTACGCGGACCGGCGGCCGGTGCCGCTGCTGGTCGCCGGCGGGGTGGCGCTGGCGGCAGGCTGGGCCGGCTTCGCGCTGACCGCGGGCACTCCGGTGGTCGCGGTCGCGCTGGTCTTCGTCCAGGGGCTGCTCTCGTTCGCGGTCGGCTCCACGTTGATCTCGCAGGTCCTGTACGCCGCCACCGGCGCCCCCACGCTGGCCGGCGGTTTCGCCACGGCGGCGCTCAACGTCGGCGCCACGTTCGGCCCCTGGCTGGGCGGGCTCGCCCTCGGGGCCGGGCACGGGTTCCGCGCGCCGCTGTGGGTGAGCGCCGCGCTCGTAGGCCTCTCCCTGGCCGTCGCCGGAGCGGCACGGCTGACCTCGGCGAACGCCGGAAGCCCGGCCGCCGATCAGGTGGAGAACGAGCTTCACCCTGGGGCACAGTGAGGTGATGGAAGCTGCCGCACGTCTCCGGCGGGAGGCCCGCGCCTTCGGAAGCGCCGCCCGCCAGGCCGCCGCTCGGGGCGGGACGACGCTCGTGCCGTCCTGCCCCGCCTGGTCCATGGCCGACCTCGTGCTCCACCTGGGCGGGGTGCACCGGTTCGTGATCGTCCTCATCAGAGACCGGCTGCCGGCGCCGCCCGACCTCGCCACGGTGGCCCGTACCGAGTCGCCGCCCAGCATGGACGGCTGGCCCTCGATGGACGGCACGCCCAGCGCGGGACCGATCCCGCCCACCCTGCTCGACTGGTTCGACGAGGGGGTGGAACGGCTCGTGGAGCAGTTCGGGCGGCACGCCCCGGACGACCCCGCGTGGACCTGGTCGCGGGAGCAGACCGTCGGCTTCTGGCTGCGCATGCAGGTCATCGAAGCCGCGGTGCACCGGTGGGACGCCGAGAACGCCGTCGGCACGGCCCGCCCGATCCCGCCGGACGTCGCCGTGGACGCGATCCCGCAGACGTTCGAGGTCATGGCGCCGCAGCGGCGCGCCTGGTCGCAGGCGCCGCCGGGGAAGGGGGAAAGCTACCGGTTCGTGCGGACCGACGGGCCGGGCGAGTGGCTGGTGCGCTTCGACGGCGAGCACGTACGGCTGGCGGACAGCGGGCCGGCGAACGTCGAGCAGGCGGACGGCGGACCGGCGGACGTCGAACTGGCTGGGACGGCGTCCGACCTGATGTTGTTCCTGTGGGGCAGGCTGCCGGCCGACGGGCTCGACGTGCGGGGAGACCAGGCGGTGCTCGACCGCTACTTCGCCCTGGTTCCTCCCGTATGAGCCGCCCGGTTATCGCAGCAGCGGAAGCCGTCCCGTGAGCCGCTCGACCAGCGCCCTCGGGCCGAAGAGGCTGACCGCGTAGTAGGGCGGGTCCTCGGTGCGGGCCAGCTCGGCCAGATAGTCGTCGTACACGCTGGCCCGCTGGGCGATGGCGGCCATGTCGCAGAGCACCAGCTCGGGCTCGGCCGCCGCCTCGTTCCTGATTCTGGCCACGATCGCGGCGGGCGCGCCCAGCACTGTGCAGCCCGTCCACGGCAGCCCGCTGTGGACGGCGCCGGAGGCGTCCGCGCCGCCCGACCCGACGATCGCCGGCACGGCGGCCGCCACGGACGCGGCCAGGCAGGCGGCGGCGTTGGCCTGCAACCCCTTGGGCAGGTCACGATCGATGACGATCGCCCACTTGACCGCGAGCTCCTTGGTGGGCAGGTCGGTACGGCGCTCCAGCTCGTCGAGCACGCTCATCCGGCAATCTCCTCTCCGAAGTTCTCTCCGGAGATTCACACCCATGCCGTCGATATGACAACTCAGAACGACTGCTTCCGAAGGAAGTTCGGAAAATCGTGGCAGGATGCGTACGTGGACGAACTTGATGCGGCGATACTCGCCGAGTTGCAGCGCGACGGCCGCCAGACCAACAAGGAGCTGGCCGAGCACCTCGGCATCGCCCCCTCGACCTGCCTGGAGCGGGTGCGCTCGCTGCGCTCGGCGGGCGTCATCGAGGGCTTCCACGCCGAGGTGAACCTCGACGCCGTCGGCCGTCCCGTGCAGGCGCTGATCAACGTACGGCTGCATCCGAAGATCCGCGAGGCCGTCGAGGGCTTCCGCGACTACGTGGCCGCCCTGCCCGAGACGCTGGCCGTGTTCGTCGTGTCGGGCGGGGACGACTTCATCATCCAGGTGGGCGTGCGCGACGCCGGGCACCTGCGCGACTTCGTGCTCGACCACGTGGCCCGCCATCGCAACATCGCCGACGTGCGCACGTCGCTGGTCTACGACCACATCCGCAAGACGTCGGTCGAAGTGCTGCCCCCTGAGGCCCCGTCGCGCCCGCGTACCGGCCGCACGCATAAATAGGTGGTCGCCGTGCGAGCCCTGGCGCTACTGTTACCGCAGGTCAGCGAGCGGACAAGGGGTGGCGACGGCCGCCTCGCGGCGCATCGTCGCGCCCTGTCCGCCGGCCCGGCCTTCTCGAACCCGCGGCTCATCCGTACGGAATCGACCGACGGCGAGGCGATGGTCGCCAGGGGCACCGTCCAGACCCCCAGATGATCGCGAGCCGCGGGTTCACCGGTCGGCGAAGCGGTCGATGGCCGCGAAGATGGCGTTGCGCATCGTGTCGCTGCCGGTGTGGCCGGAGTCCTCCACCATGATCAGCTCGGCGTCCGGCCAGGCCTTCGCCAGCTCCCAGGCGGTCTGGGGCGGGCCGCCCATGTCGAGGCGGCCGTGGATCAGCACGCCGGGGATGCCCTTCAGCCGCCCGGCCTCGCGCAGCAACACGCCCTCCTCCAGCCAGGCGCCGTTGGAGAAGTAGTGGCTGCAGATCCGGGTCATCGCCATGATGGCGTCGGCGGGGCGGTCGCTGTAGGCGTTGGGCTTGCCGTTCGACTCCATCGAGATCACCGCGTCCTCCCAGGTGATCCAGTCGATGGCGGCCTTCTCGCGGACCTTGTCGTCGGGGTCGGACAGCAGCCTGGCGTACGCGGCGAGCAGGTCGCCGTCGCGGTCGGCCTCGGGCACACCGTCCCTGAACCGGTCCCACGCCTCGGGGAAGAAGCGGCCGACGCCCCGGTAGAGCCAGTCGATCTCGGAGCGGCGGGTGGTGGTGACCGCCGGGATGACGATCTCCGACACCCGTTCCGGGTAGGTCTCGGCGTAGGCCAGGATCAGCGTCGAGCCCCACGAACCGCCGAACAGCAGCCACTTGTCGATGCCGAGGTGCTCGCGCAGCAGCTCCATGTCGGCGATGAGGTGCTGGGTGGTGTTGCGGCTCAGGTCGGTGGCCGGGTCGCTGGCGTGCGGCCGGCTGCGGCCGCAGTTGCGCTGGTCGAACAGCACGATGCGGTAGCGCTCGGGGTCGAAGCTGCGGCGGACGCCGGTGCTGCATCCCGATCCGGGGCCTCCGTGGACGACGAGCGCGGGCTTGCCGTCCGGGTTGCCGCAGACCTCCCAATAGATGAGGTTGCCGTCGCCGGTGTCGAGCATGCCGTGGTCGTACGGTTCTATCGGGGGACGCAAGGGGGTTCCTCTCCAGAGATATAACAGTACTCATATATTAGCCCGGACCAGGGGCTCCGATCGCACCGGTAAAGAGGGCTAGATCCAACTATGGAGTAACCGAACCACCACCAAGGGTAATGATCGCTTCGAAAAGCCGATCAACGCCCTTCAGGGAGCATCATGTCCAGGCAGGCCATTGCCCTATTCGTCGCGACTTCCGCCGTTCTGCTGGCACCCGCCGGGGCGGCGCACGCGGAAGAGGAAGCCGCCTTCCCGCCCGTCGAGTGCACCACCCATGACGGCAGGGTCGTGAACGTCACGCCGCCTCCGCCGTGGCTGGGCACGGTCACCGCCGACGTGGTCGGCGGGCTCATGGACTCGGTCGCGGGCCTCAGGACCATGGAGGGCGCCTACGGGACGGGCGCGGGGACGGCGAATCCGTACGCGCCGCCCGCGATCCCCGCTCCCGCCCCGACGCCACCCGTCACTCCGGCCCCGGGGACGGCCGCGCAGGACGGGGAGACGATGGAGGGCCTGATCTACAACGCGGTCGTCTGCAGCCACGGCACCAACCACACCACGACCTCGCTGCTGCCGCCCGAGGAGGACCCTGAGCGGGTCGCGCGATACCTCGAAACGCTCTTCACGACCAGCAAGCAGGCCTGCGCCCCCACCGCGCCGCGCCCGAAGTCGCTGCTGTCGGCCCTCGGCGTGCAGCAACTCGTGGACTCCCTGATCGCCGCCCCGGCCCCCTGCGTGCCCCTCGCCCAGCCGGGCCAGGTCCCGCAGGAGGACGTGGTGTACCAGATGGACCAGGAGGACCAGGAGGACCAGGAGGACCAGGCCCCGACCTCACTCCTGGACGCCATCGGCGTCACCGACCTGCTGAACAGCCTCAGCGGCGGCTGACCCACCCCCCGCACCCGCCCGGGCTCGGCGGTCACCGGGCGGGCGGGGTGGTCAGGTGCGGGGGCCCAGGATGACGGGGAGTTCCAACGGGCCTTCTGTGATGATCGAGGGGGTGTAGGCGATCTCGTCCTCCTTGATCGCCAGCCGCAGCTCCGGATACCGGCCGAACAGGGACGCGAGCGCGATCCGCACCTCCAGCCGGGCCAGCGGCGCGCCCAGGCAGAAATGCGGCCCCCTGCCGAAGCCGAGGTGCACGTCGGGCTCGCGGGTGGCGTCGAAGCGGGCGGCGTCCGAGCCGAACCTGGCCGGGTCCGTGCCCGCTCCGGCGAGCGTGACGATGACCGGCTCGCCCGCCGGGATCGTGGTCCCGCCCACCACCACGTCTTCGAGCGCGTACCGGAAGAAGACGTTGACCACGGAGTTGCGGCTGCGCAGCGCCTCCTCGACCACGTCCTCCCAGGCGTTCTCCGCCCGGACCCTGGCCAGTTGCTCGGGATCCGCGCCCAGGGCGATCACCGTGTTGGCGATCAGGTGCACGGTCGTCTCGTGACCGGCGATGAGGACCAGCCAGAGCAACCACACCATCTCGTCGTCGGACAGGCGCTCGCCGTCCTCCTCCTGCACCCGGATGAGGCCCGTGGTGAGGTCGTCGCCGGGTTCGACCCGCCGGCGATCGATGAACTCACGCAGGTATCCCAGCAGCCCTCCGCCAGCCGCGGCCGCCTCCTCCGGCGTGGCGTTGTGCGACAGCAGCACGTTGGTGTACGCGCGGATCAGGTGCCGTTCCTCCTCCGGCACCCCGAACAGCTCGCAGATCACCGCGATCGGCAGCGGCTCGCTGAAGACCCGGACGAGGTCGACCACACCGTCCTGATCGTTCATCCGGTCGAGCAGGTCGTCGGTGATCTGCTGGATGCGCGGCCCCATGGCCTGCACCCGGCCGGGCGTGAAGGCCCGGTTGACCAGCCCTCGGAGCCGCCGATGGTCCGCGCCGTCCTTGACCAGCAGGTGGTCACCGGAGATGACCTGGCGGATCGGCCAGTCGGGCGGGATGGTGCCGTCGTTCAGCGCGGGGAAGTTGCGCGGGTTCTTGCTGAACAGCGTGCCGTCGTTGGTGAGGACGTATTCGACCGTCTCGAACGAGCTCACGATCCACGCGCCGACCTCACCCGGGAGCTCGACGCGGACGACCGGCCCCGCCGTGTCCCGCAGACGGCTGATCGTCTCGGAGATCCGCTCACCGGGCGTCGGAATCTGCAGTGTCATGGAAGTCTCCCGCGTAGAGGTCTACTCAACTCTCCGCTTCGCCCTGGTATGGGCCAAGGTCGTTCGTTGTCACCCCATAGCCGCCAACACCTGCCGACAGCGCCACTTGCGGAGCCCTATCGTGGGCGGATGGACCGCATCGAGACGCCGCTTCTCGTCCTCATCCCCCTCCACCCCGATCACGCGGGCGAGATGGCGGGCGTGCTCTCCGACCCGGCCCTGCACGAGTTCACCGGCGGCGTCCCGCTGACCGAGCCCGAGCTGCGCACCCGCTACGAGCGGCAGACGTCGGGGCCGCCCGGCTGGCGCAACTGGATGATCCGGCCGCGCGCGGAGGACCGGCTTGTCGGCTACGTGCAGGCCACGATCGACGGGCGCACGGCCGAGGTCGCCTGGGTGGTCGGCACGCCGTGGCAGGGCCGCGGGCTGGCCCGCGCGGCCGCCGTCGCCCTGGTCGAGCACCTCATGGAACGGGAGGTCGACACGGTCGTGGCGCACATCCACCCCGACCACGCGGCCTCGGCCTCCGTCGCCACGGCGGCCGGGCTGAGCCCGACGGAGCGGTGGGAGGACGGCGAGGTCCGCTGGGAGCGCCACCGGGCGTGAGAGCCCGCATCCCTTCAGAACCTACAGCGCCGCGCCGGCTTCCGGTCAGTGCCCGGAGCGCAGGACACGTCCTCTGCGCTCGCCGGTGAACTCGCCCGACTCCACCACCACCCGCCCTTCGAGCAGCACGTACGCGATCCCGGACGGCCGGACGGACGGGTCCGCGTACGTGCCGGCATGGCCGATCGTCTCCGGGTCGAAGACGCAGACGTCGGCCCATGAGCCGGGGCCGAGCCAGCCCCGTCCGTGCAGGGCGAACTGGTCGGCGGTCGCCGAGGTGGCCTTGCGCACCGCCTCCTCCAGCGGGAGCAGCCGCTGCTCGCGTACGTACGTGCCGAAAAAGCGCGGGAAGCAGCCCCATGTCCGGGGATGCTCAAGACCGACCGGCGTCCCGTTGTCGGAGCCGACGCCGATGAGCGGATCGCGCATGATCTCGGTCACGTCCTGCTCGCACATCAGCGAGATCACCATCGTGGCGGCCGGGTCGGCGGCGATGAGCGCGCACGCGACCTCCCACGTGTCCCCACCGAGGTGTGAGAAGACCGGGTCGGCGGCGAGCGCGGCCAGCGTGCGACCGGCGTGAGCCTCCTCGGCGTGCCCCGTGACCAGCACCGCGTCAGGGGCGGCGTCCTGCCACAGCCCCGCGCCGGTCCCGCCGGACTCGGCCAGGGCGCGCAGTCGCGCCCGCTCGGCGGGGGCCGCCAGCAGGTCGCGCACCTGCCCGCCGGCCAGCGCCGACGGGGGCAGCAGCGCGGCGAGCATGGTGGCCCCCGCCAGGTACGGGTACTGGTCGCCGCGCACGTCCACCCCTTCGAGGCGGGCCTGGCGCAGCTTGGCCAGCAGCATGCCCGCCTGCCCGTGGTTGGCCCGGCCCGCGACCTTGCAGTGGGACACCTGCAGCCGGACGCGGGCCCGCCGCGCGATCTCGACGGCCTCGTCCAGCGCGGAGGCCAGGCCGGCGCCCTCGTCGCGCATGTGCGTCGTGTACGGCACCCCGTACCCGTGCGCCACCTTGGCCAGCGCCACCAGTTCCGCCGTGCCGGCGTAGCTGCCCGGCGGATAGATGAGGCCGCTCGACAGCCCGCACGCCCCTGCGGTGAAGGCCGCCGCCGCCAGCTCGCACATCCGTTCCAGGTCGCCCTCGCGCAGGCGCTCGTCGAAGCCGGCCACGGCCCCGCGCAGCGTCGAGTGCCCGACGAGCGTGGCCACGTGGTTGGTCGGCCCGGCGTCCTCGACGGCGTCCAGGTACTGGGCGAACGTCCAGTCGGGCACGTCCTCGCCGGTCAGCTCCTCCAGCGCGGAGGCGGCGGGGGCGTAGGAGAAGCCGCAGTTGCCGTTGACCTCGGTGGTGACGCCCTGGAGCAGCTTGAACGGCTGCGCCCGCGCCATCAGCGGCACCAGGTCGGAGTGCGCGTGGGCGTCCACGAACCCGGGGGCCACCGCCAGCCCGGTCGCGTCGATCACCCGGCGCGCGTCCCCGAGGTCGCGGCCCACCTCCACCACCCGGTCGCCGGTGATGGCGACATCGCTCACGACGGCCGGAGAGCCGAGACCGTCGTACACCGTTCCGCCACGCAGGATGAGATCGGCCATGCCCACCACCCAACACCCACCCGAGCCGGGAATTCTTGTGGCCGGCCACCCAACAACGGGCCCGGCATTGGCGGGCCGGACGAAGACGCCCGCGGATCACAACGATCGTTCGCTTCGGCACGCTCACGGATTCACCGCGATCCCCTGCTCCGGGGCGCTTGCGGATCACGTGGCTGCTGGCTTTAATACGCGCACCCGCGCTCACCACCGGCGAGGAGCTCCTGTGCACGTTCCCGCAGCTCTGTCCCTCCCATCCGCGCTGTTAGCGCTATCACCCCGCCCCCGCACCCCGTGAAACTTTCTTTTTTTTGCCCGCCGGGAAAGCGCTTACCATCCGCGAAGGAGTCCATCATGCGCCTGCACCTGGCCGCCGCGGCGGCCGTTCTGGCCCTGGCCGCGACCGCGGTCCCCGTCCAAGCGGCACCGCCGACCAAACAGATGGAGGACCTGGACCGGGGGCTGATCAGCGTCCGCTCCGGATCCGGCAACCTCGTCTCGTGGCGGCTGCTCGGCACCGACCCCGACGGCGTCACCTTCAACCTCTACCGGGGCTCGACCAGGATCGCCTCCGGGCTGGCCACCTCGACCAACTACCTGGACGACGGCGCCGCCGCCGACTCCTCGTACGCGGTCAGGGCGGTGACCGGCGGCGCCGAGCAGCCCGCCTCCCCCGCCTCGCTCCGCTTCACCGGCGGCGCCTACCTGGACGTCCCGATCCAGCCCCCGTCCGGCGGCACCACCCCGGACGGTGTCGGCTACACCTACAGCGCGAACGACGCGAGCGTGGGCGATCTGGACGGCGACGGCACGTACGAACTCGTCCTGAAATGGGACCCGTCCAACGCCAAGGACAACTCCCAGTCCGGCTACACCGGCAACGTGTTCGTGGACGCCTACCGCCTCGACGGCACTCGCCTGTGGCGCATCGACCTGGGCCGCAACATCCGGGCCGGCGCCCACTACACCCAGTTCCAGGTGTACGACTACGACGGCGACGGCCGGGCCGAGGTGGCGATGAAGACCGCCGACGGCACCAGGGACGGCCGCGGCACCGTGATCGGCAGTTCGAGCGCCGACCACCGCAACTCCAGCGGGTACGTCCTCAGCGGCCCCGAATATCTGACCATGTTCAGCGGCCAGACCGGCGCCGCGCTGTCGACGGTCGCCTACGACCCGCCGCGCGGCACCGTCTCCTCCTGGGGCGACAACTACGGCAACCGGGTGGACCGCTTCCTGGCCGGGACGGCGTACCTGGACGGCGAGCGCCCCTCGCTCATCATGGCCCGCGGCTACTACACCCGCAGCGTCATCGCCGCCTGGGACTTCCGCAACGGCTCGCTGACCAAGCGGTGGACGTTCGACAGCAACGCGTCCGGCTCCCAGTACGCCGGGCAGGGCAGCCACAGCCTGTCGGTCGGCGACATCGACCGCGACGGCCGCGACGAGATCGTCTACGGCGCGATGGCCGTGAACGACAACGGCGCCGGCATGTGGAGCACCCGCACCGGCCACGGCGACGCCCAGCACCTCGGCGACTTCGACCCCGCCAGGGCCGGGCTGGAGTACTTCAAGGTCAGCGAGTCCACCTCCCAGCCGGGCTCGCTCTACATCGACCCGGGCAACGGCTCGATCCTCTGGTCCACCGCCTCGGGCTCCGACAACGGCCGCGGCGTGGCCGGGGACATCTCCACCGTCCGGGTCGCCGGCGAGTTCTGGTCGGCCGCCGACGGCAACCTGCGCAGCGTCACCGGCAACACCGCCGGCCGCAAGCCGTCCTCGGTCAACTTCCTGGCCTGGTGGGACGGCGACCCCGTCAGGGAGCTGCTGGACCAGACCAGGATCGACAAGTACGGCACCGACTCCGACACCCGCCTGCTGACCGCCTCCGGCGTGCACTCCAACAACGGCACCAAGGCGACGCCGTCGCTCTCGGCCGACCTGTTCGGCGACTGGCGCGAGGAGGTCGTCTGGCCCACCTCCGACAACCGCGCGCTGCGCGTCTACTCCACGCCCATCCCGACGGACCGGCGCATCCACACCCTCATGCACGACCCGCTCTACCGCGTCTCGGTGGCCTGGCAGAACACCGCCTACAACCAGCCGCCGCACACCGGCTTCTTCATCGGCGACCGCATGCCCACGCCGGCCAGGCCCGACATCTACGTACGCTGACCTCGGGAACGACGGAAGGCGCGGCGGCCCCTGGCCACCGCGCCTTCCGCACCCCCGGCTCAGGAGGCCGCCGCGTCCTCCGCCACCGGCGCAGAAGCCGTGCCGTCCGCGGCCACCGCGCCGCCGGTCCGGCGCGACGGCCCGCGCAGGACGACCGCGGCCACCACGAAGGCCGTGAGCAGCAGCCCGGCCGAGATGCCGAACGCGAGCTGGAACCCACCCGCCAGCGCCGACGCCCGATCCTGCCCGGCGGCCAGCAGCCCCTCGGTACGCCCGGCCGCCATCGTGCTCAGCACCGCCACGCCGATCGCCATGCCCACCTGCTGGGTGGTGTTGAACAACCCCGAGGCCAGCCCGGCGTCGCTCTCCCGCGCCCCGGACATGCCCAGCGTGGCCAGCGCCGGCAGCACCAGCCCGCCGCCCCAGATCAGCAGCATCACCGGCAGCAGGTGGGTGACGTACCCGGCGTCCGTGGGGATCCGCGTCAGCAGCAGCATGGCGGCCGTGAGCATCGCCAGGCCGCCGAGCAGCACGACCTTCACCCCGAACCGGGCGCTGAGCCGGGCGGAGGCGAACAGCGAGATCGCCCCGATGCCGACCGCGGCCGGCAGCATGGCCAGCCCGCTGTCCAGGGCGCCGTAGCCGAGGACCTGCTGGATGAAGAGCACGAAGAGCACCTGGAAGGCGAACATGCCCGACAGGGACAACATCTGGGCGACGTTGGCGCCGACCACGTTGCGCGAGCGCAGGACGCGCAGCGGCATGAGCGGGGTCCTCGCGGTGGCCTGCCGCACCACGAACGCGACGATCAGGGCCAGCGACACCGCGCCCAGGCCGAGGGTGTGGGCGGCGAGCCAGCCGTACTCCTCCACCTTGACCACGGTGTAGATGCCCAGCATCAGCCCGGAGGTGATCAGCACGGCCCCTGCGACGTCGGCGCCGGCCGACAGGCCGATCCCGCGGTCGGCGGGCAGTGCGCGGACGGCCAGCGCGATGGTCAGCACGCCGATCGGCACGTTGATGAAGAAGATCCACGGCCAGTCGAAGGCGTCGGTGAGCACGCCGCCCAGGACCTGGCCCAGGGAGGCGCCGGCGGCCCCGGTGGAGCTGAAGATCGCGATGGCCTTAGCCCGCTCCCGTGACTCGGTGAACAGCGTCACGAGGATACCCAGCACGACCGCCGAGGCCATCGCGCTGCCCACGCCTTGCAGGAATCTGGCCGTGATCAGCATTCCCGGGCCACCGGCCACGCCGGCCAGCAACGACGCGGCCGTGAAGATCACGTTCCCGGCCATGAACAGCTTCCGCCGGCCGATCAGGTCCCCCAACCGGCCCGACAGCAGCAGCAACCCGCCGAAGGCGATCAGATAGGCGTTGACCATCCAGCTCAGCCCTGCGGGTGTGAAGCCCAGGTCCCGCTGGATCGTGGGCAGCGCGACGGTCACGATGCTGCCGTCGAGGATGGTCATCAATCCGGTGGCGGACAGCACGCCCAGTGCGGTCCAGCGCGAGTCAGGCGAATACGGCACGGTCTCTCCCGATCAAGGTGTGGCACGCCGGCGCGGCGGCGTCGACAGGAGAGACCGTAACAGATAGTTCCGTTACAGACGATATTTTTCGGATCTATTTTTGGCCCGCCGCTGGAGCTACCGCTGCCGCTCGCGCGCCCTGCGGGCCACCTGCGGGCTCTCCACCGGCGTGGCGAGGTGGCCGCCGACCAGCCGGTTCAGCGCCCGGACCAGCACCTCGCGCTCGTCGTCCGGCAGGGACGCGAGCGCGTCGCGGTGCACGCCGTCCACGACCTCCTGACTGCGCGCGGCGACTTCCGCGCCCTTGTCGGTGACCGCGATGATCCGGGCGCGCCGATCGACGCTGGAGGGCCGGCGTACGGCGTAACCGGCCTTCTCCAGCGCGTCCACGGTCACCACCATCGTGGTCTTGTCCATGTCGCCCAGCTCGGCGAGCTGGATCTGGGTACGCTCCTCCTCCAGCGCGTGGACCAGCACGCAGTGCATGCGCGCGGTCAGGCCGATCTCGGCGAGCGCCGCGGCCATGCGCGTGCGCAGCACGTGGCTGGTGTGGTCGAGCAGGAACGACAGATCGGTCTCGGTACGGGCGGGGGCCATCGCGGTCATGCTCTTCAGCCTACCCAAGTGGTTCCGGAACGGATTATCCGCAAATCAACGTGAAGGAGACCGAGATGGACGGCCCGGTGCCGCGTCCCAGCGCGCACCCACTCCTCGTGGACGGCTGACCGGCAGTCATCGGATCTCCCACTCCGCCCGCAGGCCTTCGTGAGCACGGCGACACCCCCGACGCATACATCGGATGTCAACTCTTGTTAAGGGCAGGTTTCGATGCTATCTCCTAAGGTCAAGGCTTCCATGTGATCGGAGGGATCCGTGGCCCACCCCCCACGACGCCGCCTCAACTCGGCCTTGCTCGCCGCACTCCTGCTCGCCACCGGACTGCCCGCCTCCGCCCAAGCGGTCAGCGAAGACCGCAAGACACCCGATGACTTGACGCTCTGGTACGACAAGCCCGCCACCGACTGGGAGACCCAGGCACTGCCCATCGGCAACGGCCCCCTAGGGGCGATGATCTTCGGCGGGGTCGCGTCCGAGCGGATCCAGTTCAACGAGAAGACGTTATGGACCGGCGGCCCCGGCTCACCCGGCTACGACTTCGGCAACTGGAAGTCGCCGCGTCCCGGCGCGATCGCCGACGTTCAGCGCCAGATAGACCGCGACGGCCGGATGAGCCCCGAGGACGTGGCGGCCAAGCTGGGCCAGCCCAAGACGGGCTTCGGGGCGTACCAGACGTTCGGCGACCTGCATCTGGATCTCGCCGACGCGCCCGCCGACCCCTCCGCCTACCGGCGCGAGCTGAGCCTGCGCGAGGCCGTGGCCCGGGTCGGCTACACCTCGGGCGGGGTCCGCTACTCGCGTGAATACTTCGCCAGCAACCCGGGCAATGTGATCGTCGGCCGGCTGTCGGCCGACCGGCGCGGCAAGGTGTCTTTCACGCTGCGGCACAGCTCGCCGCGCGACGACAAGACGGTCACCGCGGCCGGCGGGCGGCTCACCATCCGCGGGCAGCTCGGCGACAACAAGATGCGGTTCGAGGCGCAGGTGCAGGTGATCGCGCAGGGCGGCACCCGTACCGACTCGGGGGACGCGATCACCGTCACCGGCGCCGACAGCGCCGTCTTCGTGCTGTCGGCCGGCACCGACTACGCCGGCGACTACCCGGCCTACCGGGGCGCGGACCCGCACGCCAAGGTCACCGCGGCCGTGGACGCCGCCGCGTCCAGGAGCTACGACCAGCTGCGCCGGGCGCACACCGCCGACTACCGCAAGCTGTTCGACCGGGTGAAACTGGACCTCGGCGGCACGACGCCCGCCGTCCCCACCGACCGGCTGCGCAAGGACTACACCGGCGGCGCCGCCGGCGACGACCGGGCGCTGGAGGAGCTGTTCTTCGCCTACGGCCGCTACCTGCTCATCTCCTCCTCCCGCGAGAACGACCTGCTGCCGGCCAACCTCCAAGGCGTCTGGAACCACTCCACCAGTCCGCCCTGGGGAGCCGACTACCACGTCAACATCAACCTGCAGATGAACTACTGGCTCGCCGAGCAGACCAACCTGCACGAGACGACCAAGCCGTACGACCGCTACATCTCCGCCATGGTCGCCCCCGGCCGCAAGACCGCGCAGGACATGTACGGCGCCCGCGGCTGGGTGGTCAACAACGAGACCAACCCGTTCGGGTTCACCGGCATGCACGACTGGGCCACCGCCTTCTGGTTCCCCGAGGCCGCCGCCTGGACCACCCAGCACCTGTACGACAGCTACCGCTTCACCGGCGACACCGGCTACCTGCGCGACACCGCGTACCCGGTGATCAAAGGCGCGGCGGAGTTCTGGCTCGACTTCCTGCACACCGATCCGCGTGACGGCAAGCTGGTCGCCTCGCCCAGCTACTCCCCCGAGCACGGCGACTTCTCCGCCGGCGCGTCGATGTCGCAGCAGATCGTCCGCGAGGTGCTCGGCAACGCCCTGGCCGCGGCCGAGAAGCTGAACGTGGACGCGAGCTTCCGCGCCGAGGTGAGCGCGGCCCTGGCCAAGCTCGACCCCGGCCTGCGCGTCGGCTCCTGGGACCAGCTCCAGGAGTGGAAGAGCGACTGGGACGCAAGGTCCGACACCCACCGGCACGTCTCCCACCTGTACGCCCTGCACCCCGCCAACCAGATCAAAGCGGGCACGCCGGAGGCCGAGGCGGCCAAGGTCACGCTGACCGCGCGCGGCGACGGCGGCACCGGCTGGTCCAAGGCGTGGAAGATCAACTTCTGGGCGCGGCTGCTGGACGGCGACCACGCCCACACGATGCTCGCCGAGCAGCTCAAGAGCTCCACCCTGGACAACCTCTGGGACACCCATCCGCCGTTCCAGATCGACGGCAATTTCGGGGCCACCTCGGGGATCGCCGAGATGCTCGTGCAGAGTCAGCACGACGTCGTCCACGTCCTGCCCGCCCTGCCCTCCACCTGGAAGAACGGCTCCGTGACCGGGCTTCGTGCCCGTGGGAACGTCACCGTGGACGCCACCTGGAAGGGCGGCGCGCCCGACACCGTCACCGTGCGGCCCGGCGGGAGCGGCCCGCTCACGGTCAGGTCGCCGTTCATCGCCGGCCGCTACCGGGTCCTCGACGAGCGCGGCCACGAGGTCGGCGCGCGCCGCGACGGCGACACCCTCACCTGGAACGCCCGCGCCGGCCAGGCGTACACGATCCAGAACGAGGCCGCGGTCGCCATGGAGGCGCCCGCCACGGCCATCCCCGGCACGCCGTTCGAGGCGCGGGTCACGGTGACGGCCACCCGCCGGCGCGCCGTGCCGGCCGCCGACGTCGCCCTCACCGCGCCCACCGGCTGGACCGTCGAGCCGGCCACCCGCCACCTGCCCGCCACGTCCCCCGGCCGCACGCGCACCGCCGTCTTCACCGTCACCCCCGGTCCTGCGGACGGCTCCCGCAGCGCCGTGCTCAGCGCCTCGGTCACCGGATCGTGGCGGGCCTCGGCGACCGCCGCACTCGGCCTCGACCCCTGCGCGCCGCCCGAACCCGGCTCCCTCCTGGTCGCCTGGGACCCGAAGGAGGGCGGCACCGTCGCCGACACCTCCGGCCACGGCCGCGACGCCACCGTCACCGGCATCCCCGCCTACGACACCACCGCGCCCACCGGCAGCGGCCTGATCCTCGACGGCGACACGTACCTGACGACCGGCGCGACCACTCTCGGCCTGGTCCGGGAGGCCACGTTCGCGGCCCAGGTCAAGATCGGCGGCTCCGGCTATCGCCGCCTGTTCGACTCCCAGGTGTCCGGTGACCCCGGGACCGACGGTGTGCTCATCGACATCACTCCCGGCAACACGCTGCGCTTCATCGGCGCCGGGGCCAACACCGGCCTGAACGCCACCGTGCCCACCGGCCGCTGGATCGACGTGGTGGTCACGCTCGACCGTACCGGGACGATCACCGCGTACGTGGACGGCGAACCCAAGGCCACCGCCCAGACCAGCACCGACGGCATCACCGGCTGCACCGCCCGCCCCCTGCGCTTCGCCGCCGACCAGAACGGCGGCCAGCGCCTGACCGGCGCCGTGGACCGCGCCGCCATCCTCGCCAGGGCGCTGTCCGCGGACGAGGTGAAGACCTGGCAGAGCCTGGCCTTCGAGTAGCCCGCACCGGGATGGATGCCTGCCCCGCAGGGGTCCATCCCGTTATGATCGCCGGGTGAAACCGGGAAGCCGCCGCACGGCCGCGGGCGGTACAGCGGCCACTCCCATCCTCGACTGGCGGCATCCCCGCGTGCTGAAGCTGCTGGACGAAGCCCGGGACCTCGACGGGCGGGCGTTCCTGATCGCGGCCCACCGGCTCGTCGCCGCCCGCGTCCGCCCGGTCTACGCGATGAACGAGCGGCGTCGCATCTCCACGACCCTGCGGCTGGGCCAGGGGTCCTGCAGCCAGAGACTGGCCCTGCTGGAGGGCCTGGCCCGTGGCCACGGGATCCCCACGCGGGTCAGAGGGCTGCTGCTCGACGGCCGTTTCTGGCATCCGCGCTTCCCCCGGCTGCGCGCGCTGATCCCCCGGCAGGTGATCCTCGCCTGGCCGGAGTTCCTCCTCGACGACCAGTGGGTGCCCGTCTCCGAGTTGTTCGACGAGCACGGCCAGACCCTGTGCGCGCCCGTACGCGTTCCCGCCGATCTGATCATGAGCCGCCGGGCCGCCTGACCTCCGCCCCTTCGGGCCGCGCTATCGCCGCGCTAACAGCCCGCCAGCGCCCGTTCCGACAATCGCGGAAACGTGCAGGGATCACGAGGAGGCAGAACGTGAGAACGCTCATCGACCGGGCATTGGCGCTGGTACTTCCCGAGGTGAAGGCGGCGGCCGTGTGCGGGTACCAGTACCAGTGCCGCGCGGCAGGCTGGAGCAGGCGGCTGTGCTGCTCGTCCTCGGCCGACAACTGCTCGCCCTGGCAGGTGCTCTCGCGCGCCTGCCCGTAGGAAGGCCCGCCCTGCCCGTGGGGAGGCCCGTCAGCACCCGTCAGCCGGCCGGCGCGCCCCTCGGCGGGCCGGTCATCGACACGACGACCGACCAGCCGATCGCGTACGCGACGGCGAAGGCTCCGAGGAGCAGCGTCGTGCCGGCGGTCCCGACGGTCGCGGCCATGGGGGCGACCGCGAGCGTCGACACGCCCTGAAGCCCGGCCGACAGGCTGAAGACGAGCACCATGACGCGCCCGCGCAGGTGATCGGGCGTCGTCAGTTGCAGGCCGTTGAGTGCGAGGATCGCGCACGCGCCCACCCCGACGTGGCCCAGCACGGCCGCGGCCATCCCCTGGCCGAGGCCGGTGCTGTGGGCGAGGAGCAGATAGCCGAGGCCGAAGACGGCCAGGGCCGCCCCGGCCACGTACAGCCGCCTGCGGTGCGAGTGGCCCGCGAGCAGCCGGCCCGCGAAGGGGCCGAGCACCGCGCCGAGCCCCTGGGCGAGGTACAGGGCGCCGGTTCCGGCGTCGCCGGCGTGGAAGCGGTCGAGGGCGAAGAGGGGCAGGAGCCCGACCATCCCGTAGCTGAGCCGCAGCCCGGCGGTCAGCCCGAGCAGGGCCGACGCCACCGGAGTGGTACGCAGGAACCGCCAGAGCTCGGCGGCGTCGGCCCGTACCCGCAGCCGGCCCGTCGCCACGGCGCTGGAGAGCGGCCGCTCGATCCGGGCCACGAGCAGCGCGGAGACGACGAACGAGGCGCCGTCGACGAGCAGGGTGGCCGAGGTCCCCCAGGCCGCGGTGACCACGCCCCCGAGCCCGGCTCCCACCAGCAGGCCGGCCGAGTACAGGCTGCCGATCAGCGTCTGGGCGAGGGGCAGGTCCCGGCCGGCGACCAGGTTCGGCAGCGCGGCCTCGGGGATGGGGCCGGACACCGCGGCGAGCACGGACAGCATGGCCAGGCACCCCAGGGCCACCGCCACAGAACCGGCGTGGAAGGCGACCAGCAGGCCGACGACCGGGACCACCGCGCCCAGGTCGCACGCGACACGCAGACGACGCCGGTCGAAGCGGTCGGTCATCGGGCCGATCAGCGGAAACAGCAGCACCCCTGGCAGGGAGTTGATCGCGAACAGCAGCGCCGTCCATCCCGCCGAGCCGGTGTGATGGTAGACGAAGCCGCTCAGGGCGACGAAGGCGAACCAGTCGCCGGTCAGGCTGAACGCGCAGGCGCAGAAGAGCCGCAGGAAATCGGCGTTGTGGCGCAGGGACACGGAGGATGGGCGGCAGGAAGGCAGCACTCGATGACTCCAGCAGTGGTGTCGGAACCCGGGTGGCGACCGGGGAGAAGTGGCGTGCCCCGCGGGTTCGCGGAGCTGCTGCTGGGTCAGTCACAGAGGTGCTGCATGACAGCAGGGTAGATCATCGGCACCGGGACGGTCCCCGCCGATCGCCGTCAGATGCGCGTCGTGGTCACCGACGCCGGCCACGAACTGGTGCCGGAGATCGAGCGGGCCTGGGCGGAGCCGGCCGAGGAATGACCCCGGCCGCCGCCGTTCTCCACGAACGGTAATAATCTGCCTACCCGCGCTCGCCGGAGTGATCGAGAGGCCACTCTGGAACTATGGCGAAGGCGGCGGAAAGGCGGGAGCGGGCACCCGGTTCGCTGGTGTGGCGGGTCGTGCGGGTCGCCGCGATCGTGGTGCTGGTGGTCTCGCTGCTCACCTGGTTCCTCGTCGATCCGCTCCGGCTGCCGGGCGACGTGCTGGAAGGGCTGAACCAGCGGGCCAGCGTGATCGGCATGTTCACGGGCGCGGTGGGGCTGGTCGTCTCGATGCTGGGGCTGCGCGTGCAACTACGCGGCCGGCCGGCCGGCGGCGACATCGCATCCACCGGCGACGTCGCATCCACCGGCGCGGAGACACCGGAGCCCGGCACGATGACGCCTGGCCCGCGCCGCCGTACGATCCTGCTGGTCGCGACCGTGCCGGCGGCCGTGGTGGCCCTGATCGTCCTGACTACCCTGGCCGTCGTACGAAACGCGCCGGTCCGCTACGAGGCCGAGGACGGCGCCCACTTCAACGCCATGCCCCTGTTCAACATCGAGGGCGCCTCGGGCAACGCCTCGATGGGCCACCTGAACTATCCGGACAGCTGGGTCGACATCAAGGTGCAGGTCCCCAAAGCCGGCACGTACACGGTGGACGTGCGTTATCGCGCCGGCGACGGCGACGCGCGCCAGTACCTGACGGTGAACGGCGCGGCCAAGCGCATCGTGCACTATCGGGACCGCACCTGGGACACCTGGGGGAACGCGACGGCCAAGGTGCAGCTCGACCAGGGCTGGAACACACTGCGCTTCCAGCACGACGAGGGCCCGTACGCCGCCGAGCTGGACTACGTCGAGATCGCCTGACGCCTATCCCCCGCTGACGCGCTCGACGGCGCCCGCCACCAGATCGACACGATGCGCGTCGGGAAAGCGGAGGTCCGCCCAGAAGTCACCGGAGCCGTCCAGACCCAGCCGCGCGGTCATCCAGACGGTCATCGCCATGCCGTGCGTCGCCACCACGAGCGGGCGCCCGCCGGCGAGGGCGAGCTGCTCGGTGATGCCGGCGTCGAAGCGCTCGGCGACCTCGGCGCGCGGCTCCCAGCCCGGGTGGTCCGCGCCGTCCACGTACGCGCGCCGCAGCTCGCGATAGTCGCCCTCCCACGGCTCCACGCGGGTGACCTCGTCGAACCGCCGATCACGGGTGACCGCGCCGTCGCCGCCCAGGGTCTGCCAGGCCTTCACCTCGCCGCTGGAGACGAGCCGGGCGCCTGCGGGCAGCCGCGCGATCAGCCGGCGGGCCGCCTGCCACCCCTCGGCGCTGAGCGTCCATTCGTGCGGCGGCACGGCCGGACCGTAGGCGGGCATGGCATGGCGGACCAGGAGCAGCATCTGCCGGACTCTATCGAGCCGGGCCCGGCTGGGCGGAAGCGTGAAGGGCCGCCGCCAGCCACGTCGCGAGCGAGGCGAACTCATCGCCCGTGTGGGGCGGGGTGTCGTTGATCACGGCCACCAGGGACACGTACCGGCCATGGGTGGAGTCGTACCGGGGCGACTCCTCGGGCCGCTCCCGTTCGAACCGCTCGGCCATGAGGAACCCGGCGGCCATGCGTTCGCGCGACTCGGGCGTGGACCGCGTGCCGACGGCCTCGGCGGCCGCGGTCGCCATGCGGACGACCAGGTCCCGCGCCCGTGGCGACTCCGGCGGCAGCCCGGAACGGACCTCCGCCATGATCTCCTCCATGATCGCCGTCCCCGTCTCGTAGATGAAGTCCTGTACAGGGGTGGCGGCCAGGTCCCGTCCCGGGGAGGTGGAGTAGGTGTCCTGGAGGTAGGAGCGGACCTTGTTCCTGAACTCCGCGCCCTGGACCAGGTCGGCCAGCTCGATCCAGGCTTCGAGCTGGGTGAGCGTCGGGTCCTCCGGCAGGCACGGCCGCATCGTCCGCAGCCGGTCCACGAAGCCGGCGGGCACGTCGAGTCCCTCGCCGACGTCGTTCCAGAAGTCGTCGATCAGCCGCTCGCGCTCCTCGTCGGGCATCGAGACGAGCTTGCGCATCAGGGCCGCCTGATCGGCGGTGCCGCCCTGCTTGACCAGGGTCCGCAGCACGGCCCGCCGGGCCCGCAGGCCGCGTTCCTGGCGTTCGACGATCTCCAGGTGCGCCGTGAGGAGATCGTGCAGCGACGTCTCACCGTCGAGCAGCCGGCGGATGCCGTCCAGGCCGGCGTCCAGCTCCCTGAGGGTGCGGATGAGCTCCAGCCGCGCGATGGCGCGGACGTCGTACAGGCGGTGGCCGGCGTCGGTGACGCGGGTGGGCGCGACGATGTCGAGGTCGGAGTAGTACCGGATGGCGCTGACGTTCAGCCCGGTGCGGCGCGCCACATCCCCGATCGAGTACAGCTCGTTGTCGTCCATACCGTCACTATCGGATCTCAAGCCGCTTGAGGTTCAAGCCCTGTCAAACTGACACGGAGGGGCCTTTGTAAAGTCGGATCATGGACGATCTCCATCTGGACCGCGCACGCGCCACCTCCTTCGGCTCGGTGGCCGAGCAGTACGACCGGCACCGCCCGGAACCCCCGGACGATCCGAACGCATCCCGGCGTCGGGCCGCGACGCGTTCACCCCGATCGAGGAGAAGGTCTACCGCCAGGAACGTGTCCTGACCGCCGACCAGTGGACCGGGCTCGTCGCGACGTCGAGCGACCACCTCCGGCTCGGACCCGACCGGCTCGCGGGGCTGCTCGGGGTGGTGCGCGAGACGATCGAGTCGCTGGGCGGTCACGTGCGCATGCGACACGAGACCACGGCCCTGACTTGCCGGCGCCGGCAAGGCTGAGGGCTTCACCAGCTACGAGCCGCTTGCTTTGGGCTTCTTACTTACGGGCTTCGCGGCTTACTTCCGGGCTTCGCGGCGCCGGACGATCGCGTCGCTGAGCTGCCGCGCCGCCTCCATCTCGGGCGCCACCCAGCGCAGCCCGGTGTCGCCCACCTCCATCGGCTCGGCGATGGCCTGCGGCAACGGCTCCTCATCCACCCCGGCCCGCCACTCGGCCGGGTCCGGCCGCTCCGGCAGCCGCCGGAACCGGTCCTTCTTCGCCTCATCCCTCATACCACATGGACGGACCGCACCATCCCGAAGTTCCGCACCGCACGGTGAGACTCCGCACATGCCCGGTCAGTCGCGCGGCGTACGGAATTCCTCGATCAGCACGGGATACTGCTCCCCACCGTGCCCGGAGGCCATCGAGCGGCCGGCCATCGCCTTGAACAACTTCGGCAGCTCGGCGTTGACCCCCACCGCCTCGCTCTCCTCGATCAGGTGGTCCATCGCTCGTACGTCGGTCTCAAGCGCCGACACCTCGGCCGGGAAGGAGCCCTTGTCGACCTGCTCGGCGTACCCGGGCAGCCATTCGGCCACGACGACGGCGAGCTGCCGCGCGAACGGCGCGAACGTCACGGCGTCGACCCCGGCCGTCCCGAGCAGGGCCGTGCCCTGGAGCCAGCCGTTCAGCACGCTCCACATCATGGCGAGGCCGGCCACGTCGTACAGGGACGCCAGCCCATGGTCCGCGCCCAGGTAGGTGACCGTGCCGAGCGCGTCCAGCGTCGATTCGTGCGCCTCGAAGTCCGATTGCGGCCCGCTGTGCAGGATCACCGCCTCGGCGGTCCCGATCGCCGGCGGGACGGCCATGACGGCGCCGTCCAGGTAACGGGCGCCGCGCCGCTCGGCCCATCGGGCGGCGTCCCTGGCCTGCGCCGAGTCGCCCGAGGTCAGGTTGATCAACGTCCTGCCGTCCAGCTCGATGTCAGTCGCGCCGAACAGTTCGTACACGGCCTGGTAGTCGGTGACGCAGATGATCGTCAGGGGGCTCGCCCTGAGCGCCTCGCCCACCGTCGCCGCCGGTCGCGCGCCCTCGGCCAGCAACGGGCCGGCCTTGGCCGGCGTACGGTTCCACACGGTCGTGGGATGCCCGGCCCGCAGGAACGCGCTCGCGAGCGCGCGGCCCATCAGTCCGAGTCCGATGACTGTCACGGGTGTATCGGTTCTGCTGTTCATGGCAGCATCGTCAACGTTGATACCGGTGTGAAGGTCAAGCGAGGGTTCGATGCTGATCGGGGAGCTGAGCCGCCGGACGGGCGTGAACGCCCATCAGTTGCGCTATTACGAGGCCCAGGGCCTGCTGGACGCGGAGCGAGGTGCGAACGGTTATCGCGAGTACGACGAGGGCGCGGTGTTGCGGGTGAAGCAGATCCGGCACCTGCTCGGGGCCGGTCTGTCCTCCGAGGACATCGCGTACCTGCTGCCCTGCGCGACCGGAGAGGCCCCGGACCTGCTCGGATGCCCCGAGCTGCTGACCGCGATGCGCTCACGGCTGCGGCGGCTGGACGAGCAGATGAGCCGGCTCGCCCAGTCCCGGGACGCCCTCGCCCACTACATCGAGACGGCCGACCGCACGACCGCCGGCAGCCGTCCTTGCCCCGGCGACACCGACCAGGAGCGCGTACCCGCCTGAGGCCCCCGAGGCGGCGTCACGTCGCTTGTTCCCCGGAAACGACCTCAGCCTGCTCGGCGGGCGGTTGACGGCGCGGGACAGCCAGATCGTGGGCGGAGCGCGCCAGCCAGACCAGGAGCAGCACACTCGAGACCACACCAACAGCGTCGGCGACGCCTGTCTCCTGCGAGAACGGCATCGCGGCCACCGTCAGCGGGATCGGCGCCACCACGGAAGCGAGACCGTACCCGAAGGTCGCCCTCCCCCAGCGGTCGTCGCCCCATTGGTCCCGCAGGACCAGCGCCGTCCAAGCCAGGCCGGCCAAGGCACAGACCGACTCCGCCGCGCCCAGGCCGGACCAGCCGACGAGGTCGAACACGCCGATGACGGCGAAACCGCCATACCCCAGCACCCCCGCGCCCCGCGTGAACTGCTGCTCGCCGCCCAGCACCGGCATGAACCGCAGCACCACCACCCACATCGCCACGGAGTAGACCACCGTCACGACTTCCCAGGCGAACGACCCGGCGAGGTGAAGCAGCGATGTCGTAACCACCGCGACGTAGAGCGCCACCCGCAGCCGCATCACGTCCCGGTCCTGCTGCGGCGGCGACCCCGCCAACGGCCCGCGTACGACCTGCCAGATCGCCCACGCCCAGGACAGCCCGGCCAGAACCAGGACGAGCACGCTCAGCGGGGACACCACCGCGCCTTCGGCCACGGGCGTGTACAACGTCAGCCACCACAACGGGCCGAGTTGTCCAGAGACAAGGGCGACGACGACGGTGACCGTCAGCGCGGCGCCGTACAGGCCGACGAGAATCAGGGCAGGCAGGGCCGAACGATGGCGACGTAACACGAAGCGCTTCCTGGGGGTTCGGAGGGCATGAAAAGCGAACGCCCCACCCTAGTCGATCATCAAAAAATGGCGCCACACCCACGAGCCCGTCCCGCCGGGCGGCCTATGCCATCAAGGCGTCATCGCGAGCACGCCGGTGCCCCGCACCCTCATGTCGCGAGTCAGAGTGAATGGACTGACACCACAAGCTGCGGCGATTTCCGGGGCCAGGTCAAAAGCCGCCACCGTCCACTCGTCGAGTTGTTCGGCGCTCGCCGTCCGCAGGTCTCCGTCGACCGGCAACCCCAATTCGAGAAGGCGTTTCTGTTCATAACGCAGCGGGTGGCCATGAGCGAGTGATTCGTCATCCGGCTCGCCGGTCGCCGCGTACCGGCGAACAACGCGCCCATGTTCGGCCACCAGCCAGGCCGAGCCGTCTCCTTGCGCACCGAAGTAGTAGGCCTGCGCCCCTCCATAACGGGCGCTGAGCGTCCGGCACGATCTGAGCACCTCCTCGCGACGTTCACCGCAAGGATCACACCAGGCGCCGATCACCAGGATCCAGCCGTCCACCTCAGGAGTGACGAAAACCCGCGACAGACGGTCAGGATGGCCCGGTCCGGCATGGCCATCGGCGTCGATCACCTCCTGGGCCTCAGCGAAGGTGAGCGGCCTCGACGACGACAAGCCAAGAATCTCCATGACGCCGGCCTGGTCACCGGTCGGAACCGCGATCCAGTGATTCCAGCAGGTCCAGATCGGCTCAGCCCGATCTCGCACTTCCATCTCGCTCACTGTGCCACATGGCTTGATCCTCTGATCCGAAAGCAAGCGCCTCGTGGACGGCCATGGCCGATCGCCCCTCGGATGACCACCTGGCAGCCGATCCGCGCCCAGGCGGCGCGGTCGGTAGGTTGAGGTCGTGGATCTTCCTGCCCATTGGCTGCCCCGGCCGTCCTGCAGCCTGGACGACGAGACCCTGGCCGACTTCGCCTCCTTACTCGCTGATGCGGTCGCCCAAGGACCCGACCAGCCGATTCCCTATACCTTGGCCGTGCCGAAGTGGCAGTTTCTTTGTTACGTGGCCGAGCAGGCCGAATACGTGCTGCACGGGTCGAACGATCCCTCGATCGAGCGTTTCGAGCCACGCCGGTCCTACGACAGCGACGCCTTCGGTGATCGCACCGCCGTCTATGCCGCCTCGGACGGCATCTGGCCGATGTTCTACGCGATTCTCAACCGCGATCACCCGCTGTCGATGGTCAATTCTTGCAGCGACATCGTCGGCGAGACCTATTACTACTTCTCCATCAGCCGGCCCGTGCTCGACCTCCACCCATGGCAGGAAGGAACGATTTACCTCCTGTCCGCCGACGGGTTCGAGCATCAGCCGCCGATCCGAGGGGCTCGCCAGCGCCAGGTGGCCAAACTGGCGCCGGCCGAACCGGTGGCGAAGATCCGGGTGACCCCCGAGGAATTCCCGTTCCTCAAGGACGTGCGTGGACACGACAACGCGGTGGTGCAGGTCCGATCCGCGGCCGACCCCGACGGCTTCCCCTGGATCGATGCGTGATCGCCTCAGTCGGCGACGAAGCGGGCCTGGTCGCCCTGCTCGCGCTGGCGGCGCAGCTCGTACGTGCCCAGGGCGATGCCGGTTCTTCTGCAACTCCTGGATGGCCGGCCACCAGCGGTTCACCGTTCCCGTCCCGAGGATCACCGAGGCCCGATGGGCCGATCCGGCCGTGAGCCGCGCCTGGCGGCGCTCGGTGGACGACGCGCTCATCGACGACGACAACCCGCTGCCACCCGCCGACCAGTGGGACGACGAGGACTGGGACGACGAGGACGAGGACGACTAGGAGCCGAGGGCTGACAGGAGACGGTCGAGGTCGCGGTTGCCGCGGCAGCGCACGACCTTGTCCGGGTACGGCGTGAGCCGGTCGCGGGTCGTGGCGCCGGAGTTGCCGCGACCGGCGTCGAGCTGCTCGTCGGTCGCGATCGGCCCGCCGGGATAGCGCATGACGTCCCGCAGGAACCGGGCCAGCAGCCACAGGCCCTTGTGCGGGTTGGTGCCGTGCGCGGAACGTACGGCGTGGCGGCGTACGATGCGCCAGACGGCGATCGGCGGCGGAGCGTCCAGCCACACGATGACATCGGCCGCTTCCAGGAGGGGATCGGTCCAGCCGCAGAGCGCGCTCGCCGTGACCCAGGCCGGCCCGGCCGCGATCTCGGCAGCGGCGGCCCGCCAGGCGGCGGCGACGTCGGGGTCACCGTCGAGGAAGGGCAGCGGCAGGGAGTCGAGGTCGATGTGCTCGACCCCCAGCCGGGCACCGACCCGCTCGGCGAGCGTCGTCTTGCCGGCGCCGGCCATGCCCATGATGTGCACCCGCTTGGGCGTGCTGCCGACCTCCACCCCGGCCACCTCCCGGCGATCATCGTGCCAGAGCCGGATCGCACCGCTCCACCGGTTAAACGTCGACGGCGTCCGCTCAGCGGGATGTGCCGAGCACCCACAGCGATACCGCCATGAGCAGAGCGGTCAGGCCGCCGCAGATCATGACGGTGGAGACCGAGAAGGCGTCGACGACGCGTCCGCCGAGGAAAGCGCCGAGCGCGAAGGTCGCCTGGAAGGAGGAGGTGAAGACGACGGTGGCGGCTTCGGGCGCGTGAGGGGCGGCGGTGATGAACGATGCCTGCGAGCACACGGGCACACCCCCGTAGGCCAGACCCCAGACCACGAGCAGCACCACGGCTCCGACGACTGTGCCGCCGGCCGAGGGCAGCAGCAGCGTGGTGGCCGCGACCAGGCAGCCGCAGGTCGCGAAGGCGGCTCGTAGGCGGGTGGCGGTGGCCTTGCCGGCCAGGAAGTTGCCGGCGACCCCGGCGATCCCGTACGCCAGCAGAACGGCGCCGACGGCCGCTGGCCGCAGACCGGTGACGTCCTGGAGGAAGGGCGTGACGTAGGTGTAGGTGCCGAAGTGGGCCAGCACGACGAGGAAGGTGGCCGGCAGGGCGATGGCGGCGCCTCGCGTACGCAGCAGGCCGAGCAGCACGCGAGGGCTGGTGACCTGGTGGGCGGGCAGCGGCGGCAGCAGCACGAGCAGGGCGGCCAGGACGAGCAGGGCCAGCACGGCCAGCACCAGGAAGGCGGTTCGCCAGCCGGCGAGTTCGCCGATGAAGGTGCCGGCCGGCACGCCGAGCACGGAGCCCAGCGGCACGGCGGAGAAGATCACAGCGGTGGCGGTGCCGACGGCGTGCGGCGGCACCAGACGGCCGGCCAGCCCGGCCCCGATCGACCAGAAGCCGCCGATGGTCAGGCCGACGAGCACCCTGGAGATCAGCATGACCCCATAAGAGGTCGCCACCGCGGCCAGCACATCGGCCACGGCGAGCACCGCCATGAGGACGCACAGCATCACGCGGCGGTCCAGGCGCGCGGTGGTCAGGGTGACGGTGGGCGCGGCGACCGCGGCGACGATGCCGGGCAGGGTCATGGTCAGCCCCGTGGTGCCGTCGGAGATGCCGAAGTCGGCGCCGATGGCGGGCAGCAGGCCGATGGGCAGGATCTCGCTGGTGACGATGGCGAAGATGCCCAGCATGAGCGAGGCGACCGCGAGCCGGCCGACGAGGGGCGGGCGGGGGCGGGCGAGCGTGGTGGTGGACATGATTCCCGTTCGGGCAGGTGCGCGTGACGTACGGGCACCCAGCCAAGCAGGGATGAAGTAGCAGACACTGGCACGTTTCAGACGCAACCATCACGTGGACAGGCCGTGAAGATCGTTTCCCGCAGGCCGGGTGTCCTTCACTCCGCCGGAAGGGCCCGTCGCACCGGCTCGTCCGGCAGCGCAGTACGGTCGGTGGTGCCGAGGTCCTGGACGTCCGGCCCGGTCGAGCCCCCGTACGTGGCGATCTTGTATTCGACCGCCGTGAGGGAAAGCGTCAGCTCACGGATCCGGCGCCGGATGGTGTCGCGATGTTCGACCAGCACGTCGAGCCGCTCCGGCACCGTGTGCCCGCCGGCGTCGACGAGCGAGATGTAGTGCTGCAGATCGCGCATCGGCATGCCGGACAGCCGCATCCGGGTGAGGAACACCAGGCGCCGAACCGTCTCGGCGTCGTACACGCGATGACCCTGACCGTCGCGGGCCACCTCGACCAGCCCGGCCCGCTCGTAGTAGCGCAGCGTGTGGGGCGAGATGCCGAGGAGGGCGGCGACGTCGGCGATCGTCATCGTCTCGGGCAGATCGGCCAGGTCGGCGAGGCGGTGGATCGCCTCCGCCGACAGCGGACCGTCGTCCCCGAGCGCGTCGAGCGCCCTGGTCATCAGCTCGTCGGTGGCCATGACCCCGAGCCTAGACGGGCCGTACCGATGCGGAGACCCCCTCGAAGTCGGCACCGCGAGCAGTCTCGGCCCACCGCTCGACCTCGTCCAGGCCGCGCCGGTAGGCACGCGAGATGCGCTCGACCGCCTCGCGCCCGAGCGGCAGCCGCAGCGGCACCTCGTCGCCGTGCGCGAGCGAGACGATGATCTCGGCTGCCCGCGCCGGGTCGCCTTCCTGGCGGCCGTCGGTCCCGGCCATGTCCGCACGGACGCCGGCGAGCAGGTCGCGGTAGGTCGCGGACGGCTCGGCGAACTCGAGCACGTCGCCCCCGTTGAAGCCCGTCCTGAACCGGCTGGGCTCGACGAGCAGCACCCGGATCCCGAACGGCGCGACCTCCCCGGCCAGGGCCTCGGACCAGCCTTCGAGGGCGAACTTCGACGCGGAGTACGCCGACACGCCGGGGAACGACGTCCGCCCTCCCTGGCTGCTCATCTGCACGATCGTCCCGGTGCCCCGCGCACGCATCGCGGGCAGCGCCGCCCTGACGAGCGCGGCGGGGCCGAACAGGTGCAACTCCATCAGGTCGCGCAACTGCGCGTCGCCGACCTCCTCGACCGCTCCGACCACGGCCCGGCCCGCGTTGTTGACCAGCACGTCGAGCTGACCGAAGCGGTCGAGGGTGTCACGTACGAGATCCGGGGCCGCGGCGACGTCCCTGGCGTCGAACGTCGCGATCAGGCAGTCGTCCGGGTAGGCCGCCTCCAGATCGGCGACGCTCTCGGGCTGGCGTACCGCAGCCACCACGCGGTCGCCCGCCGCGAGCGCCGCCTGCGCCAGCGCGCGTCCGAACCCGCGGGACGCGCCGGTGATGATCCAGGTCTGTGTCGTCATGGCGGGGACGCTATGCGTTCGAGCGCGCTCGAACGCAAGCTCACGACATCACCCTGGCCTTCCCGCTCACCCGCCCCGCGGCTGCTGAACTAGCTGCCGGGCGGCGGTGTGGCGTCGCCGATCTCACCCGCCGACTGGTCCGCCACGACCTCGCACGGCGCGACCGGCCCGGTCGTCAGCCGCCCGCTGAACGCCCAGGCCACCCCGGGACGCTCCACCGTGGGCGTGACCGGATTCTCCATGATCTCGATCATCGCGATCTGCCCCGGCCGGATGTGGCGCGGATTCTACGACCCGCAGCGCGGCACGATCACCTGGAGCGGCGTGGACCTCCGCGAGCTGGACCTCGCGGCGCTGCGCGCCCGGATCGGGGTGGCGGGTGGCCCTGGCCCGCTGCCTGATGCGTACCGACGCCGAGTTGATCGTGCTCGACGAGCCGGCCCCGGGGCTGGACACCGAGGGTGAGCACCGCGTGCACACCACCCTGCGCCGGCACGCGGAGGGCCGTACCCGGCTGCTGATCTCCCACCGGAAGTCCGCGCTGCGCGGCGCGGAACTGATCGTCACGCTGGTCGACGGCCGGATCGCCGAGCAGAGCAGTCACGACGAGCTGATGGACGCGGGCGGAGAGTACGCCCGGTTGTTCCACCTCCAGGCCGGCGGATACCAGGATGAGAGGGTGCGATGATCGGGTGGATCAGGGTGACCGTGCGGGGCGACAGCCTGTCGCCCACCCTACGGGACGACCAGCGCCTGTTGGCGCGGCGGCTGCGCCGTGGCCCTCGTCGTGGCCCTCGTCGTGGCCCTCGTCGTGGCGACGTGATCGTTTTCTGGGTGGCGGACGAGCAGGTGCCGCACCGGATCAAGCGGGTCGTCGCGATCGCCGACGACCCGCTGCCGGATCTGGCTCGTCCCGGCCCTGCCGGACGTGTCACATGTGCCGGCCGGGCATGTCGCGGTGGCCGAGGACAACATGTCCCGCTCACAGGACTCGCGCCAGTTGGGTCTGATCGCCTGCCGCGACATCCTCGGGCACCGTCCCGGCGCGTCGCCTCGGTCGATCGGCCTTCAAGAACGGCCCTGGGGTCGGCCGCTGAACGGATCAGCGCGGGCCCATCTCCCCGTAACCGCAGTTGCGGCTGACGACGTTGAAGTATTCCGGCCCTGGATAAGGTACGCCGTTGAACACGGAGGGGACCCGTTCCTTCCCCGGCCCTCCCCAGCCGGTCCGCCCGTCGCCGTTCTTGTCGTACCAGGTCTCGAAGTGAAGATGAGGGGTGTATTTTTCGCCGTTTTTCTTCTTCCCCGTGTTCCCCACGAATCCCAGAACACTGCCCTGTGTGACCCGAGCGCCGACCTGGACGCTGCGAGAATCCAGGTGGAGGTAGACGGTGTACCAGCCACCACCGTGATTTATCTTGATGACGTTGCCGGCGTATTCGTACTTCCGCGACATGATCACCGTCCCGGCGGCAGGTGCCAGGAGTTTCGACCCCTTCGTCAGTCTCTGCGGTTCCCGCACCATGTCCAGCGCCGGGGCATGGCCCCAAGTGTTCAAGCGCCACTTCTGCTCACACGGGAACGGGAGCTGCATGTCTGGACGCGGCCCCTCGAATACGAGACGTCGGCGTTGGCGGGCTGAGCTGCCCCGGCCAGGCCGACGCTGGTGAGCGCGGCCAGCACGAATACAGCCAGCGGTTTGCGGATTTCCCCCGTCATTTGCATCACCCTCCTGCGTTTGATCGCGCGTTGTGGAGATCAGCCTCCTCAACAGCCGTCATAAAGCAGTCATAAGGGCGTCATACGGGGGCGGCATCAGGCCCGAGACCCATCCATTCCTGACCCGCGCCGCGGTGTTTCACCTCATCTGGTAGCGGCTCACGCCACTTGGATCAGGCCCGGCGTACGAGGCCGTCCTTGCCGATCCACAGCCGCCAATCGATTTCCCAGTCGGCGTGTTCATCCCGCGCAGAAAGGCGTTCGCCGATGCAAACAAGGCGAACACCTGCCTCCTCCAGTTGGTGGTCCCAGAGGCCGGTCGCCACCACTTTGCCGTCACCGAAGCCGACGACACCCTTCATCGGCTCGAAGCGCTCCCAGCCAGAGATCGTCCGACACAGCGCCGATAGCGAGGCCGGCAGGCGTTTGAAGGCCGCCGTGGAGAGGTCGGAAGCGAGCCGCGTTCCGTTCGTCCATGATCGCGGTTTGGCTTGACAGTTGATCTCTTATGCACAAGATTGTTGCGTCCCTCCGACCTATTTCCAGGGGATCGTGATGAAGCGGACCCCCGTGGGGGCAATCCTGATCGCGGGTCTGGCACAGCTCGTCGCCACCCCTGCGCAGGCAGCCCCCGAGGCCAACCCGGTAACGGCGCTCCTAGCGGCGTTGATCCGCGGCAAGGGCGTGAACGTCGTGTCCAAGACAAAGGTGGATCACGGTCGCGGCGTGTACTACACCTTGAATCTGGATGGCATGGTGGGGTTCGGGCCGCAAGGCGAGATCGCCTCCGATACGTCCCAGCACCTGCAAGCAAGACCGCTCAGGCCGGACTGAAGAAACTCGGCATGGCGGAGGACGCCGCCATGGAAGAGACGCCCCTGCGAGTGATCTCGTCAGGCTACGACGACTACGTCTCAAGCCCCCGCTTCGCCGACGTACTGCCGAAGGGCACGAACTGGATTCGCTACTCCCACACCGATCTGTCTGCCAGCAATCCGTTGCTGGAGGTCCTGGAGCCCGCCACGCTCAAAGCGCTGCTCGCGCACCGCACGTCCTGGCGGGGCGGGGTGGTGAAGGGCACGATCAAGGCCGACAAACTGGTCAAGGTATCCGGTCCCTTCGCCTCGCGCTTTCGCGGCTATTCCTGGAGCAAGCCCGTCAGCACCATCTCCTACACCCTTCGTCTGAGCACGGCTGGACTGGTGGAACGCGTTACGGCCAAGGGCATCCTGCACCACTGGAAGGGATCCGTGCTCCGCGTCGAGGCGGACACCCGCTACTCCGCTTGGGGACGGCAGGTCACCGTCGCGCTGCCCCTGAAGAGCGAGGTACTCGACCAGAAGCAACTCGAAGGCAAGGTGCCCTACCAGGTGCCTGGCGCCTGGAACTAGCCGCTCGGCGATCGCGTCGGTGCTCGCCACCAGTGTGGGCGTCCGCATCATCGACCACAGGAGCGAGGCCGTCCATGACGCATGCGACAACGCTGGACTACCTCTGGTGGGAGGAGTTCCGAAGCAGCCTCGGCGTCTCAGGGTTCTCTTTCACCCTTGTCGCCGGCCTGCAGCCCGCGTAGGTGTTGGAACGCCTCTCGACCAAACCGGACAAAGCCTTGCAGCCCGAGGGCCCGTTGGCTGAACCGGTGGCCATGATCTCCCAGCCTCTTGTGCGGGTTTCGCCGCGATTCCATGCACGGGGGTTACGGCACCGCGGTCCTGCCATGATCTCGGTGGCACCTCTCCGATGGGATCCGCCATGCCTCCTCGCTCACTCGTCCTGGCGGCCGCCTCGCTCTGCGCGGGCGGCCTCGCAGTTCTGGCGTTCTTCCACGACTCCGACCTGGTGCTCTTGAGGGAACATCTGAACCATCCGTTCGCGTTCGGTGCGCTGGCCTGCCTCCTGATGGCATGCGCCGCCCTCGGGCTGCGGTGGAGATGGCTACGCGTCCTGATCGCCGTCATCGCCGGGCTGGGCGCGAGTGGCGCGCTGTTCGTGGCGTTGGTCGCCCTTTCGTTCACCGCTATCGAGGAGACCGGTTTCGTCGACGGGCCCGCCCCGTACAGGATCCGGCTCCAGGAGTCGCCGGCGGGTTTCGGGCCGGACACGGTGATGCGGCTCAGCCTCCGCAGAGACGACGGGTTGCTCAGCAGGGAGTGGGAACTCGGTTGCTTCAACGACGACGACACCGACGACGGCTTCGACTCGGTCAAGTGGACGGGGCCGAGTTCCGTTGAGATCCGGGTGACCGACGGACGAACGTTCCCCATTGCCTTGGACCCCGCCTCGGGCCGACCCCGGACCACCGTCGCGCTCAACTGTTGACGGCGGCCCTCAAGCGGCGCCGCTGGGAATGGGAAGCAGGCCGGTCGACCCTGGGAAGGACGCAATCACCTCAGCCACTCGTGAACGGGTGTCCGTCGTGATGGAGTCCACTAGAGACCGCAGGACGACTCCACCAGCGCCCTGACACCACCCGCGCATTCCGGGGCACCTGCTCCGTGGCTCTCAATCCGGGACGAACCTGATTCGGAAACCCCGATCAGCCCAGCCTCGGAACCTGGCTACCCCATTTCTCACAGGTGCAGGTGACCCCGGGCATTGCGCAGAGCTGCGGCCCACCAGGTCAGCTGGTCAAGCAGCGCCGCGGCCGCGGTGTTGACCGTATCGGGGTCTTTGGGGTTTCCGTCCGTGTCGAACTGACCGTGCACCCGGTGAAAGCTGACGGTGTTCCTGATGGTCACTGCCTGGAGTTCGGCGAAGACAGGCCGGAGCTGCTCAACCGCGCGTAGACCACCGGAAATACCGCCATAGGCGACGAATCCAACCGGTTTCGCGTGCCACTCTGGACAGACAGAGTCAATCGCCAGTTTAAGCGGACCTGGATAGCCGTGGTTGTACTCCGGGGTGACGATGACAAAAGCATCTGCGATACGGATCCGGGCGGCAAATGAGCGAACCAGTGGCGAGTCGTACACCCCGTCGGGTACGGGTCGGCTCTGTTGGGCGTACGGCAAGGGTGTCGTGGCCAGGTCGATGACGTCCACCTGCAGGCGATGACGGCGCTCCGCTTGCGCGACGAACCACCTGGCCACGACGGGACCGAACCGGCCCTCTCGGACACTGCCGATGATCACCGCAAGTCTGAGACGTTCTGGATTCATGAGGGATTGTGCCTTCGCGCGGGTGCTGGTGAATGTCCGAATCAACGTCGGGCGGTCGGCTTGGCGCCGACTCGTTCGCGCCTGAGCATGACCGCGACCGCGACGGCCAGGCCTGCCATGGTCGCAGCGCTGACTACGGCGCTCAGCTGAAATCCTGTGGTGAACGCTTCACGGGCTGCGCTGAGCAGCACGGCCCCGGGCAGGTCGGGAAGAACGTGACTCGCCGTCACAGCGCCACCCAGGCTCTCCCTCGCGGCGGACACGGCTTCTGCGGGGAGGCCCGCCACGACAGCGCGGCTCATTTCGCTTCGGTACGCCGCGGCGATGGCGCTGCCAAGGACCGCGATGCCGAGTGCACCGCCGAGTTGAGGCGCGGTCGAGGAGATCGCCGAGGCGGCGCCGGCCTGTTCGGGGGGTGCGGTACCGACGACCAGATCGGTAGCCAGCGCCATCATCGGACCGAGCCCAGCGGACACGATGATGGCTCCGGTGACCAGGAGAGCCAGGGCACTTGTCCCGGCGGTCATGCCCGCCTGAGCGACCACGACGAAGCCGGCGGCAGCCAGGGCCAGTCCGGCCGCGATGACCGTTCCCGCGGCTATCCAGCGCACGATTCTGGAGGCCAGCATCGATCCGACGATTACCCCGACAGCCGAAGGCGCCGTCCACAGACCGGCCTCCAGCGGCGAGAGCCCGCGTACCAACTGCAGATATTGTGCGAAGGCGTAGTTGAAACCCCACAAGACGAAGATGCCGAGCGCCAGCGTGGCCACGGCGGTGCTGAACGCCCGGTTCGCGAACAACCGCAGGTCGATCAACGGGTGGCGCAACGCGCGCTGCCTGCGCAGGAAGACGACGGCGAACAGCAGCCCGACTGTGACGGAGAGCACGGGCAACCAGCCGGGGCCGTCGGCGGCGATCTGCTTGAGACCGTAAACCGCCGGCAACACCGCGGCCAGTGACAGTGCGGCGCTGATCAGGTCCAACTGCCCTGCCCCCGCGTCGCGTCGCTCGGGCAGCAGGATCGGCCCCAGCGCCAGGAGCAGCGCCATCACCGGCACGCCGAGCAGGAACACCGACCCCCACCAGAAGCGCTCCAGCAACCACCCGCCCACGAGAGGGCCGATCGCGGTGCCTCCGGACACGCTGGCGATGACGATCCCGACGGCGACGGTGCGTTGCCGCGGATCCCGGAACATGGCGACGGTCAGGGAGAGCACGGACGGCATCAACGTAGCGCCAGAGATTCCGAGCAGCGCCCGGACCGCGATGAGCGCGCCCGCGCTGGGAGCGTAGGCCGCGAGCACAGATGCGACGCCGTACGCGGCCGCGCCGATCAGCAGAAGGCGTCGGCGGCCGATCCGATCGCCCAGCGTACCCATGGTGATCAGCGATCCGGCGAGCAGAAAGGCATAAACATCCACGATCCACAGCAGCTCAGCGCTGTCGGCTGCCAGCGCTCTGCCGATGGCCGGCAGCGCCAGGTGAGTCACGGTCAGCTCGAGGGAGGCCAGGAGAGCGGGAATGGACAGAACGGCAAGCCCGATCCATTCCCGTCGCCCAGCACGGCCAGTGGTGGGCGGGGCGGTGTCCGCAGGGGATCTTGTCACTCGTCAAGCATGAAACCTCGACTATAGCCGAGGTCAAGCTCTAGCCTGAGAGGCGTGACGAAACCCCCTTTTGACGCCAAGGAGCTCACCGTCGGGCAACTCGCCGCCCGTTCCGGCGTGGCGGTGACCGCCTTGCACTTCTACGAAGAGAAGGGCCTGATCCGCAGCCGCAGAACCGCGGGAAACCAACGACGCTACTCTCGCGACACCCTGCGCAGGGTGGCCTTCATCCGGGTGGCGCAGCGAGTCGGCATTCCACTGCGCATGGTGGGCGAGGCGCTGGCAGGCCTTCCGGAGGAGCGCACACCGACCAGGGAAGACTGGACCCGCCTATCCGCCTCATGGCGCGCCGAACTCGACACCCGCATCGAGCAGCTCACCCGCCTGCGCGACAAGCTGTCCGACTGCGTCGGCTGCGGATGCCTTTCCATCGATCGATGCGTACTGCGCAACCCCGACGATCGTCTTGGAGACGAGGGCACCGGCCCGCGTCGCCTCTTGAGCCGTCGACTGGCAGATGAAAGCCGCTTCCCGTCCCTCTGACCGTGCAGTCGTCAAACCTTCTGCCGCCGGCGAATACGGCGGATGCGCTTCCGACCAGTTCCCGGATCATGGATGCCCCGCTTCACCCGACGCTCGATACGCCCCAGCAAGATCTCGCCAAGAGGCGCATCGCGGACCTTCTTCCAGCGTTTCGGCCGCCTCGCGTACAGACGCTCTTCGGCAGCTTCGCCCGACTGCTCGTCGGCGGCGCCTCGGGCAGCTTCGAGGACCTGATGATCACGATGGCGATTGGCCCGATGGGGCGTCCGCTTGTTGCGCCGGATGCTCTTGCGCGAGCTCTTGTCATTCTCGCCGTAGTCGTTGCGACGATCTTTGGTGTAGCTCAGCCGCTTCTTCTCTTGCGGAGACTTCCTGCGCTTCACCCGAGGCGCGCTCCGGCCCATGACTCCTCATTCCGCAAATCCCTCTGAGCAGCAGCAAGTCGCGCCCTGCCTCCGCCGACTCGTCGGCCGCCTCCAGTGCGGTCAGCTTCTCACGCGCGATGGACAGCCGCTCCAGGCGACGTCGCTTCCCGCGTACGCAGCTCTGGCGCTGACCCGCTCTCAGCGGGTCGCGTCCGGCATGCGGACCGTCACGTAGGGATGCGGCTGCTCCAGCCACTCGCCGGTCAGCCGCGCCCCGGTGCTGCGGTCGATGACTGCCAGGCAGGCGGCCCTCCAGTCGTAGTCGGCGCGGTCATCGAGGTCGTCCTCGTCCTCTTCCTCGTCGGGGTCTTCGGGCGCGGGCGCGGCGAAGAAGTCCTCCATGACCTGCAGCTCGGGCCATCGTGCCAGGCCGGCATGGTGTTCCTGCCTCCCGGGAAAGCGCGCGTTGATCGCCAGGACGTGCTCGCCTCGGGCCGCGAAGCTCAGCAGATTGTTGGCGTTGACGTTCCACCAGGCGCTGTGGACGCGTGCTCCCTCACTGAGCCGCCGGAGCACGGCGGGGTTTGCCCCGAGGTAGTCCCACTCGAAGAGAACGGTGGTCGAGCTGCACTGGTCGACAAGGATGGGGTAGGCGTCGCGTTCGGGTGGCCCGATGGCGTCGAGCGACGCCGGCTCGTGCACCTGGTAGGGCGTGTTCCCGGCGAGCCGGGCGGCAACCTGGTCCAGGGTGAACGCTCGACCGCCGTCGGGGACCATTACCGTCCAGCACATGCCTACGCTGAGCCACTGCGTGCTGCTTATCAGTCGCCGGTATGCTCGCGCAGGTCGTCGGTCGGCGGCTGTCCGGTGTTCAAGCAGGGGCCCCTTCGCTCGGCGGGAACGGATCTTCAAGATCATCCCAGAGGGGCGGCGCGGGATGTGGTGCGGGCGCTGGGCCTGCAGGATGTCCGCGGCCAGGTGGAGGGGATGCGTGCCCGGCTCAAGCTCAAGGCCGGCGAGGCTTGGCAAGATCACAACATGGTGTTCTGCACGAACATAGGCACTCCGCTGGACGCCTCGAACATGCGACGGGCGTTTCGCAGGATCACCAAACGAGCGGAACTCGGAACCGCCTGGAGTCCCCGCGAACTGCGTCACTCGTTCGTCTCCATCATGAGTGACCAGGGCGTTCCCATCGAGACCATCGCCGATCTCGTCGGGCACGCGGGCACCAGCGTCACAGAGGCGGTCTACCGGCACCAGCTACGGCCGGTGATCACCAAAGGTGCCCAGACGATGAACACCATCTTCGGCGACAGCCGACACGGGTAGAGAGTCCAAGTGAGATGGCTCCCCGACTGGCTCCCATCGACTTCCAGACATGAGAAAAGGGCCTCCGGATTGCTCCAAAGACCCTTCTCACCTGCATCTTCCTGGTGGAGATGAGGGGATTCGAACCCCTGACCCCTTCGATGCGAACTACAGGCATGGACGTCAACGAAGGTCACCGTAGTAGTTGAGCAGGCAGCGGAGGACGCGATCGGCCACGTGCAGCCGGTGGGGTTGCTGCACTTCGGTGCTGCATAAACCTCAAGCCGGAATCCGCTTTAGGAGAGGGCTTACCGCTCGATGCCGATCGTAGCCTGAGTTGCTAAGACGGGAACAGTAGTGAAATCGAGTACGGTGATCGTTCCCCGGCATATTCTGTGGTGGGATGTGTCAGAGCATCCCTGAACAAATGAATCTAGGCGATATGGCTTCGACCAGGAAGCCAGCCGTAATGAGCACTAGTTCGTGGAGACCCCTCGCAAGTGCAGACAGGAGGGGCGCGATTCGCTGGACATGTTCAGGGAAGATCATGAACCACAGTGTTAGAAGTGACACGGGAAATCCTAAGACCTGACTTAGGTTTGCGATGTCCTGAAGCATGGATTACCTCTACCACGTGCGGACCGCACGCGAGAGGGGATTGACGAATTGTTGCGGTGGTGCTGGATCCATGGGGCAAGATCGTAAAAGGGGGGCATTACCATGGTCAGCTAATTGGGGAGGGGCAGCGCCCCTGCCCGCGTTCTCCCCCTCCCGCCCCCCTTTTGCGATCTTGGAGGGGTCCCCATGGATCCGGCTCCGCAACAATTCGGTAAGCCCCGGAACCGGCCGTCTAACCGTGCGGTTCCGCATCCTCGGGCGTAAGCCCGCGAGTGTTCTCCGCCCCTTTGTCGTTGCTGACGTGTGGGGCTGTGCGGTGGCCGCCTGGCGGTCCCTTGCTGTGTGGCGGAAGATCGATAGGACGCGGAGCGGTGTCATGCTGCAAGCTGCCCAAGTCGTCGTCTCTGCTCACGGTGTGCCGCTTGTCGGCACGCGCGCCGCCGCGGTGGCCGGCCGGAACGAGCCGGGCCGCCGCGAGCGAGCGCGCAGGGGCCGGACCGCTGTTGCGTCCTTCCCCGCGGTGGTGTGTGTGTTGGCAAGGGCAGGAGTGGTAGGGGCGGGGCTTGGGCTGCCTGGCGCCTGGCTCTGTGAGGCTTCTCGGGTTTCCAAGCTGGCTGGGGCCGTGGGTGGTTGCCGTGCTGTCCTGCTGTCTGCCCTGACGGCTTCCCTGCGGTCTTTGGTGGAGCCTCTGTGGAACGAGCGGCTACCGCCCGTGGATCTTCACCGCTCGCTAACGATCTTGAGGCTGTTCCTCCTGCCGCTCCGCATCCCTCGGCGTCCTCCCGCCGTAGGCGGCTTGAAGACGTAAGCAAAGTTGTAACGGACGCAGCGCCAAGGATCCTTCCCCGCAGGCAAGTGCGATGTTGTCTATATGTCGTAGTCGGCGCGTAGATCGCGCCCCTGACCTAGGAAGTCAGTTGCATATTCGGTGCTTTCTCCATGCTGGTCCCAGTACTGGTTTGTCATGGAGAGCACAGGTGTCCCAGGAGTGACTTCGAGGACGGTCGAGGCATCGTCAGGAGCCGCTCGAATCGAAACGATGTCGCGTCGGCGGACGGCACGTCGTCCTGTTCGCTCCTCGATCAAGCCAAAGGTCATTTTGGGGAGGGGGACGGTCTCCAACAGCTCGGGCGCGGCGTCTGCAAGGGAGCCAGGTAGCCAGGATGTGGATAGGGCGACTACTCCGAGGTCGTCATAGTAGACACGTTGGCGGCGTACAACGGGATCATCTGCGGCAAGCCCGAGGGCGTCAGCCACGTGGGTTGGAGCCGGAGCCAGCTCAGCAGAAAGGATCTCTGTACGTTCGCCTGGCCGTAGACCGTCCCCTGTGGCTCGAAGCATGGTGAGTCGATCAGGACCTGTCGTTAGTTGGCGGGGCCTCGTGACGATCGTTCCAATGCCAGGGACTGACTCGGCGTATCCCTCGTTGCGCAAGACGGCGGCGACGCGGGTAGCCGTGGCGGTCGAGACGTTTTCCGTACGCATGATCTCGCGTACAGACGGAATGGCGTCACCTGGTTGGAGCTCGCCTCGATCGATACGAGCCTTGATCGCCGCAGCGATACGGCGATACGGCGGGAGCGCCGTAGGGTTCTCGCTCATGTCCGCAACCTCCCCGTTCTAGAGCACTTTAAAATAGCCCCTTGACTACTCTACCGCTCTAGAACACTATAGAGCTGCAAGTGGTCGGTAGCCAAGGGAGAAGTGACGAGCGTCACAGCCAGGAAGGGGTGCCGACAAAAGGAAGGCCCCAGCGGGCGGCCACCCGCTGAGGCCAGCAGCATCGAGAGTTTGGAGTCTCCAGCGATGCAAGTTCAGCGTACCTTCAAGTTCCCCACCACGCCTTATGTGGTTCTGAGGAAGGCGTCTGCGAGCAAGCTGTGCGGAGCACAGGGGGGCTTGGCGTACAACCCTGAGTGGGCCGAGTATCTGGCGTACCGGGCCGAGCGCGCAGCACGGGACGTGGCATGAAGGCGGAAAGGCCCGTCCGGGCAGCAGAAGAAGAAGCGCTCTTTCCTCGTAAGCGCGTGGTCATCGACGCGATGTGGGCGTTCTACGCCCTGGCAGACGAGTGCATCGGTGAGCGGACGTGCGAAGTCTGCGGCGCGACTCCTGGACAGCCGTGTCGTCCCAAGCCGCACGGCTGGAACTGCGACGACAACGGTTGGATCGAGCGGTGAGGCGGGGGTGCACACGATGCGGATTCTGACTGAGCAGGAGATCAACGAGCTGCCCACTGATGTGTTCCTGGACGCGCTGGAGCAGGCGCTCGCCATCGCCTGCCCGTTCTGCGATGCCGGGCCGAATCAAGGATGCCGCAAGGGATGCAGCGGCGAGTGACCAACTTCGGAGCGGCTGTGCTTGGCGGCGGTCGGCCGCTCCGGTTCTCCAGTCACCTGATTGAGGAGGGAGATTGATTCGCCATGGGCGGACGTCACGAGAAGAAGAAGACCTGCAAGTGGTGCAAGGGGGCGGGCGGTTACGACGCCTGGGACCGCAAGGGCCGGCCGATACGGGTTCGTTGCGGGCGCTGCGCGATGAAGGGGCAGGGATGAGCGGCGGACGCGGGCCTCGCGGGTTCGAGGTGATCGAAGATCTGTTGCCGGAAGAGATCGCGGTGGCGCTGTACGCCTCCGATATGCCGAGCGGTGCCGAGGCGAAAGATCTTTCCGTCACGCGCGTTCTGCGCTGGGTGGCGCAAGGTGTGGAACGTCTGGGTGGCAACGAGGTGGTGCAGGCGCTGGCCGAGAAGCCTCAGCCGGGCGATGGCAGGTCGGCGCAGGCGGTGCGGGCCGCGAACGCGGTCGTTGCACTAGCCATCGACCTGGAACCGACGGTGGTGATCAACGCGCAAGCGGCGGGGCGTAGCTGGTGAGCGCTCAGGCGGCGCTGATGCCGCTCCCGGAGGCTATCGATCTGGCGGGCCGTTACCGTGCCCTGTCACGGTTGGGCGGCTGTGCTCAGCCGATCCGGGTCCGTGGTGATGTCCGGCACATGCTCGCGGACGGGCGGGTGCGGCTGGCCTATTCGACACGCCGTGAGCCGGGCTCGGTCATGCTGGTGCCGTGCGGCAACCGGCGCGCTTCCCGGTGTCCGTCGTGCGCGGAGACCTACCGGGCCGACACCTTCCACCTGATCCGCGCGGGCCTGCTCGGAGAGGACAAGGGCGTACCCGGGTCGGTGCGACAGCATCCCCGGGTGCTGGCCACCTTCACCGCACCGAGCTTCGGACCGGTACACGCTCATCGACCTTCGGCAGGCCGCGACCGCAAGTCTTCGCCGTGCCATCCCCGCCGTAGCGCGCCCACATGCCCGCACGGTCGCCGCCTGTCCTGCACAGATCGGCACGAGCTCGGTGACGAGCTGGTGGGGCAACCGCTGTGTGCGGACTGCTACGACTATGCCGGGCACGTGCTGTGGAACGCAGAAGCAGGCCGCCTGTGGCAGCGCTTCACCCTGCGGTTGCGGCGCGAACTGGCTCACCTGGCGGGCCTGACAGAGGCGGCGTTCAACCGCCAGGCGCGTGTGTCGTTCGCGAAGGTCGCCGAGTTCCAGGCGCGCGGCATGGTGCACTTCCATGCCGTCATCCGGCTCGACGGCCGTGACTCGGACGGCGCGCTGGTCGATCCTCCCAGCTGGGCCACCGTGCAACTGCTGACATCCGGGATCCGGGCCGCAGCGGCCGGCGCTTTCGTCACCTCACCAGAGGAGGAAGCCGCGGGCGGCTCTCACCGAATCGCTTTCGGCCGTCAAATCGATGTGGCGCCCATCGTCGCCGAGGAACTGACCGGCACGGAGATGACCGAGGAGAAGGTAGCGGGCTACATCGCCAAGTACGCCACCAAGGGCGCGACCACCGAGGGCACCGTGGACCGGCGGATCAAGGAACGCGCCGACATCAACGGCCTGGCGCTGACGGACCATCAACGCCGTCTGATCGATACCTGCTGGCAGCTCGGCGACAGCGACGCTCATCCGAAGCTGACGGGCCTGCGGCTACGCTCGTGGGCTCACATGCTCGGCTATCGCGGCCACTTCTCCACCAAGTCACGCCGCTACTCCACCACGCTCGGCGCACTGCGCGAGGTCAGGTGCTCCTTTCGCCGCCAGCAAGCCCAAGAACACGGCGGAGACCGCTGGCAACCTGTGGACTCCTCCACTCTGGTGATCACCACGTGGCAGTTTGCCGGACAGGGCTACGTTGACGCGACTGACCAGTACATTGCCGATCTCGTCCGCCAGGAACGCGAGGAACGCCGAAGATCACGGGCAAGGCGACTGCTGCACATTGCTGCTGCATGAAGATCAAAAGGCCGCCTCTGCGATCACAGAGACGGCCTTTGACCTGAGTGGAGATGAGGGGATTCGAACCCCTGACCCCTTCGATGCGAACGAAGTGCGCTACCGGACTGCGCTACATCCCCAAGGACTCGACCAGATTAGCAAACTTCAGAGGGTCCTCGCGCCACCGTTTCAGTCCCCCACCGCCCGCCGCGGCGGTTCGGCGTACTGATCGAACAGGACGTCCCCGTTCAGCGTCGTGAGATCGATCACCTCGGCCTCCGCCTCGGCGGCGACCCGCTGCTGCTCGCGCTGCCGTCGCAGGCGCTCAGCGCGCGCCTGGCGGGCGCGTTCGCGGCGTTCCCTGTCGACCTGTACGGCGATGCGGAGAAACGCCATGTACGTCAGCATGACGACGATGGAGGGCGCGACGCCCCACCACGGCATCATCTCGACCGAAGCCGTCACCACGGAGGCCAGCACGAGCAGGGCGGTGAAGAAGAGCAGGCGGCGCCGGCGGGCGACGATGATGGCACGGCGCCGGAAGCGGAACTGGCGGACGTCGACCTTCTCGATCTCGGCGGGCGTCGGCCCGTCGTAGTCCTCGGAATCGGGGGCGAGATTGTCAAGATCGGGCAGTTGGTGCTCGCCGGTGTAATACTCTTCGAGCTCGGCCAGTTCGGCGAGGTTCGTCTTGTCCCGACGCAGCCACATGGGAATCAGGACACAGAGCCACATAACAACGATGGCCATGTAGAGGAGGACAGGACTCACGGCCACCTCCGGGCAGCACAAAGACGCGGATGTGCTCGTCGCGCCTTGAATGTGCTCACGTCACGCACCGTAAGACCGCGTGTCACTAATTGACGAGCATTCGGTGCGGTGTGTCGCGAGATCGTCAAACCTCTTCGACGGAGGACCCCCCGTGAGCCGCTGACTCACGCGCGCGACGCCACTGCACGAGCAGCCCGCCAGGTACGTCCTCGACGGTCAACGCGTAACAGATGTGATCGCGCCAGGCTCCGTCGATGTGGAGTTGGCGACGCCGAATGCCTTCTTCCCTGAAACCGAGCTTCTCAACCACTCTACGGCTGGCTTGATTCTCGGGACGGATGTTCGCTTCCAGCCGATGCAATCCGGTGGTGAAGAAGCAATGGTCAACGGCCATCGCGAGCGCGGTCGGGGTGACCCCGTTGCCCGCCACGGCGCCGTCGATCCAGTAACCGACCTGGGCAGAACGGGCAGACCCCCACACGATGGCGCCCACGGTCAGCTGGCCGGCGAAGCGGCCGTTGTAGGTCATCACCCATGGCAGCGCCAGCCCTTGCCTGGCCTCGCGGCGCAGGGTGCCGACCATGGAGATGTACGGGCCGAGCCCGGTCCGGAACAGGGGGGTCTCGGGGTTGCTCGGTTCCCAGGGCCGCAGCCAGTCGGCGTTGCGCAGCCTGGTCTCACGCCATACGCGTACGTCGCCCAGCCGCAGCGGCCGCAGGCCCACGGGGCCTTCGTTCAGGGTCGCCGGCCAGCCACGAAGTCGATCCACACCCCTCATCATCCCCCGATCGGGCACGATGGCGCCACGGATCAGCGAGCGGAGCTGCGATTCACCCTCAGGACGCCGATCGCCGGCGCGATCACCGACCCGGCTCAGCGCGGGTGGTCGCCGCCCCGGATCTGATCGACCGCGTGCCGCAGGATGGGCGCGAGTACGGCGACGCCATCCCGTACCCCACCGGACGATCCGGGCAAATTCACGATCAAGGTGTCACCCGCCTGCCCGGCCAGCCCTCGCGACAATACGGACGTAGGCACCTTGTCGCGATTTGCCAGCCGAATTGCCTCCGCGATGCCAGGAATTTCCCGAGAAATCACCCTGGCGGTCATCTCCGGCGTCAGATCCAGCGGCGTCAGCCCGGTGCCCCCGGTGGTGACGATGACCTCGTACCCACCCGCCACCCCCTCCCTGAGCGCCCGCTCGACCGCCTCACCGTCGGGCACCACCACGGGCCCCTCGACCTCGCAGCCGGCCTCCTGCCGCAGCAGCTCGGCCAGCAACGGCCCGGATTTATCCGCATAAATCCCGGCGGAGGCCCGGTTCGACACCGTGATCACCAGCGCGCGCATCAGCCCTGCTCCCGCGTCCACCGGCCGGTCTTGCCGCCCAGCTTCTCCTCCACCCGCACATCGGTGATCACCGCGCCCGGATCGACCGCCTTGACCATGTCGATCAGCGCCAGCGCCGCCACCGAGACGGCCGTCAGCGCCTCCATCTCCACCCCGGTACGGTCGGCCGTCTTCACCCGGCACGTGATCGCCACGCCCCAGTCTTCGACGTCGAGCGTGACCTTCACCCCGTGCAGGGCGATCGGATGACAGAGCGGGATCAGATCAGGCGTACGTTTCGCCCCCATGATCCCCGCGATCCTGGCCACCCCCAGCGCGTCGCCCTTGGGCACCTCGCCCGAACGCAGCAGCGCGACCGTCTCGGCCGACAGCAGCACCCGGCCGGTGGCCGTGGCGGTGCGGGCCGAGACGTCCTTGGCCGACACGTCCACCATGCGCGCGGCACCGGTCTCGTCGATATGGGTCAGCTCACCCACAGCCACCCTCCACTCGGCTCACAGCCGGACCACCTCCACGGCGGACCCGCTCTCCACCTCGGTCACATCCTCAGGCACCACGATCAGCGCGTTGGCCAGGGCCAGGGCGGCGAGCTGATGGGAGCCCTGCCCGTGCACCGGCGTCACCGTGCCGTCCGAGGCCAGCACGCCTCGCAGGTAGGAGCGCCGGCCGGACGGCGACCGCAGCGGCCCGGTGACCGTCGCGGTGACCGTCTCCGGCAGGCCGCCGGGCAGCCCGCGCATCCGGTCAAGCGCGGGACGTACGAACAGCATGAACGACACGAACGAGGACACCGGATTGCCGGGCAGCGCGAAGATCGGCACTTCGTCCTCCCCCAGCACGCCGAAGCCCTGTGGCATCCCCGGCTGCATCGCGACCTTCTCGAACCGGACCGTGCCCAGCGGCGACAGGGCCTCCTTGACCGGCTCGTAGGCCCCCATCGACACCCCGCCGGTGGTGACGATCGCATCGGCTCGCACGAGATGCGTGTCGAGCCGGTCGAGCAGCACCGCGGGATCGTCGCCGACGGATCCGGCGCGGAAGCCGTCGGCCCCCGCCTCGCGCACCGCCGCCGCCAAGGTGTAGCTGTTGGACTCCCAGATCTGGCCGGGCGCGAGCGTGCCGCCCGGCTCGACCAGCTCGGCGCCGGTGGAGACGACCACGACGCGCGGACGCGGGCGCGCGAGCACGCGCCGCCGCCCCACGCCGGCGATGATCCCGAGCTGCGCGGGCCCGATCAGGGTGCCCGCCTTGAGCACGATCTCTCCGGCCTGTACGTCCTCCCCGGCCCGCCGGACCGCGTTGCCCACCTCGGCGCGGCGGTCGATGCGTACGGAGACCGTGCCCCCGTCCGTCCACTCGACCGGCACCACGGTGTCGGCCCCGGCCGGCATGGGCGCGCCGGTCATGATGCGCACGGTGTGGCCGGGCCCGACGGCGCGCAGCTCGACCGAGCCGGCCGCCACGTCGTCGATCACCGGCAGCGTAACGGGGACCTCCGACAGATCCTCGGCCCTGACCGCGTACCCGTCCATGGCCGAGTTGTCGAACGGCGGCAGCGGCACCGGCGAGGTGACGTCCTCGGCCAGCGTCGTGCCGAGAGCCTGCTCCAGCTCCAGCTCCAGCGGGGCCAGCGGACGTACAGTGGCCATGATCTCGGCCAGATGCGCGTCAACTGATTTCATCGAGGAACTCCCGCAACCACGGCACGAAATCCGGCGCCAGATCGTCCCGGTCCGCCGCGAACTTCACCACAGTGCGCAGATAGTCGAGCTTGTCGCCCGTGTCGTAGCGTCGCCCCCTGAACAGCACGCCGTGCACGGGCCCGCCCTCGTCGCGGCCGCGCGAGGCGAGCGTGCGCAGCGCGTCGGTGAGCTGGATCTCCCCGCCCCGCCCCGGCGGCGTCTGCTCCAGCACCTCGAACACCGCGGGATCGATCACATAACGCCCGATGATGGCCCAGTTGGACGGCGCCTCGTCGGCCGGCGGCTTCTCGACCAGGTCGGTCACGCGTACGACGTCTTCTTCCGCGGTGGCCTCGATGGTGGCCACGCCGTAGAGCGAGACCTGCTCCTTGGGCACCTCCATCAGCGCGATCACGCTGCCGCCGAACGTGTCACGCACCTCGATCATGCGCCGCAGCAGGTGGTCGCGGTGGTCGATCAGGTCGTCGCCGAGCAGGCAGGCGAAGGGGTGATCGCCGACGTGGTGCTTGGCGCAGAGCACCGCGTGCCCGAGCCCCTTGGGCTCGCCCTGGCGTACGTAGTGCAGAGTCGCCAGCGAGGCCGGCTCGCGGACCTGCGACAATCGCTGCTCGTCGCCCTTGGCCTCAAGGGCCTCCTCCAGCTCGAACGCCCGATCGAAGTGGTCTTCGATCGAGCGCTTGTTCTTGCCGGTGACCATGAGGACGTCGAGGAGACCGGCGGAGGCCGCCTCTTCGACGACATACTGGATCGCGGGCTTGTCGACGATGGGCAACATCTCCTTGGGTGTCGCCTTCGTCGCCGGAAGGAACCGGGTGCCCAGACCCGCGGCGGGCACGACGGCTTTCGTCACAGGGTCGAAGTCAGCCATGAGTAGACCCTAGTGGAGGGACCTGTGGACAAGATGAACCTGCGCCGCGAGCTGAACGCGGCGCGCGGCTCCCTCACCCCCGAACAGCTACGGGCAAACGCCATCAAGGTCCGCGAAACGCTGCTCGAACAGCCGTGGGTGCAGATGGCCGGTCTGGTGGCCTGCTACTGGTCAGCGGGGTCGGAGCCGGAGACGCACGGGCTCGTGTTCGCTCTCTGGAAACATGGAGCCACCGTCATCCTGCCCGTGCTCCAGAAGGACAATGACCTGAATTGGGCGGTCTACGACGGGCCCGACACGCTCGCCCCCGGCCGCCACGGAATCATGGAGCCGGTCGACACCCGCAGAGGCGTCGACGCCGTACGTACCGCCGCCCTCGTGATCGTGCCCGCGCTGGCCGTCGACAGGCGCACGGGCGTGCGCCTCGGACGCGGCGGCGGCTCCTACGATCGGGCGCTGGCCAGGGTCGGCCCCAACGTCCCCACGGTGGCCCTGCTGCACGACGGCGAGCTGATCGACGCCGTCCCGTCCGAGCCCCATGACCGGCGGGTTCGCTACGCGATGACGCCTTCTGGACTCACTAGTCTTATGTGACCGCCGGTACGAGAGGAGCCAGATGATGCTCGACGTCTGGCTCCTTCTTGGCGCCGTGATCGTCATCGCCGCGATCGCCTCCGTCCGCATCGCCCATCGCACCGGCCTGCCCAGCCTGCTGGTGTTCCTCGGCTTCGGGCTGGTCCTGGGGCCTTCCGGGCTCGGCATCCCCTTCGAGAGCCCCCAGCTGGCCCAGCAGATCGGGATGACGGCGCTGGCGGTGATCCTGGCCGAGGGCGGCCTGACGACGAACTGGTCCCACGTACGGCGTTCCGTCCCCCTTGCCATGATCCTGGCGACCGTGGGCGTGGCCGTCAGCGTCGTCGTGGTGGCGCTGGTCGTTCAGGGCATTCTCGGCATCGACGGCAAGACGGCGCTGATCCTCGGCGCCGTCCTGGCCTCCACCGACGCCGCCGCTGTCTTCTCCGTGCTGCGCAGGCTGCCGCTGCCACCGCGCCTCGCGGGGGTGCTGGAGGCGGAGTCCGGGCTCAACGACGCGCCCACGGTCATCGCCGTGGTGCTGCTCAGCGGGGCCTCACACTCCTCGGCCACCCTGGGAACGTTCCTGCTGGAGACCGGGATCGAGCTGCTCATCGGCGCCGCGGTGGGCCTCGCCGTCGGCCCCGCCGGCGCCTACGCCCTGCGCCGCGTCGCCCTGCCCGCCTCCGGCCTCTCTCCCATCGCCGTGCTGGCGCTTACCTTCGTCTCGTACGGCGGCGCGGTGCTGCTGCACGGCTCCGGCTTCCTGGCCGTCTACCTGACGGCGCTCATCCTGGGCAACTCGCGCCTGCCGCACCGGGCGGCCACCAGAGGTTTCGCGGAGGGCGCGGCCTGGCTGGCGCAGATCGGCATGTTCGTCCTGCTCGGCATGCTGGCCGACGTCAACGAGATGGCGCCGGCGATCGTCCCCGGCCTGATCACCGGCACCATACTCGCGCTCCTGGCCCGCCCGCTGTCGGTGCTGGTCAGCTCCGCCCTGTCATGGGTGCTGCGGCTGGGCTGGGTGAGCTGGCGCGACCAGGCGTTCCTGTCGTGGGCCGGGCTGCGCGGCGCGGTCCCGATCGTCCTGGCGACCATCCCGTGGGCGGCCGGCGTCGTCGGCTCCAAAGGCCTCTTCAACGAGGTCTTCGTGATCGTCATCGTGTTCACCCTGCTCCAGGGGCCGACGCTGCCGTACGCCGCGCGGCTGCTCGGGGTGGCCGCTCCCGGCGAGGCCCATGATCTCGCGGTCGAGTCCGCTCCGCTGGAGGAGCTCAACGCCGACCTGCTGCAGGTCAGGGTGCCTCCGGGCTCGCGCCTGCACGGGGTGGAGGTCTACGAGCTCCGCCTGCCCTCTGGAGCTGCGGTGACGCTCATCGTACGCGACGGCAAATCCTTCGTCCCCAGCACCACGACCAGGCTGCGCGTGGACGACCAGCTCCTGGTCGTCACCACCGCCGCCTGCCGCGACGAGGCGGAGCGCCGGCTCCGGGCCGTGAGCCGAGGTGGAAAGCTGGCAGGCTGGTACGGCGAGCGGGGGTTGGAATAGCTGTTTGACCCCATCGGTTACCATTAGCAGTCGCATCGCTCGAGTGCCAAAGCTTGTAAGGAGGAGCGCGTGCCGACCTATCAGTACGCCTGCAACGACTGCGGTGAGCAGCTCGAGGTCGTTCAGAAGTTCACCGACGATGCGTTGACGGTGTGCCCGAGCTGCCAGGGCAACCTGCGCAAGGTGTTCTCGGCCGTCGGCATCGTGTTCAAGGGTTCCGGCTTCTACCGGACCGACAACCGCTCGTCGTCGGGCTCGTCGTCCACGGCCGCGTCCTCTTCTGGTTCTTCCGGCGCGAAGTCCGGCGAGAGCAAGTCGTCGTCGGAGTCGAGTTCCTCGACGCCGTCGACCGCCCCCGCGCCGGCCGCCGCCTCCACGACGACCTCCAGCTGACCTTCTCAGGGCCTGGGGCCTGCCCCGGGCGCTCGTACGGCCTGCTTACCCGAGAGCGGGGCGGAGACCGGCCGCAGTGGGCGGACAAATGCCGACATGCCGGTTGATGTCATCTAACGCCGGTCAATGTCGGCTGATGTCGGCGCGCCGCAACACCCGAACCCCGTTATCCACAGAACGGCGTTCGGGTCGTTCTAGCCGCACCCCGCTCCCGCTACTCTCTGCGCCATGGTCACTCGCGCAGACATCGGCGTCATCGGCGGTTCGGGCTTCTACTCCCTGCTGGACGACGCCGAGGAGCTCCAGCTCTCCACTCCCTACGGCCCCCCGAGCGATGTCGTCACAATCGGGCGCATCGGCTCGCGTTCGGTGGCGTTCATCCCCAGACACGGGCGAGATCACCGTTTCCCGCCCCACCGCATCCCCTATCGCGCCAACCTCTGGGCGCTGCGCTCACTCGGCGTCCGCCAGGTGCTCGCGCCCAGCGCCGTGGGTTCGCTGAAGGCCGAATACGGCCCCGGTGCCCTGGTGGTGCCCGATCAGCTCGTCGACCGCACCTCTGGGCGCGTACAGACCTATTACGACACCGACGGCGCGGTCCACATCTCCTTCGCCGACCCCTACTGCCCGTCCGGCCGCGCCGTCTCGGTCAAGCGCGCCCAGGAGGGCGGCTGGCAGACGGTCGACGGCGGCACGCTGGTCGTCATCGAGGGCCCGCGCTTCTCCACGCGCGCCGAGTCGCAGTGGTACGCGGCCAACGGCTGGTCGATCGTGGGCATGACCGGCTTCCCCGAGGCGATCCTGGCCCGCGAGCTGGCCCTCTGCTACACCTCGATCTCCCTCGTGACCGACCACGACGCCGGGGTCGAGGCCGGCCAGGGCGTCACCCATGACGAGGTGCTGGAGTTCTTCGCCGGAAACGTCACCCGCATGCGCACCCTGGTGTCCGAGACCGTCCAGGCCCTCCCCGAAGAGCGCGCCTGCTCCTGCGGCTCGGCACTCGACGGCCTCAAGCTGCCCTTCGAGCTGCCGTGATCCGATCCTGGCTGACACGCTACGGCCGTCGCCGCCGCCTCGTCGCGGCGGCGTTCGCCGCCCTGTCCGTGCTGGCCGCCTTCCTGGCCACCCGCCCCGCCACCTCTGCCCCTACGGTCCTGGTGGCCTCGCGCGACCTGGCCGCCGGCCCACTCGATCCGGCCGACTTCCACCCGGCGGCACTCGTCCCGCCGCCCGCCGGGGCGGTGCGCGCCCTCTCCCCATCGTCGGCCCAGACCCTGGCCGCCCCCATGCGCAGAGGCGAGCCCCTCACCGACGCCCGCCTGCTGTCCTCTTACCGCCTCCCACCGGGCCTGGTGGCCACCCCGGTACGCATCTCCGACCCCGCCGCGGCCGCCCTGCTCTCCCCCGGCTCCACGATCACCCTCCTGGCTTCCTACGCGGAGGGCGTACCCGCACGCCAGATCGCCCCTGACAGCCAGGTCCTCACCATCCCCAAAGCGGCGTCGTCCTCCTCCTCGTCCGACGGCAGCCTGATCGTCCTGGCCACCACCATCACCCAGGCGGCCGAACTGGCCACCGCCCAGGCCCACGCCCGCCTGTCGATCACCATCAAACCTAACCCTGGGTAATGACTCGACTACGATCACTTCCCATGAACGGATTCAGAAGGTTCCTCACCCAGGGCAATGTCATCGACTTGGCCGTCGCGGTGGTCGTCGGTGCCGCCTTCAACGCGATCGTGCAGTCGTTCGTGGCCGACCTGCTCACGCCGCTGATCTCGGCGTTCGGCGGCCTGCCCGACTTCTCCTCGCTCAAGGTCACCATCGGCCAGTCCAACTTCATGTACGGCAACTTCATCAACGCGGTCGTCTCGTTCCTGATCGTCGCCGTGGTGCTCTATTTCCTCGTCGTCAAGCCGTACACCCACTTCAAGGATCGCGCCGCGGCCAGGATCGAGGCGATGACCCGCGACTGCCCCGAGTGCCTCTCGGAGATCCCCAAGGCGGCCGGCCGCTGCGCTTTCTGCAGCGAGGAAGTCACTCCAGTAAGCCTGTAGAAAGATCAGACCAGCGAATCGATCTTGGGGTCGTACTCCCAATGCCACGGCTCGAACGGGCTGCTGTAGGCCCACGACGGATGGAACCACCCATACCGCTTCGAGTTCTTCTCCATCCACACGAACTCCGCGGACCCCGACCGCTCCACGCCGCCACACAGGTCCACCGCCAGCCCGAGCCCGTGGTTGCTCCGCCCCGGCACCGCCGCGAACCCGGGCCGCCGGTAGTAGACCGACTGCTGCTCGGCCAGGCTCCGGTAGGCGTCCGTCACACACATGGCCTTCCCGAACCGGCGCCGGTAGGCCTCGTTCAGACTGACGAACGCGATGGTGGCGTCGGCCCTGAGGCTCTGCCCCTTCTGCTGCAGGGGGCAGAGCATCGACGGGGGGATCAACCCGTTGGGATAGTGATCGGCCGTGGCCGCCCGCAGCGGATTGCACCCCAGCGCCGCCCGCCCCACCTTGTCGATCTTGATACCGAGCTTCACCAGCGCCGAGGTCAGCGACTTCACGATCTTGTCCGACCGCTGCCGCAACGTGTCCACTTCGGCCGCCAGCTGCGCCTCGGCCAGCAGATTGCCGGCCCGCAGTTCCTGCGCCTCACCGGCCAGCCGCTCGGCCTCCTTGTACAACGTGCTGGTCTGCTCAACCGCCTGCTGCCGCACGGCCACCATCTGGTTCGCGTCCGACAGCGCCCGCAAGGTCTTCTCATCCGCGCCACCCGTCAGGAACGGCAGGATGCCCCCCATGAGCGGCTGCTGATAGAGCAACTCGGCCATCTGCGACACCGGCTGCCGCATCGCCGCCACCCGCTGCTCCAGCTGCTGCAGGGAGGCGAGCTTGGTCTTGAGCGTCCGCTCGGATGCCGCGATCTCAGCCCGCCGCTTCTCCAGCGCCTTGGTGGCCTCTTCCAGCTCCTTGGCCGACTTCTCGGCCTCTCTCCGCAACTCAGTCAGATTGGACGGATCCCGCCGATCCAGCTGAACCCGCGCCTTCACGTACGCCTTCGAGTGCACCTGAGCCTGAGCCGACCCCTGCCCACCGGGCACGAGAAGAGAAGCCACCGCCATGACAACCGCGATCAGACCTGCTGATCGAGGGGCTGGCACGTTCGACTCCTCCGTTTGCACTCTCGTTACCCAAGTCAGGCACGCACGTTACTACAGCCCCCGGAGTGTCCGGACCGAACTCGGAAGAGCTGTTATGAGACAAATAGCCCACTTTGCTCAGCTCGCCCTGTCCCGCCCACACACCGCCACCCCAAACCCGCACGCACCTCCAAAGATCAGCACCACTTATCGATCAGTACGCCCAGCCAACCCCCTGCGGTTCACCTCCCCTCCACCCAACTCCCCCGCACGCCCCACAACCCGCGCCCACAACATCGGCACGAGCGCGGGAGCACCCTCGATAAGGAGGTGCACCCACCCCTCCCTCGCAACCCACAACGTCACCACGACCGGGGAAGCCCACTCGATGACGGCGTGCACCATCCCCTCCCGCACCCTCACAACCCCCACACCCAACCCTCCCGCGCAACCCACATCCCCAGCACCCAGCCCTCCCCCGCCACTCATATCCCCGGCACCCAACTCTCCCCTGCCCCTGCCCCTACTCCCGCCCTCTCCTGCTCCCGATCCCGGCACAACTCCCACAACCAGGTGTCCACCCACTCCCCCGGGCACCCGTCCCGAGTCCGCACAGGAGCCGGCGTCACAGGCTCCTCAGGCAGAGCCTCCTCCTGCGGCTCGGAAGCCACCACAACCTCCTCCTCCGGCGCCTCCTCCTCCACAGGAGGCGAGACCTCTTCCTCCCGCACAGGTGCAGGCACAACCCCCTCATACCACCGATCAGGCCGAGGCGGAGCAGGCACCAACACCGGCTCCAACGCCATCCCCCGCCCCCAACTCGGCACAACCATCGGCGGCCCCGCCAACCCAAGCCCCCGCATCTCCCCCGCCAGCAACCCACCCGCCAAAATCGCCGGCGCCAGCAACGCCCCGAACAGAACAACGGGCCGCCGACGGGCCTGCGTACATCGCCTCCTGGTCACGAGCAGACGGTATCCACGCCCCCCGAACCCGCCACCGACCGCTTGCCATGGCTTTACCGCAGCTCAGAGCACCCATAACCAACCCCACAAAACTGATCGGGGCCGCACGTCGCGTGCAGTGCCAGACTTTCGCTAGGCTTACGAGAGTCCGCCTCCGTAGCTCAGGGGATAGAGCACCGCTCTCCTAAAGCGGGTGCCGCAGGTTCGAATCCTGCCGGGGGCACTCACCTAGATCGGCATTTCAGGCCCCTGACCTGCGGTTTCACAGCCGCAGGTCTTTTGTTTCGCCACCCTCGATAGGCAGCGGACAGTGCCCGTACGCAGCCGTACGACCATGATCAGGGGACATACGGGGGATGATCTTGCAGGCGTTCCCCCAGGTCAACCCCTGATTTCGGGTAATCCACGCAGCAACAACCCGCTACGACTGCCTCTGCCCGCGGGCGACGCAGCCCGTCGATCGCGCCAAATACGTGCGTACAACCCGGAACGGCAACCGGTCATCGCCATCGAGGACGTCGTTACTCTCCTGGGCTACACCCTGGCCGTGGACTATCGCGATCGGGCAGCCACCATGCCAGATCCTTCCCGCTGGAGGGCCAGGGCTCAGCCAACCGGGCGATGCCGCCGGCAAGCCAAACTCGTACACCACGCCCGTGGACGCAACCCAGTGGGCTGCTGCTGGCCGTTATGGTCACCCCAGCTGACCGGCAGGATAGCGACATCACCCGCGACCAGCTGGGGCGAATCGAGCTGACTCATCCGGAGCTGACTTTGCCCAGGGCCGACAGCGCCCACGGCAGGGCGGGCCGTGGCGGCGGCGAGATGGAACTGGTCGGGATCGCCGTGCACGGGGGACGGAACGGCGTGGATAAGGCACTGAAGGGCCTGACGCTCCACCCCTGAGCACGCCCCCGCTTATGACCGGATGGGGATCTGGTAATAGGTACGGGGCGACGTCCACCATTCCCGGTCGGCGAAGCGCCCCGTAATCCGCCCTGCCACGCAGAACATCAGGTGCGCCTCGCGGGCGGTGCCGCTCCTCCTTCCGAGTTCCAGCCCCGCCGTGTAGGGCCGGTAGTCGGGAAGCTCCATGTCCCCGCCTTCCTCGTAAGGCGGGGTGACATCACCGAGCCGCTCTCCGTCGTAGTTCAGATACAGCGGCTCAAGCCCTTCCCCCACCTCTCCCGCGTTGTACATCTCGAAGACCCGCCGCTTGCCCAGATCCCGGAGGGCGGGGTGGAACGAGTACATGCCGAAGACGAACAGGTGGGTCCAGCCGGGCGCGTGCGGGCCCATCCAGACGCCCTGGGGGATCGTGTCCCAGCGGGCCATCAGCGTGCGCAGGTCGCACTCCATGCGGGAGGCCGGATCCACCTTGAGCAGCCGCGCCAGCTCCTCCTGGTCGTCGCTCTCGGCCCAGAGGCAGTGGAAGGCGGACGCGAGCCAGTCTCCGTGCTCGACCAGCAGGTCCCACTGGTTCTCCTCTGAGCACACCAGGGCCTCCAAGAAACTCGGACCGGTTCACTCGCCCCTTCAGCTCTGGGCCAGCTGGAGGGCACGTCAACCGGATCATCCTCCTATGGATGCCGATAACAAGGGGCCCTACGGTCTGGCGGAGAGTATGGGCTAGCTGGTTCCGCGATGAACCTGGACAATCACCTATCGTGATGGGGATCTGTGGCTTCGAACCGGCCTTCCTCGTCGGACTCGAAGCCGTCCGCGAGGCACACGGACCGGCTCTGGCCGCGCTTGCCGGCAGGCGTCTGACGGGGTTCGCACTCGTACGCTTCGCCGAGGACGGGGACTGGTTCGCCGACTGCCCCGTCGTCCTGGACTTCAACGGCGTCCAGGCGGAGATCTGCCACTGGAAGTTCGACGAGCTGTCGATCGGTAGGAACACCATCGACACGACGGCCGCGATCAGCGGCTGGGAGTACGTCCAGCAGACACCAACGTGGTCTGGCACCGACGAGCGGCTCGAGCCGTTCGTTGGCCAGGAACTCCGCGAGGTCGCCCTGCTCGAGTGGAGGGCATCATCACGTCATGATCTGGCGGGCGGCACCCTCGCCGTGGAGTTCGTCTTCGGTACCGGCCGGTTCCACATCGCCAACGCTCTCGATGAAAACAGCATCGAAGTCGGCGAAGCCCATCCTGAATTCGTGAGACACCGGCTGGACCGACACACAGCCCGGCCAGGCCGGCCCCTGATAGATCTCGGCGATCGATAACAGGGTCGCCCGAGCCGGCGCTGATTCGCAAGGACGTAGGCCAGTAGCGTGGATACGCTAGCGAACTGACTGAGCAACCCGTCCAAGACCCCCTTGCCGTCGTTGACTGCGTGGCCAGCCTCGCCCCGGCCGCGGCACCAGGCGTGAGGTCGACAGGGCATGGTGGAGAGGTACTCATCAGGCCCATCAAGTCGGCGTCGTCCGCGCTTCCGCCGGAGTCTGCCCGAGTTCGACGATGTGGAAGAAGAGATCAAAGCGGTGGGTATCGAGGGAATCAGCTGTGGACGGAAGGCTCTGCTGGTGAAAATAGGGAGCCTGTGGAGAGGAGCGGTGTGAGGGAAACTGAGGCGCGGTTGCGGAGTGCCCTCGCCTCGGCCGTGAGCGCTCTGCGGGGTTCGCGCCATCTCAACGTCGTCGAGCTCGGAGCGGCGGGGGTCACCACGTTCGACGTGCACAGGGACGAGACGGGCACACCTCGGGCGGCCACCGGGCTGATGCTGGCGTGGCGTGAACTGGGAACCCCGCCGGGACGGCGGCGCATCGTGCAGGCCGCGGGCGGAGTGTCCGACGAGGCGGTGGTCATCGTGTGCTCCGCACCGGGCGAGGACCTACCAGACCTGGCCGGGTCTTGGCTGGCCGAGACCCGGCCCGGCTCAGTGCTGGAGCGCGTCCCCGGCCTGAAGGTCGCGGAGCTGTTACGCGAGGTTGTTGCCGACGAGCCGCTCCAGCAGCCGTATGGACTGATCGGCCTCATTCCCGATCCTCTGGGCGGGGAGCCTCGGCCCGCCGCCGTGACCGTCTTCCCCGCGGGTGTGGCCCGTGGCGCAACGGCCGAGCTGGTGGGACTGCGTCCTCGTAACCGAGCGTTCTGCGCCGCATGCGAGCAACCTACGCAACGCCACCGCTTGAGGAAAGCCGGTTCCGTAAACCAGGAAGTGGGCACGTCTTGACCACTACCCTGCGCACCTGGCGCTCCCCCGCTGCATGGTCTAAGAGGGCATTTGATTTGAGCAGATTGCGGCTTATGCCCTAGTAGGTGCCTCGCCAGGTTGGAGTGGTCTCGTCCGTTATGCGCTTGGTGAGGTTGTCAATCGACGCGATGTAGATCATGGCTTCGGAGCTGGCAGGAAGGGTTTCGTAATCGCGTGTCAGGCGTCGTCTTAACATAAGCCAGCCGAGGCTGCGTTCCACTACCCAGCGTCTTTTAACGACTTGGAAGCCGCGGACGTCGGGGTTTCTGTTGACGACTTCCACGTCGATTCCGAGGCGGGCCCCGTGTTCGACTGCAGCGTTCTTGAATCCAGTGTCGACCCAGGCCTTGGTGATGGTCGGGTGGGTTTCCTTGACGGTGTTGAGCAGTTGTATTCCTATGGCGTTTTCGGAGAGGCTCGCGGCGGTGACGGTGACGGCGAGCAGGAGGCCGAGCGCGTCTGTGACGATGCCTCGCTTCCGGCCGACGATCTTCTTGGCGGCATCCGTTCCCTGGCTGGTCAGGGGTACGTTGGTGGAGGTCTTGACGCTCTGGGTGTCGATCACGGAGGCGGTCGGCTCGGGCTCGCGGCCGGCCTTGACGCGGGCCGGTCCGGTCAGGTCGTAGTTGAGTTGGGCGAGTATCCCTTCGTCGCGCCAGACCGCGTAGTAGGCGTACACGGTGGCTGGCCCGCTAGAGGGTGTCTGAAAAGGGTCAGAGCGAGCGCCCGCTGTGGCGGTGTAGCAGGATCATGCTCATTGCGAGATAGATGACGTTCTCGGAGGGTCGTGGTCAGGTACTCGTAGTCTTTGGCCAGGCGGCGATATTTACCCAGCCAGGCGAAAGTGCGCTCGACCACCCAACGCCTGGGCACGAGCGAGAACCGCGGGATCTGCTGCGGCGGAGTTCCTTCCTTGACCCAGGTGGAGCGGAATCCGCCATCACGGCGCACGACGATCTGCAGGGTGACGCCGAACTCCTCCAGGAGCCAACCGATGAAATCGTGTCCGCGATAGCCCTGATCAACCCAGACATGCTTCAGCCGCCACAAGAGTCCGCGAGCACGGGACAGCAGCACGACGGCGCCGTCGCGATCGTTGACGCTGGCCGGGCTGACGCAGGCGGTGACCACAGTGCCGAGCGTGTCGACCAGCAGGTGCCGCTTCACTCCCGGAACCTTCTTACCTCCGTCATAGCCGTGCAAGCCGCCGCGGTCGGTGGCCCGCACACTCTGACTGTCGATGATGCCCGCGCTGGGCGTGGGGTCACGACCGCCGCCGGCACGGTCCCGCTCGCGTAATCGCGCCAGGATCTGTTCCCATCGACCCTCGATCCGCCAGATGCGCCAGTAGTGGTAGACCGTCTGCCACGGCGGCAGATCGTGCGGCAACAGCCGCCAGGCGCACCCTGCCCGCACCCAGTACGCCAGCGCATTCACGATCTCCCGACGCTCATGCACGGCAGGCCGGCCGCCCGGCTTGGGATCGGGAATCAGCGGATCGAGCAGCTCCCACTCAGCATCGGACAAATCGGTCGGGTATGGACGCCGAGGAACCATCGCACGCCTCCAGGCTCACGCCCCCCGACACCTGTCAGCATGACTCGCCCGACCCTTTTCAGACACCCTCTACACAGTTTGAATGCGTAGAGTCCTAGCCTCCTAACGGATCGCGATCCGCGCGGTACGACCGGAACATGCGGTACGGACAAAGGGGTGGGTACACGCCCGCGGAACAGGAACGGCGGGAGCGTGTACGGCTGCAGGCGGCCGAGTGGTTCGAGGCCGGCGAGTCGACCAGGACGGTCGCCGCGCGGTTACGGGTACACGAGCGGTCGGTGACCCGCTGGCGTTAGGCATAGCGAGAGGGTGGCACATCAGCGCTGCGGTCCAAAGGGCCGGTGTCGAGGGAGAAGCTGTCGGCCCGGCAGTGGCGCGACTGGATGCCGAGTTACGGCGCGGGCCGCTGGCCTGGGGCTACACCGAAGACCAGTGCTGGACGCTGGGTCGGGTAAAGACGCTGATCGGGCGGCTGTTCCACATCGGCTACACCATCGAGGGCGTGGGCAAGCTGCTCCATCGCCACGGCTGGTCGGTGCAGGTCCCGGCCCGGCGCGCCCTGGAGCGGGACGAGGAGGCGATCGCGCTGTGGAAGGCCGAGGTGTGGCCCGCGGTAAAACAACCGCGGCGGACCTGGGCACCTACCTCTGCTTCGAAGACGAAGCCGGGCAAGGGCTGAGGCCGCCGAAAGGACGCACCTGGGCACCGGTCGGCGCCCGGCCGGTAGTGACGATCCGCGGCAGAGGCTCGGGCCGGGTCAACCTGGCCGGCGTCGTCTGCTACCGCGATGGCGAGCGGCCGCACCTGTTCTACAAGTTGCGCGTCTACCACGCCCGCAAGAGCGAGCCCAAGACCTTCTCCTGGATCGACTACCGGGACCTGATCGTGGCCACCCACCAGCACCTGGGCGCGCCATTGGTGTGGTGCTGGGACAATGAATGTGCACCTGGCCGGCCAACTCGCCGACTTCGCCACCGCGAACGCCGACTGGTTACGCATCGTCCAGCTCCCCGCCTACGCTCCTGAACTCAATCCCGCCGAGGGCATCTGGTCGCTGCTCCGCCGGGCCCTGGCCAACTTCGCCGTCACCGACCTGCCCGGGCTCGTCCGCATCGTCAAACGCAAGCTGAAGAAGATCCAGTACCGGCCCCACCTGCTCACCGGCTGTCTCACCCAGACCGGGCTCACCCTCGATAGCCCGACAAACCCATGACCGACCCTACGAATTCAACCTGTGGACCAACCCTGCCCGACTACCCGTATGAGCATCGCCGACAACTCACACCACCCGTACTCATGTATTGCTATTTGGAGACCTGCGGCACGACAACAAGTCCCTCAGTGTCGGTGAGCTTCTTGGCTGGACATCCGGCTTGTGATGGCAGCACTACCACCGGAGCATCCAATGTCCCACCAACGGCGACCCCATCCAATAGCCTCCCCGCGCACGGATCGTTCTTCGCGGGCGGAGTGATCACTCGAACACTTGTTGGATTCTTTACGGCTATACGAGCGGGCTGCAGCGACGGCAGCCCCAAGAGGAGCAATACACTGAAAACGAAGGGGACGCCAGACCATCTCATAGCTCTAACGAGACGCTCATATCTCCGTCGCGTCTCGAAGGAAGCGGCAGCATCCATGACGCGCTGGATGCGAACTTCGAGGTCGAGCACGAGGTTTCTTAACGCGTCCCGATCAGAAGAGTCGTTAATGTTGTACTCGTACGTCCCGATTCGCACCTTATCGTCAGGGGTGCCCGGCTTGGCTAGAACCTTCTGCGCCGAGGCGCGATCCGAGATCAGTTGCCAGATGGCGTCCCTTGACACCCCCAGCAAGTCGATGCGGCGTTCAACCGCGATGTAGGTGATGAGCGGCGACGTTGGCGGTTCAAGACGGCGGTAAGGGAAGTTGCCGCTGTCAGCGCGGTCCAGCCCAGCAAGCTCATCGATGCTTCGGCGGGGAGTTGCCAGTACGGCGGCTGCATTGTAAAGAGTCCAGCCAACACTACCCAGGGCGACCAAAACCCCCAGCACGGTCAGCCCAACAGCCCAGACTCCGGCATCAGTGACGACTGTGAGGTTGCGTAATTGGATGCTGCTGCCGAGTATGACGGCTACGACCGTGCCACTTGCCCCCGCCAACCACTTCGTAGCCGACCGCAGGTCAGAGGCGTGTGACACGTCATTCGCTGTCGCTGATAGGGGTTCCGACTCGAGGCTGCTCATGACCAGTTCCTTGTCCGCATTGATGGGTCGGGTCGCATACCAAGGGGTAGATGTAGTACAAAGGTAGTACGCAGATTTGCAAGGATGGCCCATGAGCGTTGAGAAGCCACCAGCAGGTCCAGGGGATGTCCGTATTTACAAGATGCGAGATCTCAACCAGAGGACTGCTGAAGTGATCCAAGAGATCAATGACTCAGGCAAGCCTGCGATCATTACCCGTCATGGACGTTTTGTTGCCCTTATATCTCCACTGCTCAATCGAGGCCTTGAAGGTGAACTTATCGCGCGCCTTTTGGAGCGAGAGGGTATCGAGACTCCGCGTGGCGGCCATTCCCCTGAAGGCAAAGTGGAGACCAAAGCGCGACTGACCGAAGATCTGGCACGCCGACTGGGCATAGACTGGCCGTGACTAATCCCTGACTGAAGCCAATTCGGAAAGAGGCAGCACGCGCTCCACCAAGGCGATGACATGCCTATCCGCTTCGCGATACTCACGGTCACTGGGTGCCCGATAGACAAAATAGCGGTTAGCCGCCGCCTCGTCACAATCATCTGCTGCTCCGGTGAGAGGAATGGCGCGGCGCCAGGCAAGGCTTCCCTCGCGGCCCCTGACGTACCCTTCGTCAGGAGAATCTCTACGTGGAGGGAAAACGAGGGCGCCTTCCGCTGCCTTCAGGATCCTGCTGATGACGGGAGCTTCTCCGATTTCTATGAGATCAGCCTCCGCCATTTTGCTCCACAGGACTCTGGACACATTCCCTCCCGAACCGGCACAACCTTCGTCGTAGCTACCCAGAGGGTGTAACGCAGCGCATCTTCAGTTGCGGCGACCTCCTCTAGCCTCTGGTGCTCGCCCGTGAGACGCACTCAACCGTCTCCCAAACACCCACATCAGGCACTCAGCCGTGCATCACGCTCCGTCAGCTCATCTCCACATGCAAGGTAGCAATCTGCTATCTTGCATCGCATATCCTAGCAGAAGGTAAAGAAGCGCTGTCCGATCCTGCGATCGAGTGGCCTCGCGTACCGCATCTGCCTGCTTCCGCAGGTCACCCACACCACAGGGCCCGCTGGCTGACGGCGGCGGCCCTGCCCGAATGAGGTAGCGTGAGGCGCCCCGCATAGCACCGCAAGGATGGCGCTTGAGGTGCGGACCGGGTTACGGAAAGTGAGGTGTAGTGCTGTGAATCAGCATGGTCCTGTTGTCCAGGGGGCGCTTCTCCGCAGGAGGCTCATAGAGCTCCGAAGGCTCGCGAGATTAACGCAGGAAGAGGTCGCCAGGGATTTGGAGTGGCATACCTCGAAGCTGATCCGCATAGAAGGAGGGCGGACAGGAGTATCTCGCGTCGACCTTGACGCGCTGGGGCATCTCTACGGAGTTTCAGATCCTGCCGTCATGGAAGAGCTTCGCCACTTGAACAGGGAGGCGCGCTCAAAAGCGTGGTGGAGCAGTTTCAAGAATGACGTTTCGGATGCCTATCTGACGTATATCGGGTTCGAGGCGGGCGCTTCCGCTATCAGGCAGTTTCAGCCCTTGGCCATACCTGGGCTGCTGCAGACGGAGGCCTACGCCGAGACCCTGGTAGACGCTGCCACAGATATGGCCATACTGAAGCAACTCGTACAACTTCGCAAGCTACGCCAGGAGACCCTGAGGCACCGTCCAGTACCGCCATGTGAGTTGTTTGTACTCGATGAAGCAGTTATTCGCCGGCGAGTAGGAGTGCGGCGTGATCGCACTATAATGCCGACTCAGCTCCGGCACATGGTAGAAGTGGCTGAGGGTAACGAGCACATCAGTATCAGAATCGTGCCATTCGAGTCAGGCTCCCATGTCGGCATGGTGCGTGGCGCTTTTACTCTACTTGAGTTCGATAATGGCCTGGGAGAGCTTCTCCATCGCGAAAACGGGGATCTTCACGAGACACTAGTCGGCGAGGACCCTCGCATCAGGCATGTTCGTGCAGACTTCGAAGCCATTCTCGATGAAGCATTGGATCCGACCGAGTCGCTGGCGCTCATCCTCGAGACAGCTGCGAGTATGGAGTGAAGGCTGCCGGCTAGTCGGCAACGTACCCCTCCATTCGCGAAGCGTCATCCGCGTGCGGTCTGTACGATCTTGATCCGCCAGGCTATTCTCTTACCGACATGGGGAGGACAGGCTTGATGACTCAGGGGCCCGGCGACCCGCCTGAGCTGATCTGGCGAAAGAGCTCTGCGAGTACGACAGGTGAGTGCGTGGAGGTAGCGTTCGGCCTAGATTCAGCTTACGTCCGCGACTCCAACTCGCCTGACGGAGCGGTTCTTGAGTTCAGCCGCTCGGACTGGACGGCTTTTGTGGCTGGTGTGCGCAGGGGTGAGTTCGACTGGGCCTAAGGCATGCTGATACTCACAGAATAGGGAACGTCACCCTCCGGAATGCGAGAAGCGGTGCTCGCTACTCACTCGGGGGATTATGTTCGGTCGCCACGGCCGCAAGGTAGCCGGACGTCTTACCCGCCGATCTTTAGTGTCTGCCTATCAAAATGGCCAGTTAGACAGATCGCGAAGCAAGAGCACTCGGCAGCCAGTCTACGACCCAGCGTGCAGGTTCGCGAGAATTGCGCCTTTCACGGAAGAGGATCACTCAAGGGCAAGATTGCATGCTTTGAGGCCGTCAGAAGCCAATCCCTATTGCCGTTCCCCGGCATCACGAAGGTCACCCCGTACGACTCCGCCTTTAGCACCTACAGCAATCTCATGACCAGCAGCACGACCGAGAGATCAACAGGTGATGCATCGGGGACAGCTAACCTCGATCTTTCGTGATCAAGGTGTGGCCAGCTGAACGGTTCGGCTGAGGGTCGAATACAGGCGGTGGTCAGCGCGCTGGCCCGGCTGTCGCGCC